>NZ_CAXTEF010000014.1:0-17129 GCF_964243305.1 uncultured Hymenobacter sp.
GAGTTGCCGCAGCGGATGCTGTGGTCGAGGGCGGTGAGGGGGCGGCCGGGGTTGGCGGTTTGGAGCCAGAGGCTGAGGCGGGTTATCTGCACCGATTCGGGGTTCAGGTCCACACCGTAGAGGTTGTGCTGGAGGATGTGGCGGTCGAGGTCGAAGACCTCAAACTGGCCGGCGCGCAGCTCGGCCAGGGCGGCGTTCACGGCCTGCCCCTCGCGCAGCAAATAGCCAAATGCCTCATTCAAGAATGCGCCGGAGCCGCAGGCCGGGTCGAGCACGCGCACCGTGCGCAGGCGCTGGCCGTAGGCTTCCCAGGCCGCCAGGTGCTGCTGCACGCGGGGGGTAGGGATGGCCAGGCGCTTGGTGGTTTGGTTGACGCGGACGCTGGCGCGGTCGGCGTCGGTGAGGTCGGGCAGCTCGTCGAGGCCGGCTTCCTGGCGGCGCTCGCGCAGCCAGCCGCCCACGGCCTGCCCCACGATGTAGCGGGTGATGTAGTCGGGCGTGTAGAAGATGCCGTCCTGCTTGCGTTTGCCCTGGCGGGCATCGGGCGGGGCCTGGCCCAGCAGGCGGGCGCGCTCGGCTTCGAGGTCGGCGAGGCTCTGCTCGAAGATGTGGCCGAGGATGTTGACGTTCAGCTCGGAAGCGAAGTCATATTTTTCGAGGCTGATGACCGGCTCCAGGGTGCGGTCCTTGATGATGAGCGCATCGAGGGCATCGTCCGGGGCGAAAAGGCCGCCGTTGAAGCGGTTGATGTGGGCGGCCGGGTTGCCCCGGTCGATGCTGTCGAACAGGCCGCGCACACTGCGGTAAATCTTGTCGTCGGCCCGGTCATACACGTTGTCGCGCACGTTGTTGAGCAGGCGCCGGAAGGTGAGGCGCGGGATGATGTTCTTGTCTTCGCAAAAGCAGACGAAGATGACCCTGTCGAGCAGCTTCTGGGTGTGCTGAAGCAAATCCAGCGGCGCCTCGGCGGGGTTTTGCTCAATCAGGTGGTCGAGCAGGGCGCGGCGGGCGGCGCGGTAGTCGCGGTAAAACTCCTTGCTGATGCGGGCTTCCTGCTCCTGGCGCTGGCGTAGGGCCAGGTCTAGCGGCGCGTCGGGCTGGCCGGGTGGGGGTAGGAGTTGGCGGGCGTCGAGCAGGGCGAAGAAGCGGCGCAGGGCGGCGGGCTGGTCGGGCAGCGTGCGCAGGTCGAAGACTTCGGCGCGGGTCTGGTCGTTGGCCGCATACAGGCGCAGCTCCACGAAGTTGCTCACCACGACCCAGCGGCAGCTTGCGCCCATCTTGGAGGGGTAGGAAAACGCCTGCTCAACGGGCGTTTCGGCCCGGCCCCTGGCGCCGAGCTTCTGCTTGGCATCGAGCGAGGTGCGGGCGTCCTTCAGCTCGACCACGGCCCGCACCGGCCCGCCCAGCGCTCCCCTGGGGTCGGCGGCAAACTCGCCGAGCGCGCCATCCGGCTTGGTGCCATCGACGCTGGTTTTCTTTTCCAACAAAAGCTGCCGGTACTCCGGCCGCTCAAACTCATAGCCCAGCGCCTGCCCAAACACGAGGTTCAGAAACTCGGCCTGCAAGGCTTCTTCCTTCTGCGTCGTCACGTAGCCGGAAGCAATGCTCTGCTGCCAGCGCCGCAGCTTTTCGAGGTGGGCCGGGAAGTCGGGCAGGCTTAGGGCGGGGTCGTAGGCGGCGAGGGGGGTAGGGAGGGCGTCGGGGGCGAAAAGGGGGAGCATGTAGAGGGGGAGGCTATACTTGTCAATCACTTAGGCACTCAGTGAGCGGGCATATTGCTGTCCTCTGTCCCACATCCGCATTAAGTGACTGCCTAAAACAATCATTTCCCAAGCTTCACCTGCATCAATTACGATGTTTGCATGGGCTTTAGGATTGCGAATTCCACGTACAGCTCCTGCAAATAAGTTCATGTATCCTAGTTGGACACTATATCCTGAATCAGTTGCGAGGTCTCTGTCAGTTAAATATAAAATAGGAGCGCGCAAAAGAACATGTGTGTTATTGTCTCGTTCACAACTGAAAGCTTTCCGCATCAAATCATCACCATCACGTTCTCGGGTATCGCCGGAAACTCGTTTATAAGCCTCTTTAATTAGGTGAGTAATTTCCTTAAAAGTTGATTCCACTGCATCAGCATATAAGTGGTTCTCAAAACGTGGCTTTGCAATTCCTCTAACGATAGGATGAATGATGGGCCAATAGTAGCAAAAGTCGTCACTTGTGCCTTGTATCGCCGACCCAGCTAGCGCTGCTAGGTGAGAACCACTGGGCGTTTCAGTCGCCCGCACCCAGCCAGTGCGGGGGTTTCTAGCAATTTCATGACTCAACGAAAATGTCACATGGTGAATTAACTTGTCAGTCGTGTTCCAAAAATTAATGACACGGGTGCTGCCGACTTTGCTTTTAAAGGCGTCAAGTTTCTTCTTGGCTTTCGCTTCTACTTGGTCTGCTGGCCATGTTGCGTCCTTCTCAATTACGAAGCCCAAACGTGGGATACCCTGTTCCCCAGCGTAGTCGTATTCTTTTTCGGTGTAGCTGATGCCGTTGGCGTCTACCGAGCCGTAGCGGTGCGCCAGCACGACCAGGTAGTAGTCGGAGCTATCGATGTAACTTTTGATGGTTTCCCACTGAGTTTGGTCGCCGGCGTTGAACATCTCCATGCCCACGGGCAGGTGGCCGAGTTGCAGCACGGCCTTCACGACCGCGTCGCGCTGCTCTTTAAGGTCCTCAAACGTGGAGCTGATAAAAACCTGGTATTTCTTGGCCATAACGGGTTCATAGATAGGGCGCGCAAGGTAAAGAGGTTGCCCGCCCTTTGCGTAGCTTGCCCGCCTGGAAACACCCGAATGGAATTCAATAATACCATAACATCACGCACGAGGGGCAGCGCTACGAAATCTACTGGACAAGCCAGTATGCGCAGCACGTGCTGGAAAACTTCGCCGACCCCAGCCACGGCGTTGACCACACGACCATCGCGCGCATCCTTCAGCGCGCCCGCTATATCGTGCCCAAAGTGGGTCGTGGTGGGCGCCGGCCCTATCTTCACATCTGCCTGACTACCTACCGCGGCGTGGTATATGAGTTCTACGTTTTCCTGGTTCCCGAACTGGCCGCTGGCCGCCACGTTGCGTAGTGCTAACTTGCTATAAGAGTCGGAATCCCGGTTACCTGGCATTATTCACTCCCTGACGTTTTCATTAGCATGGCCACTTCTCGACAACCTACTTCCAAGGACACGCCTCAGTATCCAGGCAGTGGGCGGCCTCACGTAGCCCAGCTGGGGCAGTTTGTGCCGGCCGCACCGGGCCAGCCGGTGGCGCATTCTGCGCGGACGGTAGCGCCCGAGGGCTCACCCGTGCGCCACGTGCACGTGCCGCCGTCTGCCGCCCGCCCCGAAGCGATTCTGTTCCGGGAAGGCGCCTTTAAAGACCAAGCTGACTATGAGCGCACCAGCAAGCGCATCGCGGCGCGTATTAAGCGCGGCGAGATTCCGGTTCGTAAGCCCGATGGGCAGTAGAGCGGAACGGCTGTCGTGCGGTGGCCAGCCCCTAAAAGTTCAGCCCCTACCCCCTCTTCGCCGGAGAAGGGGTAGGGGCTGAACTTTTAGGGGCCGTTTTCCTACCCCACCTCCGCTTGCAAATCCAGCACCTGGCTCGTGCGGGTCCGCACGCTTTCCACCAGTGCCGGCTGCTCGTTCAGCTTTTGCCCAAACGAGGGTATCATCTCCCGGAACCGGGCCTGCCACTCCGGCGTGGCGCTCTGCTCCGGGAAGCACTTCTGCACCAGATTCAGCATGATGCTCACGGCGGTGGAGGCGCCGGGTGAGGCGCCGAGCAAGGCGGCGATGGAGCCGTCGGCGGCCGTCACCATCTCGGTGCCGAACTCCAGCACGCCGCCTTCCTTCTTGTCTTTCTTGATGACCTGCACCCGCTGGCCGGCCGTGGCCAGCTCCCAGTCCTCGGGGCGGGCTTCGGGCAGGTACTCGCGCAGGGCGGCGATGCGGTCTTCGGGGCTTTGCAGCACCTGCCCGATGAGGTAGCGGGTGAGCGGAATGTTGCGGGCGCCGGCGAAAAGCAGCGGCCGGATGTTGCCCACCTCGATGCTTCTAAACAAATCGGCGTAGGAGCCTTTTTTCAAGAACTTGGTGCTGAAGCCCGCGTAGGGCCCGAACAGCAGCTCGCGGCGCCCGCTAATCTGGCGCGTGTCGAGGTGGGGCACCGACATAGGCGGCGAGCCCACGCTGGCTTTGCCATAGACCTTGGCGTCGTGGCGCTCAATGACTTCGCGGTTGCGGCACTTGAGCCACTGCCCGCTCACCGGAAAGCCGCCGAAGCCGGCCGCCTCCGGGATGTCCGACTTTTCGAGCAGGGGTAGGGAGCCGCCGCCGGCCCCGATGAACACGAACCGGGCCCGCTGAATGGTGACCTCGGTAGTGTGCAGGTTGTTGATTTTCAGGCGCCAGCGGCCGTCTTTCTTGCGGCGGAAGTCTTCGACTTCGTGGGCCAGGTGAAACTCGACGCCGGGCTGCTGTTGCAGGAACTCAAACAGGCAGCGCGTGAGCGAGCCAAAATTTACGTCCGTGCCCAAATCCATGCGCGTGGCGGCCACGGGCTGGGCCGGGTCGCGGCCGTCCATCACCAGCGGAATCCACTGGGCCAGCTGCTGCGGGTCGGTGGTGAAGGCCATGCCCGCAAACAACGGCGAGGCCGTGAGCGCGGCGTGGCGTCGGCGCAGGTAGTCCACGTTTTCGGGGCCCCACACGAAGCTCATGTGCGGAATGGGCCGAATGAAATCAGGGTCGGGCAAAATGCCCTGCTCGACCAGAAAAGCCCAGAACTGCTTGCTCTGCTCGAACTGCTCGGCAATGGCAATGGCCTTTTTTATCTCAATGCGCCCGTCGGGCAGCTCGGGCGTGTAGTTCAGCTCGCAGAAGGCCGAGTGGCCGGTGCCGGCGTTGTTCCAGGCGTCGGAGCTTTCGGCCGCCACCTGGTCGAGGCGCTCGTAGATGGCGATGCTCAGATTCGGGTCCAGGGTTTTGAGCAGCACGCCCAGCGTGGCACTCATGATACCGGCCCCGATGAGGACCACATCGACGCCGGGCTTGGCAGAATCAGAAAAAGGAGTCATGGCGAAAAACAAAAAAGACACGAGAAGAAAGCGCTGTCGGATACGGCTGGCGCCGGAAAAGGGTAGCTAACGGGGCTACGTATGCAAATACCTAGTAGAGTACAAACAGGATACAAGAGCCGTTTTATGCTTACTACTGCGGATTTAAGCTCTACATTAGCCCCCCGAATCTACTCTATCTGCCCACTATGGTAACAACTCTACATCACTTGGTTTTCTGCAGTACTGTTCAGGTCGAGCTGACCGACAGTGAGTTAGTCGACCTGCTTTACAAGGCCCGCGCCTACAATCTGCGCCACCACATCACCGGCCTGCTGCTCTACCACGCCAGTCAGTTTGTGGCCGTGCTCGAGGGCCCGGCGCCGGCCGTGCGGACGCTGTACGAGCGCATCCAGGCCGACGCCCGCCACCACAACGTGCTGCTGCTCAGCGACGGCGTGGCGGCGCGGCGCACCTTCCCGGAGTGGCACATGGGGTTTGTGGCCGACCGGCCCGAGGCGCTGCAACCGCTGCCCGCTAGCTACTTCAACCCCCGCAACTGGCCCTGCCTGCGCCACCACGCCCCCACCGCCAGCCCTTACCTGCTCAACATGCTGCACGAGTTTGTGAGCACCCGGCCTCAGGAGCCGGTGTATAAAAGCTGAGCCAGCTGGCTGCCAGGGCCGGGCCCTACCCCCCCTCGGCTAGGCCGGGGAGGGTAGGGCCGGGGGCCGCTGGACTGGCTCGTGGGCGCATTGACCGGGCACAGGTTAGGCTTGGCAGAAGGGCGGTAGTGGTACTCGCAAAAAACTGCATATTTGCGAGCATGATAGCTAACAACTACCTCTCGCCCACCGGACTTCCGCTGCATCACCTGGTTTATAGCAGCTCGGCGCCGGTCGAGCTGTCCGCCGCCACCCTGGCCGAGCTGCTGCGCGGCTCGCGTCAGCGCAACGAGCAGCGCGACATCACCGGCATCCTGCTCTACCAGCAGCTGCAATTTTTGCAAGTGCTCGAAGGGCCGGAAGCCGCCGTGCGCGCCATCTACCGGCGCATTGCCCGCGACCAGCGCCACTACTCCCTGACTGTGCTCAGCGACGGCCCCATTGCCCGGCGCCTGTTCGCCGACTGGAGCATGGGCTTTGCCGCGCCCGTGGCTGCCAGCTTCAGCTTCAGCAGCGTGACCGGCTACCTCGACCCGGCCCACCTGCCGCCGCCAACCCCCACCACTCCCGATGCCGGCCTGCTGGGCCTTATCTACGAATTCATCCAGACCACCGAAGTGTTTTTTTAAGCTGACTAATCAGTACCGCACGATAGTGTTTTGCTGCGCTATTCGCTGTACTGGCGGCTACCTCCTACTGCGCTGGGCTCAGAATGCCGCTGCTCGGCACCACGTGCGCGCCTTGCCGGCGCAGGTCGGCCAGGGCCGCCGCCAGCCCGGCCGCGTCAATGGCGCGGGTAGCATCCTCAATAAAAAACGTGGCGAAGCCCGCCGCCTGCGCGTCTTTGGCCGAAAAGTAGACGCAGTAGTCGGCCGCCAGCCCGGCCACGTACACCTCGCCTATCCCCCGCCCGCGCAGATAGTCGGCCAGGCCGGTGCTCTTGCGGTGGCCATTGTCAAAAAAGCCGCTGTAGGAATCTATCTCCGGGTCGGTGCCCTTGCGGAAGATGGCTTCGACGCGGGCCAGGTCCAGGGCCGGGTGCAGCGCCGCGCCGGGCGTATTCTGCACGCAGTGGTCGGGCCACAAGGTTTGGGGCAGGCCGTGCAGCTCGGTTTGGCTGAACACGGCCCGGCCGGGGTGCTGGCTGGCAAAGCTGCCGTGCTGGGCCGGGTGCCAGTCCTGGGTAGCCACCACAAGGTCGAAGCGCGGCTGCAAGTCGTTGAGCAGCGGGATGATATCGGCCCCACCGGGCACGGCCAGCGCGCCGCCCGGCACGAAGTCGTTTTGCACGTCGATGAGCAGGAGGGCTTTCATTTTTGGGAGGGGGTAGGGAATGAACAAGGCGGTCCTGCTGAGGTAGCGCAGCATCTCGCGGGGGTAGTAATTAAGCTAATAGACCGTCATGTCGAGCTTGCGAGACATCTCGCTAGGGGAAGTAATTACTGGAAAACAACGATTGGATTAGTGCTGCGAGCGAGATGCTTCGCGGGGCTCAGCATGACGTTCTTTTTTCCATTGATTACTTCCTCAACCAAGATGCTTCGACTCCGCTGCGCCGCGCTCAGCAGGACGGTCTTCTCTACAGTTTAAACGCAAAGCTGCCTTTCTCCTCCCACGGCCCGCCCTTGTAGGCCCACAGGCGCAGGGCGACTCCGCCGGCAGTAAATGGTTGGAAGCCAGCGGATAACTCTTCGTGCAGGGCGCGGGCTACGGCGGGTGTCACCTTGTTTTGCACCGTGATGTGCGGGTGCAGCGGCTGGCGGTCCTGGCCCGAGAGGGCAAAGCCGAACTCGGTTTGCCAGGCGGTTTGCAGGGTTTTGTGCAGGCGGCGCAGGTCTGGGCTTTCGAGCTTGTACATCACGCCCTGGCCCATGAACTGCACGCCCGCTACCGCCAGCGCCAGTGGGCCGTGGGCGGCGGCCGTGGCTTGCAGATACGCGCTGATGGTGGCTTCCGCCGCGCCAGGCAGGGCGTGAAACAGCGTGAGGTGGGCACTCAGAAAATTGCGCTGCGGCGGAAAATGCCGCTGGCGCAGCTCGTCGAAGAAAGCCTGGCTCTCAGGGTCCAGGGCCAGGGTGAGGATGAGGGGTTCGGGGCCGGCGGGGGGGTAGGGCATAAGCGGCTTCTACGCAACTGAACTCCGGCGCGCTGCCGGGTTGCGGGCCGCGGCTTGCAAGGCAGGGCAGGGGGTAGGGAATTAGTTGAAGGCGATGAGGAGCAGAAGACGGCGGCGGCTGGCGGCTGGTTTGGAGCTAGCCAGGTGGTGCCGAAATTAATAATGAATTTGGGATTAAACAGCTCACTTTCAGCTTCAAAACTTCACTCCGGAAACGCCACCCCGGGAGTTATCCCGCCGCTGCCGGTGTTATAGCGGCCATGACTGAAACCCTGCTCTTGCCCGTTCTTAATGCCCCCGCCGCCCCGGCCCAAACCTCGCTCTTCGACCAGTTTGGGGCGCCAGCGCCGGGCAGTTTTTCGGCTCCCGCGGTCCCGCTGGCGGCCGATGCGCCCCGCACCCACGGCGCCAAGCTCTGGCTGCCCAAGCGCGTGCTTTTCACGCCCGACGCGCTGGATGAGGAGTTTGGCCAGCAGATACTTAAGCGCGTCACGGCCCTGAATTTGGAGGTGGAGTTTCTGAAGAACAACCGCCTGACCGGCCTCAAGCAGGGCGACGACGTGCGCGCCACCTACCGCACGGCCAAGAGCACGCTGGCCGTGGTGAAGGCCCCCGCCGGCGCCCTGCGCCTCCAGCCTACCCCCCCCTCGGCCGACTGGCAGATGAACCTGGCTGAGGGCTGCCCCGCCCACTGCCAATACTGCTACCTGGCCGGCTCGCTCTCGGGGCCGCCCGTGGTGCGCGTGTTCGCCAACCTGCCCGCGCTGCTCCAGAACACCCAGGCTTACGAGCAGGCCGGCCGCGTCACCAGCTTTGAGGCCAGCTGCTATACCGATGTGCTGGGCATCGAGCACCTCACCGGCTCACTGGCTGAGGCCGTGCGCTACTTCGGGCAGCGCGAGGCCGCCCAGTTGCGCTTCGTGAGCAAGTACGACCACGTGGAAAGCTTGCTCGGTGCTCCTCATAATGGCCGCACCCGCGCCCGCTTCTCGCTCAATGCCGAGCCCGTGACCCGGCAGCTGGAGGGGGGCACGGCTTCGGTCGAGGCCCGCTTGCAGGCCATGCGCCAGTTGGCGCTGCCCGTGGCCGAGGGCGGCGGGGGCTACCCCGTGGGGGTGGTGCTGGCGCCCATCATGCCCATTCCGGACTGGCCGCTGCACTACGGCGAGCTGCTCGACCGCATTCAGGCGGCGCTGGATTTTGACTGCAACCTGAGCGTGGAACTGATTTCGCACCGCTTCACGCCCGGCTCCAAGGATGTGCTGTTGCAGTGGTACCCGAATACCAAGCTCGACCTCGACGAGACGACCCGCGCCGTGAAGCGCAATAAGTTTGGCGGCACCAAGTACGTGTATCTGCCCGACGAGATGAAGGCCATGCGCGCTTGGTTTACGCGCGAGTGGCAGCGGCGCTTCCCCCACGCCCCGGTGCAGTACTGGACTTAGCGCTGCACTAATAATGGAGGAGTTGAGAATGAGGAATGAAGAATTATCTCAGCTACAATTCTTCATTCCTCATTCTCAACTCCTCCATTATTAGTGCACGTCCCAGCTCAGGCCGGCCAGCCCGCCCAGACTGAACGGGCGCCGGGAATAATCAGGAGCATTGGCCTGCGCAAACGGGCTGACCAGGCCGCGGACCGTGGGCTGTGCCAGCAGCTGCCAGCGCGAAGCCGGCCCCAGCCGGTAGCGCAGGTCGAGGCCCAGGCTCAGGCCCAGGTTCCAGGCGCGGTAGGGGCTGGTCTCGGCGCCGGTGTAGGTGCGCTGGCCGAAGTTGAAGCTGGTCGGCATCCCGTTGGGGGTTGGAGAAGCAGCTGGCGGTGAGATATTATCCAGCGCGCTGGCGTTGCCAAAGGCAGCGCTGCGCCCGCCCAGGTAGCGGCCCGGCTCGATGCCCGCCACGGCCGCCACCTGCCAGCGCGGGCCGAAGCTGCCCAGCGCGTAGCTCACCTGCACCGGTGCTACCAGCAGGTTGTAGGTGTCGCGGCGCGGCGCGACCGTTGAGGCGGCCCGCCAGACTACGTAGCTTACGTTAGACGAGCTTTCAACTTGTGCCGACTGGGTTGCATACTGCTGGAAGCCCAGGCCCGCTGCCAGCGCCCACCGGCCGCTGAGCACCCGGCGCAGCTGCACCTGGGCGCCCCAGCCCAGGCCCGGCCGCTCCAGCTGCGTCAGCTCGGCCGGGCCCGCGCGCCAGGGCTGGCGCAGGGTGCGGTAGCTGAGCGTGGGGCCGGCCACCGCTTGCAGTGCCCAGCGGCGGCGCTTGGCAGCGGCGGGCGGGCCCGCCGAATCCAGGGGAAGCGCCAACGCTTCGGGCCGCGTGCCCAGCGGTCCGGCCTGTAGCATTGCTACCTGCCTGGAGGCCAGCCTCTCCGCGAGGGGCAGTTGCGCGGGCGATTGTGTTGTCGGCAGCGGCTCAGCCTCATTTACCTCAGCCTCATCATCAGGCCCCAGGCTAGGCGTCCCGGACCCGGCGGTGCCGGGTGTTTCGGGCGCTGTTGGCCGGAGAGTTCGCGCGGTCACAGCGGCCTGGTCTGACTCCGGTGCTGGCTGGCCCGCGCTGCCTGACGCAGCGGCTTCGGGCAGCGTTGGGGGGGTAGGGGAATTTCCGGGCCGGCGCGTAGGGCGTTTGGACAAGGTGCTCAGAGCAGCCCGACTTGCAGTCTGAGCTGAGCCGTCGCCGGGCGCCGTGAGCGGGCCCAGTGCGCCCGGCCGGAGCCTGGCGCGGGCCATCAGGCCGGCTTGGCCAAGGGGGGCCTTGGCTGCTGATTTGGCGGCGCGGAGCTGCTTGTTCGGGTGAGTTAGGGCGCCGGGCGCTGCTTCCGGTGAGGCTTCGCGCTCAGCAGGGGGTAGGGAAGTAGCCAAGTCAGCGTCAGACTGCCCGGAGTTAGAGCCAGCGGTTAAATTTGGCTGAGCTGTCGCTAGAAGTGGGCGGCGCTGGGCATCAGTGGGTTGGCTCCTCTTAGTCGCTAATGGGCCCGGCCGGCGCGCCAGGGGGTTCACCGGGTCCGTCAACAGCCAGACACCCGCCCCCAGGCTCAGCAGCAGGCCCAGCAGCAGGCCCAGCAGCAAGCTCAGCCGGCGGGCCGGCCGCCGCCAGCGCGGCATTGGCCCGGCCGTCGGCTGGCCCGGCAGTTGGGCGCGCACGCTGGCCCAAACCTGCGGGCTAGGGGTTTCGCCGTAGCTGCTCAGGTGGCGGCGCAGCGCCTCGTCGAGCGGATGGGGGTTGTCGGGAGAGTCACTCATATCATAACTATCATAGCGGAGAAGACGCGGCGGTGGGGTGGCAGGGGTAGGCGTTCAGGCTGGCCAGGCGCCGCTGCAGCAGGTGGCGGGCCCGCGCCAGCTGCGACTTGCTGGTGCCTTCCGAAATGCCCAGCAGCGCCGCGATTTCGGCGTGCGCGTAGCCCTCCACGGCGTAGAGGTTGAGCACCGTGCGGTAGCCGGGGGGCAGGGTTTGGAGCAGCGCCAGCAGGTCGGCGGCGGCCAGCTGGTCCAGGGCTGAGGGCTCGGCGCTGGGCAGCCGGGCGGCAAACTCCTCGGAGTGGTCGCCGAAGGTGCCGGCGGTGGCTGCGTGGCGCCGCCGGTGCTGCTCGGTGCCGTGCAGGGCCGTGTGCACGGCAATGCGCCGGGCCCAGGCCTCAAACGGACCGTCGCCGCGGTACTGGTCGAGACGGGTAAAAATCTTCACAAACGTATTTTGCAGCGCGTCCTCGGCCTCCACCCGGGAAGGGCAGTAGCGCAAGCACACGCCCATCAGGCTGCTGGCCAGCTGGTTATAGAGCTGAAGCTGCGCCGCTCCCTCGTGCCGACGGCAGCGCGCCAGCAGGGTTTCGGAGACGGCGGTAGGCGCGGCAGGCGGCATGAAAGGCAAGCGAGCAAAAAGGCGGGTAGCGGCATGACCGCCACCCGCGCCGGGCGGTTGCACGGGCCTCAAAAATAGTTGTGCCAGCCGGGCCTGCGCGCCGCGCATCTTTGCACTCCGGTCAGGCCGGGGGAGGGGGGTAGGGAACTGGGTTAGAAGAACGTCATGCTCCTCTGGCGTCCGCTTGGCGGAGTTAAAGCAGCGTGGCTGCTGACTAATCCGGAGCGGTTTCCAAACTGCTGTATAGGCAGTACCCTAACCTGAGAACGGCTCCAAGTGACTGAATGATTGAATTACTTCCCCTGGCAAGATGCTTCGCTTACGCTCAGCATGACGTTCAATTTCTCCTAACTCCTAACTCAACATGCGCCTGCCCCTCTACCAGATTGATGCCTTCGCCCGCCGCCCGTTTGCGGGCAACCCCGCCGCGGTGTGCCCGCTGCCGCCCGGTGAGTGGATTTCGGCGGAGTTGATGCAGCGGATTGCGGCCGAAAATAACCTGGCCGAAACGGCTTTCTTCCGTCCCAGCGCCGCGCGGCCCGGCGAGTTCGATTTGCGCTGGTTTACGCCCACGGCCGAAATCGACCTTTGCGGGCACGCCACGCTGGCTTCGGCGCACGTGCTGTTTCAGCACCTGGATTTCCGGGGTGAGCGCATCACCTTTCACACCCTGAGCGGCCCGCTGCACGTGCGCCGACAAGCTGCCGACGGACGGCTGACCCTGGACTTTCCGAGCCGGCCGCCGCAGCCGCTCCCTACCCCCCCGCCGGAACTCAAAGCCGCTTTGGGCGGCGCGGTGCCCACGCGGGCGCTGGCCGCGCGCGACCTGGTAGCAGTGTTTGCCACCGAAGCCGAAGTGCAGGCCATCCAGCCCGACTTTGCCCAAATGCTGGCCCTCGACTACGTGGGCATCATCGCCACGGCGCCCGGCGCCGATGCAGATACCGATTTCGTGTCCCGCTTTTTCGGCCCCCGCGTGGGCGTGCCCGAAGACCCCGTAACCGGCTCGGCCCACAGCTCGCTCATCCCCTTCTGGGCCGAAGAGCTGGGCCGAACTACGCTCAAGGCCCGCCAGATTTCGGCCCGCGGCGGCGAGCTGTGGTGCGCCCTGCACGGCGAGCGGGTGGACATTGGCGGCTACGCCGTGACGTATTTGAGGGGTGAGATTGAGCTGGGCGCGCAGTAGCGCGGACTTGATAGCCCGCGAGTGAACTGCCAGGATGTTCGGTTCGCGGACTACCAAGTCCATGCTACGGCCCCTCACAGCGCTACCCCAATCTTAAATCCGGCGGGAAAGTAGAGCCCCAGGTGCCCGTAGTCGGAGGGGCCGGAGCGGTACTGACTGCGGACGGGCCCAGCTTCGCTGCGGCTCTGACCCGTGCGCCAGCCGAGGCCGGCATACACATCCAGCAGCACGCGGGCGCCCAGCGGGACCTGGTAGCCGGCCTGCCCGGTCGCGCCGTAGCGGCTGGTAGTTTCGGTGTGGCGGCTGCGACGGAGTTCGAGGTAGGGCAGGCCGTTGGGGTCTTGCACTTCCTGCCAGCCTTGCCCCGCGTACGAAACCGCGAAGTGCTGAAAACTGACCCCGTAGCTGGCATACAGTCCGGTCGGATAAGTCGCGGCGGGGCCGGTCTTCAGGTAGATGCGGTGCTGTGCTTGCAGGCCGGCGCCGCGCACGCGGCGCTCCGGCGTCAAGGCCGACTGGTAGTAGGGCGTCGCCGCATCCGGGTGGCCGGCGGGGCCGGCGTAGAGCTGCGGCGTGAGGGTGAAGCTCTGGCCCGGATGCTGGCGCCAGCTGCGCTCGACTTCCAGCCAATAGCCGCTTACTACCACATACTGCGGGGTTATTTTCAGCAGCAGCGGCGCGCGCTGGCCGGGCGCCTCCTGCCCTTGGGCAGCCGGGGACAGGGGTAGGGACAGGGCCAGGAGCAGCAGTGACTGGCTTACGCCGTGGCCCTGGTGGCAGTTCGGCCGGGAAATAGCGCGCCGCATCAGGGCAGGGGCGTGATGGGCAGCAGGCTCAGCGGCTGGAGCGTGGCGCCGGTGTAGCTGTACTAGTAAAGGCCCTCGGCCCCGATGGCCAGCAGCGTGCCGCCATCAGGAATCACATCCACCACCTTAACCGGGAACGACTGCTGCGGCGTGAGCAGGGGCGCCTGGCTGGTGTCGAACACCTTCAGCCCGTTGGCGTCGCACACGAAAAGCCGGTTGCCATCCACTCCCAGGCCTTGCGGACCGGTCAGGGGGTAGGAGCGGGCGAGCCTGGGCTGGCTGAGCGTGGTCAGGTCAATCACCTGGAGTTCGTTGGGGCCGCCGCCGCAGGCGCGGCCGTTGCGCAGTGTCACGTAGGCGTAGCGGTCGTCCACCACCACGGGGTCGCAGCTCACCACGTGCTGATAATAGGCCACTTGCGCCGGTGCCTGGGGCTGGGCCACGTCAAAAATGTACATGCCGCGCTGGGTGCCCAGAAACAGGTAGTGGTCCTTGGGAAAGATGGTTTCGACGCCAAACTGCAAGGGTAGCTTGGCTCCGGCGATGGGCTGCGCGGGGGTGCGCAGGTCGAAGAGGCGCAGGCTCTGGTCGTCTACGGCATAGAGGTTGTCGCCCAGCACCGCAAACCGGGCCATCGAGCCGGCCTTGCCCGTGGCGCCCGCCGGCGCGACCGAGAAAGCCGCGGCCAGGCTGGGCGAAGTGGCGTTGGCGAGGAAGACGCCGCCTCTGTCGAAGCAGCCCCAGCCTCCGTACTGCTGCCTATCGTAGGCGACCTGCACTTTCTGCCACCCCACAACCACCGTGTTCAGGGGCCGGTTAGCGGGCTGGCCGGCATCGGTGACGGGCTGCCAGGCCGGGGCGGGCAGCTCGCGGAAGGCGTCGCGCACCCGGCCACTCACCTTCACGGCTTCGGGGTTGCTGATGTCGATGGCTACCAGGTCGGGGCCGTTGTCGGCGTAGAGCAGGTTGCCCTTCACGGCCAGGTCGATGTTGCCGGGAATGCGCAAAAAGCTCACCGGGTGCGGCAGGGCCGGGTTGCGATTATCAATGACGTGGATGCCCTCATACTGCTCATTGATGAACAGGTAAGGCCCGCGCACGTAAATCTTGCCGGTCTGGCGCATGGGCTGGGGCGGGAGCGCGGCCACCGATGCTTCCAGCGTGGCCCGCGCCATCAGGCGCGGCGCGTAGGCATCGTAGTAGCCGATGCTGGGCTGGGCCTCGTCATGGTCGGCGCAGGCCAGCAGCGCCGGCAGCAGCAGCAGGCTGAGCAGGTAGGGAAGGAGTCGGGTTCGGAGCATGAGGCTGGCAGCTAAAGGGTGAGCAAGCCCGCAAGCCGGCCGGAGGCCATCCGGTGCTTCGGGCTTTTGGGTCCTGACCGGGCTGCTGGCTTTGGGGTTGCACGGGGGGGTAGGGAATCAGCAAAAAGCCGCGCGGCTCAAGCTTTAGCCCAGCACCTGCTGCACAAACAAGGCCTTGTTCGGCGCCGCCAGCAGCCCCTGATAAGTGGCCTCGCTCACATTGGCGTAGCGCGTGATGCGCCCGCTACGGTGCTCCAACTCCAGCGTCAGCGTGGCGGGGTCGTAGCCCACGGCTTTGAGGGACGTAGAGCGGATGGGCTGGCGCTTCATGGCGGAAGGGGAGGGTAGGGAAAGCAGCGGACTGCCGCCGGCCGACGCGCCAAAAGGCTAATCGCGCCGGAAGGTGGCCATATGAACCCCTTTTTCAGGGTGGTCGGGGGTGCCCACAAAGAAGGGCAGGCTATGGTTGGTGACGCTGCCCTGCCCGTCATACACGCCCACCAGCAGACGGTAGGCGCCGCGGACGGTGGGCGTGCGCACCTGAGCCCGGAGCCCCTGGGCCGAGTGGATGGCGCCGGCGATGGTTTCGGGAGCGGTGCGGTTCTGGGGCAGGGTATGAAACTCATCCACGTCGCGGGTCACCCGCCACTCCACCCGGAGCGGGTCGCCGTCGGGGTCGCGGGCACTGATGGCAATGGGATAATTGGTGGCTGGGCGCAGCACCACGTTTTGGGTGTCAGTCTTGCTAGCCAGCCGGATGGTGCCCACGTCCGGGGCGCGATTGGCGGCCAGCTGGCCGGTCCACAAGTATTGAATCATATCCACCAGGGGCGTTTTCTCGCCACCGTGCCCGAACATGCTCAGCCACATGTCGGTCTGCTCGAAGCGGTTGCCCCAGTAGAGCATGTAGGAGCCGAGGCAGCGCTGACGGTCATTGACCACCGTCGCCTGGTAGCCTTTGGCCATAAAGGCGGCCTTGGCCGAGCTGCTCTCATCTAGGGGCGCGTCCCAGCCGGTCAGTGGCGCTTCCCACCAGCCGCGCCCCCCGAACTCGCCGATGATGTAGGGCCCCGGCCAGCCGGCCCCGGCCAGCCGCTCGGGCAGCTCGGGCAGCTTGTTGAAGATATTGACCGTGAGCACGTCCAGGTCGGGGCAGAGGCGGGCGATGGCGGGAATGGCGTAGACGCCGTCGGTGACGGTAGTCGTGACGGGGTGGTAGGGGTCGAGCTGATGAATCATCTGCACCGTCTCGTTCACCACCTGGTACACCTTGAAATCACCGGAGCGGTTGTCCAGCTCGTTGCCCAGGTTCCACATCAGCAGGGCGGGGTGGTTGCGGTAGCGGATGACGTGGCGGTATACTTCCTGCTGCTGCTCGGCCACGGCCTTGGGGTCGTAGTAGTCGAACTTCTCGTAGGGCGGCTTCATCCACAGCCCGAACATGACCGTGATGCCCTGGCGCTGGGCCTCGTCCATGAGCACGTCGGCGTAGTTGGCCGTGTAGAGGCGGACGGAGTTGCCGCCCGTGGCCTTAATCAGGTTCAGGCGCTGCACGCCCGCCGCGCCCTTTATCAGGTAGGGCCGGCCCCCGCGCTGCAGCTCGTAAGCGCCTTCGGCGCGGCGCACCACCCGCACCGGCACCACGCCCGGCGCCGGCCGGGTGGGCCGGCGCATATCCAGTTCGGCGTCGGCGCCGGGCTGGCAGCCCCCGGCCAGCAGCAGGCTGCCACCCAGGCTGCCCAGGCCAAGCAGCCAGCGTCCGAAAATGGAGATTCGAATAAGCCCAATCAAAGACGAAGTCCTGCCCGGCGGTACTTTTGGGTAAAATTGTTGTGAGTGCACGTTAAATCACGAAATAAGAGCCGCTTAAAAATAAGGTCGGGCCACCCGGTAAAGATAGCGCCAACGGGAAGGGTCCCAAAAATATGGGTATCATTACCCGGCAGTCCAATCCGTTGTCAGCCGCCTTCCGTAGGCTTCCGCGGTATGCTATTTGCGGGAAAGCATATATTATTAGTGAGTTGACATGAGCAGGCCCAAGGCGGAATCAGTTTTAAAATCCAACCTTCCACGGCAAGA
>NZ_CAXTEF010000014.1:17229-45608 GCF_964243305.1 uncultured Hymenobacter sp.
CCCCCCTGCGCACGGTGGACATGCTCACCACGGCCTACCCCGGCGAGCCGCAGGAGATGATTGTCCGCACCCTGGAGGCGCTGGTGGCCGTGCGCTACCCCCACACCACCTACCTCTGCGACGAGGGCGACGACCCGGCCTTGCGCGCCGTGTGCCAGCGCCTGGGCGTGGTGCACGTCACGCGCCAGGTCAAGGTCAACGCCAAGGCCGGCAACATCAACAACGCCCTGCGCCAGGCCACCGGCGAGTTGTGCGTGGTGCTCGACCCCGACCACGAAGTCACGCCCGACTTTCTCGACCAGGTAGTAGCTTACTTCGACGACCCCACCGTGGGCTACGTGCAGGTGGTGCAGGCCTACGGCAACCAGGCCGACAGCCTCGTGGCCCTGGGCGCGGCCGAGCAGACCTACCACTTCTACGGCCCGCTGATGATGGGCATGAACGCCTACAACACGGTGCAGGCCATCGGGGCCAACTGCACGTTTCGGCGCGCGGCCCTGGACTCCATCGGCGGACACGCGGCGGGCCTCACCGAGGACATGCACACGGCCATGCGGATGCACGCCAAGGGCTGGAAGTCGGTGTACGCGCCGGTGGTGGTGAGCCGCGGGCTGGTGCCCTCCACGCTCGGCGCCTTTTATATGCAGCAGCTCAAGTGGGCCCGCGGCACCTTCGACCTGCTGTTCCACGTCTATCCGAAGCTGTTCCGGCAGTTCAGCTGGCGCCAGCGGCTGCACTACTTCACGGTGCCGTTCTACTTTCTCTCCGGCGTGGTGGCGTTCATCGACGTGGTGGTGCCGGCCGCCTCGCTGCTGCTGCTCAAGTTTCCCTGGCACCTGTCCTTGCCCGAGTTTGCCCTGCACATGCTGCCGGTCACGATTATGGGGCTGCTAGTGCGCTACCAGGCCCAGCGCTGGCTGCGCGAGCCCCACGAGCCGGGCCTGCACCTGGCCGGCGGCTTTTTGCGCATCGCCACCTGGTGGGTGTACACGCTGGGCCTGATTTACACCATCATCAACGTGCGGGTGCCCTACCTGCCCACGCCCAAGGAAGGCAAAGTCAAGAATGAGTGGCTGCTGTGCGTGCCCAACCTGCTGCTGGCCTTTATATCCATCGGGGCCGCCGCCCTGAGCTTGCAGGTGCAGGGCCTGCGCGGACCCTACGTCAAGCTCATGGCCACGCTGGCCCTCATCAACGCCGCCATTCTGCTGCTTTCAGTGCTTATGGCCCAGCACCGCCTGCTCAATGGCCTGCGCGAGCTGCTGTGGGCCTCGCGGCCACTTTTCGCCCTCAAGCGGGGGGTAGATGGCCTGCTGGCAGGCGGGGCCCGCTTTATCGGGCGCGGGCTGGGCCGGGGCTCGCTGGCGCTGGCCGCCAGCCTGGCCGTGGTGCACACGCTTATCAGCGCGGGCGTGCTGCTGGTGCAGTGGCGCGAGCAGACGGCTATTTCGGAAGTATTTATCTGGGCTCACACCGGCTACGGGCCCTTGCGCATCGGTCAGCCGCTGGCGGCCGGCGCGGCGGCGGGGGCGCTGGCCGGCGCGGGCGGCCACGCCCCCGCCGCGCCGGCCAGCCGGCGGCTGATTACCTGGGCCAGCCCAGCCGCGGTCCGCAGCAAGCTGGTGAGCCTGGAGGTGCCGGCCGGCGGCGTGCCGCAGGTGCCAGTAGCGGCTATCGAGGAAATAAACCGGCGCGGCGATATTCCGGTGCTGACCTGGACGGTGACGCCGACCCCCGACGAGGGACGCGCTTTCCGGCAGCAGATAGGCAACCTCATCCGGCGCGAAAATCAGGTGCTGCTGCGGCCCCTGCTGCCGGCCCGCAGCCCTACCAGCTACCGCGCCGCCTGGCAGCAGCTGGTGAAAAGCTACCGCGCCGCCGGCGACACCACCGCCGTCTGGGTGTGGACGCCGCCCCGCCCCGATTCGCTGGCCGTCTACTTTCCGGGCTCGGCCAACCTGACGTGGATGGCCAGCGACTGCCGCGCGGCGCCGGCCACCAACCAAGAGCTATTTCGCTACTACAGCCGGTTTCGCGAGCAGGTAGCCATTCAGATTGAGATGCAGAGCAAGTCGATTCTGCTGCTCGTGCCGCAGGCGTATTCGCCCCAGTCCTTCCCGTGGGCCAAGCAGGTGACAGAGCGCTACCCCGAAGTCAAGGCCCTGCTGTTTCAGCCGGAAATTAAAAATTGACAGTGATAAATTAAAAATAAGGCGATTAAAGTGCGAGAAGGCTGAGCATCTGTCTGATTTCCGTGCTTTACTCGCCTCATTTTTAATTTATCACTGTCAATTTTATTTAATCAGGCCGGTTTTTTGGCGGAAGCTTTCTTGGCGGTCGTGCTCGCGGCCAGCCGGTCGGGGTTTTCGCTCAGAAACTTGCCCCAGCTCGCGCCGCCGGCCTTCACGTTGTTGCCCTTCTGGTAGTGGTGGCACAGGGCCACGGCCAGCGCGTCGGTGGCGTCGAGAAACGTACTGGCCTTTTCAATGGGGGGTAGGGAAAGCGTCTGGCGCAGCATGTGGGCCACGTGCTCTTTGGTGGCGGAGCCCGAGCCGGTCACCGACTGCTTGACCTTGGTGGGGGCGTACTCGACGTAGGGAATCTGGCGCGAGAGGGCCGCCGCGATGGCCACGCCCTGCGCCCGCCCCAGCTTGAGCATACTCTGCACGTTTACGCCAAAAAACGGCGCCTCGATGGCCAGCTCGTCGGGCAGAAATTCGTCAATCAGCTCCAGCATCCGGTCGAAAATCCGCTTTAGCTTTACGGCATGGTTCGTCCCCAAGGGCTTGAGATTAATGACGTCGTAGCGCAGCACGTCCACGCGCTGCCCGCGCACCTCAATGAGAGCGTAACCCATAATCTGAGTGCCGGGGTCGACGCCCATGATGATTTTGGGCAGCAGCTCCAGGGAAGCCGCGGGTTTGGCATTGGCGGCGGCGGGGGGGGTAGGGCGCACGAAGCGGGGAGCAGGCACGAGGAGCGGGAAGAAGAGCGGGGCGGAGCTGCTGAAACCCAAGTTCTACAAAATAAAGCTCACCCGCTACAAAAACAAAGCTACGCGCAAAGCCCAGGTTCCCCGGTAGCGGTGGTAGGACCCGCTACGGCGGCCGTCGCGGTGGCATCCGCCCCGCGCCTTTCATTGCCGCGCCTGGTGCGGCTGGGCAAGGTGCTCATCGCGCTGCTCACGCTGGGCCTGCTCTACCATTCGGTGTTTGCCGCGCCCGACACGGCCGCCGCCTGGCGGGCGCTGCTGCGCTCCACGCTCAGCGGCGCGGGCCGCGGGCCGGTGCTGCTGGCGCTGGCGCTGGTGCCCGTCAACTGGGGTCTCGAAGCCTGGAAGTGGCACCGCCTGGCCTGCCACCTGGAGCCCGTCAGCTTCTCGCGCAGCCTGCGGGCCGTGCTCATTGGCCTCACGCTGGGCTTCGCCACGCCTAACCGCGTGGGCGACTACGCCGGCCGCATCCTGGCGCTGAAGTCGGCCCGCCGCCTCGATGCGCTCGGGGCCGTGTTCCTGGGCCGCTACGCGCAACTGGTGGTCACGGTGCTGGCCGGCGCGGGCGGGCTGCTGTTTTTCGTGCTAAAATTCTACTTGCGAGGCTACCCGGCCGCCGGGCTGGGCGTGGTTTCGGCCGCCGCGCTGCTGGGCGCGGCGGTGCTCTTGCCGCTCTACCGCTCGCGCATTTTGCTGGCCGTGCTCACGCTGGTGCGCCCGCTGCGCCGCTTCCGCCGCTTCCTGGCCGTGATGCCGACCTATCCGGCGCGGGCGCTGCACGCCGTGCTGGCCCTTTCGGCCCTACGCTACGCCGTGTTCTGCGGGCAGTTTCTGCTGTTGCTGCACGCCTACGGCACCACGGCGCCGCTGGGGCCGGGCCTGGCGGCCGTGGCGGGCACGTTCTTCCTCAAATCCCTGGTGCCCTCGCTCAACGCCCTGGCCGACGTGGGCGTGCGCGAGCTGTCGGCCACCCACCTGTTTGGCCTGCTGGGCCAGCCGGCGCTGCCGGTGCTCTCGGCCAGCCTGAGCTTGTGGGTGCTCAATATCGCGCTGCCCAGCGCGGCGGGCCTGCTGCTGCTGCCCAGCCTGCGCGTGCTGCGCGAGAGGGTGGCCCGCCAATGAGCGCGCTGCTGGGGGTAGGGGCGGGGCTGCTGGCGCCGGCCGTGGTGTATGCGGCCGTGATGGTTTGGTTGCGCTTCGTGAATGAGGAATTAGGAATGAGGAATGAGGAATGGCAAGTAGAAAGAGCTGAAGCATTAGTCTTCAATTCCTCATTCCTCATTCCTGATTCCTCCTTAAAATTCTCTGTCCTCATTGCCGCCCGCAACGAGGCCCCCAACCTGCCCGCCCTGCTCGCCGACCTGACCGGCCAATCCCTACCCCCTTCCCAGTTCGAAATCCTCGTCATCGACGACCACTCGACCGACGCCACGCCGGCTATCATCCGGCAAGCCGCCCAAACGAGTCCGTTTCGGCTGCGGCTCTTGCAGCTGGCGCAGCTACCCAATCAGCCCACCGGCAAGAAAGCGGCCCTGGCCGCCGCCCTACCCCTGGCCCGGGCGCCCTGGGTGGTCTGCACCGACGCCGACTGCCGCGTCGGGCCCGGCTGGCTCGCCGCCTACGCCGCGCTGCTGCGCCGGCAGCCTGATGCCCGCTTCATCTCCGGCCCGGTGCAACTCACCGGCACCGCTTCGCTCTTGCAAAAGCTGGTCGGGCTGGAGTTTGCCGGTCTGGTGGGGGTAGGGGCCGCCACGCTCGCCGCCGGCCGGCCCACGATGTGCAACGGCGCCAACCTGGCCTACCGGCCCGACATGTTTCAGGCCGTGGGCGGCTTCGCCGGCAATGAGCTGATTGCCAGCGGCGACGATGAGTTTCTGCTCCACAAAATCCAGGCGGCCTTCCCCGGCACGGTGCATTTTCTGGCCGCGCCAGCCGCCATCGTGCGCACCGCCGCGCCCCCCAATCTGCGGGCCTTGCTGCGGCAGCGGGTGCGCTGGGCCAGCAAGTGGCGCTACTACCAAAGTGCTGCCCCGCGCCGGCTGGCCGTGCTGGTGCTGGCGGCCAATGTGGCGCTCGGAGCCGGGCTGCTAGTCGGGTTGTTTTGGCCCGCGCTCCGGCCCTGGGTCGGCGCGGCCTGGTTGGTCAAGCTCGGCGCCGATGCGTGGTTTCTATGGCCGGTGCTGGGCTTTTTCGGGCGGCGGCGCTGGCTGGCGCTCGTGCCGCTGCTGCAACTGGCCTACGGGCCCTACGCCCTGGGCGTGGGCCTGGCCGGGCTGCGCGGCGGCTACGAGTGGAAGGGGCGGGCCGTGCGCTGATTAGTATTTTTATTCATCTATATCCTTAAACACCAGTTTGCCCTCAGCTTTATTAATCTGTATTATTCCATAAGTTGGAGCATAACCTTCTCCGTGAGACTCAAATAACTCGCATACTAAATCATCTTTCGTTTCATAATTCTGAGTCAGCTTACCTGCGTTATATTGGTTTGTAACTTGAGTTATCAAGGATGACGGAATTTCCTTGTCTTGAAAATTAGCAGCGCTCCTAATTAATGTGGATATTCTGGATTTATCACTTTCTGAAATTTTCAATGTAAATGTGTGATAATAGTCGCCTGGAGCCCACATTGACTGGTTTTTCAGAATTATAAAGTTGTCGTTTAGCACAATGTCTTGTTGCTTTAGCAGACTTGCAGCATCACGCTTACTGAAGAGCTGGTCTTCAAATACGATGCATATCGTCATAATGCTAATGCCGGCCGCAAGGATAGTAGAAAGCGCGATGCCAGTTCTTGAGAAGCCGACCCTTGTTGGAATCCAGTAGGATAGAAATAGCAACGTGCCAACAACAGCAAGTGCAAGCAGAACCGTCACGATTATGAATTCCATAACATCAAAAAGCATGTAGAGCCTTTGTCTCACCAAAAAGAAATTAAGTAAGCAAGGTAGACCTAAGCGGCTCAGTTAAGCTAATTAACTTAATCACTTGTCAGGCTTACATTTGCCCAAACCCCCTTCCTCGCGCTTCCCTACCCCGTGACCGACGCCCACTACGACCTGCTCGACGAGCTGTATTTCGTGACGCCCTTCCGCACCTTGCTCCAGAAAACCGGCCTGCCCGCCCCCGCCCTCGAAGCCGGCCTGCGCGAGCTGCTGGAGCAGGGCCTCATCCGCAGCTTCTGGCCCGACCCCGACACCGAGCTGGCCTACGAAACCACCTCCTTCGGCGCCATCGGCCGCGACGCCTACTACCTGGCCTCGAAGGAAGGCCTCTTGCGGCACAACACCCGCTAGCGGTGCCCACGCTCCAACTCCCTACCCCCCCCCCGCCGGCCAACCCTGCGCCGGTGGTCGTGGCGGCGGCGGCGCCCCGCTCCCCCGGCTACTTCGTGCGGCGCCGGCTGCTCCAAAACCGGCCCGCCGTGGCCGGGCTGCTCTTCATCGGGCTCTGCGCGCTCGTGGCCCTGCTCGGCTACTGGATTCTGCCCGACAACTCGCCCGATGCCAACCGCGGCCTCGTGCAAGTGCAGAAGTCGGCTCCCGGCCTGCGCGTCCAGATTCTGCGCCGCCCGCGCCCCGTCGCGCCCGGCGAGCCTACCCCCAACTTCCTCACCACTTGGCTGCATGGCCGCCCCGCCGACTTTGACGAGCAAGCCATAGCCGGCTACCGCTTCCTGCCCGGCACCGATTCGGTGCTGGTGCTGCCCTACGCCGCGGCCCACGCCGCCGTGCCGGGCGTCGCCCGCCGCTATAGTTTGGCCGAGCTGGCCGGCCGGGCCGGACCAACCGCGGAACTGCAAAAAGTGGTCGAAAACCAGAATTTCACCATCCGCACCTACTGGCTCGGCACCGACAAAGCCGGCCGCGACGAGCTGAGCCGCCTGCTGCTGGGCACGCGCATCTCGCTGGGTATCGGCCTCGTGGCGGTCCTGATTTCTATGTTTTTGGGCATGGCCGTGGGCGCCGTAGCCGG
This sequence comes from uncultured Hymenobacter sp., assembly GCF_964243305.1. Classification (GTDB taxonomy): domain Bacteria; phylum Bacteroidota; class Bacteroidia; order Cytophagales; family Hymenobacteraceae; genus Hymenobacter. The sequence goes on from NZ_CAXTEF010000014.1 coordinate 24,194, forward strand.
CTACTTTGGCGGCGGGCTCGATTCGCTGCTGCTGGGCCTGATGACCGTGGTGTGGAGCATTCCGGGCATCATGCTGGTTATCGCTATTTCGCTGGCCCTGGACTCCAAGGGCGTGTGGGTCAGCTTCGTGGCCGTGGGCCTGACCATGTGGGTCGATGTGGCCCGCGTGGTGCGCGGGCAGATGCTGAGCTTGCGCTCGGCCACGTTCGTGGAAGCCGGGCGGGTGCTGGGGCTGCCCACCTCGCGCCTCATTGCCCGGCACCTGCTGCCCAACATGCGCGGCCCGCTTATCGTGCTGGCCACCAGCAACTTCGCCGCCGCCATTTTGCTCGAAGCCGGCCTGAGCTTCCTGGGCCTGGGCGTGCAGCCACCTGCCCCGAGCTGGGGCCTGATGGTGAAGGAAGGCTACGACCTGCTCGGTACGCGCGCCGGACTGTGGCTTACCTTTTTGCCGGGAGCGGCCATTAGCGCGTTGGTGCTCAGCTTTAATTTGCTCGGCAACGGATTGCGTGATGCTTACGACCCCAAGACACCAGTTGGGTAGCTGGTAGGGGGTAGGGAATAAAAAGAACGTCATGCTGAGCCCCGCGAAGCATCTCGCGGGGGAAAGTAATCAAGCTGAACCAACGATTGAATTGATTGAATTAGTCAGTGGTAGAGATGCTTCGGCTGCGCTCAGCAGGACGTTCTCCTACTATGACGTTATTTACAGCTGAATTCATCCTCATAAACCCATGTCCATTACGGCCGAAAAACGCCTTTTTCTCAAGGAGCGCGAGCTGGGAGCGCTGCTGGAAATCACGCAGGCCATTACCCAGGATTCCAGCGAGGACGCGCTCTATAAAATATTCCAGTTCACGCTCTTAGGTCAGCTCAACGTGCGGCGGCTGGTGCTCTACGTGCTGGAGGAGGGCGACTTCCGGGCCGTGGTGTCCTTCGGCATGAACATGGCCGACTTCCGGCGCCTGCCCCTGCCCGTGGCCCTGCGCGAGCAGTGCCAGGGCGCCACCTGCGCCGTCGCCGATATGCCGCTGGGGCCGGAGTGGCAGGGCTTCGAGACGGTGATTCCGGTGCGGCAGCAGGGCGTGGTGCAGGCCTATGTCTTTATCGGTACTACCCTGGCCGATTACGCCACCGCCGAGGCCATCAAGTTCCTGGAGACGCTGGCCAACATCCTGGTCGGGGCCGTCGAAAACCGGCGCCTGAGCCGGCAGCGCGTGGCCGACGCCGCCATCCGCAAGGAGATTGAGATTGCCAAGGAAGTGCAAGCTATGCTCTTCCCGCGCGCGCTGCCCAACGATGCGGGGGTAGCGGTTGAGGCCAGCTACGTGCCCCACAACGACATTGGCGGCGACTACTACGACGTGATTGAGATTGATGCCGACCAGTTTCTGTTCTGCGTGGCCGACGTGAGCGGCAAGGGCGTGCCGGCCTCGCTGCTGATGTCGAACTTCCAGGCCGGGCTGCGCACACTGCTGCGGCAGGGTCTCGATTTGGCCCTCATCGTGCGGGAGCTGAACCACCTGATTTTCCGCAACGCCGGCGGCGAGAAGTTCATCACCGCCTTTCTGGGCCTCTACGACCGCCGCCGCCGCCGCCTGCGCTACGTCAATGCCGGCCACAACGACCCGATGCTCTTGCCCGACCACGGTCGGATTCAGTACCTCAAGGAGGGCACCGTCATGCTCGGCATCATGGAAGAGCTGCCCCTGCTGCGCGTGGGCGAGCTGACCGTGCCGCCCCGCGCCCTGCTGCTGAGCTACACCGATGGCCTGACCGAAGTCTTCAACGCCGCCAGCGAGGAGTTCGGCGAAGACGGCATCGTGGCCGTGCTCCAGCACCAGCGCTACCTGCCGCTGCCTAAGCTGCACCAGGAGTTGCTGCGGAGAATCAAGGCGTTTAACAGCGCCGGCCAATTTGCCGATGATATTACGATTCTGAGCTGCCGGTTTAAGTAGAGCTGCGGCCGGGCCGGGCGACACGTTCGTGGACGTGGGCGGGCATTTCGGCTATTTCACGCTGTTGGGCTCGCGGCTGGTGGGCCCGGCGGGGCGGGTAGTGGCCTTTGAGGCGTCGGGCAGCACCCACGCCGTGCTGGCGGCCAACGTGCGGGCGCAGGCGAATGTCACGGCCCACCATCTGGCGCTCTCCGACCAGGCGGAAACCATCAGCTTCTTCGAATTTCCGGTGCTCTACACCGAGTTCAGCAGCATGGATGTAGACCAGTTTCGCCACGAGAAATGGTTTGCCGCCTCGCCCCCAATAAAGCGGGAGGTGAGTGCCGTGCCGCTCGATGACGTGGTGCAGCGCGAGCAACTGCACCCAGCGCTCATTAAAATTGATGTGGAAGGCGCCGAGCTGAAGGTTATTCGTGGCGCGGCCGACACCTTGCGCCGCCAGCGCCCGCTGGTGGTAATGGAATATTTGGCGCCCAACCGTCATAACACCGCGCACCGCGAGGCCGCCGCCCTGCTGCGCGAGCTGGGCTACGAAAGCTACGCCCCGGCCCCCGGCGGCCAGCTCGACACCTGCGCCGACCTCGACGCCTACCTAACCCGCTACGGCCTGGAATCGGCCAATTTTGCCTTTCGCAAGCCGTAGGGTACGGGGCGCGCCCCGCCCGGACATTGAACAAAATCGTCGGGGTAGGAACCTGACGGCGCCAGCGCCGGGCGGGGGCGAGCCCCGCACCCTACGCCGGTTCTTCCTCCGCAATCCAGCTCTCGGCGCGAATCAGCAGGGCCAGGCACACGAAGAATACGGAGCCGATTTTATCGACTTCCAGCAGCTCATTGAGCAGCAGGTGGAAGACGATGATGACCAGCGAGAGCGTGGCGGCCAGCACGACCTGCCGGTGGGCCCCGACGCGGGTGCGGTGGTAGAGGCGCTCGGCCAGCAGCAGGGCCGCGCTCAGCAGCAGGCAAAACAGCAGGAAGCCCGGCAGGCCCTGCTCGGCCAGCTGCAAAAGGAAGTAGTTGTGGGTTGTGGATTTTTCGGGGTTGTCCGACACGTAGGTGCGAAAGCCACTGATGGTGTAGCGCTTGTACTCGGGGTAGAACGTGGCCGGCCCGGAGCCGGTGATGGGCCGGTCGGCAATCATGCGCGAGGCGGCGACCCAGCGGTAGACGCGCTCCATGCCCGAGACGTCTTCGAGCTTGTAGGTGGCGGCGAGGTGCTTTTCGAAGTTGTCGCCGTTGAAGATGGTTTTCTCATAATCCGGGGCGAAGCGCATGAAACGGCTGGGCTCGGAGAAGTAGAGGGCCAGGCCCCCGAAGCTCAGGGCCGCCGCCAGCAGCAGCGGCACCGTGAGGCGCCGCCGCAGCACGAAATAGTAATAGAGGCCGGCCACCGGCAGCGACAGCCACGAGGCGCGGGTATAAGAGGTAAGCAGGCCCAGCAGCAAAATCCCTACCCCCCCCCGCCAGGCCCAACGCCCCAGCCCCCGGCCGCTGGCCTGCGCGCCATACCAGGTGAAGGGCAGCAGCAGGGCCAGCACCGTGGCATAGGTGACGTGATTGCGAAAAATAGGCGCCACCGCGTGGTTGATTTCCGCAAATGAGAAACCCGCCGCCGCGTGGCGCGGCAGCACGTAGAGCACGGCCAGCACCGAGCTGCCTGCGTAGGCCGCCACCACGCCCCACACCTGCGCCGGCCGCCGGATAATCAGCAGGGTGCCAAGCAGAAACGGCGTCAAATACCAGACCTTGGCCAGCAGGTACTTGACGGACTTTTTGGTGTCGACCGAAAAGGGCGTGTCGGCCGCCGTCCAGACCAGCATCAGGGCCAGGATGATGACCAGCGGGTGCAGCAACTCGCGCCGGCCCAGCGGCTGCCCACCGCGCAGCAGCAGGCTCAGGCCCACGCAGGCCGTCAGGGCCAGCATCAGCGGCTCGCTGGGCACATCCATGCTCAGGCCCCCCGGCAGGCTGACTTCGCGCGAAAAAGGCAGCAGCACAAACAGCAGATAATAGAGCCAGCGCCATTGCAGCACGCACACCAGCGCCCCCACGAAGGCCAGCGCCGGCAGCAGCGCCGCCGGCTGTTCCAGCACCAGAGCCGCCGCCCCGCTGGCCAGCAGCACCCCGATGAAGGCCACGAAGCTCCATTGCAGGTTGTCCTGGGGGCGTAGGCGGGCGAGGTGTATCATCGGTGAGCAGTGAGCAATTAACAGTTATCAGTTGACACGATGGCGCGGGGCTTGGCCCCGTGCCGCCTGCTGCCCGGCTTCCGGCCGGGTCGCGCCGCTACGCTACGCCAAGCAGTGCGGCCATAATGAGGGGGTAGGGGAGGAATTGGCTGCATGGCGCGCTGGTTAAGCGGACGGGCGTTGCGAAGCCGATCGGCGCCATCGTTTTAGCTAGTATCGTTTTGCCGGCCGGAGGCCGGATACCAGACGGCACGGGGCGGAGCCCCGCGCCAACGGCTACGCCAGCACTCGCTCGCCCGCCGGCCGCGCCACGCGCCGGTACAGCTCCAGCAACGTAATGACAATCAGGGATAAAGCAAACGTTAGGAACACCGAGCCGGCCACAATCAGCCAGCGCACGGGCTTGATTTTGCGGGTGGCGGGGTAGGCCTGCTGCACTTTATAGAGCGAAGAAATGCGGCTCTTGAGCGCCAAATCGGCGATTTCGTAAGCGCTGCGGGCGGCGGTGAGCCGGGTTTGCAAATCAGCCACGCGGGCGACGAACATGGTCACCGAGTCGTTGCCGGCGGTGTAGCTTTCGAGGTTGATGAGGTTGCCGCCGTCGGCGCGGGTGAGGCCCTGCACGGCGCGGCGGGCGGCGGCCACGTTGCCATTGCCGGCCTCGGCCCGGCGCAGGTTGGCTTCGGCCTCAATCACGGCCTGGGCCAGGTAGCGGCCCTGAAACTCGCTGAGGCCGAAGATGCCGTAGCGGCGGCGCGCGGCCACGAGCTGCTGGCGGCTCTGCTCGTAGGTTTTGGTGAAATAATCATAGCGCTGCTTGTAGAGCGTCAGAATCTGGCGGCGGTTTTCGAGCGTGAGCTGCTGGTTGAGCGAGTCGATGACCTCGACCATCGCGTTGGCCACGCGGGCAGCCAGCCGCTTGTTGGGGTCGCGGAAGGTCAGCTCGATGGCGTCGCGGTCGTTGTGCACGATGTCGAGGTTGGCGTTAAACTCGTAGAGCACGTAGTTCTCCGCCTTGTCGTCGCCGGGCGTGCCGGCCTGGTAGTGCCGGAATAAATCAAAGCGCTTGATTATCAGCTCGGCCACCAGCTGCGAGGTGCCAATGGTGATGATGCGGTCCAGGTCTTCGCCTTTGGTGCTGATTTCCAGCTTGCTGCCCTCCACCAGGCGGTCGGGGTCGGCGCTTTGCAGGTTGGTGGGGTAGAAGACGGCCGTCGACTGGTAGATGTTGGGCAGCAGCAGGGCCACCACCAGGCTCCCGACCAGGGCCAGGGCCAGGGCGGCGCCCACCAAATATTTCCAGCGGTTGATAATGGGGCCGAGGCTGAGCAGCGAAAACGGAGTAGACGAAGGCATAAAAACGAAGAGAAGCTAGTCTGGCGCCGTCTTGCTAAGACCCGCCCAGCGGCCTGGCAAAGATAACCGGACCGTATCGAACCCTACCCCCCGCCGGCAGCCCGGCGCTAAGGCCCGGCGCTGAAACGCCCGCCCCGCCGTTTTAGCGCCCGCGGCGGCCGGCGGCCTAGCTTTGGGGCCACCTTGCTTTTGTAGGGCGCGTCCCGCCGGCTTTTCCTGTTTCGTTGGCCGCCCCAGCCTGGTCAGGGTGCTCAGCCTGCTGGCCAAGCCCGGTTGGCGGCTGCTCGAAAACCAGGCCCGGCCACCAGCTGGCTGTACTGGTCGAGCTAGGGGTTGTCCTGCTGCTGAACGGAGGCCCGCCCCGGATTCCCTACCCCCCCCCCGATGGCGCCAACGCCAGAAGCCGCAAGAACACGTCGCTACATTTCCCCTTCTTTTACCTCCGACCTCCTAACTTGATAATCGCCGTCAACACCCGCTTTCTGCTGCCCGGCGACCGGCTCGAAGGCCTCGGCCGCTTCAGCCACGAAGTGTTGCAGCAGCTGGTGCGCCAGCACCCCGACGTCACGTTTCACTTCCTCTTCGACCGGCCCTACGACCCGCGCTACGTGTATGCCCCTAACGTGGTGCCGCACGTGCTGCGTCCGCCCGCCCGGCACCCGGTCTTGTTCGTGGCCTGGTTTGAGGGCGCCGTGGCGGCCTGGCTGCGGCGCCACCGCCCGGCCGCCTTCTTGAGCCCGGACGGCTTTACCACGCTCAATACCAATGTGCCGCGCGTCACGGTGCTCCACGATTTGGCGTTCGAGCATTATCCGCTCGATGTGGGCTGGCTCGCGCGCCGCTACTACCAGTATTTCGTGCCGCGCTTTGCCCGCGCCTCGGCGCGGGTGGTGGCTGTGTCGGAGGCCACGAAGCAGGATATCAGCCAGACCTACGGCCTGGCTGCCGAGCGCATCAGCGTGGCCTACAATGCGCCGGCGGCCATCTTCCAGCCCCGGCCGCCCGCCCCGTTGACGTTGGAGGCGGAGCAGGCCGCTACCCGGCAGCAGTTTGCCGGCGGGCAGCCGTATTTTTTGTTTGTGGGGGCCTTGCAGCCGCGCAAAAACCTGGCAAACCTGCTGCGCGCCTTCGCCCTGTTCAAGCAGGCGCAGGGCCCGTCGGCGGCCGGGGTGCAGCTGCTCATCGTGGGGCGCGAGGCCTGGCGGGCGGGCCCGATTTTCGCGGCCTACCAGCAGATGACCCACGGCCGCGAGGCCGTGCGCTTCACCGGCCGCGTGGCCGATGCGGCGCTGACTGCTCTCTACCGGGCGGCGCTGGCCACGGTCTACGTACCTTATTTTGAAGGATTTGGCTTGCCTATTGTCGAGGCGCAGGCCAGCGGCTGCCCGGTGCTCACGGCCGGCGTGTCGAGTATGCCTGAGGTGGCCGGCCCGGCTGGCGCGGTGCTCACCGACCCATTTTCGCCCGCCGATATTGCCGCCGGCCTCACCCAACTTTGGCAGGAGCCGGCCCTGCGTGCGAGCCTACGCCAGCAGGGCGCCGCCAACCTGTCCCGCTTCTCCTGGGAGCGCAGCGCGCAGGTGCTGTGGCAGGCACTGACGCTGGCGCTTGATGAGGAATTAAGAATGAGGAATGAGGAGTGAGGAATCACCGACGGCGGAGGAGCAGGGTCTACTTTTGGTGCCGCTGGCCATCTTGCGCTTTGCGCGGCAAGTGTACTCATTACTGATAACCAGCATCCAACGGCAGAACAGATACCCGATGTCCCGGCTGAGCCACACCCTGAAACAAGTAATTCCTCATTCCTCATTCCTCATTCTTAATTCCTCATTTTTTAATTAAGCGAAGCGCTCATGGCCCGCGCCCACCCCTACAACTTCACCCACCACCTGCTGCCGCAGCTGGCCTGGCGCCGCCCCGAGGCGGTGCGCCGCGAGCTGAGCGACCCGCAGCTGGCCCGCGAGCTGCTGCACTTTCTCTGGGACAAAGCCGGCGAAACCGTGCCCGCGGCCGAGCGCGTGGTGGCCCGCGGTCTGCGCCTGCATTGGCATGAAGTGGCCGGCCGCGCCACGGCCCTGCTGCTGCTCCCTACCCCCCAGGCTACCACCGAAGCCTATTGCGCCGCCCTGGTCTACGAAACCGACCCAATTCCTACCCCCCCCGCCGGCCCCAACCCCCCCGGCGCGGCGCTCAGCGATGACCAGGAGGAGGCGGAAGAGGAGGACAGCGAAGAGCTGCTGCCTCGCTACTTCACCCTCGAAGCCACGCTGGCCCTCGCTGATGGACAAGGCCCGCCCACGGCGGTCTGCGAGTGGCAGGGTGAGCACCGCCGCCACTACGGCCGCGGCCCCGCCGGCGGCCGGCCCGACACGCCTACCCACTTCCTCACCACGCTGGCCCGGCTGCTGGGCCCGCCGCCCGGCACCGACCTGCCCCCGGTGATGCGCATAGTGTGAGTTATGAGTTAGGAAGCAGTCATGCTGAGCTTGTCGAAGCATCTCGCCCGGATAAGTAATTCAATCGGTTGCTTTCCATCGATTAGTGCTGCGAGCGAGATGCTTCGACAAGCTCAGCATGACGTTCCTTTGACTCCTGACTCCTGACTCCTGACTCCTGACTCAAAAGAATGCGCCTTGCCGACTGGCTCCTGACTCGCCCGCCCCGGCTGCTGCGCCCGCTGCTGCCCGGCACCGAGTGGACGGCCCCCGCCCGGTCAGCCACTGGCCAACCCATTATATATCTCACGTTCGACGACGGGCCCATTCCGGAGCAGACGCCCTGGGTGCTGGCGCAGCTGGCCGCACACGGGGCGCGGGCCACGTTTTTCTGTGTGGGGGAGAACGTGGCGCGCTACCCCCACCTGGCCCGGCAGGCGCTGGCCGCTGGCCACCGCCTCGGCAACCACACCCAGCACCACCGCAGCGCCTGGGCCACGGGCCGCGCCGCTTACCTGGCTGATGTGGCCGGCGGGCAGCAGGCGCTGGCGCCCCTGCTGCCCGCCGGCGAAAAGCCCTTGTTCCGCCCACCCTACGGCCGGCTGAGCTGGCCGCTGCTGGCGGCCCTGCACCCCGATTACCGGGTGGTGATGTGGTCGGTGCTCACCCGCGACTACGACCCTGATTTAGCGCCCGAAACCTGCCTACGCCTGGCGCTGGCCGCCACCCGGCCCGGCGACATTCTCGTGTTTCACGACAGCCACAAGGCTGCCCGCAACCTGCGCTTCGTGCTGCCGCGCCTGCTGGCCCACTTCGCCGCCGCCGGTTACGCCTTCCAAGCGCTGTAAGCCAGCTGAACGGCGCTGGTTTCGCCGCTCAAACTCAACTTTAGGCGAAATCATTAGTTATGACGGCGGCGCGGCAGTTGGTTGGGCGCTGTGGGGCATTGCCGGTAAGTCGTTCGGGCGGGTGGCAGCGCCGGGTCTGGCGCCCACCGGCCGCGGCCCGCGGCCACGTTGGGGAGTGGGCGGGGGGGTAGGGAAGCCGCCGCGTTGATTTTAGCACAGGTATGGTGTTTTTTGGTATCTATCTGGCCGGCTGGCTGCTGGCTGTGCTGGGATTTGCGGCGCGCCTGGCGGGGCGGGGCGGGGCGGGCGTGCCGCCGGTGCCGCTGCCCCAGTCGCTGCCGCGGGTGAGCATTCTGGTGGCGGCCCGCAACGAGGAGCAGGCCCTGCCGCGCTGCCTGGCCGCGCTGCGCGCGCTGCACTACCCGCCGGAAAACGTGGAGATTTTCGTTGGCGACGATGCCAGCACCGACGGCACCCGCGCCGTGGCCGAGGCGGCCATGCGCGGCTACGAGGGCCGGTTTGCGGTACTTTCCATCAGCCAGACCCTGGGCCAGGCCCGCGGCAAAGCCAACGTGCTGGCCCACTTAGCGCGGGCCGCCACCACCGACTACTTCTTCATCACCGACGCCGACATTGCCGTGCCGCCCACCTGGCTGCAAGGGCTACTGGCCCACGCCGCGCCGGGCGTGGGCACGGTCACGGGCATCACCCTCGTGGAGGGGCCACGCCTGCTCGACCGCTTGCAGGGCCTGGACTGGCTGTTTTCGCTGGGCCTGGCGCAGGTGGCCACCGAGGCCGGCCACGCGGTCACGGCGATGGGCAACAACATGCTCGTGACCCGCGCGGCCTACGCCGCCACCGGCGGCTACGAGGCGCTGCCTTTCTCCATTATCGAAGATTACACCTTGTTTCGGGCCGTACTGGCGCGGGGCTTCGGCTACCGCCACGTGTTCGGGCCCGAGGTACTGGCCGTTTCCTTACCCATCCGGGGCTGGGCGGCGCTGTTGCGGCAGCGCCGCCGCTGGCTGCGGGGAGTCGAGGCGCTGCCCTGGCGGCCGAAGCTGGGCGTGGTGGGCTTCAGCAGCGTGTGGGTGGCGTTGCTGGGACTGGCGTTAGTTGCCGGGCCGGGCGCGGCGCTGCTGGCCTGGGCGCTGAAACTGCTGGTGCAGGGTGCCCTGGTGGCCGCCTGCTTCCGCCGCGCCGGCCGGCCGGCGCCGTGGCACCTGCTGCCCGCCTTCGAGCTATACACCCTGCTGATGGTCGTGACCCTGCCCCCAAGCCGCCTGCTGGTGCGCGGCGTGGAGTGGAAAGGGCGGCAATACAATTAGCAGTTAATAGTGAGCAGTTAACAGTTATTACCCGTTATGACTGCTCGGTAGGCCTTTTCATTGATAGTCAATTGATAACTACTCACTGCTAATTGTTCACTGATTTAACGTGCAGCTAACTGACTCTCACGCCCACCTCTACTCGACCCAATTTGAGGCCGACCGCGCCGAAGCCCTGGCGCGCGCGACGGCCGCGGGCGTGCGCACCATCCTGCTGCCCAACATCGACCACACCAGCATCGAGCCCATGCTGGCCCTGGAGGCACAGGCCCCCACCAACTGCCACGCTATGATGGGCTTGCACCCGTGCTCGGTGACCAAAGACTTCGAGCAGCAGCTCTACGAGGTGGAAAGCTGGCTCAGCCGCCGGCCGTTCGTGGGCATCGGCGAGTGCGGCATTGATTTATACTGGGATAAATCAATGCTCGCCGAGCAGCAGCAGGCGCTGCGCATTCAACTGGAGTTGGCCAGGCATCACCGCCAGCCCATCGTGCTGCACACCCGCAACGCTTTTGCCGAAACCGCCGCTTTGGTTCAGGAAGCGCAGGACGGCACGCTGCGGGGCGTGTTTCACTGCTTTTCCGGTTCGCTGGCCGAAGCCGAGCAAGCCATTGCCCTGGGCTTCAAGCTCGGCATCGGCGGGGTCGTGACCTTCAAAAACGGCGGCTTGGATAAAGTGCTGCCAAACATCGGCCTAGAGCACCTGCTGCTCGAAACCGACTGCCCCTACCTGGCGCCCGTGCCCTACCGCGGCCGGCGCAACGAGCCCGCCTACCTGCCCCTGGTGCTGCACCGCGTGGCCGAACTGCTCGGCCAGGACCCCGCCGCGGTGGCCGCCGCCACCACGGCCAACGCGGCGGCGCTGTTTAGCCTGTAGGGTGCGGGGCTTGCCCCCGCCCGGCGTCCGCGCCAATAGATTAGTATTCCAACAGCGGATGTTCACGCGGCGGGCGGGGGCGAGCCCCGCACCCTACCGCACCGTTTCTTTGCGCCCATGCCTACCCCCACTCCCGCTACCGACCTGCCGCTACTGCCGCTGCCTACCCCCGGCACCGCCGCCGACCCGGCTGTGCTCATCATCTACACCGGCGGCACCGTGGGCATGGCCGTCAGCCGCACCGGCGAGCTGGTGCCGATGCAGTTCGGGCGCCTCGACCGCAAGATGCCGGAGCTGGCCCGCCTGGGCCTGCGCCTCTCGCTGCTGAGCTGGCCCGAGCCGATTGACTCCAGTAACGTCACACCCCAGGACTGGCTGCGGCTGGCTGCGCTCATCGGCCAGCACTACGCTGATTTTGATGGCTTTGTGATTTTGCACGGCACCGACACGATGGCGTATTCGGCCGCCGCGCTGAGCTACGTGCTGGAGCATCTGGGCAAGCCCGTCATCTTCACCGGCGCGCAGGTGCCGGTGGGCCGCTCCCGCTCCGATGCCCAGCGCAACCTCATCACGGCCCTCGAAATCGCGGCTGCCCGCCACCCGCGCGCCCACACCGTGCGCGTGCCCGAAGTCGGGGTGTTTTTCAACGACGTGCTGATTCGAGGAACGCGGGCTAAAAAGGTCGAGAGCCAGCAGTTTGCTGCCTTCAAAAGTGAGAATTACCCACCCCTGGCCCGCGCCGGCATCAGCCTGGAGTTCAGCGATAAAAGCATCCGCCTGCTGCCCGCCGCGCCGCTCAAAGTGCACACCCGGCTCGAAGAAAAAGTGGCCGTGCTGCGCCTGTTTCCGGGCCTGTCGCAGGCCGTGGTCGAGGCCATTCTGGGCGTTGAGGGCCTGCGCGGGGCGGTGCTCGAAACCTACGGCTCGGGCAACGCGCCCACCGCGTCCTGGTTTCTGAGATGCCTGCAAGCGGCCCGCGCCCGCGGCATTCACCTGCTCAACGTGAGCCAGTGCGAGGAAGGCCGCGTCACGCAGGGCACCTACGAAACCAGCGCCCAGCTCACCGACCTCGGCGTGCTCGGCGGCGACGATATCACCAGCGAGGCCGCCGTCACCAAGCTCATGTACGTGCTCGGCCTGGGGCTGAGCGAGGAGCGCACGAGAAGCTTGCTCACCCAGGACTTGCGGGGTGAGATTACGCAGTAGGAGGGGGGTAGGGCATCATCGGTCATCCTGAGCCCAGCGAAGGACCTTGTCATGTGAGAACGAGTTGTTGGTACAATTGTCGTTCAGCGGTGACAAGGTCCTTCGCTGGGCTCAGGATGACCGAAATGAAATTTTAACTCTCAACTTTTACCGCCTAACTTTGCAGGCCTAACCCGCTACCCTGAGGGGTGTCCGAGTGGTCGAAGGAGCACGCCTGGAAAGTGTGTATGGGTCAAAAGCTCATCGTGGGTTCGAATCCCATCCCCTCAGCAAAAAGTCCGTTTGCAGCTTGCAAACGGACTTTTTATTTTCTACCACTGCCAATCCAATCAGGCCAGCACCTGAATAACGGCCTCGGAGAACCGCTCCATTTCCTCCAGCTGCGGGCTGGCTTGGAGCAGGAAAAAATCAACCCCTACCCCCTCGAACGCCGCGATACGGTCCTGGAGCTGGGCGGGCGTGCCGGTCAGGCCCGTGCGCAGGCCGCGGTTCGAGACCGAGTAGTCTTGCAGGGAAACCTGCTGCTCCAGCTGCGTGCCGGCCAGCCACTGCTGGTAATTGGCGTAGCCCGAAGCCGAGGCCTGCACGTTGGTGATGCGGTCCAACTCCTTTTTCACCTCCTGGTCCGTGTCGCGCACTATCGTGTAGCCGGCCACGCCGAACTTCATGGGCGGCAGGCCTTTCTGCTCGCGGCGGCGGCGCATGTCGGCAATGCGGGCCCCGATTTGCTCGGGCGAGTCGCCGTGCATCACGTAGCCGTCGCACTGCGTGGAAATCAGGTCCTTGGCCGCTTCCGACTCGCCGCCGGCGTACAGAAACGGCGCCTGCGCCGGCTTGGGCTGAAGCAGATTATCCTCCACCTGATAGTATTTACCGGCGTAGCTGAAGTGGTCCTGCCGCCAGACGTTAGTCACCACCTCCAGCCACTCGCGGGTACGGGCGTAGCGGTCGTCGTGCTGCTCGAAGTGCAGGCCGTACTTGCTGGCCTCGTCGCGCCACCACGACGACACCACGTTGAGCGAGAGCCGGCCGGGCGCAATCAAGTCGATGTTAGCCGCCTGCTTGGCCAGCAGCGCCGGCTGGTGAAACGTGGGCCGCACGGCCACCATGATTTCGAGCTGCTCGGTGACGGCGGCCAGCGCGGCAGCCGTGCTCCAGGCTTCGAGCGCCGGCGCTTCCGGGCCCTTGATGTCATTCAGATACAGCTCGGCGATGAGCGTGAGGTCGTAGCCCAGCGCCTCGCTGCGCTGGGCTAATTTCTTGACGTAGCTCCAGTCAGTCGGCATCTGCTCGTCCTCGACGTTGCGCAGCCAGCCCCCGAAAATGGGCATCCAATAACCGAATTTCATGGTAGTAAGGTCTTAAAAGGCGCTTATGCCAATTACAAGAACGTCATGTTTATTATAAGAACGTCATGCTGAGCAAAGCGAAGCATCTCTACCGCAGCAGTAATCAGCTTTTCCAGCGATTGAATTGCTTACGCGGTAGAGATGCTTCGCTTTGCTCAGCATGACGTTCTATTGTCATCTGTGTGGTTAAATGCTGACCAACTCCGCCTGGCTAGCCGCCACCGGCGCGGCCGGCAGCTGCGTTTCCAGATAGTCCACGAAGCGGGCATAGGGGTCGAAGCCCACCACCTGCACGGCGTCAGCCACGAAGTTGGACAGCGCGTTCACGTCGTAAAAGAGCACGTCGCCGGTGCGCTCGTCAATCAGGTACTCAATGCCGCCTACGTCAATCTTAGCGGCGGCCACGATGCGCTCCACGGCCGCCACGACTTCGGCCGGCGGCGTAAACGCCTCCACCCGGATGCCTTTCTTAGGTGCCTCGGTCAGGCAGAACTCGGCCGCCGGCTCCTCGGGAATCTGGCAGATTTCGGCCGGGCACAGGTTGAAGCTCTCGCCGGTGGTGTACACCTTCATGGCGTAGAGAAACCGGCCGTTGAGCGTCTCGACGCGGTGAATGTGACCGCCACGAGGCGTCACGTACTCCTGCACCAGGGCCGTCTGGTCGAGGCCCAGGTCAATCTGCTGGTTGTCCACGGCCGCCTGCAAGCCCTCGGGCGTGTCGAAGCGAATAATGCCTGCCCCGCTGCCGCCGATGTTCACTTTCACCACAATCGGGAAGCGCAGCTGCCGGGCCGCGTCCACGGCCCGCGAGGCGTGATTGATGACGAATGACTTAGGGTATTTCAGCCCCAAAGACTCGAACAGCGAGAGCTGCCGGGCCTTGTTCGTCTCAATGGCCGTGGCCGCCGAGCCGTTGATGATGCGCACGCCCAGCCGCTCCAGGTGGGTGGCGAAGCCGGCGGTGTGAAAAATGCCCTGCCCGTGCCCGCGCAGGTAAGCCGACGAACTCATCCGGTTCACCACGAGGCTGTAGCGGCTCTCTTTCTCAGCCGGGTCAAATAGGTGATGGGCGGCGTCGATTTTTTCATAGGGCAGCCCGCGGCGGTCCAGCTCGGCGAAGAGCGGCTTAAACCAGTCGGGGTGCTCGAAGTAGATGCCAATGGGCTTTTGGAGGGTAGGCATAGGAAGAGGGGGTAGGCGTTATAAATTGGAAGTAGGCAAACAAAGCAGCCGCGAAAACGGCGCGGCCAGGTTCAAGTAGAGAACCAGAGAGTGGGCAACTGCGAAGGTAAGAACACATAAGAACCCAGTAAGGAACCGCGAGACTACTTAAACCAGCTCTGCCCGACTAGGTTGGTCCTCATTAGCTCCGGCTTCTCAGCCCAAAACCCCGTTCCTTTGTTGCCGCGCGGCGTGTGGCGCTGAGCTTCTGTAATGGCGAGTTGTCGCCGTTTGATATGACTGATAAAAAGCAAACCCCGCCTCCGGCCTACTTCCTCTCCCTGAGCCTGGAAAACGTGCGCAGCTTCGGGGAGAAGCAGACGATATACTTTACTAGAGATGGAAAAAAATTTCGGAACGCTACTGAAGACCATGAAGGGGATGGAAAGCCAGCACAATGGACAATTATTCTTGGAGACAATGGCGTGGGAAAAACAACAGTGCTAAAGGCCCTAGCGGCATTAATGCCGAGCAACACAGTTTCTATTCCTACAAAAACTCCCAATGGAATGTCTTTTTTCGCTCCATCATACTTTGAAAACTGGGGTCATAATTGGGCTGCTATGCGCCACAAGGGTAAGGGTAGGGAAATCATAAGCTATATGATGTATGTGGGGTGCAGAGAAAAAAGTCTTATAAAATTTAATAATGAGCGTGATGGCACCAAAACAAACCAGTTTATGGCTCATATTCAATTCACCTACCTTAATGCTAGGGGAAACGGCCACTCATACTCATTGGTGGACGGGACAGCGCAAGGGCTGGTATGCTACGGCTATGGTGCTGGTCGCACTGTTGGCAACTCAATAATAGGTGAAACTCCTTCGGCTACCGATACTTGCGCCAGTCTCTTCGATGACCGCGCCGACTTGCTCGACCCGCAAGAATGGTTTCTAAATGTAGATTATGGTAGCAAGTTGGCAGGCGAGCAGGGCAAACAGCTATCCGAGGCCCGTGACCGGGTAGAGAAGATGTTAATACAAGTATTGCCCGGTGTCACGAAGCTGCAAATTATTGCCGCCGGCACCCCGCAAAAGCCGCAGATAAGCCTGCAATTCCTGCTGCACGATACGTGGGTGAAGCTGCGCGACTTGAGCTTGGGCTACCAAACTTTGGTCGTCTGGCTTACTGACTTAGCTAGTAAGCTCTACGTGCGTTATCCGGAAAGTGAAAATCCGCTGGCTGAGCCGGCCATTGTGCTCATTGATGAAATCGACCTGCACTTACACCCGCGCTGGCAGCGGGAGTTGCTGGCTTCATTGAGCAAAATATTTCCTAATACGCAGTTCATTGCTACCGCTCACAGTCCACTGGTAGTGCAGGCGGCCGGCGACGAAGGTGCCAATGTGGTACTGTTACGCCGCGAGGGCGACCAAACAGTGGTCGTGACCGATGTAGAGGACGTGCGTGGCTGGCGCGTTGACCAAATTCTAACCAGCAGCTTCTTTAATCTCGAAACTGGTCGCTCAGTAAAAACTGAGGAGAAACTAGCTCGCCAAGCCAAGTTGCTCAACAAGACCCGGCTGACAGCCAAAGAGCGGCAGGAACTAGAAACCCTCACGCTAGAATTGGAGGGCCAACCTATGGGCAGCACAGGAGTTAAAGCTAAGCAGGAAGAAGCCGAACTACTACGGCAAATAGCGGAGCGGTTGGGCACGAACCTCTCCAACCTAGCAACGGAATAATGATTCGGGTACGGAAAGCGGCAGTGCCTCCCGCACTGCTCATAGCAGCGAGCACTGTAGCGGCTCGCCTCGCCCTCGAAGCCCAATACGATGCGGACCCGACCGCTTGCCGTGCGCCACGCAACCGCCGTCTTCAGGTGTCGGCGACGCTATATAACGACGTGACAGTGAAGCAGCAACTCATCGCCGACCAGGCAGGAAAGTGCTGTTACTGCGAAGCCTATTTACTACATGTCGGCTACGGCGATGTAGAGCACTACCGCCCCAAGAATGGGTTCCGGCAAGCGCCGGGCGCCAAACTGGAAAAGCCCGGCTATTACTGGTTGGCCTATGACTGGACTAACCTGCTCTTTACTTGCAAGCGGTGCAATGTGGGGCACAAGCGCAGCTATTTTCCGTTGGCTAACCAGGCGACGGGCCGGGCGCACTCGCATCACGACCCCCTAGCGCGGGAGCGGCCATTACTGCTGCATCCAGTACAAGATGACCCCGCCGGCCACATTTGGTTTCGTCGGGCAGTAGCAGTAGCCGTTCGTAAATCTCCTCGTGGCCGCGCCACTATTGCTTTTTGCGGACTCAATCGCAAGAAGACGCTCGAACAGCGGCGGACTTTCCTCGCGCACATGGAAAGCCATGATTTGATGGCAGAGAAGAATATTGCAACAATGTCCGCAATTGATTTAGTCCGTGAAATAGCCAAATGTGGCTCAGCGCAAGCCTTGGTGCGGCGCATTCTACAAGCGAAGGCCATTTGTGAGCAGGCAGCCCTCGACTCTGCCGAGTACGCCGGGATGGTACGCGCCAACTTCCCGCATCTGTCTGCCATCTAAGCAAACCGCGCTACCTTGGCGGGCCGGTATTACCGTCCCATTACCCCGCCATCCATGTCGCCCGCTGCCGAAATCCCTACCCCCCCCGCCGTGCCTAAAGACGACCGGCGCATCACCCGCGGCTGGACGTTCTACGACTGGGCCAACTCGGTATATCCGCTCGTTATCACGAGCAGCATCTTCCCGATTTACTGGTCCAGCATCATCAAGCAGATTACGGCCACGGAGAGCGGGCAGAGCCCGGTTGAGTTTCTGGGGCTGCGCGTGCCGGGTTCGTCGCTGCTCAACTACGCCATCTCATTTTCCTTTCTGCTCATCGCGCTGGTGAGCCCGTTTCTGACGGCGCTGGCCGACTTTTCGGGGCGCAAGAAGCTGTTTTTGCAGGTGTTTTGCTACCTGGGGGCGGCCTCGTGCGCAGGGCTGTTTTTCTTTTCGCCCGCCACGCTCACGCTTTCCACGTTCATCTTTGTGGCCGCCACGGTCGGCTTTTCGGGCAGCATCGTCTTTTATAATTCCTATCTGCCCGAAATCAGCTCCGAGGAAAAGTTTGATTCGCTTTCGGCGCGCGGCTTTTCGATGGGCTACGTGGGCTCGGTGATTCTGCTGGTCATTTGCCTCGTTATCAATCAGTTTCATGACGCCGTGGGCGTTTCGGCGGCGCGGGCGGCGCAGCTCTCGTTTCTGCTCACGGGGCTGTGGTGGGCGGGCTTCGCCCAGATTCCGTTCCGCACCCTGCCCGCCGACCCCGGCCGCCCGGCCGGCGCGACGGCCAGCACCGACGGCTGGCTGCTCAATGGCTTCCGGGAGCTGGGCAAGGTCTGGGACCAGCTGGCCGGGCTGCCCACGCTCAAGAAGTTTCTGCTGGCCTATTTCACGTATAATATGGGCGTGCAGACGGTGATGTACGTGGCCACGCTCTTCGGCACCGACGAGCTGCACCTGCCCGACCAGGCCCTGATTATCACCATTCTGCTGCTGCAAGTCGTGGCTATTCTGGGGGCCTGGCTCTTTGCCAAACTCTCCGCGCGCATCGGTAACACCCGCGCCCTGAGCTGGGCCGTGTTCATCTGGATGCTGATTTGCATTGCCGGCTACTTCGTGCAGGCCGGCTGGAGCTTCTACGCCCTGGCCGCCGTCATCGGCCTCACGATGGGCGCCGTGCAAAGCCTGAGCCGCTCGACCTATTCCAAGATTATTCCCGAGAATACGCCCAATACGGCGGCTTTTTTCAGCTTTTTCGACGTGACCGAAAAGCTGAGCATCGTCATCGGCACGGCCGTCTTCGGCATCATCAACCAAGTGATGGGTTCGATGCGCTACAGCATCCTGGCCTTGATTGTGTTCTTCGTGCTGGGGCTGTTTTTCCTGCTTCAGCTGCGCGGCAAGGCCCTGCGCGAGCCCGTGACGGCCGCGCCGGACGCCACGTTTCCCGGTCCGCCGCCCGCCTCGCCCGTAGCGAGCACGCCGGCCGCGGTGGGGGGTAGGAAATAGCTTATCCTACGAAAGGGCGGACCGGCCCGCGCGGCCGGTCCGCCTTTTCAACGCATCACTTTCAACTCACACCTCATAACTCACAACTCCAAGGAATGCACACCTCTTCTCTTCAGCACAACATCCTCGCCGAGCTTGACCACGAGCTGGCCACGACCCGCAAAGTCCTGGAGCGCGTGCCCTTCGAGCAGGCCGACTACCAGCCCCACCCCAGGAGCATGAAGCTGGTACAATTAGCCACGCACGTGGTGAACCTGCTGGCTTTCAAGACCTTATTCGTACAGGCCGACTCGCGCGATTTTCTCGACCAGAACGCGCCCAAGCCCGGCCCTACCCCCACTTCCCGCGAGGAGCTGCTGGCCCGCTTCGAGGACTACAGCGCCCAACTGCGCCAGGCCTTGAGCGAGAGCGACGACGAGAAGCTAACCCAGCCTTTCCAGCTGCGCCGCGGCGAGCAGGTGCTCATGGAGCGGCCCAAGGGTGCGGCCTTGCGCATCATGGGCCTCAACCACAGCATCCACCACCGCGGGCAGCTCACGGTTTACCTGCGCCTGCTCAATATTCCGGTGCCCGGCATCTACGGCGGCAGTGCCGATGAGCCCGGTATTTTTTGAGGCAGTGAACAGTCAGCAGGGAAGCGGTCAGCCCCAGCGGGGCTACCTATTGGCTGAGAAACAGGGGGTAGGGAGTTATTAAAACCCCAGCGGGCCAATCCCCTGGCTGCGCGGTTCGCATAGCCAGGGGATTAGCCCGCTGGGGCTCACCTGCTCGTTGTTAATTAGTGATTAAATAAACCCGTTCGCCACCAATCCAGGTTTGTTGCACCTGAATATTGCGCAGCTTTTCAGGGGATGCGGTCAGCAAGTCGGTTTTGAGGATGATGAAGTCGGCCAGCATTCCGGGGCGAATCTGACCCTTGCGCTGGTCCTCGAAGGCGGCGTGGGCGGCCCAGGTGGTCATGCCGCGCAGCGCGTCGGCGCGGGACAGGGCGTTTTCGGGTTGAAAGCCGCCGGGGGGGTAGGCGCGGGCATCCTGCCGGGACACGGCGGCGTGGAAGGTGTAGAAAGGGTTGATGTTTTCGACCGGAAAGTCCGTGCCCAGCGC
The DNA here is from genome assembly GCF_964243305.1 of uncultured Hymenobacter sp. Lineage (GTDB taxonomy): Bacteria > Bacteroidota > Bacteroidia > Cytophagales > Hymenobacteraceae > Hymenobacter. Next base: position 44,071 of record NZ_CAXTEF010000014.1, read on the forward strand.
CACTTGGCCGTACTGTTTTTGCAGGGCCCGGAAGGCGTAGGCCGTGGGCAGGCGCCGGGCGCCGAGCCGCTCGCCGGCCCAGTACATGTCGCTGGTGGCGTGAGTGGGCTGCACCGAGGGCACGATGCCGAACTGCCCGAACTTGGGCACATCGGCCGGGCTCACCACCTGGGCGTGCTCGATGCGCCAGCGGCGGTCCTGCTGCCCGGCCAGCGCCTCGCCGTAGATGTTGAGGATGAGCCGGTTGGCGGAGTCGCCGATGGCGTGGGTGTTCATCTGAAACTTGCTGGCGGCCAGGCGCTTGGCCAGGGCGCGGTACTCGGCCACGGTGCGCAGCAGAAAGCCAGTTTCGCCGGGCTTATCGGAATAGGGTTGGAGCAGGCTGGCCCCGCGGGAGCCGAGCGCGCCATCGGCGTACACCTTGAATGAGCAGACGGTGAGCTTATCGGAGAAGGTTGGGCCTTTCTTGAGGTAATAGTCCAGGTTGGCCGGCGTGGGCGTAATCATGGCGTAGAGCCGCAGCCGGAGCTTGTTTTGAGCTTGCAGGGCAGCCAGCTGCTCAATCACCGGGCGGTCGAGGCCAGCGTCGGCGAGGCTGGTCAGGCCCACGGCCAGGCAGTTGCGCTGGGCTTGCAGCAGGGCTTTTTCCGTTTCGAGGGGGGTAGGGGCCGGCAGCTTGCTTTCTACTAATCCTACCGCGTTATCCACCAGCAAGCCCGTCAGCCGGCCTTGCGCATCGCGCGCAATCACGCCGCCGCTGATGGGCGTCTGGGCAGTGATGCCGGCCAGGTCGAGGGCTTTCTGGTTGACCAGCGCGGCGTGGCCATCGACGCGCTCGATGAAGACCGGCGTGGTGGGAAACAGCCGGTCCAGGGTGTCCTTGCTCGGAAAGCGCTTCCCCGGCCAGTCGTTCTGGTCCCAGCCGCGGCCGGTGAGCCAGGCCGCGCCGGCGTGGCTTTTGCGGTGCGCCGTGAGCCGCGCCACCGTGGCCGCCCAGGAGGTTGCGCCCACCAAATCGGCCTGCGCCAGGGTCAGGGCGTAGCCGTAGAAATGGCAGTGCGCATCATAAAAGCCAGGATAAATAAACTGCCCTTGCGCATCCACTTCCCGCTTCCCCTGAAACCGCTGCCGAATGGCCGCCGAGCTGCCCACGGCCACAAACCGGCCGCCGCGCACGGCAAACGCCCGCGCCTTGCTGAACGCCGAATCGACGGTGTAAACCGTAGCGTTGTACACCACGAGGTCGGCCGGCTGGCGAGGGGGGGTAGGGACTTGGGCGCTGGCCGCGGGGCCGGCTAGTAATAGCAATAAGGAAAGAAGGCGTAAAATCATGCGGCAAGATGGCCCCGAAAAAGGGAGCCGGCCTTGCTGCGCCGCTGCCGTGACTTTGCGGGGCGGGAGGGGGGTAGGGATTTCAGGCCCCGTCGTCCGGCTGACAAAGCGGCGGCTAAAACCACGCTAAGCCTACTAGCTGGCTCACTTAGCTGGCTCACTTGCCGTCGTACTTCAGCGCCTGCTGGCGGTAGTATTCCTGAAGC
>NZ_CAXTEF010000014.1:45708-87512 GCF_964243305.1 uncultured Hymenobacter sp.
GCTGGCTCACTTGCCGTCGTACTTCAGCGCCTGCTGGCGGTAGTATTCCTGAAGCACGAAAAACGCCTTTTTCTTCACGCCGCTGCTCGAAATCAGGCCCTTGCGGTTGAAGCCCTGCTGATAGACGGGGTGCTGGCGGCGGGTGGCGCGAAAATCGGTCAGAATCCAGGGCGTCAGGCCGCGCAGGCCCGCGATTTTGCTCAGCATTCGCAGCTGCTGCTGATACAGCGCTTCCTGGTACTCCTCGCTCCAGCGGGTGTTGGCGTCGCCGTGGTAGCCGGCCAGCGCGTCGCCGCCGAACTCGCTGACCACGACCGGCTTGTCGTACTTGATGCGGAAGGTGTAGTTAGGCAGGTCGCTGGGCTTATCGTTCCAGTACCAGCCGGCGTACTCGTTGAAGCTGGCCAAATCCAGCTCGGCGCCCAGCGGGTCGTCCACGATGGCCGTGTTGCCCTCGCGGTGCAGCTCCAGGGCCGCCGCAATCAGGCGCGTGTCGTCCAGGGCGCGGGCTTTTTTAATCAGGCTGGTCATAAACTTCAGCCGCGGCTCGCTAAGCGGCGTCTCGTTGCCGACCGACCACACCACCACGCTGGCCCGGTTTTTTCCCGTGCTGATGAGGTCAGTGAGCTGATTTTCAGCGTTCTGGTAGGTGGTGGGGTTTTCCCAGGCAATGGTCCAATACACCGGCACTTCGGCCCAGACCAGCAGGCCCATCTCGTCGGCCAGCCGTAGCATCAGCTCGTTGTGGGGGTAGTGGGCCAGGCGCACGTAGTTGCAGCCCAGCTCCTTAGCCCAGGTGAGCAGCATCCGCAAGTCGCCCTCGCCGCGCGCCCGGCCGGGAATGAGCGGATTTTCGTCGTGCATGGAAATGCCACGCAGAAAAACCGACTTGCCGTTGAGCAGAATGTCCTGGCCCCGCGTCTGAATGGTGCGAAAGCCGATTTGGTCCTGCGCCGCATCGGCGCTGGTGCTCAGGCGCACAGCGTAGCGTTTGGGATTCTGGGGCGACCACAGCTGGAGCTTACGCGCCGGCAGGCGCAGCGTGGCGCGGCCCTCGCCATCCGTCTTCACCTGCTGCTTAATGCCGGCCTCGGCGATGCTGAGCGTCACGGTCTGCCCGGCTTTGGCCGGGCCGCTAAGCTGCACGTAGCCAGCCAGCGTGCCAGGGTCATTCTTGGCTAGTTGCAGCTGATAATCAGCAATGTAGGTGGCCGGCGTTTCGGCAATGTACACGTCGCGGGTGAGGCCGCCGTAGTTCCACCAGTCGGTGTTGACGGTCGGGACCGCCTCGGCGTGGCGGGTGTTGTCGGCCTTGACGATGACGAAGTTGTCGCCGCTCGGGCTGAGCTGCTCGGTGATGTCGTACTGAATTGGGGTGAAGCCGCCGCGGTGCATCCCCAGCTTTTTGCCGTTGAGGTAAATGTGCGCCTCGTAGTTGATGGCCCCGAAATACAGAAAATAGCGCCGGCCGGCCTTGGGTGTCAGGGCAAAACTTTTCTTGTACCAGATGCTGCCTTCGTAGTACAAGAGCTTGGGGTCCTGCGAGTTCCAGTCGCCGGGCACGGTGAGGGTCGCCGACTGGTCGAAGTCGTACTCAATCAGTTCGGGTTCCTGCCTGGAGCTGGGTTTTTGATTGTCGTAGTAGCCGCCCTTGCCCGAGGGCGACTGGTCGAAGGCCTCGCGCCGGTAGTTGTAAAAGCCGGTTTCGTAGGGGTCGATGATGTAGTTCCAGCGGCCGTTGAGGCTGAGCACGCGCCGGCTGGCGGCGTTTTGGAGCAGCGTGGTTTGGGCACGCAGGCCGGCGCCCGGCAGGGCAAATATCAGCAGCGCCGCCAGCAGCGTTTTCAAGAGCATTCGGGTGGTCATGATGATGACGAAAAATTACTCAACCACGACCTTCGTGCCCAGCTCAAAGTCGGTGCGCGGGTCGAATACCACGTCTACGGGCCGGGCCTCGTCGCGGTGGCCGCGCAAAAACACGCGCCGCCGGCCATATTCAAGGTTTTCCGAGGTGAAGAGCCGGACCGTGATAGTATCGGCAAAGACTTGGTTAAAGATGACGTACAGCGTCAGCCGGTTGGTAGTTGGGCGCGCCGACAGGCCGGGGTCGGTGGGCGCGGAGGGGGTAGGGACAGCAGCCGGGCCGGTGCTGATTTTGCCTAGCTGCAAGCCGCGCCCACGTAAAGCCGCACTCAACTCGCCGCGGGCCGCCGCGCGCGCGGCGCCGGTGGCCACGCCATCGGCCAGCACCGTAGCCGAGCTGCCCACAACCTCACCGGTTTTGTGCACCGTGGCTTTGGCCGCGTCTTTCACCCGCTCGCAGGCAGTCAAGGTGCTGAGCAGCAGGCAAAGCGGTTTCATCAAAGTGGGTGAGGTAAAAAAGACCGTCATGCAGAGCGCAGCGAAGCATCTTGCCAAGGGAAGTAATCAGCTTCTGCAACGATTAAGTTAGTTAACCGCGCAAGATGCTTCGCAAGCTCAGCATGACGTTCTTCCAGTAAGCGGCAAGCAAAAATGCCGCTTACCCCTACTCAAACCGCATGTGCTTGACCGACTCACCGGAGTTTTGCAGTTCGATGAGCGAATCAATCCCGATTTGCAGATGCGTGCGCACGTAGCCGGCGGTAATCTTCGAGTCCGACTCGGCGGTTTTCACGCCCTCGGGCGTCATCGGGTTGTCCGAAACCAGCAGCAGCGCGCCGTGGGGAATTTCGTTGATGAAGCCGACCACAAAAATCGTGGCCGTCTCCATGTCCACGGCCATCGCCCGAATCTGGCGCAGGTACTCCTTGAATTTCTCGTCGTGCTCCCAGACGCGGCGGTTGGTGGTGTACACCGTGCCGGTCCAGTAGTCTTTCTCGTGCTTTTTGATCATGCTGCTCACCGCCCGTTGCAACCGGAACGAGGGTAGGGCCGGAATCTCGGCCGGCAGGTAGTCATCCGACGTGCCTTCGCCCCGGATGGCGGCGATGGGCAGAATCAGGTCGCCGAGCTTAGTCTTGGATTTAAGGCCGCCGCACTTACCCAGGAAGAGCGCCGCCTTGGGCTTAATAGCTGATAATAAATCCATTACCGTGGCCGCCATCGCCGAGCCCATGCCGAAGTTGACGATGGTGATGTTGTTGGCCGTGGCCGTTTGCATGGGCTTGTCGAGGCCGCGAATCTCGCAGCCGAACTGCTCGGCAAACATGGTGACGTAGTTGATGAAGTTGGTGAGCAGGATATATTGCCCGAACTCTTTAAGCGGTACGCCGGTGTAGCGCGGCAGCCAGTTTTCGACGATATCAGCCTTAGTTTTCAATGGGGTAGGGAATGAGTGAATGAGCAATGGGTGGCCGCGGTTGGGAAGGCGGGCTGAGGTGGACGTTAGCCGGAAATGGGAGGGCGGGCCAGCGGGGGTTGGCGCGGGGAAGGGGGGGTAGGGAATTGAAACCAGCCGAAATTTGCGGGGCTTACTTTGCGTTTTCCCGTCCCATGTCCGACTTTCCCCTGCTCGACCTGCCGCCTTTCGAGGCCAAACTTAGCCAATCGGCCACGAACCAGCCCCTGATTTGGGACGCGCTGCGCCGCAAGCACGTCGTGCTCACGCCTGAAGAGTGGGTGCGCCAGCACGTGGTGCACTACTTGATTTCGCACCGCGGCTACCCGCGCGGCCTGCTGGTGCTAGAGCGCGGCCTGCGCTACAATCAGCGCCTCAAGCGTACCGATTTGCTGGCTATGAACGCGGCAGGACAGCCGCTGCTGCTGGTCGAGTGCAAGGCTCCGGCGGTGAAGATTGACGCCGCCGTGGTGCGGCAGGCCGCCACGTATAACCAGACCGTGGGCGCGCCGCTGCTGCTACTTACCAATGGGCTGACGCACTATTGCTGGCGGGTTGATTTCGAGGCCGGGACGAACGAGCGGCTGGCGGAAATCCCGCCGTTTGGGGCGTAGCGTGGACGCTGCGAGTCCGCGCGGGAACGACACCCGAACGACACCGGAATAACGCCGCCTCCACGCGGACTCGCAGAGTTCACGCTACATTATTTGTATAACTTATTATCAACCAGTCCATTTACATACAGCTGCACGCAGGCCCGCAGCTCGTCGCCGTACTGCCGCAGCTTGGCGGGGTCGGGGTTGGCCAGCGGCTCGTGGGGCATGAAATGGGTGCGGTAGGGATAGAGGCGCACCACGTTATCGGCCGTCAGCTCGGTCACGAAGTCGGGGTGCACCAGAAAGTAAGATTCGCCGCTGCGAAACAGTGCCCGGCCCGGCCCCGGCCCGAACACCGACGCACCGAAGGGCAGCCCGGCCGCGCGGCCGGCTGGCGGGCCCAGCAGCAGGTCCAGCACCGTGGCCGGCACGTCGGCCTGCTGGCTGATGCGGCGCGGGTCGGTCAGGGGCGGCAAGGTTCGGCCGGGGGCCAGCAGCAGCAGGGGCGTTTTCTGGGCGCCGAGCGGATTTTGGTAGTCGGGATGGTCGGATTGCGACGTGTGGTCGGCGGTGAGCACGAACAGCGTGTGGCCGAACCACGGCTGCCGGCGGGCGGCCTGGAAAAAGCGCCGCAAAGCCAAATCGGCGTAGGCGATGGTGGGGTGAATGGGCAGCGTGCCCTTGGGGAAACGCCCGGCGTACTGCCGGGGCAGGGCAAACGGCTCGTGGGAGCTGAGCGTGAAGACCGTGGCGAAAAACGGCTCTTTGGTCCGGCTTAGTTGCTGGTTAAAGTATTGCAGATAAGGCTCATCGAAGATGCCCCAGTGGCCATCGTAGTCCGGCGAGCCGGCCCCACCGGGATATTCGTTCAGGCCATAGTAGCGTTGCACGCCGGCCAGGCCGCTGAACATATCGAAGCCCATCGTGCCGTTGGCGCCGCCGTGGTAGATGGCCGTGGCGTAGCCGCGCCGGCCCAGGGTTTCGGCCAGCCCGTGCAGCTCGTTGGTTTGGAAAGGCGAGGTGATGAAGGGCGTGTCCAGCAGCGAGGGCAGGCCCGCGAGCACGGCCGGCAGCGCCTCAATGGAGCGGCGGCCGTTGGCGTAGTTCTCGCGCAGCAGTACGCTGCCCGGCGCCGTGGCCAGCGAGTCGAAAAACGGCGTATAGCCGCCCTGGCCACCGTTCTCAACGCCCGTGTATTCGGAGGCGAAGCTTTCCAGCAGCAGCAGCACCACGTTGGTGGCCGCCGGCAGCGGGGCTTTGGGGCGGGCGGGGGGGGTAGGGATTCGCAGGGCGGCGCGCAGCGCCGCTTGGTTAGGGAAGTACTGCTTTCGCTCAACTACTTCTGCATCAAAACCCTTGATTAAAGTGAACGTTGAGTTCAGCGCCAAATGTCCCAGCACCGTCGGCGTCTGCTGAAACGCGGTGCCCGGCCGCAGCGGCTTGAGTTGCCAGCCCCCCCGAATGCCGAGAATGGTGAGGCCGGCGACGAGCAGTAGCTTCAGGGAAAAAGTTAAAAGAGAGTTAAAAGTTAGAAGCCCAGCGCGGGCCAACAGGCCTTCCTGGCTGACTTCTGACCCTGACGCCTCACCTTTCAACTCATAGCTTTTAACTTTTAACTTCCGCGGGACCGGCATTGGAAATAGCCGCCACAGCAGGGCCAGCAGCCCCAGACACAGGAGCAGCAAGGCCCAGTAGTTGATTAAAAAATTGCCGAATTGATTACCGACCTCCGTGCCCACCGTCGTCAGCTCGTTGCTGGTGCGGCGGCCGATAAACTTGAAATACTCCCAGTCCAGGATGTTGCCCGCGAAACCAGGCGTTTGCAGCAGTACGCACAGCGCCCGCAAGCCCTGCTGTCCGGCCCGCCACTGCAGTGGCAGCAGCACCGAGAGCAGCATGAAGGGCAGGTTCAGCATCAGAATCGCCGAGATGTCGAACCGAAACCCGTGCCCGAACGCCAGCAGTACCGGCCCCAGGTCGATGCCGCGGAAAGTAGCGTAGTTGGAAAGGTAGAAGCCCAGCCGCAGCAGGGTGTAGAAGCCCATCAGCAGCAGCAGCCGGCGCAATAAGAGCAGAAGCGAGGGAATCAAGTTAAAAGTTGAGAGTTAAAAATTTGCTGTTAAGGAGGCTAAGCAAAAAGTCCTTCCAGCACTACGCCAGAAGGACTTTTGACTTTTAACTCTTAACTTCTTCTAACTTAAGCAGCCACGCCATCGAGCACCGTTTCGACGTCTACCAGGGGCAGGCCCCAGGCGTCAGCGACGCCCTTGTAGACGACCTCGCCGTGCACTACGTTCAGGCCCAGGCGCAGGGCGGCATCGCGGCGGCAGGCTTCCTGCCAGCCCAGGTTGGCCAGCTTCACGGCGTAGGGCAGCGTGGCGTTAGTCAGGGCCAGGGTGCTGGTATAGGGCACGGCGCCGGGCATGTTGGCCACGCAATAGTGCACCACGTCGTCGATGATGAAGGTTGGGTCTTCGTGGGTCGTGGGGCGGCAGGTTTCGATGCAGCCACCCTGGTCCACGGCCACGTCCACGAGCACCGTGCCGGGGCGCATGGTCCGGAGCATATCGCGGGTGATGAGGTGCGGGGCTTTGGCCCCCGGAATGAGCACCGCGCCCACAATGAGGTCGGCGGTTTTAATGGCCTCGCGGATGTTGTACTCGTTGGAATAAACGGTCATCACGTTCTTGGGCATGATGTCGTCCAGCTCGCGCAGGCGGGTCAGGCTGATATCCATAATCGTGACCTGCGCGCCCAAGCCCGCCGCCACCTTGGCCGCCTGCGTGCCCACCACGCCGCCGCCGAGCACCAGCACGTGGGCCGGCTTGACGCCGGGCACGCCGCCGAGCAGGATGCCGCGGCCCTTGAGGGGTTTTTCCAGGTACTTGGCGCCCTCCTGCGGGGCCATGCGGCCGGCTACTTCGCTCATCGGAATGAGCAGGGGTAGGGCCCGCGAAGGCAGCTCCACAGTCTCATAGGCCAGGCAGATGGCCTTGCGCTCCACCATCGCGTGGGTCAGCTCCTCGCCGGAGGCAAAGTGGAAATACGTGAACAGCAGCTGGCCTTCCTTAATCAGGCTGAACTCTTCCTGAATCGGCTCCTTGACTTTGATAATCATCTCGGCCTGCCCGTACACCTCGGCGATAGTCGCCAGGAGCGTGGCGCCGGCTGCCTCATACTCCGTGTCGGCAAAGCCGCTGCCCTCGCCGGCGCCGCGCTGCACGAGCAGCGTGTGGCCGTGCTTGCGCAGCTCGGCCACGCCGGCGGGCGTGAGGCCCACGCGGTTTTCATTATTTTTAATTTCGCTGGGAACGCCGATTAGCATGGCTGAAGGGGATGGGAATGAGGGTTGATAATGGGGCCGCAAAGATACGACGCGCCCCCGGTCATCCCTACCCCCCCAGCTGACGGAGGGGGGTAGGAAATCAGGTGCCGGCCGCCAGCAGCCCGGCCACGTCCAGCGCCCGCGTATACATCGCCACGCCGCCGTCGGCCGCGCGCGGCCACTCGGCCTGGGGCCGGTCCCAGTACAGCTCGAGGCCGTTGCCGTCGGGGTCATCCAGGTAGAGGGCCTCGCTCACGCCGTGGTCGGCGGCGCCGGCCAGGGGATAACCGGCCGCTTGCAGGCGGCCGAGCACCCGGCCCAAATCGGCGCGGGTGGGGTAGAGAATGGCCGCGTGGTAGAGGCCGGCCGCGCCTTCGCGGCGGGCGGGGTGCCCGCCGCGGCTGTGCCAGGTGTTCAACCCGATGTGGTGGTGGTAGCCGCCGGCCGACAAGAACACGGCTTGGTCGCCGTAGCGCAGCATCACCTCGAAGCCCAGCACGCCCTGGTAAAAGGCCAGCGCCCGGTCGAGGTCGGTGACTTGCAAATGGACGTGGCCGATGCGGGCGCCGACGGGGGCCAGGTAGGCGGCGCCTTCGGCTGCGGGAGGGGGGGTAGGGGTATTCATGCGAATAACGAATCGGCAAAGGGTGGCTTGCGGCTTGCGGCGAGACGTGCAGCGAACGAAAAAGCCCTGCCAAAGCGGCAAGGGCTTTCCGTGACGTATTTCTGGGCTGTAACGAAAAAGGCCGGTTTTTCGGCCCGTCGCGCCGCGCGTGGGCTACGGCGCCGCCTCGAAAACCAGCCGCGGCTTCGGCGCCGAGGCATCGTAGAGCCGGAGCGTGCGGCCTGCTATTTCGTAGCGCGTAATCTGCGGCAGGGCGGTCAAATAGCGGCCGGAGAAAATCTGAACCGCGCAGCTGCTCCGCGTCGGGCTCAGCCGGGTGATGGTCAGCTGTTGCTTATCAGATACAATAAACGAGCCGCTGAGACGGTGGCACGACGCCTGACCTTGTAGCTCGCTGCCCGCCCCGGCGAACTGAAGATAGGAGTCATAATCCAATGAATAGCTCGAAACGCGCAGGTCTGTGCCGTCTACTTCGGTCAGCCTCCAGCGCCGGTTCAGCAGCGCGCCCGCGGAGTCGTCATCCTGCTGACAGCTGCTGAGCGGCACTGCGACTCCCAACCCTACCCCCACCAAGTACGCGAAACGTTTCTTCATCGTGGTTGGTGACAGGATAATGAAACGGCAGAAAGTAACTGGTAGGAAGAACTGAATCTACTTAAATGGCACCGACGTGCCGCTTTCCTTGACCATGCTACCGCTCACCAGGTCCTTGACAATCATGGCCTTTAGCGTCAATTTAGCGTCGCCATTGAGGTCATTCGAGGCGATGGTCACCACGTCGGTGGCCGCGCCGAGCTGACGCTGATTATAAATCAGCTCGATGGTCTGGCTCTGACCGGGGGCGATGGCGGCGGGCACGGCCTTGTAGCCCACGCAGTAGCAGGGTGAGGACAGGGCGCCGAGCACAAGCGAACTCCGGCCGGCGTTGCGCACGGTGAGGCGGGTAGTGGTTTGCTGCCCGGCCTCGATTTTACCGAAATCATGCGCCGGGCGGTCGAGCACGAGGCGCGGCGAGGCGGCCAGCTGGGCCGGCGTAAGCGTCGGCCGCAGCTCGTCCTTGGTCAGCACCGCGCCTTTGATGGTGAGTACCTTGCTGGGCTCGGTGGCATTGCTGGTGATGGTGACGGTTTTGTTGAATACGCCGGGCCGGCCGGCGCTGCTGTACACGGCGCGCACCATGCCCGACTTACCCGGCAGGACCGGCGTCTTGGTCCAGTCGGGCGTGGTGCAGCCGCAGGAGGCTTGCACCGTGGCAATAACGATGGGCTGATTGCCGGTATTCCTGAACTTGAACTCGTGGGTGGCCATCGTGCCTTCCGGCACCTTGCCGAAGTCGTGGGCGTCGCGCTCAAAGGTGAGCACGCCCTGGGCCTGGGCGGCCAGGCCGCCGCTGAGTAGCAGCAGGAGAAGAGAGGCGAGTTTTTTCATGGCGAAGCAAGTTAAGGAGGGTTGGGGATGTTGAGAGGGGGTAGGCGCCCGGCCCGCCGCCGCGCCCGGACTGGCAGAATGCAGAGACTGGATAGGACAAATATAACGCTTCGGCCGTCCTACCCCCGACCCGAACCGGAATTCGTATTTTTGTTTGCCCGAACGCTTTGCTTTAATAAGGAATGAAGAGCTACTCAGGCAGCGATTCCTCATTCTTTATTCCTCATTCTTCATTCCCAACGCCCCATGCTGCCCACCGAAACTGCCGCCCCACCCGCCCTACCCCTGCCCCTGACCAAAACCGACCTGCTGCACGACTACCGGCTCGGCTGGGAGTCGCGCCACGCCTCGCTGGCCGGCCGCAAGGAGGTGTTCATGGGCAAGGCCAAGTTTGGGATATTCGGCGATGGCAAGGAGGTGCCGCAACTGGCGATGGCGCGGGCGTTTCGGGCCGGCGACTTTCGCAGCGGCTACTACCGCGACCAGACGTTTATGGTCGCCAGCGGCGAGCTGACCTGGCAGCAGTACTTCGCCCAGCTCTACGCCCACGCTGATGCGGAGGCGGAGCCCGCCACCGCCGGCCGCGCCATGAACGGCCACTTCGCCACGCGACTGCTGGATGAGGACGGCCAGTTTAAAAACCTGGCTGCCAGCAAAAACTCCAGCGCCGACATCTCGCCCACCGCCGGCCAGATGCCGCGCCTCGTGGGCTTGGCCTACGCCTCGAAGCTCTACCGCCAGAACCCAGAGCTGCACCAGTTCACGCAGTTTTCCAACCACGGCAATGAGGTCGCGTTTGGCACCATCGGCAACGCCAGCACCTCAGAGGGCATGTTTTTCGAGGCCCTGAACGCGGCCGGCGTGCTCCAGATTCCGCTGCTGATGTCGGTTTGGGACGACCACTACGGCATCTCGGTGCCGGCCGAATATCAGACCACCAAGCAAAGCATCTCGGCGATTTTGATGGGTTTGCAGCGCGAGGGCGAAGGTGAGGAAGGCTTCGAGATTTTCGTGGTAAGAGGCTGGGACTACGCCGCATTGTTTGACACCTACCAGAAAGCCGCCGCACTCTGCCGCGCCCAGCACGTGCCGGTGCTCATTCACGTGACGGAAGTCACGCAGCCCCAGGGCCACAGCACCAGCGGCTCGCACGAGCGCTATAAGTCCAAGGACCGGCTGAGCTGGGAGGAAGCGCACGACTGCCTGCGCAAGCTGCGCGAGTGGCTGCTCAGCGACGGCCACGCCACTGAAGCCGAGCTAGACCAGATTGAGAAAGACGCCGCGCTAACTATTAAAGTGGCTCGCACGGCCGCCTGGGCCGCCTTTTTCGACCCCATCAAGCAGGAGCGCGCCGCGGCGGTGAAGGTGCTCAATGAGCTGGTGGCCGCCACCGGCACCGAAAACACCCTGCACGAGCTGGTCAGCCAGCTGCAAGTCAACCCTACCCCCATCCGGGCCGACATCGTGCGGACTTTGCGGCGGGCCCTGCGCCACGTGCGCGACACCGCGCCGACCCCCGCCCGCCGCGCTGCCCAGCGCCACCTGGAGCAGGTTTTGGCCGAAAACGCTGACCGCTACAACTCCTTTCTCTTCAGCCAGAGCGAGCAGGCGGTGGGCAACATCGCGGAAATCAAGGCCGAGTTCGCGCCCGACGCGCCGCTGGTCGATGCCCGCGAGGTGCTGCAAGCCTGCTTCGAGGCCAACTTCCGGCGCGACCCCACCATCTTCGCCATCGGCGAGGACGTGGGCCGCATCGGCGACGTCAACCAGGCGTTTGCGGGTTTGCAGGATAAGTTTGGCGAGCTGCGCGTGACCGACACCGGCATCCGCGAGTGCACCATCGTGGGGCAGGGTATTGGCGCTGCGCTGCGCGGGCTGCGGCCCATCACCGAGATTCAGTACCTGGATTATCTGCTGTATGCGATTCAGATTCTGAGCGATGATGTGGCCAGCTTGCAGTACCGCACCAAGGGCGGGCAGAAGGCGCCGCTCATCGTGCGCACCCGCGGCCACCGCCTCGAAGGCGTCTGGCACTCCGGCTCGCCGATGGGCATGATTCTGGGCAGCATCCGCGGGATGCACGTGTGCGTGCCGCGCGACATGACCCAGGCGGCGGGCTTCTACAACACGCTGCTGCGAAGCGACGAGCCCGCCTTGGTCATCGAGTGCCTGAACGCCTACCGCCTCAAGGAGCGCATTCCGCGCAACGTGGGCGAGTTCACCCTTCCCCTCGGCCAGCCCGAAACCCTGCGCGAAGGCCAGGACCTGACCATCGTCACTTACGGCTCGATGTGCCGCATCGTGCTCGACGCGGCCCAGCAGCTCGCCGAAGTCGGCATCAGCGCCGAGGTCATCGACGTGCAGACGCTGCTGCCCTTCGACACCCAGCACGTCATCGCCGACAGCCTCCGCAAAACCGGCCGCGTGCTCTTCGCCGATGAGGACGTGCCAGGGGGCGCCACCGCCTTTATGATGCAGCAGGTGCTCGACGAGCAGGGCGCCTACCACCTGCTCGACTCAGCGCCGCGCTGCCTCGCTGCCCAGGCCCACCGCCCGCCCTACGGCTCCGATGGCGACTACTTCAGCAAGCCCAACGCCGAGGATGTGTTCGACACAGTGTATGAAATAATGAGCGAAGCTGAGCCGGCGCGCTTCCAGGACATCTATTGAAAAGCGCCGGGCTGGCGGGGCCTTGGAGAAAACGCAGGGGGTAGGAAAACGCCAAAGCCCCGGCAGGGCGGCCGGGGCTTTAAGCTGGGAGGAGAGGGTAGGGAATCGGCCGCTTAGTTCGTTAGCGCGGCAGCATTACATGGGTGCTCGACGTTACGGTGTTGCTCTCGTTCAGCGCCCGGTCCTTGATGCTGACCGTGAACCGCACCTCGTCGCCGGCATTGAAGGGCGAGCCGAAAGCAAAGAAGCGGCGGAACGTCAGGTCGCCTTTCAGGGGCGACGTTTTGCCGTCGACCGAGCCGTTGAGCAAGGGGAAGTGGCTGTACTCTCGGAGCGCAATAATTTCCTCAAACTGCGTGCTGGGCGGCACTCGCTGATAAACCCGCAGGTAGTAGTTGAACTCCTGGTTTGGGTTAAATGACCCATCCGGATTCTTGGTGTCGTAAGGTGGCGCGGCAATTTCGGCCGCCGTCAGGCCCAAGTCGCCGTCGCCGTCCTTGAAATCAATAGTAATCTTAAACGTGTCGGTGGGTACTCCCCTGCCCGGCGAGCTGCGCACCACGCTTAAATCCTTGAAGTCGATGCTCGGCTCAATCGGGTACGTCGGCGCCGACAAGCAGCCGCTCAGCGCACCACTCAGGCCGGCCAGCACCAGCAGCAAGCCTGCAAACGGACGAAGTAGATTCATGTTTTTTTTTAAGTGAACACACCAGAAATCAGCCCTACGGCCCTGTCCTTCAGCGGCCGGCAGTAGCCCCGAGAGTAGGCTTTTTGCAACGAAGCCGCCCGCAGTTTGTTGCCTTCCCCCAACCCTTTGCCGCCCGAATGAGTTTCCGCGCCCAGCACCTGCGCCAGTTGCCCGCCCTGAGCGCCGCTTCGTTCCAGAATATGGCCCTGGCTTTGTTCCGCTACCAGGCCGCGCACTGCCCGCCCTACGCCGCTTACCTGGCCGCGCTGCGCGGGCCCGGCTTCGGTGTTGAGCACGTCAAAAGCCTGACGGACATCTCGTTCCTGCCCATCGAGTTTTTCAAAACCCACGACGTGCGCACCGACCCGCACGAGTGGGCGCCGGCCGAAACCTTCCGCAGCTCCGGCACCACCCAGGCCCAGGCGCGCAGCCGCCACAGCTTGCGCGAGCCAGCGCTCTACCGCCACAACGCCCGCCGCATCTTCGAGCTGAGCTATGGCCCGCTGGCCGGGTATACGTTTCTGGCCCTGCTACCCTCGTATCTGGAGCAGGGCGAATCTTCGCTCGTGGCGATGGTGGCTGACTTCGTGCGGGCGTCGGGCCAGACCGAGCCGGCATTTTTCCTGCACGACCACGCCGCCCTGTTCGACGCCCTGCGGCGGGCGCGGCAGCCCGCCCCCGGCCAAACGCAACCGCGTAAGGTAATGCTTTTCGGCGTGAGCTACGCCCTGCTCGACTTCGCCGCTGCCTACGCCGGCCGCCCGGAGCTGCTGGGCCTGACGGTGCTCGAAACCGGCGGCATGAAGGGCCGCCGCCGCGAAATGATTCGGGAGGAGCTGCACGCCGAGCTGCAACGAGCCTTCGGCCCGGCCGGCATCCACTCCGAATACGGCATGACCGAATTGCTTTCCCAGGCCTACTCGAAGGGCGAAGGCCGCTTCCACTGCCCGCCGCCGCTGCGCCTGCTGCTGCGTGACCCCGCCGACCCGTTCGAGCTGTCCGAAACCCGACCTGACGGCGCCATTAACGTCATCGACCTGGCCAACGTGGACTCCTGCGCGTTCCTCGCCACCCAGGATTTGGCCCGCTTCTACGCCGAGGATGGCAGCTTTGAGGTGCTGGGCCGGTTGGATAACTCCGACGTGCGCGGGTGCAGCCAACTGGCAGTTTAAAACTATTTGCCATGCTGAGCTTGCGAAGCATCCTATCGCCGCGAAACGAGCAGTAATTAATAGTTAGTGCTCGTTCAGCGGGGATTAAGATGCTGCGCGGGGCTCAGCATGACGGGCTGTTGGGTTACTTACCGGCAAACGCCTTCGCATCCGCCGCCGAAATCGTGTCGTCGCTCATAATCACGAGCCGCTCGACCACGTTGCGCAGCTCGCGGATGTTGCCGCGCCAGTCCAGGGCTTGGAGGTACTTGAGGGCGTCGGGCGCGACTTTCTTGGGCTTGTTGCCATAGTCGGCGGCAATGTCTTTGAGGAACTTGTCAATCAGGGCCGGAATGTCTTCGCGGCGCTCATTGAGGGCCGGCACCTGAATCAGAATCACGGAAAGGCGGTGGTATAAGTCTTCGCGGAAGTTGCGCTCGGCGATTTCCTGAAGCAGATTTTTATTGGTGGCGGCCAGTACGCGTACGTTGACTGAAATCTCCTTTTCGCCGCCCACGCGGGTGATTTTGTTTTCCTGCAAGGCCCGCAGCACCTTGGCCTGGGCCGAGAGGCTCATGTCGCCGATTTCATCGAGGAAAAGGGTGCCGCCGTCGGCCTGCTCGAACTTGCCGATGCGCTGCTTCACGGCCGAGGTGAATGAGCCCTTTTCGTGTCCAAACAGCTCGCTCTCAATCAGCTCCGAGGGGATGGCGGCGCAGTTGACTTCCACCAGCGGGCCGTTGGCGCGCGCGCTTAGCTCGTGCAGCTGCCGGGCCACCATCTCCTTGCCCGCGCCGTTGGGACCGGTGATGAGCACCCGCGCATCGGTCGGAGCCACTTTCTCGATGGCTTTGCGCACCGCGTTCAGCGCGGCCGAGTCGCCGACCATCTCGCTGGTTTTGCCGATTTTCTTTTTCAGCGTCTTGGTTTCGCTCACCAGCTTGGTGCGGTCCAGGGCGTTGCGCACCGTCACGAGCAGGCGGTTGAGGTCGGGCGGCTTGGTCAGGAAATCGTAGGCGCCTTTCTTAGTCGCCTCGACGGCCGTTTCGATGTTGCCGTGGGCCGAGACCATGATAAAGGCGGAATCAGGCGCGATGGTTTGGGCGCGGCTGAGCACTTCGAGGCCGTCCATCTTGGGCATCTTGATGTCGCAGAGCACCACGTCGTACTTCTGCTGAATAAGCAAATCCAGGCCGGCGGGGCCATCCTCCGCCTGGTCGACGGTGTAGCTTTCAAACTCCAGAATCTCCTTCAGCGTGTTGCGGATGGCTTTTTCGTCGTCAATAATAAGGATGCGCGGCATAAGGGGGGTAGGGAATTGGGAGCGGGCCTGGGAAGAGGCGAAGGTAACAAAAAGCCGTGCGCCGGATTTATAAGCCTTTCATTAATAGCTAAACAGATATGGCCCAGGCCAAATGGGCTTGGCGGCTGCGGAGGCTATCTATTTGCCCGGCATCCGCGTAAGGGGAGCCAGCTATTTCAACTCCATTTTCGAAAAAAGTAATTTATGAAGCGGATTCCAACTCGTCCTTTGTTGCTCTCGGCGGCCGTGGCGGGCAGCTTGTCCCTGCTGGCGCTCACGAGCCGGGAATCAGTCAAAGCTGACCCCGACAACGCGGGCCTGAAGCTGCCGGCCGGCTTCGGCGCCCTGGTGGTGGCCGAAACCGGCGCCCGGCCCCGCCACCTCACCGTCACGCCCCAGGGCCTCATCTACATTAAGCTCAACCGGCCCAACAAGGAAGGCAAAGGCATCCTGCTGCTGCGCCCCGACGGCACCGGCAAAGCTGCCGCCACCACCGGCTTCGGCTCCTACGGCGGCACCGGCATGTACGCCAAAGACGGCTACCTCTACGCCTCGTCCGACGAAGATGTGTACCGCTACAAGCTCAATGAGAAGGGTGAGGTCGTCAATCCGGCGCAGCCCGAGAAAATTATCACTGGCCTGATTAATCGCCGCCAGCATGAGAGCAAGTCGGTGGTGCTCGATAATGCGGGCAACATCTACGTCAACGTCGGGGCCTACGCCAACACCTGCCAGGTGAAGGACCGCCAGAAGGGCTCGCCGGGCCAGCCCAACTGCCCTATCCTCGACTCAGCCGGTGGCATCTGGCAGTTTAAGGCCAGCAAGCTCAACCAAACTTACGGCGACGGCACCCGCTACGCCACCGGCCTGCGCAACGTGGTGGGCTTGGACTGGAACCAGCCGGCCAACCAGCTTTTCGTGATGCAGCACGGCCGCGACCAGCTCTCCGACAACTGGCCCCAGTTTTTTACTACCAAGCAGTCGGCCGAGCTGCCCGCCGAGTGCCTCTACGCCCTCAAGCCCGGCGATAACGCCGGCTGGCCCTACCTGTACTACGACCCCAGCAAGAGCAAAAAAATGCTGAACCCCGAGTATGGCGGCGACGGCAAGAAGGAAGCCGACGCCAAGTACCTGGAGCCGGCCGCTGCCTACCCCGCCCACACGGCGCCCAACGGCCTGCTCTTCTACACCGGCACCATGTTTCCGGAAAAGTACCGCAACGGCGCCTTCATCGCCTTCCACGGCTCCTGGAACCGGGCGCCGGAGCCGCAAAAAGGCTACTACGTCGTGTTTCAGCCCTTCAAAAACGGCCGCCCCGCTGGCCCATATGAGGTGTTTGCCGACAACTTCGCCGGCACGCCCGAAAAGGCTGCCGCTGGCCGCCCCGACCACAAGCCCTGCGGCCTCGCCCAGGGTCCCGATGGCTCCATCTACGTCACGGACGATGCCAAGGGCCGCCTCTACCGCATCATGTACGCCAAAAAATAAGCGCCTCCAAGTGAAGAATATTCTTGCGATTATAACGCTATTGGCCCTGTTTAGCGGGCCGGCGCGGGCCCAGAAAAAGCCCGCTCCCAAAAAGCCTACCCCCCCTAAAAGCGCCGGCATCGCGCCCACGGCGCTCATTCAGGGCAAAACTATCTACACCCAGAATTGCCTGACCTGCCACCAGGCCGACGGCGGCGGCGTGGATGGCCTCAACCCACCGCTGAGCAAAACGAGCTGGGTACTGGGCGACAAAACCCGGATTATCAACGTGCTGCTCAACGGCTTGCAGGGTGAGGACATCGACGGCGAACCGTACAATAACGTCATGCCCTCCTACGACAACCTCACCGACCAGCAAATTGCCGACGTGCTGACCTTCGTGCGCAACAGCTTCGGCAACAAAGCCAGCGCCGTCAAGGCTCCGGAAGTGAAAACCGTCCGCGCCGCCCGGAAAAAGTAGCTTCTCGCGCCAGCTGGTGATAACGTAAAAAGGCCGCTCCCAACTGGGAGCGGCCTTTTTTGTGAACGGGTGATGGGTCTGTAAGCCGGGTTTTGTCCGCCCGGTTGCCCGCGCGGCCCCACCATTTATCTAGGCCAGTCGTCACCGAAAGGCTCCATCAACCTACCCGCTGGCGCCGGACGAGCCGCCCGGTGCGTAAGTGGCCGAAGCTCCTCGCGCGTGCCAGCTTATTTGGTCTTTCAACCCCTGAGGTTTACCCAGCCGGCGCAGTCACCTGGCCGCTGGTGCGCTCTTACCGCACCTTTTCACCCTTACCGGCGCCGGCCGAAGCCAGCACGTAGGCGGTAGTTTTCTGTGGCACTGGCTGTCCTGGTTTGCGTTAGGCGCGCCAGTCCTTCCCGTTAGGAAGCAGGGTGCTCTGCGTTGCCCGGACTTTCCTCGTCGCCGCTCTTGCGAGTGGCGCCGCGGTGGGGCGACCCATCACGTGGGGCAAAGGTACGGCGTCAGGTCCACCACTCAGCCCCAGCGGGGCGGCATATTGGTAGTAAAAACTTATCAAAGCCCCAGCGGGGCGACACCAAATTGCTGTACTATCCTTCTTTCTCAGGCGGCACGAACAAATACGCGGGATTATACTCCACCCCAAAACGCTCCAGCAAAAGCTCATATTCTTGCTGAAAGCTGCGCGTGGCGTGGTGTTCCTGCTGCCGCTTGATATACTCAATCACCTGCGGAAGCTGCGAAGCGCCGTAGGAAAAGGCCCCAAATCCTTCCTGCCAGCTGAATTTGCCCGGCAGCCATGCTTGCTCGTTGATGAATTTCGCGGAGCTGGCTTTTACCTCGCGCATCAAATCGGATAGCGCCTTATCCGGCCGCAAACCAATGAGCAGATGCAGATGGTCGGGCATCCCATTAATTATTAAAAGCTTTTGGCCTTGCTGCACGATGATGCCCGTGATGTAGCGATATAGGTTCTGGGCGTGAGCAGGTGGAATAAGAGAGCGCCGGCCCTGCACCGCAAACACCACGTGGAGATGAATTTGAGTGTAGGTGTTGGCCATGGTGTAGATAATAGCGGGGCAGCTAGGTGTCGCCCCGCTGGGGCTCGGTGGTTTTCTTACCCCCTGTTTCTACCAATATGCCGCCCCGCTGGGGCTGTGGTTAAGCAATTTGCAGCGCCACAACTTACTTCAACCTCACCAGCGTAGCGCCAAAGCCGAACTTCTCCTTCTGGGCGTCCTCGAAGAACTTGATGTCCTTGTTGCGGCTGAGCTGGCGGTGGATTTCCTTGCGCAGCACGCCGTTGCCGGTGCCGTGGATGAAGATGATTTCGTGCATGTTGGTGGCCAGCGCGCGAATGAGGGCGTCCTCGAAGGCGTCGAGCTGGAGGCGCAGGATGGCGGCGTTGCTCAGCTCCTCGTCCTTGTTGCCGTCGGGGCGCAGGGCTTCGAGGTGCAAATCGACTTCGTGGGGCGGCGCCGTGACGATGGGCGCCGGCTGGGGCGCGGCGGCTACCACGGCGGCGGGCTTGGCGGGCACGGGCGCGTCGCCGGTGAGCTGGGCGCGCAGGGCGGCCACGTCGATTTGGCCTTCCTGGCGGCTGGCTTCAGAGGAATTGGCGGCGGGAGGGGGGGTAGGAGCAGCCAGCTCGGCCAGCTTTTCGGGCGTGAGGGCCGCGGCGGGGCGCTCATCGAGCTGAAATAAGTAGGCTTCTTTCTGGATAACGGGCGCGGGGCGGCGGCTGTTGTAGAACGTGGTGGCCTTGAACGCCTGGCGCTTGGTGAGCAGCTCGTAGGCGGTGTCGCCGCCGTTGCGGTGGGGCAGCAGCTGCACCACGATGGCGGGCCACTGCTCAAAATCCTTGAGGTGAAAGTGGGCCAGCGGCTGGCTGGCCGCGCGCGGGCCCACCTGCCCGGCAGCCAGGGCCCGGTGGGGGCGGGCGGCGGTTTCCTCGCCGTAGGTGAAGAGCACCTCGGCCTCCGTGTTATTAACTAAATGCACCGAAAGCAGCTCCGGCGCCTGGTTCACCAGGGCCAGGTAAAGGCCTTTGGCGGCGGGCTGGGGGGTAGGGATTTTGCCGCCTTGAGCGCCGGCGGCTTTGGCAGCGGCCGGGCCACTGGAGGCAACGGCAGCCAAGGCCTCGGCCAGCGTGGGTTGCCTGGCCTGGCTGGCCGGGGTGGCCTCGCGGGGTTTGGTATTGTCCTTCTTGCTAGCGTTGCGGCCGGGGTTTTGGTTGGCCTTGCCGGGGCGGTAGTCGGCATTGGGGCGGGTGAAGGCGGCGCCCTCATCGGCGGCAATGACGACGACCTCGCGCCGGAGCACGGGAATGGTGAAGTCATTATCAATGGCCACTTCGACCAGTTCGCTATCAAGCAGGCGCGTGACAATGCCTTGCTCGGTGCCGGTCAGCAGCCGGACTCTATCTCCTACGTTCATAATGCACGGTGTTTTTGGTGTGACAAAAGTACAGCGTAGGGTGCGGGGCTTGCTCCCGCCCGGCGGGCGGACAATAGTCACCAGATTATCAGCCAACCGGCCCTGGTGCCGGGCGGGGGCAAGCCCCGCACCCTACTTAAAAATAAACCAGTCGAAAAACGACCCCGCCGCGCCCATTCACCTCCAGCGCCGGGGCCGGCAGATGGAAGATGCTGAGTGTGTAGAACACGCGCCGCAGCCACACATGCCGGGTCGGGATGCGCCGCAAATCCACATCCAGCGACAGATAAAACTGCCGGTAAGCGCGCAGGCCGGCGGCGGCATTAGTGGTGGGGTCGTTATAAACCAATTGCTGGCCGCCGTAGCCGATAGCCGGTTGCAGCCAGCGCGGATAGCGGCTGCCGGGTGGCAAGTGCAGAAACGCGCCCACGTCGGCGCAGAGCCAGTAGGTCTGGCCGTTGTAGTCCTTGAGCCAGCGTTCGGGCACGCTGCGGCCCAGCACGTTGGGGCGGCGGGCGGCGTAGGGCGTGAGGTGAAACGACCACTTGGGCATCAGCCGGATATCGTGCCAGAGCAGCTGCTGGCTGAGCACGCCCGCTGAGCCCAGGAAATTGGCCGCCAAATCCGAGGCCGAGGCGCCGTAGTCCGGGTCGCGGCCATCGAGCAGCTCCAGCGGACTCTGGATAGCGAAGCCCACCAGCGAGCCGTACCAGATGGCTTTTTGCTCGCTCAGGCCGGCCCAGCGCAGCATGTCGACGGCGCCGCGGCTCTCGTGAAACGCCCCCCAGAAGTGGCCGGCCTTGTCGAGCTGCTGCCACTGGGGCAGGTCATTAAACCAGTGCAGCGGCACCCTCTCGCCGGTGTACCAGCTCGTAGTGAGCCCCGCGTAAATCACGCCGTAGCCCAGGGCCGAGCCGCCGGCCAGCAGCCGCAAGCGTCGTCGCCGCGTGGCGGCTGAGTCGGGGGGTAGGGAATTGACGCCAGCTGGCCGCGCCAGCCGCATCGGGCGGCTGGCTGCCGAGTCGGGGGGTAGGGATTGCGCCCCGGCCGCCCGCGGCCCTGTTCCGACGCTCAGCCCGGCCAGCAGCAGCAGCATAAAGCGGAGCGGGAGCATCATCGGGGCCGGGTCGGAAAGCCGCAAATCTACGGCCGCCACCCGCCCGGCGTCGTATCTTGCGAGTCCATTAAGGCCGGACTTATTGGGTGCGTTTCTGGCGTTTGTTTTTTTGCCACAATTTTTATTTCTATTCCAATTTTCCCCCATTCATGAAATTACTTCGACCCCTGTTTGGCCTGCTCCTGAGCTGGCTGCTGCTGCCGGCCGCCCAGGCCCAGGTAGTCACGACCCAGCCCAGCCCGTTCCGCGACACCGACGCGGTGACCATTGTTTTTGATGCCACGCAGGGCGACGCGGGCCTGCGCGGCTTCACCGGCGACGTATTCATCTACACCGGTGTGGTGACGGCCAGCCCCACCGGCACCACCTGGAACCACATCAAGAGCGCGCCCTTCAACACCGGCGACCCGGCCTCGAAGATGACCCGCTCGACTTCCAATCCGAACCTGTACACTATTACCCTCACCCCCCGCACCTTCTATCCCAACATTGCCGCGAACGAGCGCATTTACCGGCTGGCAATGGTATTTAAGAATGCCGAGGGCACCCGCTCGGGCCGGGGCGCTGGCGGCGCCGACATCTTCATCGACGTGGCCCAGGACGCGTTCAACCTGCGCTTTACCAATCCCGCCGGCGCGTCGCCCTTCTTCTTTGCCGAGAACACGGCCACCAATGTCACGGTGACGACGGCTGTGCCGGCGACGATTACACTGTTTCTGAACGGCACCCAGATTGCCCAGCAGACGAACGCGACGACGCTCACGGCGCCCGTCACCATCACCCAGGCCGGCGCGAACGTGCTGCGGGCCACGGCTACCAACGGCACCGAGACGGCTGCTACGGAAATCACGGTGCAGTCGCGGCCCCTCGTGACGACCGCGCCGCTGCCGGCCGGCGCTAAAGCCGACGGGGTGACCTACCTCAACGGCGGCACGTCGGTCGTTATCAGCCTCACGGCGCCCAGTAAGCAGTTTGTGTATCTGCTGGGCGACTTCAACGACTGGCAGCCCACGGCCGCTGGCTTTATGAAGCGCACTCTGGAAACTAACACCGCCTCGGCCACCGACGCGGCCACCGGCCGCTGGTGGGTGCAAATTGACGGCCTGACGGCCGGCCGCGAGTACAGCTACCAGTTTCTGGTCGATGGCAGCCTGCGCGTGGCCGACCCCTACGCCGAGAAAATCCTCGACCCTAACCAGGACCAGTTTATTCCGGAGGCAACCTACCCCGTCGCCGAGCGGCAGTACCCGACCGGCAAGACCACCGGCATCGTCTCGGTGTTGCAAACCAACCAGACGCCCTACGCCTTCCAGGTGACCAACTTCCAGCGCCCGGCCCGCACCAACCTGGTGGTCTATGAGCTGCACCTGCGCGACTTCATCGCCCGCCACGACTTCCAGACCCTGATGGGCGACACGCTCAACTACCTCCAGCGCCTGGGCATCAACACCATCGAGCTGATGCCCATCAACGAGTTCGACGGCAACGACTCCTGGGGCTACAACCCCGACTTCTACTTTACGCCCGACAAGTACTACGGTACCCGGCTGGCCTTCAAGCAGTTCATCGACGAGTGCCACCGCCGCGGCATCGCCGTGGTGATGGACATGGTGCTCAACCAGTCGACCGGCCAGAGCCCCATGATTCAACTCTACGCCGACGCCAGCGGCTTCACCCCGCGCGCCGACAATCCGTGGTATAACGTGGAGGCCCGGCACCCCTTTAACGTCTTCACCGACTTCAACCACGAGAGCCCCTACACCCGTTATTTCTCGAAGCGCGTGATGGAATACTGGCTCAGGGAGTATCACATTGACGGCTACCGCTTCGATTTGAGTAAGGGCTTCACCCAGACGAATTCCAACCTGCCGGGCCTCAACGACGGCGAGCGGGTGCAGTTGTGGGGGCAATACGACCAGTCGCGCATCAACATCTGGCAGGACTACCACAACACCCTCGCGGCCACCGACGCCACGGCCTACCCCATCCTGGAGCACTTCGCCGACAACCGCGAAGAGCAGGAGCTGTCTAAAATCGGATTTATGCTGTGGCACAACATGAACCCCAAATACAACGAGGCCACGATGGGCTACAACGACAACGGCAAATCTGACTTGAGCGCGGCCTACTACGGCCAGGGTCAGGGTGGTCGGGGCTTCACCGAGCCCAACCTGCTGACGTACATGGAGAGCCACGATGAAGAGCGGCTGGCTTATAAGAATGCGCAGTTCGGCAACAGCTCCGGCACCTACAACATTAAGGAGCTGGCCACGTCGATGGCGCGCAACGAGATGGCCGCCGCCTTCTTCTTCACCGTGCCCGGCCCGAAAATGATTTGGCAGTTTGGCGAAGTCGGCTACGACTACAGCATTAACGCCTGCTCCGACGGCGTGGTGCCGGCGCCGCCCAGGGCCGTGGACGAGTGCCGCACTGCTGCCAAGCCCATCCGCCGGGACTACTACCAGAACCCCAGCCGCCGCCGCCTCTACGACGTGTACCGCAGCCTGATTGCGCTCAAGACCACGCAGCCTGTCTTTGCCGCCCCCACGACCTACACCCAGAACGTGGCCGGCGCGCAGAAAACCATCCACCTGAGTGACGCCAACCTGAGCGTGACCGTGGTGGGAAATTTTGATGTGAGAGCCGCCGCCGTGAACCCCGAGTTCCAGAGCACTGGCACCTGGTATAACTACCTGACCGGCGCGCCCGTCACGGTCACCAGCACCACGGCGCCGTTGCAGCTCGGCCCCGGCGAGTACGCGGTCTATACCTCGAAGCCCATCACTAAGCCCCGCGGCACGGTGCTCGCGGCCCGCAACGCTCAGAAGAGCGCTGCCCTGCGCCTCAGCGCCGCCCCCAACCCCACGGCCACCGCTGCTACGCTCCGCTACGAACTGCCCACGGCCGCCAGCGCCGTGAGCGTGACGGTCAGCAACCTGCTCGGTGCTACCGTGCGCACCGTCACGAGCAGCGCCCACCAGCGCGCCGGCGCCCACGAGCTGACCCTACCCGTGACCGGGCTGGCCAACGGCATCTACCTCATCCGCCTGCAAGCTGGTGGCCAGCAGCAGACCACGCGCCTCGTGGTGCAGCACTAGCCCGCCAGGAGGGGGGGTAGGGATTTGTTTATCTCATCCAGATTGAAAGCAAAAAGGCTCCTGACAATTGTCGGGAGCCTTTTTTGTCGTCGCATAATTTACAAAGAAGCTTTTTAGGAAGTCCCAAAAAACACTCTAGATTGTCATGCTGAGCTTGCCGAAGCATCTCTATTGCTTCGTTGAACGGCTCAAATGAAGCAATAGGGATGCTTCAGCAAGCTCAGCATGAGCGAAAATCGATTTTCTAAACAGCTTCAAAATCAGCCGGTCCGAGCTGTGCTTCTGCCCGGCGGGACTCCAGGTGAGACGGGGCCGCAATTCCCTACCCCTCGTGATAGCTCACAAGGTCATCAATGGGCGAGCGAATAATCTTGCCTACTTCCATGTTGTGGCTGCGCGCCACCTGCGTCAGGGCGTCGCGAAAGTTGTACCCCACCGAGCCCACGCAGTTGAAACTGTACTGCTGGTAGTTGGGGTAGTGCAGCACCAGGTTCTGGAAGAAGGCCTCAAAGCCTTGCAGTACGATTTCGCGGCAGTAGCTTACGTTGTTGTGGTCGTAGGCAAACTTGGCAAACGAGGCCAGAAAGCGGTTGGGCAGCGCTTGGTTGTAGAGGCGGTCGAGAATCTCATTGCGCGAGCCCAGCCCGTAGGTCTCCCGGAACACGCCCTGCAGCTCGGCGGGCAGCTGCTGGCGCATGTAGTCGCGCAGCAGGCGCTTGCCGATAAAGGAGCCGCTGCCCTCATCGCCCAAAAAGTAGCCCAGTGAATCGACGTTGTAAGTAATCTGCTCGCCGTCGTAAAGGCAGGAGTTGGTGCCCGTGCCCAAAATGGCCGCAAAGCCTGGTCCGCGGCCGAGCAGGGCGCGGGCGGCGGCCAGCAAATCCTCGGTCACCGTCACCTGGGCCTGCGGAAACAGCTGCCGCATGGCCCCGGCCACCACTTCGGCTTTGGCGGCCGACGACACGCCCGCCCCGTAGTAGTGCACCTCGCGCACCTGCTCGCGGGGCAGCGTGTCGGGTAGGCTCTGGCCCAGCGAGGCCGCGATGCCCTCCGTGCTCATAAAGTCGGGGTTGTAGCCTTCGGTGTTGAAATAAACGCGGTTGTGCGCGTCGTCGAGCTGGCACCAGTTGCTTTTCGTGGAGCCGCCATCGGCAATAAGAATCATGAAGCGGGGAAGTTGAGTGAGTAGAGGGCGAAAGTAGGAAGCTACGGTGGAAATACCGTCGTCGGCCCTCCGGACCCTGCTCGCCTGACGAAAGCGCCGGAAAGTTGTGGCTCAAACAAATTATTACAAAGGTCTGTACTACTTTTACCCCCGTCACAGCCGGCATTTTGCCTGGTGGACTCTTTAAATCCTTTTTTATTCACTCACTTTTTACCTTTCATTTCTCATGAAAAAAGTTTTCACGCTTGCTACCGCCAGTGTCTTGGCGGCAGCATCCCTCAGCGCTGAGGCGCAGGTCGCCGTCGATGGTGTTCTGAACGCC
The DNA here is from genome assembly GCF_964243305.1 of uncultured Hymenobacter sp. Taxonomy (GTDB): domain Bacteria; phylum Bacteroidota; class Bacteroidia; order Cytophagales; family Hymenobacteraceae; genus Hymenobacter. The sequence continues at coordinate 70,900 of NZ_CAXTEF010000014.1, forward strand.
AACGAAATAACTGCCGGCAACTATGTGCTGATTGGCAAGTACACCAACCCCCGCGGCTTCGGCGACTATGGCCTGCTCAGCCTGTACGCCGCTAGCACCGCTACCAAGGTGTACTTCTTCTTGGGAGGCACTGTCCAGAATAACGGCAACGCTTTTCAACTGTATATGGACCTGCCCGCTGCCGGTGGCGTTCCAGCCGGTACCGTCCTGCCCGGAGCAAGCGCTGGGACCTCGTTCGAGAAAATGGTCGCCAAGATGGACTTGCCCGTAGACATGGCCTTAGCTCTGCGCGCGACGGCCGAAAATGCCACGGACTTTAAAATTGAAGCTGCCTCGTACACAAATGCCACTACCGCCGCAAGCAAGAAGGTCACGGCCGATGCGGCTCCGCTCCTGGGCGACGGCACGGCGCTGACGCTGCCGGTTGACGCAGCGTTCCCGATGCTGGCTGGTGCGCGCGTGGCTTACCGGAACTCCAGTGACGGCAAGGTCTTGACGAACCCCGGCAACACCACCCCTAATACCGGTGCCACCTATGGTGCTGCTGGCAGCTTCGGCTGGGAAATAGAGTTAGACCGCACTGCCATTGGCGCCCTAACAGGTACTCCTGCCCTCACCGTTTTCGCGCTGCAAAACGGGGGCGATGGTGGTTTTCTCTCCAGCGATTTTATCCCGCAAACTTCTACCCCGCTAACTACTAACAACGGCAACCTAGCGGAGGCCACTGGCGTCGATTTCGGCACTATTGCCGGTCGCCAAGCTGCCACGCTGAACTTAACGGCTACGGGCGTAACGCTAGCTAACCGCGGCCAAGTGGCCAAGGCCTTGCGCTTCGGCGTGTATCCCAATCCCGGCTCGGCCGTGAGCGTGGACTATGTGGTGCCCCAGGGCAAGCAGAACGTAACTCTGAGCGTGATTGATGCTACTGGCAAACAGGTGCGCAGCGTGAGCGCAGTGCAGGCCGGCAGCCAGTCTTATAAGCTGCGTAACCTGAGCGCCGGTCTCTACGTGGTGAAGCTCAATGTGGGCGGCCAGCAGACCAGCGGTAAAGTTGTGATTGAGTAGGCTAGGTTTCTGATTGTAAAAAAGCCCCGCAGCCACTGGCTGCGGGGCTTTTTTGTGAGGCTTATATTCACGAGGAAAGGGAGAAAGTCAACATCTGGATTGAATCCTGTCATGCGTTCTCTACGTGCGTTCTTAAAAAAAGCAGAGACGGTATTTCTAGCCTCGTGACCGTTACTTAATAAATCTTATCTATTCTCTATTACAAATAAGAAGAGTGCTGTACAGACTTACTGTCGCGTTTATCACTTGCGGTAATTGTTAAAACCCGCGAGGATCCGCCTCTACTAGTCTACTTATCTTCCTTACTTCCAGCGAAAACTAACAAACACAATAAAAAAAGCCGCTGACTAGCAGCGGCTTTTTATAAACAAAGAGCTTGTCTTTCAGACATCTTACTTGATAGTGAAAGTGCCGTTAGTAGCCTTACCATCAGCCGCCAACGGACCCGGCGTCAGTATGATGGTGTAGGTGCCAGCTGTGGCAATTTTCAGGTTCGGGCCACCCTGAATAAGGGCGCCGCCAGTGCTGGAGGTACCACCAAGGTCAGCCTTCCAATTTCCGGTTACCGGGTCGGTACCGCCGTAGCGGAACTTGAACTCGTCAGCCTTAAGAGGGCCAGTATAGGAGAAAGTTTTACTGGTGCAATCGTACTTCATCGCGATGTCTGTGCCCCACCCTTGAGCCGCTGCACCAATGAGGGTCCAGGCCTTGGAAGCGGCCGGCTGTTCGCAGAAGTCGTAGGGGGTAACTGTTAGGGTAGAGGAGGCCGAATAGAGCGGCGCAATATTGCCCGCTACGACGGTTTTCAGCCGTACATCCACCTGCGAAGGGGCAGTGAAAGGCAAATTTAAGCCCAGCAGCGCCGTATTCAAATCTACCGTTTTAATCGCTAAGGTGGAGGTGGAACCACTACCGGCGCTTAGTTCCTGTAGCGATTCAAATTTGGTGCCCGCCTTGGCAAATTGCAGCGTGTAGGTGACCGGTGAGACGGGAGTTGAGCCGTCGGAGAGCGCCATTGTGTAAGGCGTCCAAGTATAAGTCAGGGCTGGCTGGTCGGCATTGTCTTGCAGCAAAACCAGGGGGGCGCTGCTCGAAACAGACAACACCGGCGCCGCACCGAACTCAGTGGTGACTTTTGTTTCGTCTTTTTCACAGGCGGTAAGGCCGATGGCCAGCGAGCCTAGCACGGCTGCTGATTTAAAGAACCAGTTACGCATAAAATGAAGGAGGAGGGTGGGAAGATGAGAAATTGAAAAACAGTATGGCTGACCCAGAAAGGCTGGGCCAGCCGTAACAAGCTTAATAGCCAGGATTCTGCTTCAGATTCGGATTGGCCGTTATGTCGGAGGACGGAATGGGGAAGAGTACCCGATGGGCTTCCACGCCCCGGCCGTTTCTTACGCCACCTTTCCAAGGCCAGAGGTAGGTGTTCTCCACGAACTGCTTATAGCGGATAAGATCAGTGCGGCGTACTCCTTCCCAGTGCAGTTCGCGGGCCCGCTCGTCAAGGATAAAGTCCGTGGTCATCTGCGCATCGGTGATATCGGCTGCCGTGCTGGCAGTGGCAATGGGCAGGCCAAAAGCACGGCGGCGAATCTGATTGACATAGCCCAGAGCAGTGCCACGGTCGGCTTTGCCACGGACCGCCGCTTCGGCGTAGATGAGCATCATGTCAGGCAAGCGCAGCATCGGAAAATCGACACTGGAAAAGTTCAGTGTCCCGCCCTGCGCGGCGCCATCCGAGTTGACATTCCGGTATTTGGGTAGCCCCAGGCCCTGAGTGAACTGGGTGATATCGTTGATTTCCAAGGTTTGTCCCTGGGTCCAGAACCGGCCGCGGCGGTCCTGGGCAGTGTCCGCGCCCAGCAGGAAGAACTTATCGAACAAGGCGCGGGTGGTGCGTATCCCGCCCCAGCCAGTACTTTCACCCACGTAGCGCTGCCAGGCAGCGTTGGTGCCATTGGTCGAGGCATTGACCAAAAACGTGGTGCCGCCAAAGGTCTGGGTGCGCGTCACGTCAAACAGCACGGGCCATACAATTTCAGTGGTGGCTGGCCCCATATTGTTGTCAGCCAAGAAGTTACGGCCATACGCTGACGAAGCCGAACTGGTTTCATTTACCAAGGTGTAGCCGGCGCCAATTACGCTCTTAGCTTGTTCCGCCGCCTTCTCGTACTGGGCAGTACCAGTGTATACTTCTGCATTCAGGTACAGCCGGGCCAAGTAGCCGCGGGCAGCAGCCTGGTCCACGCGACCGTACTCGTTGGAGCGGGCGGGGGCCAGTTCGGTGGTCAGCGCCAGCAATTCGCTTTCCACAAAATCATAGAGCTGCCGACGGGTGTAGTATGGCGGTGCAGTGACGCCCACTACGTCGGTATCCGTCACGAATGGGCCGTTGCCGAACAAATCAATGACATGGTAATAAGCCACGGCCCGTAGAAACCGCGCCTCGGCCCGAAACAACCTGCCCTGAGTTACTTCGTCGCCCGAGATTCGGCTGCTGAGCTTGTCGTCCGTTGACTCGCGAATAAACTCGTTACAGAGGGAGATTTCGTAATAGCAACGATTATAAATACCGCGAATCAAAGGATTGTTGGCATCCCAGTTCATGTTGTGCCAGTCCTGAATGCCGGGGTCAGTGGTCCAAGCCACTACCGCTTCATCGGTGGTCAACTCCTGGGCGCTCCACAGTTGCCGCAAATAGTCGCCAGTGCCACCGTCGATGCTGGTGAGGTCGCTGGCACCGCTGGCGCCGCCCAGGCTGGTGAGCGCAAAGCCTCCGTACAGCTTGCCCAGCACCCGTTTGTAGCTGGCCAAATCAACGTACACGTTTTCAGGCGTCAGCTCATACTTCGGGGTTTGGTCGAGGTCCTTGGTACACGAAGTGCTGAGGCCGGCAAGTGCCGCTCCCAAAGTGAGGGTTAATACCCCACGAACTAATAGGTTTTTCATGAATAATTAAGAATTAAAAGCCAAGGGCCAGGCCGAGCGTGTAAGTACGGGCAGTAGGATAGAAGTTTCTATCAATGCCGTTAGGAATTTCGGGTTCAACGCCCGTGTAGTCGGTAATGAGGAAAGCATTCTGCACGTTGCCAGTGATGCGTAGCGACGAAGCGCCGAGCACCTTGCCCACATTGTAGCCCAGAGAGATGTTCTGGCAGCGTAGGAAGGAGGCGTTCTCCATGTAGTAGTCCGAGAACACCTGCTGTTGCGTGAAGCCTGTGTTGCGAACGTCAGGATTAATATTACTGAGGAAGTTAGTCGAGCCGGTAGCATTGGCGTAGTTAGCCAGGGTAGCGGCGTTGCCATTATATACGTAGTTACCTAGGTTCCCGCGTAATGTGAAGGCAAAAACAATTTTTTTATACACTACGTTCGAGCTGAAGCCCAGCGTCACGAGCGGAGCCGGCTGCTTGTAGTAGTAGAAGTCGCTGGTGGTGTTGCCATCGCCATTGCGGTCCACGTACAAGCCCTGCACCGGCCGGCCATCGGGACCGTACACTTGCTGCTGCACGTAGAAAGCGTTAATGGGCTGCCCCACGGCGTTTGACTGAATATTGAGGCCGGTGCCGCCGGAAATTTCACCGACCTGATAGCCGGGAAAGCCGGGCAGTTGCCGACCCAGATCAGTGATTTTGTTCACGTTATAGGCGCCGTTCACGTTCACGTCCCAGGTCAGGTCTTCCGAGCGCAGCACACCGTAGTTCAGGCCTAACTCAATGCCGCGGTTGCGTAGCGAGCCGATGTTGGCAGTGAGCCGGTCGGTGAGGTTGGAGCCGGCCGGCAAGTTTATAGTAGACAGCAAGTCGCTAGCGCTGCGCTGATACACATCGATAGTTGCCGTGAGGCGGTTGTCGAAGAAGCCCAAATCTAGACCAGCATTGTAGGTGTTAGTGGTTTCCCATTGCAGAACGCTGTTGTAGCCCTGCGGACCGGCGATGAAGCCCGTGGCCGCGTTGCCGAAGAGGTACTGCGAGCCGGAGGTGCCCAACCCGTAGCGCGGCTGCGTGTCATACGCACCGCCAACATCCTGTTGGCCAGTGCGGCCGTAGCCGGCCCGGAGCTTAAATTCCGAAAGCATAGCGTTGTCTTTCAGAAAATCCTCGTTCTTGACGCGCCAAGCCAAGCCCAAAGCCGGGAACCAGCCGCTCCGGGAGCCATCACGGAAGCGTGAAGTATTATCGTTACGCACAGTACCCGTTAGCAGGTACTTGTCTTTTATGTTCAGCGTAGTTCGTCCGAAATACGATATCAGTACGTTCCTACTATAGAAGCCTAGCACCGTTAGCCTGTCGTCAGGGTTGATGAGCGTGGTACGGTCCGAACGATAGTTCAAGAAGTTTGGCCCTTGGTCCGTAAAATTTTGGTAGGCGTGGCCGATCTGCACGTCAAATTTGGTACCGCCGAACTGCTTGCCATAGGCTAAGTAAGCCTCCAGCAGGCGCATGTCCTTGTCCTGAGCATATCGCTCGTACCGGCCGTTCAACCCCGGCTCCGCCGACTCGGTATTGAAGTTGCCAAAATCGGTGGGGGCAAAGCTTCTGCTGCCGTTACTCCGCGCCACATCCAAGCCTAGGTTAAGGTTGGCCCGCAGGCCCTCAACGCCGTGAACCTTATAATCAAATTGCACATTGCCAATTAAGCGCTTGACGGTGCTGACGTCGCGTCTGTTATTAATGGCAGCTACCGGGTTGGCGGGAGCATTGCCCAGTGGATTGCCGTTATCAGAGTTTAGAAATTGGAAGTAGCCACCGTAACGCGAGAAGCGTGATTCATCTGACGTCACCGGTTGAGTAGGGTCGTAAAGAGCCGCCCCAGCCACTTGGCCATAGTCTACAAAACGGTTATCTACGATGCTGCCTTTAGCGTTGACGTCGATGCGCAAACGATTGTCGAACAGCACTGGGCTTAAACTCACCGAGCCGGAGTTGCGGGTCAGTTTGTTGGTGATGACAATACCTTCCTGATAGAGGTTGCCGTAGGACACGCGAAATGGCACCTTGGCTACGCTACCGAGCAGACTTACCGTGTTATCGTAAGTGGCGGCGGTGCGGAAAATCTCGTCCTGCCAATCCGTGTTAGCCGAACCCAGGGTAGCAACCTGCGAGGGGGCCGCATTGGCCGTTACCAAATCCCGAAAATCGCTAGTCGAGAGCGTCTCGTAGCGGCGCGCCACCGTCGAAACGCCCGTCTGCGAGTTCAACTCCACCCGTAACTTCTCGCCTTGCAAGCCTCTCTTAGTAGTGATGAGGATAACCCCACCCGAGGCGCGGTTGCCGTAGATGGCTGTCGCCGAGGCATCCTTGAGCACCGTGAAGGTTTCGATGTCGCTGGGATTAATCAGCGAGAGCGGGTTGGAAGCGCCATTGATACCATTTTTGTCCACCGGCACTCCGTCAATCACGTACAGCGGGTCACTATTGGCCGTTAGCGACGAGGAGCCGCGGATGCGGATGGTAGTGGACGAGCCGGGGGCGCCACCAGCTGAGGTGATGTTCACGCCCGCCACCTTGCCTTGAATGAGCTGCTCCGGGTTAGTCACCTGGCCCTGCACAAACTGCCGGGAATCAACCGTAGCGATGGCGCCCGTCACATCCTGGCGGCGCTGGGTGCCGTAGCCCACGACTACGGCCTCGGAAAGCTGGGTGGTGTTTTCGGTCAGGCCGGCGTTGACGGTGGCACTCTGGCCGGCCACTACCGTGACGGGGAGGCGCACCGTGTTGTAGCCGACAAAGGATACGACCAGGATGCGCGCACCGGCCGACACGTTCTGAATGTTAAAAGTGCCATCGACATTAGTCGAAGAGCCTAGGCTGGTGCCTTCAATCAGGACCGTCGCCCCGGGTACGCCCTCCGACCTGTCATCAGTGACGCGCCCGCCAACGGAGCCGGTTGCCTGAGCATAAACTTCAGTAGTTAGAAAGCCACAGCCTAGAAATAGCAGCAGAAACAAAAGTTTCGCCAGGTAAGGATGTCTCATATAGAGAAAGGAAAAGGTGGGAAATAGGAATGGGTAATGTTGAGAAAATAAAGATGCTTGGGTACAGCAGCTGGCAGTACTGGTACTTTAAAGGAATTGGAGAGCACAAATACTATTTTCGGGCTGCTCTACGCTTCTTAACCAACTTCAGTACTGCGAATTTGCGCACTTAAAGCACAAAATTCGCTGCAAAGATTAACGATTTCTACCGGAAAACGACGGTTTTTTATTACTGCTTACACTATTACCACACATATAATCAGTTGTGCAAGCGCAAGTAGTGCTGCGCGTCTAGCCTCAGGAATCGGGCCAACCTGTTACTGCCCGTAATTTGTTCCCTAGCCAAAATAGAATATTTCTAGTCAGGTAATCTTGCCGCTGGCTGCTCAGAGAACAGCAACTTATTGGCCCCCTCAGGCATCCCTACCTTTGCTGCGTGCTGCCTTGTCTCCCTGGCTGCCTCTTCATTTCTTCATGCGGAAACGCTTACTGACTGCGCTGCTAGGGCTGCTAGGCTTCACGTCCCCGGCTCAGGTGACGCTGCGCCTGACGGCAGTGCCGGCCGCTACTCCGGCTGACGCTACCATCTACGTAGCTGGCTCTTTCAATAACTGGAACCCGGCCAGCGCCACCCATGCCCTGACCCGCACGGCCGCCGGCACCTACGAAATTACCCTGCCCGCCGGCCTGACTGGCACCATCGAATATAAGTTTACCCGCGGTAGCTGGGCCACTGTCGAAACCACTGCCAGCCACACCGACGCGCCCAACCGCCGCCACACGTTCGGGGCCGGCGCGGCGCCGGCTACCGTAAGCCAGCAGGTGCGGGGCTGGCAGGACTCGGGCCCGGTGACGCCCGCACCCCACTCCACGGCCGCCGCCAACGTGCAGCTTATGGCCGCAGCAATGGTCCTGCCGCAGCTCGGCGGGCGCACCCGGCGCGTGTGGCTGTATCTGCCCCCCGATTATGCCCAGACCACCCGGCGCTACCCCGTACTGTACCTGCAAGACGGCCAGAACGTGTTCGATGCCACCACTGCCTTTGCCGGCGAGTGGGGCGTCGATGAGACGCTTAATCAGCTGGCGGCCAGCCGGCCGGCCACCGGCTGCATCGTGGTGGCCATCGACAATGGTGGGGCCGCCCGCCTGGATGAGTACTCGCCCTGGCGCAACGCGAAGTATGGCGGCGGCGAGGGCGACCAGTACCTCGATTTCCTGGTCCTGACGCTCAAGCCCTACGTCGATGCCCATTACCGCACGGCGCCGGGCCCGGCCAGCACCGGCATCGGTGGCTCCAGCATGGGCGCCCTCATCGCCACCTACGCGGCCCTGAAATACCCGGCCGTGTTTGGTAAGGTGGCGGCTTTCTCGCCGGCTTACTGGTTTGCCGAAAAGTCCTTGTTCGACTACCTGCGCCAGCACCCGGCCAGCCCCGCCGCGCGCTTCTACTTCGTGAGCGGCACCACCGAAAGCGAGACGATGGTATCACTGATGCGGGCCCTGCGCGACCGGCTGCAAGCCGGCGGGGTACCGGCGGCCAACCTAAGCTTCAGCACCCGCCCCGATGGCCAGCACGCCGAATGGTTTTGGCGGCGCGAGTTCGCGGCCGGCTACCGCTGGCTCTACGAGCCCGCTGCGACGCCGGCGGCTGCCAGCCGGTACCGCGGCAAACCAGGGCGGCGCAATCCCTACCCCCCTGCCCAGGCCGCACGCCCCGCAGGGCCCGCGGCAAAGAAGTAGCATTGGTGCGGGCTGGACCAATGCAAGGGGGGTAGGAAAGCAGGTCGGCTTTGCGCGAAAAGAGGGGGGTAGGGTAGTGGCGTAGCCGGCAGAATAAGCTTATATTCTGAAGCTGTTTAGGAAGTCGGCCGAAACCCCCAGAATGTCCTGCTGCGCCTCGCGAAGCATCTGGCGTGGGGAAGTAACTCAATCGTCCGGTTCCGTGGATTTTTTCCCGAGCGAGATGCTTCGCGGGGCTCAGCAGGACGGTCTGGCGTGTTTCGCTCGGCTTCCTAAACAGATTATCCGACTAAATTTCAGTAGGTTAAGTTTTATGGCGCATAAGATTTTGGGTGATTTGACTTATTTTTTCCTCAACGCATCCTATTTTTGCGGCGTCGAGACCCTAACTGGTTTTGCCTGATGAACTCAAAACTGACCTTGCATGGCTGGTGGTGGCCCTTCCGAACTCTCGGACGGACGACCTGTGCGTGCGGAAAAGTCAGCTAAGCTCCAGCCTCTTTTCGCCTTTGATTCAGGACAGCCCGGCCCCGCAGCCGGGCTTTTTTTGTGCCTTTTTCGCCAAATGACATTTTCCCTTCAAACCCGCCACCAGCGCCTGCTGGCCGACACCGTGACGCCGGTGGGCCTTTACCTGCGCCTGCGCGACCGCTACGCCAACTGCCTGCTGCTGGAAAGCTCCGACTACCACGGCCAGCAAAACGCCTTTTCCTACCTGGCCTGCGACCCGCTGGCCCGCTTTGAGGTGCGCAGTGGGCAGGTGATGGAAACCTGGCCCGACGGCACCACCACCACGGCCGCGCTGCCCGCCGCCGGCGCCGTGCTCGCCCGGCTGCAAGCCTTTGCCGCCCGCTTTGAAGCCGAAAAAAGCGGCTTCGACTTTATCAGCGACGGGCTGTTTGGCTATCTGAGCTACGAGGCGGTGCAGTACTTCGAGGACCTGACACTGAACCCGGCCAAGGTCGCGGCCGGCGCCATTCCCGACGCGGTATTTTGCGTTTACCGCTACGTCATCGCCATCAACCACTTCCGCAACGAGCTGCACGTGTTTGAGCACACGCCCGCCGGTACCGAGCCCCAGGCCGACGGCATCGCGCAGCTGGTCAACTTAGTGCGCAGCCCCAGCCTGCCGGCGTTCGAGTTCAGCCTGGTGGGGGAGGAGGCCACTAACCAGACCGACCCGGAGTTTCTGGCGGCGCTGGCCCAGGCCCAGGAGCACTGCCGCCGCGGCGACGTGTTTCAGATGGTGCTCTCGCGGCGGTTTGAGCAAGGTTTTCAGGGCGATGAGTTTAACGTGTACCGCGCCTTGCGCTCCATCAACCCCTCACCGTATCTGTTCTATTTCGATTACGGCGACTTTAAGCTTTTCGGCTCCTCGCCCGAAACGCAGGTGCTCATCAAGGGGCGCCAAGCGAGCTTGTTTCCGATTGCGGGCACGTTCCGCCGCACCGGCCACGACGCCCAGGACGCCGCCCTGGCCCAGCAGCTGGCCGCCGACCCCAAGGAAAACGCCGAGCACGTGATGCTGGTGGACCTGGCCCGCAACGACCTGGCCCGCCACGGCGACGCCGTGCAGGTGAAAGTGTTCCGCGAAATTCAGTACTACTCCCACGTCATTCACCTCGTGAGCGAAGTCAACGCCACGCTGGCCCCCGAGGCCAATCCGCTGCAAGTCGTGGCCGACACGTTTCCGGCCGGCACACTCTCCGGCGCGCCCAAGCACCGCGCCATGCAGCTCATCGATGGGCTGGAGCCCACCGCCCGCGGCTACTACGGCGGCGCGCTGGGCCACCTGGGCTTTGGCGGCGACGTGAACCTGGCGATTATGATTCGCTCGTTTCTGAGCGCCGGCAATCAGCTCTACTATCAGGCCGGCGCGGGCGTGGTGGCCGTCTCGTCCATCGAGTCGGAGCTGAATGAGGTGCACCACAAGCTGGCCGCGCTGCGGCAAGCGCTAAAAGAAGCTCAGCAGGTATGATGAAAGAACATCATGACTAAAGAACGTCATGCTGAGCAGAGCGAAGCATCTCTACCGCTGACTAATTCAATCGTTGTTTACCGCTGATTACTTCCCCGAGCGAGATTCTTCATCTCTGCTTTAAGCGCAGAATGTTCAGCATAACGTTCTTGTAATAAGCTCCTCCCAAATGAAAATCCTCGTCCTCGACAACTACGACTCCTTCACCTACAACCTCGTGCAGCTGCTGCGCGAGCTGGGTCACGGCGCCAGCACCACCGTCATTCGCAACGACAAGCTGTCCCTGGAAGCAGTGCAGGAATATGATGCGCTGCTGCTCTCGCCCGGCCCCGGCGTGCCGGCCGACGCGGGCCTGATGCCCGCCATCATCAAGCAATATGCGCCCACCAAGCGGATTCTGGGCGTGTGTCTGGGCCATCAGGGCCTGGCCGAAAGCTTTGGCGCCGAGCTGTATAACCTGCCCGCCGTGCTGCACGGCGTGGCCACCGAGGCCGAAATCACGGCGCCCGACGAGCGCCTGTTTCAGGGGGTGCCGCCGCGCCTGCGCGTGGGCCGCTACCACTCCTGGGCCATTCGCCCCGATTCCCTACCCCCCTCGCTGGAAGCAACCGCCCGCGACGCGGACGGCGAAATCCTGGCCCTGCGCCACCGCCAGTATGACGTGCGCGGCGTGCAGTTTCACCCGGAATCGGTGCTCACCGAGCACGGCGCCCGGATGCTGGAAAACTGGCTGGGGTAGGAGCTGCTCCGCCTGCCTGGCGCGGGGCTCCGGCCCCGTGCCAACTGTTGCCTGGCCTCCGGCCGGGTCGCGCCGGCCGGGTTGTTCGGTTGTCGTTCGCTCGTAATCGTTCTGTGGGCCAGAGGTCCACTAGCAGTCGGCACGGGGCCAGAGCCCCGCGCCACCCGCCGCCACCCGCAAAATCAGCCATCATTCACCCTTGAAGCACATTCTCAACCAGCTCTTCGACCAGCAGCCTCTGACCCAGGCCGAGGCCCGCGAAGCCATGCTGGCCCTGGGCCAGGGCGCGGCCAACCCGGCCGAAACCGCCGCCTTCCTGACCGTGTACCGGATGCGGCCCATCACGGTGGCCGAGCTGGGCGGCTTCCGGGCGGCACTGCTGGACTTGTGCCGCGACCCAGAGCTGGAAACTGACGAGCTGCTCGACATTGTGGGCACCGGCGGCGACGGCAAGGACACGCTCAACATCTCGACGCTGGCCTGCTTTGTGGCGGCCGGCGCGGGCGTGCAGGTGGCCAAGCACGGCAACTTCGGCGTCTCGTCGGTCTGCGGCTCGTCGGATGTGCTGGCCCATTTCGGCTATGATTTTCAGAGTCCGCCGGCCCAACTGCGAGCCCAGCTGAAGCGGGCCGGCATCTGCTTTCTGCACGCGGCGGCGTTTCATCCGGCCATGCGCCACGCCGCGCCGGTGCGCCGCGAGCTGGGGGTGCGCACGTTTTTCAACATCCTGGGGCCGCTGGTCAATCCGGCCCGCCCACGCTTTCAGCTGGCGGGCGTGTTCAGTCTGGAATTGCAGCGCCTCTACCATTATTTATTGCAGCAAACCAACGCCCAATACGCCGTGGTGCACGCCCTCGACGGCTACGATGAGCTGTCTCTGACCGGCGCGGCCAAGGTCGTGAGCCGCGCCGGTGAGCAGGTCGTGACCGCCGCCAGCCTGGGCTTGCCCGTCGTGGCCGCCGCCGAGCTGGCCGGGGGCCGCACCATTGCCGAGGCGGCGGGCAAGTTTCGCGACGTGCTCGAAGGCCGCGCCACGCCCGCCCAGCGCGCCGCCGTCACGGCCAACGCGGCACTGGCCTTGCGCTGCGCCCGGCCGGCCGACGACTTCGCTACCTGCCTGGCCGCGGCCGAAGAATCCCTGGACGCCGGCCGGGCGCGGCAGGCGTTCGAGCGGCTGCTGGAAATGTAACGTAGCGCGGACTTTGTAGTCCGCGTCCGCATTGAGTGCTCAACTGTTCTCTATAATATAAGGATTTATAAATACAAGTAGCAGGCCCCGTAATCTTGTTGGACTCGCGGACTACAAAGTCCGCGCTACATTCTTTACCCCCTCCATGCCCACCATCCTCGACAACATCATCCTGCACAAGCGCCGCGAAGTGGCCGAGCGCCAGAGCCTGGTGCCGCGCAAGCTGCTCGAGCGCAGCCTCTACTTTGAAAGCGCGCCTCTCTCGCTGCGCCGCTACCTGCTGCGCGACGACCTGAGCGGCATCATCGCCGAGTTCAAGCGCAAGTCGCCCTCCAAGGGCTGGCTCAATGCCTACGCCCCCGTCGAGCGCACTACGCTGGGCTATATGCAAGCCGGCGCGGCGGCCCTGTCGGTGCTCACGGATGCCGAATTTTTCGGCGGCAAGAATGAGGACCTGACCGTGGCCCGGCGCTACAATTTCTGCCCCATCCTGCGCAAGGATTTCGTGGTGGATGAGTACCAGATTGTCGAAGCCAAAAGCCTTGGCGCCGATGCCGTGCTGCTGATTGCGGCCGTGCTGGAGCCTCAGGAAGTCCGCGGCCTGGGCAGTCTGGCCCGCAGCCTGGGCCTGGAAGTGCTGCTCGAAGTGCACGACGCCGAGGAGCTGGCCCGCGCCGCCCACCATGACGCCGTGGATTTGGTGGGCGTCAACAACCGCAACCTGCACGACTTCAGCCTCAGCCTCGATACTTCCCTGAGCCTGGCCGCCGATATTCCCGCCGAGTTCGTAAAAGTCTCGGAGAGCGGCATCAGCTCGGCGGCGGCCATCCAGAAGCTGCGGGCGGCCGGCTACCGCGGCTTTCTGCTCGGCGAAGCGTTCATGCGCCACAGCCGCCCCGAAAAAGCCTGCGCCACTCTGGTGCAGGAGCTGCTGGCTTCGAGTAACCAGTACCAAGAAGTAAGTAGTTAGACCAAGGCAAAGCGTTGAAAGTTAAATTAATAGCACACTGCTAATCTTGCTACTTGTTACCTGCTGCTCACTATGAAAACGCCCCGTCCGTATCTGCCCAACTTGGCTCTGGCCGCCGGCCTGCCCGGCGGCGCCCAGTCCCTACCCCCCCCCGCGCCGGCAAGCCCGGCCCGGCCGCTGCTGAAAGTGTGCGGAATGCGCGACACCGCGGCCCTGACCGAAGTAGCGGCCCTGAAGCCGGATTTCCTGGGCTTCATCTTCGCGCCCGCCTCGCCGCGCTTCGTGGGCGAGGCGCTGGCGCCGGAACTAGTGCAGGGCCTGCCACCAGAAATCTGGCGGGTCGGGATTTTCGTGGATGAGAATTCGGCCGCCATTATCGACGCGGCCCGGCGCTTCGGGCTGGGCGCGGTGCAGCTGCACGGCCGCGAAACGCCCGCGCAGTGCCAGGAACTGAGCGAGGCGGGCTTACTGGTGATAAAAGCATTTGCGGTTGGTTTAACGCTGGATTTGCAAGTCTTGCTGCCCTACGTGCCGCACTGCGACTTCTTTCTCTTCGACACCAAAGGCGCCGCGCCGGGCGGCAACGGGGCCATTTTCGACTGGCAGCTGTTAGCTGATTACAACCTGCCCGTGCCTTATTTGCTCGCCGGCGGTCTCGGCCCGGAACACGCGGCCGAGCTGGCGGCGTTGCGTTTGCCCGGCCTGGCGGGCTTCGATTTGAACAGCCGCTTTGAGACCGCGCCCGGCGTGAAAGACGCCGGGCTGCTGCGAGTGATGTTTGAGGAATTGAAAACTAGATAGAGTTTCACGCGAAGTTTTAAAGAAGTAAAAATCAAGTCGCGCAAAGTCTAGCGGCTGACTTCGCGCGACTTGATTTTTACTTCTTTAAAACTTCGCGTTAAATAAGTTAAAACCATGACCCCTACCTACCAATCCCCCACGGAGCGCGGCTACTACGGCGAATTTGGCGGCGCCTTCGTGCCCGAAATGCTCTACCCCAATGTGGAAGAGCTGCGCACCCGCTACCGCGAAATCCTCGACGGCGCCGAGTTCCAGCAGGAATTCCGGCGTCTGCTGCGCGACTACGTGGGCCGCCCTACCCCCCTGTTCGAGGCCAAACGCCTGTCGGAAAAGCACGGCACCCGCATCTTTCTCAAGCGCGAAGACCTTTGCCACACCGGCGCCCACAAGGTGAATAACACGGTGGGCCAGATTCTGCTGGCCCAGCGCCTGGGCAAGACGCGCATTATCGCCGAAACCGGCGCCGGGCAGCACGGCGTGGCCACGGCCACGGTCTGCGCCCTGATGGGCCTGCCCTGCGTGGTGTACATGGGCGAGGTGGACATGGCCCGCCAGCGCCCCAACGTGGAGCGGATGCGCCTGCTCGGCGCCGAGGTGCGCGCCGCCAGCAGCGGCAGCCGCACGCTCAAGGACGCCACCAACGAGGCCATCCGCGACTGGATTTCCAACCCCGTTGATACGCACTACATCATCGGCTCCGTCGTCGGCCCGCATCCCTACCCCGACCTCGTGGCCCGACTGCAAAGCATTATCAGCGAAGAGATTAGAAGTCAATTACTGGAAAAGACCGGCACCGAGCTGCCCGACTACGTGGTGGCCTGCGTGGGCGGCGGCTCCAATGCGGCCGGCGCGTTCTACCACTTTTTGGATGAGCCCAGCGTGCAATTGATTGCGGTGGAGGCGGCCGGGCACGGGCTGGATTCGGGCCACTCGGCGGCTACGTCGGTGCTGGGGCGGCCGGGCATCATTCACGGTTCGCGCACGCTGCTCATGCAGGACGAGCACGGGCAGATTACCGAGCCGTACTCGCTCTCGGCGGGGCTGGACTATCCGGGCATCGGGCCGTTGCACGCGCATTTGGGCGTGTCGGGCCGGGCGCGGTTTGTATCCATCGAAGATGAGCCAGCCCTGCGCGCGGTGGCCGAGCTGAGCCGGCTCGAAGGCATCATTCCGGCGCTGGAAACGGCCCACGCGCTGGCCGCGCTGCCGCAGCTCGGCGCTACAGAATCGGAGGTCGTAGTGCTGAACTTATCGGGGCGCGGCGACAAGGATTTGGACACGTACCTGAAATACGCGGACAAGCTCCAATAGCATTTTAGCCCGCAGAGGATGCAGAAGTTTACGCAGAAGGCGCTGAACGTTCAGCGCCTTCTGCGCAATCTTCTGCATCCTCTGCGGGCTAAAAACGTCAGAACTATGAATAATCGAATCCAACACGCCTTTCAGAGCAAGAAAAACCTGCTCAACATTTACTTCACCGCCGGCTACCCCACCCTGCACGACACCGTACCGCTCATAACCGCCTTAGCAGAGGCCGGTGCCGACCTTATCGAAGTCGGAATGCCCTTCTCCGACCCGCTCGCCGACGGACCCGTGATTCAGCTCAGCAGCACCGCCGCCCTCAAAAACGGCATGAGCCTGCCCGTGCTGTTCGGCCAGCTTAAAGACATCCGCCAAACTGTGCCCGACACGCCCATCCTGCTCATGGGCTACCTCAACCCGGTGATGCAGTTCGGCATGGAGAACTTCTGCCGCGAAGCCGCGGCCGTGGGCGTCGATGGGCTCATCCTGCCTGACCTGCCCCTGGACGACTACCTGGAGCAGTACCAGGAAATTTTTCAGCGCTACAATCTGCGCCCCGTCTTCCTCATCACGCCCCAGACCGCTCCCGAGCGCATCCGCCGCATCGACGAGCTGACGGATTCGTTCCTTTACCTCGTCTCGGGTCCCGGCACCACGGGCGGCGCCAATACCCAGGCGGCCGGCGAGCAAGAAGCCTATTTTCAGCGCATTGAGGCCATGCAGCTGCGCAACCCGCGCCTCATCGGCTTCGGCATCGCCGACAAAGCCTCTTTCCAAAATGCCTGCCAGCACGCCGAGGGCGCCATTATCGGCTCGGCGCTGATTCGCGCTTTGGAGGGGGTAGGGAAT
>NZ_CAXTEF010000014.1:87612-103094 GCF_964243305.1 uncultured Hymenobacter sp.
CGAGGGCGCCATTATCGGCTCGGCGCTGATTCGCGCTTTGGAGGGGGTAGGGAATGCGCCGGCCGCGGCCACGGCTTTTGTCTCTTCCATTTTAAAGTAAATCCCTACCCCCTCGTTTCCGGTCATGCTGACGAAGGAAGTATCCTGGCACCGCAGAACGACGCAGTAGTTACTTATACACTGCTTGTTGAGGCGTGATAGGATGCTTCCTTCGTCAGCATGACCGGAAACGAGGGGGTAGGGAATAATAATCAGTATGCTCATCCAACTCCAGCCCGGCCTAGCGCCCGCCGCCAAAGCCGCCATCATCAGCCGCATCGAAGGCCTCAAGTACAAAGTCACGGAAGTTAAAACTCAGCGGGCGCACTACCTTGTCGGCATCGGCAAGGCCGATATCGACCTGCGCGCGGTGGGCCAGCTGCCCGGCGTGCAGGACATTCACCGCGTTTCGGACGAGTACAAGCTGGTGAGCCGCAAGTGGCGCGTGCGCCCCACGGTGCTGGACCTCGGCGATGGCGTGCGCATTGGTGAGGGTGATTTTACTATCGTGGCCGGGCCGTGCAGCATTGAGAGCGAGGCGCAGATGAACACCGTCCTCGACCACCTCACCGAAAACAACGTGCGGCTTATGCGCGGCGGCGTGTTCAAGCCGCGCTCCTCGCCCTACTCGTTTCGGGGCATGGGCATGGAAGGCTTGCGGCTGTTTCATCAGCTGGCGCGGGCGCGGGGCGTCAAGATTGTGACCGAGGTGATGCAAGTCTCGCAGGTCGAGGAGATGCACGACTACGTGGACGTGTTTCAGGTCGGAGCGCGCAACACGCAGAACTTTAACCTGCTCGATGCGCTGGGTGGCGTCGACAAGCCCGTGCTGATTAAGCGCGGCATTTCGGGCACGGTTGAGGAGCTGCTCTCGTCGGCCGAATATGTATTTTCGGGGGGCAACGAGAAACTGGCCCTGTGCGAGCGTGGCATCCGCACCTTCGAAACGGCCAGCCGCAACACGCTGGATTTAAACGCGGTGCCTATTCTCAAGGAGAAAACCCACCTGCCCGTACTCGTGGACCCTTCGCACGGCATCGGCATCCGCGACTACGTGCCCGATATGGCCCTGGCCGCCGTGCTGGCCGGCGCCGATGGCATTCTCTACGAAACTCACGAGCAGCCCGAAAAAGCCGCTTCTGACGGCGCCCAAACCCTGAATTTTGAAGAGTCGGGCCGTCTCATCCGTAACCTGCGCCGGGTCTATGAATTGCGGCAGACCCTGGAATAAGCCAGTACAAGCCAGCGGGAGGGGGTAGGCGGGAAGTAGGACCATGTGGCACAAGGTTTGAGCGCGGCAGTTTGCGGATTCAACTAAATTGTGTTTTTTTGAGGCATGAAACTCTTCTACCTGCTCTTGCTGCTGACTATTTGTGGCGCTACCGGCGCGGCCGCCCAAACCCGGCCCAAACCCGGCGCCGCACCCGTGCGCCTGACCACCAAGGAGAAGCTCAAGGCCCGCGCCGAAGCGGAAATTGCCCGCCGCGAAGCCGTAGAGCAAGCTGCGGCGCAGGCCAAGGAAGCGGAAGAAAAAGCCGATAAAGAGCGCCGCGAGAAGTCCAAAGCCCTCGACCGCGCTCGCAAGAAAAATGGCGGCTTGAACCTGGACGAGCCCGCCGAGGACCTCAGTAAGCCTAAAATCTACATCGGCAAGGTCAAGCTCTCCGACCCGGTTTTAGTCTATTATCAGCAGGCGCCGCCCGGCGTGGGCCGCCAGCAGCTTGTCATGGACAAAGCCAACCTGGGCTTGCTAGCTAAGCTTTCGACGGAAGATTTGATGCTGCGCCGCGAGGTGTTCGTTGATGGCCTCGGCAACTATGCCCTGCCCGGCACCGACCAGACCAAAACCCGCCTCGTGGGCGCCAGCCTCGTGGCCGACGACGCGCGCAAGCCCGCCCCCGACGGCCGCAGCACCTACGTCAAGCTCAAAGTCAAAGGTCCCGGCGACCTCTACGTGGTGCGCGAATCGGCCGACGAATACCGGCACTTCGTGAAAGGCAAAGTGCAGGAAAGCGTCATCGACTTCAACGTCAACAGCCTCTCCGGCGTCGATTCGGTACGGGCCGTGTACACGCTGCGCAAGATTGATGCATCCGAGCGTGGCGCCGGCTCGGGCGATATTATTCGGTAAGCTTAGTTGTCAGGCAGAACCTCATGCTTCATTCTGCTCAGTATGAGGTTCTGCCTGACAACTAACTTGTAACGGGAAAATCTTTTATATTTGTCCTATGCTCGTGTTCATGTGCCTGATTTGCCTAACTCGTAAAAATCGCCCCGTCGTTGGGGTCGGAATCGAGCCGCGCACATCTGGGAATCACGAGTTGGCCGCATGAGCCGGCCCAACAGCCCCAAAGAATAGCCCGCCCGATTCCGCCCCCGGAATCGGGCTTTTTTTATGCCTTTCGCCACCCGTTCAATTCGCTTTTCAACCTCCGCGCGCCATGCTGCACACTCGCTTTACCCCGCCCGCCACCAATGCTGCCCGGCCGCAGCTGCCGGTCTGGAAAATGCTGTTTGACCGCCAGACGGCGCTGCTGCACCGGCGGGCCACGCCGGCCTTCGGGGTGGGCGTGGCCGCGCTGGGCCTCAGCCGCGAAGCACCGCCGGACCTGGCGGTTCTGGAGCAAAAGCTGCAGCGGCACACCGGCTGGCGCCTCCATCCGGAGGCGGCGCCGCTAGAATGCCAGGATTACTTCGCGGCCCTGGGCAGCCGGCACCTGCCCGTCGTGACGGGCCTGCGCGGGGCGGCTGACTTCGACCAGTTGCCTACCCCCGACTTGTTCGCTGATGTGTTCGGGCGCCTGCCCTTGCTGCTGACCCCCGAATACGCCGAGCTTCTGGCCGAGCTGGGGCGGTGGCTGGGCCAGCTTGCGCCGGGCCAGCGGCCGGCGCTGCGGCGCTTCTACCACGCCACGGCCGACTTCGGGACGTTCACGGACCTGACGGCGGAGGGCGGGGCGGCGAGGTTGCCCCAGGTGTTTGGAGCGCGGCTGCTCACTTCGGCCGGCCACTTGCACGCCGCGCTGGCCGCGCCCGCGCCCCCCACAGCCCGCAACTGGGCCCACCTGCACGAGCTGCTGGCCGTGCACCGGGCGGCGGCGCCGGAAACCGCTGGCTTGGCCGCGGGCAGCTTAGGGTTGGCGGGCTGGCGAGGGGGTAGGGAATTGACGCTGCATTATCACTAACGGCTTCCCTGCCAGGATAAAGCAAAAAGACCTTCCCCAGGGAAGGTCATTTTAGGCTGTATGGATAGTAGGGGTGTTCCTAAATAAGGTTTTCTTTATTTGATGAGATGCCAATTCCAGATGCCACAGGCCGGTGCTATGAGCCGGTCGTTGAAAACCAAGGACTCATTACGGTAAGCTTGGGTGACGTAGCCCAAGCGCTTGGCCCCGCTCAGGGCGTGCCCAATCTTGACGCGGCGACGGGCGTGGGCGCGGTTGGCGGCTTGTTGGGCCTCGGTCAAGGCAGTCACGAGGTTCTTTTTACTGCGGCGGGGCTTGCGGTGGGACCGGCTTTCTAGGGCCGCGTCATAGTCGGCGATCAGGCCCAGGTAGCCAAATCGGCCAGCACCAGCAAGCGGTAGCGGTCAAGCAAGCCCAGGTGGGCGGCGAACTCGTTTTTGAGCATCTGATAGTCGTGGGTGGCTCCACGGGTGGTCGGTCCCAGGTAACGAATGTCGCGGCTGGGGTCGGCGAAGCGCGTGGTTTTACGGGTGGCCTTTTTTTTGCCCAAGTAGTCAGTCGGCCGGCCGGTTCACGGCCGCCTGCGCCCGGCGGTAAGGGCGTTCGGTGGTGTCGAGCAAGAGTACGGGCACGGCGGCAAAGACGGCCTGCATCTGGGCCAGCGAGTTGATAGCCCGGACCGGCAGCACCCCGAGGGGGCGTAGGGTGCGCTCCAGGGCCTTGGCCAGGCGGTGGGCGTGTTCACAGGCTTTGGAGCGGGGCAAGCTAAAGGCGGCAGCCAGCAGGTCGAAGGTGGGGTAGGCTTTCAAGTAATCGGCTCGGCCAAGGCACAAAACGCGGCTAGGTCCAGGCCTGTCAGGGCCCGCATTTGCCGGTCATCGCTTATCGTATGCACAGCAAGCATTCCCAAAAATGCTATTTGGGAACAAGTCTAACACATACTTTAGTGAGCTATGAGGTTTTTGAGGTGGTCTAGCTACGCCGCACAGAGTTGGGACATGGTTTGGAAGTGGGTTCCGAAGTGGTTGGGGGCCAGGTAGCCAAGGGTGGAATGCCGCCGTTCGGCGTTATAATAGGCGAGATAGTAGCTGATTTCCAGGCGTGGTTCGCTCAGCTTACGGAAGCTACCGCCGGCGAGTAATTCGGTTTTGAGCCGACTCCAAAACGACTCGGCGTGCGCGTTATCGTAGCAGTTGCCCCGGCGGCTCCTGCTCTGCACGGCCTCATGGCGCCCCACTAAGTCCTTAAAGTTGGTAGCCGAGTATTCCAGGGCCAAGAGGGTGTGGCGCCGAAAGGCGACGGCAATCGCCTCCTCCTCGCCTGTGCGCACCGTCGAGGTGGGTGCCGGTCCCATCGGGGCATCGGCTACGGTGGTGCGCTTACGCCACTTGGCGACTGTTTTGGGCTTGATGCCGTGGCGGGTAGCTAGCGTTTGTAAGCTCTCCTGACTAGGTTGGCTAGCGGCCCGTACTGCCTGCGTTGTCCGGGCGTCATACCAGCCAGGCATCGAAAGTGAACAGGCCAGCTTCGTTGCTGACGCGCTACTAACAGGACGCTTTCGGTATCCTATTCAGACCCATGCCGGCTTGGCAGGGAGTTAACTTTTTAGCGAGGTGCAGCGTTAATCGGAAAATTGGCAGTATCATTACTGCCAAATGCCAGCAACTTTGTTCCCATGAAAACGGCTGTCAAATCAACACTAGCAGCAAAAGCTACCGCTGCTTGGGACCTTTCTATCGGCGCCAGCGAATTGACCGCCATCCACATCGTGCCCCAGACCAAGAGTGCGCTGGCCGTTTTCACGCTCATCGGGCGGGCGCGGGCGGGCCTGGCCACTACCGAAGTGCGCGAGATTAGCCAGCAGTTGGAGCTGACCGTGCGCGAGTTGGCCCCCATCCTTGACACCACGGAACGCACGCTGGCCCGGCGCCTCGAAAGCGAAGGGGAATTGAGCAAAAGCGAATCGGAGCGCCTGCTGCTGCTGCGCCAACTGACTGAGCACGGCGTGGACGTATTCGAGGACCAGGGTAAGTTCAACCGCTGGCTGCGCCGGCCCTTGCCCCTGCTGGGCAACCAGTCGCCGCTGGAGCTGCTCGACACGGCCAGCGGCTTTCAGCTCGTGGACGAGTTGCTCGGCCGCATCGAGTACGGCGTCTATAGCTAAGTCAGGCCCCCTGCATGGCGGCCCTGCTGGTTTACCGGGTTCAAAAGCTTAAACACCTGGACACCGCCCTCACGGGCGGGGGCGCCCGCCGCACCGGCGGCCGTTGGAGCCCCGTGGACGTGCCCCTGGTCTATGCTTCGACTTCGCCGGAGCTGGCCTTCCTGGAAAACATGGTGCACCTGGACGGCACGCCCCTGGCCGACCTGCCGCCCTTCGGGCTGCTGACGCTCGAACTGCCCGCCGACGCCGTGGCGGAAATCCCGTTGGCCGACCTGCCCCCTGGCTGGGACCAGCGGCTCTACCCCGACGCCGTGCCGCAATTTCTGCTGCCGCGCCTGCGGCCCACAGACCCCGCTCTGGCCTTCACCATGCCTTCCGTGGTGCTGCCCGGCTCGCCCACGCGCAACGTGCTGATTAACCCGTTGCACCCGCGCATTGCCGAAGTGCACATCCTCAGCACCCAGCCGCTGGTGTTCGACGAGCGGCTGCGTTCCGCGGCCCTACCCGTGGCCTCGCCGCCCAAACGCCGGTCGCGCAAGCTATAAGCCAACCATAGGGGGGTAGGAAAAGCGACAACGACAATCAGTTTGTGCCAGTCGGATGTATTCATTCCGGCGCAATTTCGTGGCCAATTGTTGGGCTTTCGACACCGGATGCAGTAAGTTCGGGGCTTACTGGCTACGCCGCCGCGCCGGCTTGTCTTTTCTCCGTGACTTACCCTGACTTCGCTGCCCGCTGGCTTAACTCCGGCGGGTCGGAACACGCCAACTACGGCCTGTTTCTGCAAGACCTCTGCGACCTGCTGGGCGTGCCCCGGCCCGAGCCCAAAACCGACGACCCCGCCCACGACGCCTATGTGTTCGAGCGCGGCGTGAGCTTCGGCGACGGCGCGGGCAAGAAAAGCACGGGCCGCATTGACCTTTACAAACGCGGCTGCTTCGTGCTCGAAACCAAGCAGGGCGTCACTCGTTTGGACAAGGTTTCAACACCTGTAAATACCGCGAGCGCGGAACCTCGAACCTCGAACCTCGAACCTCGAACCTCGAACGGCGTGAGTTGGGCCTTGCTGCCAGGGTGCTGCGCCGCGGCCACGCTGTGCGCGGCACGGCCAAGTGGGGCCAGATGATGGAAGCGGCCCGCGAGCAGGCGCTGCGCTACGTGCGGGCTCTGCCGGCGCCGGAGCCCCGGCCGCCGTTCGTGGTCGTCGTGGACGTGGGCTACGCTATTGACCTCTACAGCAACTTCACGGGGGTAGGCGACTCCTACGTGCCCTTCCCCGACTCGGGCAAGTTCCGGGTGCTGCTGCCGGCGCTGGCCGACCCGGCCACGCGCGAGCAGCTGCGCCGGCTCTTCACCGACCCGCAAAGTCTCGACCCCGGCCGCCGCGCCGCCCAGGTCACGCGCCGCCTGGCCGCGCACCTGGCGGGCCTGAGCAGCCAGCTTGAAAAGGCCGGCCACAGCTCCGATGTCGTGGCGCAGTTTCTGATGCGCTGTCTCTTCACCATGTTTGCCGAGGACGCGGGGCTAATCCCGAAAAAGTCATTCTCGAACCTGCTGGCCGAGTACACCGGCTCGGCCGAGGCCCGCGCCTACCTGCCCGAGGCCCTGCAAAGCCTGTGGACGACGATGGACCGGGGCGGCTTCTCGCCGGCCCTGCGGACGAAGGTGCGCCACTTCAACGGCAAGCTCTTCCACGACGCCACGGCCTTGCCCCTCAATGCCGACCAGGTGCAGCTGCTGCAACAGGCCGCCGAAGCCGACTGGACGGAAGTGGAGCCCGCCATCTTCGGCACCCTGCTCGAACGCGCCCTCGACCCGAAAGAGCGGCACCGCCTCGGCGCACATTATACGCCCCGCCGCTACGTCGAACGCCTGGTGCTGCCCACGGTGATAGAGCCGCTGCGCCGCGAGTGGGCCGCCGCCCAGGCCGCCAGCGCCCAGCGCCTGGACGAAGGCACCGGCGGCAAAAAGGCCGTGGACGAGGCCCGCGCCGAGCTGCTGCGCTTCCTTCGCCGCCTCACCTCAGTGCGCATCCTGGACCCGGCCTGCGGCTCGGGCAACTTTCTCTACGTCACACTTGAACACCTCAAACGCCTGGAAGGCGAGGTGCTGACCGCGCTGGGGCAGCTGGGGCAGTCGGGCCGGCTAGAGCTGGGCGACGGCACCACGGTCGGGCCGCGCCAGCTGCTGGGCCTGGAGCTGAACCCGCGCGCGGCCGCCATTGCCGACGTGGTGCTGCGCATCGGCTACTTGCAGTGGCACCTGCGCACCCACGGCCTGACGCAGCTGCGCGAGCCGTTGCTGGACGACTACCAGAACATCCGCCAGCAAGACGCCGTGCTAGGCTACGACGAGCCGAACTTCGCCAATCCGCGCCCGGCCGTCTGGCCCGAAGCGGATTTTATTCTAGGCAACCCGCCCTTTCTGAGTGCCAGCCGAATGCGCGACGCGCTGGGCGATGCCTACACGCTGGCTTTGCGCAAGACTTACGCCGGCCAGGTACCTGACTCAGCCGACCTGGTGATGTTCTGGTGGCAGCGGGCGGCGGCCGAAGTGCAAGCCGGCCGCGCCGAGCGGTTCGGGTTCATCACCACGAACAGCCGGCGCCAGACCTTTAACCGGCGCGTAATGCAGCCTTTCCTGGAGGGCGAAGTGCCGCCGCTCGCGCTGCGCTTCGCCATCCCCGACCACCCGTGGGTAGACAGCGCCGACGGGGCCGCCGTGCGCGTGGCCTTCACTGTGGCCGACCGGGCCGCTACTCCGGCCGCCGGCCGCCTGCTGCAACTGGTGTCGGAGAAAATCGTGGCGGGCGACGATGCAGCCGAAGTGGTCTTTACGGAGCAGGAAGGCCGGATTCAGCCTGATTTGAGTATTGGGGTGAATTTAGATACGGCTCAACCGCTGCTGGTCAACGCGGGGCTGAGCAATCCAGGCGTCAAGCTTCACGGAGCAGGCTTTATTATTTCTCCCGAAAAGGCGGCAGCGTTAGGGCTAGGCTCCCTTGTAAATTTAGAAAAACACATTCGCCCCTACCGCAACGGCCGGGACCTGACCGATAAGCCCCGAGGGAGCTACGTAATTGACTTACTGGGCCTGAAAAGCGAGGATGTCGTTGCGCGATACCCCGCTGTTTATCAGCACATTTTTGAAACTGTAAAACCGGAGCGCGACAAGAACAACCGGGCTGCCTACCGGGACAATTGGTGGATTTTTGGGGAAGCACGGAGTAGTTTCCGGCCGGCTTTGGCCGGTCTGCCCCGCTACATCGCTACCGTCGAAACGGCCAAGCACCGGGTCTTTCAGTTCCTCGATGCTAGTATTTTGCCGGATAACAAGCTCATCAACATTGCGCTTAATGACGCTTTTTTCTTAGGGGTCCTGTCCAGCCGCACGCACGTGGTTTGGGCACTGGCAGCCGGTCGCCGGCTAGGTGTTGGCAATGACCCGGTTTATGTAAAAACGCGCTGCTTCGACCCATTTCCATTCCCTACCCCCTCCGGCGCAGCAAGCCCGTATTCGCGGGCTGGCCGAAGCTCTCGACACGCACCGCAAGCGCCAGCAGGCCCAGCACCCCGGCCTCACGCTCACCGACCTCTACAACGCAGTCGAGAAGCTGCGTGCCGGCCAGTTCTTTACCGCCAAGGAGCAAGCCATCCACGAGCAGGGCCTAGCCGCCGTGGTGCTCAGCCTGCACCAGCAGCTCGACGCGGCTGTGGCCGCCGCCTACGGCTGGCCCGCCGACCTGCCCGACGCCGACCTGCTCACGCGCCTCGTGCAGCTCAACCGCGCCCGTCGGCAGGAAAAAGCCGCCGGCACCGTGCGCTACCTGCGCCCCGCCTACCAGGCGCCGCCCGGCCAACAGCAGGCTGCGCTGGCCTTGCCGGTGATTGCCCCGGCCGCCCCCACGGCCGCCACCGAGGCGCATCCCTGGCCGGTCGAGTTGGCGCGGCAAATGTTTGCCGTGCGCAGCGTTGTGCAGCAGGCCGGCGGCGAGGCCCTGAGCAGTGCACAGGTCGCGGCCCGCTTCCGGCGCACCAAGGCCGATAAGGTGGAGCCTTTGCTCGACATGCTGGCCATGATGGCACTGGTGCGCCACTTGGAAGCCGAAGACACTTACGCTGCCTGAAAGGGGTATCAGCCAGATAAGGCAAAACAGCGCCGGCCTTAGCTGACGATGGTGTGGGCGGGGTCGGCCAGCGCCTTTTTGTGGCCGGGCAGGTCTACGCTCAGCGCCTCGTGCACGCTCACGCGGATGCGGTTGGCGAACTGGGTGAGGGGCAGGTCGTTGCTTTCCAGGCCGAAGCGCTGCTCGATTTCCTCGCCAATCAGCTCCAGGCCAATCAACTCCAGGCCTTCCAGCGCCTGGCCGGGGCGGCCCACGGCCAGGCCGGCGCCAATGAGGGCCGCGGCCGGAATGAAGGCTATCGCGATGAGCAGCTGTACCCCAGTAAAGTAAAAACGCCCTCTGCGCAGTGCAGAGGGCGTTTTTCGTAGTCCGTAGGGGAATCGAACCCCTGTTGGTAGAATGAAAATCTACTGTCCTAACCCCTAGACGAACGGACCGTTTTTCGTTTTTGGTGGTGCAAAGATAGGGCGGGTAGCATTTGGGGCAAGCGTCAGGGCTAAAAAAGTTTGGGTGGGAAAGGAAAGGAACTGATTTTCAAAGCGCAAAGATGCGGTCTGAGCTGTCGGCCGGGGGGTAGGGACGGGCCAACGAAGGCGAAACGGCTGCGTATGGTGCAAGCTGCGGGCCCGGCTGCTATCTTCGCCCCCGCGTTTTAACCGGCTGCCAGGGCGGCAGCCGGCACCTTCTATTCCTTCTTTCCCTCATGGCAAAAATTAAAGTCGCCATCAACGGCTTCGGCCGTATTGGCCGCCTCACCTTCCGGGCCCTGCTCGGCCGCGACAACGTGGAGGTCGTGGCCATCAACGACCTGACCGATAACAAGACCCTGGCTCACCTGCTCAAGTACGACTCGGTGCACGGGCGCTTCGACGGTACGGTGAGCTTCGATGAGAACTCCCTGACCGTCAACGGCACGCGCATCGCCGCCCTGGCCGAGCGCGACCCCAAGCTGCTGCCCTGGAAGGACATGAACATTGACGTGGTGCTCGAAAGCACCGGCCGCTTCGTCGATGAGGCCGGCGCCGGCCAGCACCTGACGGCGGGCTGCAAGAAGGTCGTGATTTCGGCCCCGGCCACGGGCGACATCCCGACCGTGGTGCTGGGCGTGAACGAGGATACGCTGACCGGCGACGAGACCATCCTCTCCAACGCCTCCTGCACCACCAACTGCCTGGCCCCGATGGCCAAGGTGCTCGACGACGCCTTTGGCATCGAGAAGGGCTACATCACGACGGTGCACGCCTACACCTCGGACCAAAACCTGCAGGACGCCCCCCACAAGGACCTGCGCCGCGCCCGCGCCGCCGCCCTGAGCATCATCCCGACCAGCACCGGCGCGGCCAAGGCCGTGGGCCTCGTGCTGCCGCAACTCAAGGGCAAGCTCGACGGCATTGCCATGCGCGTGCCCGTGCCCGACGGCTCGGTGACCGACCTGACCGTGATTCTGAAGCAGGAAGTGACCAAAGAGCAAGTCAACGAGGCCCTGAAAGCCGCCGCCAATGGGCCGCTCAAGGGCATTATCGAGTTCTCGACCGACCCGCTGGTGAGCATCGACATTGTGGGCAACCCCCACTCGTGCGTTTTCGACTCGCAGCTGACCTCGGCCAACGGCGCGCTGGTGAAAGTGGTGGGCTGGTACGACAACGAGTTCGGCTACTCGACCCGCACGGCCGACCTTATTCAGCGCCTGGGCGAAAAAATGGCTAGCTAAGCCTTCCGGATGAGCTGTTTCGGAAGTGTATAGTAGGTGAATAAGTAAATAAGTCGGGAAGCAGAAAGGTCATTCCGCAAAATGGCTTTTCCGCTTCCCGACTTTAGTTTGGGTACGGCCGTTCCAGAGCCATTCCCTACCCCCCTCCGCGGCCCCGGCCGTTCCGCCCCCGCCTCATGCCGCGCACTTGCTTTATCCTGAACCCGAATGCGGGTCCTAACCGGCGCCACGACCTGCCGGCGCTCATTGCCCGGCACTTCGGCGGCGCTGGGGGACCCGACTACGCCGTGCGGCCTACGCAGCACGCCGGCCACGCCGTCGAGCTGGCCCGGGAAGCGGCCCAGGAGGGGTTTCGGGTGGTGGCGGCAGTGGGCGGCGACGGCACCATCAACGAGGTGGGGCGGGGGCTGCTGGGCACCGCGGCGGCCCTGGGCATCGTACCGCAGGGGTCGGGCAACGGCCTGGCGCGCCACCTGCAAGTGCCCCTGAGCGTGCCGGCCGCGCTGCGCCGGCTGCGAGCGCCCACGTTCAGCCGCATTGATGTGGGCCATATTAACGGAAAGCCGTTTTTCTGCACCGCCGGGCTGGGCTTCGATGCCCACGTGAGCCAGCACTTTGCCCTGGCCGGCACCCGCGGCCTGCTAACCTATGTGCGGGTGGCGCTGCTCGAATACCGCCGCTTCCGCCCCGTGGCTGTGCAGGCTCGTTTCGATAGCCGACCCGGCCTGCTCGAAACCGACTGCTACGTGCTGACCTTCGCCAACGCCTCGCAGTACGGCAACAATGCCTTTATTGCACCTCAGGCTGATTTGCGCGACGGCCTGCTCGACGCGTGCCTGATTGATGCGCTGCCCGCGGTGCGGGCCGTGCGCGTAAGCCTAGGCATGGCGCTGGGCAACCTGCCGGCCACTAAAGCGGCTGATTATTACCAGTTTAAGCAGGCCCATGTGACAGCTGCCGCGCCCCTGGGCTACCACGCCGACGGCGATTACCTGGGCCATGCCACCAAGTTTGACGTGTCGCTGAGCCCGGCGGCGCTGGAAGTGGCAGTTTAAGAATTGAGAAGTAAGAATAAAAAAAGCCGGATGGCATGTAGCGACGCATCTTTGCGTCTCCCTGCGTGAGCGCCGATTGGATTAGGAAAGGGGGGTAGGAAATTAGCCAGTCGCCCTCGCTCAATGCTGCCGTTCGACCGTTTTCGTTCAACGACGAGACATAAAGATGCGTCGCTACACCAGCCTTTCTACCCAAGCTGAAACTGCTTTACTACCACTGCTTCACTACCTGACTACTACTGAAAATGAAAATCCAGCGCACGGGCGTGGTTTATTCTACGAACCCCGATTTTGAGTTTCAGGATAACGCGCCCGGCGAAGCTGGTACGCTGCCGCCCCCGCAGCAAAACCTGCGGGTGCAGCTCGACAAGAAGCAGCGCGGCGGCAAGCAGGTCACGCTTGTCACCGGCTTCGTGGGCACCGACGCCGATTTACAGGCCCTGGGCAAGCAGCTCAAAACCAAGTGCGGGGTAGGGGGCAGCGCCAAGGACGGCGAAATTGGGGTGCAGGGCGACTTTCGCGACAAGGTGCTGGCCGCGCTGTTGCAAGCCGGCTACAAGGCCAAAAAAGCTGGCGGCTAGGCAGTATGACCCTGTTTTTTATGGAAGCATTAACCTTTCACGCTCAGGCCGAAGCCGCCGTTATCGAGGCCGTGCAGTGGCTTAAGCTGGGCGTGGAGATGGTGGGCGCCAGCATTATCGCGCTGGGCATTCTCACGGCAGGCGGGCAGTTTGTGGCGGCGCTGGCGCGGCGGCGCACGGCTGATTTTACCAGCATCCGCCTCACGCTGGCCCGCTACCTGGCCCTGGCGTTGGAGTTTCAGCTCGGGGCCGATATTCTCTCCACCGCCATTGCCCCGAGCTGGGAGCAGATTGGCAAGCTGGCGGCGGTGGCCGTCATTCGCACAGCTCTTAACTTCTTCTTATCCAAGGAGATGAACAGCGAGCGCCAAACTACCGGCGCCGAGCAGGCCGTGGTGGGCCGTAGTGCGGAGATAACCGGGGGCAGGGAGTAGACTGCCCGCTAGTGGGCTCAGGAGGTTCGTGCCGAGACCCGCAGCGGAAGCGCCGAGGTGCGCCGATTTCTAGACGCCCTGCCCGAGCCGCGCCCGCGCCCGCGCGGCATCCTCGGGCGTGTCGATGCCAAAGGCGTCCAGCTCGGTTTCGGCGCACTGAATCTGGAAGCCAGCTTCGAGCCAGCGCAGCTGCTCCAGGCTTTCGGCGGCCTCCAGGGGCGAGACGGGCAGCTGCGTGAGCTGCCGCAGCACGGCCGGCGAGTAGGCGTATAGGCCCAAGTGGCGCAGGTAGCGGTGGTGGGCCAGCCACTCGGCCGGCGGGCGCTGGCGCTGGTAGGGCAGCGGGTGGCGGCTGAAATACAGCGCCCGCCCGGCCGCGCTCAGCACCACTTTGGGCAGGTGCGGGCTGAACAGTTCTTCTTCCGACGCCACCGGCTTGACCAGCGTGGCGATATCCGGAGGGGGGGTAGGGCCGCTGAACAAGGCCGTCAGGGTGTTGATTTGGGCGGGGTGGATAAACGGCTCGTCGCCCTGAATATTGACAATGCAGCGCGTGGCGGCGGGTGCGCCGAGCAACTCGAAGGCTTCCCAGAGGCGGTCGGTGCCGCTGGCGTGCTCGGGCCGGGTTAGCACGGCCTCGCCGCCAAAGTCCAGCACGTGGTCGCGGATGCGCGCATCATCCGTCGCCACCACCACGCGCTGCAAGTCGGCCCGCCGGGCCTGTTCCACCACCCGCCGAATCATGCTGCGCCCACCCAAATCCAGCAGCGGCTTGCCCGGCAGGCGGGTCGAGGCGTAGCGGGCGGGAATGAGGCCGAGAATCATAGTTGAGGTGGGAGTATTGGTGAAGTAAGAGGAATGAGTTGAAAGAACCTGCTAAGTTTTAACTTTTAACTCTTCATTCTTAATCGACGCCAGGCTCTCCCTCTTTTCTGAAAGGGGGTAGGGGAGTGAGGTGCGCCCGGCCAGGCATATCCGCTGCAAGCTACGGCCTGGGGAAACCAGACGGCGCCGGCCCGGCCGTTTCTTCGTTATTTTGCCTGCTCCGAACTCCTCCGGTCCGGCTTTTTGAAGCCGTGCTTACCCGTCTTACTTTCCGTCTTGCCCGATGAATCTGCTTTTTCTGCTCGCCAGTTTCACCCTCACTTCCGCCCCGGCTTCGGTGGCTCCGTCTGATTCCATCGGCGTGGAGCTGCGCGGCGGCCAGCGCTTTGTGAAACACCGCGTGACCAAGAGCGAGACGCTGTTCGGCATTGCCCGCCGCTACAATGTGCGGCTCGACCAGCTGCAATCGGCCAACCCGCAGTTGGCCGCTGGCCTCCGGCAGGGCCAGGTGGTGCTGGTGCCGCGCGGCGCGGCGCGCCCGGCGGCGGTGAATACGGCGGCGGCGCTTATCCCCCCCGCTGCGGCCGAAGCCCGGCCCGCCTCCCCAAGCTCAACCACCGTGCCCGCCCGCTACACCGTGGCGCGGGGCGAAACCCTGTTCGGCATCGCCCGCCGCTTCAGCCTGACGCCCGCCGAGCTGATTCGCCTCAACCGCCTGCCCGCCGGCGGCCGGGTGCGCGTGGGCCAGGAGCTACTGCTCAGCGGCGCCGCCGAGGCTGGCGTCGCCGCACCTGCCCCGGCCAGCAGCGCCCCGGCCGCCGCGTCGGCCGCCATCCCTACCCCCCCCGCCGTGGCTAAAGTCCCCGAAGCGGCAGCCGCCAAAGCGCCGGCGACCAGCGGCACGAGCGAGCCCATCGGTACCGTGACGCCCGCCACCTCGCCCGTCGAGCGCCGCGACGAGCGGGAGGAGCGCGAGAAAAACCCGACCCGCGCCAGCGAAGTCATCAGCCGCGTCACCGAGAGCGGGCTGGCCGCCACCATCGAGCGCAGCGGCACCGACAAGTACCTGGCCCTGCACAAAACGGCCCCCGTGGGCATGATTATGCAAGTCCGAAACGCCATGAACGGCCAGTCGGTGTACGTGCGCGTCATCGGCAAGCTGCCCGACACGGGCGAAAACAACAACATCCTGGTGCGCCTCTCGCCCCGCGCCGTGCAGAAGCTCGGCACACCCGACGCCCGGTTCCGGGTCGAGACCAGCTACGTGCCGTAATTGTCTGAACCACGGATTTATCGGATTAAACGGATTAGGGGGTGTTCTCAATTGAGATACAGCGTCCAGAGGCGGGCGCAGAGAAAAGC
>NZ_CAXTEF010000015.1:0-95724 GCF_964243305.1 uncultured Hymenobacter sp.
CCATCAGCGTCTGGCCCAACCCCAGCCCTGACGGGCGCTACGTGCTCGGCGCCACTGAGCCGGCCCTGCTGGCCGCCCCGCTCACCGTGCTCGATGCCACCGGCCGCGTCGTGCGCCGCGAAGACGCCCCCGGCCGGAGCGCCGTCGCCACCCGCGCCCTGGACCTGAGCGGGCTGCCCACCGGCATCTACACTATGCAGCTCGCCACCCCGCGCGGACTCGTTACCCGCAAGCTCGTTCGCTAGAGTTTCAGAAGGTTGTTTAAAAAAAGGAGCGCCCCCTCAGGGCGCTCCTTTTTTGTTTCCCATTTATAAGCCGCAGCGCCAACGGCCAGGCCTACTGCGGGGCCGCCTGCCGGCGCTGCCGCCTACCCCCCCCGGCAGCGGCCGAGTCGCGTGTTTCTTCGGACGTGCGGCTGCCCTCGCTGATGTCGCGGTTGAACTCGGCCGCTTCGGGCGAGGAGGCGCGCATCTCACCGCCGCCCACCGCTTCGCGGCTGCACGCGGGCAGGCCCAGGGCCAAAAGAGCAAGCGCGGCAGCGGACAGAAAGAGGGCAGATTTTTTCATGACGGTGTGATTATGAATAAGTTGAGCTGACAGCTTTCGGGGCCGGCCAACGCTAGGCGACGGGCGCCGCCGACGCCGTGGGCGGCGCAACCGTCAGCCCCACGCGCAACTCCCGGAAGCCGGCGCTGACCACCACGCTGGGGTTGTTCAGGTCGGCTTCGAGCGGGTCGCGGGTGTCCTCTACCACCTCGCCGTTCACCGAGACGATGGCCGGTGGCTCGGGCAGGCCGTGCAGCACCACGCAGTAGGTGGCGTAGCTGGGCTCGTAGTCGCTGCCCTCGATGGTCTGGGTGATGGTCAGGGCCCGCGCGTCGCCGCTCACGCTGAAGCGGCGCAGGGTTTTGAGGTCCTGCTCCTGGTAGGCGTAGCCTTCGCCGCCGTCGTCGTAGAGCACGCTCTCGACCGTGCCGTGGAGGAAATACACGTGCAGGGTCAGCTCCTCGACCTTCTTTTCGCCCACGTACTGCATGATGGGCTGCATGGGCACCACGGCGCCGGCCCGCACGAAGAGCGGAATGCGGTCGAGGTCGGCGGTGGCCCACACTTCCTGGCCGCCGCTCTTCAGCTCATCGGTCCAATAGTAATACCACTGGCCCTTAGGCAGATACATCCAGCGGCCATCGACGCTGGGCTGCGTGATGGGACACACAAGCAGGTGGTCGCCGAGACTGAACTCGGCCATGCGCAGGTAGGTCTCGGGGTCGTTCTGGTCCAGGAACGTCAGCGGGCGCAGCATGGGCGTGCCGTGCGTGGCATACTGCCAGAACGTGGTGTACATGTAGGGCAGCAGCTGGTAGCGCAGCTCAATGAAGTAGCGCGCCACGCTCGTAAAGGGCTCGCCAAAGCTCCAGGGTTCCTGGTCGCCGTGGTCGCCGGAGGAGTGGGTGCGGAAAAACGGGTGGAAGGCGCCCAGCGCAATCCAGCGCGAGTACAGCTCACCGCTGGGCGTATCGACGAAGCCGCCAATATCGGAGCCGACAAAGCTAAAGCCGCTGATGCTCAGGCGCTGGCACTGAATGTTGGCCAGCCACAGGTGCTCCCAGGAGGCGATGTTGTCGCCGGTCCAGCCCGAGGAGTAGCGCTGCCCGCCGCTGTAGGTGCTGCGGGTGATGGTGAAGGGCCGGTTGGGGTAGCAGAACTGCTTCACGCCGTCGTTGGTGGCGCGGGCCATCTGCATCCCATAGATGTTGTGGGCCTTTTTGTGAGAGGCCGAATGGCCGTCGTAGTCGAAGCGCACGTCATCCGGAAAAGTACCTTTTTCGAACACCGCCGGCTCGTTCATGTCGTTCCAGACGCCCTTCACGCCCACGTCCTGAATCAGCTCCTTGAACAAGCCCGCCCACCACGCGCGCACCGTGGGCTTGGTGAAGTCGGGGAAGTTGCATAGGCCCGGCCACACCGAGCCTTTCATCAGCGGGCCGTCGCCGCGGCGGCAGAAGTAGTCGTTGTCAATTCCCTGCTGGTACACGTCATATTCCGGGTCAATCTTGATGCCGGGGTCGATGATGACGACCAGCTTAAACCCGTCCTCGGCCAGCTTCCGCACCATCCGCTTGGGCTCGGGGAAGTAAGATTTGCTCCACGTAAAGCAGCGGTAGCCTTCCATGTAGTCGATGTCGAGGTAAATCGCATCGCAGGGAATGCGGCGCTCGCGCAGGCCCTGGGTGATTTCCTTGACGTTGCTTTCGGGGTAGTAGCTCCACTTGCACTGGTGGTAGCCCAGCGTCCAGAGCGGCGGCAGCTCCGGGGTGCCCGTGAGCAACGTGTATTCCTGGCTGACTTCGAGCAAACTAGGGCCGTAGATGAAGTAGTAGTTCAGCTCGCCGCCCTGCGCCCAAAAGCTCGTTACATCAGCTCGCTCGGCGGCGAAGTCGAAGCTGGCCTTGAACGAGTTATCGAAGAAGATGCCGTGGGCAATCTTCTGCTGGAGCACGTGGTAGAACGGAATGTTCTTGTAGAGCGGGTCGGAGCCCTTGGTGTAGCCGTAAGTGTCGGAGCCCCAGTTGGTGAAGCGCTTGCCGCGCAGGTTCATATTGTCGGGCTTGTCGCCGAGGCCGTAGTAGTGCACGCCGCTGGGCACCTGGTGGCTCATCTTGACGATGTCGTTGCCGGTTTCGTAGGGCTGCTCCCAGTGGAAGCCCTTCTCATCTTCGCTGAGCACCGTGCCCGAGCGGTCAAGCACCTTGGTGCGCAAATCCTCTTTCTGCACCAGGCAAATCAGGCGGCCCGTGGTGAGGCGGTAGTGGTCGGCTTTCTCCTTGAATTCCAAAAACTCGGTCGCGGGCCGCGGCCGGGCCGTTTCGGCGGGCAGCGCGTAGCTGAAATCGGGCGCCAAGGGTCCGTCGGTAAGGTAGCGGAAGCGCAGCACCTTGTCGCTGATGACGTAGAGCGCCAGGCGCACGCCGTTCTGGCACGTAAACACAAACCGCTGGCCGTCCTGCTCGGCGCCGACCACCGGGCCGGGGTAGTGTTCGTCCTGGCCGCGGGTGGCCAGGTCGTTTATCATGTAGTTGTTCTCCTGTATAGCGTTAGCCATGACTTAGTTAGGGCTGATTATGAAGCGTTTGCAATGGTTTGGCTCGTGAGCCATCGGCGTTGGAGCGCAATAGTTGGGCCAGCCGGGCTAGCTGAAGCCTGCAGGCGGGACCAAAGCGAGAAGTGGCTCAGCGGCGCCAGGCCTTACGCGGATTAAGCCCGCAAGATAAGGAGCCGCGCCAGGTTTTTTGCCGATTTCGCGGATTCCGGCGGGTGAGCGGGCCGGGTTTGCTTAGCTTGCGGCGGCTTGCCCCTACCCCTGTTCCGCCTCCGCCCTCATGCCCGTCCTCGTGAATGATGCCCCGCTTTCGGTTTTGCTATTGGCCTGGGATGATGCCGACCCAGCGCCCGCCCACCTGGGCGCGCCGCTGCCGGCCGGCGTTGCCCTGCAAGCCGCCCTGGCCGCCCGCGTCGCCCTGACGGCCATTTTGCCCCAGCTGCCCGCGCCGACCATCTCCGAGCCCTCAACCACAGCACCGGCCGCGACCCCGCCCGCCGACGACTTAGCGCTGGCCGTTTCCGCTGGTGAAGCCGCCGTCGGGTGGGCCTCTCTCGCCGGCCCGCCGGCGCCACCAACCGCCGCCGGACCCGGCAGCGCCCCGTCGGCCACGGGTCCGGCCGCCGCCGGCCAGTCATTCCCTACCCCCCCTGCCGGCCCCGAGCCGGGCGCGCCAATGCTCATCGGGCTGGCTGATTTGACCTTGCCCGAGCTGAGCGCGGAAGCCCGCCGCCGGGGCGACGCCAGTGGACAGCCCCGCCCGCCGGTGGGCGCGTGGCGCCCACCGGCCGCGCCGTACGTGGGCCGCGCTGCGCACGATACCGCCACCAGCTCAGCGGCAGCGGCCCCAGCGGCGCCAGCCCCTACCCCCCCCGCAAAGCCGGAACCCGGCTCAGCCCCGGTCGCCAGTCTGGCCCCGGACGAAGTCTTGGACAACACCTTGCGCCACAACTTGTCGTTCGGCCCCAGCCCGGCCCAGCCCGGCCCAGCGCCGGAAGAGCCTGAGGCCGCCGCCGACCCTGGTCCGGCCGAAGCCGCCGACCTGACGCAGTGGACCGACGACCTGACGCTGGACCCCGCCCCGCCGGATGCGCTGACCGCCCCGGCGGCGCGGCCGGCGGCGCTGGCCGCGCTGCGGCGCCCTACCCCCCCCGCCGGCGCCGAAGCCCTAGCGGCGGCGGCGGCGCTCTCGTTTCGCCTGATTCAGTTCGCGCGCTTTGCCACCCAGCTCACGGCGGGCGGGGCCGGGTTTGCGGTCATTTTCGCGGCGGCCTGGCCTACCTGGCTGGCGGCGGTCGAAATCCGGCAGCGCACGGGCCGCCCGCTGGTGCTCTACGTGGCCGGGCTGCCCTCCGAGCAGGGGCCGCGCCCGGCCCGCGGCTGGCTGCTGGAGCTGGAACGGCAGGCCTTCGCGCGGGCTGATTTGGTTTTGGTGCCCACGGCGGCGCTGGCCGAGCAGCTGGGTCGCCGCTACCCGCTGCGGCGCGCGGCGCAGGTGCTCGGCAGCGCCCCTCAGCCGGGCCAGGCCGACGACTCACCATTTGATTTCGAGCACTTTACCGCTGAGTTGCTGCCACAGCTACGGGCCGCGGCGGGCGGCCCGGCGTAACTTGCCACTCCCTACCCCCCTGCTACGCTGCCATGTCCGCCAACTCCGAATCAGCCCCCGAATTTTCTCCCGCTGCCCCGGCACCCGCCCCTCTGGCCTTCGAGGCCGAGCTGGAGCACGACAGCGAAACCGGCGGCGTATACGTGGTGGTGCCCCCGGCCGTGACGGCCGCTCTGGGCCCCGCCGGCGGGCCGCGCGCCAGGCTGGCCGTGCGCGCAACCTTCGATGGGTTTCCGCACAATGGCCTGCTCACGCCCCTGCCCGCGGGCGCCGAGGGTGAGTACATCCTGCTGGTACCCAAGCAGGTGCGCAAAGCCATCGGCAAGACCTGGACCAACGACGTGGCCGTGACCCTGGCGCCCGACCCTGAGGCCCAAGCCCTGGACCTGCCCGCCGACCTGCTGGTGGCGCTGGCCGCCGTGCGCGGCTCGCGGGCCCGGTTCAATCAGCTTTCCAAAGCCCACCAGCGCGAGTACGTGGCCTGGATTGCGGCGGCTAAAACCGAACAGGGCCGAGCCGAGCGCGTCGCGCAAACCGCTGAGCGCATGTTGATTGGCGTGCGCCGACGCTCAGCCTAGACGGCGATGCCCGCGCCGGCGTCCGCGCCATCACGCGCCGCGAAATCCGGTTTTTAGCTAACTCTGGCAGCTGCCTTTTCGCGCCTTGGCCAGGAGCACTGAATTTTGTTTAATTCCGCTTAAATTACTAGTCACTACGCACATCTTTAGTCTCCTGAATACGTACTACTACGTAGGTATTTGCAGCGTATCCGCCCTTTTCTAGTCGCCTGGCTTATGGTAGCGCTCACTCAGGAATTTTATCAGGTTGATTTTCAGGCGCTACCGCCGCTGTTGCGGGGTCTGACGCTGCGCCCGCTCACGGTGCCGGAATTTACGCTGGTCAGCGAGCAGCTGCTGGCAGAGGCCCGGCGCACCGGCTGTCCCTACTGGCTGCTCGACTGCCGGGCCGACCGCGCCCGGCAGCAGCCGGAGCTGTACCACTGGATAGAAGACGACTACCTGCCGCGAGTACGGGCGGCGCTGGGGCGCGTGCCGGTGGTGGCGTTTTTGGGTACGTCAGCGTTGTGGCAGCAGCTTGAGGACCAGGGCAATGCCGCGCCCGAGCCGATGCTGCTCTCGGGCGCCTTTCGCACCGAGTGGTTCGTGGAAGAGGGGCCCGCTCTGGCCTGGCTCGACCAGTTCAGGCGCCTCGACGGCTAAAGCCCGCGCCGCCAGGCCTAGCGGACGGGCAGCTCGCGCTGGAAGTTCACTTGCAGGATGGTGTTGATTTTTTCTCTGGTCAGGGGCTTGCTAACCAGGCCGGCGATGGGCAGCTCCTGAATGCGGGTCAAATCGCGGGCGTGCATGGTGGTGGTGAGCATGACGATGACAATGGCCTGGCGCTGCGCCAGGGGCAGGCGCTGGTAGGCTTCCAGAAACTCGATGCCGTTCATGATGGGCATGTTCACGTCGAGCAGAATCAGGACCGGGCAGGCCGGCGCGGCCGACTCCGGGCAGGTGCGGGCCAGTGTTTGCAGGGCCTCGGCGCCGTTCTCGGCTACCAGCAGCTGCTCAGCGACGCCCAGACTATTGAGCAGCAGCTGATTAAGAAAGTTGGTGGTCGAGTCATCATCGACCAGCAGGACGCTGGATAATTTTTGCATACTGACGGCTGGCTACTTAACTGCTGACGCCGGCTGGGGGGCCGCCAGCCCGGTTTCCGGCAAGAATACGCGAAACGTGCTGCCCACGCCGGGCTCACTTTCGACCGTGATGGTGCCGCTGGCATTGTCCACGATTTTCTTGACCATGTAGAGCCCAATGCCGGAGCCCTCGACGTGGGTGTGCAGGCGCTGAAACATGCCGAAGAGCTTGGCTTGCTGCGCCCCGTCCAAGCCCAGGCCGTTGTCCTGCACTTCCAGCACGACCCCGGCCCGGCCCCCGACGTCGGTGGCGGGGTAGGCGCGCAGCTCGACTATGGCCGGCCGGGCCGGGTGGCGGTACTTGACGGCATTGCTGAGCAGATTGTAGACGATGGAGCGTAGATTTTTGGGTGCGAACGAGATGTACGGCCTGGCGCTCACCTCCACGCGCACGTCGGCGGCGGCCCCGCGCAGCGCGGGGTCCAAATCCAGGCGCACGGCCTCCACCAAGGCGGCCAGGTCCACGGCTTCGGCGGGCTGGGTCTGGGCCTGCTGGAGCCTGGTGATGTCGGTGAGCTGGGTGATGGTGAGCTGAAAGCGCTCTACCGCCCCTTGCATCATGGCCAGCAGCTGCGGCACGGGCTCCACCTGGCGGGCCGCGGGCGGCAAATGCTGGCGCAGAGCGTCGAGTAGGCCCTCGATGTTGGTGATGGGCGCCTTGAGGTCGTGGGAGGCGGTGTAGATGAAGTTGTCCAAATCCACGTTGGTGCGCGTGAGCTGCTGGTTGGCATCGCTCAGCTCCTCATTCGTGGCTTGCAGCTCCTCGTTGATGGCGGCCAACTCCTCGTTCAGGTCTTGCACCCGCTGGCGGGCCTCGACCTGCCCGGTGACTTCCACGGCTACGCAGGTGATGGCCGCCACCCGGCCGGCGGCGTCGCGCAGGGGCTGGTAGGTGAAGGTGAAGTAGCCGGCCTCGCCGGCGCCGTGGCGGGCCAGGCGAATTTGCTGCTCCTGGGCCACGAAGGGTATGCCGGTCTGGCGCACACCCTCCAGCAGCGCGGGCAGGCCCTGGCTGGTCAGCTCGGGCAGGGCCTCAAAAAACGGCCGGCCCACCAGCTCGGCCAGAGGCCGCCCCAGCATCTCGCCCATCAGCGGGTTGACGACATCGAGCACGTAGTCGGGGCCGCGGAACACGCAGATGGCTACCGGCGCCTGGCTAAACACCTGGGCCAGCTGCTGCCGCTCGGTTTCGCGCTCCTGCCGGGCCCGCACCTGCTCCGTAACCCCGTAGGCAAAAATGGAGATGCCGGCTACCTGCCCGTTTTCCTGGTAGGCCTGGTACGTGAAGTTGTAGTAGGCCATCCGGGCCGGCTGGCCGGCGGCGGGCGGCACCTCAAACGCCGTGTCGGTGCCGAAATACGTTTCGCCGGTCTGGTACACGCGGTCCAGCAGGGCCACGAAGCCCTGCTCTTCCACTTCGGGCAGGGCATCAACCATGTCGAGTCCGACCAGCTGGCGGCCGGGAAAAAGGCGCTGGTAAGCTGGGTTGACGTACTCGAAGCGGTGACCGGGGGCGCGCAGCAGCGCAATCAGGGCCGGGGTTTGCTCAAACACCTGGTAGAAGGCCTCGCGCTGCTGGCCCTGGCGCTGGGCGGCGGCCAGCAGTTCGGCCTGCAGCGTCCCGGCCTGTTGGCGGGCGAGCACCTTGTCGGTCACGTCCACGGCGAAGACCATGATGCCCGTGGTCTGGTGCTGCTCGTTGGTCAGGGGCTGGTAGATGAAGTCGAGGTAGCGCGGCGCGGGCCGGCCGAGGGCCGCGTCGTAAAGCTCGACCAGCATTTCGGTGCCGGTAAAGGGCTGGCCGCTCCGATACACCTCGTCGAGCAGGCCAACGAACCCCTGCGCTATCGTTTCGGGATACACTTCCGCCACCGGCAGGCCCACCTGGGCCCGGTTGCCCGACAAGGCATGGTAGCCGGCGTTGAAGTAGGTGTGCTGGTGCGCAGGGCCTTGCAGCGTGGCAATAAAGGCCGGCACCTGCCCCAGAATCTGCCGCAGCAGCCCCTGCTGCCGCTGCAGCTGCGCGGTGCGCTCCTGCACGCGCGTTTCCAGCTCCTGGTTGAGCTGCTCGACCTGGCGGCGGGCCCGCACCTGCTCGGTTACGTCGTAGGAAAAGTCCAGCACGCCATCAATGCGGCCCTGCGCATCGCGCAGCGGATGATAAACAGCGTTGATGAACCGCCGCTTGCCGTTGTCGGGGGGGCTGGACGGCAGCTGCACTTCCCGCTCGTGGCCGTAGAACGGCTCGCCCGTCTGGTACACGCGGTCGAGCAGGGCCAGGATGCCCTGTTCGCCGGCCACCGGCAGCACCTCGTGCAGGGCGCGGCCCAGCAGGGGCAAGCCGGAAAAGTTCGTCTGGTAGCGCGAGTTGACGAAGTTGAACACATAGTCGGGCCCGTGGTAAACGGCCACCTGGGCGGGCAGCTGCATCAGCACCTCGTAGAAGCGTTGGCGCTGGGCCTCGGCGTCGGCGCGGGCGGCCTGCTCGGCGGCCTGGCTCTGGCGCAGGGCCTCCTCCACGGGCGTGCGGGGCTGGTCGCCGGTGTCGTTAAAGCTGACGACGAGCACGTCGCCGCAGCGCTGAGCGGCGAGGTGAAAATAATTGTCGAGGCCGTCGTGCTGGTAGTTCACGTCGTAGCGGCCGGGCGTGCCCGCCAGAAATGTATCGCGGTAGAAGGCGAAGATGCCCGCCTCGGTCGCGTTGGGGTAGAGCGTGAGGAAGGTCTGGGCGGGGCGCTCGGGCAGTTGCAGCATCCGCTGGGCGGCGGGATTGAGCTGCACGTAGGCCAGGTCAGTGATAGTAGCCGGGTCGGGCGAACCCCAGACGGGCCGGAAGATGATGACGCCGCTCAGCGAAATGGCCAGCAGCGCGGGCAGCAGGTCGTCGTCGGGCGCAGTGAAAGGGGCCGGCGCGGAAGAACTAGGAGCCATAAGCAGGCGAGGGGGTCAGCGAATCAAGAGGGGGTAGGCGCCGCGCCGGCCGGCAGCTCACCTGGCTGCGAGGCTCTCGGGAGTAAAGCCAAACCAAGCTTCCCCTATCCAAAACAGACAGTCGGCCCACTTTTCGGCCGGCGGGCCACAAACTTACGCCGGCCCCAGCACCAGGGCCGTGCGATTAATCAGGTAGAGGCGCAGCTTGGGCGCGTCAGCCGTGCCGCCCCCGCCGAGCGTGTCGTAGATGAGGCTGTCATCCAGGCGGTTGAAGCCGCCGAACTCGGGCCGGTCGGAGTTGAGCAGCACCTGGTAGCGGCCGGCTTGCGGCACGGGCAGCTGGTAGTCGGCCACGCTGCGCTCGACGTGGAAGCTGAAAATAAACACCAGGCCGCCGCGCTCGAAAATCAGGACCTGATTCACGTCGTCGATGTTGAGCAGCCGGGCCGGGCCGGCGGCCAGCACGTGGCGCGTGGCCGCCAGGTGCAGCATGGCCTTATCAAAGGCCAGCAGGTAGCCGTACTGCAAGTTGGGGTTGTCGGCCAGGCTCCACTGGCGGCGGGCGAAGTGGTAGCTCCAGTTGTTGCCCTGGCGCGGGAAATCCACCCATTCGGGGTGGCCGAACTCGTTGCCGATGAAGGTCAGATAGGCCTCGCCACCGGCGGCCAGGGTGCTCAGCCGAATGAGTTTGTGCAGGGCGATGCCGCGGGCCGTCACGGCGTCGGGGTCGTCGCGGCGCATGTGCTCGTAGATATTCTTATCCAGCAGCCAGTGGGCCAGCGTTTTGTCGCCGACCAGCGCCTGGTCGTGGCTTTCAGCGTAGGCCACGGTTTTCTCGCCCGCCCGGCGGTTGCTGAGCTGATGCCAGAGCCCACCCAGCGGCCAGTCTTCATCGCGCGAGTGCTTAAGCAGCTTAATCCAGTAGTCGGGAATGCCCATCGCCAGGCGGTAGTCAAACCCTACCCCCCCCTCGCTGAGCGGACGGCACAAACCCGGCAGCCCGCTCATATCCTCGGCGATGAGCAGGCTGCTCTTCTTGATTTCGTGGGCCAGCGTGGTGGCCAGCTGCAAGTACAGAATGGCATCCTCATCGGCCTCGGGCCCGAAATACTGCTCGTAGGAGCTGAAGGCGACGCCCTCGCCGTGGTGGTGGTAGAGCATACTCGTCACCCCATCGAAGCGAAAGCCGTCGAAGTGAAACTCTTCGAGCCAGTAGCGCAGATTAGAGAGCAGAAACTGCTGCACCTCGGGCCGGCCGTAATCGAACAGGCGCGAATCCCAGCCGGGGTGCTCGCCGCGCGCCCCGGCGTGGAAATACAGCCCGCCGGAGCCGTCGAAGTCGGCCAGCCCCTCGGCCTGATTTTTCACGGCGTGGGAGTGCACCAAATCCAGCAGCACGGCCAGGCCGCGGCGGTGCGCTTCATCCACCAGATACTTCAAATCCTCGGGCGTGCCGAAGCGCGAGCTGACGCCAAAAAAGTTGGCCACGTGATAACCAAACGAGCCGTAGTAGGGGTGCTCCAGCACGGCCATCAGCTGCACGCAGTTGTAGCCGCCGGCCTCAATGCGGGGCAGAATTAGGTCGGCAAACTCGCGGTACGTGCCCACGCGGCCGTCCTCCAGGGCCATGCCCACGTGCGCCTCGTAGATGAGCGGCTCGGGCACGGCTTTTTGCAGATTAAACTTCTGGTCGGTCCAGGCAAAAGGGTGCTCCGGGCGCCAGAGCTGGGCGGCGAAGTCTTTGGTGGCCTCGTCCTGCACGGCGCGGCGCAGGTAGGCGGGCAGGCGGTCGTGAGCGCCGTTGGCCGCCACCACGTGCACTTTGTAGCGCGAGCCGTGGGTGAGGCGGTCCTGGTAGGTTTTGTCGGGCAAAAACACCTCCCACACGCCGTCGTCGCCGCGTTGCAGGGGCGTGGCCTGCCGGTCCCAGCCGTTGAAGTCGCCAATCAGAAACAGGCCCTGCGCGGCCGGCGCCCACTCCCGATACTGGTAGCCGCGGCGGCGCCCATCGTAGTGCAGGCCCAGGCGCTGGTGGGCGCCGGCAAACTTCAGCAACGAGCCGTGCTGGCGGGCTATTTCCTCTAATCGGGCCGCCAGGCGCTGCTGGCGGCGGCGCAGCACGGGCTCGTAGGGCAACAGCCAGGAGTCCTGTTGAACAAGGGCAAGGGCAGGGGCGGCGGGAACGGCGGGCGGGTTCATGGGGGCAAGTTAACGAGTCGCCAAACGGAAAAGTCCGGCGGCGCCGGCCAGTTTCGCCCAATTCCCTACCCCCCTCTGAAAAAGCAAAGCCGCGGCCCTGAAAACAGCTGCTGCCGCCGAGCTTACTTTTAATTTATCATTTTTAATTTATCATTTTTAATTCTTAACTGCCCCGCTTTGGCGGCCGTTACGCCGCTCTTATGACGCGCTTACTCAGCGAAAAATAACGAGTGCGATTTCCCTACCCCCTATCTTCCGTCCCATGATGCGCTACTCCCGCCTGCTCCCGCTCCCGCTGCTGGCCACGCTGGCCTGCACCACTGGCCAGCCTGCCGCGCCGCCCACAGCCCCAGCCCGGACAGCCTCTCCTGATGCCGCTGCTTCGGCCACCGCGCCGGTCACGGCCAGCCGGGCGATGGTAGTTTCGGCTCACCCAGAGGCTTCGCGCATTGGGGTCGAGATTCTGCAAAAGGGCGGCAATGCGTATGACGCGGCCATTGCCGTGCAGTTTGCGCTGGCCGTGGCCCTGCCCGTGGCCGGCAACATTGGCGGGGGCGGCTTTATCGTGTACCGCCACCAGGACGGCACGGCCGGCACGCTCGACTTCCGCGAAACCGCGCCCGCCGCCGCCCGCCGCGACATGTATTTGGATGCGCAGGGCAACCCCGTGGCCGAGCGTAGCCTGGCCGGCCCGCTGGCCGTGGGTGTGCCCGGCACCGTGGCCGGCATGGTGGCCCTGCACCAGAAGCTAGGCAAGCTGCCCTGGGCGGTGCTGGTGGCGCCCGCCGTGGCCCTGGCCGCGCAGGGCGTGCTGCTGACCGAGAAAGAAG
Organism: uncultured Hymenobacter sp.; assembly: GCF_964243305.1. GTDB lineage: Bacteria > Bacteroidota > Bacteroidia > Cytophagales > Hymenobacteraceae > Hymenobacter. The sequence continues at coordinate 12,372 of NZ_CAXTEF010000015.1, forward strand.
CCGCCGGCCTCAACCGCAATCAGGCTGATTTTCAGAAGTACAACCCCGGCCCTACCCCCCCCGCCTACGTGCGAGCCGCCGGCCGCCCAGCCTGGCAGCGCGGCGACACGCTGCGCCTCACCGAGCTGGCCCAGACGTTGCAGCGCGTGCAGCTATTGGGCCGCGCCGGCTTCTACGCCGGCCCCACGGCGGCGGCGCTGCTGGCCACCATGCAGCAGCAGGGCGGCATCATCGCCCAAAAGGACCTGGATGCCTACCAGCCCAAGTGGCGCGCCGCGCTGCGCGGCCTCTACCGGGGCTACGAAGTCATTACGATGCCGCCGCCCAGCTCGGGCGGCGTGGCCTTGCTCCAGCTGCTGCAAATGCTGGAGCCCACGAACCTGGGCAAGCTCGGTTACCACTCGCCGGCCGCCGTGGCCCTGCTCACCGAGGCCGAGCGGCGCGTGTACGCCGACCGCGCCACCTATCTCGGCGACCCGGATTTTGGACGCGTGCCAGTGGCCCAGCTGCTGGCCCCGGCCTATAACAAGCAGCGCCGCGAAGGCATCCGGGCCGGCGGCCGGGCCACGCCCAGCGCCCAGGTGGCCGCCGGCCAGGGCCTACCCCCCTACGAATCCGACCAGACCACCCACTACAGCATCATCGACGCCCAGGGCAATGCCGTGAGCTGCACCACGACCCTCAACGGCGCCTACGGCAGTAAAGTAGTGGTGGCCGGCGCGGGCTTTTTGCTTAATAATGAGATGGATGACTTCTCGGCCAAAGCCGGCACGCCCAACGCCTACGGCCTGGTGGGCGGAGCAGCCAACGCTATTGCGCCCGGCAAGCGGATGCTGAGTAGCATGACGCCCACCATCCTGACCAAAAACGGCAAAATCGCCCTCGTCACGGGCTCGCCGGGCGGCTCGACCATCATCACCAGCGTGCTGCAAAGCATCCTGCACGTGGTGGACTACAAGATGAGCGCCCCGCAGGCCGTGGCCGCGCCGCGCCTGCATCACCAGTGGCTGCCCGACTACATCGACGTGGAAGCCGGCGCCCTGCGCCCCGCCGCCGCCGACTCTTTGCGCGCCCGCGGCTACCAGCTCCACGACCGCGCCCCCTGGGGCCGGCTCGACATCATCCGGGTGCTGCCCAGTGGCCGGCTCGAAGGCGGCGCCGACCCGCGCGGCGACGACGCGGCGGCGGGGTATTAGCGGAAGGAATAGAGAGTTGCTTAAATCAAGAAAGGCCCGCTACACGGTTGTAGCGGGCCTTCTGATTAAAAACAAGTTAGGCAGCTGACTCGCCGCTACTTGAGCTGGCCGGCGGCGGTGGTCAGCAGCTGGCCCAGCTCTTGCAGCTTCTCGACCGTAGCACCCTCCGCCTTATCGGCGGCTTTGGTGGTGTGCTCGCCGAGCTGGCGCAGGGTTTGGCTGAGCTTGGCGGTGTCGGGGCTCTCGTCTTCGAGGGCGGCTTTCAGGTGCTCAAGGTCGCGGGTGAGCGGGCCGTAGGAGCCGCCGTCGAGGGCTTCAATCCAGGAATTGATGCTGCGCGTGGCGCCCTGGCGGGCGTCCTGCACGCCGCCGCTGAGCGAGCGGATGGTAGAATCGAGGTGAGCGAGGTCGTGGGCAGTGGCCATGATGAAAGAGGTTTTTAAGGATATTATTCTCTTATCCTAACGACTGGCCGGGCGCGGGGTTGGCTGGCCGTGGGGCAGAATTTTGGCGTTTGATGCGCGGCCGGGCTGGCTTCAAGTCCCTACCCCCCTCGCCGACCCGACCTGGCTTCGCTCCGAGCCCGGCTTAGTGGCCGGCCGCCGGCTGGGGCGCGCCGGCCACGAGGCGCAGGTTGCCGGCCGCCGACACCAGTTTCTGGCTGAGCTGGCGCAGCTTGTCGCCGGTGCCCTCGAAGCTGTGAATGCTCTGGGCGGCCACGGCGGTGTGCTCGCCCAGGGCCTGCAGGCTGGTGGCGGCGGCACCGAGGTTGTTTTGCTGAAAGTGGCCTTGCAGCTGCTCCATCTCGGTGGTGAGGGCGCGCAGGCCGGGCGCGTCGGCGTGGCGCAGGTGCTGGAGCCAGTTGTCGAGCTGGCCCAGGCCGGCGTCGGACGAGTTCATAAAGCCGCTGCCTTTGGCATCAACGAGGGTTTGGATGGCAGCTTCAATTTCGGCGGAGGCGTTCATTTCTTTGAGTTTATGAGTTAGAAATTATGAATTATGAGTTGGAGTGGCGGCGCGGGGCGGCGCGCTGCAAAGTAACGGCACGGACAAGTGAACGTTGGCGGGCGGCGGGGTTGGGAGACCAGAGGGGGGCGGGTTTGCCCAACCAGGAGGGGGTAGGAAGTCGGGTGGGCAGAAGGGCGGCAAAGCGGCGGCGGGCGTAAGTTGCCGTTGCGTTCGACTTCGTTTCCTTCTTTCCATTGATGAAAAAATTCCATTGTTCGTTCGGATTCGCCAGCCGCCGGCGGGGCTTGGTGATTACTGTTTGCCTTTTCCTGGGCCTAAGCGCCCTGCTGGCGCCGCCGGCCGCCCGCGCTCAGCTCGTCAGCGGGCCGGCCGCCGATGCCAGCGCCGGGCCGCTGCTGGCGCCGGGCGCGTTTCTGGGCTATGCGCTCGGCAGCCGCTTCACGCCCCACAGCGAGGTGCTGCGCTACGCCGCCCACGTGGCGGCCCACACGCCCACTAGGATGCGCATTCAGCGCTACGGCAGCACCTACGAAAACCGGCCGCTGGAAGTGGTCATGGTGGCGTCGGCTGAAAACTTCCCGCGCCTGGACAACATCCGCCAGACCAACCTGAGCCGCGCGGGGCTGGGCGAGACCGGCAGCAAGCCCGCCGGCAGCGTGGCCGCCCAGCCGGCTGTGGTCTGGCTCAGCTACAATGTGCACGGCAACGAGTCGGTCTCGACCGAAGCTTTTTTGCAGGTGCTCTACGAGCTGGCCGACCCGCAAAACCAGGAAGCTCAGAACCTGCTGCGCAACACCGTGGTCTTGCTCGACCCCTGCGTGAACCCCGACGGCCGCGAGCGCTACGTGCAGTGGTACAACCGCGTGATGCAGCAGACGCCCAATGTCTCGGGCTACGCCTGGGAGCACCATGAGCCCTGGCCCGGCGGGCGCTACAACCATTACTTCTTCGATTTGAACCGCGACTGGGCCTGGCAAACCCAGCAGGAAAGCCGCCAGCGCATCGTGCTCTACAACCAGTGGCTGCCGCAGGTGCACGCCGACTTCCACGAGATGGGGCCGGAGGCGCCCTACTACTTCTCGCCCGCCGCCAAGCCCTTCCACGCCGCCGTGACGCCGTTTCAGCGCACGTTTCAGAACACCATCGGCGACTACAACAAGGCCGTGTTTGACAAGAACAACTGGCTGTACTTCACCCGCGAAACGTTTGATTTGTTTTATCCCAGCTACGGCGACACCTGGCCCACGTTCAACGGCGCCATCGGCATGACCTACGAGCAGGGCGGCGGCCCCCGCGCCGGCTTGGGCATCATCAAGGCCGACGGCGATACGCTCACGCTGGCCCAGCGCATCAGCCACCACCACGCCGCGAGCCTGGCCACGCTGCGCGCCGCCGCCGAGCACCACGACGAGCTGCTGACCAGCTTCAGCAAGTATTACGACGACGCGCAGAAGCGGCCCCAGGGCGAGTTCAAAACCTTCATTATCAGCGGCAGCAACCGCCCCGGCCAGCTGCGCGCCTTCACTGATTATTTGGAGCGGCAGGGCATCCGCTACGGCTATGCTGGCAAGAGCAGCAAGGCCCGCGGCTTCAGCTACGCCACGGGCCAGCAAGAGAGCGTGGCCATCGAGGCTAATGATGTGGTGGTGAGCCTCTACCAGCCCAAATCGACGCTGGCCAAAGTCCTGTTCGAGCCGCGCCCGGCCCTGGAAGACTCGCTCACTTACGACATCACGGCCTGGGCCCTACCCTACTCGTTTGGCCTGAAAGCCTACGCGCTGAAAGACCGGCTGACTGGCGCCACCAGCCAGCCGACCGCCGGCAAAACCAGCCGCACTCCGGCCGGCAAGACTGTCCCGACCAACAACCAGCAGCTGCTCCCTACCCCCTACGCCTACGTTGCCCGCTGGAACTCGCTGCCCGACGTGCGCTTCTTGAGTCAGCTCTTGCAGAAAAAAGTGAAGGTGCGCGTCACGCAGCGCGCGTTTGAGGCCGACGGGCAGCAGTACGGGCCAGGCTCGCTCATCATCACGCGCAGCGGCAACGAAAACCTGGGCGCCCGCTTCGACCAGCTGGTGCGGGCGCAGGCCGACTCGGCGGGCGTGCAGCTGCGGGCCGTGGCCTCGGGCTTCGCCACCTCGGGCACCGATATCGGCTCGGAATACGTGCACGGCGTGGCCCGGCCCAACGTGGCCGTGGTGGCCGGCGACAACGTCTCGCCCACCGCCTTCGGCGAGGTCTGGCACTTTTTCGAGCAGCAGCTCGGCTACCCCGTCACGGTGCTCGGCGCCGATTATCTGCGCTCGGTGCCGCTGGGCAAGTTCGACGTGCTCATCCTGCCCGACGGCGACTACGAGGAGCTGTTTGGCAACGAGCGGCAGCAGGAAACCCTTAAAACCTGGGTGCGCGGCGGCGGGCGCCTGATTGCGATGGAAGGCGCGGCGGCATTCCTGGCCAATAAAAAGGACTTCCTATTGAAAACCAAGCCCGCCGACTCCACCGGCACCAGGAAAAAGGACCCCTACCGCCTCTTGCGCCGCTACGGCAACGCCGAGCGCGAGGGCGCGGAGGAGCGGGTGCAGGGCAGCGTGTACCGCGTGCAGCTCGACAACTCGCACCCGCTGGCGTTTGGCTACGAGGACACCTACTTTGCCCTGGTGCGCGACACGCTCAACTACCGCTTCCTGGGCCGCGGCGGCTGGAACGTGGGCACGCTGCGCCGCAACAACTACGCGGCGGGCTTCGCCGGCCGCAGCGCCCGCCGCAAGCTCACCGATACGTTCGTGCTCGGCGCCCAGGAAATGGGCCGCGGCCAAGTTATTTATTTGGCCGACAACCCCTTGTTTCGCGGCTTCTGGCAGGGCGGCAAGCTCTTGTTCGGCAACGCCGTGTTCCTGGTGGGGCAGTAGGAAGGGTTAAGGGTTGAGAGTTGAGTTTTGAATTCTCGTTTGGCTTGAGATAATTGAAAAAGGGCTGCCCCAATACATTGGGGCAGCCCTTTTTGCAATAAGGTTGCAGGTTTTGAAATCAGAAGGTCATTCAAAACTCAACCCTCGAAACTTAGCCTTTCAGCTGGCTGGCGGCCGAGCTGAGGGCCTGGCCCAACTGACGGAGCTTGTCCTGAGCGTCGGGGGTGGCCGACGAGGCGGCCTGGGTGGTGTGCTGGCCCAGGGTGGTCAGGCTCTGCGAGAGGGCGCTGGTGTCGCTGGCGCCGCTGCTCAGGGCGTCGTGCAGCTTTTGCAGCTCCGAACTGATGCCCGAGAATTGTGGGTTGCCTTGCAGGGTTTTAATCCAGCCCGAGATGTTGGCCGGGGCCGCGCCGGCCGCGCCGCTCAGGCCGCCGCTCAGGGCGTCGATGGTGGCGTCGAGTTGGCTGGTGCCTTGGCTGCTTTGCGATTGAGGACTCATGGTGTTTGGGGTTGGTTAAGATGAATGATGCTGTACTAACGGGCGGCGGCCCCACTGGTTAAGTGCTTGAGGTACAACATTCGGGCTTTTAAAATTAAAGCTTTTAGGGCCGAACATTGCGCGGTAGCTCAGGTTATGCAGCCGCCTGGTGGCGGAGGGGGGGGGGTAGGAAAAATGCGCAGGCTCCACCGGAACCGGCGCATCGCCGTTGGGAGCCGCCACTTCCTTTTCCCAACCCGTTCTTGACTGGAGGCGCCTACCCCGGCAGCGCCGTGCTAAGCGCCGTCAGGGCTTCGCCGAGGCGGTGTAGCTTACTGCTGATTTCCTCGTCGGTGCCGGCATCGGCGGCTTTGGCCGTGAGCTTGCCCAGGGTCTGGAGTGAATGGCTGATGTTGGCGCTGTCGGCACGGCCGATGTAGTGCTTGAGGTTGGCCAGCTCCTGCGAGATAGCGCCCTGCGCGCCGGGCCCGGTGCCGTCGAGCAGGCGCAGCCAGCTCTCCAGCTGGCTGGTCGCGGCCGATGTATCAGTGCTCAAATCGCCTTGCAGGGCTTGTATGGTGGCGTCGAGCGAGGAGCCGGCGGATAAGGGATTGAAGGTGGCCATGTGGTTGTGGTGAGGGTGAATAAGAACTTTCGGCTGTACTGTGGCCGGGCCGGAAAGGATGCGGTTATCAGTGAACAGCTAGCAATTGACAGTGAGCGTTTGGTGGTTTGCCCCGGAGGGATGGCCCGTCGGTAGAAATTGCGGGGACCGGAAAACACCAAAGCCCCGGCGGGGCGACCCAACCGTCCACGCCATGCGCGGGTGTATGGGTCGCCCCGCCGGGGCTTTAGCCCAAACAAGGGGGTAGGGATTCTACCGATGGGCTGCCCCTCCGGGGCTGACCACCTCACTGCTCGCTATTTACTATTCACTGCCCTTCCCCGCCCTCCCCCGGATTCAGCTCCCACACGTCGGGGTGCTGGTAGTTGACCACGATAACCGAGAACGGGTGGGGCTCGCCGGGGCGCTTCTCGATGCGGATGGCGCCGGCATCGCGCAGGCTGTTGAGCAAACTGCGGCGCTCGTAGTCGGGCAGCTCGGGCAGCTCGTCGGCCAGGCGGCGCATGAAGGGGCCCAGCCACAGCTCGCTCACGGCGCGGGTCTGGTTGTAGCTGTATTTCTGCAGTTCGGCTAGGATGAAGGCCAGGCTGCGGCGCTCGGCCTCACGCTGCACCCGCCGCACCGGCAAGAACACCGGCACCTCGTCGGGCAGCTGCACGGGCGCCGCCGCGGCGGCCGTCAGGCGCGGCGTGGGCAGCGGGCGTTCCGGCGCCAGCAGGGGGGTAGGGATTCCGGCGGCGTCAGAAGCCGGCGGGGTGAACATTCCGGCCGAAGCGGCCTGGGCGGCCTGGGCGGCAGCGGTGGGCGTGCCGGTCAGGCCGGACTCGCGCAGGCGGCGGCTTTCGTCGGCCAGGCGCTGGCGCTCGGCGCGGCGCTTTTCCAGCTGCTCCACTTTGTCCGGGGCCAGCAGCTCGCGGGCGTCGAGGAAGTTGCTCAGGCCGATGTTCTGGAGCAGGTCGCCCGATACGCTTTCGCGGAAGCCGGCCACCAGCACCTGCCGGGCCTGCCGCCGCAGATGAGCCAGCAGCGGGATGTAGTCGCGGTCGCCGGCCACGAGCACGAAGGTGCCGATTTCGGGCCGCGTGTAGTGCACTTCCAGCGCGTCGATGCAGAGCTGCATGTCGGCCGCGTTCTTGTGGTCGGTGCCCAGCACGTTGCGCGTGATGACGCCCATCAGGTAGAGGGCGCCCTGCGGGGCGGTGGGCAGGCGCTCGAAGTCGGCGTAGGCATTGATAACCAGGCTGTCGAGGCCTTTCTCCAGCAGGTTTTCGCGCAGCCGCCGCACCAGCTCCAGCACGTAGTCATTCAGGTCGGGCGGGTCGGCAAAGTGGTTTTTAAGGAAGTAGTAGACGTTTTCGAAGTCAATGAAAACGGCGGCGTAGGGCGAGGAAGAGGCGGGGCGGGGGAGCATGGGGCAAAGGTACCGGGCGGGGACGTCGTTCGGGAAGTTACCGCAGAGGGGCGCTGGGGCTTCGCTGAGGCACACGGCGCGGTCAAGCGCGTAATTTGCGGCGCCCACTTTTGCTTATGCCACGTCGCCCTACCCCCCTGTTTTCGTTCACCCTTGCCTTACTCCTGCTGCTGGCCGCCGCGCCCGCCCAGGCCCAGCGCACCACTGACGCTGGGCCGCCGCAAAGTGACCCATTTGGGCGGCGCGAAGTGGCGGCGCGGGCCGTGCCGGGCGGGCGGTATCGGGCGCACTCGTTTAATGAAGAAAGTGGAGTTCTAACCATTCGCGCCACTGATGGCAGCGCCCGGCAGGTAGAAGAATGGAACTACGGCGTTGTGAAAATCAGCTACTTCGCGCCCGGCCGAGTGACAGAGGCCGATTCTTCGGTGGGCGTAGCAGCCAATTCGCGTGAATTTAGTCCGGATGGCGTGGTGGTAAGCGCACCGGGTAGCAAGCTTAGGATAATACTGGCTAACCCCTCATCAGCCACGGCCGGCACCGTGCGGCTGCTAACCAATCACGGCACCCTCATCATTCAAAAGAATACGCTGCAAGTAAGCTGGCTGTATGGAGACGCGGTGATTTTCAGTGAAGCTAATGCCGCCTTTCGGCGCGTCGCCCAGACGCCCGCCACGGCCGGCACCTCCGTCGCGGCGGCCACCTTTGCGCCCGGCGGCACGGCCGTGCGCTTCCGCCTTCGGCCCGGCGAGCGGCTCTACGGCACCGGCTCGCGGGCGCTGCCGCTGGACCGGCGCGGCAACCGGCTGGAGCTGTACAACCAGGCCCACTACGGCTCGCAGAACGGCGAGCAGAATCTCAACATCACGCTGCCCACGGTGCTCAGCAGCCGCGGGTATATGGTGTTCTTCGACCATCACGCGCCGGGTTATTTGGAGCTGGGCAAAGCGCAAAAAGACGTGCTGGAATACGGCGCCGAGAACCTGAACTCGCTGAGCTACTACGTCATCACGGGGCGCAGTCAGGCCGAAATCCTGGACCGCTACACCGCCCTGACCGGCCGCCAGCCCCTACCCCCCCGCTGGGCGCTGGGCCTGATTCAGAGCCGGTTTGGCTATAAATCCGAAGCCGAGATGCAGGCCGTGGCCGCCCGGATGCGCCGCGAAAACTTCCCGCTCGATGCGCTGGTGCTCGACCTCTACTGGTTTGGCGGCACCACCCGGCAGGGCGACTTGCGCTGGGAGCCGCGCGGCTTTCCCGACCCGGCCGGCATGATGGCGCGCCTAAAGCAGCAGGGCGTGAAAACCATTCTCATCTCCGAGCCCTACGTGATGCGCACGTCGATTAACGACAGCCTCGTGCGCACCCATCAGCTGGTTGGCACCGACGCGGCCGGGCGGCCGTTCACGGTGGGCTCGTTCTGGGCGGGGCCGGCCAGCATCCTCGACGTGTTCAAGCCCCGCGCCCGCCGCTGGCTCTGGGCCAACTACCAGCGCCTGCACGACCAGGGCGCCGCCGGCTGGTGGTCCGACCTCGGCGAGCCCGAAAATCACCCCGCCGCCATGCGCCACGTGGCCGGCCCCGCCCGCGCCGTGCACAACGCCTACGGCCAGGCCTGGGCCAGCATCTTCGCCGAAAACTACGCCCAGCACTACCCCGACGAGCGGGTATTTAATCTGGCCCGCTCGGGCTGGGCGGGGATGCAGCGCAACAGCGTCTTTCCGTGGTCGGGCGACATCAACCGCTCCTGGAGCGGCTACCAGGCCCAGGTGCCGGTGATGCTGGGCCTGGGCCAGGGCGGCGTGGGCTACATGCACTCCGATGCGGGCGGCTTCTGCGTCGGACCCATTGATGCTGAGCTGTATACGCGCTGGCTGCAAATGGCCAGCCTCTGCCCCATCCTGCGGCCCCACGGCGAGAGCGTGCCGCCGGAGCCCTACTTCTACCCCGACCCCTACAAAAGCAGCGTGCGCGACGCTGTGCAGCTGCGCTACCGCCTGCTGCCGTATCTCTACACGCTGGCCTGGCAAAATACTACGACCGGCGCCCCCCTAGTCCGCACTACAGACTATGACAGCCGGGTAGATGCGCTGCGGGTCAAAGGTGAAGAGTTGAGCGACAGCGCGCAGGGCTGGGAAGCACCCGTTCAAGCTGAAATTACTCCGCCTTCTCTTCCGAGTGCGGAGCTTGCAGTCCGCCTCGCTAATCTCAACGACCAGTATTTGCTTGGCCCTAATCTGCTCGTCGCGCCCGTGCTGCACGCGGGCCAGCGCCGGCGCAACGTGGTGCTGCCCGCCGGCAACTGGATTGACTTTCATTCAAACCAAATCTACGCGGGCGGCCAGACCGTGGGCGTGCCCGCGCCGCTGGCCCACGCGCCACTGCTGGTGCGCGCCGGCGCCTTGCTGCCGATGACCGCCTACCGGCCCAGCACGGCGCAGTTCCGGCCCGACACCTTGCAGCTGCGCTACTACCCCGACCCGCAAACGCCCGAATCCAGCTTCACGCTCTATGAAGATGACGGCCACTCGGCCCAGGCGCTGGCGAAAAATCAGTTTGCGCTGCTGACACTGGCGGGCAAATACAGCCCCACCAAAACCGACATTATCCTCGCCTCCAACGGCGGGCACTACCCCGGCCAGCCGGCCCGGCGCCGGGTGCAGCTGCTGGTGCAGCGCGTAGCCGCCGCGCCCACGGCCATATTCATTGGCGGTGCGCCCTTGCCAGCGAGCAGCAGCACGGTAGCTTTCGACGCGGCGCGGCAGGAGCTGCGGATTGAGTTTGTTCTGCTGGCTGCCAGGGTTGTCATTTCCCTACCCGGCCTGCGCCTGGCTACCACGCCCGCCGCCCCGGCCGACCCCAACGCGCTGACCCTGGAAACACCCGATAGCCGCAGCTTCGGCCGCGATGGCACGACGCTGCACCTCACCCGCCATCTCGCGCCAGGGGCCAGTGAACTCCCTACCCCCCTGCGCCTGCGCAATGCCCTGGGCGCCGTGGTGCGCGAGCTACCGCTGCCGGCCGCCGCTAGTACCCACAACCTGCCCTTTGATGCGCGCGACGCTCAGGGCCAGCCACTGCCGCCCGGCGTGTACACGGCGGAGGTGGCCGGCCAGCACCAGCGCCTGATTGTGCAGGCTGAGTAGCATTTCCCTACCCCCCTTCTTCATCCAGAACCCCGTTGGTTTTCCTACCCCCTGGCAAGCCAGTAGCCTGCGCCCGCCGCCGCCACGCCCAGCGCCACGCTGCCCGCCGCGTAGGCCGTCGCCAGCGCCAGCTGTCCGCCGCGCAGCAGGGCCACGTTTTCCAGGGCGAAAGCTGAAAACGTGGTGAAGCCCCCGCAAAACCCAGTGATGAGCAGCAGGCGCCAGCCCGCGCCCAGCCCGTGGCGCTCTAGCAGGCCCAGCAGCAGGCCCGCCAGCAGGCAGCCCAGCACGTTCACGCTGGCCGTGCCCACGGGCCAGGCCAGCGGCAGCCGCGCCTGCACGGCCTGCTGCAAAAAGTAGCGGCCGACAGAACCGGCAAAGCCGCCCACCCCAATCAGAAGCCAGGAATACGCCATAGGGAAACAGCAGAGTGGGCAAACTTACGCGGCCCGGCGGCAGCCGCACGGCTACTGGTTCAGCACGTTCAGCTCGGCGAGAATCTGCTCGGTGATGGCGCCGCCAGCCCACCAGCACAAAAGCCAAATCAGTGAACCAGCCATACGCGAAGGCGTTGGCTCCCCTGCCCACAACGTAGGCCGCCCGGCCGGCGCTGGGTTCGCAACCCATCGGCAGGGGCCCGCGAAACCGGCATTCCTGGCCCGCCCGGCCCGCTGGCTCCTACCCCCCTGTTTTTCCCCAACCTCCGCCTCGCCGGGCGGCTATGGCGGCCGGACCGGTGGCGGCGGCCATCGCGGAAGGCAGCGCTACTACCGGACCCAGCAGGAGCAGCGGCAGGCTGCCCATTTTCGGATGAATAGAGGAGTACGCATAAAGGAAAGGGGTTAGGGGTTGGGAAATAAACGCCTAGCTGGCATAGCTAGCTGGTGACACAGCGGGAGTTGGTAAGCAGACGTAATTTTTTAATAGACTGAAGTTCAATGTGGTTCAGCGTTTTAGCTCATCAGGCGCAGAGGTAGAACAAGGCGGGTAGTCCTACTTCGCAGCCGAAAGGACAAACGGGCAAGAATAGGGCTCATGCCTAACCGGCTCGGGCGAAAGACACGCGGGACGGGGCACTGCTGGCAACCGGCAAGGCAGGTTGCGCTGAGAGGAATCTGAGAGAAGTCACCGCAACGGTCGGCGCCGGGCTGATTAAATGGTCAACAATCTTGGCAAGCCGCTGGAAGGCAGGCTGGGAGAGCGCGGGAGAAGGCGCCGCGGGATTGTGGGCGAAAATGTAGGCACTATTTTTTGACTGGCCAGCTACGCTTAAACATTTTAGCATATTTGTTCCCTGACAAGTTCTAGTAGTTCCGCAATCGTTAGCGGTTCAGCGGGCTATTCACCGGCGGCGGCAAGCCGACTTGGACCAGCGGGCTGTCATTTACCTGTTTCCTACTCTCTCTCCCATCTATTATCGCCATGCCTAAGCTTTCTACCGGCTCGTGCCACCCTCTGACTACGCAGTTGCTGCGGAGACTACTGCTCGGCAGCGTGCTGCTGGCCGTTGCGGCCTCGGTTGCCCCGGCCCAGCGGCTGACTTCCTACGTCGACCCCATGATTGGCACCGGCGGGCACGGGCACGTGTTTTTGGGCGCCAACGTGCCGTTCGGGGCCGTGCAGCTGGGGCCGCAGAACATCTTCAAGGGCTGGGACTGGTGCTCGGGCTACCACTACTCCGACAGTCTGCTGATTGGCTTCTCGCACACCCACCTCAGCGGCACCGGCGCCTCCGACCTCGGCGACGTGCTCATCATGCCCTACACCGGCCCGCTGAAAACGGATAAGGGCCAGCAGAAAGCGCCCCACCAGGGCTACCTCTCGCGCTACTCGCACCAGCGCGAAACCGCCCGCCCCGGCTACTACGCCGTGACCCTGGACGACTACGGCATCCGCGCCGAGCTGACCAGCACCGCGCGCGTGGGGATGCACCGCTACACCTTTCCGGTCGCCGCCGCAGGAAGGGGGGGTAGGGCCGCCCGCGTCATCATCGACCTCAAGGAAGGTATCGACGACAAGGCCACCGACACTTATCTGGAGCAGGTGGACCCGCAAACCTTCGTTGGCTATCGTGCCTCGCACGGCTGGGCCAACCAGCAGCGGCTGTACTTCGCCATCAAAACGTCGGTGCCGGTGCCGCAGTTTGCGCTCTATAATGAGGCGCAGCTGCTGACCGGCAAATCGGGCAAGGGCCTAGCCATCAAAGGCATATTCAGCTTCGCCAAGGCGCCGGCCCCGCTGCTGCTGAAAGTCGGCATCTCGCCGGTCAGCTCGCAGAATGCGCTAGTGAATATTCAGGCTGAGCTGCCGGGCTGGGACTTTGCCGCCGTGCAAAAGGCGGCCGAGGCGCAGTGGAACCAGGAGCTGGGCAAGGTAACCATCGAAACCCCGGACCCAGCCACGCGGCGCATCTTCTACACGGCTATGTACCACGCGCTGTTCGCGCCGGCCTTATTCAACGACGCCAACGGCGACTACCGCGGCACCGACGGCCGGGTGTACCCGAAGGCGCCGTTTCAGAACTACACCACCTTCTCGCTCTGGGACACCTACCGCACCGAGCACGCCCTCTTTACGCTGGCCCAGCCCGAGCGCGTCAATGATATGATGCAGAGCATGTTGGCTATCGGGCGGCAGCAGGGTAAGCTACCCATCTGGCACCTGATGGGCAACGAAACCAACACGATGGTGGGCTACAGCGCCGTACCCGCCCTGGCCGAAGCCTACCTCAAGGGCACACCCGGCCTCGACGGCGCGCAGGTGCTGGCCGCGCTGAAAGCCAGCAGCACCCGCGCCGACCAGGGTGTAAATTTTGTCAAAACCCTGGGCTTCATTCCGGCCGATAAGGAAAATGAGTCGGTGGCCAAGGCGATGGAATACGCCATCGATGACTGGAGCATCGCGCAGGTGGCCAGAAAGTTAGGCCAGACAGCGGATTATAAAATCTACAGCGAGCGGGCGCAGTATTACAAGAAGTACTTCGACCCGCGCACCCGCTTCATGCGCGGGCTGACGGCGGACGGCAAGTTTCAGGTGCCCTTCGACCCCATTCAGTCTATCCACCGCCAGAACAACTACACCGAGGGCAACGCCTGGCAGTACACCTGGCTTGTGCCGCACGACGTGCCGGGCCTCATCGGCCTGTTCGGCTCCGACGCGGCCTTCGTGCAGAAGCTCGACAGCCTCTTTATTATCAAGGGCAGCCTGGGCGAGAGCGCCTCGCCCGACATCTCGGGCCTGATTGGCATGTACGCCCACGGCAACGAGCCCAGCCACGCCACCACCTACCTCTACGCCTACGCCGGCCAGCAGTGGAAAACGGCCGAAAAGGTGCGTCAGGTCTTGCGCGAGATGTACAAGGACCAGCCCGACGGCATCAGCGGCAACGAGGACTGCGGGCAGATGTCGGCCTGGTACCTGCTCTCGGCGCTGGGCTTCTACCCCGTCAGCCCCAGCAGCGGGGCCTACGTGCTGGGCAGCCCGGTGGTCAGCAAGGCCACCCTCCGGCTGCCCCAGGGCAGGACGTTCGTGATTGACGTGCAAAACAACGGCCCGCAGAACCTCTACATTCAGTCGGCCAAGCTCAACGGCAAAGACTACCCCAACACCTACCTGCTGCACCGCGACATCGTGGCCGGCGGCACCTTGCAGCTCACGATGGGCCCGCAGCCCAACCGGGCGTTTGGCGCCGCGCTGGCCGCGCGGCCGAAGGAAGTTTATCAGTAGAGATAAGCTAAGAAATAAGGCGACTTTGAAGAGCCAGCCGGCAGCCAGCGGGGCGCCCCTACCCCGCTGGTTTGTTTTTAACCCGCGGCCTACCCCCCTTGCTAAAAACCATCTCTTTGGGTAGAGTCACCGTAAGGTGAGGCAGATTAAAAAGGAAAATTCCGGCCCGCCGCCCAGCGCTCGTGGGCGTAGTCGACCAGCATCCGAGCCAGCGGCGCGTTGCGGCGCTCGTCCAGGCCATAAATCTGGAGCAGGGGCCGGGCGTTGAACGCGGCCTTGAGCACCAACTGATTCCACGCCTCCTCCGGCAGGTAGTCGTGGGGGTAGGGGTTGCGCAGCGCAATGGCGTCGAACACGCTGGTCATGGTCGTGCGCACCCCCTCGGCCGCCCGCCGGACGGGCGCTTCGGGGTAGGGCAGCAGCGGCAGCGCCGCGTAGAGCGCCGCCAGCTCACTCAAATCGGCTGTGCTGAAGAGCTGGTCCAGCCGGGTGACGTACTCCGCCGGGGTTTGGTGCGGGGCCTGCAAAAGCAGCAGGGTGCAGGCGGCTTGGTCGGCGGTCCAGGCCGCTGGGTTGGAGCCGGCGCGTAGCTGGTTTGCTGCAATTAGCTGCTTGGCCGTCAGGTGTAGCGGCGGCTTGCTGGCAAAGCGGGGCGCGGCGCTGAAAGCCAGGTAAAACCTCTTTTCGGCAGTGGTATCGGCTAGCTGCTTCTGCAACCAGGCCAGCCTGCTGGCCAGCAGCTGCGCCGTGAGGACGGTTAGCAAATACGTTTGATAGGCTTCTGCTGGCATACTCGGTTACTCCTGAAAGACGGCGCAGCACACGTCGTAAGAATTGAGTGTGACCTACTTAAGCAATGTCGCTAAAGTAGGTCACACACTAAATTCTGAAGACCATTTACCCGCCCGTAATCAAAGCTGGCGAATCTTAATATTCTTGTACGACACCTTGTCCCCGTGGTCTTGCAAGGCAATGTGGCCTTTCTTCATTCGGCCGTAGTCGGGCATGGAAACGAACTTGCTGCCTTTCACCAGGGCTTCCCACTCGGGGCTGCCGAGCTGGTACTCGACCACTTTTTTGCCATTCAGCCAGTGCTCGACGTGGCCTTTGTTGACTAAAAGTTTGGCCGTGTTCCACTGCCCGGCGGGCTTGACCGCGGGCGCAGACACGGGAATCAAATCGTAGAGCGTGCCGGCCTGGCGGTTGTTATTCTTGCCCATCTTGGAATCCGGGTGCCGTTCGTTGTCCAGCACCTGCATCTCGGGTCCGGTCATATACGTCGCCCCGTACTTCGGGTCAATCGACACGTTGTAGATAACGCCGCTGTTGCCGCCCTCGGCAATCTTCCAGTCCAGCAGCAGCTCGTAGTTCTCGTATTCGTTTTTGGTCAGAATGTCGCCGCCGCCCTTGCCTACCAGGGCCACCGCCCCCTCCTCAATCGCCCAACTGGCCGGAACTTCCTCCCGGTGAAACCCCCGGAAGTTGTCCAGGGACTTGCCATCGAACAGCAGCGTCCAGCCCGCCTTGACCTCCGACTTAGTGAGCGCATTGTCCGTTTGCTGAGCGCTGGCGCCGGTGTTAGCCGCACAGGCGAAGAGCAGATTAGCCCCAATGGCCAGGGATAAGAGAGCCTTCATTTTCCTCAAGTAAGCCATACAAGTTAAGTTGGTTGAGCAAGTTTATTTTTTGAGTAGGGTGCGGGGCTTGCCCCCGCCCGGCGTCGGCGCCGATAGATTAGTAATCAACTGGCGCTCATGCCGGGCGGGGGCAAGCCCCGCGCCCTACCCCCCTCCTAATTTTTAGCCGAACTCTTGGGCTGCGAGGCCAGCAAGTTAATCCAATTCGCAATTTTTAGCGCGTTGGCCTTCGTCACCTGCGGCATGGAAGGTATTTCAATTGCGTACTCTGGCCAGTTCTGAGAAGGTGTAGGATAATAAAAATAAGATTATTAGATGCATTCGTTTGGCGGGCCTGCAGAGCGACAAAGGGCTCTAATGGCAATGTATTCAAGCCCTATTAATTATTCTAGCCCCACGGAGACGTGTTGAAATGAGTCATGTTGAAACATCATAATGTACTTATCCTACACCTTCTAAGAAACCCAGACCCTCCATTTCAACTGCCTGAGCGTGGTTGAAATGTCCTTTAAGAAGCTGCTTAAGTTAATCGAGCGAGTCGGCGAATATTAGCCACATAGAGCCAAGCGTTCGCCCACTGCTGGAACCGGCCGTAGGCGGTAGAGCCGTTGCACAAGCCCGTTGTATTCAGGGCTTTCTGCTGGTAGCCCGTACGCAAAACAAAGAAAATGACTTTCAACCCGTCTCGGTCCGGAATGCGCCGCCGATGACAACCCAGCGGGTGGGCCTTCGGCATCTACACCGGCAGCAATAGCGCAGGAAACGCCGGCGCCTCACTTACGCCCGCCCACGTCCGTAAACACGTAAGTGCGGGCCACTTCCAGCGGCTTGCCATCGGCTTCGGCATACGGATAAACGAAATAGTTGAGCGGCGGACCGGCCTGCGCGGGGGCCAGCATCACGTCGCGGCCACGCGTGAACTCAACGCGGTTTTCGTCGTGGGCGCCGAAAAAGTAGCCACGGCGGCCGGGGTCTTTGGCGGCCTCAGACGCATCGATGGGCACCCAACCCGTCTCGCTGGTGTAAAACTCGGCCCAGCAGTGGTAGCCCTTAATTTCGGCCTCCGCTGCCGCCGTGCCGCGCGGCGCCGGCAGCGGCAGGCCGATGCTGAAGCGCGCCGGCACGCCCACGGCCCGGCAGTAGCCGATGAACACGGCGTGAAAGTCAGTGCAGTTGCCGCGGCGCGCGTCGCAGGCGTAGTAGATGTCGCCGCGGCCCCAGCCCTGGCCGGTTTTGTCGTATTTCATGGTGCCCACCACGTGCTCGTAGACGGCGCGGGCCTTGTCCAAATCCGTTTTGGCGCCGGCCTGCGCCACCACTTCCTGGGCCTGCTGCCGGATTTGCGCATCCAGCGGCACCAGCCGGTCGGGGGCCAGCCAGCGGGCCATGTCGGCGTCGGGCTTTTCTTTTTTGGCTGATTTTGCAGCCGCGGCCGGGTCGCCAGCTGCCAGGTTGAGGTGTTCGCGGCGCGTGATTTGGGCCGTGAGCCGGACCACGAGCGGCGCCGTGGGCACCGTGGCCGGCCGCAGGTGCAGCATCTGGTTGCCGTAGGCACCTTTTTCTATCTTGTAAGGCACCGGCGACTCAATCTGGAGCTTGCGCACATCCTGGCTGGCGTCGGCGTGGGGCAGCGGCAGCCACAAATCCAGGGTGTGGGTGCCGGCCGGCGGCACGGGCACGGTGGCGGTGCTGCGCAGCACAAAGGTGCGGCTGCGCGGGGCCGGGGCCGGCACCCGAAAGCCGGGCAGCAGCGCGGCTGCTCCCAGCAGCCCGGCCCAAATGGCCGGACGAATCAACAAATCTTTAAACACGACTACCGGGCACTAAGACGCTGCTGGCGGGCGTCGGCCAAGCTGGGAGACCTTTCTGAAAAGTGTCTTGCAACGGCTGCTTCACCTTTATTTGAAGGAAAACTTCCGTTGCCCGCCGGCCCAACGGACCGCGCCAGTCAGGGCCAACCAGACCCCAGCAGTGCTCAAAGATACGGCTCGGCCGCCGGGCGCCGGGATTTGGGCTATTTTGCCGGCTGGCTGGGCATCCTTTTATTCTTTCTATGCAGATTTCTACTCTTAAGCGCCGGCCCGCGCCGCACGGCCGGTCAGCGGACTGGCCGCGCGGCCGGCCTGTCCGCATTTGGCGGGTGTTGCTGCTGCTGCTACTGGCCTCCTGGCCGCTGCTGGCCCAAACCAGCCCTACCCCCCTGCCCGCCGCCAATGTCCCGGCCGCTACTGCCCCGCCCGCCGCGCCGGGGCTGCTGCTGCGCCCGGCCGCCGTCTTCGACGGGCAGGACCTGCACGCGGGCTGGGTGGTGCTGGTCGAGGGCGATAAAATCACGGCCGCCGGCCCGGCCGATAAAGTCCCTACCCCCCCACCCGGCACCAACGTGCTGGAGCTGCCCGGCCTGACGTTGCTGCCGGGCCTGATTGAGGGCCACTCGCACCTGCTGCTGCACCCCTACAACGAAACCAGCTGGAACGACCAGGTGCTGCAAGAGCCCGTGGCCCTGCGCGTGGCCCGCGCCACGGTGGCCGCCCGGCTCACCCTCAATGCCGGCGTCACCACCGCCCGCGACCTGGGCACCGAGGGCGCGGGCTACGCCGATGTAGGACTGAAACAGGCAATTAATCAGGGCATTATCCCCGGTCCGCGCCTGCTGGTGGCGACCCGCGCGCTGGTGGCCACCGGCTCCTACGGGCCCAAGTTCACGGCCGAAATCGAGCTGCCGCAGGGCGCACAGGAGGCCGACGGCACCGACGGCATTGTGCGGGCCGTGCGCGAGCAGATTGGCAAGGGCGCCGATATTATTAAAGTGTACGCCGACTACCGCTGGGGCCCGAACGAGCCGGCGCGGCCCACGTTTTCGCTCGAAGAGCTGACCCTGATTGTGCAAACTGCGCGCAGCGCCGGCCGCCCGGTGGTGGCCCACGCCAGCACGCCCGAAGGAATGCGCCGCGCCACGCTGGCCGGCGTCGAAACCATCGAGCACGGCGACGGCGGCACGCCGGAAGTGTTTCAGCTTATGAAGCGGCGCGGCGTGGCCCTGTGTCCCACCGTGGCCGCCGGCGACGCCATCAGCCAGTACCGGGGCTGGCAGAAAGGCAGCGGGCCCCTACCCCCCGGTATTGAGCAGAAGCACCGGAGCATGGCCGCGGCCCTAAAAGCCGGCGTGACCCTGGCCGTGGGCGGCGACGTGGGCGTGTTTGCCCACGGCGACAACGTGCGCGAGCTGGAGCTGCTGGTGCAGGACTTCGGCCTGACGCCGCTGCAAGTGCTGCGCGCCGCTACCAGCGGCAACGCCCAGCTTTTTCACCTCCCTGACCGCGGCAGCATCCGCCCCGGCCTGCTGGCCGACCTCGTGGCCGTGGCCAGCGACCCCACCCGGCAGGTGTCGGCGCTGCGGCAGGTGCGGCTGGTGGTGAAGGGCGGGCTCGTGGTGCGGGAGCCGTGAGCCGTGAGCCGTGAACAGTGAACAAAAAGACCGTCATGCAGAGCGCAGCGAAGCATCTCGCTCGTCACTAATCTAAATGATAGAACAACGATTGGATTACTTCCCCGAGCGAGATGCTTCGCTGCGCTCTGCATGACCGCCTTTGTTATAGCTAACTCCACTCAGCATATCCGCCTTTTAATTCTTCATTCTCAACTCCTAATTCCCCATGTCCCCTACCCCCCTGCGCTTGGCCATCCTCGGCTCCGGCAACATCGGCCTGGCCCTGGCCAAGGGCCTGGTCAAGGCTGGCCTCACCGCCGCCGAGCACATCACCCTCACCCGCCGCAGCGTGGCCGCGCTGGCCCCGCTGGCGCAGGCTGGCTACCAGACCACCAGCGACAACCGCGCCGCCATCGCGGCGGCCGACATTGTGGTGCTGGCCGTGCTGCCCCAGCAGCTCAACAAGCTCCTGGATGAGCTGGCCGCCGGCCTCGACCCGGCCCGGCACCTGCTCATCTCGGTGGTGTCGGGCGTGAGCTGCCAGGACATCCGCCAGCAAACCGGCCACGCGGCGCTGCGCGTGGTGCGGGCCATGCCCAACACGGCCATCAGCATCGCCCAGAGCATGACCTGCGTGGCCTCCGACTCAGCTTCGGACACGGATTTGGGTTTGGTGGAAAAGATGTTTGACACGGTGGGCGTCAGCATCCGCATCAACGAGGAGCTGATGACCTCGGCTACGGCGCTCTGCGCCTGCGGCATCGCCTTTTTCCTGCGCGCCATCCGGGCGGCTTCGCAGGGCGGTACCGAAATCGGCTTCCACGCCCACGACGCCCTGAAAATGGCTGCCCAAACCGCGCAGGGCGCCGCCGCGCTGCTGTTGCAGCTCAACACCCACCCCGAGCAGGAAATCGATAAGGTCACCTCGCCCAAGGGCTGCACCATTGCCGGCCTCAACGAGATGGAGCACCAGGGCTTCAGCTCGGCGCTGATCAAGGGCATCAAAACGTCGGCCGTGAAGGCGGGCAGCTTATACAAGGAGGGGTAGGCGCCTGCCAGCAGCCCCGGCCCGCCGGGCCGGGGCTGCTGGCAGGCGCAGCAAGTCAGTCTTATTTTCTTCAAATATTATAATATATATCACAATAAAGATAGTTTAACTATAGTTCAATACTTTTTTATTTTTATTTTTTGCTTTTTACTATGCTTGCATTAGAAAGTATAGCTACCTTGCATCACATATCCTCCCTCACTGCTATTATTTCGACCTATGCGCCGACTGCTACTTGGTCTGGGTGCGCTGCTCTACGGCGCGGTCCTGGCTTCTGGCTGCGCCGATAAAGCTGCCGAGCCTACCCCCGCCCTCCCCGTCAGCCGGCAGGGCATCACGAGCGCCAACGTGAGCTACGACAACTACATCGGGCTGCTCATCAACTCGCGCTGCCGCACCTGCCACAACCCCGCCTCGGACCTGAGCACCAAGGCCGCGCTCGACGCCTGGGTGAACGAGAAGACCTACGCCAATGCCGCCCGGCACAGCGTCAAGATTGTGGGCTCGATTGTGCAGAGCAACATGCCCATCGCCCGCCCGCTGCCCGCCGAAGAAAAAGCCCTGCTGCAAGCCTGGCTCGACCGTGGCGCTCCCCAGAAATAGCCCGATTACAGATTACCCTTCCGCTTCCTCCACCTTTTTTCTGCTTTAGCCGTGAAAAAACCTTTCCTCCTCCCGCTGGCCGTGCTACTGGCGCTGGCCGCCCACGCCAGCCAGGCCCAGACGCTGTTTCTGACCCGCCACGCGCAGCTCTCATTTTTCTCAAAAACGCCGCTCGAAGACATCAGCGCCCGCAGCACCTCGGCCGTGTCGGCCATCGACCTGAAAAGCCGCTCCATCTACTTCAAGGTCGATAACACCTCGTTCGCATTTCCGCAAAAGCTGATGCAGGAGCACTTCAACGAGAACTACATCGAGAGCAGCAAGTACCCGGTGTCGGAGTTCCGGGGGCAGCTGGCCACCGAAATCGACCCTACCGTTGATGGTACCTACCCCGTGCTGGTGAGCGGCAAGCTCAAGCTCCACGGCGTGGAAAAAGCCTATCAGCAGCAGGGCACCGTGACGGTGAAGGACCATAAGGTGCTGGTGGCGGCCACCTTCCCGGTGCTACTCAAAGACCACAACATCGACATTCCGAATATTGTCATTGCCAAGATTGCCGAGCAGGTGCAGGTGACGGTGAGCGCCGAGTATGAGCTGCACAGCGCCCTGACCAGTATTAAATAAGCCAGGCCGCCGGATTCGTCATGACCTACCTTTTCCGCTTACTGACCGCTGGCGCGCTGCTGCTCAGCTGCGCCCCGACCACCTACGGCCAGGATGACCTGAGTCAGCTCTTCGCCACGCCTGCCGACTCGCTGAGCACCGCCCGCAAGCCCGTGACGGCCACCTTCAAGGCCCCGCGCGTCATCAACCTGCGCTCGACCGAGGGCATTGCCCGCCACGAGCTGGACTTTCAGATTATGCACCGCTTCGGCGACATCGCCGGCAAGGCCGGCGGGGTGCGCAACTTCTTCGGCCTGGACTATTCGACCGACATCCGCATCGCGCTCGACTACGGCCTGACCGACCGGCTGACCGTGGGCCTGGCCCGCGCCAAGGGCATCTCGGCCGTGCGCGAGCTGTACGAGGGCAGCGCCAAATACAAGCTGCTGGAGCAAAACCAGGGGAACTCGCGGCCGGTGAGCGTGGCCTTGTTCGGCAACGCCGTGGTCTCGGGCATGAAGGCTACCACCGATGAGTCGCTGGCCAGCACCTTCTCGCGCTTTGCCAACCGCTGGAGCTACGTGGGCCAACTGATTGTGGCCCGCAAGTTCAACGAGCGGCTCTCGCTGGCCTTGCTGCCAACGGTGGTGCACCGGCAGTTTGTGGAAATCCACGACGACAACACCGTGTACGGGCTGGGCGCGGCCGGGCGCTTCAAGCTCACGCAGCGCCTGGGCCTGATTGCCGACTACGTGCTGGTGCGTCGCAGCGCCGGCAGCCGCGCCTACTACCGCAGCCGCGGCGTGCAGTTCTACAACCCGCTGGGCCTGGGCCTGGAAATGGAAACCGGCGGCCACGTCTTCGCCATGACTTTTACGAACTCCACGGCCCTGCTCGAAAACCAGTTCATCCCCGAAACCCGCGCCAGCTGGGCCAAGGGCGAGTTTCGCTGGGGCTTCACCATCTCGCGCCGCTTCGCGCTCGGGGGCAAGAAGAAAGGGTAATTCCCTACCCCCCTCGTGGCTGCCAAACGCCGGCAACCGGAATAAACTAAAAAGGCCCGCTTCGGTGAAGCGGGCCTTTTTAGTGGGGTGCCGCCAGCATTCGCAAGCAGCGCGCCGCGCAACTAACTTGCTGCTAAATTACTTTCTCTCGACTAACCTGCTTGCGCACCTGCCATGCCCTCCGCTCCTACCCCTGCGCTGCACCACGTTTCCCGCCAGATAGATGATAGATGTGCTGCGCCACGACCGACTTGTGTTCATTCTAACTCAAAAGCTGGAAACTGACGTGTCGTTCGAAGACTTGTTCATCATCCGTTGCGAAGCCCTTGACCTGACTGTGTGGGGCCAGACGCTTACCGAAGCCGAAGACGCGCTGGCGTTCAGCTTTTACTCGCACTATCAGAGCTATTATTTGGAAGCGGACGAAGAGCTAGCCCCGGATGCGCAGCGTCTGAAAGCACTACTGCACATGCTGATTTTAGATACCGTACAGGTATGAAGACCCGGAAAGTCAACGATTTGCAGCGTGTTCTGCAAGCCAAAGGCTTCGCACTCTATCCCGAGAAAGCGCATCACTAGTTCTACTACCTGGTCGTGGATGGCCAGAAAACGGCTGTCAAAACGTATTTCAGTCATGGTCTGAAAGAATACGGCGACCCCCTGATACAACTCATCAAAAAACAGCTCAAGTTCAGGCAAACGCGGCAGGCTGAAGACTTTCTTGACTGCCCGATGTCGGGCGAGCAGTACGTAGCGCTGCTGCGCGAAACCGATAATCTTGCCTGAGAGCAGCTGGCATCGTTTAACGGCGGCAGGCCGCCCCATCTTTACGCCCATGCCCGCCCCTACCCCCCCCCTGCTCCCCTACCTGGTCTTCGACTTCGACTCGACCTTCACCCAGGTCGAAGGCCTCGATGAACTGGCCGACATCGCTTTGCAAGGCCACCCCGACCAAGCCGATATTGTGGCCCAGATTCGGGCCCTGACCGAGCGGGGCATGGCCGGCGAGCTGGGCCTGGCCGAATCCCTGGCCGAGCGGCTGGCCCTGCTGGGCGCGCAACGGCGGCACCTGGCGCCGCTGGTGGCGCGGCTGCAAGGCAAGGTGAGCGAGAGCATCCGGCGCAACGCGGCATTTTTTTGGGCTAATTCCGAACGGATTTACGTGGTCAGCAGCGGCTTTCGGGAGTTTATTGAGCCCGTGGTGGCCGAGTTTGGAATTAAGCCGGAGCACGTGCTGGCCAACACCTTCACCTTTGACGAAGCCGGCAACATCACGGGCTGCGACGCTATAAACGTGCTGAGCCAGAACGGCGGCAAAATCCGCCAGCTCGTGCTGCTCGATTTGGACGGGCCGGTGTACGTGTTCGGCGACGGCTACACCGACTATCAAATCCGTGAAGCTGGCCTGGCCGACCGCTTCTACGCTTACACTGAGAACGTAGCCCGTCCCGCCGTGGTGGCCCACGCCGACCAGGTGCTACCCAGCTTCGATGAGTTTTTGTACCAACTCAAACTTCCCATGACGCTTTCCTACCCCAAGAACCGCATCAAGGTCTTGCTACTCGAAAACCCCGACCTCCGCGCCGCCGAGCTGTTCACCCAAGAAGGCTACCAGGTCGAGAGCGTGCCCGGCGGGCTGGATGAGGACGAGCTGATTGCCCGCGTGGGCGAGGTCAGCATTCTGGGAATCAGAAGCAAAACCCAGGTCACGCAGCGCGTGCTGGAGGCCGCCCCGCGCCTGCTGGCCGTGGGCGCCTTCTGCATCGGCACCAACCAGATTGCGCTGCCCGGCGCCATGCGCAAGGGCGTGGCCGTGTTCAATGCGCCGTTCTCCAATACCCGCTCCGTAGTAGAGTTGGCCTTGGGCGAAATTATCGTGCTGGCGCGCCGCATCCCGGAGAAGAACCCGAAGATGCACGCCGGCGAGTGGGATAAGTCGGCCCGCGGCGCCTTTGAAATCCGGGGCAAGAAGCTGGGCATCATCGGCTACGGCAACATCGGCTCGCAGCTCTCGGTGGTGGCCGAAGCCGTCGGGATGCAGGTTTTGTATTATGACACGGCCGAAAAGCTCCAGCTCGGCAACGCCGTGAAGTGCCGCACGCTGGAGGAATTGCTGAGTCAGGCCGACGTGGTGACGCTGCACATCGACGGCCGGCCCGACAACGAGAACTTTATTGGCGAGAAAGAATTTGCCCTGATGAAGCCCGGCGCCCTGTTCCTCAACAACGCCCGCGGCCACGTGGTGAACGTGCCGGCGCTGGCCGCCGCGTTGCGCTCCGGCCACCTCGGCGGGGCGGCCGTGGATGTATTTCCCTACGAGCCCAAAACCAACCACGAAACCTTCGAGAATGAGCTGCGCGGCCTGCCCAATGTGCTGCTCACGCCCCATATCGGCGGCAGCACCGCCGAGGCTCAGCGCAACATCGCCGAGTTCGTGCCCGAGCGCATCATGCAGTACATCAACACCGGCAACACCCAGCAGTCGGTCAACTTCCCCAACATCCAGTTGCCCGTCCAGCAAGCTCACCGCCTCATTCACATCCACGCCAACGTGCCGGGCGTGCTAGCCCGCATCAACAACGTGCTGGCCGAGCACCAGGTCAACATTCTGGGCCAGTACCTGAAAACCAACGAGCACATCGGCTACGTGATTACGGATATTGATAAGGAATACGGGCCTGAAGTCATCAAAGCCATGCGCGCCGTCGAGCACACAATTCGGTTCCGGGTGCTGTATTAGCAGATTAAAGCGCCCCGCGACAGCCTAGCCAATTCCTGAGCCAACAGGCGAGCCGCTTAGCTTTCCCGCTCCGCCAGCAGCGCATTATAGCGCTGCACCATTTCGGCGTACAGCGCATACACGTGCAGCAGCTTGTCTTTGCAGTCGGTCAAGCTTTCGAGTTGGTACGGAACGACGGGTTCCAAGGCGATGGCCGGGGAAAGCTCCCGAAAATCCTGTCCAAAATCATAGTGAATGAGATTGCCCACGCGCTTGATAAAGTCAAAGCTCAGATTTGGGTCCTCGAACCGCCGGTAGAGAGTCGGGCGGCTAATGGCTAGGGGACCTAGAAGTTGGCTAAGCTTGACTCCACTCTTGCGCACCGCCGCGGCCACAATTTCTCCGCGATGTTGCTTGGCCATATCCACTCAGACTAAAAGAGAGACAAATTTGGCAAGTTCGCGTCCGCACTTGATTATCAACTGTTTGTCTTTTATGCGTCATAAACCGACTTTTATGCGTCACTTTTGTATCAATTCTGATTCAAAAATTTCTGCATGGACGGCCACAGTCTCACTCCTACCCCCGAAAACATTGCCCGGCTGGGCCAGCTCTTCCCTGAAGTCATCAGTGAGGGTCGCATAGATTTTGAGCGGCTGCGGGCGGCGCTGGAAGCGGCCGACGCCCTACCCCCTGCCAGTTCCGAGCACTATGAGTTGCGCTGGGCCGGCAAGGCTGAAGCCCGCCGCGAAGTGCAGCGCCCGACTACGGCGACGCTGGTGCCGGACCCGGCGCAGAGCGTGGCCTGGGACACTACGGCAAACGTATTTATCGAGGGCGAGAACCTGGAGGTGTTGCGCGTGTTGCAGCGCGGCTACTTCGGCAAGGTCAAGATGATTTACATCGACCCGCCTTATAATACCGGCTCCGATTCGTTCGTATACCCGGATGACTACTCGGAGCGGCGGGAGGAGTACGAGAAGCGCACTGGACAGCGCGACGAAAACGGCTTTCTCAACAAGCAGGACCTGTGGAAGAAAAACACCCGCGAAAACGGTCAGTACCACTCGGCTTGGCTTTCCATGATGTGGCCCCGGCTCTACCTAAGCCGCAACCTACTGCGCGAAGACGGGGTAATTTTCGTGTCCATCGACGACAACGAGGTGCATAACCTGCGCCTGGTGCTGAACGAAATATTCGGGGAAGAGAATTTTATAGGAACAATTATCTGGAAAAAGAAAACCAATGGCAATAATGTCGGCGACATCCCGCCGGTGCATGATTATATCCTGTGCTTTGCCAAGCAAAAAGTCGATAAGCAGGATGCGCTACTAGGCTTTCCGATGACGGACGAGTACCTGAGGAAGACTTACAAAAACCCGGATAAAGACCCGCGAGGTCCTTGGACTACTTCTGATTTATCCGCCAATCACGAAGGACCCTATTTTCCTATTCTGAACGCCCAGACTGGCGTCGAGTATTACCCGCCGGAAGGCCGGTACTGGGTTTTCAACGAGGCGGAGGCCAAGGTCCGCATTGCGGATGGGCGCATCATCTTTGGTCGGAAAGGCCTGACGGCTCCCGTGCAGAAATCTTTCCTAAAAGACCGCCGCAGCACCCGGCTGAAGGCCGACTCCTGGTGGAGCGAGCACGGCCTGAATGAGGATGGCACCGCGGAGCTGGCGGGCTTGCTGGGCCCAAAGGCATTTGTGCACTCCAAGCCGTCGGATTTAATTAAGCATCTACTTAACATCACCACGGTTGACGGAGACTTGATTCTCGACTTTTTTGCGGGCAGTGGCACCACTGGTCAAGCAGTTTACCGCCTTAATGAAGAGGATAAGGCGCATCGCAAGTTTATCCTGGTTCAATTAGGTGAGCCAGTGGAAGACCAGAAAATACCGTTCCGCACCATCGCCGACATCACCCGCGCCCGGCTCACCAAAGCCGGCGAAAAGCTGCGGGCAGCGCGGGCCGGCCAGTTGCCGCTGGCGGCCCCTACCCCGCCCGATACGGGCTTTCGTGTCTACCGGCTCGACTATTCCAACTTCCGGGCGTGGCGGCCCGACGTGCAATTGGCCCCCGACATGCTGGCCCAACTGGAGCTGTTTCAGGAGCCCCTGCGCCGCGACGGCGGCCAGGGCGAGGCCGCTGACGCGGCCCTGCTCACGGAGCTGCTCCTGAAAATGGCGGGCGGCGCCGACGTGCTGCCCTTGTCGGTGGCCGTGGCGCGGCGCGAAGTAGCGGGTGTGGCAGTGCACGACGTGGCCGGCGGGCTGGTCTGGCTGGCCCTGGCCGGCATCAACCCCGCCGTCGTGGCCGCGGCCGTGGCGGCCCGGCCGCAGCGGCTGGTGGTGCCCGGCCGGCTCTTCACCGGCGACAATCCCGACGAGCAGGTCAGCAACGCCCGCCTCCAACTGGCCGGCGCCGGCGTGGCGTTGCAATTGATTTAGTTGGACTAGCCGTCTACCCCCGTCTGTCATCCTTCATCTGGCGTCCGCTTGCGAAGGACCCTCTGCCAATTGAATGACTTGCAGTAATAAGCTGCTTAGTGCTCGTTCTGACGTGATAAGGTCCTTCGCAAGCGGACACCAGATGAAGGATGACAGACGGGGGTAGGGCGTCAGAAAAATGAGAATAGCAACCCATATGAAACTCCAATTCGACGCCGAGCAGGATTACCAGAAAGCGGCCGTGCAAGCCGTGGTAGCGGCTTTTGAGGGACAGCCGCTGCGCAGGGCCCCGCTGGAAGTGTCGGTGAGCGCCAGCGGCGGGCAGGGCTCGCTGGCTTTCACCGAGACCGGCATCGCCAACCAGCTGGTGCTGGCCGAAAGCCAGCTACTGGATAACATTCGCCGGGGCCAGGCGGCGCGGGGCCTACCCCCCTCCGACGCACTGATGCCCTGCGTATTTCAAACCGCCGACGGCCAGACCGACGCCGAGAGCCTGCCGCTGAACCTGACCGTGGAGATGGAAACCGGCACCGGCAAAACCTACGTGTACCTGCGCACGATTCAGGAGCTGCACCGCACCTACGGCTTCCGCAAGTTCGTGATTGTGGTGCCGAGCGTGGCCATCCGGGAAGGGGTGTGGAAGTCGCTGCAAATCACGCACGAGCACTTTCAGGCCCATTTCGGCTACCCACCCGTGCACTACGAGCTGTACGACAGCGGCCGGCTGGCGGCGCTGCGCAACTTCGCCCTGAGCGACGCGCTGCAAGTTCTGGTCATCAACATTGACTCATTTACGAAGGACACCAATATTATCAACAAGGCGCACGAAACCGGCGTCCGGCCCATCGAATACCTGCGAGCCACGCGGCCCATCCTTATCATCGACGAGCCCCAGAACCTGGAAACCGACGCCCGCAAGGCGGCCCTGGCCGAACTGCGGCCACTGGCCACGCTACGCTACTCGGCCACCCACAAGAACTTGTATAATCTGGTGTACTCGCTCAACCCGGTGCAGGCCTACGACCTGGGGCTGGTAAAGCAGATTGAGGTGGACGGCATCACGGCCGACGGCAACTACAACGCCGCGTTCGTGCGGGTCCGGGCCGTGGAGAAAGCCAAAAAAACGCTCAAGGCCCGGCTCAGCATCTACAGCAACGAGAAGGGCGGCGTGCGGCAAAAGGACGTGACGGTGAGTCTGGGCAGCGACCTCTACGCGCTGAGCAACGGGCGCGACATCTACCGCGACGGCTTCATCGTCAATGAGCTGGACCCCGACGAGGGTAGCGTCACGTTCTCGGCGGGGCTGCGCGTTGTGGCGGGCCAGGACGTGGGCGGTCTCACCGAGGCCGTGCTGCGCTACCAGTTGGAGCGCACCGTGAAATGGCACTTTGAGAAGGCGCGCCGGCTCAAGCCCCGCGGCCTGAAGGTGCTCTCGCTCGTGTTCGTGGACCGGGTGGCCAGCTACCGGCGCTACGACCCGGCCACGAAGCAGCGGCGGCCGGGCGTGTTTGCCGAGTGGTTTGAAAAGATTTTCACCGAGTACGCAGCCCGGCCCGAGTACGCCGGGCTGATTCCCTTCCCGGCGGCGCAGGTGCACGACGGCTACTTTTCGCAGGACCGGGCCAACCCCGCTGGCAAGGACACCCGCGGCGACACGGCCCTCGACCGCGACACCTACGCCTTGATAATGAGGGATAAAGAGCGGCTGCTGAGCCAGGACGAGCCCTTGCAGTTCATCTTCTCGCACTCGGCCCTGCGCGAGGGCTGGGACAACCCGAACGTGTTTCAAATCTGCACCCTCAACGAGACGCAGAGCGACGTGAAGAAGCGCCAGGAAATCGGCCGGGGCCTGCGCCTGCCCGTGGACGCGAGCGGGCAGCGGGTGCAGGACAAGGCCCTGAACCTGCTTACTGTGATTGCCAACGAGAGCTACGAGGACTTCTCGGCGGCCTTGCAGCGCGAGATTCAGGAAGAAACAGGCGTCGAGTTCAGCGGCCGCACCCGCAACGCCGGCGAGCGGCGCACGCTGCGCCTGACCAAAGAGCTGACGCCGGAAGGCTGCCCGGCTTTTTTCGAGATTTGGAACCGCATCAAGCACCGTACCCGCTACCGCGTCGAGTATAAGACCGAAGACCTCATCGCCGGGGCCGTGGCCGAGCTGCAAGATTTGACCAAAACGCCCCCTACCCACCGCCCGCAGCTGCAAGCCCGCAAGGCCCGCCTGAGCTACACCGACGAAGGCATCGCGGGGATGCTGGCCGCCGAGGCCCAGCTCAGCCTCGATACGACCACCTACTCCGTGCCCGACGTGTACGGCTACCTGCAAAGCCGGGTAGACGTGACGCGCCCGACCATCTTTCAGATTTTGAAACGCTCAGGCCGCTATGCCGAGCTGCTCATTAATCCCCAGATGTTTCTCGATAATGTGGTGAGCGCCATCCGCCGTACCCTCAGCCAGTTGCAGGTAGCCGGCATCAAGTACGAGCAGGTGGCGGGCGACGAGTATGAGATGCTGCTTTTTCAGGACGACGAGGTAGCGCAATACCTGAGCAATCTGCACCAAGTAGGCAAGCCCGAGCGCACGCTCTACGACTACGTGCCCGTGGACAGCGCCACCGAGCGCAAGTTTGCCGAAAGCTGCGAGGCGGATGAGCGGGTTGTGTTCTATTTCAAGCTGCCGCGGGGCTTTCTCATCCCAACGCCCCTAGGCAAGTACCGGCCCGACTGGGCCATCGTGCTCGAAGGCGACCAGCGGGTCTATTTTGTGGTCGAAACCAAAGGCACGGCCGGGCAAACCGAACCCATCGACCAGCAAAGTCTGCGCGGCAAGGAGGGCTTGAAAATCGCCTGCGGCGTGCAGCACTTCGCCTTGTTTGCCCCGGAAGGGGTAGGTTATCAGGTGCAAGCTAATTTGAAAGACGTGCGGTAGGCTGTCCTGTCCGGCCTTTTACAGCCTTTCCCGCACCTGCCCCAGCAGGCGCTCCATCTCGTTGCGCAGGGGGTAGTCATCGGTGGGGAAATTGTTATTCATGAACACGACGGCCACGAGCCGGCCGGATTTGGTGCGCAGGTAGCCGCAGAGGTTGTGGTTGTTGCTAAGCGTGCCGGTTTTGCCCCAAAGCCAGGTTTGCTTGGGCATGGCGGGCACGCCTTTGGCGGCGGACCGGGCCGGGTCGAAGTAGCGCTTGCGCAAGGTGCCCTGCCCGCCGCCGGGCGCCAGTAAGCTCAGCAGACGCTTTTCGGGCACTTCCTGGTGTAGCTTGAGCAGCACGGCCAGCAGGGTGCGCGGCGTGACCAGATTGAGGCGCGAAAGGCCCGAGCCGTCGGCCCAGCGCACCGGGTCGGGCGCAAAGCCCAGGTAGTTTCGGCGGGCAAAGCGAATGACGCGCTCGGTGCTGAGCGAGTCGTCGGGGGCGGCGAGGGGGGGTAGGCGGCTGGCGCACATAAGCAGGAGCTGCTCGGCCAGGAAGTTGTCGCTCACGCGCAGCATCCGGCGGTAGAGTGAGTCGGCGGGCAGGCCCGGCAGCGTGCGCATGGCGGCCTCCGTGGCCCGGCTTACGCGCCCGACTCCCACCACGGCCCGCCGCAGCGTGTCGCCGAGCAGGCGCAGCAGCAGGCTTCGGCTGGGGCGGAAGGGAGTTTCATCAATCCATTTTTTGGGGCTGCGATAATACGCGAACCTGTTGTCTTCCAGCTCGCGGCGCACATGGTCGTCGGGGTCGGTCGGCCTAGTGGCGGCGGCGCTCACCAGCGGCCGGAACTGCCGCGGCAAGACCCGCGGCGCCTGCCCGGCGGCGGCATAAAAGCGCACGGTATGGCCGTATATCGGGAAAGCGCCGCGCTCGGGCTGAAAGTAGTAGTTGTAGTCATCCCAGGTCCAGGACGGGCCATAGGGCGCCGAGGTAGGTCGGTCGCAGTAAGCCAGAATCTTCTCGGGCCGCGTGCGCAGGAACTCCACCGCGCGGCGGCTGGGCACGTCGCCGTGTAGCAGCGTGGGGTCGCCGGTGCCCTGGAAAAAGAGCGTGTCATTGCGGCTCAAATAGCGCAGGCTGGGCAGCGAATCGCCGAGCAGATGCAGCCCGGTGTAGAAGCTCAGCAGCTTCATGGTGCTGGCCGGCGTGAAGTACTTAGCTTCATTCTGCCCAAATAATATCTCGCCCGTAGCCGCATCGGCCAGGCAGATTCCGACCTGGTGCTGCTGCATCACTTTTGAGGCCGTGAGCAAGGTATCGAGCCAGGCCAGCGGCCGGGCCGCCGTGGCAGCAGCAGCAGCAGCAGTAGCGGTGGCGGCGGGCGGCGGATTCTGGGCGCAGGCGGGCAGTTGGGCGGCGCTGAAAGCCAGCAGCGCGAAGACGAGCAAACGACGAAACATAGGCCGCAACTTACGCAGCTTTCGGGCCAAGTAGCAGGCCGCGCGGGGCCGGCACGCCATCCTTCTACTCAAGTAGAAGCCTGCCCGCCGGCTTCCTACCCCCCCGCCCCCACCCGACCCAGCCAGAGCCCGATGAGAAACACAATGCCGCCCCCCACAATCACCTGAAAAATGGTGCTCGCCAGGGGAGTCTTCATGAACCGGTAGCGGATGTAGGCAATCAGCAGCAGCTCAATACCCACCACGGCGTAGGCCACCTTCAGGGCCAGCCCCAGATTGGTGAGCAGGAAGGGCAGCGTGTGCAGCATCCCGCCCAGCGTGGTGGCCCCGCCGGTAATAAGGCCCCGCACCCAGGGGTTGCCGCGGCCCGTGACGGTGCCGTCGTCGGAGAGGGCCTCGGCCAGACCCATGCTCACGCCAGCGCCTACCGAGGCGGCCAGCCCCACGAAAAAGGCGTCGTGGGCTGAGTGCGTCAGGCCCGCCGTGGCGAAGAGCGGGGCCAGAGTCGAAACCGAGCCATCCATGAGGCCCAGCAGGGCAGGCTGCACTTTTTGCAGCACGAATTCGGCGTGGGCCGCCGCCTCGGCGGACGTGGAGGGGGTAGGAGGAGTCATGGCCATGAGCTAACGGAAACGCGCGCGAAGTAGCGGTGGGATGCAGACTTGAATCTTTACGACTTTCTGTTTCGCTCACTTGCCCGCGCCCGGCGGCAGTCAGGCCTCGCCAGCCGGAAGCAGCAGGCCAGCAGCGGGCCAGCAGCGGGCCCTGAGGGCCTGACCCGCCCGCGCCTTCAATCCCGCCGTACCTTTGGCCTCCGTAATGCCCACCTCCCCCCTCCCTACCCCCCCGGCCGCCGCCAAATACATCTTCGTGACCGGCGGCGTCACCTCTTCCCTCGGAAAAGGAATTATTTCGGCCTCGCTGGCCAAGCTGCTACAGGCCCGCGGCTTCCGGGTCACCATCCAGAAGTTCGACCCCTACATCAACATCGACCCCGGCACGCTCAACCCCTACGAGCACGGCGAATGCTACGTCACCGATGACGGGGCCGAAACCGACCTCGACCTGGGCCACTACGAGCGGTTTCTGAACGCGCCGACCTCGCAGGCCAACAACGTGACCACGGGCCGCATCTACGACACCGTGATTCGGCGGGAGCGCGAGGGCGCGTTCCTGGGCAAGACGGTGCAGGTGGTGCCCCACATCACCGACGAAATCAAGCGCCGGATGCTGCTGCTGGGCCAGAGCGGCGAGTTCGACGTGGTCATTACCGAAATCGGCGGCTGCATCGGTGACATCGAGAGCCTGCCCTTCGTGGAGGCCGTGCGCCAGCTGCGCTGGGAGCTGCCACCCAACGACTCGCTCGTTATTCACCTCACGCTGCTTCCGTATCTGAGCGCAGCCGGCGAGCTGAAAACCAAGCCCACGCAGCACTCGGTGCGCGACTTGCGCGAGGCCGGCCTCCAGCCCGACATCCTCGTGTGCCGCTCCGAGCACCCAATTCCGGTGGAGATGCGCAAGAAAATCGCGCTCTTCTGCAACGTCAAAATCAACTCCGTGATTGAGGCGCTAGATGCCGACAGCATCTACTCGGTACCGCTGCTCATGCTCAAGGAAAGCTTGGATGAGCGCGTGATTAAGCGGCTGAAATTGACCGGCGGCCCGGCTCAGCCCGATTTGGAGGTGTGGAAAGACTTCCTGGGCCGGCTCAAAAACCCGACCGAGGAAGTGACTATCGCGCTGGTCGGCAAGTACGTGGAGCTGCCCGACGCCTACAAGTCCATCAACGAGAGCTTCGTGCACGCCGGCGCCCAGAACGAGTGCAAGGTGCACCTGCGCAGCATTCAGAGTGAGCACATTACGAGTGAAAACGTGGCCCAGCTGCTGCACGGCTGCGACGGCGTGCTCGTGGCGCCCGGCTTCGGGGAGCGGGGTTTTGAGGGCAAGATTTGCGCGGTGCAGCACGTGCGCGAAAACAACATTCCCTTCTTCGGCATCTGCCTCGGAATGCAGGTGGCAGTAGTTGAGTATGCCCGCCACGTGCTGGGCTTGCCCGAAGCCAACTCCACGGAGATGGACGCTCACACGCCCTACCCCGTCATTGCGATAATGGAGGAGCAAAAGAACATCACTCAGAAGGGCGGCACAATGCGCCTGGGCGCCTACGCCTGCGACCTGCGCCGCGGCTCGCGCGCGGCCAAGGCCTACGGCCGCAACCACGTCAGCGAACGGCATCGGCACCGCTATGAATTTAATAATCAGTTCCTGACGCAGTTTGAGGAAGCCGGCCTGCACGCCACGGGCACCAATCCCGAAACGGGTTTGGTTGAGGTAATTGAGTTGCTTAATCACCCGTGGTTCGTGGCCGGGCAGTTTCACCCGGAGCTGAAAAGCACCGTCGAGAACCCGCACCCGCTGTTCGTGCGCTTCGTGCGGGCCGCCATTCAGCACCGCAAGGCGCAGTAGGTAGTTACGAGTTTTGAATTATGAGTTATGAGTTGGAAGTTATGCTAAGCGTCATAGCTCTATCAACTATAAGCCTCCTATGCAAAACTTATAACTCATAATTCAAAACTTATAATTCCACTAAATGGACCGCAACCAAGCAACCGGCCTCTTCCTTATCTCGGCCCTGCTGCTGATTTACCTGTTTTTCTTCGCGCCCAAGCCCGAAGACGCTAAAAACCAGCCCGCCAAGCCGACCACCGGCACCGCTGCCACGCCCGCCGCCCCGGCGCCCGCGGCTATCCCTACCCCCCCCCTCGCGCCCGAAGCCGCCCTGCACTCCGCTGCGGGCCCGGTGCGGGAAATCCAGCTCAAGAATGAAAACCTGACCCTGACCTTCTCTACCCGTGGCGGCCGGCTGACGGCCGTGCGCCTGAACAAGTACCAGACCTTCTTCGGCCAGCCGCTCGACTTGCTTGATGCTCAGAGCGCCCGCCTCGACCTGCGCTTTCGCCTCACCACGGGCCAGACAGTGAGCTTCGCAGGCCTCAACTTTCAGCCTTCGGCCATCACGCCGGAGGAGAAGGGCGGCCAGCGCCTGACCTTCACCGCGCCCGTGGCCGGCGGCACCATCGAGCAGACGTATTCCCTACCCCCCAACTCCTACGAAGTCGGCTACAACCTCAAGCTCAACGGCTTGCAGAACAGCGTGGCCCAGGAGCCGCTCACCTTCACCTTCCAGGACCGCGTGCGGCAGACCGAGCAGGACCGCCAGCAGAACCAGAACCACTCAACCATCAACCACCACACGGCTTCGGGCAACCACGACGCCCTAGCCGAAGCCAGCGAAACGCCCGAGGAAAAGAAAGTGGCCGAGCCCCTGCGCTGGGCCGCCCACAAGCACGACTTCTTCGTGGCCGGCTTTATCGCTGATGGGGCGCCCTTCGCCAGCGGTTCCTTCAACGCCGCCGCCGACCTGGCCCCCAACAGTCCGTTCATTAAGGCGATGAGCACCACGCTGGCCCTGCCCGTGGCCGACGTGACGAGCCCGGCCGGCGGCAAGTACCGCTTTTTCTTCGGCCCGAATCAGTTTAATCTGCTCAAGGAAGTCGCGCCGGAGTTTGACCGCAACGTGTACCTGGGCTGGGGCGTTTTCCGCGCCGTCAACCGCTACGTGATTCTGCCAGTGTTCCATTTTCTGGAGCAGTACATCGGTTCCTACGGCATCATCATCGCCCTGCTGGTCTTGCTTATCAAGCTCGTCACCTGGCCGCTGACTTATAAAACCTACGAGTCGCAGGCCCGCATGAAGGTGCTCAAGCCCGAGATTGACGCCATCAAGGAGAAAATCGGCGACGACCCGACCAAGGTGCAGCAGGAAACCATGAAGCTCTACTCGACCTTCGGCGTGAGCCCGCTTAGCGGCTGCGTGCCCACGCTGCTGACTTTGCCGATTCTGTTCGCCATGTTCCAGTTCTTCCCCAACGCCATCGAGCTGCGCCAGCAAAGCTTTCTGTGGGCCAAGGACTTAAGCTCCTACGACGTGTTTGCCAAGCTGCCGTTCGCCATCAAATGGTACGGCGACCACGTGAGCATGTTCACCCTGCTGATGACCGCTTCGACCCTGCTTATGACCTACCAGAGCAACCAGGTCAACACCCAGATGCAGGGGCCGATGAAGTTCTACAGCTACCTGATGCCCGTCATCTTCCTGTTTGTATTAAACAGCTTCGCCGCCGGCCTTACCTGGTACTACTTCGTGAGCAACGTTATCACGCTGGGCCAACAGGCCATCACCAAGGCCTTCGTCGATGAGAATAAAATCCGCGCCCAGCTCGACGCTAATAAGGTCAAGAACAAGGACAAGAAGCCCAGCGGCTTCCAGGCCCGCCTGGCCGAGGCCATGAAAACCGCGCAGGAGCGCGAGGCGCAGGCGAAGAAAAAGGGCGCTTAGGTGTGTCGTCCTCCGCGGCTAAGCCCACCCCCGGCGCCTCCCCGGCGGGAGAGGCGAGCCTGACCTTATCAGCTAATAAAAAGCTCACTGCGAGTATGCAGTGAGCTTTTTTCCAATATCCAGACTTGCGTCGGGTTGAGCGCCAGGCTCCCCTCTCCCGCCGGGGAGGGGCCGGGGGTGGGGTTAGCCGCGAAGGGCGAAACCTGCCTACTCTTTCCGCACCCGCTCCAGCAGCAGCTGATTCATCGGGTTGGGCGTGAGGCCGCGCACGTTGTTTTGCGTCAGGCGCACCACCTCATCATAATAAAGCGCCACGACCGGCGACTCCCGCACCACGAGCCGGTCCATCGCCTGGTAGAGCGCGAAGCGCTTTTGGGCGTCCTGCTCCTTGCGGGCCAGTTCGTAAAGCCGGTCATATTCTGGGTTTTTGAAGTGCGTTTTATTCGGGCCAGCGGGGGCGAAGTTGGGACTGTAGAACAAGCTGAGATAATTCTCCGCGTCGGGGTAGTCGCCGAGCCAGCTTTTAGTAAAAAAGGCGGTGCGGCCGTTGTCCACAATTTCCTGCTGGGCGGCGGATTGGTTGACGTCAATCTGGACCTGCGCGCCCACTTCGGCCCATTTCTTCTGCATGTATTCGCACACTTCCTTGCGCTCCTGCACCGTGCTCAGGCGCAGGCGCAGCGGCCGGCCGGGGCCGTAGCCGGCGGCTTGCAGCAAGGCGCGCGCCTTCTGCGGCTGGTAGGAATAGCCGGGCACGGCTTGCACGCTGAATGAGGGCAATGCCGCCGGCACGAAACCCGAATTGCCCGGCCGCCCGACGTGGTTGAGCACGTAGGCCAGCATTTCGGGCTTGTCGAGGGCGTAGTTCAGGGCCTGGCGCACGCGGCGGTCCCGCAAGAGCCGGCCCTGCGCGGCCTGCGGGCCGGTCAGGTTAGCCGAATCCAGCTGGAAGCCCAGGTATTCAGTGTTCAGATACGGCACTTTCTGCACCTGAAACCGGCCCCGGAAGTCGTCGCGCACCGTGCCGTCGGGGTTGAGAATCAAGTCTCGCGAGCCTTCGCGGATGCCGGACAGAAAGTCCAGCTTGCCCTGCTGGAAGGTCAGAAACTCGGTTTTGCGGTCCTGAATAAAGCTGATTTGCACCGCGTCGAGGTAGGGCAGCGGCCGGCCTTGCGTATCGCGGCGCCAGTAGCGCGGGTTTTTGTGATAAAGAATCACGTTGCCCTCATCCCAGAGCCTAAACTGAAACGGCCCCGTGCCCACGGGATGCTCCCGAAAGTCCTTGCCGTACTTGAGCACCGCCTCGCGCGGCACCACGAAGGCGTAGGGCATAGTCAGAATGCCCAGAAACGGGATGAACGGCTGCTGCAAGTGAATGCGCAAGGTTGAGTCATTCACGGCTACAAAGCAGGTGTCGCTGGGCTCACCCTGCTTGTTTTCCAGCACCTTACCCCGAAAAATCCACCCGCCGGGCGAGGCCGTGGCCGCGTCCAGCAGCCGCCGGAAGCTGTACACGAAATCCTGCGCTACCACTTCCCTACCCCCCCCGCCGGGAAAAACCTCGCTAGCCTGAAACCCTACCCCCCGCCGCAGCCAGAACGTGTAGGTCCGGCCATCGGGCGAGATGGCGTAGCGCCGGGCCAGCGCGGGCGCCGGCTGCATGGCCGAATCCAGCTCCAATAAGCCGTTGTAGAGCTGCGACACGGCCCAGGAATTGGCTTGGTTGCGGGCAAAGGCGGGGTCGAGCGAGGTTAGGGCTTCGGGCTGGTTGTAGTGGAAGACGCGGCGCTGCTCGGCGGCCGCGGCCGGGCGGGCGGCCTCGCGGCAGGCGGGCAGACCGGCGCCTGCCATTAGCAAAACC
This sequence comes from uncultured Hymenobacter sp., assembly GCF_964243305.1. Taxonomy (GTDB): domain Bacteria; phylum Bacteroidota; class Bacteroidia; order Cytophagales; family Hymenobacteraceae; genus Hymenobacter. The sequence goes on from NZ_CAXTEF010000015.1 coordinate 50,958, forward strand.
AGGCCGGCCGCGGCCGGCCGCCAGGCGAAACCGGGCCGCTCAGGCCGGAAAAAAGCGCGCATTCGACGAAGGAAAGACTGTATCTTTGTCAAAGGTAAGCCAACGAATTTAGCCCTTTCTTCGCGTTGCGCGCGCCTTTTTCTATATGACCCTTACCTACTTCGGCCACTCCTGCTTCCTCGCCAATTTCGACGGCACCCGCGTGCTTTTCGACCCCTTCATCAGCCCCAACGGCTTGGCGAAGGACGTGAACGTGGCCGCCATCGAGGCCGACTACATCTTCCTCTCCCACGGTCACTACGACCACGTGGCCGACGTGGAGGCCATCGGCTTACGCACCGGCGCCGAGCTGCTGGGCATGTTTGAGGTGCTGGGCTACTTCGAGGCCAAAGGTCTGAAAGCCAACCTGAAGATGAATCTGGGCGGCAGGGTGCAGCTGCCCTTCGGCCAGGTGCAGATGGTCGGCGCGGCCCACTCCAGCTCGCTGCCCGATGGCTCTTATGGCGGGCTCGCGGCGGGCTTCGTCATTAAAACCGCCGCCGGCCGCACGCTCTACTTCGCCGGCGACACGGCCCTGACCTACGACATGAAGCTGATTGGCGAGCGCTACGGCCGGCTGGATTTTGCCATCCTGCCCGTCGGCGACCATTTCACGATGGGCGTGAGCGACGCGCTGATTTGCGCCGACTGGGTGGGCACCAGCAAAATCATCGGAATGCACTTCGACACGTTCCCGCCGCTGGTCATCAACCACGATGTGGCCAAGGCCGAAGCGCAAGCCGCCGGCAAAGAGCTGCTGCTGCTGCGCGTCGGCGAAACGATTACGCTGTAAATTAGTTGTTTAGCTGTTTAGTATAGCGTCCCTACCCCCTTGTCATCTGTCATGCTGAGCTTGCGAAGCATCCTCTCGCCGCGAAACGACGCAGTAACTAATCGATTAGTGCTCGTTCTCCGGCGAGAGGATGCTTCGCAAGCTCAGCATGACAGATGACAAGGGGGGGTAGGGATGACAATAAGAGAACATGGGAAAAATAATTGCGGTAGCTAACCAAAAAGGCGGCGTGGGCAAAACCACGTCGGCCATCAACCTCGCGGCCTCGCTGGCCGCCCTGGACTACCGTACCCTGCTCGTGGATGCCGACCCGCAGGCCAACGCCACGTCCGGCGTCGGCTTCGACCCCAAGGACATCCAGAACAGCATCTACGAGTGCATGGTGGACGGCATCAACGCCCGCGACATCATCTTGCAAACCAACGTGTTGCCCCACCTCGACTTGATGCCCTCGCACATCGACCTGGTGGGCGCCGAAGTGGAGATGATTAACCTGCCCAACCGTGAGGAAAAGATGAAGGAGGCCCTGCGCCCCCTGGCCGACGAGTACGATTTCATTGTCATCGACTGCTCGCCGTCGCTGGGCCTCATCACGGTCAACGCGCTGACGGCCGCCCACTCGGTCATCATCCCGGTGCAGTGCGAGTATTTCGCCCTCGAAGGCCTGGGCAAGCTGCTCAATACCATCAAAATCATTCAGAGCCGGCTGAACCCGGAGCTGGAAATTGAAGGCATCCTGCTCACGATGTACGACGTGCGCCTGCGCCTGAGCAACCAGGTGGTGGAAGAGGTGCAGATGCACTTTCAGCAACTCGTTTTCGACACCATCATCCCGCGCAACGTCAAGCTGAGCGAGTCGCCGAGCTTCGGAATCCCCGTCATCCTGCACGACGCCGAGAGCAAGGGCGCCATTTCCTACCTGAACCTGGCCCGCGAAATCGTGGAGAAGAACAGCGTGGAAGCCCGGCCCGAGGAAGCGGCGGACGAGGCGTAGCGTAATTGTTTTTAACGGGTTGTTAAATTGCCAAGCCGGGCGTAGAGACACAATATTTTGTGTCTCGTCGTCAGCACGATTATCGTTCCTCTGTTAGAGACACAAAATATTGTGTCTCTACCGCAACCCGATTTTCGATATGGTCGACAAAAAATCTGCCCCCATAGCTTGGGCAACCTTGCTGTTTGAGTTGGAAGATACTCAGGAGCATCTGCAAAAAATGTGTCTGGAGATGAACGACAACCCTCAATATGATGAGGTGGAGTTTGCAATAGATATGGCGCACATCTACTCTCACCTGAACCGGGCTTGGAACGGGCGTAATGCAACAGAGAAACAAATCGACGACCAGAATCTTTGGCGACAATGGAGTCAGTTTCCTGCTGACTTAGAACCTCTATAAAGTTGCCATGCTTGTTTCCGCTGCTCATCCGCTAATTGGCATTGACCCGGAAATACGCTTCGGCCGGGCTTGCTTGATTGGTACGCGCATCAGCGTGGAAGATGTGCTGCGATGGCTAGGCAATGGTATGAGCATTTCGGAAATCCTGGAAGATTTTCCTGAGTTGAGCGAAGAACAAATTAGAGCTTGTCTGCGCTACGCGGCTGACCGGCAGCGCAACACGCGCTTAGTCCGGTGAGGCACCTTGCCCTTCCCCGCCAAATCCCTAAATTTGACGTTCCGCTGGCGCCGAGTTTTCGGCCCGCGCCCCCGATGCTATGGCTGTAGTCGAAGATAAGAACGAAGAAAAGGCAGTCCCTACCCCCCTGCCGGCGGCCAAGCGCAAGCTCGGCGGGCTGGGCCGGGGCCTCAATGCCCTGATTGAAGGCAGCTACGAGAAAAAGGGCGAGCGGCTCGTGCCGCACCCGGTCAACTCGGTGGGCCAGATTCCAGTCGACCAGATTGAAACCAACCCCTACCAGCCGCGCACGCACTTCGACCAGGAAGCCCTGCGTGAGCTGGCCGAGAGCATCCGCATTCAGGGCATCATTCAGCCCGTGACCCTGCGCCAGACCGGCACCAACGCCTACCAGCTCATCTCCGGCGAGCGGCGCCTGCAGGCCAGCAAACTCGCTGGCTTAGAGACCATTCCGGCCTACATCCGCAAGGCCGACGACCAGCAGATGCTGGAAATGGCCCTCATCGAGAACATTCAGCGCGAAAACCTGAATGCCATCGAAATTGCCCTGAGCTACCAGCGGTTGCTGAGCGAGTGCAGCCTGCGCCAGGAAGACCTCGGCGACCGGGTGGGCAAAAACCGCTCAACCGTCACGAACTACCTGCGCCTGCTCAAGCTGCCACCCGACATTCAAATCGGCCTGCGCGACGCCGAAATCAGCATGGGCCACGCCCGCGCCCTCATCAGCATCGAAGACCCGCAGCAGCAGCTGGCTTTGTTCCGCCGCATAGTGGCCGAGGACCTGAGCGTGCGCCGCGTCGAGGAGCTGGTGCGCGGCGGCTTCGGCCGATTCCCTACCCCCCCCGCTGGCGGCAAAGCCAACGGGGCCAGCGCTGAGCCGGCCCCGCCCGTCGTGCCCGTGGCCGAGCTGCGCCGTACCGAGCGGTTTCTGGCCGACCGGTTTGGCTCCCGGGTGCAGGTGCGGCCGGGGCCGCAGGGCCGGGGCGAAATCAAAATTGCCTTCGATTCGGTCGAGGACATGCAGCGGATTCTGCACATTTTGCAGCCGGCCTGAGCGGATTGATTCTTGCGGGACTTTGCAACGCGGACGGGGGGTAGGGACTCTTCCCAGGACTAGCCTCCGCCGGCCCGCACTTAGCTGGCGCTTTTATGCGTTGGCTGCTTTTCCGCCCGCTTATTTGCCTTCCTATGTTCCGACCCTTGCTATTACTGCTGCTGGTGCTGCTGGCGGCTGTGGCCTCTACCCAGGCTCAGGTTGTCACGGCCGGGCCGGATTCGACTCAGGTGAACACCACAGCGCCCACCAAAAAGCAGCTCTCCGCCGCCGACTCGGCGGCGCGTACCGAGCGCCTGTTTGGGCTGCGCCTGACCCGGCCTAGCAAGGCCGCGCTACTGGCAGGCCTAGCCCCCGGCGCCGGCCAGATTTATAATAAGCGCTGGTGGAAGCTGCCGCTCGTCTACGGCCTGCTCGGCGGACTGGGCTACGCCGAGTATTATTATCAAACCGCGTTTCGGGAGTACGCCGATGCCAGTGACTTATTAGCGGAGGGTAAAACTGTTATTGGAGACTCGCTTCTAGGTCCGCGCGCCAGCAAAGCGCGCAGCGCGGCGACAATTCAAAGGGGTGTTGTCGTCTACCGCCGTAATCGCGACCTATTCATTCTCTACCTCATGGGCGGCTACGGCCTGACCATCCTCGATGCGCTGGTCGATGCGCACCTGCGCGATTTCGATGTGAGCGACGACCTCACGCTGCACTGGGAGCCGGCCCTGCTGCCCGTGCCCGGCCAGCCTCTGCCCGGCGTGGGCCTCACCGCTTCGCTTTCCTTTAAATGACAATTAAATAAGTGGCAGTGAGTGAGCAATGTTGTTCGGTCAGTTTCCTGCTTGATTGCTCATTGCTAATTACTCACTGTTAATTAATTAGATGCGGCTTTTACTGATTGGCTACGGCAAAATGGGGCGGACCATCGCTGCGCTGGCCGAGGCGCGCGGCCACGAGCTGGCGGGCATCGTCGACCCGTCGCGGCCCGGCGTCCGCATTCAGGATTTCAGTTCCGGCCAAGTAGATGCGGCCATTGAGTTCACGCATCCCGATGCGGCCTTCGACAACGTAGCGGCTTGTTTGCGCCAGGGCCTGCCGGTGGTGTGCGGCTCGACGGGCTGGCTGCACCGCTTTGAGGAAGCCCGCGCGCTGGTGCAGCAAACTGGCGGCGCGCTGTTCTACGCCTCCAACTACAGCATCGGGGTAAACCTGTTTTTTCACTTCAATGAATACATTGCCGCCCGGATGCACCAGCTTGGGGCCGGCTACGACGTGCAGGTGCAGGAAATTCATCATACCCAGAAAATTGACCAGCCCAGCGGCACGGCCCTCACCGCCGCCGAGGGCATTTTGCGCCACTTTTCCGGTAAAACCAGCTGGCGCAACGCGCCCGCCGAAACCGCACAGGAGTTGGCCGTGCTCTCGGAGCGCACCGGCGACGTGGTCGGCACTCATAGGGTGACCTATACCTCGGCCGCCGACCTGCTGGAGCTGAAGCACGAGGCCCACAGCCGTGAGGGCTTCGCCGAAGGCGCCTTGTTGGCGGCGCAGTATATAGTTGGCCGTCAAGGTCTTTTTGGGATGAATGAACTGCTCGGCTTGCCACTTTTGGGCGGGAAGCTTTAACTTACGTCTTTATTGCCGGCTGCCGGCAAAGCCGAATTCCCTACCTCCTGCCGGCCCGCCAACGCGGCGCCCTCCTTATGGCTCTTCTGACCCGCCCCCGCCCCGACCCCAACGCCGCGCCGCCCCAGCCCAAAGGCAAGCTGCGCGAGTGGGGCGACTCGTTTCTGTTCGCCATCGTAGCGGCTACGCTCATTCGCTGGGCCACGTTCGAGGCCTACACCATCCCGACGCCGAGCATGGAAAACTCGCTGCTCGTGGGCGACTACCTGTTCGTAAGCAAGCTGCACTACGGCCCCATCACACCCCAGACGCCGCTGCAAGTGCCCCTCACCCACCAGACGCTCTGGGGCACGGGCCTGAAGAGCTACTCCGACGCCATTCAGCTGCCCACGTTCCGGTTTCCGGGGTTCTCGAGCGTCAAAAACAACGACGTCGTGGTGTTTCACATCCCGCATGAGGCCCAGTACCCCGCGGATTTGCGCACCAACTACATTAAGCGCTGCATCGGCATTGCCGGCGACGAGCTGCAAATCAAGGAAGGCCAGGTTTACATCAACGGCAAGCTGGCCCCGCAGCCGGCCGAGCTGCAAAGCAGCTATTTCTTCAAGGTGGCCGCCCCCAACGACGAAACCAGCCGGGCGTTGCGCGAGCAAGGCGTGGTGGACTACAACACGCCCAACGGCGAACCCATTGCGACAGCTGAGTACGGCAGCCTGGGCTACCTCGTGAGTTGCCCGCGGCGCGTGGCCGAGTATTTCCGCAAGCAGCCCTACGTGCAAGAAGTAGTCGAAACCAAGCCGGAGGCCACGCTTTTTCCTACCATAGTGGATTTTTCCAACCGCAGCAAGCTCAGCGCGCAGCCTACTAACTGGACGCTCGACAACTTCGGGCCGCTGGCCATTCCGAAGAAGGGCCAGACCATCACGCTCACCAAAGCCAACGCGGGCATCTACTATAAAATTATTGCCAGCTACGAGCCCAACGAAGGCATCACCTGGCAGGATGGCCTCATCTACCAGAGCGGCAAGCCCCTGACCAGCTACACGGTACGTCAGAATTACTACTTTATGATGGGCGACAACCGCCACAACTCTGAGGATTCGCGCTTCTGGGGCTTTGTGCCCGAAGACCACCTCGTGGGCAAGGCCGTCCTGGTCTGGCTGTCGGTTGACCCGTACGCCGACTTCTTTCACAAAATCCGCTGGAGCCGGCTCTTCCGCACGATTAACTAAAAGAAAGGGGGTAGGAAAACGCCCGTCGTCCTGAGCTTGCAAAGGACCTTGTCAGATTAGAGCGAGCCGTTGCTACGGTTATCGCTCTGACCCAATAAAGTTCTTCGCAAGCTGACGGGCGTTTTCCTACCCTCTCCTACCACTGAATAGCCGGCAGGCTCTGTTTTTCGAGCCACGCATTGGCTTGGCTGAAGGGCTTGGAGCCAAAAAAACCTTTATCAGCCGCGTAGGGCGAGGGGTGCACTGACTTGAGCACCAGGTGCTTGCGCTCGTCAATCAGCTCCTGCTTTTTGCCGGCGTAGGCGCCCCAGAGGATGAACACAACGTGGGGCCGGCCTTCCGACACTTTGCGGATAACGGTATCGGTGAACTCTTCCCAGCCTTTTTTCTGGTGCGAGCCGGGCTCGGCGGCGCGCACGGTGAGCGTGGCATTGAGCAGCAGCACGCCCTGTTGCGCCCAACGGTCGAGGTTGCCATTGGCGGGCGGCGGAGTGGTCGGAATGTCGGCCTGCAACTCCTTGAAGATGTTGTGCAGCGAGGGCGGATTGCGGATGCCCTCATTGACAGAAAACGAGAGGCCGTGGGCCTGGTTTTTACCGTGGTAGGGGTCTTGCCCCAGGATGACAACCTTGACTTCCTCGAAGGGGCAGGCGTCGAAGGCGTGAAAAATCTGCGGGCCGGGCGGATAGACCGTAGCCGTGGCGTATTCGCCTTTTACGAAGGCAATGAGCTTCTGGAAATACGATTTCTCGAACTCATCGGCCAGCACCGGGCGCCAGCTTTCGGCAATCTTAACCATGTCTTGTGTAAAGTGTGAGAGTAATTTAAACTTATTATTCAGATACAGGTATACGTGTGAGGATTTGGCTTAGCCGCGGCCTGCTAAACCAAACTTCCGGTCGCTCTGTTAGCCCGGCAGCCCACTTACCCTCGCTTCGCCCTATGCCCACCACCACTACGCAAGGCGTCACCGTTACGGTTACGACCAGCTACCTGCCCGACTACTCCAGCCCCGCGCAGGAGCACTTCGTGTTTGCCTATAAGATTGAGATTCGCAACGATAGTGGTCACACCGTGAAGCTGTTGCGGCGGCACTGGCACATCCACGATGCCAACGGCGTGGTGCGCGAAGTGGAGGGCGAGGGCGTGGTGGGCCGCCAGCCGGTGCTGGAGTCAGGTGAGGGGCACCAGTACGTGAGCGGCTGCAACCTCAAGTCGGGGGTAGGGAAAATGCGCGGCACTTACCTCATGGAGCGCCTTGGCAACGGCCAGCAGTTTATGGTCGATATCCCGGAGTTCACCCTCATGGTGCCCTACCGTTTAAACTAAGCTCGTAGCCATTAGCTGCTGGCTTTTAGCTTTGTGGGGTCAGCTGTTCTGCTAGCAGCTGGCAGCCAACAGCTACCAGTTTGTCCTACCAAATCTTATCCTACCTCCGTTTCTGGCTGCGCTCGGGTAATGCGCACGGCCTGCACTCGCCGTTCGTGTTCGGGCTTTACACCACCGTTGTCCGGCACGAGGGCCATTTTGGGGCGTATGAGGCGCTAGAGGCGCGGCGCCAGGAATTGCTGCGAAGTAAGGAAAGCATTACCGTGCGTGACCTGGGCGCTGGCTCGCACGCCGGCACCGGGCGGCAGCGCCGCGTGGCCGACATTGCCCGCGTGGCGGCCAAGCCCCCGCGACTGGGGCAGCTCTTGTTTCGGCTGGCCAATCATTTTCAGCCCCGCACCATCCTGGAATTAGGCACCTCCTTGGGCCTGACCACGGCCTACCTGGCGGCAGCCGACTCCCGCAGTCAAGTCATTACGCTGGAGGGCTGCCCGGCCACGGCGGCGGTAGCCCGCGAAACCTTCGCCGCGCTGCGCCTGCCCAACGTGGCGCTGCGGGAGGGCAACTTCGATGAAATCCTGGCTCCTACCCTGGCCGCCCTTCCCTACCCCCTCGATTTCGTTTTTTTCGACGGCAACCACCGCTACGAGCCCACGTTGCGCTACTTTGAGCTGTGCCTGGCCAAGGCGCATGAGCAGAGCGTATTCGTGCTCGACGACATTCACTGGTCGGCTGAGATGGAGCGGGCCTGGGAAACCATCAAAGTGCACCCACAGGTGATGCTGACGGTGGACTTATTCTACGTGGGGCTGGTGTTTTTTCGCCGAAATCAGCCCAGGCAGCATTTCTCGCTACGGCTGTAGGGCGGGTAGCGCGGACTTTATAGTCCGCGAGTCGAACACCCAAACAGCAAACTCGCGGACTACAAAGCTCGCGCTACTTTATTGCCTCGCGCAGCCTGGTCAGCTTCACGAGCAGGCCTTCGAGTTGGTCAAGGGGCAGCATATTAGCGCCGTCGGAGAGGGCGGTGGCGGGCGTGGGGTGGGTTTCGATAAACAGGCCGTCGGCGCCTACGGCAATAGCAGCCTTGGCGATGGTCGCAATCAGGGCGGGCTGACCGCCGGTCACGCCGCTGGCCTGGTTAGGCTGCTGCAAGGCGTGGGTCACGTCCATCACCACGGGCACTTGGAAACGCTGCATGGCGGGCAGATTGCGAAAATCCACCACCAGCTCCGAGTAGCCGAACGAGTTGCCGCGCTCAGTGAGAATCACGTGCTCGTTGCCGGCGCCGCGCACTTTGTCGACGGCAAACTGCATGGCTTCGCCGCTCAGAAACTGGCCTTTCTTGATGTTGACCACCTTGCCGGTGCGGGCCGCGGCCAGCAGCAAATCGGTCTGCCGGCACAGGAAAGCCGGAATTTGCAGCACATCCACGTACTCGGCAGCCAGCGCCGCCTCGTCCGATTCGTGAATATCGGTCACGGTGGGCACGCCGATTTCGCGGCCTACTTTGGCCAGGATTTTTAGCGCCGCCTCGTCGCCGATGCCCGTGAAAGAATCCAGGCGGGAGCGGTTGGCCTTGCGGTACGAGCCTTTGAAGATGTAGGGAATCTGGAGCCGGTCGCAGATGGCGCGCACTTCTTCGGCGATGCCCAGGGCCATGTCCTCACCCTCAATCACGCAGGGCCCGGCCATGAGGAAGAACTGACCCGAATCGGTGTGGCGGAAATGCGGCAGCGCGGTGGCAAGGGCAGATATCATATGCGGTATCACCAATGTTGGGTTGGCGCGTTGTTGAACAAAAAGGAGGGGGTAGGCGGCAATTGTGAGTTGCGCGAATAGCATCTCACCTAAAAGTCAGAGCTGCTTTTTCTTCAGGCAAATAAACAACTCCCGGCCCGCCCGCGGCCGGATGGAGTTTGTGGCCGTCGCGAAGTGCCGGAACTCAAAATACGGTTCAAAGTACGCCCGGTACTCTTCCCTACCCCCTCCAAACGGCGGCTCCCTCACCGGCCCGAAATCAGCCTCGAACAGCAGGCCCACGAGCGTGCCGCCGGGGCGCAGCAAATCGGCGCACTGCCGGGCATAAGCGGGCCGCAAAGCAGGGTCGAGGGCGCAGAAGAAGGTTTGCTCAACAAGCAAGTCAAAGGGCTCCGGCGCGGGTTGCAGCCTGAAAAAATCGGCCAGCAGCAAGTGTGCCGCTGGAAAGTCGGGCACGCGCCGGGCCACGGCCGCCAGGGCCGCCGACGCAATATCGGCTACGAAAACGTGTTCGAAGCCGGCGCAGTGCAGGTATTCGGCTTCGTAGGCGTGACCAGCCCCCGGAATAAGAACGCGCGGCTGCCGCTCAACAACGAGCTGCTCGAAGTACGTTTGCAGGGGTAGGGTGATGCCGCCCGCGTCCCAGGCAGTGCGGGCCGCTTCGTAGCGGGCCTGCCAATAGGCTGCATCTAAGGCGGGAAGCGCGGTTTCCATTTTTAGAAAAGAGGTTGCCAAGCAGTTTGGCGTCAAAAATACCCTATTTTAGCCCCCCAAAGGCTGCGGCCCGCCCGGCCAATTTCAGCCAGCTCTCACCACTTATCTGCCCGCATGGACCCTAACGAGAAGCCCGAATCCCGCTCCAATAATAATCGCACTCTGCTCTTTGTCACGGCTATTCTGGTGCTGCTCGGCATCAATGGCGTGCTGTTTTACCTTAACCAGCAGAAGGGGCAGCAGGCCGAGGTGCTCACCACCGAGGTGCAGGCCAAGGATAGCAAGCTGCAAGAGCAAATCAAGCAATACGAGGCCCTGAAAGGTGATTATGAGCGCCAGAGCCGCGAGCTGCAGGCCCTGGGCCTGAGCAACGACTCGCTCACGGCGCGCATCGCCGGCATCAGCGCCGACCTGCTCAAGCTGCGCTCCTTCAAGGCTGGTAGCTTCTCGGTGGCCCAGCAGCGGCTGTTCCGCGACCGGGCCAAGAACCTGGAAAGTCAGCTGCGCAAAAAAGACGACGATATCGCCCAGCTCAAGCGCGACAACGAGACGCTCTACACCGAGACGACGACGCTCAAGCAGCGCCAGAACAAGCTCACTGACACTATCAGCACCATCGCCAAAACCAATCAGGATTTGACGGAGAAGGTGGGGGTAGCCTCGCGCCTGCAAGCCGATAATATTCAGGTGTCCGTTATCACGGCGCGCAACAAGGAGAAGGACGACGACAAGGATGAGTTCAAGGCCAAGCGCGTGGAGAAGGTCAAAATCAGCTTCAACCTGGCCCGCAATGACGTGTCGCCCAAGGAAACCAAGCAGATTTACCTGCGCCTGCTGGAGCCCGACGGCGCTGCCCTCTACAACCTGAGCACCGGCGGCGGCACCTTCACCGTCGAGGGGCAGGAGGCCTTTTACACCCAAAAGCAGGACGTGGTGTATGACAACTCGCGCCAGAAAGTGGAGTTTCTCTACGCCAAGGGTGCCGAATACAAGAAAGGCCCGCACACCGTGGAAGTGTATGAGAGCGGCCAGCTAATGGGCAAGACGACGTTCACGCTGAAGTAAACCCCAGTCAGACTACAAAAATCTTTTTCAAACTTTTGCAGTCTTCCACCCTCGCTGCACTCCGTTCATGAAAAAGATACTGCTCGGACTACTAACGAGTGCCGCTTTAAGCGCCTTTATACCTGATACGGCAAAGCCCAAGACGAAACTGTACGTAGTGGCTATTACGGGGGCCGACTTGCACGAGACGCCTTCTTTCACCTCCAAAATAGCGCGCCGACTTCCGCTGGGGGTTGTCGTGAACGCGCAGCAAACAGTGGCTTCGGACGATGTCAAATGGATTGGGGCTGGCTTTGCGTTGTCTGGCGACTGGATAGAAGTGACCACGCCCGCCTATACGGGCTACATTTTCAGCTCGGACCTAACACCTAGAAGGCCGACTATCAAAAAAAGTCGCAGCGGAATGCTTTACATTGATTTGCTGGGGACCACCAAAAGCAGCCGCACGGAAAAGCAGTTGGTAGCGTCGGCTGCTAAAAATCTGCTGCGGGAGTATGCGACAAAAGACATTACGGAGTACGCCAATGGCACCTATACTATGACGACATATGACGGCTGCTTCGACCATGTTTATGCGTTCCGACAATTGACGCTAAATGAGGTGTACCACCACCTGATAAGTAACTATTCCGGCTACGATGGCAAGAAATTAAAGCAGCCCAAGCTGCTGTCCAAAAAAGGGAATGTATACACGTTTACATGCGGGTTTGGCGACAGTGATGCCACCCAAGAATTGCAGCTCACCATTCATGAGAAAGGAATCTTGATCATTTCGTCCTCCGACTGCACTTAGCTCGGTGGCGCGAGAAGTGGCATCGGAAAAGCAGCGAAAAGCCGGAAAACTAACCAGCCCCATCTGCGGAACGAATGGGACCAGCACCACATTTACAAATCGCCTGCAAAATCTGCGGAATCCGTTTAGTCTGTGGTTCAGGTAAGCTTCTCAAAATCATCCAACCGTTTGAGCGTAGCCGAAATATCCTCCGTCAGCAGCGTGACGACGGCGCCGTCGGGCGCTTGTTGCAGCACGTAGTCTACGGCGTCCATTTCGTCGGCGATGTAGGTGACGGGCAAATCGGGCTTGTCGAGGCGTAGGCCGCGGGTCATAATTTCCTGCAAGAACTCCTCCGATTTGCCGCGCAGGTCGTAGTTCTGGCGCAAAATTACCTCATCGAAGATGCGGCCGGCAATGCGGGCGAAGCTGAGCGTGTCCTCGTCGCGGCGGTCGCCGAGGCCGGAGATGACGCCGATTTTGCGCGTGGCCGTTGTGGCCTCCATGAACTGCGCGAATTTGGTGATGCCGGCCGTGTTGTGAGCATAGTCCACGATGACCTCGAAGCGCGGAAACTTGTACACATTCATGCGCCCCGGCGTTTTGGTACTCGAGGGAATGAAGGTGCGCAGGGCCATTTTTATTAGGTCTTTATCGAAACCGGCCACGTAGGCGGCCAGCGCGGCGGCCAGGCAGTTCTCGATGTTGAAGCCCGCGCGTCCGCCCAGCGTGACCGGAAACTCCACGGCCCGGCCAATGCGCAGCTTGTAAGAATTCTTGTAAATCGTGACGTAGCCTTCCTCGTACACGGCCGCCACACCACCAGCTTCCACGTGCTCGCGAATGCGCGGGTTCTGCTCGTTCATGCTGAACAGAGCTACGCGGCAGTCCACGGTCTGGGCCATCTCATACACCAGCCGGTCGTCGGCGTTGAGCACGGCCCAGCCGTTTTTGCGCACCGTGCGCGGCACCACGCCCTTCACCGCGGCCATTTCCTCGACGGTATAGATGTCGCGCAAGCCCAGGTGGTCGGCCGCCACGTTCGTGACCACGGCCACGTCGCAGGTGTGAAAGCCCAGGCCGGAGCGCAGCATCCCGCCACGCGCCGTTTCGAGCACCGCGTAGTTCACGGTCGGGTCTTTAAGGACAAACTCCGCCGACACGGCGCCGGTGCAGTCGCCCTTTTCCAGCTGCACGCCCTGAATGTAGATGCCATCGGTGGTGGTGAAGCCGACTTTGTGGCCTTGCGACGCCACGATGTGCGCAATCAGGCGCGTGGTGGTGGTTTTGCCGTTGGTGCCGGTGACCGCGATAATGGGGATGCGGGTCGGGCAGCCGGGCGGAAACAGCATGTCTACCACGGGCGCGGCCACGTTGCGCGGCAAGCCCTCGGCGGGCGCGATGTGCATCCGAAAACCCGGCGCGGCATTCACCTCAATCACCGCGCCGCGGGTTTGATTTAGCGGGATGGCGATGTCGGAGGTGAGCATGTCGATGCCACAGATATCCAGCCCGATGATGCCAGCCACGCGCTCCGCCAGCAGCACGTTGTAGGGGTCCATCAGGTCGGTTACGTCAGCGGCGGTGCCGCCGGTGCTGATGTTGGCCGTGGTTTTCAGGTACTGCACTTCGCCGGCGGGCAGCACAGTTTCCAAGGTTTTGTCCTGCGTTTTGAGCAAATCCAGCGTGTGCTGGTCGGCCTTGATGCTGGTGAGCACCTTTTCGTGGCCGATACCACGGCGCGGGTCCTTGTTCACCTCCTCAATCAACTCCTGAATGGTGTGCTGCCCGTCGCCGGTCACGGCGGCCGGCGTGCGCTTGGCGGCGGCCACCAGCTTGCCATTCACGACCAGCAGCCGGTGGTCGTCGCCCTCAATAAACTGCTCCACAATCACGGCGCGGGAGTATTCTTTAGCAAAGGCTAGGCCCGCCACGGCATCTTCCCAGCTCATGATGCGGATGGTCGCGCCCTTGCCGTGGTTACCATCAAGCGGCTTGGTCACGATGGGAAAGCCCAGCTCCTCAATGGCGTCGCGTAGCCCTTCCTCGCCATAAACCGTCGTGCCCTTCGGCACGGGCACGCCCGAATCCTTGAGCATGGCCTTGGTGCGGTTCTTATTGCCCGCCACCTCCACCCCCGCGTGTGAGGTAAAGCTGGTTGTCGTGGCCCAGATGCGCCGCTGGTTGACGCCGTAGCCTAGTTGAATGATGTTGCTGTTTTTGAGCTGGATGTACGGAATGTTGCGCATAGCTGCCTCCGTAACAATGCTCTGCGTGCTCGGCCCGAAATACTCGTCCTCGCGGATTTTGAGCAGCTCGTCAACCACGGGCTTAAGGCTGAACTCCTCTCCCTTGCACAGCGCCTCGACCAGCTCCACGGCCGACTGCGCCGCGAAGCGCCCGGCGCGCTCTTCCTGGTACTCGAACACGACGTACTCCACGCCCGCCTCGCGCGAGGGGTAGCTTTTGCCCCAGTACACGGGCATGGCCGCCAGCCGCTGCAACTCCAGCGCCACGTGCTCGATGACGTGGCCCAGCGGCTCGCCATCCATCAGTAATTCCTGCGTCAGCGGCGGGTTCTTGGCCCGCTGCTTGGCCGTGGCGGGCCGGTCGGTGCGGGTTTCCTGACGCAGGCCGGGCAGCAGCGCCATCAGGCGGTCGGGCAGGCCGGGCACGGTGTCGCTGGCCTGGCCGGCAAACTCTTCTAAATCTACGCGGCTCACAATCAACCGGTTGTGTTTCACAGACCAGTAGCTCGGCCCGCGCATGGTGCGGAGGTCAACAATTTTCATGGGGGTAGGGCGAAGAAAGAATAGTTTCCCGCCGCGCACACGCCCGGTCGGGATGGCAATGTAGCCATAGCGCAACGCAAACTTTGCACTAGCCGGCGCTTAGGGGTATGAAAAAAGCCCCGCCGCTTTCCAGGAAAGCGGCGGGGCAATTTGAGAGGTGACGGGCGGATTCGAACCGCCGTAGGAGGTTTTGCAGACCTCTACCTAGCCGCTCGGTCACGTCACCCGGTTGGCCTTGGGCGGGCAAAGGTAAGAATTTGTGCCGGTTTGGACAAGCAGGAACGTGATTTTCTACCTGTGCGAGAGCTTTACCCCCTTGACCCTGAACAAGGCTGCGAGGCGGTCCGGTCCGACGGCGCAAGCCGTCCGACCGGTAGTCGTTAGGTCCGCCAGAATGGAATCGTCCGAACGGCGCGCCTAGCTACCGGTCGGACGGCTCACGCCGTCGGACCGGACCGCCTCGCGGCGCAGACAGCGGCCAAATATTCCTACCCCCCTCCTAAACGCAAAAGAGCCCCAACCTTCCAGCCGGGGCTCTTTTCATTCCTTACTCACCAGCCGCTTAGGGCCGCTGCAACTCAGCGGTGTCGGGCGAGTCGCCGGCCAGGGGGACTTGGGCGTCGGCTTTCGCCTTCAGCTTGTCTTCGCCGGCCTGGCGCTCAGTGCCCATCATCTTGTCGCGCAGAGCGCTCAGGGCATCGAGGTCGCCGAGGGTCGACTTGTCGTCGGTCTGCGGCTTTTTCAGGTCGCTCATCTTGCCTTCGCCGGTGGGCTCAGTGCCCTTGGCGTTGGTTTTCTTCTGGAACTTGGTGTTGCCAGTCTTGCTCGTGTCCTCGGCGGCGTTGTACACGGCGGTGTGCGAGAGCACGATGCGGCGGTCGTCCTTCGAGAATTCGAGTACCTTGAAGTCCAGCGCTTCGCCGTTTTCGGCGTTGCTGCCGTCCTCTTTCACCAAACCTTTGGGGTAGGCGAAGCCTTCGATGCCGTAGGGCAGCTCCAGCACGGCGCCGCGGTCCGACTTCTCGGTGATGGTGGCGCGGTGCGTCGAGCCGGGCGTAAACACCGTCTGGAAGGTATCCCAGGGGTTTTCCTCTAACTGCTTGTGGCCCAGGGCCAGGCGGCGCGAGCCCAGGTCCAGTTCCAGCACCACGACGTCGAGGCGGTCACCGACCTTCACCATCTCCGAAGGATGCTTGATTTTCTTGGTCCACGACAAATCCGAGACGTGCACAAGGCCGTCCACGCCCTCTTCCAGCTCTACGAAGAGGCCGAAGTTGGTCAGGTTGCGCACCAGGCCGTTGTGCTTGGTGCCGACGGCGTACTTGCCGCCGAAATCACCGCGAGTCCACGGGTCTTCGGTCAACTGCTTGATGCCGAGGCTCATCTTACGGTCTTCGCGGTCCAGCGTCAGAATCTGCGCCTCCACTACGTCGCCCTGCTTGATGAAATCCTGCGGGTTGCGCAGGTGCTGGCTCCAGCTCATTTCCGAGACGTGAATCAGGCCCTCGACGCCCGGCACCACTTCCATGAAGGCGCCGTAGTCGGCCACGTTCACGATGCGACCCGACACCTTCGAGCCCGGCTGCAAGTCAGCCGGCAGCGAATCCCACGGGTGGGGCGTGAGCTGCTTGAGACCCAGCGAGATGCGCTTCTTGGCCTCGTCGAAGTCGAGCACCACGATGTTGAGCTTCTGGTCGAGCGTAAGCACCTCCGACGGGTGCTGAATGCGGCCCCAGGAAATGTCGGTGATGTGCAGCAGACCATCGACGCCGCCGAGGTCGATGAACACGCCGAAGTTGGTCATGTTCTTGATGTTGCCTTCCAGAATCTGGCCTTTCTCCAGGTTGTTGAGGATGGCTTCGCGCTGCTTCTCCAGGTCCTTCTCAATCAGAACTTTGTGCGAAACCACCACGTTATCGAAAGCGGCGTTGATTTTCACCACCTTGATTTCCATGCGGCGGCCAACATAAATGTCGAAGTCGCGGATGGGCTTCACGTCAATCTGTGAGCCGGGCAGGAAAGCTTCCACGCCGTCCAGCTCCATAATCAGGCCGCCCTTGGTGCGGCGCTTCACCACGCCTTCGAGGATGGTATCCAGCTCCAGGGCGTCGTAAATAGCTTTCCAGGCCTGCTTGATTTTCGCCTTTTTGCGCGACAAAACCAACTGCCCGTTGATGTCTTCCTGGTCTTCGATGAATACTTCGACCTCATCGCCGATTTTCAAATCGGGCAGGTCGCGGAACTCGGTGATGGACACCAAGCCGTCCGACTTAAAGCCGATGTTCAGAATCACGTCGCGCTCGGTGATACCCACCACCACGCCGCGCACCACTTCCTCTTCCTGCACCGTGGTGAGGGTGTTGCCGTACATCGCCTCCATCTCGGCGCGCTGCTCCGGCGAGTAGTTGCCCCCGAAGCCGGTCGCGCCTACGTTGTCCCAATCAAAATTATCGTCCGCCAACTCTGCCATAAAATTGCGTATGAGCTTCCTGATACGCTTCCCGGCTGAAGCTCAAGGCCGGCTCGCGTTTTGGTGAAATGCCTGAAAGCGAAGCCGCTAACCGGCCCGCCTCCTTGGCGGGGGCGCAAAGGTACGGGTTTCGGGGCGGGTTTGCTATTCGTACCTACAGGTTAATTACTCGTCAATCTCCTGATTTAGAAAGGCTGGCTTGATTCGTATGCTGTTACGCATAACAGCTATTGCTTCTTGAAACTCAGCGCTATCCAATCCCTTAAAAGATATCTCCACTTGCCGGTTTAGCCCATAGTAGCTGATCGACTTATAATAATAAAGTGGGCTCGTCGTATCCATTCTGCCCTGATAACTGACCTCTATCGTTTTATTCTTCGCTGACACCACTATTTGCTCATTAATAGCAGATGGGTCTTTAATTTTTAAAGTCCGCTTTTTTTCCCTGACGTTTGGTGCAAACTGATATGAACGTTGAAGGCTTCCAGGTATTATATTCGAACTAATGGTACAAAAGCTTTTTTTAGGAGCGGTCAATGGTCTCTCCATCAAAGCATCTTCTCCAAAATAGTCGGCTGGTTCGCTATATGAACAGCCTCTGCAATCAGCAGCCCATCCGTGTATGACTTTGTGATGATTCCATTCAGATGGGATTGATAAGCTCACGTTCCCCTGTAGTGCAGTTACATTTTTATAGGAACGCAAAGGACTTGAGCAGCTTGTTACTAGTGATAGGATGACAAACAATAAGCACTCTCTCATATCATATGATTGTAAAACACCTCTGCCGACACAACCCGCACCGCCGGAAACCCTGCGGCGCTAAGGCCACCGAAGTGCCGGTCGTTGCTGACGAGGTAATCGGCGTTGCTAGCTACGTAGCAGTCCACGAATTTCTGGTCGTCGGGGTCAGCAAAGGGTAGACGCCATTTATAATAGGTTTCTTGCAAAATCAAGTTGGGAGCTTCGGTTACCAGCGCATACAGCTCAGCGGCTATTTCGACTTTGTGTTTGCGACCGAATAATTCTTGATATTCCAGCAATATCTCGGTCGTGACGATTAAATCGAACTGCTCTAACACAAAAGCGTCAAAGAGTGGCCGCAATGGGTTGTGCGCGGTAACAGCTTGCAGGAGCACGTTCGTATCAAGCACTACCCGCATTATTGCGCTGCTAGATGCTCGTGTTCGTCGGCCTCACGGTCAATGTTTGCCGCCAGCTTTTGCCAGCGAACCCAACGTTCTTGCTTAGTGGAGGGGGTATGGAATTCGGGCAAATGGAACAAGCGCCGAAACTCTGCCTTGGCGGCTTCATTCTCTTCCGCTGTCGGCTGGATATGAGGCCCAACTCTCAAGTACCACTCTAATACTGCGTCGCGTTGCGCGGAATCGTTGAAGTTGATTTTACCCGATTCTACCAAGCTCTTCACGTAAACAACTTGCATTTGCAGCGCGGCGCGGTCATCAAATTTGATGATGTCGGGCAGCGTGATGGTGAGGTTCAGGGTTTGCATGGGGTGCGGGTTTGAATAGCTAAAGTTACAACCGACTTCGCAACGCATAATTCCAACAAAAAGCCTCTCCCGCAGCTTGCGAGAGAGGCTTTTTAATAACTAATAACCTAAACCCTACGCCCGGCCCATCTGGCGCAGGAAGCTTACGTGCGAGGCGACGGCGTAGCGCATCTTGGGGAAGGCGATGTAGGGCACGTTGTACTCCTCGCAGACTTCGCGCAGAATCTTGCTGATGGCGGGGTAGTGCACGTGCGAAATCTTGGGAAACAAGTGGTGCTCGACCTGGAAGTTGAGGCCGCCGACGAGCCAGGAAATAATGCGGTTGTCGGTGGCGAAGTTGGCGGTGGTTTTCACCTGGTGGATGGCCCACTCGTCTTCGAGCTTGTTGGTGACGGCGTGGGGGGTAGGGAATGCAGTGTGCTCGACGGTGTGGGCGAGCTGAAACACCAGGCTAGTGATGAGGCCGGCGAACGTGGTAGTGACGATAAAGCCGACGAGCCAAGGCAGGAAACCCGCAAAATAGATGGGCAAGCCAACGTAGAGCACGAGGTTGATGGCCTTGAAGCCCCAGAATACCACGTGGTCGGTGGTGGTCATGGGCTTGTAGGGCAGGTCACCGATTTTCTTGGTGAAGTACTTCTGATAATCCATCACAAAAATCCAGGCGATGTAGAGCATCGAGTACAGAAACCAGAAGTAGAAGTGCTGGTACTTGTGCAGCGGGTGCTTGGGCTGCTCCGGCGTCATGCGCATGAAGGGGCGGATGTCGATGTCGTCGTCGTGGCCGTCGATGTTGGTGTAGGTGTGGTGCACCACGTTGTGCTTGGCGTTCCACATGAACGAGCTGCCGCCCATGACGTTGAGCGTGAAAGCCGCGAAACCGTTGAGGGCCTTGGAATTGGAGAACGAGCCGTGCGAACCGTCGTGCATCACGTTGAAGCCGATGGCGGCGATGGAGCAGCCCAGCAGCAGGCATTCGGCCAAGGCCAACAAGTTGGATTCCGGGCGCCAGAACACAAGGTGCGTGTAGAAGAACACGAAGGCGCTAATCAGCACAATGGCTTTGAGCCAGATGGCAAAGCCGCCGGTGGGCGTCTGGTTGGTTTGCTCGAAGTAGGCGGTGGTGCGGGCTTTGAGGTCGGCGTAAAATGAACGGGGCGGCGCGAACCGCGGCAGCATAGGCTGAGCCATAGAAACAAAAAACGGGATGGGAATAGAGGAACAAAGATACCCGCCCTCAACGGCAGCGGCCGGAAACAGATTCAGAATAAAAGCTGAGATGCGCAAAGCCTGACCGATTTAGGCGCCTGGGCCCCTGAATCAGGCCTATAAGATTATGACATCGGCCGGAGGAGTTTCATCCCTACCCCCTGCCTCAGCCGTAGGTTGCCCCAACTTCTTTCCCTCATTTACCTTTTTATCACCTCTCTGATGAGCTACATCACCGCCGGCCAGGATGCCAATGGCCAACCCGTCAAACTTCACTACACCGACCAGGGCCAGGGCCAGGCTGTGGTCCTGATTCATGGCTGGCCAGCCACCCACGAGATGTGGGAATATCAGCTCGCTGAGCTGCCCAAGCACAACCTGCGCGTGGTGGCCTACACCCGCCGCGGCTTCGGCCAAAGCTCCAAGCCCTGGGAGGGCAACAACTACGACACGTTTGCCGACGACCTCAAGGCCGTGCTCGATGAGCTGGACTTGCAGGATGTGACGCTGGTCGGCTTCTCGATGGGCGGCGGTGAAGTGGCCCGCTACATGAGCAAGCACGGCGGCGCCCGCGTGACGAAAGTGGCCTTCGTGTCGTCCGTGACGCCTTATTTGCTCCAGACCGACGACAACCCCGACGGCGCGCCGCAGTCCACCTTCGACGGCATGATTGAGAAAGTAGAGGCCGACCGGTTCGGCTTCCTGGCCGACTTCGGCAAGAACTTCTTCAACGGCGGCGTCATGCATAAATCGGTGAGCCAGCCGACGCTGGACTGGATGCAGGCCATCTGCCAGATTGCCTCGCCCCGCGCCACGGAGCAGTGCGTGAAGGCCTTTGCCGGCACCGATTTCCGCCAGGATTTAAAGCAAATCAAGGTTCCCACCCTCGTTATTCACGGCAGCAGCGACACCATCGTGCCCGCCGCGGTAAGCGGCGAGCGGATGAAGGAATTCATGCCGCACTCCAAGTTCATCGAGTACTCCGGCGCGCCGCACGGGCTTTTTATTACTGATAAGGACAAGCTGAATAAGGACCTGCTGGAATTCGTGCAGCACGGGGCCTAACCTCACCCCCTACCCCCTCTCCAAAAAAGAGGGGTAGCCAGACGTCAGTGAAGAGTTAAAAGTTAAAATCCCTACCCCCCTCATCCGGCTTGAAGCCGGATGAGGGGGGTAGGGATTTTAACTTTTAACTCTTCACTTTTAACTCAATTCAAATACGCGTGCCAGTTCTGGTCGATGGTGCCGGCTGAGAGCTTGAGGAAGCCAGCCAGCGTGGGCTTTTTGGGCTGCTGGCGGATGGTGAGGCCGGCTTCGGCGGGGGTGCGGTGGCCTTTGGCGTGGTTGCAGCGGGCGCAGGCGGTGAGCAGGTTGGTCCAGCTCGATTCGCCGCCGCGCGAGCGTGGCAGTACGTGGTCGAGGGTCAGCTGCTTGGCCGAGCCGCAGTACTGGCACTCGAAATGGTCGCGCTTGAAGATGTTATGGCGGCTCAGGGCAATGCCTTTGTAGGGCACGCGCACGTAGCGCTGAAGCCGGATGATGCTGGGCTTGGGGTAGGACGTGGAGATGGTGCGCAAGGTGCCGTGCTCGGACTTGGCAATCATCTCGGCCTTGTCCAGAAACAGCAGCACGAACGCCTTCTGCACGCTGCACAAGGTGATGGCGGTGTAATCACCGTTTAAGACTAATACTTTCTGGTCCATACTACTACCCACGAGGATAAATCTAACCCGCCGAAAGCTAGGTGATTCCGGCCGTATAAACAAGGCCCGTGGGGTTAAGTTCGTTTTCGGAGCAGCGCAGAAAGCTCGTCCTGCTGAGCGCGGCGCAGCGGAGTCGAAGCATCTTGCCGGGGGCAGTAATCAAGCCAACAGAATGTCCTGCTGAGCCTGCTAAAGCGCTTTGCATACAACAGTAACAAAAGGTGTGGGCAAACGAATTACTGCTCCTGGCAAGATGCTTCGGCAAGCTCAGCAAGACGTTCCTTTTCACACCAATCATTCCCCTACCCCCCTCTTCTACTCCAACACCCGCTTAATCAGGCGCAGCTTGTGCGAATAGCGCTGCCGCTCGCGGTTGAAGATGCCGTTGTGGTCCAGGGGGTCGAGGCGCACCTCGCCGTGGGCGTGCAGAATCAGGCCTTCCTCCAGCACGAGGCCGACGTGGACGATGGCGCCTTCGGCATTATCAAAAAAGGCGAGGTCGCCGGGCTGGGCCTGGGCCACGAAGTGCACCGGCTGGCCGTGGGCAATCTGCTGGCGGGCATCGCGCGGCAGCTGCACGCCAAGCAGACCGTAGAGCTGCTGCACCAGCCCGGAGCAGTCGAGGCCAAAGATGCTTTTGCCGCCCCAGACATAGGGCGCCCTGAGGTAAGTCAGGGCGAGCTTGCGCAGCAGGGCGGCCTGGCGCTCGGAGGTCGTTTCCTGGGCCGGGTTGGTGGCCGGGCCATTATAGAATAGCTGGCGGGCACCCACGCGCAAGCTTAGGCCGTCGAAGAAGGGTAGGCGGCAGCCGAGGGTGATGGGCTGGCGCGTGTCGGCGTCGGACACCATCTGCACCACGTCGAGGGCGCGGGGGTGCTCCTGTCCGAGCCAGGCGGCAAAATAATCGGGCGTGACGGGCAGGTGCTGCTTTATATCAATCCAGCCCAGGTAGCTGTCGGCCGCAATCTGGATGTGCAGCCAACTGCCCTGCGTGACGAGCACGGTATAGCACTCGCCGAAGAGCAGCTCGGTAACTAATTCGGCCCGGTCGCTGGGCTCGGCGCGGACGGGGACGGCGCTCAGGGCGCAAATGCCGGGGCTCAAGGGAGAAGAAATGGTTGGTGAATGAGCGATAAAGAACGTCAGGCCGCGCTTGCCGAGACATCTCGTGTGCAGCAGTAATCAATGATAAGATTAGTCAGCGGGCGAGATGCTTCGGCAAGCTCAGCATGACGTTCTAACGTTGGGTCCTGCTGCTTAAAACTCCCGCAGCCGGTCCATTTCCCGCTTTTGGTCCTTGGCTTTGATGTCCTCGCGCTTGTCATAGAGCTTTTTGCCTTTGGCCAGTGCGATTTCAAGCTTGGCGAAGCCGCGCTCATTCACGAACAGGCGCAGCGGGATGATGGTGAGGCCCTGCTCCTCATTTTTGCCGGCCAGCTGGCGTAGCTCGCGCCTGGTGAGCAGCAGCTTGCGCTCGCGCATGGGGTCGTGGTTGTTGTAAGTGCCCTGGGTGTAGGGGGCAATGCGCAGGTTATGAATCCAGAGGCTGCCGTCGGTGTGGAACAGGCAGTAGCCGTCCTGCAAGTTGGCCTCGCCGGCGCGGATGCTTTTTATCTCGGTGCCTTGCAGCATCAGGCCCACGTCGTACTTGGCCAGAAAGGTATATTCGTGGCTGGCGCGGCGGTTGCGGATGTTGATGTTGGCTGGTTTATCGTCTTTGTTAGCCATAGCAAGCAGGACAAGAAGCGGGGCATTTTAGTTAAAAGAATGCAGAGCTGACCAGAGGGCTTTCCGGGCCTTCCTCATGGGGAGGGGGGTAGGGACCAGAGCCAGCACGCATAGCGGCCCACGGCCCGGCACGACGCCCGCGGAAACGCCGCCCGCACCCGCGCCGAGTCGGTTGCACTCGCCGTGAGTACGTAGCCCGGCCCGCGCAGGGTGGCAATGGCGGCCGGCGGCACCACGCGCACCGGCCGCGGGTAGGCTTCGACGTAGAAGCGCAGCGAGGCATTGTAGCCGCGGGCGCCGCCCACGGCCGTGTGGGGCCGCAGGGCCCGGTAGAAGCCCGGTGCCGCCACCACGGCCAGCGGGGCGGGCGGCGCAGCTTCGCGGCGCAGCTCGCGCAGGCCGTAGCCGGCGCGCAAGCCGTTGCCCGCCTGAAACTCGCCAAACAAGTCGTGCCAGTTGCCGCGCAACTCGTGGCGAATGGTGATGAGCGGCGGCACGATGACCAAAGCCGCCAGCAACACCCGCAGGCTGACGTGCGCCGCGCCGGCCGGCGCCCGGCTCAGCAGCCAGGTAGCCAGCCGCGGCCCACCCAGCCCCACTAGCAAGGCCAGCCAGGGATAAGCGGGCAGCATGTACCACTCGACGCGGGTTTTGGCGATGGACAACACCAGCAGCAGGCCCGCCGCCCAGCTCAGGGCGAACCAGGCGACGCGCCGGGCCCGTAAATCGGGGTGACGCAGGGCAAAGGGAATAACAACGGGCAGCACGTAGAACCAGGGCAGAAACTTGCTGCGGGCCATGCGCTGGAAATAATAATACCAGGGCTCGTGGTGCTTTTCCAGCTCGGTGCTGAAGCGCCCGCCCAGCTCGTTGTAGTTCACGGCGGCCCAGTAGCCGGGCCCGAGGTGCTCGCGCCAGCCGTACCAGCCCGCCGCCACCGCCCCCCAGGCCAGCAGCACCAGCCAGAAGCCCGGCCGCCGCAGCAGCTGCCGGCCGCGGCGGTGCGCCAGGCAATAGAGGGCCATGCCAGGCACGGGTAGCAGCGCGGCCACCCCTTTGGTGAGCGTGGCCACCAGCAGCCCTATCCCTACCCCCCACCACCAGCGCGAACGCCCGGTTTCGAGCAGCAGCAGCACTGAGAGGCCCGTAGCCAGCTGCGCGAGCGTTAGCAAAGCGTCATAGTCGCCGGCGTGGCCGTGGTGCTCGCCCAGGAAGCCCAGCGCGCTTACCAGCACCGAGCCGGCCAGGAGCCCGCCCAGCGGCCGGCGCAGAAACTTCGCTAAAAACCAGTATAACACGAGGATAGCAGCCAGCGCGGAGAGCGCCCCCGGCAGGCGAATGGCCCACTCCGTGGGGCCCAGCAGCCGCAGCAGGCCGGCTTGCAGCCAGAGCATGAGCGGCGGCTTGGTGTTCCATAGGTCAGGCTCGAAGGCAAAGGTGGCGACCAGCCAATTGCTGCTTCGGCTCATCTCCAGGGCGTTGACAGCCAGTCGGGCCTCGTCCCACTGCCGCAAGGTGAGGCCGCCCAGGTCCAGGAGCAGGCCCAGCGTTGCTACCGCGGCCAGCAGTGGGCCGGCCCAGCGACCGAGGTGGCGGATTTCGGGGGGGGTAGGGGTCATTAACGGGGGAAGGACACTTTCCGGCGGGGGCTGGCCGGCTGACTTGTTTAGGCAGCCAGCAGCCGGCGAAAACCAAATGCGCCGGCCGGAACGGGATTAAGCCGGTTGCAAAGATGGGCCTGCCCGCCGGCTAATCAGCCTTGGCCAGACTATTTAGGCCGCCGACGACGTGGCCGCCGGCGGCCGGGGCAGCCGCCCGACCGGCACGATGCGCTGACGAGTGCGGCCCGTGGCGACGAGCCGGCTGCCGACCGCCGCGCGCAGGGTGCAGGTCAGCTCCGGGCCGCGCAAGACCTCAAAAGTGGCGGTAAACTCCACCGTCTCGCCCGCGAAGGCGGGGCCGCGGTGCTCGATTTCCAGCCCCGTGCCGATGCCGGCTTCGCCAGGCTCCAGCATTTCTTCCACGAATTGGCGGCTGGTCCATTCCATGTCGCGGCCCAGGGCGAAAGTGCTCAGCAACTCGTGGATAAGTTGGCCGTTGAGCACGGCAAAGTCGGCGGGCGTGACGAGGCGGCGGAACAGTTTGGTCGCGCCGGGCAGGAAAGGATTAGCCACAGGCAAGGGGGTAGAAAAAAAGGCGGTCATGCAGAGCGTAAGCGAAGCATCTCGCTCGGGTAACTAATCCAATCGTTGGTTTGGCTTGATTACTTCCCCTAGCAAGATGCTTCGCTTACGCTCTGCATGACCGCCTTTTTTCCTACCCCCTTACTTCAGCTTCAACCGCGGGTCGGGGCTCAAAAGCTGACTGGCAAAGTCGCCCGCTAAGTACTGGAAGTGGGCGCTCATGGCAATCATGGCGGCATTATCGGTGCAAAACGGAAACGCGGGGATGAACACCTGCCAGCCGCGCTCCTGCGCCTCGGCTTGCAGGGCGGCGCGCAGGCCGGAGTTGGCGGCCACGCCGCCGGCCAGCGCCACCTGCGTCAGGCCGGTGGCGGCGGCGGCGCGGCGCAGCTGGCGCAGCAGCGTACTTACAATGGTGTGCTGAATGCTGGCGCAGAGGTCGGCCAGGTTTTCCTCAATAAAAGGGGGGTAGGCGGCGGTTTCCTTTTTCAGGAAGTACAGCACCGCCGTTTTCAGGCCGCTGAAGCTGAAATCATAGCCGCCGGGCAGGGCGCCTTCGGGGAAGGCGAAGCGGCGCGGGTTGCCGGTTTGGGCGAGCTTGTCGAGGCGCGGGCCGCCGGGGTAGGGCAGGCCGAGCAGCTTGGCGGTTTTGTCGAAGGCCTCGCCCGCCGCATCGTCGATGGTCTGGCCGATAACCTCCATCGCCAGCGCCGAGCGCACCACCACCAATTGCGTGTGGCCGCCGCTCACGGTCAGGCACAGGAAGGGAAACGCCGGCCTCGGCTCCTCAATAAAATGGGCCAGGATGTGGGCCCGCATGTGGTTGACGGCCAGCAGCGGCTTGTCCAGGGCCAGGGCCAGGCTTTTGGCGAACATGCCGCCGACCAGCAGCGAGCCCAGCAAACCCGGCCCCTGCGTCACGGCCACGGCGTCCAGCTCGTGCTTGCCCACGCCGGCCTGGCGCAGGGCGGCCGTCACGACGGGCAGCACGTGCTGCTGGTGCGCCCGCGAGGCCAGCTCCGGCACCACGCCGCCGTACTGCTCGTGCACGTGCTGGGTGGCCACGACGTTGCTCAGCAGCGCGCCGTCGCGCATGACGGCAGCGCCGGTGTCGTCGCAGCTGGATTCGAGAGCCAGGATAGTCATTTTATGAATGAGGAATTAAGAATGAGGAATGAGGAATTATGGTTGAGGTAATTCCTCATTCTTAATTCCTCATTGCCTTATACAAAGGTCAGCCCTTCGTGCGTTTCCTAACCCTACCCCCTGGCCTGCCGTTTGCGGGGCCGAGACTGCTGAAAAAGCCGCAACTTCGTAGCGGCAACCGTTTTTGCTGATTTCTCCTCTGCCTTGACCTTCGTTCGCCGCGCCGTTATCGTCCTGCTGAAAGTGCTGCTGGGGCTGGCCGTGGGGCTGGGGCTGGCCGTCGTGGGCGCGCTCATAGCCCTGCGGGTGCCGAGCGTGCAAACCCGCGTGGCCCGGCAGATAACGCAGGTGCTGAGCCGGCGGCTGAGGCAGGAAGTAAGCATCAACCGCGTGGATGTGCGGCCGTTTTCGAGCGTGCTGCTCGATGGCGTGCGGGTGCGTGACCGGCGCGGCGGCGAGCTGCTCAGCATTGGCCGGGCCGAGGCCGACATCACCTTGTTTTCGGTGTTCGACCCGCGGCATCTGCACGTCGGGCAGCTCACGCTTACCGAGCCGCACTTCGAGCTGAAAAACCTGGCCGGGCAGCCCGATTCGACCACGCTCGACCAGCTGCTTGGGGCGGTGAAGCGGCTGGTGGGGCCCTCGACTGACACCACGAAGTCGGCGCCATTTGACTTTCAAGTCGAGCGCGTGGCCCTGCGCAACGGGCAGTTTATCATTGAGCGGCAGGACGCGCCGCGCGAGACAACCTACGGCCGCACCATCGACTACCGCCACATGCGCGTGGACAGCCTCTACGCCGACATCTCGAACCTGCGCCTGGGCGACACGCTGCGCCTGCGCCTGCAAGGCCTGCGGGCGGTGGAAGTGCCCTCGAAAACGCACCTCAAGGAGTTGACGGCTGACATTGCCTACCACCAGCACTTTTGGGAATTCGCGGGCCTGAACCTGCGCGTGAACGGCTCGCAGCTGCGCGACTACCTGCGCTTTGAGTACCGCACGTTCGGCAACTTCTCGAATTTTAACGACTCGATGCGGGTCGTGACGCGGCTGCGCGACGCGCATGTGCGCACCGAGGACATCGCGCAATTCGCGCCGCAGCTGCTGGGCCTGCACGAGGCGGCCACCATCTCGGGCCGGGCCGAAGGCTACGTGCGCGACTTCAAGGCCGAGGATTTGGACGTGCGCTACGGGCGCGGCACGCGGCTGCGCGCCGCGCGCGCCCACGCCGATAACCTGACCCATTTGCGCGAGGCGTTCGTGGATTTGCGCCTGCGGCCATCGGTGATTGAAACCGCGGACCTCAAGCATTTCCTACCCCCCTCGGCCAATAAACTGGTGCAGCGCCTGGGCCGGGTGAAGCTCAACGGGCAGCTGCTGGGCTTCTACAGCGACTTCGTGGCCAACGCCTCGTTCGACACCGCGCTGGGCCGGGTGGTGTCGGACGTGAACCTGAAGGTGACAACTGACTTCACCCGCGCCGCCTACGAGGGCACCATTCAGAGCACCAGCTTCCAGCTGGGCAAGTTTCTGGGCGATGAATCGGTGGTGCGCGATGTGACGCTAAACGGCAAAATAAAGGGGGTAGGGTTTGACCCCAACATTGCCCGCGGCCAGGCCGACTTGCGCGTGGCGCGCATCTGGCTCAGCGGCCACCGCTACCAGAACCTGACGCTCAACGGCCGCTACCACCAGCAGGCTTTTGAGGGCCGATTCACGACCAATGACCCGGCCTTGCAGCTGACCAGCACCGGCCGCTTCGACCTCGACCGGCCCCACCAGGTGGTGGACGTGCAGGCCACCATCCGCCGCGCCGATTTGCGGGCGCTGGGCCTGACTACGCAGCCGCTGGTGATTTCGACCACCGCCGACGTGCACTCGCGGGGCTTGCAGCTGGATTCGCTCATCGGCTACGCCCGGCTGCGCCGCTCCACCTTCACATTGGGCCGCCAGACGCTGCGCCTCGACACGCTCGACGTGGTGAGTGCCCGCGCCGGCAGTGGCCGGCGCCACGTCGCTATCACGTCGGAAGCGGCTGACGTAGAAGCCGATGGCGTGTTCAATACCGCCGCTGTGGTGCGCGACGTGCAGACGCTGGTCACCGAGTATCGGCTTAACTTCGAGAGCAACGCCGCCGCCACGGCCGCCTACTACCGCCGCAAGCGCCAGCAGGCCCTGCCCGAATACCGCATTGACTTAAAGCTCAACCTCAAGCGCCTGAACCCAGTCCTGGCCGTGTTCATGCCCGACTTGCAGATTGCCGACCGCAGCCGCATCGACGGCTCGTTTCGCAACGGCGCCACTTCGATTTTCCAGCTCGGCGGCCATTTCGACTCCCTGCGCTACGGGCCGGTGCGCACCAGCAACACCGATTTCGACCTCAACACTTCCAAGCTACCCTACCGGCCGGAAGTTTTGGCCTCAGCCAACGTGACCTCGGACCGGCAGGTGCTGCCGGGACTGGGGCGCACGGAAAGATTCTACGTGGAAGGCGTCTGGGACCAGCAGCGCATCAACTTCTCCACCTCGCTGGCCCAGACCGGCACCACGAACAAAGCCACGATTAACGGGGCGCTGGGCTTTCTGCCGCGGGCCGTGGAAGTCGTGTTCCGGCAGTCGGGCCTGCACCTGCTCGACCAGGACTGGACGATTGCGGAGAATAATGCAGTGCGCATCAGCGATTTCGGGCGGGAGTTCGACGTGCAGAACTTCAGCCTCCAAAATGGTGAGCAGCAGGTCAGCGCCCAGGGTTATATCTCCCGCGATGCCGACCGGCCGCCGCTGCAACTGGATATCAAGCAGTTTCAGCTCACTACCCTGCGCGCCCTGACCGGGCAGCGGCTGGCCGGCCGCCTCAACGCGCAAGCCACGGTGAGCGGCATCTACGGGCCGCTCACGATTGACAATACCTTGCGCGTGGACTCGCTGCGCTACAACGACGTGCTCGTGGGCCAGGTGCTGGGCCGCAGCACCTGGGACAACCCGGCCAAAAAGCTGCGCCTCAACCTCGACGTGGCCCGCGACGACCAGCGCGTGCTGACCGTGGCTGGCTACCTCGCGCCCAGCGCCGAGCAGGACCAGCTGCACCTCGATGCGCAGCTCGAAGACGCGCCTTTAGTGTTAGCCCAGCCGTTCCTGGAAAGCATTTTCAAGAACGTGAACGGCACCGGCCAGGGCGAGCTGCACCTCACCGGCCGCTTCGACCGGCCCGAGCTGACCGGCGCTGTGGACGTGCGCAACGGGCAGTTCACCTTCGGCTACCTGGGCACGACTTACACCTTTGCCGACCGCATCAGCTTCACGAACCGCACCATCGCGTTCCGCAACATTCGCCTGCGCGACGCGCTCGGCAACACCGGCACCGTCGACGGCGTGGTGCGCCACCAGGGCTTTAAGGACATGAGCCTGACTATCAGCGCGGCGTTTCGCAAGATGCAGGTGCTCAACACCACGCGCAAAGACAACGAGCTGTATTTCGGCACGGCCTACGCCACGGGCACGGCCTCGGTCACGGGCCCCGCCGACAACCTCGTGGTGAACGTGCGCGCCACCTCCGAGGCCGGCACGCGCATGTCCCTACCCCTCGATAATGCGGCCAAGGCCCAGAAGGCCGGCTACATCAAGTTCGTCAACAACAACCGCTCGGATACGGTCATCACCAAGCAAGCCGTAGCCGTGACGGCGGCTGATAAAGTGGACTTATCGGGCTTGCAGTTGAATATGAACCTGACAGTGACGCCCGACGCTTACATGGAGATTCTGCTGGATGAAAGCACCGGCGACATCATCCGCGGCACGGCCGCCGGGCAGCTGCGCCTGAATATTGACACGCGCGGCGCCTTTAATATGTATGGGCAGGTCGAGATTGTGCGCGGCGCCTACAATTTCACCTTGCAAGGGCTGGTAAATAAGGAGTTCCAGGTGCGGCCGGGCGGCCTTATTTCCTGGAACGGTGACCCGCTGGCTGGCGAGATGAACGTGACGGCCGCCTACACCCAGCGCACGAGCCTGGCGCCGGTGCTGGAAAATA
Source organism: uncultured Hymenobacter sp. (assembly GCF_964243305.1). Lineage (GTDB taxonomy): Bacteria > Bacteroidota > Bacteroidia > Cytophagales > Hymenobacteraceae > Hymenobacter. Next base: position 81,743 of record NZ_CAXTEF010000015.1, read on the forward strand.
CCAGTGGTGGCGGGGCCGTGGTGCCCGTCACGGCCGTGATGACGCTCACCGGGCCGCTGCTGCTGCCCGTCATCCGGCTCGGGCTGGAATTCAACGACGCGCCGGGCACCTTGCAGGGCGATTTGGCGGCCTTCACCGCCTCTTTGCGCAACGACGAGCAGGAGCTGAACCGCCAGGTGTTCAGCCTGCTGGTGTTCAAGCAGCTCTCGCCCCGCGGCTCGTTCGGCAATACGATTTCGTTTAAGAGCGGCGAGAACAACACCGTTTCCAACTCGCTGGGCCAGATTCTGAGCACCCAGCTCGGCCTGCTCACCTCGCAGATTGACCAGAACCTGGAAATTGACTTCAACATCAACGGCTTGAGCGCCGAGCAGCTCCAAGCCCTGCAAGTGCGCCTGAGCTACTCTTTCCTCAACGGCCGCCTGCGCGTGACCCGCGAGGGCGGTTTCACCAACGGGGCCAACTACGCCGGCACCGGCCAGCTGCCCGGCGCCGCCAACGCCCGTCAGGTGTCCTTGCTCGGCGACCTGAGCCTGGAGTATTTCCTACGCCCCGATGGCAAGTTCCGGGCCCGCCTGCGCTACGAAACCACGCCCCGCGACCTCTACGTCGAAGGCGTCAACCAGACCCGCGCCGGCCTCTCGCTGCTGCATACCGAGCAGTTCGATACCTTCGGCGAGCTGTTCCGGCGCGAAACGCCCAAGAAGAAAGAGCGCGACACCCAGCGCGCCCGCGAAGTCTTAACCGTGGACGAGGACCCGCGCAGCGTGCTGTAACGCGCACAGGGGGGTAGGGAGCATCTTGCCGTTTCTCCGTCGGCGTAGTCAGGATGGGTCATTGCGCTGGCGGTAGTCGCCTCACGCAGGCCTGCTGATGGAATGCCGAAAGCGGTTAACTAAAATTTATAGCTGCCAGGCCGCAAGTTTTTGCCGGAAAGCAGACCTAATGCCCTACTTGGCGATAATGCTGCTCTAGCTGCCACGCTTCGCGAGCCCGTCCACGTTTATAATCGGACTGGTAGGGGCGCCCGTTACGTCTTTTTCTTTCTGCTCTCACTTCCTGAATTTATGCTTGCTGCGCTCGGCCTGACTCCTGTTGTGACGACCGCCGAACTGGTTGGGCATCTGCAGCAGGGTAGCGAAACGGCATTCCGGGCGCTGGTTGAGCTGCACCACGAGCGCGTATATCGCATTGCGCTGGCGCTGCTGCGCTGCCCCGAAGAAGCCGAGGATGTAGCGCAAGAGGTGTTTGTGGAAGTGTATCAAACCATTGGCCGGTTTCGGGGCGAGGCGGCGCTTAGCACCTGGATTTACCGGCTGACGACGTCGCGGGCGCTGCGCCACCGCCAGAAGGCCCGGACCAAAAAGCGCTTTGCCTTTCTGACCAACCTCTTCGGGTCGGATAACGACGCGCAACACCATCCGCCGGACCACCGCCACCCCCACGCCTTGCTGGAAGGTCAGGAGCAGCTGCAACAGCTGCAGCAAGCCATCAGTCAACTGCCTGACCAGCAGCAAGTAGCTTTCAGCCTGCGCCACGAGCAGGAGTTAAGCTACGAGCAGATTGCGGCCATCCTGCAAACCACCGTGCCCGCCGTAGAGTCGCTGCTGTTCCGGGCCCGGCAAACGCTGCGCAAACGCCTGCACCTCCTTTCCAAGCCTGCCTAGCCATGTCCGACAACGCTGAATCGCCCGCCGACCAGGCCTGGCAGGAACTGCTGCACCGCTTACGCGACCAGCCCGCAGCGCCGCCCCGGCCATTTTTCTACACGCGGCTGCAAGCCCGCCTGGCGGAAGTGCCCCCGGCGCCGCGGGTAGCCGCTCCCCGGTGGCTGCACCGGCCGGCTTACGCCGCCATAGTCGGCTTACTGACGGTAATCCTGCACGCCGATTCTACTTCCGGCTCCTCAGGCCTCGGCGAAGCCGCCAGGCTACTCTCCCCTACCCCCTCGGCGGCCGGCAAGTAGTTCGGCGCCTGACTACTGGCTTTGAGGACCGTACCGTGGCGGCAGCTGCGGCGCGCCCGCGCGGGCTTTTTGCTATGCGCCCTACGCGCATTCTAGCGCAGGCATTTCCGCCTGCTTCAAACCATCTTTTTCCTGGCGCTATGTTCTTATCCGGGCACATCGTGTGGCGGGCGTCGCCCCTGATTCATGATTTCGGCTTCTTCAAGCTGACGTGGTACGGCCTGCTGTTTATGTCTGGCTTTGTGATTGGCGCTTTTATTCTGCGGCGCGTCTTTCGGGCCGAACAGGTCAACCCCGACTGGGTTGACCGACTCACGCTGTACCTCATCCCCGCCACCGTGCTCGGCGCCCGCCTCGGCCACTGCTTGTTCTACGATTGGGCCTATTTCTCGCGCCACCCGCTGGAAATTTTTATTGCCTTCCCCTGGGCCGGGCTGGCCAGCCACGGCGCGACGGTAGGCATCCTGCTGGCCAGCTGGCTTTTCAGCCGCAACTACAAATTCGACTACCTGTGGCTGCTCGACCGCCTCGCCGTCGTCGTGGCCCCCGGCCTGGCGGGCATCCGGCTGGGAAATCTGCTGAATTCCGAGATTATCGGCCGCGAAACCACGGTACCCTGGGCCTTTCGCTTCGCCCGCTACGACCAGATTCACCACCTCCAGACGACCATTCCTACCCAGCTGCGCCACCCCACCCAGCTTTACGAAGCCCTGTTTTACCTGCTGCTGTTTGGCTTGTCTTACGGGCTCTGGCGCCAGTACCAGCGGCAGACGCCGCGCGGGCTGCTGGTCGGCTTGTTCGTTACGCTGCTCTTTTCGTTTCGCTTTTTAATCGAATTCCTGAAAGAGAATCAGGTACGTTTTGAAGACGAGCTGCCGCTGAATATGGGCCAGCTGCTAAGCATTCCTTTAGTGCTGGCGGGGATTTGGATACTGCTGCGGGCCGGCAAACAGGCTGGTAACCCGCACGGCTACGCTCCGCGTGACCTAAGCTGGCGAGAGGACCAACAAGTACGGCAAGGCGACTTAGCCAGTAGCGCGGAGCGCGGCAACCCAGCCTGAGAGTAGGAGCTGCTCCCGTCAGCTTGTAGAAAGGCTGACGGACGACTGTATCTTTGCCGCCCATGTCCGCTGCCGTCCGTCCGCCCGTCCGCAAGAAGAAGCTGGGGTCCTACCCTACCCTGCTCGTGGTGTTCAGCATCACGCTGGCCCTGATTGTGGTCGGCTTGTTCGGCCTCTTGCTTTTGCACGCCCACAAGCTCTCGGACGTGGTGCGCCAGAACCTCGACGTGCAGGTGTACCTGGACCGCGAGCTGCCCGAAACCGAGCTGCTGCGCCTCCAACAGGACCTGGGCCGCCTGCCCGCCGTGGCCGAAAAAGCCGACGGCCAGCCCCAGATTCGCTTTGTGAGCAAGGAGGAGGGCGCCCAGCAGCTGCTGCAAAGCACCGGCGAAGACTACCGCCAGTTTCTGGGCGACAACCCCCTGCGCGACGCCTACGTGCTCAAGGTGCGGCCGACCCACACCGACACGCTGCACCTGCACCAACTCGAGCGCGCCATCCAGGGCCAGCGCGGTGTGTTTGAAGTGCAGTACCCGCAAAACCTGTTCGCCAGCATCAACCAGAACCTGACCCGGCTGAGCCTGCTGCTGCTGGGCTTCGCGGGCGTGCTCCTGTTCGTGGTCGTGGTCCTGATTAACAATACCATCAAGCTGGCCCTGTTCTCGCAGCGTTTTTTGATTCGCTCCATGCAACTCGTGGGCGCGACGCGCTTCTATATCCAGCGGCCGTTTCTGCGGCGCGCGACCTGGCAGGGCCTGGCCAGCGGCATCCTGGCCGCCCTGGCGCTGCTGGCCCTGCTGCAATACGCCTACCTCAGCATCCCCGAATTGGGCCTGCTGCGCGACGACCGCCTACTAGCCGTCCTGCTGCTGGCCGTCCTGGGCCTGGGCACCGGCATTGGCTTTCTCAGCTCCTGGCGCGCCGTGAACAAGTACTTGAAAATGTCGCTCGATGATTTGTATTAAACTGTCAGGTAAAAATCGTCGGTCATGCTGAGCCTGCGAAGCATCCTATCACGTTTGAACGCACACTAATTTCTGATTACTGCGTCGTTCGGCGGCGAGAGGATGCTTCGCAAGCTCAGCATGACCGACGATTTTTACCTGACAAGAATCCTGCTCTATGCAACCCACTACCTCTGCCCGCTTCGCCGCCTTTGGCCCCCGCAACTACCGCCTCATGTGGCTCGGCCTCGTCGTGCTCGCCGCCGGCTTCATCACCATGACCCTGGACTCGGCCGACTACGGCGAGGGTTTTCTGGGCATCACGCTGGGACCGATTCTACTTGTAATCGGATTCATCGTGGAGTTTTTCGCCATTATGCTCCGCGACCCGGCCGTGGTGGCGAGCGCTACGCCGGGCGCTGCCACGGCGGGCGCCAGCGCGCCGGTCAACATTGCGATGTCGGACGTTGTGCCCGCCGCCCCGGCCCCGGTCCCTACCCCCCGTCCGACTTACAAGCCGCTGTAGATGAGCTACTGGCACGCCATCATTCTGGCCATCATCGAGGGACTAACCGAGTTTTTGCCCGTTTCCAGCACCGGCCACATGATTGTGGCCTCGGCCCTGCTGGGCATCCCGATTACTGATTTCACCAAGCTCTACCTCGTCGTGGTGCAGCTCGGCGCCATTTTATCGGTACTTGCCGTGTACTGGCGGCGGTTTTTTCAGAGCTTTGACTTCTATCTGAAGCTACTGGTGGCTTTTCTGCCTATCGTGGGGGTAGGGTTTTTTCTGAAAAAATACATCGACGCGCTGCTCGAATCGGTGGGTGTGGTGGCCTTTATGCTCGTGCTCGGCGGCATCGTGCTGCTGTTCATCGACCGGTGGTTTCCGCAGCGGCACGCCGAAGCCGACGAGGTGGCCGTCACCAACCCGAGCTTCCGGCAGGCGTTCGTGATTGGCGTGTTTCAGTGCCTGGCCGTGGTGCCCGGCACGAGCCGCTCGGCCGCCACCATCATCGGCGGCCTGAGCCAGCGCCTGACCCGGCAGGCGGCGGCCGAGTTTGCGTTTTTCCTGGCCATGCCCACCATGCTGGCCGCCTCCGTGAAGGACTTCTACGACTATTACAAGGAAGCCAAAACCCACGGCATCGACGTGGGAAACCTGTTTTCGGCGGAGCAAATCAAGCAGCTGGCCGTGGGCAACGCCGTGGCCTTCGTGGTGGCGCTGCTGGCCATCCGGCTGTTCGTGGGCTTCGTGGCGAAGAATGGCTTCCGCGCTTTTGGCATCTACCGCATCATCGTCGGCGGCCTGCTGCTGCTCATGCTGGCTCTGAAGCTGAACTTGCAGCTGGTGTAGGGCGCGGGGCTCGTCCCCGCCCGCCACGTGAACGAGCAGCCTTAAATTAGTAATCTAACTGGCGCGGACGCCGGGCGGGGACAAGCCCCGCACCCTACATGAACCTGACTGACTTCCACTTCGCCGAAGGCGAAATCCTGCTGCTCGACAAGCCGCTGACCTGGACCTCGTTCGACGTGGTGCGCAAGGTGAAAAACGCGCTGCGCATTGCCAAAATTGGCCACGCCGGCACCCTCGACCCGCTGGCCACGGGCCTGCTCATCCTCTGCACGGGCAAAAAAACCAAACAGATAGACTTGATTCAGGCCCAGGAAAAAGAATACGCCGGCACCTTTCGCCTCGGCCAGACCACGCCCAGCTTCGACCTGGAAACGGCCGTGGACGCCGAGCAGCCCTTTGCCCATCTCACGGCGGCCGAGATTGAAGCGGCCGCGGCCAGCTTTCTGGGCGTCATCGAGCAGACGCCACCGCTGTTTTCGGCCGTGAAGGTGGACGGCCGGCGCGCCTACGAGCTGGCCCGCAAAGGGGAAACCGAAACCGTCATCAAAAGCAAAACCGTCGAAATCAAAACGTTCGAGCTGACGCGAATTGCCTTACCGGAAATTGATTTTCGGGTGGTGTGCTCCAAAGGCACTTACATCCGCAGCCTGGCGCGCGACCTGGGCGCGGCACTCGGCTGCGGCGCCCACCTCACGCACCTCGTGCGCACCCGCATCGGCGCGTTTCGGCTCGAAGATGCGCTGACGCTCGCCGCCGTGCAGGCGCTGGCCCCGCCCCGCCCGGCCGGCGCTGAGGCGGGGGACCGGCACCCGCGCCAGGAGCGCCAGCCAGCGGCGCGCGCCGGGCTGGACTACTACGCGGCCCAGCAAAGCGCAGCGGCCGGATTCCCTACCCCCCCCGCCCCGGCCGAAGCCGCCGGCCCGGACACCGAAAACGCCGGCTAACGCCTCGGCTGCTACCTTCGCGGCACCTGAGCCGGCCCTGAGCGCGGCGCTATTCCCTACCCCCTTTCGCTTCCCCGGCGCCCATGCACGTCATCCGCGACCCGGCCCAATTTCCCGTCCTCACCGGCGCCGTCGTCACCAGCGGCACCTTCGATGGCGTGCACGTCGGGCACCAGCGCATTCTGGCCCGGCTGCGCGAAGTGGCTCAGGCGCCCGGCGGCGGGCCGGCCGTGGTCATCACCTACTGGCCCCACCCGCGCCTGGTGCTGGGTCCGCCCCTGACGCACGCCGCGCCGCTGGACCTGCAGTTGCTCAACACCTTGGACGAGCGCACTGCCAAGCTCGCGGCGTTCGGCGTCGAGTACCTGCTCATCGTGCCCTTCACCCGCGAGCTGGCCGCCTGGACGTCGGAAGAGTACATCCAGCAGCTGCTGCTAAAGACCGTGGGCGCCCGCCAGCTGGTCATCGGCTACGACCACCGTTTCGGCAAAAACCGCGAGGGCGGCTTCGACTACCTGAGCCAGCACGCCGACCGCTACGGCCTGCGCGTGGAGGAGATTCCGCGCGAGGACGTGGACGCGGTGGGTGTGAGCAGCACCCGCATCCGGCGGGCGCTGCTGGCCGGCGACATTGCCACGGCTACCCGCTACCTCGGCTATCCCTACCCCCTCACCGGCGTGGTAGCCCACGGGCAAAAGCTCGGTCGGACTATCGGCTATCCTACTGCTAATATTGAGCTTACGGAGAAGCTCAAGCTGGTGCCGGCCCGCGGCATCTACGCGGTGTGGGCCACCACGGCGGCCGGCACGCGGCACGCGGCCATGCTCAGCATCGGCGTGCGGCCCACAGTTGGCAAGGATTTGGCGCAGACCATCGAGGTGAACCTGCTGGATTTCAGCGCCGACCTCTACGGCCAGGAGCTGACCCTGGAGTTCGTGGCCTGGCTGCGGGGCGAGGAAAAGTTTGCCGGCCTGGACGCGCTAAAGGCCCAACTAGCGTTGGATGCCGAGCACACGCGGGCCGCGCTGGCCTAGCCGGGGGGCGCATCTCTATCCTTATCACTTATCATAATGAGCTACTTACGACTATTTCTGCTGGCCTGCAGCTGGCTGCTGGCCTTGGGCGCGGCCCAGGCCCAGGGCCGCCTGAGCGGCGTGGTGCGGGACTCGACCACGAACGAGCCGCTGGCCTTCGCCAGCGTGTTTCTGGCCAACACCACGCTGGGCACGACGACCACCGAGCAGGGCGAGTTTGAGTTCAAGCGCGTGCCCAAGGGCACCTACGACGTGGTGGGCTCCTACGTGGGCTACCGGCTGAGCAAGCAGAGCGTCACGGTGGGCGCGGCAGCGGCGCCGCAGCAGCTCACGCTGCGCCTGGCCTCCAATGGCAACCAGCTGGGCGAGGTGGTGGTGCAGCCGGCCCCCAACAAGCCCGAGGAGTTTCAGCGCTTCAGCGAGATGCTGCTGGGCCAAAGCTCGTTCTCGGAGCAGTGCCGCATCAGCAACCCCGAGCAGGTGCGCGTCTTCTACGACGACTCGACCAGGGAACTGACCGCCCGCGCCAGGGAATTCGTGCAAATCGACAACGATGCGCTGGGCTACCGCCTCAAATACTACGGGCTGTACTTCGCCTATGACGATGAGGCGCAGTCGATTACCTACTACGGCGAACCCGTGTTTCAGGAGCTGACCCCGCGTGACGAAAGCCAGCGCCAGCTCTGGGCCACCAACCGCGCGACGGCCTACCGGGGCTCGTTTATGCACTTTCTGCGCAGCGTCTACACCAACCGCCTGCGGGCCGAGGGCTTCCTGACCCAGCGGGTGGGGCCGGGCACCAACCCCCGCTTCGCCCGCGCCGAGCGCCAGCGCCGCGCCCTGCTCGCGCGCCGGCCGGGCGGCGCCAACCTCACGGCCTCGGAGCGCGACTCGCTGGCCCGCTGGGAGCGGGAGCCGGCCACGCGGCCCACCATCTTCCCCGTGTTCCGCTCCATCGACAGTCTGCGCCGGGTTTCGCCCGACGGGCAGCACGCCTACCTGCGCTTCCACGACGAGCTGCGGGTGACCTACCTGGGCGAGACGCCCGACCCGCGCTACGGCCGGCCGGCGCTGGCGCCCATGCCGGCGCCAGCCACCGCGCCCGCCAAGCGCCAGGTGTCGAGGCTGCAACTCACGGATACCGACGGCGAGGCCGAGCTTCAGGCCGATGGCGCGCTGCTCAACCCGCTGGAGGTGGCCATCGGCGACTACTGGGGCTTCGAGAAAATCGGCGAGTTTTTGCCCTATGACTACGTGCCGGCCGCCACCACCACGCCGGCCGGCCCCGCTACCCCCTGACCAACCAAGCGGCTAGTCCGGTGCCGGCCCCCGCATGAGCAATACCCGACAAAGTTGCCTCCTGACAGCTACCCGCCAGTGCTTTTGCGGCTTGCTGCTCATGCTGCTTTTGCCCCTCAGCAGCCAGGCCCAAAACCAAGGTCTGGCCACCCTCAGCGGGCAGGTGCTTGATTCTGTGACGCGGGCGCCGCTGCCGTTTGCCAGCGTGTTTCTGGCCAATACCAGCCGCGGCACCACCACCGACGCCGCGGGGCGCTACCAGCTCACCGGCATCGCGCTGGGCCAGTACGAGCTGGGCGTCAGCTACGTGGGCTACCGGCTCTACCGGCAGGCCCTTCGTATCAGCGGCGCGCTCACCTTCAACCCCGCCGTGGCGCCGGCCGCCCAGCAGCTGGCCGAAGTGGTGGTGCGCCCCGACCCAAACCGGGAGGCCAATTTTCAGAAGTTCAAGGAGCTGTTTCTGGGTAGCTCGACGCTGGCCCGGCAGTGCCGCCTGCGCAACCCCGACGACGTGCGGGTGAGCTACGACCCCCAGCAAAATGTGCTCTCGGCCATCGCCACGCGCCCGCTGGAAGTTGATAACCCAGCCCTGGGCTACCGGCTCACGTTTTACCAGCTTGATTTCAAGGCTGAGTTTGGCGAGCTAAGCACCCTGACTTTGCTGAGCCAGGTGGCGTTTCGGGAGCTGCCCGGCGGCAGCGCGGGGCAGCAGCGGCGCTGGGCCGCCAACCGCCAAAAGGCCTACCTGGGCTCCTTGCCGCACTTTTTGCGCAGCGTGTACGCGGGCCGCGTGGCCGAGGAAGGCTTTGAGGTGCGCAAGCTGCGGCGCGTGGTCAATCGACGGCGGGCGGCGACGGTCGAGCGGCTGCGGGCGTTGGACGCGGCGGGGGGGGTAGGGGCCGGCATCCTGTCCGACTCGGTGCGCCGCATCCTGGAGCAGCCGCCCGTGATGGCTTACCTGTTCCGGCCGCTGCTGCCCCCCGACAGCCTGCGCCGGGCCGCGCCGGGCCCCGACGGCGGCCGGGTCTGGCTGCGCTTCCATGACCTGCTGGCCGTGACCTACGGGCGCGAAAAGCCGGATGCCAACTACCGCCTGCCGGGCCCCAACTTCACCTCCCTCCGCCCCGAAAAGCAGGAATCGGTGCTGCATTTGCAGCTGCCGGAGGCCGAGATTCAGTCGTTTGGCGCGCTGGTCGTGCCGCTGGGCTCGCTCAGCGAAGACTACTGGGGCTTCGAGAAAGTGGGCGAGATGCTGCCCCTGGACTACGAGCCGCCCGCCGTGCCCGTGCGCTAGTTCGGGGCCGGGCCCGGCTTAGGGGTGCTTGCGCGCTTTTTTGGCATAAATGGCTTGCCTTACGAGCCAGCGCAGGAGGTTTGGGCAAACTCTGCCAACTTTGCGCCCCGCCCCTACCCCCCTCATGATAAACAAAGTAGTCCCCGACGCCCGCGCCGCCCTCGCCGGCCTCACCGATGGCCTCACGCTCATGCTCGGCGGCTTCGGCCTGTGCGGCATCCCCGAGAATGCCATTCAGGAAATTCTGCGCCGCGGCGTGAAAAACCTGACCTGCATCAGCAACAACGCCGGCGTCGATGATTTCGGCATCGGCAGGCTGCTGCAAACCCGGCAGGTGCGCAAGATGATTGCGAGCTACGTGGGTGAGAACGCCGAGTTTGAGCGGCAGCTGCTCAGCGGGGAGTTGGAGGTCGAATTGATTCCGCAGGGCACGCTAGCCGAGCGCATCCGGGCCGGCGGGGCGGGCATCCCGGCCTTCTACACGCCGGCCGGCTTCGGCACCGAGGTGGGGGTAGGAAAAGAAAGCCGCGAATTCAATGGCAAGATGTATTTGCTCGAAACCGGCCTCAAGGCTGATTTTGCCTTCGTCAAGGCCTGGCGCGGCGACACGGCCGGCAACCTGATTTATAAGGGTACGGCCCGCAACTTCAACCCCATGATGGCCACCGCCGGCCAGATTACGGTGGCCGAAGTTGAGGAGTTAGTCCCCGCCGGGCAGCTCGACCCGAACCAGATTCACACGCCCGGCATCTTCGTGCAGCGCATCTTCGAGGGCCAGAATTACGAAAAGCGCATCGAGCAGCGCACCGTCAGGACCTGAACCACAGATTTAACTGATTTCAACGGATTGAACAGATTATTGGTGGTTTAGCGCGGCTTTTATGCCTTGACTTTCCTGCTTTGAATAGATAAAGCCATGAAAACTACTTTTCAGCTTTCGCTGGCTTTGCTGGCGCTGGGCGCATTCAACGGCGGCGCGGGCGCCTGGGCGCAAGTGGCCGCCCCGGCAGCCCGGCGCCCTACCCCCCCTCCGGCGGCCAAGGCCACCCAGTTCACGGACTGGACGCGGGTCGACCAGTTGCTGCGGCAATACACGACCGTCAGCATCGGGCGCGGCATAATTGGGAAAGTGCTGCCCGACGGCAACGTAAGCTACCGCGACGACACCCGCGTGCCCGGCGCCATTGCCCTAGTGATGCGCGATGGCAAAGTGATATACCGCAAAGCCTTTGGCGTGGACGATGTGGGCGCTCAAACGCCCTTGCGGCCCGACGCCATCGTGCGCATCGCCTCCCAAACCAAGGCCGTGACCAGCGTGGGGGCAATGCTGCTCTACGAGGAGGGCAAGTTTCAGCTCGATGACCCGATTTCCAAGTACCTGCCGGCCTTTCGCAACCCTAAGGTGCTGGCGACTTTCAACGCCCAGGACTCGACCTACACTACGACGCCAGCCACAAGTGAAATCACCATCCGCCAGCTGCTGACCCACACCTCGGGCATCAGCTACCCCATCATTGGCACCAAAGAGGCGCGGGCGATTTATGCCAAGGCGGGCATTCCGAGCGGCATCGGCACACCGGCCGGCTCGCTGGCTCAGTCTATGGATAAGCTGGGCGCCCTACCCCTCCTGCACGAGCCGGGCGCGCAATGGACCTATGGGCTGAGCGTAGACGTGCTGGGCCGGCTGATTGAGGTGCTCGCGGGCCAGCCGCTCGACCAGTTTCTGAGCCGCCGCCTGTTTGCGCCGCTGGGCATGAAGGACACGTATTTTTACCTGCCCGCCACCAAGCGAGGCCGACTGGCGCAACTCTACACCGAAAGTGCGGACCATAAGACCGCGCCCATGCGCCCGCAGGACGGCATGAGCCCGGACTACCCCAAGGCGGCCGGCACCTACTTTTCGGGCGGCGCCGGTCTCTCCTCCACCATCGGCGACTATGCCGCCTTCCTCGAAATGCTGCGCCAGGGCGGCACGCACGGCGGCCGGCGCCTGCTGAAAGCCGAAACTGTGGCCCTGATGACCGAAAACCAAATCGGCGCGCTAAGCCAGGGCACCAACAAGTTCGGCCTCGGCTTTAGCCTCACCACGGCCCAGAGCGCCCGGCCGCCGGGCTTGTCACCGGGCTCCTTTGAGTGGGGCGGCATCTTCGGCACCACCTACTGGGTCGACCCCAAAGAGAAACTGGTCGCCCTGATTTACACCCAGAAATACCCCAACACCACCGGCAACGACCTCGACGATAAGTTCAAAGTGGCAGTCTATGAGGCACTGGCGAAATGAGCGGCTGCTGTTTCACGCAGTGTCTCGCAGGGTTAAAGCCGCAGTGTTCGCAGTGTCGTTCTAGTGTCGTTCTGCTAGGCCGCCAGTCCAGAAAGCGGGCCCCCAAATAATCCGTTTCATCCGTTAAAATCCGTTAAATCTGTGGTCCTCGACAAACACGGCATTGCCCGGCGCATCGCCCAGGAGCTGCGCGACGGCGCCTACGTCAACCTTGGCATTGGCATCCCGACCCTGGTGGCCAACTACATCCCGGCCGGCATCAATGTCGAATTGCAGTCCGAAAACGGCCTGCTCGGCATGGGCCCCTTTCCCACGGAAGAGGAAGTGGATGCCGACCTCATCAACGCCGGCAAGCAGACCGTCACCACGCTGCCCGGCTCGTCTATCTTCTCCTCGGCCGACTCGTTCGCCATGATTCGCGGCGAGCACGTGGATTTGACCGTGCTCGGCGCGATGGAAGTATCCGAAATGGGCGACATCGCCAACTGGAAGATTCCGGGCAAGATGGTGAAGGGCATGGGCGGGGCGATGGATTTGGTAGCCTCGGCTAAAAACATCATCGTGGCTATGCAGCACGTAGCCCGCGACGGCTCCAGCAAGCTATTGAAGGAGTGCACCCTGCCCCTCACGGGCCTGCGCTGCGTGAAGAAAATCGTGACCGAGCTGGCCGTGATTCAGGTGCTGCCGCCCGAAGCCGGCGGCGGCTTCCTGCTGCTGGAGCGGGCGCCGGGCGTGAGCGTCGAGCAGATTCAGGCCGCCACCGCCGGGCGGCTGGAAGTGTCGCAGGACGGTGTGCCGGAGATGCGGGGCGTGTAGGGCAAGTAGTGATTACGAAGGTAATTTTTTACACTCTCATTTATCGCCCTTGAACGGGAACAACTTGTAACCTGCTGTGACCGAGTAGGCGATGAATTTGTCTGTGCGGTTGGTCGCGAATCCATCGTACAGATAATGCGAAGCAACAGTATACTCCAGCTTGTTGCTCTTAGAGGCAAAGGAGACGGCCAGGTCCAAAGTGTTTAATTCCACTCGAAAGAACTGTTTAACTGGTCCGTTATCAATGTATACCCTCTTTCCAGTATTTACAATACCCCAGCCTATTGCAAGTGCGCTTGGCTTATACCACTTTGGCATGGCGTGATTCAACTGCTTGGCCAGCCAGAATTCCTGGTCTAGTATGACACCTTTCCTGTCTATACTAATCGGACCTGTGCTGCCACCCCACTCACTATACATATACCCATACCTCACAAACGGCGTGTAGCTTATTCTCAAACTATTGCCTAATTCTATTTTCGGTCCTATCCCAACAGCCTGAAGGTTGCGCTCGTAACTGTACGGAACATAAGTATTACTCCGAACTCCTCTCAAGTTGAAGAAATTCATAATTGTACTTCGTGCACGCACAGAGGGGGATATGCTCAACTCAATTTTTTGAGCTTGTGCTAGACACATCGAGCTTACCGATAACACGAATGTTACCGTCATAAAAAAACAAGCAGGCCAAGAAGCCTTGACCTGCTTGTTTAAGACCCTACGAATAAATTCAGATGTTTTCTCCGATAATCCGAAACTCGATTGCATCCGTGATAGGATAATGTCCTCCGAAAAAGAAGATACCCCTGTCGAAAACGCCATTATAAACCCACGACGCTGCTGGCGTGTAGGTATATGGTCCCGGACCAGTGGTGTTGCTCTCTTTGGTGTCATCTCTGGTTATTGTGCCCTTATGGTAGAACTCTTCTGTTGAACGATACTGCACAGCAATGTTCACGGTTTCTGTGCTAAAGTCAACTGGCAAG
>NZ_CAXTEF010000016.1:0-94263 GCF_964243305.1 uncultured Hymenobacter sp.
CCCTACGCCGACTCCAAAGACACCCGCAGCGGCTTCGGCGCCGGCCTGCACGAGCTGGGCCAGACGCACCCAAACGTCGTGGCCCTCTGCGCTGACCTCACCGGCTCGCTCAAGATGGATGCGTTTAAGAAAGACTTCCCGGAGCGGTTTTTCCAGGTCGGCATTGCCGAGGCCAACATGATGGGCGTGGCCGCGGGCATGACCATCGGCGGCAAGATTCCCTTCACCGGCACGTTCGCCAACTTCAGCACGGGTCGGGTATATGACCAGATTCGGCAGAGCATCGCGTATTCGGGCAAAAACGTGAAAATCTGCGCCTCCCACGCCGGCCTCACGCTGGGCGAAGACGGCGCCACCCACCAGATTCTGGAAGACCTGGGCTTGATGAAAATGCTGCCCGGCATGACCGTCATCAACCCCTGCGACTACAGCCAGACCAAGGCCGCCACCCTGGCCATTGCCGACTACGAAGGCCCTGTGTACCTGCGCTTTGGCCGGCCCGTAGTGCCCAACTTCTCGGCCAATCTGCCCTTTGAAATCGGCAAGGCGCTGACGCTCAACGAAGGCACCGACGTGAGCATCTTCGCCACCGGCCACCTGGTCTGGAAAGCCATTCTGGCCGGCAAGCTGCTGGCCGATAAAGGCATCAGCGCCGAAATCATCAACATTCACACCATCAAGCCTTTGGATGCGGAAGCCATCCTGGCGTCGGTGCGCAAAACCCGCTGCGTGGTCTCGGCCGAAGAGCACCAGCTCAACGGCGGTCTCGGCGACAGCATCGCGCAGCTTTTGGCCCGCGAAGAGCCGCTACCGCTGGAAATGGTCGGCGTCGATGACTCGTTCGGCGAGAGCGCCACGCCCGACCAGCTCATGGCCAAATACGGCCTGCTCGAAACCGACATCGTGGCCGCCGTAGCGCGCGTGATGGCGCGACGCCGGTAGTGACTGGCTTATTCTACTACCAATTTCGGCTCTTCACTGCGCAATTGTTGGGCCGCCTTCATCCCGCGAAAAACCACCACGCAGAAGAAGAAGCGGGCAATTAGGCCCCCTAGTGCTGGGCCTTGACCGCTTGCCAGGGATGCTCCAATGCCGAATAGGGCGTCTAAGACAAGTAGGGTGAGTGCGGTGGCAAAAGCCGGCACTGAGCGCCGGGTATAGCCAAGCCAGCCGAGCACTAAAAAAGCGAGGCCCTCTGCCAACGACGCCCAGCCTAGACCAAGTTGCTGCAATAGCTCAACTTGCCCTAATTCGGCGGCCAGTCCAAGTCCTACGTTCAGGCAACCCAAAAATAGTAGCATGTACCAACCTTGCTTCAGCCGTTCGTGCGGGTGAGTAGCGCTGCCGGGTACCGGCCGGGCGTCGAGCAACAATTCCAACTCCTGCAAGCCTTGGTTGCGAGCGAGGCGCGCCGTCAGAGTGCGGCCATCAGACAGCTCGTAGTGGTGGCCCTGGCGTAGCTCGTCGGTGCTGGACACTTTGCCGAGTGACTGCCCGTTGTGGAAAGCTTCAAAGTTGCGAAAAAACAGGCCCCACTTGACGGTTAGCACATCCGTTTGGGCATTGTCGAGGTAGAAATTTTTAGTAGGCATAGATCAAAATTAATAGGAGTAAATAATGGGAATAACTGAGATGATATTTCTGGTTTCGTCGGCCATTATTGGCATTGAGGCCACCAATATACTATATGAGTCATCACATTCACTATCAGTATTTCAGACCGAAAAAATCGTACTCAGCTTCGTATAAGTAGAGTACAGTATAACCTCGTTTTGGTCCTGAAATCGATTTCACAGGCTATTAAACCTCCGGCCCCCTACCCCCCTCTAACCGCCCGAACTCCCGCCCGCCGCCCGTTTGGAAGACGCCGAAATCCTTCTCAAATTTCAGGACCCCGCCAGCCGCAACCTGGCTTTCAACCAGCTCGTGCGCAAGTACCAGCAGAAGGTGTACTGGCACGTGCGCAAGCTGGTCATCGACCACGCCGACGCCGACGACCTCACCCAGGACGTATTCGTCAAGGTTTGGGAAAACCTGGCGAATTTTCGGCAGGACGCCCAGCTTTTCACCTGGATTTACCGCATCGCCACCAACGAGTGCCTGAGCTTTTTGGGCAGCAAGCGCCGCAAGTTCCTCCTGCCGCTCACCGACGTGGGCGCCGAGCTGGCCGCCAAGCTCGAAGCTGACCCGGCCCTGGCCGGCGATGAAATCGAGCTGACGCTGCAAAAAGCCATTCTCACCCTGCCCGACAAGCAGCGCCTGGTGTTCCACCTGCGCTACTACGATGAGATGCCCTACGAGCAGATGGCCGAAATAACGGGCACCAGCGTGGGCGCCCTCAAGGCCAGCTACCACCACGCCGTGCGTAAAGTCGAAGACTACGTGACCCGCGCCACTTCGTAGCCCAGCGGTCCTGCGCACCGGCCCCATTAAACCCTACCCCCCGCTTTTCAT
The DNA here is from genome assembly GCF_964243305.1 of uncultured Hymenobacter sp. Classification (GTDB taxonomy): domain Bacteria; phylum Bacteroidota; class Bacteroidia; order Cytophagales; family Hymenobacteraceae; genus Hymenobacter. The sequence continues at coordinate 2,455 of NZ_CAXTEF010000016.1, forward strand.
CCAACCGCCATGAAACCTGCCTTTCGCCTCGACCAGCACCCGCGCCGCGCCCAGCCTTTGCTGAGCGGGCCGCCGGCCGGCTACTTCGAGCAGCTGCCTCAGCGCGTGATGGACCGCCTGCCCCAACCCGAAGCCGAGACCGCCGCTGGCTGGGGCTGGCTGCTTTCCCTACCCCCCCGCTGGCGCACTAGTCTGGCTGCCAGCGCCTTGCTGACCGGGTTCGCGGCCTCGTTCTGGCTGAGCGCACCGGGCGGCCCGGCTGGAGCCCCCGCCTCGATAGCCTCGATAGCCTCGCTCGACGCGGTGCCGCAAACGGAGTTGGTCGGCTATCTGCTCGGCCCCGAAGCCCGCGTGGAGCCCACCGACCTGACGGAGCTGGCCGCGGCGTATCCGGACGTGAACAGCAGCATCCTGCACGCCTCCGATGCCGAAATTCTTGACGCGCTGGACGCGCAGCCCGCCGAGGAGCCCGCGGTTTTGTAAGCCTGCCTCCCTTTCCATAATTCCCTTTTTCCACCTCTCACGATGATTTCCCTACCCCCCTTCTTCCCGCTAACCCGCCTGCTGCTGGCCGCCCTGCTGCTCACGGGAACCGTAGCGCAGGCCCAGACGCCCGCTGCCTCGGCGGCGCCCCCCACCAGCCGCCCCGAGCGCCGCGCCGAGCGGGCGGGCCAGCTCGAAAACGCCAAGATTGCGTTTCTTACCAGCCGGCTTACGCTCTCGCCGGAGCAGGCCCAGCGCTTCTGGCCGGTTTATAATGAGTTCACGATTAAGCGCCGCGAGCTGAACCGCAACGGCCGCCAGCTGCGCCAGCCCAGCACGGCCACGCTCACCGACCAGCAGGTGCGCGACAACATCAGTCAATCCTTTGCCCTGCGCCAGCAGGAGCTGAACCTGGAAAAGGACTACTTTGACCGCTTCCAAAAGGTGCTGTCCATCCAGCAGGTCGGCCAGCTTTTTCAGGCCGAGCACGACTTCACCCGCGAAATCATCAAGCGCGTGGCCGGCCCCGGCGGCCGGCCGGCCCGGCGGTAGTTGTCCGAACCACGGATTTATCGGATTAAACAGATTGGCCGGATTTCGGGGACGACGCTGCTTTTTCCTTTTAGCCGCTGCGCCCGACAACCTTCACCAGCAGCATGTTTAACTTTAACAAAAAAGCCGCCTCGTGCGGCTTTTTTGTTGCTTTAGCTTGTTAAACCCGTTCCGTATCACCGAGCAGTTTTTCCCAATTGCCCCGCCTACTTAAGGGCAATGGCACCAAGCCAGAATCGTCCTCGAAATCCAACCAATCCGTTTAATCCGATAAATCCGTGGTTCAGACAAGCCGCCAGCTTTTCCTCCAGCACCAGGCCCAAACCTCCGACTTCCCGCTCTTGCTCGAAATCGAGCGTGCCGAGGGCGTGTACATGTACGGCCCCGACGGCCGGCGCTACCTGGACTTGATTTCTGGCATCGGCGTGAGCAACGTCGGCCACCGCCACCCGCGGGTGCTGGAAGCCATTCGGAATCAGCTCGATAAGTACCTGCACCTGATGGTGTACGGCGAGCTGGTGCAGGTCATTCCGGCCGAGTTGGCCCACGCGCTGGTCGAAACCCTACCCCCCCCGCTGGAGTCGGTCTATTTCACCAATTCCGGCGCCGAGGCCATCGAGGGCGCCCTAAAGATTGCCAAGCGCCATACCGGCCGCACCGAGCTGATTTCCTGCCTCAACGCCTACCACGGCTCGACGCACGGCGCCCTGTCCATCACCGGCTCGGAGAGCTTCAAGAACTCTTACCGCCCACTGCTGCCCGACGTGCGCCACCTGCGCCACAACGACTTCAGTGATTTAGCGCTGATTACCGAGCGCACGGCGGCCGTCATCATCGAAACCGTGCAGGGCGAGGCGGGCGTCCGCATCCCGGGTCCCTACTACCTGCCCGCCCTGCGCCGCCGCTGCCGCGAGGTCGGCGCGCTGCTGATTCTGGACGAGATTCAGTGCGGCTACGGGCGCACGGGCTCGTTCTGGGCGTTCGAGCAGTTCGGCATTGAGCCCGACATTCTGGTCTGCGCCAAGGGCATGGGCGGCGGGATGCCGATTGGCGCCTTTATCTCCTCCACTGAAATCATGTCGGGCCTGAAAACCGACCCGATTCTGGGGCACTGCACTACGTTTGGCGGGCACCCGGTGAGCTGCGCGGCGGCGCTGGCCACGCTGCGCGTCATCCAGGACGAAAACCTGGTGGCCGGCGTGGCCGCGAAGGCGGCACGCTTCCGGGCGCAGTTGCAACACCCAGCCATCCGGGCGGTGCGCGGCTGCGGCCTGCTGATGGCCGTCGAGTTCGAGTCGTTCCAGGTGCTCAAGCTCATCATTGACCACGCCCTGGCCCACGAAGGCATCCTGACCGACTGGTTTCTGTTCTGCGACAACTCGTTACGGCTGGCGCCGCCGCTCATTATCACCGACGAGCAGATTGACGAAGCCTGCGCGGCGCTGCTGCGGGCGATTAGTGAGGTCATCAATTAAAGAGGCGGTCATGCTGAGCGGGGCTCAGCATGACCGCCTCTTTAACCTACTGTCTCACCGCCGCTACCGCGCCGGCAACTCGTTGTAGTTCAGAAAAGAAAGGCTCTCTTCCTTGATGCGCTCGCGCGGAAAACCATCCTTGACGCCCATCGAGATTTTGCGGACCAGTACGCCCACGATGGCCTTGCGGAAGCCCAGCTTCTCGGCCATCATAATGCAGAAGTCCATCTCGGTCTCGTCCACCACGCCGTCGGCCAGCATCATGTCCACGAGGTCGAAAATCTGGTCGAAGCGCTCGGAGTCGGTGTTCGGAATATCGCTGCTCATGCCCTGGGCGCCGGATACCAGCGCCTTGACCTTGCCAGCATTGAGGCCGTTTTTCTGGCCTACGGCGACGATGAAGCTCATTTCCCGCTCGTCGATGTGGCCATCGGCCTTGGCCAAAGCGGCCAGGTTGAGCAAGTGGCTCTTGATTTTTTTAGCCTGTGCATTCTCAAAAAAATCAAACATAGGACGAGGGAAATGAGGGGTGGAGAGAGAAAAGCAGCTTGCGGCAGGCAAGGTAAGTCGGGACAGGACGAAAAACAAGGGCCAAAGCGTTGGTTTTTAACGTCGGCGGCCGAGAAAAGATAATTTTTTCTTCTTTAAGTAGCATGAGCCGTCGGAGCTGATTCGCCGAAGTTTTGCCACCTTTGTCCTGTTTGAGCCCCTAGCAACGCAGCACGGCTCGGCCTGACCTGATTTATTGATGATGAAACGAATTGGAGTATTTACCAGCGGCGGCGACTCGCCGGGTATGAACGCCTGTGTGCGGGCTGTAGTACGTACGGCCGTGTATCATGGCATCGAAGTGTACGGCATCATGCGCGGCTACAAGGGCATGATTAAGGGCGAATTCGTCAAGCTCGACTCGGCCTCGGTGTCGAATACGGTGCAGAAGGGCGGCACCATTCTCAAATCGGCCCGCAGCCAGACCTTCATGACCAAGGAAGGCCGGCAGCAGGCTTTCGATCAGCTCACCAACAACGGCATCGAAGGGCTGGTGGCCATCGGCGGCAACGGCACCTTCACCGGGGCCATGCTTTTTGAGGAAGAGTTCGGCATCCCGACGGTGGGCGCGCCGGGCACCATCGACAACGACCTCTACGGCACCGACTTCACCATCGGCTACGACACGGCCGTGAACACGGCCTTGGATTGCATCGACAAAATCCGCGACACGGCCGACTCGCACGACCGCTGCTTTTTCGTGGAAGTAATGGGCCGCGACTCCGGCTACATCGCCATTCCGTGCGCCATCGGCGGCGGGGCCGAAATCGTGATGGTGCCCGAAACGCAGATGAGCGTGGAGGCCGCCGTCGAGACCTTGCAAATTGGCTGGAAGCGCCACAAAACCTCGTTTATCGTCATCATCGCCGAGGGCGACGAGGAAGGCAGCGCCCACGCCGTGGCCGCCCGCGTCAAGGAGGCCATCCCGGAGCTGGACACCCGCGTGACGGTAATCGGCCACATTCAGCGTGGCGGCTCGCCGACCGCCGCCGACCGCCTGCTGGGGTCCCAAATCGGCATTGCCGCCGTCGAGGGCCTGCTCAACGGGATGAAAAACGTGATGGCCGGCATCATGGACCGCAAGCTGGTTTACACCCCCTTCACGGACACGATTAACAAGAAGAAGCCCCTGAACCAGAGCTTTATGCGGATGGTGGAGATACTGAGCGTGTGAAGCCGAAGTGAAGATTTAAGGTAAAAGACAGAACAAGCGGAATAATCCTGATATTGCTTCTCCCAATGCTTAAATGCGCGGGCGGGCAGCTACTCATCAGGCCGGTTTTTTCTACCCCCTTTCTTCTTTCACCATGACCCACTCCTTACCTTTTCTACTAGCGGTTCCGGTGCTGCTGGCCGCTGGCCTGCGGCCGGAGACGGCACAGGCGCAATGCTCACGTTCGGCTCGAAGCCACTGCGGCCGGCCGGCCCAGGCGGAATCAGCTGCCGCGCTAGTGTCAGCTGCGTTCCGGTCAGTGCTGGTGGGGGCCGGAACCGGCTTGAGCATGAGCGGCTCCGGCGATTATTTAATTTCGAAAACCCACCTTGAATACGCCCCGCAGCTGGGCCGGCACTGGCGGCTGGCTTCCCGGCTGGCCTACATCGGGGGCTCCCAGCCGCGGAAGCTGGGCGACCAGATTGTAATACCCCAATCGTACCGGGCAGTGAATTTGGAGCAGGAGATTCACTGGCTGCCATTCGGCGGAGGCCGGCTGGTTGAGTTTGGCGTGGGTGGGGGCGTTTTTGCCGGCTACGGGCGGGAGATGAGCATTCCGCAATCGGGCTATGGCCGCGATGCTAGCGGCAATCGCCGGTATTTCTACACTTCCAAGCGGGAGCAGGGTCTGCACGTTGGCTACATCGCCTCACTCTACGCTGATGTAGCCCTTGATCCGCGCGCCGACTGGCGCCTGGGCGGCCGGCTGGCCCTGCAAAATGACACCCGCGCCAATATCCTGCCCGGCGGACAACTCCAACTCAGCCGGGCATTATAACGGCTTGAAATGCAGACGCTGTCAGGCAGCGGCGAGCTGAACAAAGTAGAAATTGACATTAAAAAGACCGGCAACTTGGCAAGTTGCCGGTCTTTTCAGTTTAACCAAAGCCGAATTCCCTACCCCCTATTCCAGCGCAACCCACTGATACGCCGGGTCGCGGCGCAGCCAGCTGAGCTGCCGTTTGGCGTAGTGACGGGTGTTGCGCTGAAGCAGGTGCACGGCCTCGGGCCAGGCGTAGTCGCCATCGAGAAAGCCAAAAATCTCCTGGTAGCCCACGGTTTGCAGGGCCTGGTGGCGGCGGTAGGGCAGCAGGCTTTCGGCTTCGGCCAGCAAGCCCGCGGCCAGCATGTGCTCGACGCGCCGGTTGATGCGGGCGTAGAGGTCTTCGCGCGGGCGGCTCAGTGCCACTTTCACGACCCGGAAAGGCCGCGAATCGGCGGCTTCGGCGCGGCGGTGGAAGCTGGAAAAAGGCTGGCCGCTGGCGCGGCTTACTTCCAGGGCGCGTAGCACGCGGGCCGGATTCTGCGGGTCGATGCGGGCGTGGGCGACGGGGTCGAGCTGGGCTAATTCGGCGACGAGGGGGGGTAGGCCGTGCTCGGCCAACTCCTGGCGCAGGGCGGCGCGCACGGCCGGCGGCACCGGCGGCAGCTCATCCAGCCCCTCGGTGACGGCCTGCACGTAGAGGCCGGAGCCGCCGGTGAGGATGACCACCGGCAGGCGCTCAAACAGCCGCGCCAGCAGGGCCAGGCAGTCGGCGGCGTAGCGCCCGGCGCTGTATTCCTCCCTGATGCTGTGCGAGTTGATAAAGTGATGCACCACGCCCTGCATTTCCTCCGGCGTCGGCTTGGCCGTGCCGATGCTCAGCTCCCGGAAGAACTGGCGCGAGTCGGACGACACGATTTCGGTGCCGAGCTGCTGGGCCAGCGCTACGCTCAGCGCCGTTTTGCCCACCGCCGTGGGCCCGGCCACGACCAGCAGCACCGGCCGTGGGTCGGCGGCCGTGGGCGCGAGCTGGGCAAGGATTTCGGGAGGCAGCAAGGTAGTTTGCTTGGTGATAAATGATAAATGATAAATCAATGGAACATCATGCTGAACGCAGTGAAGCATCTCGCTCGCTGCACTAATTCAGTCGTCTGCTGCCATTGATTACTTACGCGGTAGAGATGCTTCACTGCGTTCAGCATGACGTTCCATTGATTTATCATTTATCATTGCAACGCCGGGTGTTTCTCCTCAAAGTCAGTGGCGTCCTGATACGCTTTAGCTAACGCCAGCAAGGTGCCTTCCTCATAGAGCTGGCCCATGAAGGTGATGGTGGTGGGCAGGCCGGCGGCGGTGAAGCCGTTGGGCACGGCCACGGCGGGGTGGCCGGTGAGGTTGGTGAGCGTCAGGTTGGCGCTGAACGAGGGCGCGATATAGGCATCGAGGCCCTTGAGCTGCGCGTCCATCTGCTCAATCAGCAGGCTGCGCACGCGCTGCGCTTGGATATATTCGACGGCCGGAATAAAGCGCGAGGAGCGGAACGTGTTCGGCCAGGCGAAGCGGTTTTGCAAGACCAGCTGCGCGTCGCGGCCCGAGCGGGTCAGCTCATCAAAGGCGGCGGCGCCCTCGGCCGTGAGCACGAAGCGCAGCGCGCCCGGCACAATGGCCGGCAGCTCCAGCGGCACCAGCTCGACGCCGAGCTTGCGCAGCACGGCCAGCGTGGCCTCATCGTTGGCCTTGGTGGGGTAGGCCTGGTCGAAAGCCGCCTTGATGTAGCCCACGCGCAGCTTTTTCAAGTCAGTGCCGAAGGCGTAGTGGAAGCGGTTGGAAGCCAGCAGCGTGACCGCGTCGCGGGCGTCGGGGCCGGCGGTGGTGAGGGCGGCTAATACAATCGCGCAGTCCTCGGCCGTGCGCGCCAGCGGGCCGGCCTTGTCCATGCTCCAGCTCAGGACCATCGCGCCAGCCCGGCTCACCCGGCCGTAGGTCGGGCGCAGGCCGGTCACGCCGCAGGCCGTGCTCGGGCTCACGATGGAGCCCAAAGTTTCGGTGCCGATGGCGAACGGCAGCAGCCCCGCTGCCACCGCCGACGCCGAGCCCGCCGACGAGCCGCTGGAGCCCCTGCTCACGTCCCAGGGCGTGCGCGTTTTGCCCCCAAACCAAACGTCGCCCTGCGCCAGCTCGCCCAAGGTGAGCTTGGCCAGCAGCACCGCGCCGGCTGCCCGCAGCCGCTCGACTACGGCCGCGTCCTCGTCCAGGATTTGCTCCTTATAAGGCACCGAGCCCCAAGTCGTTTTGTAGCCTTTGGCGCTGAATAAGTCCTTGACGCCGAACGGGATGCCGTGCAGCGGCCCGCGGTACTTGCCGGCTTTGATTTCCGCATCCGCCTGCCGGGCCTGCTGCCGGGCCAAGTCCTCGGTGAGGGTGATGACGCAGTGCAGCTGCGGGTCGTATTTTTTCAGCCGGGCCAGGAAAAAGTCGGTCAGCTCCAGCGAGGTGATTTGCCTGGTGCGCAGCAGCTCGCCCAGCTGCCGCACGGTGTAGAAGGCCAGCTCATCACGGCTCGTGGGCAGCATCACCTTGGGCACGGCGGGCAGCTTGCCGGCTGGGTCGGCTTTGCCGGGGTTGGTGGTGGCGGAGGGGGGTAGGGATTGCGCTGACAGCCGCAGGCGCAGCGGGCGCGGGTCGAAGCCCAGGGCCGGGGCCACGGAGTTGGGCAGCGGGATTTTGCGCAGCGCCTCGTAGCTCTCGCGGTAATTCGTCAGGTTGCGGCGCGTCGAGTCGAGCTGCGCGTCGCTGAAACTCAGGCCCATGAGCTGCTGGGCGGCGCGCAGCAGGGGCACCGTGATTTCATCGGGCGCAGCGGGCCGGGCCACGAAGCCGGCCGCGAAGCAGGCGGTGCCGAGCAGCAAGGGGGGTAGGGATTTTTTCAAGGCGAGATGGAGAGTGGAGTGAGGTAGAGGCGGACAAGCCGGGTAAGGTAATCGACCTGACCCGAGCGAGCCAACGCTTGGCGCGTCTGGCAAGCTATCTACCGGGGGTAAGTTTTCCCAAGCGCAGCTAAAAAACTGCGCCTACGCTAGTTCACGCCCAAACCTATGGCGTTTCCAGAAACCGGGAAACCCACTCGTTCATCTCTTGCTTCTGCTGCCGGGTTGCTCCGTCCTGCATTTTGTTGTGGGGGGTAGCGGGCAGCTTGATAATGGTTATTCCCAGTTCCGCCTGTTCGGCAGGGGTAGGCAGCACGCCGGGGTCGGCCACCTGGTCGCGGGAGCGCAAAGAGAAAACCTGGGGCTGCCGGGTGCGGGGCAGGGGCACGCGGCAATTATCGAAAGAGATGACTTTTTCCACCAAGGCAGGGTGCTCCTGGGCGAAAAGCATGACAATATCGCCCCCGTAGGAATGGCCCAGCAGCAGCACGTGCCGGGTATCCAGCGCGGGATTGCGGCGCTGCATGGCCCGAATAGCAAAGGCGATGTTTTCCCCCCCGCGCTTCCAGTAGGGATAGCGCGTCTGGCGGATATCTCCTGTTGGGGGGATGGGCGCGTCGGCGGGCAGGTCTTGCTGCAGGCTGACCACGTAGTAGCCGTGCGCTACCAGGTTCTGCGCCACAAACGAGTAGGCGGTGTTCTTGACGCCGTAGCCATGACTGAGCAGCGCCAGCTTGAGCTTTGTTGATGCCGCAACAGCCGCCGAATAATACGCGGCAATCGGGATGACCCGCTGGCGGCTGGAATCCAGCAGCTCAAACCGGGTAGTTTGCATCGGCACCGCCGGCGTTCGGGTAGCGGCTTGGCGCGGGGCCGGCCCAGGGTTCAGGCAGCTGCTGAGGAGCAGGCCAAGGCTCGCCAGCGCCACTGGTAATTGATTCATTTTGTGGCAAGCAGGCCAGCGCCAGCGAAATAAGTTATGCTGCAATCTATTTCTTTTCAACCCACTTCCTACCCCAGCAAGCGGCAACAGGCCCTCTTTATGGCGCAATAGCATCCGCGCCGACAGTTGATGAAGCTTGCGTTTTCAGCGGCACCACCTGCTCCCACCGCCGCAGCAGTTCCCGCTCCTCGTGCTGCCAATTCAGCCGGAGCCGGGCGCGGCGGCAGTTGGCGGCCAGCTGCTGGTAGCGGGCGGGCTCCTCGTAGAGCAGGCGGTTGAGGACGGCGGCCAGCGTGGCGGGCTGCAGGTCCGGCACCAGCTCGGCCACGTCGTATTCGTCGTTGAGGGCGCGGTATTCGGGGAAGTCGATGAGCACCTGCGGGATGCCGGCGTGCAGGTAGTCGAAGAACTTGTTGGCCAGCGAGTAGTAATAGCTCAGGCCGCTGTTTTCCAGCAGCATGACGCCCACGGCGGCCCGCCGCGTGACCTCGCGCAGCGCCGCCGGCCGCACGAAGCCGCGAAACTCGACTTGGCCCGACGCCAGCAAGCCCAGCCCGGCCGCCCGCGCCCGCAATTCCTCAGATAAATCACCTTCGCCGCACAGCACCAGCCGGCCGCGCACCGCCGGCATGGCGTCGAGCAGCGCCTCCAGGCCACGACCCACGTTGAGCACGCCCTGGTAGAGAACGTAGCGGTCCGGCGGCTCGGGCGCCGGCGGGGGGGGTAGGGAATCGGCTTCCTCGTCGAGGCGGCTCACGTTGCGCACCACGGCGAAGGGCCGGCCGTGGCGGGCGGCGAAGAGCCGGGCCAGCGCCGGGCCCACGGTGTACGCCAGCCGGGCGCGCGGCACGATGAAGTTTTCCACCCAGCGCCAGACGCGCTGCACGGCGGGTCGGGTCACGACTTCGGGCACTTCGGTGAACAGCTCGTGGGCATCATACACGAAGGGCTGCCCGCCCAGGCGCGCGCGCAGCCATACAGGCAGGGCCGTGTCGAGGTCGCAGGCGCACCAGGCCGCCGCGCGCCGGCCCAGCAGGAAAATAAACAGCCGGATATTGTACTCTATATAAAATAGTTTACCTTTCTCAAACCAGCCCCGCAGCCGGTGCTGCTCGTAGCCAATCCCTACCCCCCCTGGCAGCGGCAAAGAGGCCGGACGCTGCCAGCCTACCAGCAGCACACGGTAGCCGGCGGCGGCCAGGCTGCTGCCGATGCGCTGCATTCGCTGGTCGAAAACCAGGTCGGAGGTGACGGCAAAAACCAGTTGGGGCGCCAAAGTAGAATTCAATAATACAGCCGGTCTAAAATGGTAGGTAATCTGCTTCTTAACTTCGCCGCGCCGACGAGCTAGGCCCCTGGTTGCGCCAACCGGCGTTAAGAGCCCCAAACTTACGCGCGGCCGGCCCGCTGGCCGGCCGCCTACCCCCTCCCTCCTGCCCTCTCATGGCTGACCCGACGCTGACGCTTTCCTCCGCTGCCCCCTCCCCGACCCTGCTGCCGGCGCCGCTCCCCGCCGAGGTGCTCGACCAGCTGGAGCTGGCCTACGTGCTGACCGACCGCGAGGGCATCGTGCTGAGCGTCAATAACTTCTTTTTGCGCCTGAGTGGCTACGAGCGGGCCGAGGTGCTGGGCCGGCCCTACCACCAAGTGTTTGCCCTGCCCGCCGACCGGGCCGCGCGCCTGCGCACCTATCAGCGCAGCATCGCCGACGAGCACCTGCCCGAGCCCTACGACCGGCCCCTGCTCACCCGCGACGGCCACCTGTGCGTGGTGCAGTGGACTCCCGGCTTCGTGCGCGACGCCACGGGCCGCGTCACGGGCGCCTACCGCGTGGGCCGCGAGCTGGCCGACCGCAGCCAGGCCACGCAGCTGCTCACGGCGGGCGACCACAGCTACCTACAGGATTTTCTCGACAATGCCCAGGATTTAGTGCTCCAGCTCAGCGCTGAGAGCAACAATTTTCTCTTCATCAACCGCGCGGCCAAGGACAAGCTCGGCTACTCTGACCAGGAGCTGGCTTCGCGCACCATCGCCGACGTGGTGCACCCCTACTACCGGGCCAAGCTGCTCTACCAGCTGCGCCAGCTCGGCGAGGGCGAGCCGGTCAACAAGGTCGAAACCGTGCTGCTCACCCGCCTGGGCCGGCCGGTGCACCTGCTCGGCTCGCTCACGCCCACCGTCGAGGGCGGGCAGCTGCGGGGCGTGCGCGCCGTGCTCCACGACATCACCGACCGCATCAAGGCCGAGCGCTTGCAGAAGGTCTACTACAGCATCGCCAACCTGGCCATCAGCGCTAAGGACTCGGCCGCCCTCTACAAGGCCATCCACCGCGAGCTGAGCCGGGTGCTCAACACTAACAGCTTCATTATCGCCCTCTGCGACGACGAGCGCACGCAGCTGGAGTTTGTGTACGCCGTCGATGACATGCAGCTCGTGCCGGCCGGCACCGTGCCTTACTCCACGGGCCTGGTCGAGTACGTCATCAACTCCGGCGAGCCGCAGATGCTGACCCGCGCCCAGCAGCAGGCCCTGGTGAGCCGGGGCGAGCTGACGGCCTTCGGGCCGCTGCCGGCCATGAGCCTGTGCGCGCCGCTGCGCGTGGGCGAGCGCATCATCGGGGTGATGGGCGTGCGCAGCTACGACCAGCCCGATGCCTACGAGCCCGCTGACCTGGAAGTGCTCTACTTTATCTCCAGCCAGGTGGCCCTGGCCATTGAGCGCAAGCAGCAGGAAACCCGCCTCCAGCAGCAGAGCGCCCGCCTTAATGCCATCTTCGAGAGCGGCACCCACCTGATGTGGACCGTGGACGTGAAGGGCAAGCTGCTGAACTTCAACCGCAACTACGCCGCCTTTTTTCTGCGGCGCAACGGCACCTACCCCTACCCCGGCATGAGCCTGTGGCAGGCCGATTTGGCCCGCATGGAAGCCGGCGCCCGCGAAACCTTCGTGCGCTTCTACCAGGCCGCCATCGCCGGCCAGACCCAGCGCTTTGAGGTGTGGCTGCGCGATGCGAGCGGCAAAAACACCTGGGCTGACATCCACCTCAATCCTATCCGCCACGAGGACGGCTCGCTGGTCGAGATTTCGGCCATCGCCCACGACATTACGGAGCAGAAGCGCACCCAGCTGGCCTTGCAGGCGCAAGAAGAGAAGTTCCGCTCCATCTTCGAGTCGTTTCAGGATATCTACTACCGCACCGACGACCAGGGCCTGCTCACCATTGTGAGCCCCTCGGTGCGCGAGGTGCTGGGCTACGAGCCCACCGAGGTGATGGGCCGCCCCGTAGTAGACTATTACTGCGACCCGGAGGACCGCCACGCCCTGATGGCGGAGGTGACGCGCACCGGCGGGCTGCGCAACTACGAAACCCGGATGCGCCACAAGGACGGCCACGCCGTGAGCGTGCTGGTCAATGCCCGGGTGGCCGCCTCCGGCGTGAAGGGCACCGAGGGCATTGCCCGCGACATCAGCGAAATGCGCCAGATGCAGGATGAGCTGCGCCAGGCCAAGGATGCCGCCGAAGCCGCCCTCGCCGCCAAGTCGCAGTTTCTGGCCAACATGAGCCACGAGCTGCGCACGCCCATGAACGGCATCATCGGCATGATTGACTTGCTCGACCAGACCGTGACCGGCGAGGAGCAGCTCGACTACGTGGACACACTGCGCAAAAGCTCCGACGCGCTGCTGACCATCCTCAACGACATCCTGGATTTGTCGAAAATTCAGGCCGGCAAGCTGCGCCTGCAGGAGGCGCCGGTAGCGCTGGAAAGCGTGCTCAACCGCATCCGGGCCCTGTTCAGCTACCGCGCCGAGCAAAAGCGCCTGCGCTTCACCTACCACATCACGCCCCACACGCCGGTGTTCGTCGTCACCGATGAAATGCGCCTGCTGCAAATCCTGAGCAACCTGGTGTCCAACGCCATTAAGTTCACGAATCGCGGCACGGTCAGCATCGTGGTGAGCAGCGTGAGCACCGACGGCGAGCACCACACGCTGCGCTTCGCGGTGCAGGACTCCGGCATCGGCATCGCGGCCAACGCGGCGGCGCAGCTCTTCAATGCTTTCACGCAGCTGGATAACTCGCTCAGCAAGTCCTACGGCGGCACGGGCCTGGGCCTGAGCATCAGCAAGCAGCTGGCCGAGCTGCTCGGCGGCGAAATCGGGGTGCTCTCGAATGCCGGCGACGGCAGCGTGTTCTGGTTCACAATTCGCTGCCGCTCGGCGGAAAGCTCCGGCCCGGTGACTGACGACGCCGACGCCACCGCCGATGAGGTGGCCGGCCGACTCGCCTTCCGCCAGCCGCCGCGCATTCTGCTCGTCGATGACAACGCCATCAACCGCAAAGTCGGGCAGCGCCTGCTCAGCAAGCTCGGCTGCGACGTGGATAGGGCCAGCAGCGGCCTGAGCGCCGTCACCCGCGCTACGGCGCCAGGGCCCGGCTACGACTTGATTTTCATGGACATCCAGATGCCCGAAATGGACGGCGTGGCCGCCACCAAGGCCCTGCGCGAGCGGCTGGGTGCCGCCTGCCCGCCCATCGTGGCCATGACGGCTTACTCGATGGAGGAAGACGCTCAACGCTTCGTCGACCAGGGCCTCGACGACTACATTGCCAAGCCCGTGCGCAGCGAGGGCCTGCAGGACATGCTCGTGCGCTGGCTGCCGCAGCTGCTGGCTGAATCCGCTCCGGCCGAGGTGGAAGCTGAGGTGGAACTCGCCGCCCCCGCGGCCGAGCCGGCGGCATCTGCCAAATTCCCTACCCCCCCAGCCGCGCCCGAACTCAGCCCACCCGACCCGGCCCAGCCGCTGCTCAACCCCGAAACCTTGCAGCAGCTGCGCGAGCTGGGCGGGCCGGAGTTCGCGGCGCAGCTCTATGAGGAGTTTGAGGCCGAAGCCGGGCAGCTTATGGAGCAGGCCACCGCCGCCCTGGACGCGGCCGACCACGCCGCGCTGCTGCCGCTGCTGCACCAGCTCAAGGGCACCTCGGCCACGCTCGGGCTGGCCGCCATCGCCGAGCAGGCCCGCTCCCTTGAGCAGCGCCTCAAGCACGGCCGGCTGGAGAATATTGAGCCGGGATTTCAACTTTTAACGCATTACTTTGCACAGTTCACCGCCGACTACCCGGCGCTGGTAGCCCCGGCCGGCTAGGCTGACCCACTTCGGGGCGGCTGCCGCCTGCTTTGCTTATTCTCCTTTCATCACGTCCCTTCTATGGCCGCCGACTCTACCCCAAAAACCATCCTCATTGCCGAAGACAGCTCGGTTATTCTCAACCTGACCCGTAAGATTCTGGAGCTGCAGAAATACAAAATCGTGCTGGCCAAAAACGGCGGCGAAGTCATCAAGCAGCTCGAAGCCAACCCCGTCGACTGCGTGCTGATGGATATCAACATTCCGGTGAAGGACGGCATGGCCTGCACCCGCGAAATCCGGGCCCACGCCGACCCCAAAATCAACTCCCTCCCCGTCATCGCCATCACCGGCAACGCCAACAACTACTCGATGGAGCAGTTTAAGGAAGTCGGCATGACCGACTACCTGCCCAAGCCGCTGGACTTTGATGCTTTGGTGCGGGTAGTGAAGCAGTACGTAGGCTAGCGCCAATTATGAGTTATAAATTATGAGTTATGAGTTGTCAATTTGCCGCGTGTTTCGGCGCTGATGGCTCTGTCAACTCATAACTCATAATTTATAACTCATAACTAAATGAAGGTTACTTTTCTCGGCACGGGCACATCTTCGGGCGTGCCGATGATAGGCTGCACCTGCGCGGTGTGCCGCTCGCTGGACTTCCGCGACCAGCGCCTGCGCGTGTCGGTGCACCTGGCTGTGGCCGGCCGCAGCCTCATTATCGACTCGGGGCCGGACTTTCGGCAGCAGGCGCTGCGCCACCGCATCGACCGGCTCGATGCGCTGCTTTTCACCCACGAGCACAAAGACCACACGGCCGGCCTCGATGACATCCGGGCTTATAATTTCCGGCAGCAGCAGGAAATGCCGGTGTTTGGTGAGCGGCGGGTGCTGCGGCAGTTAGAGCAGGAATTCGCTTACATCTTCGCCGAGCACAAATATCCCGGCGTGCCGCAGGTGAGCCTGCACGAAATTGAATCCGATACGGCGCCGTTTGAGGTGCTGGGCATCTCGGTGCAGCCGCTGCGGGCACTGCACCACCGGCTACCCGTGCTGGGCTTTCGCATCGGCGGCTTCTGCTACCTCACCGATGCCAACTTCATCGGCCCCGAGACGCTGGCGCAGATGCGCGGCGCCGAAGTCATCGTGCTCAATGCCCTGCGGCGCGAGCCCCACCTCTCGCATTTCACCCTGGCCGAGGCCGTCTCGATTTTAGAAGATTTACAGCCCCAGCGGGCGTATCTAACGCACATCAGCCATCAGCTCGGCCGCCACGCGGAGGTGGAGGCCGAGCTGCCGGCGTTCATCCGCCTGGCGTATGATGGGCTGGTGGTGGAGGGGTAGGGAGAGGGCTGCTAATCGCCGTTAGGTTTTACAACGCGCAGTTCCACGGCGAGGTGTTTTTTCTCAGCATGCTCGCGGCGTTTAAGGTTTGTATCAACACTATACTGTTGGTAATAAACCAAATAACGCTTGCCATTCGCTCGAACGCTGGCCGTATCAATCCAGAGTGGGTAATTGGAGTAGCTAAACCTGGCTGCTTGGAGTCCTAGTTTCAATTGCTGCACCTGACCCCGCTCATCAGTTACGTTTAAGGTAGGAGAGACAAAGTCAGCCATAAAACAGTTGGCATTTTCCGGGCAGAAGGTGTAGTTAAAGTCCCCCAATTCGAGAGTTAGCTCCGGCTGGGCTGACGCAGGTAGCATTGCTTGCTGCTGGTAGCGCAAGGTAAATTTTTGGTCGAAAGCGGAAGTGACTGAGGTAGGCACAACGTCTTTGTCATTGTCTTTCTGACAGGCCGCCAGGCTTACCCCTAGCACGGATAGGGGGAGATACTTTTTCATAGTGATGCAGAAAAAATGGAGTGGTAGTATGCAGGCGTTGACCAGTTGCCTCCACTTATAGTTGCATCCGCTGGTCATTATTCACTCCTTACTACTTTATGCACACGAATTACTACTTCCTGCGCCTCCTGGCCCCGGCCCTGACGGCGCGGCTGGCGGGCTTTCGGGTCATAAGCTGCTTTTCGCAGGAAAAGGATGAGTTGGTAGTTGGGCTGAATAATGGGCAGCAGGAATTCTGGCTGAAAGCGCAGCTCGGCGCGGCCTTCCCGGCGCTGGCGCTGCCCGAAACCTTTCAGCGCGCGCGCACCAACTCCGTGGATTTGCTGCCTAACCTATTGGGCCGCCAAGTGCAAAACGTAGAGGCCTGGCCGCAGGACCGGGTGCTGCAAGTCAATTTCACTGATGGCGCCACGCTGGCCTTCAAGCTCTACGGCCCACGCCCGAACGCCATCTTCCGCCCTACCCCCCTCGCGTCGGCCGAGCTGTTCCATCAGCGCTACACGGCCGACGCTGAGCTAGCCCCCGCCATTCCCTACCCCCCCTCTCCGGGCCAAGGGTCGGAAGCGAGGCCGGCGGCGGGCAAGCTGCCCGGCGCGTTGGCCGACCTACCCGCCCGCTACCTGCGCCTCCACGGCTACGACCCGGCGGACCTGCCCACGAAAGCGCGCCTGGTGCAAGAGCTGATTGCGCAGCTCGAAGACCCGTCTCACTTCTACGTCTTGCGCCTTGATGGCCGCACCCGCCTGAGCTTGCTGCCGCTGCCCGAAATCCTCGAAACGCTGCCCGGCGACGACCCCATAGCCGCGGTGCGCCGTTTCGTGCCGCTGGCGCTTTCGCGCCGCGCCCTCGAAGCCGAGCGCAAGCAGCTGCTCGCGGGGTTGGGCCGGCAGGCCGAAGAGGCCAGCCGCAGCGCCGAGCTGGCCCGCAAGCGCCGGCACGCGCTGGCCCACGAGGCCGGCTACCGCCACGCCGCCGACCTGATTATGGCCCACCTGCACCAGATTCCGGCTGGCGCGGCCAGTGTCGAGGTGCTGGATTTCTATACCAACGAGCCGCGCGTCATCAAGCTCAAGCCTACCGAAAAGCCCCAGCGCACCGCCGAAAACCTCTACCGCAAAGCCAAAAACCAGCAGGTAGAAGAGCGGCAGCTCACCGAGCGCATCGCCCGGCGCGAGGCCGAAGCCCTGGCCGCGCTCGAGCGCCTCGAAGAGCTGGAAACGCTGCCCGATTTGCAGGAGCTGCGCGGCTTGCGCGCCTGGCGCAAACAGCACGGCCTCGACCCTGCCGCGGCGGCCAAGGCGCAGGCCAACGAGCTGCCATTTAAGGTGTTTGAAGACCACGGTTTCACGATTATGGTCGGCCGCAATGCGGCGAATAACGATTTGCTGACTCAGAAATATGCCCACAAAGAGGACCTCTGGCTGCACGCCAAGGACGTGACGGGCTCGCACGTCGTTATCCGCCACCGCGCCGGGCAGCCCGTGCCGGAGCCCGTCATCGAGCGCGCCGCACAGCTCGCGGCCTGGTACTCGAAGCGGCAGAACGACACGCTCTGCCCCGTGACGGTGACGCCCAAGAAGTGGGTGCGCAAGCCCAAGGGCGCCCGGCCGGGGCAGGTGCTGGTCGAGCGCGAGCGGGTCGTGCTGGTGACGCCAGCCAACCCGTTTGAAAAGTCCACTTCCCTACCCCCCTCGTCTGCCTGAATCATTGATCATGCGGAGCCCCGCGAAGCATCTTATCAGGTCAGAATCAGTACAATCAATTAATCATCGTATCGTCCCTTGGTGATAAAATGCTTCGTGAGACTCAGCATGGCCGTTCTTATCGAGCATGACGAACAACCACAAAAAAAGCCCGCCGGATGGCGGGCTTTTCAGGTCGGTGTGCGCGCGGGGAGATTCGAACTCCCACACCCGAAGGCACCACCCCCTCAAGATGGCGTGTCTACCAGTTTCACCACGTGCGCAGAAAACTTGGGGGTAGGGCAGCTTTATTGCGGTAAAGCCGGCCCCGCTGAGGCGGCGAAGCGGGGGCAAAGATACAGCACACCGCCGCCCGCCGCAACTGCGGGGCCATAATTTTGGGCCAAGCTACGGTCCCCAACTCTTGATATCTGCTCAAACATCAAAGTCTTAGCCCGCAAACCTGCTTTGCAACTTACCAAAATTCCCCTTTCTGCTTCACAGTAAGCTGCCGAGTAGTTTCCCTACCCCCTTGCACAAGACAAACCCCCGCCGGCTACTACGCCCGCGGGGGTTTGTCTTGTGCAAGGGGGTAGGGAAAACTTACTCGGCCCGCGTGAGTGGCGATTCCACGACGTGCTCCGAGACGAACCAGACCTGCATCTCATTCGTGCGCACGAGCTGGCTCACGATGAGGTCGTTGGTGCCATCGTCTTTTGCGTCAGCGGCTTTCTCGGCGAAGTCGTGGCAGTCTTTGAGAATGCGCTGGTGGGCGTCGAGCAGACGCGACACCTGCACGGGCGCTTCCTCGCGGTCGCGGGGCACGCGCGGGATGCTGCTCAGCTCAGCTACGTCAGCGGCCATTGCCACGGCCACGCCCCCCAGAATCTGGATGCGCTCGGCGATGGCATCGACCAGCGTGGCCTGCTCCTCATAGTGCTTGTCGTAGAGCAGGTGCAGCTGGTAAAAGGTGGGGCCCACGACCTGCCAGTGGTGCTTTTTGTACATGTCGCGCAGCGTGATGGTGTCGGCCAGCAACTGGTTGAGGCCGTTCACGCTTTCCTGGCGCACGTTTTCCTCCAGGCCGATGGGCAGGCGCTGGCTCACGGTGCCGTAGCGCTGGGTGGGTGCGGGCGCGTTTTGCTGCTGGTTGAGCAGCGGCTGAATGTTGACGGCCGCGTTGGTTTGGCCGTTGCGGTCAGCTTTCGCGGCCGACTTGGCGAGTTTGGCTACTCCGTCCTTTAAGGATGCGTTGGGAGCGGCGGCAGTTTTGGCAGCCATAATAAGGGGCGTTTGGTTAGGGTTCAATCACTGATTTAATAGGCTTTTACCTTACGCAGCCGGTGCGGTGGGGTTGGCTTGCCGCTGGGTTTGTCCGGCATAATTATCACGCTGGCAAGGCCGGCAACCTTAGTTTGCTAACGAGCGTTAGCAAGCGTATCTTTACGGCTCTTCCCTGCTATTCTGATGACCTCCGCATCCGTCTTGCTCCCTACCCCCCCGCCCACGCGCAAAGCCCAGATTGCGCGCACGGCCACGGCGCTGTTTCGCAGCCAGGGCTTCGCGGCCACGAGTATGCGCGAGTTGGCCACGGCCCTGGGCCTGGAAGCGGGCAGCTTGTATTCGCACATCAAATCCAAGGAAGAGCTATTGCACGGCATCTGCTTCGGGCGGGCCGAAACGCTGTTTGCCGGCTTCGGGGAAGCGACGGCTGACGCCACGCAGCCCGTGGCCGTGCAGCTGCGCCGCGCTATCGAGGCGCACGTGCGGGTGCTGACCCGCGACGTGGCCGCCGCCAGCGTGTTTCTGCACGAGTGGCGCCACCTCAGCGAGCCGGCCCGCACTGAGTTTGTGGCCTTGCGCGAGCGCTATGAAACCGGTTTTCGGCAGCTTATCCAGCGCGGCCTTGATGCCGGCGAGCTGCGCGCCCCGGATGCCGCGTTTGCTACGCTCACTTTGCTGGCCAGCCTCAACTGGCTGCCAACCTGGTACCAGCCGGAAGGTAAGCTCAGCCCGGATGAGATTGCGCACCGCCTGGCGGAGCAATTGCTTAGTGGAATGAAGAGTTAAGAATGAGGAATAAAGAATTGCTCAGCTACCATATTCTTTATCTCGTTGTTGCTTTTCCTCACTCCTACCGAAAATTCTTCGTTTCTCATTTTTAACTCTTCCTTCCATCATGTACGGTTCCGCCGCCACCCACGACCTGCCGACTTCCACCGCCACTGGCCTGGAAAACGAAGACCCTACCCTACTGGCTGAGTTTGAGGCCCGCATTGGGCGGGGCGAAAAGATTGAGCCCACTGACTGGATGCCGGCGCTCTACCGCAAGCAGCTCATCCGCATGATTGAGCAGCACGCGCACTCCGAAATCATCGGCTCGCTGCCCGAAGGCACCTGGATTACGCGGGCGCCCGGCTTTCGCCGCAAGATGGCGCAGATGGCCAAGGTGCAGGACGAGGTGGGCCACGCGCAGCTGCTGTATTCGGCGGCTGAAACCTTGGGCAAAACCCGCGAGGACATGCTCAGCGACTTGATTAGCGGCAAGAGCAAGTACTCCAATGTGTTCAACTACCCCACGCCGACCTGGGCCGACTCGAACGTGATTTCCTGGCTTATCGACGCGGGCGCCATCGTCAATCAGCTGGCCAACGCCAAGGGCTCCTACGGTCCGTACTGCCGGGCGCTGGACCGGATTTGCGCCGAGGAAGCTTTTCATCTTAAGTACGGCCACGACGCCGTGGTGCACCTGGCCACCGGTACGCCCGTGCAGCGGCAGATGATGCAGGCCGCCCTCAACCGCTGGTGGCCGGCCATTATGACGTTCTTCGGCCCCTCGGACAAGCTGAGCGTGCACACCGAAATCCTGATGCGCTGGAAGGTGAAAATGGCCAGCAACGACGCCTGCCGCCAGCAGTTTCTGGACATGTACGTGCCCAAAATCTGGGAAATTGGCCTGACGCTGCCCGACGTCAACCTGCGCAAAAACGAGGCTACCGGCCAGTGGGAGTTCACTGAGCCCGCCTGGGATGACTTCAAGCGCGTCATCAACGGCGACGGCCCCTGCAACGCCGAGCGCATCGCCGTGCGTCGCGCCGCCGAGGAAAATGGCGCTTGGGTGCGCCGCGCGCTGAACGCCAGCAAAACCGAGCGGCAGTACGTGCGCCCGCTTGCTTAAAAACCGTTCGTCATCCTGAGCTTGCGAAGGATCTTTTCACTGCGGAACGACTTGCAGTAATCAATGATATGCTGCTTCGTTGTGACGTGAGAAGGTCCTTCGCAAGCTCAGGATGACATACATTTTACGGATGATTCACTCCCACGACCCGCGCATGAACCGCCTCGGGCTGCCCGATGCGCCGCCGGCCCCTACCCCCAAGGCGGCGCTCGACCAGTTTGAGACCTACGAAGTGTTTCACCAGAAGAAAGAGAGCGCGCCGTTCGTCTACGTCGGGCCGGTGCACGCGCCGGAGGCTGACGTGGCATTTTTGTTTGCCAAGGAGCAGTTCAGCCGGCGCTCGGCTTGCACGGGCTTGTGGGTGGTGCCCACGGCTGCCATCACCGTGACGGCCTACGTCGGCGACCAGGAATCAGCCTACGATTCCCTACCCCCCCTGCCGGTGCCAACCGCCCCGGAGCCCAGCGAAACGGCGGCTGAAGAAGTGGCTTTTCCGGCGGGTGAAGAAGACTACGACGTGTTTCACCTCAGGAAGCGCGGCAAGGCGCACCAGCACGTGGGCAAGGTGCGGGCTGCCTCGGCGGCAGCGGCGTTGCAGGTGGCCAGAGCCGTATTTGGCGCGCCGGCCGGGCCGGTCGTGAACGTGTGGGTGGCGCCGAGCGCCAACTTCCTGCGCTCGGAGGAGGCCGATAAAGACCTGTGGGACACCACGCCCGACAAGAAATACCGCGACGCGATGGCCTACCGTGTGCAGGACCGCATTGAGAAATTCAAGGCTGAAAACCAGTAAGCCTAAGCGCATGGACCCTAAACTCGATTTGCTCTACCGCCTCGCCGACGACCAGCTCATCCTCGGCCACCGCAACTCGGAATGGAACGGGCTGGGCCCGATTCTGGAGGAAGACATTGCCTTCAGCAGCATGGCGCAGGACAAGCTGGGCCACAGCTTACAACTCTACGGCTTGCTGAATCAGCTCGGCGAGGCCGAGCCCGATACCGTGGCCTTCACCCGCAACGCGCCGCAGTTTCACTGCTGCCAGCTGGTCGAGCTGCCCATCGGCGAGTACGATTTCAGCCTCATGCGCCACTTTCTCTTCGACCACGCTGAGTTGCTGCGCTTTCAGGCCCTGGCCGACAGCTCCTACGAGCCGCTGGCCCAGGTAGCACGCAAGCTGCGCGGCGAGCTGAAATACCACGCCCTGCACGCCAACACCTGGATAAAGCGCCTCGGCACGGCCACCGATGAATCGATAGCGCGGATGCAGCAGGCGTTAAACTTCACCCTGCCCTATGCGCTGGGCATTTTTGAAACGACGGCCGCCGAGCCGGAAATCATCAGCTCCGGCTTGTTCATCGGCGAAGCCGAGCTGCAAAGCCGCTGGCTGGAAAGCATCACGAAAGTGCTGGCCCAAACGGCGCTGGAGCTGCCCGACACGCGCCTGCTGCCACCCGTCTTCGGCGGCCGGCACGGCGCGCACACGCCGCACTTGCAACCGCTGCTGGATGAGATGGCGGAGGTGTTTCGCCTGGACCCGACGGCGGACTGGTGAACTGCTCCGCCTACCCCCCTGCCTTTTGCCTGAGTGCCCCGCCATGCTAAGCCAAACCCAAATTCTCACTTGGCTGCAAGCCGTCAAAGACCCCGAAATCCCGACCATCTCGCTCGTGGATTTGGGGGTGGTGCGCGCCGTAGCGGTTGACGAGGCCACGGGCGGCGTGACCGTGCAACTCACGCCGACGTTCGCGGGTTGCCCGGCGATGGACTATATGAGGCGCGACGTGGAGCGGACGCTGCTGGCCCACGGCGTACCGAGCGTCCGGGTCGAAATCAGTTTGCGCGAGGCCTGGTCGTCGGATATGCTCACCGAGGGGGGTAGGGAAGCGCTGCGGGCCCACCGGCTCTCGCCGCCGCCGGTGCTGGGCAACGTGGTTTTCGACCTCGATTTTCTTGAATACGCCGAGTGCCCCAACTGCCACGGCCACAATACGGAGCTGCGCACGCCGTTTGGCGCTACATTGTGCCGGGCGGTGCATTTTTGCTTTGACTGCAAGCAAATTTTCGAGCAGTTTAAACCGATTTAGTGCCTGGTGCTTGGTGCTTGGTGCTTAGTTTGTTCTCTAAGCTCAGGCACCAAGAACTAAGCACCAAGCACTACTAAGAATGAAACGTTTGATGATTCTGGCGCTGGCGGCGGCGCTGGGCGGCGCTGGGCTGGCTGCCTGCAAAACCGACCGCGCTAAAACTGCTGCCAACACCTCACCGGCCGCCGTGGCCGCCGTCAAGGCCCAGTTTGAGGTGTTGCGCGACTCGGTGGACGTGAAGTGGCAGCAGATGATGCTCAGCGACGACCAGAAAGTGGGCACCACCCGCCTGCTGCTGCAAGAGCTGGCCCAGCAGCGCGCCGCCGACCAAGCGCAAGTAGCCGCCCTGACCCAGGCCAACGCCCGCCTCAAGCCCCTGCGCTACGACCAGACCACGATGGCCGAATCCGCCCGCATCGACCGCTACGACGCAGCCCAGGACTCGGTGCTGCACGCGCTGTACCTGGCCGCCGCCCCCGACGGCAAGGCCCCGACTGACCAGATTCGGGACTTCACTGAGGGCATTCAGCAGGCTGACCAAGCCGTGGTGGGCTACCGCGTGGGCTACGACCGCGCCGCCAAAGCCTACAACGACTACCTTCAGCTGCACCGCGAGAAGCTGGCCACGCTCGGCGGCGAGTATGCCGCGCTCCGGCCGCTGCCCCTCTTTACGCTGGGCGCGCAGTAGGTGGAGGCGCTAACTGACTCGTTTCCGTTCCGGGTGGTGGCGCTGCCCGCGGCCCTGCGCACGGCAGAGCGGCAGGTAGGGATTCTGGCCGATGTGGCGGGGCTGGAAGACCACTACGCGCTGTTTGAAAAGTACGGCTTTGGCGGCACCGGCGCCAGCTGGGTCGAGCACATCGAGACCATCATCGAGGAGTTGGAGCCGGAGCTGCTCGACCACCTGGAATTTGCCGAGCAGGGCGGCGCCTTTTTCACCTTCGCCGATGGCGAGCTGGCCGTCAGCCGGTTCCTGCGGCTGGTGCTTCCCATTTTTGGCACCCTGCCCAGCTTGCAGAAATACCTGAGCCAGGCCGACCCGGAGGATTTTTTTGAGTAGGGCGGCGCGGCCCGTTTGCCGCTGCCGGGGGTTGAGAATTCCCTACCCCCCTGGAAATAACCAAGCGCCCACGCAACCTGAACGCCAGCAGTAGAATCAGCGAGAGGAAGCTCTCATTTCTTTTTACTCTACTCCCTATGCGTCGGTTTCTACTATCTCCCCAACTGGCTGGCTTGAGCCTGAGCGTTGGTCTTAGCCTGGCGGGCTGCACCGCCAAAGAAGATGTTGCCCCGGACAATACGGGCTGCAATGAGCTGGTCACGGTGCGCTTCTGCCGAAGCTACGGCGACGCTCCCAACTGCGCGGCCATTCATACGACGCTGCAACTGGCCAACAGCTATTATGTAGCGCCGGCCGGCGCGGTGTGGGAGGCCTATCAAGCACACCAGGTGGACGGGCAGCTATTGCGCGTCGGCTACCAGCTTGGCCCCCAACTGCCGCCCAATGTGGATGGGTTGCGAACGGCTACCATTACTTGCCTGGCAGTAGCCGACTGGTGCGGCACCCCGTCCCCAAGCGGCAACTAGCAGGGTGTTTTCTAGCTAAATTTCCCTCTGTAATAGCCGCGCGGCTACCCTCAAATCCCTACCCCCCTCTGTCCCAAAAACGGCCCACCTCTGCCCTAGAGGTGGGCCGTTTTGCTCTGATTGCTGTCTGTTGCGCTGCCGACGCCAAAACGGTTGCTACCGGGACAAAACCTTGCGCGGCGAGCGCTCCGCGAACTTAGCAAAGTAGTCCAGCAAGCCATTGACCTGCTGGCCGAGCAAGCGCCCAAGGGATTTTTCCAGGCGGGTGGAAATCAGGTAAGCGGCCAGCAGCATCAGCGCCAGCAGGCCCGCCAGCAGCACGTACTTGTTGAGCAAGTGGCCCAGGCGATGGAACACAACGTAGCCGATGTGGCCGTGCAGCAGGTAGAGCGGATAGGTGAGGGCGCCCAGCCGGGCCAGCCGGGCCTGCGAGCTGAAGTTGATTATCCCGAAGGCTACCAGGCCGATTAGCACAAAAAATCCGGTGGCAAGGGCCATAACCACCTCTTCCTGAACATTGTGCGCAACCGCCTCATACCGGCAGTTGCGCAGCACCAGCCCGTAGGCGACCAGCAACAGGCCATAGCGCACCCAGGTTCGCCCGCTTTGCCGCTGCATCAGAAAGAACAGCATCCCGGCAATGAAAAGAGGGGCGTGTTGGGGGAAAAACAGGTGGCTGAACGCTTCGCCCGTACCGCCCAGGTAGGGCGCCACCGCCGCGTATACCAGCCACAGCCCGACGGACAGGTTGAGGTGCGGCATGAGCTTGTAGGCCAGCAGCAGCGAAATAATAAAGTAGAAGCTCAGTTCCACCGTCAGCGACCAGTAGGCCTGGTCGAGGTGTTCGATGCCCAGAAACTCTTGCAGCATCGTCAGATTGACTACGTACTGGTGGGCCCTGGCATAGAGCAGCGGCGCCGAAAGCACGTCCTGGGGGCCGGTGCCCCAGAGGCGTTCAATCACGAAGGTCAGGGTGACGGCAATCCAGTAGGCGGGGTAGAGGCGCTGCACCCGCGAGACGAAGAACTCGCGCACGGTTTTGCCCTGGGCGCTGAGCAGCACCACGTAGCCACTGATGATAAAAAACAGCTGCACCCCCAGGTAGCCATACCGGGTTACGGAGCCCAGAGTGGGGTAGGGAATCGGGCTCAGGTTGTCGGCGCCGTAAGCCCGGAACGTATAGTGGTACAAGACCACGGCCGCGGCGGCCAGGAATCGGAGCAAATCAATCTCGTACTGCCGGTTGAGTAGTTTGGCGGCCTGTTCCATGCGGGGCGGATAGGGAGTAGGAGCGGCTTGCCAAGGGCAAGGCCAACCAAATATCTGCAGTGGAGAAAGCAGCAGACTGCGCGTCGCCGAAGCGGTTGAAGCCGGCTGTTTGGCTTCCGCGCATCTGCCTCAGGAAAGCGGCGGCCGGCAGTGCCGGGGCTGCGCCCCCGAACTGAGGACGACCGCAGTGCCGGGGCCAGCTGCCACCATTGGCGTAGCCGGACGAGAGCTATAACGAATGACGCCGGCCGTTCGCATACAAGCTGGCACTCTTCGGGAAAGTTTCAGCCCCGAACCCAACGGTCATGGGCGGGGCGAAGGCAATACCCTTACTGGGCATCCGCAAAGGTACGGCGGCAGCTTTCTGAGGCCGAGTGCTAAATTCGGGCATACAAGTAGGCCCGTCCCTGGCAGAGACGGGCCTGCTTATCTTACAAGCACTATCGCGCGGCCGGGAGGCGGCCCCGCTGGCTTATAGTGCCGCCATTTCTTCGCGCACGAAGTCGGCCAGCGTGCGCAAATAGCTGGTGCTAAAATCGAAGCGAATGCCGGCAGCTTCGTAAATCTCCCGGATGGGGCGGGTGTAGCCCAGGGCCAGCGCCCGCTGATAGCCGGCCAGCGCGCCGGCCGGGTTTTGCCGAAAATTGCGCCACATAGCAATGGCGCCGAGCTGCGCCATCGCATATTCAATGTAGTAGAACGGCACCTCATAAAGGTGCAGCTGCTTCTGCCAGAGGTAGGGCTTGAAGCTGCTCAGGCCTTGCCAGCTCACGGTGAGCTGGTTGAACTCGTCGAAAATCTGCACCCAGCGCTCGTGGCGCTGCTTTTCGGTGTGCGTGGGGTTTTCATACACCCAGTGCTGAAACTTGTCGATGGTCGCCACCCAGGGAAACGTTTCGAGCACGCCCTCCAAGTGCGTTCTCTTGGCCCGGCGCAACTCGTCCTCATTCTCAAAAAACACGTCCCAGTGGTCGAGGCTCATCAGCTCCATGCTCATCGAGGCCAGCTCAGCTACTTCCGAGGGCGGGTGTTTGTCGGCGCCCAGCGGCAGGTTGCGGGTCAGGAACGAGTGCACGGCGTGGCCGCCCTCGTGCAGCATGGTCACCACATCGCGCAGGCTGCTAGTGGCATTCATGAAGATGAACGGCACCCCGGTTTCGTCGAGCGGGTAGTTGTAGCCGCCGGGCGCCTTGCCCTTGCGGCTTTCCAAATCCAGGTGGCCCATGTGGCGCATGGTGCGCAGGCAATCGCCCAGGTAGGGGTCGAGGCGGTCGAAGACGGTGATGGTTTTGGCCAGCAGCTCTTCGCCAGTGGCGAAGGGGCGCAGCGGCGGCTGCCCGCTCACGTCCACGTCGAGGTCCCAGGGGCACAGCTCGGGCAGGCGCAGGGCGCGGCGGCGGGCCACGTCGAGGTCGCTGATGAGCGGCACCACCGTCTCGCGGATGGCCGCGTGAAACCTGAAGGTGTCCTGGGGCAGGTAGTCGAAGCGGCCCAGGGCGGCAAACATGTAATCGCGAAAATTCTTGAAGCCCGCGTTCACGGCCACCTGATGGCGCAAGCCCACCAGCTCCGAAAACAGCTCATCGAGCGGCGCGGCATCCTGCACCCGGCGCAGCTGAATGGCCCGCCAAGCGGTTTCGCGCTTCTGCCGGTCAGGGCTTTTGAGGTAGTCGGCGGCGCGGGGCAAGGTCATCTCCTCGCCGTCGAGCGTGACGCTCATGGCCCCGACGGTGGCGGCATACTGCTGCTGCTTGGTGCTGATTTCCGTTTTGAGCGGAATATTCTCCTCGCGGTAAATCTCCGACGCCCGGCGTACCGAGCGCAAAAACACGCGGTAGCGGTCAGGGTCGAGCCCGTCAAGGAAGGGCGAGGCCAGCATCTTCTCGTTCAGGGCGTGGTCGTAGGGCGCGGCCTGGGGCTCAATCTCGTTCACGAAATACTGAAACGCCTCGGCCCGCTGCGGGTCCTGGGTGTCGCAGGTCATGCGGATGTAGCGCCAGGCCAGGTCCTCACTCAGGGCCGCCTCCAGCTCCGAGCGGTCGAGCAGCCAGCGCTCCAGCCCGGCGGCGTCGGCCAGAAGCCGCTCGCGCAGCTCGATGAAGAGCGGCTCCAGCGCCGGCCAGTCGGTGACGGTAAAATCCTCGGGCAGATAATGGCGGGGCGGCCGCTGCGTGTCGGTCGCTGAGGCCAGCGTAATGGATTCAGCTGAAAACATAAGATAATTTACTACGGAAGAGCTTGGATAAGAGCCAACGGAAAGTAAGAAGATACGAGCGCGTTTAGTTTGGGGATTTTGCGCTCGCGCAAAGGACGCAGTCCTAACTCAGTCGTTGTTAGCCATCAACTACTTCCCCGAACGAGATGCTTCGCGGGGCTCAGCAGGACGTGCTTTTTGCCCCCCAACCAACCAGCCCCTACCCAATCTCAATCACTACGTCATCCGTGACCGGGTGGCCCACGCAAGTTAAAATATAACCTTGTTTCAGCTCGGCATCGGAGAGGCCCTCGCGCTCATCCAGCGTCACTTCACCGCTCAGGCACTTGCCGCGGCAGGCCGTGCAGAGGCCGGCCTGGCAAGAGTAGGGCAGGTCGATGTCGAGGTCCAGGGCCGCTTCGAGGATGGTCTGGCTGGGCGAGACGTCGAGCACGTACTCGCTGCCTTCGTACTGAATCTTGACCGGACGGCTGCCTTTGGCCCCGCCGGGGGGGGTAGGGCTGGTGCTGGCGCCGGCTGGCGAAGCCGTGGCGGCGCTGGCCGCCGCGGCTTCCACCGTATCCGCCGCGGCTACGAAGCTCTCGCGGCGGATGCGGCTGGCCGGCACGTTCAGCAGTTCGAGGGCGGCGCGGGTTTCGGCCATCAGGCCTTCGGGGCCGCAGAGGAAGTACTCGGCCTGCTCGGCCGGAAACTGGTGGCGCTGCTCCAGAATGCGCAGCAGGGTGGTGCGGTTGAGGCGGCCGGTGTGCTGGTGCGGCCGGGTAGGGCCGGTGGGCTGGCTGTAGACGTGCTCGACTTGCAGGCGCCCGCCGCTCTGAGCTTCCAGCTCGCTGAGCTGCTGCTGAAAAATGACCGACTCCTCGTTGCGGTTGCCATAAATCAGCAGCACGTGGCTCTGAGACTCGGTTTTGAGCACGGCCTTGAGCATGGACATGAGCGGCGTGATGCCCGAGCCGGCACCGATGAGCACCAGCGAGCGGGCCGCCTTGGGGCTGGGCACGAGCGTGAAGTTGCCGAGCGGCGCCATCGCCTGTAGCTCCTGGCCAACCTGCACGGTATCAAGCAAATAGTTGCTCACCAGTCCGCCGGCCACGCGCTTCACGGTCACGGCCAGGCGCGGGGCGTCGTGGGGCGTCGAGCTGAGCGAGTAAGCGCGGCGCTCGGTTTTGCCATCGGGGCCGCAGGGCAGCAGCAGGGTCAGAAACTGGCCGGGCTGGCTTGGAATGGGCTGGCGGTCAGCCCGCTCCAGGTGGATGGTCGCGGCGTCGGGCGTTTCGTGGGTGATGTCGACGACGGTCAGGGTCAGGTACATGCAGAGGGGGTAGGAAACAGGGGAAAGCGAGAAGCGGAAACGGGAAAAGTCGAACCGGAGCGGTTTGGCTTGTACTAA
Organism: uncultured Hymenobacter sp.; assembly: GCF_964243305.1. Classification (GTDB taxonomy): domain Bacteria; phylum Bacteroidota; class Bacteroidia; order Cytophagales; family Hymenobacteraceae; genus Hymenobacter. The sequence goes on from NZ_CAXTEF010000016.1 coordinate 31,737, forward strand.
CAAAAAAAGGGCAAGGTTGGCTTGCGGCCGGCGCCGGCAACCCAAGCGGCAAAGGTAACTTGCCGGCGCGGGCCAGGTTTGCCGCTGAGGCGCCGCCTGAGTGGCCCGGCTTGCTTGTTAGCCGCCTTTTCCTACTCCCCTGCGCTTTGCCAACCTCCCCCCTGCTCACGGCCCTGGCCCGCTGCCAGCCCGGCCCGGTGCTGCCCGTCGACCTCCGCGGCCCCGACGTGGCTCAGCTCGATTTTAGCGCCCAAAACCCGCTGCTGACTTCGGCCAACCTGCATGACACCGCCGTCTTTGCGGAGGTGGTGGCCGCCATGCTGCGCGCCCAAAACGCGCGCATCGGCATCGGCGGCTACCTCGAAGACCGCGTTATCTACCGGCGCAGTCCGGGCCTGTTTGGGGCCGGCGAGGCGCGCACCCTGCACCTGGGCGTGGACGTGTGGCTGCCCGCCGGCACGCCCGTCATGGCTCCGCTGCCCGCCCGCGTGCACAGCCGGGCCGACAACGCCGGCTTCGGCAACTACGGCCCCACGGTCATCCTGGAGCACGAGTTGCAAGGCATTGTCTTCTACAGCCTTTATGGCCATTTGGCCCGAAACGGGGGGGTATGGCTGCGGCCCGGCCAGCAAATCAGCCAGGGCGAAGCCTTCGCCGCCGTGGGCCCGCCACCCGAAAACGGCGACTGGCCGCCGCACCTGCACTTTCAACTCATAACCGATATGCAGGGCCGGCAGGGCGACTTTCCCGGCGTAGCGCCGCTGAGCGAGCGGGCGGCTTGGGCGGCCCTGTGCCCCGACCCGAACCTGCTGCTTATCTGAACCACGGATTTATCGGATTAAACGGATTAGTCAGATTTCGAGGACGATTCCGCTCCTGAACAAAGAATAAAAAAGGCTACTCGGTTGAGTAGCCTTTTGGTTTTTGAGGGGGGTAGGGATTTCCGATTGAGCGAAGAAAAATCGTCCTCGAAATCCGACTAATCCGTTTAATCCGATAAATCCGTGGTTCAGACAATCAATCGAACTTGATGGCGGTCACGGGCCGGATGCGGGCAATCAGATAAGTCGGAATCAGCACGGCCAGCAGCGAGGTGCTGAAGGTGGCCACGTTCAGCAAAACGAGCATGAGCGGGTTCCAATGGATGGGCACGCGGTCCATGTAATAGTTTTCGGGGTCGAGCGGGATGAGATGAAAATAGTACTGCAACGCGCAGAATCCCAGGCCGATAACGTTGCCGATGACCATGCCCTGCACCGTCAGGTTGAGGCCCCGGAAGAAGAACATGCTCCGAATCTGGTTGTCGGTGGCGCCGATGGCCTTGAGCACGCCAATCATATTGGTGCGCTCCAGAATCATGATGAAAATCGTGGCAATCATGTTGAACGTAGCCACGAAGATGATGAGCACCAGGAAGATAATGACGTTGCGGTTGAGCAGTTGAAGCCAGTCGAAGAGCTGGGCGTACTGGTCCGTTATCTTGTCAATCTTAAGGTCGTAGGGCAGCTTTTCGTAGAGCAGGTCGGCGGTGCGGTCGAGGGTGCTGAAGTTGCGCAGCTCCACTTCCAGCCCGCCGACCAGCGAGTCGGGCCAGGCGCGCAGGTCCCGAATTTGGCGGATGTCGCCGATGACGAACACCTCGTCAAACTCATCGAGGCCGGTAGCGTAGATGCCCTTGACCGTGAATTTGCGCACCCGGGGCGGGTTCTGGATGAAGTAGAACAGGGTGTTGTCACCCACTTGCAGGCGCAGCTTGTCGGCCATCTTGCGCGAAATCATAATCTCGTCGCTGGCCGCCGAGTCGGGGTAGGCGATGAACCGGCCGGCCACCAGGTTCTGGCGCATGGGCGAGGGGCCGTCCTCTTCGCTGATGCCTTTGAGCACCACGCCCAGGACCTCGTCGCGGGTTTTGATGACGGCCGTCATGCGCGCAAACGGCTGGGCCGCCTTCACTTGGCCGAAGGCGTGCAGCCGCTGCACGAGGTCGGGCCCGCCGATGGGGGCCACGTCCATCGAGTTGTTGGTGTCGTAGCGGCTGATTTGCAGGTGGGCGCCGAACGAGAAGATTTTGGCTTGAATCTCGTTGCGGAAGCCCTGCAAGATGGCGAAGGAGACAATCATCACGGCCAGCCCGAGGGCAATGCTGATGATGGCAATCTTGGTGACCGAGGCGGTGAAGGAGCCGGAGTCGGCGCCGCCGTCGATTTTATTGGAAATGTAGCGGGCAACGTTCACTGCGGTAAAGCTACGGCGCGGGCGGGGCTTTGCGATAGACGGTTTGAAGAAGAACGTCATGCAGAGCGCAGCGAAGCATCTCGGGCGGGGAAGTAACTCAAATGATTGAACAACGATTGAGTTACTTCCCCGCCCGAGATGCTTCGCTCAGGCTCAGCATGACGTTCTTTTTTGTTCCTTCGCACTCCCAAACCGCCTTTCCCTACCCCCATGCTGCTCCTGATTCGCCCGCTGCTGCCGCTGCTCGTCTCGGTGTTGGCTACCTGCGCGGCCGGCCCACCCGGCGCGGCGCCCACTGCGGCCCTAAGCCCGGTTCAGCCCGCGCCGGCCGCTGCCCCCTTGCGCATGGGCGCCGAGCAACTGGAGAAATACCTGCCGCAGCTGCAAAATCAGCGCGTGGGCTTGGTGGTAAACCAGACTTCGCGCGTGGGCCGGGCGCACCTCGTGGACACGCTGCTGGCGCGGGGCGTGAACGTGGCCGCCATTTTCGCGCCGGAGCATGGCTTCCGGGGCGAGGCGGCCGACGGCGCCACCATCAAGGATGGGCGCGACGAGCGCAGCGGCCGGCCGGTACGCTCCTTGTATGGCAAAAGCAAAAAGCCTACCCCCGCCATGCTGGCCGACGTGGACGTGCTCGTGTTTGATATTCAGGACGTGGGCGCCCGCTTCTACACGTTTATCAGCACCCTGCACTACGTCATGGAGGCCGCCGCCGAGTTAGGCAAGCCGGTCCTGGTGCTCGACCGCCCCAACCCCAACGGCGCTTTCGTCGATGGTCCGGTGCTGGAAAAAGCCCACCGCTCGTTCGTGGGCCTCGACCCGCTGCCCATCGTGCACGGCCTCACGGTGGGCGAGCTGGCCCGGATGCTCAACGGCGAGAAATGGCTGGCCGGCGGCGCGCAGTGCCGCCTGACGGTGGTGTCCGTGGCCGGCGCCTACACCCACGCCACGCCCTACGCCCTGCCCGTGCGCCCCTCGCCCAACCTGCCCACGGCCCGCAGCGTGGCCCTCTACCCCAGCATCTGCCTCTTTGAGGGCACCAACGTAAGCGTGGGCCGCGGCACGGATACGCCCTTTGAGGTGTTCGGTGCGCCCACGCAGCCGGCCACGCGGCCCTACTCGTTCACGCCCCGCCCCAACGCCGGCTCCCCTACCCCCCCCCTCAACGGTCAGCTCTGCCACGGCCTGAACCTGCGCCCGCCCGCCGCCGGGGAGCCTCAGGGCCTCACCCTGAAATACCTCATTGACTTCTACCAGCAAAGCACCGACAAAGCCCACTTCTTCAGTAAATACTTCGCTGAGCTGAGTGGCACCGACTCACTGCAAGCCCAGATAGTGGCCGGCCGCACGGAGGCCCAGATTCGGCCCACTTGGGAGCCAGGGCTGAATAATTTCAAAAAGCTACGCAAGAAGTACCTGCTTTACCCAGAGAAGTAGACGAGAAAATGAGAACGACCAACTCCCCTCCTTTTTTAAGGAGGGGATGTTTTCGCAAAGCGAAAACGGGGGTGGTGCGCGTCGTTGAACGATAAGCAGCAGAACAGCCAGAGGCCGAATGTTCGGCCATCGTTCAACGATGGACACCACCCCAGTCCAGCCTGTGGCTGAACGTCTCCTCCTTGAAAAAGGCGGGGCGCCTACCGTTCTTTGCCTTATGAGTCCAGCCCCTACCCCCCCCTTGCGTCTCATTTTCCTTGGCACGCCCGACTTCGCTGTGCCGACCCTCGAAACCCTGCTTGCGCTGCCCCAGGCGCAGGTGGTGGCCGTGGTCACGGCGCCCGACCGGCCGGCTGGGCGCGGCCGGCAGCTGCACGCCTCGGCGGTGAAGGAAGCGGCCCTGGCCCGCGGGCTGCCCGTGCTCCAGCCTACTAACCTGAAGTCGCCGGATTTCCAACAGGAGCTAAGAAGCTACGCCGCCGACTTGCAGGTGGTGGTGGCCTTCCGGATGCTGCCCGAAGCCGTGTGGGCCATGCCGCGGCTCGGCTCGGTCAATATTCACGCCTCCCTCCTGCCACAATACCGCGGCGCGGCGCCCATCAACTGGGCCCTGATGCACGGCGAAACCCAAACCGGCGTCACGTCTTTTTTCCTGCAACACGAAATCGACACTGGCCCGCTGATATTTCAGGACGTGACGCCCATCGCGCCGGACGATGACTTCGGGAGCCTGTATGAAAAGCTGAAAGTGGCCGGCGCGGCGCTGGCGGCCCGCACCGTGGCGGCCATTGCGGCGGGCACGGCGCCCAGCATCCCGCAGCAGCTGAGCGCCGAGCTGCGCCCCGCCCCCAAGCTGAGCAAGGACACCGGCCGGCTCGACTTCAGCCGCGGCGCCCAGGAGCTGGTTAATCAGGTGCGCGGCCTCGCGCCCGTGCCCACGGCCTGCACCCAGCTGCCCGACGGGCGCGGGCTCAAGGTGTTCCGCGCGGCCGTGGCCGTTGCGCCAGCCGAAGCAACTGAAATCCCTACCCCCCCCCCGGCGGCCGGCACCTGGCGCACCGACGGCCGCCACCACCTGCGCGTAGCCACGGCTGACGGCTGGCTGGATTTGCTGGAGGTGCAGCTCGAAGGCAAGAAGCGCATGAGCACGGCGGAGTTTCTGCGCGGCACGAAAATCAACGTGCCTTAAGTAGATAGCACGTCATGCTGAACGCAGCGAAGCATCTCGCTCGGGGAAGTAATCAATGGTAAACAACGATTGGGTTAGTGCCGCAAGCGAGATGCTTCGCTGTGCTCAGCATGACGGTCTCATGACGGTCTATTGTACTCCTTATTAATTATTCATTGAGCTATGCTCTATTTCGTGGTGGCCGTGGCCGAAAACGGCGTTATTGGCTTGAATGGCGAGCTGCCCTGGGGCAAGCTGCCGGCTGATTTGCAGCACTTCAAGCAGCTCACCCTGGGCCACCCCGTCGTGATGGGGCGCCGCACCTATGACAGCCTGGGCCGGGCCCTGCCCCGGCGCCCCAACATCGTGGTGACGCGCCAGCCCGGCTGGGCGGCGCCGGGCTGCGAAACCGCCGCCACCCTGCCCGCCGCCCTGGCCCGCGCCCGCGCGCTCGACGAGCAGGTGTGCGTCATCGGTGGCGGCGAAATCTACCGCCAGGCCTTATCTGAAACCGACCTGATTTACCTCACTGAAGTGCACCACAACTTCGAGGGCGACGCCTTTTTTCCCGCCCTCACCCCCGCCGAATGGCGCGAGGAAAGCCGCGAGCGCCACGAGGCCGACGAGAAACACGCCTACGCCTTCAGCTTCGTGACCTTGCGGCGGCGGTAGGTGCAGTGGGGCAGAGCGTTACAAGAAGAACGTCCTGCTGAACGCAGTGAAGCATCTCTACCGGGTAAGTAGTCAGATTACTGCTGCGGTAGAGATGCTTCACTGCGTTCAGCAGGACGTTCTTCTTATTTCCTACCCCCTGCTAATCACCGCAAGAGCACCAGCTTGCCCCAGTCGTTCTTGAAGGCCTTGTCGCCGCCCGTCTCGCGACGGCTGAAGGTGCCGGCCGCGTCGTCCAGGCTTACGCGGTAGAGGTAGGTGCCGTTGGCGAGGCGGTCGCCGTACTGGTCGGTGCCGTCCCAGGCGTAGTCGGTGAGGTTGTTGCCGATGTGTAGCGGGCCCAGCTCCGGCATGAAAATCTCGCGCACGACCTTGCCGGTGAGGGTCATAATCTGAATTTTCATATTGCGCGGCAGCTCCTGGCCCGTGAGCGTGAACACGAAGCGGGCCTTGCTGGTCACGGGGTTGGGGTAGGGATAGACGTTAGTAATGGCCGATTTGCTCACGACTTCAAACCTGACCTGGTAGTCCTGGGTGCCGGCGCTCAGGTTGCCGGGGTCGCGGCCCTGCACCCGCAAGGTGTAGATGCCATCTTCGAGCTTGGCCTGGCGGCCGGGCTGAAACTCCAGCGTGGCCGTGGTGCCGGGCCGCGACGTGGAGTCGGCCCGGAACAGGATGTCGGCGCTATTGAGGTCAATCGGCGTGGGCGCGGCCTGGCCGGGGCGCTGAAGCGAGACCGTGAAGTAGCGCGCATCCCGGATGTGGCGCAGCTGGTCCTCGTCGCGCAGTTGAATGCTGATGAGGGGGGTAGGCGAGACCAGCTCGCCGCTCAGGATGCGGCGCCCGTCGAAGGCCACGTCAAGCACTGGCGGCACATTGCGGTCGGTGAGGGTGATGGGCGGCAGGGTGAGCAGGTTGTTGAAGTGGTACAGCTCGGGCTGCAAATTCGGGTTTTGCAAGAGCGGGTTCACCTCGACCTGGGCCGTGAGCGTGCCGAACAGGCCGCGCACGTCTATCCGGGCCGAAAACGTGACGCTGGCGCCGGCGGCCAGCGCGCCGGTCGCCGCCGTGACCAGGGCCGTGCGCACCTCGTTGCCGCTGGCATCGCGCAGGCTCACCCGCGCATTGAGCGGCGCCCCGAAGGCCAGGCCCGACACGTTCTTGAACACCACCGGCAAGCTCAGCGAGCCATCCTGGGTGGCCTGCCGGGTGAGCGTGGCGGCTTCGTAGGCGCCGGCCGGGGCCAGGTCGCGGCGCACCACGCCTTCCGGCACACCAGTGTAAGTTAGCAGCCACTGCTGGAGCTGCGGTGGGGTGCGGTTTTCGGCGTCGAGCAGGTTCAGCTCCAGCTGCAAATATGGAAACCGACTGCTGGAAACCGTGTCCACATTCAGCGCGCGGCTTTTTATATCGGGGTAGAGCACGGCCGTATTGCCCTGTGCATCAACGCCCAGCAGGCGCAGCGTGTAAGTGCCGGTGGGCGTCTCGGTTTCGATGCGGTGGTAGAGTGTGCCCCACTGCCGGGCCGGGCCGATGCGGGTCGAGAGCAGCGTGCCGCGGGTGCCGCCAGTGCGCAGCGTGTCGCTCAAACTCAGCAGCTGGGTGGCGCGGGCGGGCGCGGCGGGAGCCAGGTCCGGGCCGGACTCCCGAATCAGGCGCCCGCCGCCGGCTCGCTTCTGCGCTAGCAAAGCGAATGGGTCGCCGTTGCGCAGCTGGTTTTCGGCGATGAGCCGCGAGCCCAGCAGCGTGCCGAGGCTGGTGCGCACGGCGGGGGGTAGGGCAGCGTAGCGCAGGCGGTTCATGCTCACCAGGGCCACGTAGGCGCCGTCGGGCACGTTGGTGAGCAGGTGCACCAGCTCGGCCTGGCGCTCGGCGCTGTTGTTGAGGTTGTTGAGCGTGTCGGTCGGGCTACTGGGGTTGGCCCCGAACACGTAGTAGGGCTGGCTGGCCTGCCCGCAGGCCAGGTAAGGGCCGCCGGCCACGGCCAGGGGTTGCAGCGTGCGCTGGTCGTATACGGCCACGAGCAGGCCGGGGGCCTGGGCGGCGCAGTTGCTCACGAAGGGCGGCGCGGTGGGGTCGGCGGTGATGCCCAGCCGGCCGGCCACGTTGAAAGTCGGCGCCGAATTGGCGGGCCCGCCGCCGGTCGTGGCCAGGGTCAGGCCGCGCTTTTCCTCGGCAAAGTGCCAGCGGCCGCTGGGCGTGGCCACGTCCACGCCCCGCCGCTCGTCGCGCTGAAACTGCCCGTAGTGGCTCTGCGACCAGCCGGCGGGGCTGCCGCTGATATGGCGGAACGAGCTGAGCACGAACCGGCTATCCTCGCTGGGGTCGGCGCCGGGGGTGGCGAAGCGCGCCCGCCAGTACCAGACTATGCTGTCGCGTCCGGCCACGGCCGGCAGCGTCGGCTGCCAGTCGGCGGTGAGGGCGCCGGTGGCGGTGTGGCGCTGCAAGAGCGGGCTGTTGAAGGTCGGCACCGTGTCCAGCTCGAAGGCGTAGGGGCGGCTGGAGCCGGCCGGGTCGTTGGTTTGGGCCACGAGCAGCGGCGCGGCCGTGGGCACAATGGCAAACTCCGGCGGGCTGAGCAAGCTCACGCCGCCGCTCAGAAACGAATAGGTGGTTTGGGCCGAGTTATTGGCTTCGCTCAGCTCGGCCACCTTGTTGCGGTAGTCGAGCTTAACCTGAAACACGTTCTGCCCGAACACGTTGCCCTCATTTTCCAGCACAAAAGCGTAGGTCGTGTCGCGCCGCGAAGCCTGCCGGAACGTCTGCCGGTGCACGGTACTGGGCCGGCCCGCGCCGTACTGCCGGGTCACCTCAATCTCCAGCGAGTCGGCGGTGATGCGGCCGGGGTTGCTCACCCCGATGCTAAGCACGAAGCGGCGGGTGCCGGCCTCGACCGGCCCCGCCTGCCCGGCCACTGGCCGCACTGAAAGCTGAGCATCGGCGGCGATAAAGTCGGGGCGCGGGGGCGCAAACAAGGTCAGGGCGGGGTCGCCGTGCCAGGTAGTGGTGAGGAGCTGCTCGGCGGCAATTTCTTCGCCGAACACCGCGAAGTCAGGGTCGAGCTGCAGGCGGCGCACCGTCTCGGCGTAGGCCACCGTGACGGGCCGGCCGTACCAGGCCGGGTCGTTGAGCAGGAGCTGATACATCAGGTCCTGGGCCTTATTGAGGGGGTAGGCGTAGCCGCGGCCGGTCTGTCCCATCAGGGCCACGGCGCCGCGCTCGGGCGTCAGCAGCCAGTTGGCGCCGAAGGTGGGCGCGCTCACCGTCAGGTGGGCCGCCTCACAGCCGCCAAAAAAGAACAGAAAAGGGTACTTGCCCCGGTTGTTGTACTTGGCGGCGTCGCCCAGGTTAAGGTTAAAGGTGGTGTTGGAGCCGTGCCCGAAGTAGGTTATCAGCCCCAGGCCCGGATTCACTTCGGTCTGCGCCTCCACCTCGACGGGCAGGTTGCCGGGGTAGTCGCGGCGGTTGAAGGTGCGCACCACGCGCCCGCTGAACGGCGGGCGCTCAATCCGGCGCTGGTAGCCGGCCAGGTAGGCGCCGAACTCGGCATACTCGTTTTCCTCGCGCCCGCCCACCAGATTCAGGGCGCGCTTGTGCCAGTCGGCCAGCTCGGCGTCGGGCGCCTCGTACTCGCGCAGCTTGTTGAGGTACGCCATAACTTCCGCCGCCGACTTGGCCACCACGCGCCCGGTGGGCAGCCGCGCCACGTAGTTGCCGCGGGGCCAGTCCGAGGACAGGAAGTTGTCCGACGGCGCGCGGGTCGTGGTCGGCACCAGGTCCTGGCTAAAGTCATTAAGGTGGCGCATGGTGTTGGTGCCGCCGCGGCTGCCCGGAAAGAGCGTCTCATTAGGCCCGATGCCCTGGCCCAGCAGTAGCAGGTAGCGGGTTGGGGCGGTGGCGGGCGAGCTATCGGCCAGCCAGAGGGCGAAGTAGCGCAAAGCCAGCACCGAGCGCTCGCCGTAGTGAAACTGGTCGTAGAGCTGCGGGGCCGTCACCAGCAAGGTATCGTGGCGCCCGCCGGCGGCCGAGGCCCGGTAGTCGGCGTAGGCACGGGCGGCGTTGGGGACGCCCGCGGCCGGCAGCATCAGCCGGGGGTGGGTAATGATAATATAATTGGAGCGGGCGGGGTCCAGGCGGCGGAACGTGACGGGCCGGGCCGGTTGGCCGGGTGCGAGGGGGTAGGCGGCATCGGCGAGCAGCAGTTGGCGGGTTTGCTGGCCGGTAGCGTCCGGAAACACGTAGCGGCGCCGCCGGCCTTCGCCGGCCGTGCCGGCCACGCGCTGCACGTTCCAGGGGTCGTGCACGTCGTAGCCCACCACCGTGGCCGGAATGCTGTCCAGCTCGAAGGTGGCGGGCCCGGCCAGGGTCGAGTCGTTGTGAAAGTGCAGGCGGTGGCGGTCAGGGTACCAGCGGTTGGCCTGCGCGGCCGTGATGCGGTAATAGGTGACCCGAAACAAGTCCCTGGGCACATCGGGAGTGGTCAGAATGCCGAAGCGGATAGCCACGTCGCCGCGGGCGGTAAATTCCGACTTTTGCAGCGTGGCCCGGAACCGGCCGGGGTTGAGGCCCGAAAATGGAAAGCGCCCCAACTCCCGCTCCGGCGCGCCCGGTGGCTCCACAATGGCTCTAATCAGGTGCGGCCCCAGGTTAGGGCTCACGATTACCGCCTCCAGGCGCGGGGCCGGACTAGCCAGAATGGCCCGCAGCAGTGAATCGAGCGGCTCGGCGGGCGAGTAGCCCGAGTAGTCTTCGCCCATAAAGCCTTCGGCCCCTTGCAGCCAGGGCAGGTGGGTGTTGCCGGCCACCTCGCGGTAGAAGTTGGTTTTCAGCTTGAGCGAGCTGACCAGCCGGTAAGGGTGTAGCGGGCCGGCCGCGGGCAGGGGCTCGGCCATGCGGCGGCCGGGCTGCGCGCCGTAGGTCAGGAAGTAGGCTGCCGTGTCGGTGTCGAGGCTGTAGAGCTGGTGGGGCTGCTCGGCGGGGTCTTTATAGTACTCGGCGTCGAGGCGTCCGTCGTTGCGCTGCCCGAAAAACTCCAAGAAAGTGCTGGCGTCGAAGCCCGTGGCGCTGCCGCCCACGAACACGGCCACCTCGCGCCCGCGCCGCCAGAGCTGCAGGCGCGCCGGATTGGCAATGGCCAGGCCAGTGCGGCTCAGGTACTGGTTGTCAAGCCGGTAGATACCATCGCGCCAGATTTTAATCTTCACGTACTGCTGGCCCGGCACTATCCACTCGTTGCCGTAGGGACCCGACTGCGCCCGGCCCGGCTGGGAGGCCGCCAGCAGCAGCACTGCTACTAATAAACTTAGCCCGAACCATTTAGGCGGGTAAAATGACTTCATACTCTTAACAGATAAGATAAATTGGTAATTGACTGAGGGCTTTCTCCGGCTGCTCCGGGCTAACCATAACCAGTAAGCGCGGCTCCCTACTTAAGCCCGTAGCCCAAGCTGACAATCAGCGAGTTGGTCTGGGAGTAGGAGCCGAATGTGGCGTCGAGACGCGAGAGGGCCAAATCGACGCGCAGGCCGTTCAGGGCCACGCCCGCGCCCAGGCTGTACTGGCCCACAGTCGATTTTTTGTTGTCAAAGGAGCTGACCTTCTGAAAGTTGCCGGCTCCGCCGCGCAGAAACACCAGCTGCTTGTAGCCCAGCTCCAGCCCCAGGCGCGGGTCTACGCTGAGCAGGCCCGTCGAGAGGGGCGTGTTGCGGCGGCCGTCGGTGGTCATCTCAATATCGGTGGCCACCAGCGCCGTGAACTGCCCCGGCAGGCTGAACTGCTGCCCTACCCCCAGCACGAAGCGCGGCAACGTGATTTCGGTGCTGTTACCGGGCACGTCCTCGCTTATACCGAAGGGCGTGGTGTTTTTGAATTTGTCGGCGTCGATGCTCCAGGAGTTGAACGTGGTCGTCACGTCGCGGGCCATCAGGGCCAGCCGCCAGCCGCGGCGCTGGTACTGCAGACCGGCATCGATGCCGAAGCCGTAGGCGTTGGCAAATGAGCCCACGTTGCGGTAGATGAGCTTGGCACTCGCGCCCACGCTCAGGCCCTCGGGGCCGAGCTTGCGGGCATACGAGAGCAGGGCGGCGTAGTCGGCAATGGAGAAGAGGCTGATGCGGTCGTAGTCAATCTGCCCGTACTCATTGATGAGGCTGCGCGTGTCGGCAATGTCATCGACGCCGAGCCGGATGACGCTGATGCCCACCGCGCTACGCTCGTCAATCGGCATCGAAAACGCGGCGTAGTCGGTCTTGACAATGCCGGCGAACAGCTCCGAGTGCATCAGCGTGCCGTCGTACTTAGCGGTTTGGCGGGTCAGGCCGGCCGGGTTCCAGTAGCCGGCCGTGGAGTTATCGGCCAGGCTGACCTGCACCTTGCCCATGCCCAGGGCGCGGGCCCCCACGCCCACGTTCAGGAATTCGTTGCTGTACTTGGGCGTCTTGGTCGATTGGGCCAGCGCCGGCAGCGTCGCGGCGGCCAGGGCCAGGCCCAGCGCCGACCGGAATAGCGGGGAGAGAAGCGGCATTGATAGAGGTAGAAATAATCGGTTTATAGGCTGCGGTAGCGGCACGCAAGTTACCGCTTTATAGGGCATTGCGGGCGGGTGAGGGGGTAGGGAATGGGAAAAGGGCGAAGGACGACCGTCATGCAGAACGCAGCGCAGCGAAGTGAAGCATCTCGCGTGGGGAAGTGATTCAGATGTCAGAACAACGATTGGGTTAGTGCCGCACGCGAGATGCTTCCCTTCGGTCTGCATGACCGGCTGTTAAACAGTTAACACCAGAAATCCCTACCCCCTGCCTGGGCGGCAAAGACCTTGCCCGCGCCAATTATTACTCCTTCCGCGCAACAAAAATATTTCCTGCAAGTATCTTGCATTACAAAGTACCTCTGTTACCTTTGTACTGTTCCTCACCCACTAGCCGCTATTGCCCATGAAATTAGAGAACACCCAGGTGCAGATGCGCAAAGGCATCCTCGAATTCTGCATCCTGGAAATCATTGCCCGCGGCGAAGCCTACGCCTCGGACATGCTGGAGGAGCTGACGCAGGCCCGCATGATTGTGGTCGAGGGCACGCTCTACCCGCTGCTCACGCGCCTCAAGAATGCGGCCCTGCTCGACTATACCTGGAAGGAATCCACGTCCGGGCCGCCGCGCAAATACTACACGCTCACGCCCGCCGGCCAGCAGTTTCTGGAGGAACTGCGCCAGACCTGGGACGACATGGCCCTCTCGGTGAGCATCATCCGCCGGCCCATGATGCGGGCGTCCTAGCCCGCCAGCCCCTACCCCCTTCTTCTCCGCTAACTTCCACAAAGCCACCTGACTTACCCGCTGCTTAGTCATGAAAAAGAACATCAGCATCAACTTGCAGGGCCTCATCTTTCACATCGAAGAAGATGGCTACGAGCAGCTCGGCCGCTACCTGGCCGAGGTGAAGGCCCACTTCGCCCGCTTCCGCGGCCACCAGGACATCGTGGCCGACATCGAAGGCCGCATGGCCGAGATTTTCGCCCAGCGCCTCTCCCCCACCAAGCAGGTCATCACCCTGGCCGACGTGCAGGAGATGGAAGCCAAGATGGGCCGCGTGCGCGACTTCGCCGCCGACGTGGACGCCGACGAGGACGATGAGGCCGCCGACTTCGCCACCAACGGCAGCAGCGCCGGCAGTGCCAGTGCCAGCGGCTACGCCAACGCCACGGCCACGGCGCCCCCGCCTACCCCCTCTGCTTCGGCCAACACCGCCGCGGCCGACGAGCCGCGCCGCCTTTACCGCGACACGCGCCACGGCAAGATTGCGGGCGTGGCGGCCGGGCTGGGGCACTACTTCCACGTCAATCCGGTGTGGGTGCGGCTGGCCTTCGTGGCGCTGGTGCTGGCGCGGCCCTTGTTCCGCGGCTTGCTGCATGGCTTTGATTTTGATGGCGACAACACCAATTTCGGGGGCTTTAACCTGGGCGGGCTGGGGGTGATTAGCTACCTCATCCTCTGGATTGTGCTGCCCAAGCGCGACGATGCGCCAGAGCCTATTGCCACGCTGGCCAGCAGCGGGCCCTGGGCCGGGCGGCGCCTGTTCCGCGACGTGGACGGCGGCAAAGTGGGCGGCGTGGCCCTGGGCCTGGCCCACTATTTCCAGGTGGATGTGGTGCTGGTGCGGGTGCTGTTGCTGGCGGGCTTTTTCGCGGGCGGCTTCACCTTTATTCTGTATCTGATTTTGTGGGTGGCCGTGCCGGTGGCCAGCACCGTGAGCGAGAAGCTGCAAATGCGCGGCAACGACGTGACGCTGGCCGGCATCGCCTCTTCCCTCGATGCCACCGAGGGCCAGCCGCTGGGCGCCACGGTCAATGCCCGGCCCGTGGGCCGCTTTCTGGAAGGCGCGGCCAAGGGGGCCCGGCCGGTTTTTAATGGGGTAGGCACTATTATCCGTTGGAGCACGGGCGCGCTGCTGGTGCTCATCAGTGGGCTGCTGCTGATTTCGCTGGCCGCGGCCTTGGGCGGAGTGCTGGGCATCGTGCCGGCCGATTCCGTTATTCATCTCGGCACCGAGCAGGAAACCAACGCGCTGCTGCGCAACGTGACGAGCTGGGGGGCGCTGGCCTTGTTCCTGGCCACGGCCATCCCGACACTGGCGTTTCTGCTGCTGGGGCTGCGCCTGCTGCTGCGCCGCCCGGTGCTGGGCCGCACGGCCAGCCTCTCGCTGCTGGGCCTCTGGATTCTGGGCCTGGTGGGCACCGGCGCGGCGGCGGCCACGCTCACCAATGAGTTTCGCACCCGCAGTAGCGTCACCCAAACCCGGCAGCTGGCCGTGCTGCCCGGCCGCAGCCTGGTGCTGGATATGAGCGAGCAGTCCGACTACCTCGACCGGGTTCGGGTGCGCTTCGCGGCCGCCGACAGCGGCCAGGCGCCCAGCGCCGAGCTGGAGTTTTCGGCCCGTGGCCGCAACCAGGCCACGGCCCGCCAGACGGCTTTGCAGTCGGTGGACTACGTGATTGGGCAGCGCGACTCGACCCTGACGCTGGCCCCCGGCCTGACCCTGCGCGACGGCGCGCCCTACCGCAGCCAGCGCCTCACGGCCACGCTGCGCCTGCCCCTGGACCGCACCTACCGCCTCACGCCGCGCTTTCTGGAACAGCTCGACGATAACAACTTCGTCGATAACTACCCGCCCCGCGACAACCAGGCCCACCGTGTTCGGCTCACCGTCGATGGGCGCCTGCGCTGCCTCGACTGCCCGCCCCGCCCTGCCGGTGAGGGCGACGGCAATGGCGCCGGGCGAAACTTCCGCGACGGCGACGACAATGACGGGGATGACGACGGCGTGGACCTCAACATCAACGGCGAGCGGATGCGCATCCGGGTGGATAAGGACCAGGACGGCGACCCCGACGTGCAGGTGGACCTGCCCGTCGCCCGCTTTGATACCTCGCCCGCCTCCTACGGCACGGGCCGGCAGGCCCTGGCCGCGGGCGCCGAGTTCAGTGAGGTTGATGCCGCCGGTGACTTCCGGGTGCTGGTGCGCCAGGGCAGCGGCTTCAAGGCCGAAGCCGCCGGCCGCCCCGAAGACATGAACGAAATGCGCCTGCGCATCGAAAATGGCAAGCTTGTAATTCGCCGTCGCAACGCCGACTCTTTCCTGCCCAGCATGAACTTCAACAACCATCCGGTGCTCATCACCATCGAAGTGCCCGAGCTGCGCGCCCTGGATTTGGCCGGCGCCTGCCAGGCCGACGTGAGCGGCTTCGACTCCGATAACCTGCGCCTCGAAGCCAGCGGCGCCTGCATCACCCGCCTCGACGCGCGCATCACCAACCTCAGCCTCGACCTCTCCGGCGCCTGCGCCGTGGAGCTGCGGGGCCAGGCCGACCAGCTCCGCATTGAGGGCTCCGGCGGCACCTTAATAGAGGCCCTGGCGCTGAGCACCCGCCGCACCAGCCTCGACCTCAGCGGCATCAGCCAGGCGCGCGTGCAAGTGAGCGAGGAGCTGAACGCCGACCTCTCCGGCACCTCCCGCGTCAGGTACCGCGGCCAGCCCCGCATCACCCAGGAGTTGAGCGGCACCTCCCGCCTGGAGCAGCTCTAAGGCCGGCTTCAGGGAGCAAGGAGGGGGTAGGGAATGGCTGCAAATTCCCTACCCCCTCCTGCCGCGCCAAAGCCCTGGCAAGGGGGGTAGGGAATGCGCGAATTCCCAAAATTAGGAATCAGGAATTGACGGTCACGGGCGCCAGGGGTTTCAGGCGCCTGAGCCGTGTTCCGCCGCATCCGCCGCCGCAGCGGGTACGGCGGGTATCGGAGCCAGTCCCTTGGCCTTGCCCTGCTCCAACAGGAAGGCTAAGGCTGGCTCCTTTTCGTTCGGAATAACCCCTTCCAGAATGGCCTCCATCACCGCATTCTTCAGCTCGCCCACTTCCTTGGAAGGCTTCAGGCCGAAGGTTTCCATGATGATTTCGCCGGTGATAACGGGGCGGAAATTGCGCAGATGGTCCTTTTCCTCGACTTCGCGCAGCTTCTGCTCCACCACCCCAAAGTTGCGCAGGTAGCGCTCCTTGCGCTGATGGTCTTTGCTGGTGATGTCGGCCCGGCAGAGCAGCATGAGCCGGTCAATGTCGTCGCCGGCCTCGAAGAGCAGCCGCCGCACGGCCGAGTCGGTCACAATCTCCTTCACCAGCGCGATGGGCCGCAGGTGCAGGCGCACCAGCTTTTGCACCATGCGCATCTCCTCGCCCAGCGGCAGCTTGAAATCGGCGAAGATGCCCGGCACCCAGCGGGCGCCCTTGTCCTCGTGGCCGTGGAAGGTCCAGCCGATTTTCGGGTCCAGGCGCTTGGTGGCGGGCTTGGCGATGTCGTGCAGCAGGGCGGCCCAGCGCAGCCACAGGTCGCCGCCGGCCGCCGCCACGTTATCCAGCACTTGCAGGGTGTGGTAGAAATTGTCTTTGTGGCTGTGCGGCCCCACTTTTTCCACGCCGTGCAGCAAGACCATCTTCGGAAAAATCAGCGGCAGCAAGCCCGACGTGAAAAGCAGCTTGAAGCCGTAGCTGGGGGTAGGCGATTCAATAATCTTGTTCAGCTCGACCGTGATGCGCTCCTGCGACACGATGCGCAGGCGCTCCTTGTTGCGGGCAATGGCGTCGAAGGTGTCGGGCTCAATATCAAAGTTGAGCTGGGCGGCAAAGCGCACGGCCCGCATCATGCGCAGCGGGTCGTCGGAGAAGGTAATGTCCGGGTCGAGCGGGGTGCGGATGGTGCGCTGGCGCAAATCCTCCAGGCCGTTATACTCGTCCACGAGCTGACCAAAATCGGCCTCGTTCAAGCTCAGGCCCAGCGCGTTGATGGTGAAGTCGCGGCGGGCCAGATCCTCGGCCAGCGTGCCGGCTTCCACTTCGGGCTTGCGGCTTTCGGCGCGGTAGCTTTCGCGACGGGCGCCCACAAACTCAATCTCGCCCGCTTCCTGGGTGGGCAGCATGGCCGTGCCGAAGTTCTTGAACACCGTTACCCGGCCGCGGCCTTTCAAACGGCGCCCCACGGCCTCGGCCAGGGCAATGCCGTCGCCCACGGTCACTACGTCGATGTCCTTGCTCGCGCGCCCCAGGGCCAAATCCCGCACGTAGCCGCCAATCACGTAGGCCGGCTGGCTCAGCTCAGCCGCAGCCGCGGCGATGGTGCGAAAAATGGGCAATTCGGGCAGTTGGGGCAGGTTCATACCAGCAAAAGTACGGCGACCCGAAAAGGCGGTCATGCTAACCGCCTTTTCGGGTCGCCTGATACTCCCTACGCCCGCACTACTTCCACCTGCCCATCCTCGCTCAGCCGCACCAGCCGCGAGGGCGCCGTGCGGGTTTCATCGTCCTGGCGCCAGCCCACCACGTGGTCTACTTTACGCAGCAGCACCGGGTCAACTTCCTTATAAGTAGCTGGTGCGGGCTGCCCGGCTAGGTTGGCCGACGTGGAAACCACGCCGTGGCCCAGGCGCCGCAGCAGCTTGTGGCAAAATTCATCCTGCGGAATGCGCAGTCCCACGGTGCCATCCGGGGCGAGCAGGCCGGCGGCCACGGTCCGGCTGGCGGGCAGAATGAAGGTTGTGGGCCGCTCCTGCGCCCGGCTCAGCTCGCCGGCCAGGGCCAGCGGCACGGCTTCGGCGTAGCGGCTGAGCATGGCCACATCGGCCACCAGCACGATGCTGGGCTGCCCGGCCGGCCGGCCCTTGAGCTGATAGAGGCGCTCGACGGCGCGCGGCACTTCGGCGTCGCAGCCCAGGCCCCACACCGTATCGGTGGGGTAGAGAATAATTTGCTGGAGCAGCAAGGCTTCGAGCGCGGCCTCCACTTCTTCGCGGAACTGTTTCATAGCGGCTCGGGGGCTATTTTATTTCCTGGCACAACTCAATCAATACGCCGGCCGCGCTTTTGGGGTGCACGAAGCACACCAGCTTGTTGTCGGCGCCCGGCTTGGGCTCTTCGTTTAATAAGGCGAAGCCGGCCCCTCGCAACCGCGCCATTTCGGCCCGGATGTCATCGACTTCAAACGCTACGTGGTGCAGGCCCTCCGGCTTTTTGGCCAAAAACCTGGTGATGGCGCTCTCGGGCGCGGTGCCAGCCAGCAACTCAATCTTGGCGCCGCCCACCTGAAAAAACACCGTATCCACGGCTTCGCTGGCTACGTGCTCGGTTTTGTGGGGCTTAATGCCGAGTAGCGCGGTATAAAGCTCGGTGGCAGCGGCCAGGTCGTGCACGGCCAGGCCGAGGTGTTCGAGGTTGCGGAACATGGGGGGGGGGTAGGGAAAGCCGAAACGGGCCGCGGCGGAAGCTGCACTGTTCTATTTAGATTGTGTCTATTTTTGCGAAGCCAAAGTAAACCGATTCTCACTCGCGGCTGTTCTATCGGTAACTATTTCTTCGCGGCTTTTCGCCCACTTCGCCATGCTCAAACTGCCGATTTACCTCGACAATAATGCCACCACGCCGCTCGACCCGCGGGTGCTGGACGCTATGCTGCCTTACTTCACCGAGCACTTTGGCAACGCCGCCTCGCGCAATCACGCCTTTGGCTGGCAGGCCGAAGAAGGCGTGGACTACGCCCGCGAGCAGATTGCCAAGCTCATCAACTGCGACCCCAAGGAAATTATCTTCACTTCGGGTGCCACTGAGTCCGACAACCTCGGCATCAAGGGCATCTTCGAGATGTATAGCCAGAAGGGCAACCACATCATCACCGCCACCACCGAGCACAAGGCCGTGCTCGACACTTGCAAGCACATCGAGAAAATCGGGGGCCGCGTCACCTACCTGCCCGTCGATGGCGAAGGCCTGATTAATCTGGCGGAGCTGGAAGCCGCCATGACGCCGGAGACCATCCTCGTGTGCCTCATGTATGGCAACAACGAGATTGGTGCCTTGCAGGACATTCGCGCCATCTCCAAGATTGCGCACTCCAACGGCGCGCTCTTCATGAGCGACGCCACGCAGGCGGTGGGCAAGATTCCGGTAGATGTGCAGGCCGATGGCATCGACCTGATGGCCTTCACGGCTCACAAGATGTACGGCCCGAAAGGCATCGGCGCGCTTTACGTGCGCCGCAAAAATCCGCGCGTGAAAGTCACGGCGCAGATGGACGGCGGCGGCCACGAGCGCGGAATGCGCTCCGGCACGCTCAACGTGCCCGGCATCGTCGGCTTGGGCAAGGCTTGTGAGCTGGCCCGCCTCGAAATGGCGCAGGATGCTGAGCGCCTGAGCAAGCTCCGCGACCGCCTCGAAGCTGAGCTGACCACGCTGGAAGAAAGCTACGTCAATGGCTCGCGCGAGCACCGCCTACCCCACGTCACGAATATCAGCTTTAAATACGTGGAAGGTGAAGGCCTGATGATGGGCGTGAAAGATTTGGCCGTCTCGTCGGGCTCGGCCTGCACGTCGGCCTCGCTGGAGCCTTCCTACGTACTCAAGGCGCTGGGCCTGAGCGACGACCTGGCCCACAGTTCCCTGCGCTTCGGCCTGAGCCGCTTCACCACCGACGAGCAAATTGACTACGCTATTGGCCACGTCAAGGAAGCCGTCACCAAGCTCCGCGAGATGTCGCCGCTCTGGGAAATGCATAAGGAGGGCATCGACTTGAGCAAAATCGAGTGGGCAGAACACTGATTTTTAGTTATGAGTTATGAGTTGGCGACTGGCTAACTTTTGCTCAGAACTACCAACTCATAATTCATAATTTTTAACTTATAACTTCAAAAGCAATGGCTTACTCCGATAAGGTAATCGACCACTACAGCAACCCGCGCAACGTGGGTACGCTGGACAAAAGCAAGAAGAACGTGGGCACTGGCCTCGTCGGCGCTCCTGAGTGCGGCGACGTGATGCGCCTGCAAATTGAGGTAGACGAAGCCACCAATACCATCACCGACGCCAAGTTCAAAACCTTCGGCTGCGGCTCGGCTATTGCCTCGTCGTCCTTGGCGACGGAATGGCTCAAGGGCAAGACCGTGGATGAGGCCCTGGCCATCGACAACATGGAGATTGTGGAAGAGCTGGCTTTGCCGCCGGTAAAAATCCACTGCTCAGTGCTGGCCGAGGACGCCATCAAGTCGGCCATCTCGGACTACCGCGTCAAGAACGGCCTGCCCGCTCTGGAGCTGGCGCACCACTAAATTAATTATGAGTTAAGAATTATGAGTTATGAGTTTGGGATAATTGGTCTAACCATAATTCAACTCACAACTCATAATTTTTAACTCATAATTAATTTATGGACCACGTCGAGGTAGGTAGACCGAATTCAGTAGCATATCGAGTGGCATTTAGGATTGGCCCAAAGCTAATTGTTGGTTGATTTTCGGCAAATCGACCAGCAAACGCGATTGGGTTTAATAACCGCCAATTCGCGTCACGTGCAAAGCTTTCTATTTCGCTACGAACTAGGTTACGACTGCCTCGACTGACTGCGAAAGATGCTGGTTTATGTCCAGCGTTTTCGCGACAGTGATAGTGCCTGCACCGTGCAGTGGCGCGCCCGTGGCGAGCGGGAGCTGCAAACCTCCTATTTCCGGGCTCACAACGTGTATGAGGCGCTGGATAAGCTCTTTTCTGGCCGTGACCAGAGCACCCTCACTGTCTTCAGCGTGGTGCTGAATCCTTCTTCCTGACCAATTGTTATCCCGCCGACACCGAATACCCACGCTAGAAAATCATGATAACTGTCTCTGATAAAGCCAAGCTCAAAGTTGAGCACCTGATGCGCGACGCCGAGCTGGACAGCACTTACCGCCTGCGGGCCTCGGTGGCGGGCGGCGGCTGCTCGGGATTAAGCTACAAGCTGGATTTCGACAACGAGGTGCGGCCGATGGACCAGGAGTTTGAGGACAAAGGGGTGCGGGTGGTCGTGGACATGAAATCATTCCTGTACCTGGCCGGCACCGAGCTGGATTTCTCGGACGGCCTCAATGGTAAAGGCTTTCAGTTTAATAATCCCAACGCTTCCCGCTCCTGCGGCTGCGGCGAAAGCTTTTCGGTGTAAGTCAGCTTCCGGGCCAGGCTGCAAGAACAAGCCTCGGCCAGCTTATTAAGCTCTATAAAAAAAGCCTCGTGCGGAATGCACGAGGCTTTTTTGCTTTACATCGCCTCCCTACCCCCTATTCCTTACCAAAGCGCCAGACCCGGCCATCGGCCGTGCGCAGCAGGTAAGCGCCGGCGGGCAGCCCCGGCAGCATCAGCTCGCCGGAGGGGGGTAGAGAAGTAGTTTGGAGGATGCGGCCAGTGAGGTCGAGCACGTGCACGATGGTGCCGGCGGGAGCGGGCACACTCAGGCGGTCGTGAGCGGGGTTGGGATACAGAGTCAACGTGAGGGCAAGCGAACTACCCGCGGCAGGAGCCAGCGCCACGACCGGGCCAAAGGCAGCCCTGCCATCCTTATCCAGTTGGACCAGACGGTAATAGAGTGCGGCGGCGGGCGCGGCGCGGTCGAGCACCGCATAGTGCTGCGCCTGGCTGGTGGTGCCGTGGCCGGCGACGGTGGTGATGGTGCTAAACAAGCGGCCATCCGAGCTGCGCTGCACCTCAAAGTGCTTACTGTTCAGCTCCGAAGCTGTGGTCCAGCTCAGCTGCACGTCGGCCCGCTGGCGGCGGGCCCCGAAGCTGGCGAGCGTGACGGGCAGCGGGTTGATGGCGGCTTCCGCGTTGGTGCGGGCCAGGGCAAAGTCGCTGAACGACGTGAATGTGCCCGACGTGATAGTACCGCTGGCGTAGCCGCCCACGGGCGCGGGCATGGTGATAGCTACTCTGGAGCGGCCGATGTTTTCCCAGCCGGCGCCGCTGTTCTTGCCCACCGTCAGGCCCGGATGCTCGGGCTCGTTCACCTGGTCATCGGGCCCGAAGCTGAGCGTGACGGTGCCGCTGAAGTTGTTGACCGTCGGCGTAGAGGTGATGGAAAAGGAGCGCGCGCCCGACACGTGCGTGAGGGCTGGCAAGGCGGTGGTGGCCAGCAGCTTAGTGCGGTCCGGGGCGGGGCCTTCGCGCTGCGCAACCAGGTATGTGCTGGCATCCTGGGCGGTGGCGTTGAGCACGACGGGGCGGTAGGACAGGCCGCTGCCGGTGGGAAATACCAGGTTGCTCACGGCGCCGGCGGCTGTTTGCCGGGCCAGCGGGCCATTGATGAAGCTGGTGCTGCTGCTCTGCGGAAGGCTGGCCGTGCTGCCGAGCGTGAGCAGGTTGGCGGCGCTGGTGGTGAGCGCGCCGCTAGTCAGCGTCAGGGGGCCGTCGAGCCGCAGGGGAGTAGCGAGGAGCACGCCCGCGGAGTTATTGAGGGCCAGTCCGACCGTTGGATCGAGCGTGATAGTGCCACTGATAGTCTGCGGCTCGGTACCCGCCAATACCAACTGACTAACAAGCGAGTTATTGGAAGGCCTCATTTGCAGAGTGCCTTGTGATTTTAAATCACCCAGCAGACGCAAGTCATTGCTTAGCGTGGTCGTAAACCTGACGCCAGCACCAATAATTAGATTGCCCTGTATTGTAAGCGCATTACCTGACCCTGCGTAGCTATAGGTGTTCCCAGCACCCGGACGCGAACGCAAAACCAAAGTGCCGTACGTGCGTCCGGAAGCAGAAAGTGTAGTAGACGCGTTTGACCCGGCTGGCGGCCGAAAGTCGAAAATGCCGAACTCGGTACCCGCTACTGCGCTTAGATTTTCGGCCACCCTGGCGTGGCTGGTTCGGCTGGCGTGGCGGTAGCTGCCGCCGTTATAGATAAAGGCAACAGGACCGGAGCCGGTAACATCAACACCTGTCCCGGAAGCAGCCCCACTAGCGTTGGTGATAACTCCCTTGCTATGAATTGCTAAGGCTGTCACCCCGGTGCCCGAATTGGTTAGTATCAGGGATGGAGTCATCGTATTGCTAACCGGCACCAGCACAAAAATGGAGTCGCCCGCGCCCGGATTAATTGTCAACGATTTGACGCCGACCGCTATATTCTGGTCGAGGCTGACGGTATAGGGACCGGCCACGAAGCGGTGGTCGAGCAGCACCTCATCGCCGCTGCCGGGCACCCGGCCGAGGCTCCAGTTGCCGGCGTCGAACCAGCTGCCGGTGCGGGCCGCGCCGGTCCAGCGTGGCAGGGCGGGCGTCACGCCGAATGGAAAGGCGGGCGAGGTGGCGCCGCCGGCCGGGTTGGTCACCGTCACCGCATAATTGCCGGCCGTGGCAATGGCGGCGGCGGGCACCTGCGCCGTGAGGGAGGTGGCGGAGACGTAGGCAGTGACCAGATTCGAGCCGTTGAACATCACGACCGCGCCGTCCTGAAAATTCCTACCCCCTACCGTGAGCGCAAACCCTGGCGAGCCTGCCTCCACCGGGTTGGGCGCCAGACTGGTGATGGTCGGGTCAACGGTGTTGACGGCCTGCACCTGGAAGTTGTCGAGGCGTAGTGTGCCGCTCGTGGAGGTCCCGCCACTGGCCAGCAGCCGGAACGTCAGGCTACCTGGCCTGTTTAAAGCTGGCTGACCCGACAAGTCAAAGCTGCCTTCCGCGAAGCTGCCGGTGCCGGGGGCAACTGCCTCCTCGACGGCCATGTAGGCGCCCCCGTTCACGCTGTATTGCAGGGTGAGCGTCGTGGCCCCAGTGCCAGAGCGCTGGCTTTGCAGGTAGAGCTTGAAAGCCGAATACTTGGGCAAATCGGCACCTCCGAGGCTAAACTCGAAATACTTGCCGGTGCCGCTGGAGTTGGCCATGTTCAGGGCGTTGCCGGCCGTAGGGTTGGCCGCGAAGGCCCCCGCGCCCGTGACCGCGCCCGGAGCCGGGGCAAACGGCTGCGAGCCGTTCGCGGCCGAGGTGACGCCGGGCGCCGTCGTGGCAGGCGCGGCGGGGTAGGCCGCCGCCGAGTTGAAGTCATAGTTAACAATGGTGGTTTGGGCCCGCACCAGCAGAGGCAACCCCAGGGCCAGCCCCAGTAGCACGCCACAACTGCCAGCTTGGCTGTTGCGCCCGGACCGGCGTGAGAAAAGGAAAAATGAAGTCATAAGCAGTTTGGGAAAGGACATGAGGTTATGCCATAGCTATATGCTTACAAATGTAGGAGCTGCTACCGTTCGGCTTGCACTCCTCCCTTATTTATTTGCAGAATCAAGGCATTATGCAAATTCTCGTAGCCAGCTTCACTTCACTAAGTCGGGCGGCGGGCCTGACCGAAAGCACCTTTAAACGCTCAAAAGCGCGGACCACGCGCCGAACTATTGCCCGCTGAAGCATCGTGGTCAAACTTGTTTTTTCACCACGCGGCGCCCCGACGCATTTTAATTTAAATAACTTCGCGAAGAAAAAACTGGATAGAAAACGGCGGCCTCCTCTACTTCCGGCCTGGCAGCGCCACCTGGGGGGTTAAAGGCGTTTTGAGGGAAAGCACGCCACTTTTCGGGCCGCGAGGCGCCGCGTACCTTAGCTCAGCCGAGCGGGGGGGGGTAGGGCGCCGGAGCAAAGCTGATGGTTAGCCCGGCGCCCTACCCCCTCCCCTGAGCTTTGCCGCCCGCCGCTGACCGGCGCCACAGTCGGCTCGTTCTGCTTTTTGCCTTGCTTTCCGCCGTTCATGCCTGCTGCTTCCGCACCTGATTTCTCCACGCTGCTCCCGGTTTTTAATGCTCTGCCTGGGGCCTACCTGCTGCTCTCGCCCGAGTTGATAATCGAGGCGGCCAGCGACGCCTACGTGGCTAGCACGCTCATGGCCCGCGAGCGCCTGCTCGGCCGCTACCTGTTCGAGGTATTTCCGGACAACCCGGCTGCCCCCGAAGCGCACGGCCAGCGCAACCTGCGCGCCTCCCTGGCCCAGGTGCTGGCCACGGGCCAGCCCCACGAAATGGCCCCACCGCACTACGACCTGCCCGACCCGGCCGCGCCCGGCCGGGTCGGGCAGCAGCACTGGCTGACGAGCAATACGCCCGTGCTCGATGCGCAGGGGCAGGTGCGGCACATCATCCACACCGTCACCAATATCACCGGGCAGGTGCGGGCCGATGCCGAACTGGCCCGCAGCCAAGCCGCCGCCGCCGCCCGCGCCGACGCCGAGCGGCAGCGCCAGCAAGTGCACGAGGTGCTGATGCAGGCCCCGGCCCTGATTTGCCTTTTTCAGGGCCCGGCGCACGTGTTTAGCCTTGTCAATCCGCCTTACCAGCAACTGGTGGGCCAACGGCCGCTGCTGGGGCGGCCCATCCGCGAGGCCATGCCGGAGCTGGCCGGCCAGCCTATTTTCAGCTTGCTGGATAAGGTGTACCAGACCGGCGAGACGTTCTACGCCCAGGAAATGCTCGTGCAGCTCGACCACGCCAACACCGGCGACCAGGAGCTGGGCCAGAACTACTACAACTTTATCTACCAGGCCACGCGCGAGTTGAGCGGGGCCATCAACGGCATCCTCGTTTTTGCCTACGAGGTCACGGCCCAGGTGCGGACGCGCCGGCAGGTGGAGTACGGCCGCCAGCAGGTGCAGGACCTCAACGAGGAGCTGGCCGCCACCAACGAGGAGCTGCGCGCCACCAATGAAGAGTTTCTGGCCAGCAATGCTGAGCTGACCCGCACCCAGCAGCAGCTGCGCCAGCTCAACCAGGAGCTGGAAACCCGCGTGGCGGCCCGCACGACCGAGGCCCTGGCCGCCCGCGCCGAAACCGAGCGGCAGCGCGAGCGCCTGGAGCGCCTGTTCATGCAGGCCCCGGCCGCCATCTGCATCCTTGATGGGCCCGAGCTGGTCTTCGAGCTGGTCAATCCCGGCTACCAGCGGCTGTTTCCCGGCCGGGACCTGCAAGGCCAGCCCCTGCTGGCCGCCCTGCCCGAGCTGACCAACCACGCGGCGTGGCGCAGCTTGCAGCGGGTGTACCAGACCGGCCAAACCCACGAGGAGCAGAACATGCTCATTCCCGTGGCCCGCCACGCCGGGGCTCCGCTGGAGAATAGGTACTTCAACTACGTGCAGCAGCCGCGCTACGACGAGCATGGGCAGATTGACGGCGTGGTGGTCTTTGCCTTCGATACCACCGGGCAGGTGCGCGACCGGCAACGGGCCGACACCCTGCAAACCGAGGCGATGGCCGCCGCCCGGCGTCAGACCCAGGAGCGCGAAACGCTTTACCAGGTCTTCGAGCGGACGCCGGCCGCCATCTGCATTCAGCGCGGGCCGACTCACCGCTATGAGTACGTTAACCAAGCTTACCAGGACTTTTTCCCGGACCGCCAGCTGCTGGGCCGTCCCGTGGCCGAGGCCCTGCCCGAAATTGTGCCCCAGGGAATCGTGGCGTTGCTGGATAAGGTATATAAGACTGGCGAAACCTACTTCGGCCACGAGGTGCCGCTCACGATAACCCCCGGCGCCCGCCCACCCGAAGACCACTACTACACCTTTACCTATCAGGCCTACCGCGAAAACGGCCAGATTGTGGGCATTTCCACGTTTGCCTACGACGTAAGCGAGCAGGTGCAGAGCAAGCAGGAGGCCACCCGCCAGAGCCAGCTGCTGCACCAGCTGTTCCTGGAAGCGCCGGCTCCCATCGTCATCCTCGACGGCCCGGAGCTGGTGTTTGAGTTAGTCAACCCGGCCTACCAGCAGATTTTTCCCGGCCGGGAGCTGCGGGGCAAACCCTTGCTGGTGGCGTTGCCCGAGTTGGCGGGCACGCCCATTCCGGAACTGTTTCGCCGGGTGTATCAGACCGGCGAGCCCTACGTGGCCCAGGAGCTGCCGCTGATGATGGCCCGCCACGAAGGCGGCCCGCTGGAAGAAATCTACTGGACCTTCACCTACCAGGCCCGCCACAACGCGGCCGGCGCCGTGGATGGGGTAATGGTTTTCGCCCACGAAGTCACCGACCAGGTGCGGGCCCGCCGCGTGGTCGAGCAAAGCGGGCAGCAGGCCCAGGCCCAGGCTCAGGCGCTGACGGCCGCTAACCAGCAGCTCACCCGCGCCAACGTGGATTTGGACAACTTCATCTACACCGCCTCCCACGACCTCAAGGCGCCCATCACCAACATCGAGGGCCTGCTGCACGTGCTGCGCGAGCAATTGCCGGCTGCAACCCAGCGGGCCGGGGCGGTGCAGCCGGTGCTGGCCATGATGCAGGGCGCTATTGAGCGCTTTCAGCTCACCATCGCCCAGCTCACCGACGTCTCGCGGCTTCAGCAGGCCCAGCCCGCCGAAGCCGTCGATTTGGCCGCCCTGGTCGAGGACGTGCGCCTGGATTTGGCCTCGGTGCTGGTCGCCGCCGGCGCCCGGCTCACGGTGGAGGTAGCGGCCTGCCCCCAGGTTTTATTTGCCCCTAAAAACCTACGCAGCATCATCTACAACCTGCTCAGCAACGCCGTCAAATACGGCCATCCCGGCCGCCTGCCCGTAGTCGAGCTGCGCGCCTACCCCCTTCCCGGCAGCCAGGGCCAGGGCGAAAGTCAGGCTTCGGGCGGGGTGGTACTGGAAGTGCAGGACAACGGCCTGGGCCTGGATGAAACCCAGCAAGCCAAGCTGTTCGTCATGTTTCAGCGCCTGCACGACCACGTCGAGGGCTCCGGCATCGGCCTCTACATGGTCAAGAAAATCGTGGATAATGCCGGCGGCACCATCCAGGTGCAAAGCCAACCCGGCGTGGGCTCCACGTTCACCGTCACGCTGCTGGCCTGAGCCCGGAGCGCCGGCCAGGGGCGGCGGCCATTCCCTACCCCCCCCGCGCCGCCCAAGCCGCCCGGCGCGGCGGCGTCAATCTTTTCGCATCAGCCACCAGCGGCCCCGGCGCAACGTTGCGCGGGGCCGCTGGTCTTTGCGGCGGTGAGGATTTATCTTCATCTTTACAATTCAGCTGGCAATACTGCTAAAATTCCTACCCCCGCTCCTGCTTTGAAACGACGCGACTTTGTGAGCCTGACCAGTCTGGCCGCCGGCACGCTGTTTTTGCCCGCTTTCCCCAGCCTCAGCGGCTCGCCCGTGGACCCCGCCCGCCTGCTGGTGCCCGGCGCCGACACCGTGCTGAAAAAGCGCCTGGCCGATGCCGCCCTCAATGCTGCCAAAACCGCCGGCGCCACCTACGCCGACGTGCGCATCGGCCGCTACCTGAATCAGAGCATCTTCACCCGCGAAAAGCAGGTCCAGAACATTGCCAGCGGCGAAAGCTACGGCGCCGGGGTGCGGGTGCTGGCGGGCGGCACCTGGGGCTTCGCGGCCACCAACTCGGTGACGGAAGCCAGCCTGGCCAAAACCGCGCAGCTGGCCGTGCAGATTGCCAAGGCCAATGCCAAGGTGCAGCGGGAAAAAGTGGTGCTGGCCCCGCAAAAGGGCTTCGGCGAGGTGAGCTGGCAGACGCCGATTAAGCAAAATGCCTTCACCGTGCCCGTGGCGCAGAAAGTGGAGCTGCTGCTGGCCGCCAACGCCCAGGCCCTCGACAACGGCGCCTCGTTCGTCAACTCCTCGCTCTTCCAAATCAATGAGCAGAAGTACTTTGCCTCCACCGATGGCTCCTACATCGACCAGGACGTGCACCGCATCTGGCCCACGTTCAGCGTCACGGCCATCGACCGGGCCAGCGGCAAGTTCCGCACCCGCGACGCGCTCAGCTCGCCGATGGGCCTGGGCTACGAGTATCTCTCCCCCCAGGCCGCCGACAAGGTCGCCGGGCCAGCCGGCACCGGCCTCACCGGCTACCGCAACTCCTACGACCTGCTGGCCGATGCCGCCCTGGCCGCCCGGCAGGTTAAGCAGAAGCTCACCGCCAAGTCGGTGCTGGCCGGTAAATACGACCTCGTGCTCGACCCCAATCACCTGGGCCTGACCATTCACGAGAGCGTGGGCCACCCCACCGAGCTGGACCGCGTGCTCGGCTACGAAGCCAACTATGCCGGCACCTCGTTTGCCACCTTGGACTGGAAAGCCAAAAAGCTGCCCTACGGCTCGAAGCTGGTCAACATCGTGGCCGACAAGCTCCAGCCCGGCTCGCTGGGCGCGGTGGGCTACGATGACGAGGGCGTCAAGACCAAGCGCTGGGACCTCATTAAGGAAGGAATGCTGGTGGACTATCAGAAAATCCGCGACCAAGCCCACATCCTGAACCAAACCGAATCGGACGGCTGCTGCTACGCCGACTCCTGGAACTCGGTGCAGTTCCAGCGGATGCCCAACGTGAGCTTGCAGCCGGGCCGGGCCAAGCTCAGCGTCGATGAGCTGGTCAAGAACGTGGATAAGGGCATCTACATCGCCGGCAATGGCTCGTTCAGCATTGACCAGCAGCGCTATAACTTCCAGTTTGGCGGACAGGTGTTCTACGCCATCGAGCAGGGCAAGATAACCGGGATGCTGGAAGACGTGGCCTACCAGGCCAACACCCAGGAGTTCTGGAACTCCTGCGCCGCCATCTGCGACGAGTCCGATTACCGCCTGTTCGGCTCGTTCTTCGACGGCAAGGGGCAGCCCTCGCAGGTGTCGGCCGTGAGCCACGGCTCGGCCACCACGCGCTTTAATGGCGTCAACGTGATTAACACGGCCCGCAAGATTGGCTGATAAACGGCCCGACTCCCCTCCTTTTTTAAGGAGGGGACGTTGCCGCGCAGTGGCAACCGGGGTGGTGCCCGTCATTGAACAGGGTCAGAACGATTACTTCCCGCTACTTCCCTACCCCCCTGTTTGTCGCTGAAGTCGTTAGCTCCGCTGTCCTTCGGTTCCACGACGCGCACCACCTCCGTTTCAGCTGCGCTGAAACATCCCCTCCTTAAAAAAGGAGGGGAGTTTGTTCCCTACCCCCCTCCATTCCGCCCATGCCTATTCTTTCCCAAACCGACGCTCAGAATATCCTCAAAAAAGTGCTTGGCTTCAGCACGGCCGACGAGTGCGAGGCCACGCTCACCGGCAGCGTCGAGGGCAACGTGCGCTCGGCGCGCAACACCATCAGCACCGCCGGCACCGCCGATAACGTGTCTCTGGCGGTCCAGTCGCGCTTCGGCAAGCGCAGCGGCGTGGCGACCTGCAACGAGTTTGACGAGGCCACCTTGCGGCGCTGCGTGCAGCGGGCCGAGGAAATTGCCCGGCTCGCGCCCGAAAGCCCGGAGTACGTGCCGCTGCTCGGCGCCCAGCAGTACCAGGCGTCGCCGGCCGCGTTTGCGGCGCGCACGGCCGCCATCACGCCCGACTACCGCGCCGCGCAGATGGGCGCCAGCATGGCCTTGTGCGAGGCGCGCAAGCTCTCGTCGGCCGGCTTCTTCAACGACTCGGCGGGCTTCGTGGCCAAGCGCAACAGCAAAGGGCTGGAGGCTTATCAACAGGTCACGAACCTGGATTTCTCCATCACCGTGCGCACGCCCGACGGCACGGGCTCGGGCTACGCCATCGCCAACTACACGGACCTGGCTAAGTTCGACGCCGCCCGCCTGACTAAAGTGGCGGCCGACAAAGCCGCCGCCTCGGTCAAGGCCAAGGCCATCGAGCCGGGCAAGTACACCGTCATTCTGGAGCCGGCGGCGGCCGTGGATTTACTCAGCAACATGATGCGCAGCATGGACGCCCGCGCCGCCGATGAGGGCCGCTCGTTTCTGAGCAAAAAGGGCGGCGGCAGCAAGAAGGGCGAGAAGGTGTTCGACGAGCGCGTGACCATCTACTCCGACCCGCTCCACGCCGAAGTTGCCAGCCTCACTTTTGCCGACGACGGCCGCCCGCAGGGCAAGACGACGTGGGTGGAAAAGGGGGTAGTGAAAAACCTCTACGCCTCGCGCTTCTGGACCCAGAAAGCCAGCATCCCGGACCTGCCGCCGCCCAACGGCTGGATTATGGAAGGCGGCACCCAAAGCACGGCCGACCTCATCAAAGGCACCGCCAAGGGCATTCTCGTCACCCGCCTGTGGTACATTCGCCCGGTTGACCCGCAAACGCTCTTGTACACGGGCCTGACGCGCGACGGCACGTTCTACATCGAGAACGGCGCCATCAAGTTTCCGGTCAAGAACTTCCGCTTCAACGAGAGCCCCGTCATCATGCTCAACAACCTCGAAGCCATTGGCCGGCCCGTGCGCCTGGCCGGCAACCTGGTGCCGCCGCTCAAGATTCGCGACTTCACCTTCACCAGCTTGTCGGACGCCGTGTAGGCCGATAGCATTGGCGCGGGGCTCTGCCCCGTGCCGCCTAGTCGCCGGCCTCTGGCCGGGTTGCGCCGGCCGGAAGCGTCAGTGCATCATTCCAAGTATAGTGTTCCGAGGCCCGGAGGCCCGCCACTAACCGGCACGGGGCAAAGCCCCGCGCCACGTTTAGTTCAACTAAATCCTGTTCCCTACCCCCTCACCTTTTATGCAACGACGCGACTTTGTGGGACTGACCGGCCTGGCAGCCGGCGCTCTTTTCCTACCCTCCCTGCCCGGCCTGGCCGCTGGCACCGCCGTGGACCCCGCCCGCCTGCTGGAGCCCGGCGCCGACACCGTGCTGAAAAAGCGCCTGGCCGACGCAGCCCTCAACGCCGCCAAAACGGCCGGCGCCACTTACGCCGACGTGCGCATCGGCCGCTACCTCAACCAAGGCATCTTCACCCGCGAAAAGCAGGTGCAGAACATCGCCAGCACCGAAAGCTACGGCGCGGGCGTGCGCGTCATCGCGGGCGGCACCTGGGGCTTCGCGGCTACCAACTCCGTGACGGAAGCCGGCCTGGCCAAGGCCGCGCAGCTGGCCGTGCAGATTGCCAAGGCCAACGCCAAAGTGCAGAAAGAGCAGGTTAAGCTGGCCCCGCAGAAGGGCTTTGGCGAGGTGAGCTGGAAGGCGCCCATCAAGCAGAATGCGTTCGAGGTGCCGATTAAAGACAAGGTGGACCTGCTCTTGGCCGTGAATGCCAAGGCCTTGGAGGGCGGCGTGTCATTTATCAACTCGGTCCTGTTTCAAGTAAACGAGCAGAAGTATTTCGCCTCCACCGACGGCTCCTACATCGACCAGGATATTCACCGGATTTATCCCACCTTCAGCGTCACGGCCATCGACCGCGCTTCGGGCAAGTTCCGCTCGCGGCAGGCACTCAGCTCGCCGATGGGCCTGGGCTACGAATACCTCTCGGCGCAGGCCGCCGACAAGGTAGCCGGCCCCGCCGGCTCGGATATAGTGGGTTATAAATACTCCTACGACATGCTGGAGGACGTGACCGCCGCCGCCAAGCAGGTCAGGCAGAAGCTCACGGCTAAATCAGTGGTGCCGGGCAAGTACGACCTCGTGCTCGACCCGCACCACCTGGGCCTGACCATTCACGAGAGCGTAGGCCACCCCACCGAGCTGGACCGCGTGCTCGGCTACGAGGCCAACTTCGCCGGCACCAGCTTCGCCACGCTCGATTGGAAAGCCAAAAAGCTGCCCTACGGCTCTAAAATCGTCAACCTCGTGGCTGATAAAACCCAGACTGCCTCGCTCGGCGCCGTGGGCTATGATGACGAGGGCGTGAAAACCAAGCGCTGGGATTTGATTAAAGATGGGATGCTGGTCGACTACCAGAAAATCCGCGACCAGGCCCATATGGTGGGCCAGAACGAGTCGGATGGCTGCTGCTACTCGCAGTCGTGGGCCGACGTGCAGTTCCAGCGGATGCCCAACGTGAGCTTGCAGCCGGGCCGGGCCAAGCTCAGCGTCGATGAGCTGGTCAAGAACGTGGATAAGGGCATCTACATCGCCGGCAATGGCTCGTTCAGCATTGACCAGCAGCGCTATAACTTCCAGTTTGGCGGACAGGTGTTCTACGCCATCGAGCAGGGCAAGATAACCGGGATGCTGGAAGACGTGGCCTACCAGGCCAACACCCAGGAGTTCTGGAACTCCTGCGCCGCCATCTGCGACGAGTCCGATTATCGCTTTTTCGGCGCCTTCAACGATGGCAAGGGGCAGCCCTCGCAAAGCTCCGCCGTGAGCCACGGCTCTTCAACGACGCGCTTCAACGGCGTCAACGTGATTAACACGGCCCGCAAGATTGGCTAACGGGCGCACCTCACCCCCCTACCCCCTCTCCAAAAAAGAGGGGGTAGGGGGGTGAGGTTTCGCCGGCACGGCCCATTAGCACATTCATAAATCAGCCCATCAACCCATGCCCATTTTATCGAAAGACGACGCACAGACCATCCTCAAAAAGGTGCTCAGCTTTAGCACGGCCGACGAGTGCGAGGCCACGCTCAACGGCCGCACCGGCGGCAACGTGCGTTCGGCGCGCAACACCTTCAGCACCGCCGGCGCCCTCGACAACGTGTCGCTGGCCGTCGAATCGCGCTTCGGCAAGCGCAGCGGCGTGGCGACCTGCAACGAGTTTGACGAGGCCACGCTGCGGCGCTGCGTGCAGCGGGCCGAGGAAATTGCCCGGCTCGCGCCAGAGTCGCCGGAGTACATGCCGCTACTCGGCGCCCAGCAGTACCAGGACGGCGGCAAGGCCTTTGCCGCCAGCACCGCCGCCATCGACCCCGACTACCGCGCCCGGCAGATGAGCGCCAGCACCAGCCTCTGCGACCAGCGCAAGGTCAGCTCGGCCGCTTTTTTGGAAGATCAGGCCGGCTTTGTGGCCAAGCGCAACTCCAAAGGCCTGGAAGCCTACCAGCCCTACAGCAACGTCGAGTTCAGCGTGACCGTGCGCACACCCGACGGCACCGGCTCGGGCTACGCCGCGGCCGACTACACCGACGCCGCCAAATTTGACGCCGCGCGCCTGACCAAAGTAGCGGCCGACAAGGCAGCGTCCTCGGTGAAGGCGCGGGCCATTGAGCCGGGCAAGTATACCGTTATTATGGAGCCGAATGCACTGGTTTCCAACGTTGATACCTCGCTCATGGCCGCGCTCATGCAGAGCCTCGACGCCCGCTCGGCCGATGAAGGCCGCTCGTTTCTGAGCAAGAAAGGCGGCGGCAACCGCAAGGGCGAAAAGCTCTTCGACGAGCGCGTGACCATCTACTCCGACCCTTTCAACGCCGAGATTCCCGACCTCGTTTTTGCCAATGATGGCCGTCCGCAAAAGCGCACGACCTGGATTGAGAAAGGCGTGGTGAAGAACTTGTATTCCAGCCGGTTCTGGGCCCAGAAAGCCAGCATCCCGGACCTGCCGCCGCCCAACGGCTGGATTATGGAAGGCGGCACCCAAAGCACGGCCGACCTCATCAAAGGCACCGCCAAGGGCATTCTCGTCACCCGCCTGTGGTACATTCGCCCGGTTGACCCGCAAACGCTCTTGTACACGGGCCTGACGCGCGACGGCACGTTCTACATCGAGAACGGCGCCATCAAGTTTCCGGTCAAGAACTTCCGCTTCAACGAGAGCCCCGTCATCATGCTCAACAACCTCGAAGCCATTGGCCGGCCCGTGCGCCTGGCCGGCAACCTGGTGCCGCCGCTCAAGATTCGCGACTTCACCTTTACCAGCTTGTCGGACGCCGTGTAGAAAGGATGTTAGCTACGAAAGAAGCCCCGTATCCTAACCAGAATACGGGGCTTCTTTCGGTGCAATCAAGGACAATGCTTCGGGTCACTTCTTTCCAAACAAGTAGCCAGCAGTGACTTGTCCCGCTCGATTGTGCATACCCCCAATACCTACCTGGTCACGAAAAGCCCGCTCAGCTGGGTCCTTGATAATATCTGATAGTCCGTAATTTAAACGCACATCCACCACAAAACCGCTGGGTGTTTCCAGGCCTAAACCACCCACTACAGCTCCCTCCACAGGCTTATATTCTCCTTTGCTGGAGCCCAGAAACAAACCCAGTTGCGGCCCCACATTCACGTAGAACCTACGGCCAATATATTGCCGGAGCAGCAATGGCACATTCAGGTAATAAAGCTTATAAGCTTCCGTAGAGCTTGAAGTCTCCAAGTTGGCACCTTGCCCGCTCAAAAGAGCTTCGAGCTGCACCGTAAAGCCTTGTCCAGAAGGTTTCAACCTTAGCATGGAACCCGCTACAAAATCGGCACGTGCAAGCGGTGTGGCATTGAGCGTACCATCGAGGGTAGAAACAGAGACGCCACCTTTCAAACCCAACCGAGCACCGCCAGAAGTTTGCGCCTGACTAGTTGTTGCCCAGCCCAGCGCGACGCCGAGCAGTAGAATAACTCTTTTCATAAAAAAAGGAGATAAGAAATACAGAGCGAATATCGCAATTTCTCTGTATTATTCATCTTCTTTTTTTACCTCTTTGCTAATTCCCCAATTGCAACGACACATAGGCCTGAAATACGCGGTTTTGCAAACGCGGGTCGTTGATGCCGGCGAGGTTATCGACATCATTGATGTCGTTGAGGCCCGCGACGAGGCGCCCGCCGAGCGAGAGGCTGCCGAGCTTAAGGCCCGCGCCGCCCACAAGACTGAAGTCACCGCGCCTGAAGCTGCCCGTGGCCGGGCGCGATACGTTGCCGTAGGCCGGCGTGCCGTCGGGGGCGAGGCCGACTTGCAGCCGGCCGTTCTGGTCGGCGCTGAGCAGCACGCCGAACTGCGGGCCGGCCTCCACGAAGACGGGACCCAGGGTGAGCTTGGCCAGCACCGGCACGGTGAAGTAGTGCAGCTTGTTGTCGTAGTCGCTGAAGGCTGATTTGAGGTTGCCGCCGGCCACCGAATACTGAATTTCGGGCTGAATAGCGAGCGGGCCGAGGATGTTGGCCTGGTAGAAAATGCCGGCGTGGTAGAAGGTTTTATAAGAGGAGCTTTCGCCGTCGCGGCCGCGCAGCTCGGCCACGTTTACGCCGCCTTTGATGCCAAACTGCGCCTGCGCCAGCGGCGCCAGCGACAGGCTCAGCAGGACGATGATGAGGAGTTTTTTCATGGGATAAAAGCGAAAAAGGAATAGGGATAATGGGAGCTGGGGATAGAAGCTGGCGCAGGTTCGGAACGCTGATAGCCGCGGGCCGTGGTACCAGCGCTTGCTTGTTAAGCCCGGCGCGGCCCGAAAAGTTGCGGCTCAGCTAACCAGAAGAGCGGCTGTGCTTTAGCGAATTACGGCTGGTTTTTAAGCCAACGCCCAAACACCCCGTTTATTTTCAGATGCCAGCCAGCAGCGCCAAGCGTACTTTTGCCGCACTCCCGAAAATCCCTACCCCCCCCCTCCGCCCGTGCCCGCCGCCTTCACGTTTGTGCGCCTCAAATACCACTCCGGCGACTGGGACGCCGTGGACGAGCGGATGCCGGCCAACCTGCTGCACTCGCTGGTGCAGTACACGACGGTGCCGGTCGTGGCCCAGGAAAAGGTCGTGGCCCTGGATAGCCCGGAGCTGTTCGGCTACCCTTTCTGCTACCTGTCGGGGCACCGGCTGGTGCAGTTTTCGGCGGCCGAGAAAAAGAACTTCACCCAGTACGTGCGCAACGGCGGCTTCGTGTTCGTGGACGATTGCAACCACGACATCGACGGCTTGTTCGCCCGCTCCTTCGAGGAGCAGATGCAGCAGTGCTTCGGCGCCGGCGCCCTGAAAAAGCTGCCCCGGACGCACCCGATTTACTCGCAGTTTTTCACCTTCCGGGACGGCCCGCCCAACACCGGCTTCGAGCTGAACGGCTGGGGCGACGACCTCGTGCACGACTACCTCAAGGGCATCGAAATCAAGGGCCGGCTGGGCGTGCTCTACTCCAACAAAGACTACGGCTGCGAGTGGGACTACGACTTCCGCAACAAGCGCTTTCTGGCCGAGGACAACACCAAGTTTGGGGTCAATATTCTGCTGTATGCGCTCACAACTTAAAACCGGACCCCTACGCCCAGGCGGCCATCGAGGACGACCTGACGTCTTTCGTAATAGGTCTGCGAGCGGGGATAGATGGTATTGTTGGGGTCACTGGCTGTCCCCGCTCCCAACTTCTGCCACTTCGTAACGCCCAATGCAACGTCGATAAATACACGTGACTGAGGCCGCGGCGTTGCCTGCCAGCCGGCCAGCGCCCCTACCCCTCCGAAACGCTGCCTTGCGATGAGGTAGCTTCTATTGGCTACCAGAGTTCGGTAGCTGAGCATCGGCGCCACATAGAAGCCGGTCAGCGAAGCTTTGGGCTGCCGGGGCAGGTAGTAGTAACGTCCCTGCACCGTTACTCCTGCCCGGCGCTCAGCGGGTTCGCCGCCATTTACCAACCCTTCAATTACCCCACTGAATTGCCTGCTAACCTGCCGCTCGTAGGAAGCCAGTACCGGAAACAGGAATCCGCTGTGTC
Organism: uncultured Hymenobacter sp.; assembly: GCF_964243305.1. Taxonomy (GTDB): domain Bacteria; phylum Bacteroidota; class Bacteroidia; order Cytophagales; family Hymenobacteraceae; genus Hymenobacter. The sequence goes on from NZ_CAXTEF010000016.1 coordinate 68,857, forward strand.
CATCGAATTGGTAGAGGAAATTCGTTCCGTATACACTGCCCATGTCCAGCCGTATGGCGTTTCGGCGAGGTTGAACCGCAGCAGCTTCCTGCCCAGCCGGCGGCTCGGCAGAAGCTTGCGCGGCAGCCTGTCGCGCTGAGGCGGCTACTGAAAAGGCGACTACTAGGAAGCGAATGGTAGATTTGAGGTAGTGCATGATAGCAAGTGAAGAGGACATAGGGTTAAATGCCCAGCGAAGTACGGCCTGGTATCGTGAGTACACCTAATCTAAATGTTTGCTCAAAGGACTTTAAAAATTCATTAATCACCATCATAACCACTTCACCATCAAGCAAGTGTATGATAAATATCAGACATTAATTTATTTGATTTTGCCTACAACTTCTCATCTTTTCTCTTGACCGAACAAGAAATCAACGCCCTGCTCGCCAGGCTGCCCGTCCTCAAAGCCGAAATCGGCAAGGTCATCGTGGGGCAGGAAACGGTGCTGGAAGAAGTGCTCGTGGCGCTGCTGGCCGGCGGCCACGCCCTGCTGGAGGGCGTGCCGGGCCTGGCTAAGACGCTGCTCGTTCGCACCTTGGCCGCCGCCACCGATTTGCCGTTTCGGCGCATTCAGTTCACGCCGGATTTGATGCCGACCGACATTCTCGGCACCGAGGTGCTGGAGGAAGACCACGGCACCGGGCACCGCTCGTTTAAGTTTAATCCGGGGCCCATCTTCGCCAGCCTGGTGTTGGCCGACGAAATCAACCGCACGCCGCCCAAGACGCAGGCCGCGCTGCTCGAAGCCATGCAGGAAGGCCACGTGACTTACGCCGGGCAGGAGCACGCGCTGCCTAAGCCGTTTTTTCTGCTCGCCACCCAGAACCCGATTGAGCAATCCGGCACCTACCCCCTGCCCGAGGCGCAGCTCGACCGCTTCTTGCTCTACGTGCGCATCGGCTACCCCACGGCGGCTGAAGAGCTGGCCGTGCTGCGCGGCACGACCGGCGCGGCCGGCCAGCAGGTGCGGCCCGTGCTGGGCGGGGCCGATATCCGGGAGTTGCAGGCGCTGGTGCGGCAGGTCAGCCTGAGCCCGGAGCTGATGGATTTCGTGAACCGGCTGGTGCGGGCCACGCGGCCAGCCACGTCGGAAGTGAAGTTCATTCAGGACTACGGGCGCTGGGGCGCGGGCCCGCGGGCCGGGCAGGCGCTGATATTATGCGCCAAGGCGCGGGCCTTACTTCACGGCCGCTTCGCCGCCACGCTGGACGATATTCGGACGCTGGCGCCGCCGGTGCTGCGCCACCGGGTGCTGCTGAATTTCAACGCCGAGGCGGAGAACATCACGGCCGATGATGCGGTAGCGGCGCTGTTAAAGGCGGTGGCGGTGTAGCGTGGACTCTGCGAGTCCGCGCGTGAACGATATACCAAACAGCTTACTTAACGGCCCACGCGCGGACTCACAGCGTCCACGCTACTTCACATGCTGACGCCTGAACACCTCCATCACCTGCGCAACCTGAGCCTGGCCGCCCGGCAGGCCGCCGAGGGCTTCCTCAACGGCGCCCACGCCAGCCGGCGCCACGGGGCGGGGCTGGAGTTCAGCCAGTACCGGCCCTACCAGCCCGGCGACGATTTGCGCCGTCTGGACTGGCGCCTGGCTGCGCGCTCGGACCGCTACTACCTGCGCGAATCAGAAGTCGATACCAGCCTCACGGTGCACCTGCTGCTCGACGCCAGCGCCAGCATGAACCACCGCGACGACAACGGCCTGAGCAAGCTCGACTACGCCCGCCTGCTGCTGGCGGCCCTGGCTTATCTGGCTCATCAGCAGGGCGATGCCGTGGGCCTGACCATCCTGGGGCCCGCCGGCCTACGCCACCTGCCGCCCCGCGCCGACGCCCGCCAGCTCCCGCGCCTCTACCACGCCCTCGAAACGGCCGAAGCCGCCGGCCGCTTTCCCGGTGCCGCCACGCTGGCGCCGCTCACCGCCCGCCGTCTGCGCGCCCTGACCGTGTGCGTGAGCGACTTGTATGAGGAAGACGCCGAGATAAACACCCTGCTCAGCCGCCTGCGCGCCGTGAGCGGCGACGTGCTGCTGCTGCACCTGATGGCCGGCAACGAGCTGGCCTTCAGCTACCAGGGCAGTGTTACGCTCAAAGACCTCGAAACCGGTCAGACCCTCCAGCTCGACGCCGACCAGCAGCGCCCAGCCTACCGCCAGCAGTTGCAAGCGTGGCTGCGCGACACTGCCCACGCCGCCCGCAGCCACGGCCTTGACTACCACCAGCTCAGCACCACCAACCCGCTCGACCAAGCCATGCGGGAGTTTCTGCGGCGCCGGGCTGCGGCCTGAAACCCAAACTTCGCGAAACTTAGCTTTTAACTTCTTTTAAACCCTGCGTTAAATGCGCAAGAGTTAGGTTTCACGCAGAGTTTAAAAGAAGTTAAAAGCTAAGTTTCGCGAAGGTGTTGACGTAAATATTTACATTCTAATCTTGTTCACCCTGTTAAACCCTGCCGCTCTGCTGGCCCTGCTGGGCCTTTTGGTGCCGGTCGCCATTCACCTCTGGAACCGCCGGCCGGGCCGCGAAGTGGCCGTGGGCAGCCTGCGCTGGCTGGCCGCGGGTGCCAACCGCCGCCTGCGCAACCTCAAGCTGGAGCAGCTCTGGCTTTTGCTGCTGCGGGCCGCGCTGCTGGCCGTGCTGGCGCTGGCCGTGGCTGGCCCGGCGTGGCGGCAATCCCTACCCCCCGCCCGCGGCCAGGTGCTGCTGAGCCCGGCGCTGATTGGCAACCCAGCCCTGGCGGCGCTGCGGCCCACTATCGACTCGCTGCGGCGGCGCGGCTACGGGCTGCGCTGGCTGGCGGCGGGCTTTCCGCGGCTGTCGGGGGCCGCCTGGCGAGCTGATTCGGCGAGGCTGCGCGACAGTGCGCGGGTGCTTTCGGCGGCTGATTCGGTGGGCGCGGCCTGGCAGTGGGCGCGGGTGCGGCAGGCGGGCGCCCGGTTTGCGGGCCAGCCGCTCTACGTGCTCACGCCGGCCGCGCTGGCTGGGTTTCGGGGGACGCACGCGCCGCTGGCGGCCAGCATCACTTGGCAGTTGGTGCCCGCCGGTGCTCCCTCAAACTGGGTGCATCAGGCCACTTTTTGGGGCGACAGCCTGCGCCTGCTGCTGGGCCACAGCAGCGAAATCCAGACTACTTTTCAGCTGAAATCGGTGGCACGGCCCCAGCCGGGTGCAGAGGTGCGGGTGGCCGGGCTGCCGCCGCTGCGCCTGGTGGCCGGCGCCGGTGGGCCGCAGCTGGCGCCCCTGGCCCCTACCCCCCCGCCGGCCGCCAATGCCACCTCCACCACCGCCCCCGAAACGACGCCGCTCATACCCGTGCGCACCCGGCCCGTGCGCATCATCCTCTACGCCACGCCCGCTTTTGCCGCCGATGCCCGCTGCCTGCAAGCCGGGCTGCGCGCGGCGGCCGTGGGCCTGCCCGCGCCCCTGGATTTGCGGGTGGTGGCCGCGCCGCCGGATACGGCCACCGCGCCGGACTGGCTTTTTTGGCTGAGCGATGCGCCGCTGCCCGCGGCCTGGCAGGCGGCCGTCCGCGGCGGGACGCGGGTGTGGCAGGAAGCCGCCGCGCCGGGCATCGCCGACCCCGCCCGCCTGGTCGGCGCGGCTGGCGAAGCGGCGGTGACCATGTTGCGGCGGAGCGCGCCGAGCGTCCCGGCGGCCGGCGTGCCGCTCTGGACCGATGGTCGGGGCCGGGCGGTGCTGGCGCGGCGCGAGCTGGGGCAAGGCGCTTTCTATCAGCTGCATACCCGGCTGAGCCCGGCCTGGAGCGAGCTGGCGGAGAGCCCTGACCTGCCGGCCCGGCTGCTGACCCTGCTGGCCCCAGCCCCCACCGATGAGGCCGCGCCCGTTGCCCTACCCCCTTACCCGGCGCCAACCACAACGCAAGCCCTAACGCAAAAGCTGGCCGCCTACGACCAGCGCGCCCTCGACCCGGCCCAGCTTTACGCGGCTGGCGCTGGCCGTAAGCGGGCGGCGCGGCCGGTAGCTTCGGGCGACGCCGAGGCGACGCCGCCGGCGTTCCGCCTCACCGATTTGCGGCCCTGGCTGGTGCTGGTGGCAGGGCTGCTCTTCGCCCTCGAACGCTGGCTGGCCTGGCGCCGCACCAGGCCCGCCTTGTCCTCTGTTGCCGCTTCTGCTGCTTCCTGAGCTAGCTTTCTTTGTATGAGCCAACTAGTTTCCTCTTCGCAAACGCAAACGCCCGATGTAGCCCAGGCCCGGCTCCTGTTGCGGGCGGCAGGCCGGAGCTACCTCGCGCGCCGGGCGGCGGCCGTGCTGCTGCCGGCGCTGGCCGCGGCGCTGCTGCTGGGCCTGCTGGCCCGGCACTGGCCGGCCGCGCGAGGGGGGGTAGGGATTCTGGCGGCGCTGGGCCTGCTGCTCGTGGGCTGGCGCTGCTGGCCGCTGCGGCGGCTGGGCCCGGCGGCCATCGCGGCCCGGCTCGACCGGCAGCTTCCGATACTTGAGGACAGCACCGGGCTGCTCCTGCGCGGCCCGGCCGGATTGAACTTGCTGGAAGGGCTTCAGCAGCAGCGCGTGGCGGGGCGCCTGCAAGAGCTGCAAACCGCGGGGGCGCTGGCGCTGCCCGTTTCCTGGCGGCAGCCGGCGCTGCTGACGGGGCTGCTGTTGCTGGCGGCGGCCTTGGTGGCGGGGTTGCCAGGCGCGCAAAAGGCCGTTCGGCCGGCGGGGGTTGCGGTTCATTTTTTGGAGGAAAAGCCAGCCGCTACTGTCGGCAGCGCGCCGGCCCGCATCAGGGAAACGCGGTTGCTGGTGACGCCCCCGGCCTACACCCGGCGGCCGGCGTTTGCGCCCGCGCAGGCTTCGTTTCAGTGCCCGCAAGGCTCAACGGTGCGCTGGCTGGTGCGGGTGAGCGGCGAAACCAAGCCAGCGCAGCGGCCGGCCGCGCCGGTGCTGGCAATCGGCGCGCGGCGAGTGGCGCTGCGGCCGGTGGCGGGGCAGCCGGGCGCGTTTTTCACGGAGCAAATCCTGACTGCCTCGGTGCTCTACCGGCTGCGCTACGCGGGCACCGTCTCGGATGACTACGCCATCACGGTGCAGGCCGACCAGGCGCCTAGCGTGCGCGTTATCTCGCCTAAGCCGTACACGCTGGTGGCGGCCTTTGGCCAGCGGCCGGAAGTGGCGGTGCGGGCCACCGTGCGCGACGACTACGGCCTGAGCCGGGCCGAGCTGGTTATCACCGTGGCGCAGGGGCAGGGCGAGGGCGTCAAGTTTCGGGAGGTGCGCCGCGACCTGAGCGCGGGCCTCGGTGGCCAAACCACTCAAATCAGCCTCGCCAGCCAGCTCAACCTGCCCCAGCTCGGCCTGACATACGGCGACGAGCTGTACTTCTACCTCAGCGCCCGCGACAATGCCGGCCACTCGGCCCGCACTGATGCCTACCTGGTGCAGTGGCAGGACACGGCCCTGACCGACAGCCCGTTGGACATGGGCATGGGCGTGAAGGTGGCGCCCGCTTACTTCCGCAGCCAGCGCCAGATTATCATCGACACCGAGAAGTTAATAGCCGAAAAGCCCCGGCTCGAAGCCCCGACCCTGGCCGGCCGCGCCAACGCCCTGGGCTTCGACCAGCAGGCGCTGCGGCTGCGCTACGGCAAGTTTATGGGCGAGCAGGCCGAGGGCGCTATTGGCGCGACGGCCGCACCTTCGCCCATCGCGGAAGAAGCGGCGGATGCGCCCGCCGCCCCCACCGCCGACGCTGCTGAGGAACGCCCCGCCGCTACGGCCGAGCAGCACTCGGCCGACGACGGCCACGACCACGCCGCCCCCGCTTCCGCCACCCAAGCCTCGCCCACGGCCGAAACCGACGCCCTGATGGAGCCCTACGTGCACCGCCACGACGACGCCGAAACCGCTGACTTTCTGGAGCCCGCCGTGAAAGCCAAGCTGCGCGCCGTGCTCGACCAGATGTGGGCCGCCGAGCTGCGCCTGCGCACGGGCCAGCTCCCGGCCGCGCTGCCCTACGAGTACCGCGCCCTGCGCCTGCTCAAGCAGGTGCAGCAGCAAACCCGCGCCTACGTCAAGAAAGCCGGCTTTGTGCCGCCGCCTTTGCCCGAGGCCACGCTGCGCCTGAGCGGCGAGCTGGCCGGCGCCGCCGCCCCGCGCCGCCAGCAGCCGCGCCCGGTTCCTACCCCCCCCTCGGCCGCGCAAGCCGCCCTGCACTGGCTGGCCGCCAGCGCCGCCAGTTCTGCCGCGCCGGCCCGGCCCGACCCAGCCGGCGCACGCCTGCTGGAGCAAGCCGGCACCGAGCTGGCCGCGGCCGCCCTGCGCCGGCCGGGCACCTATTTGCCGGCGCTGCGGGCCCTGCGCACGCTGGTGGCCGACGTGCGCGCCGGCCGGCCCGCCGGCATCGCCTACCGCCTGCCCGTCGAGCGCGCCCTGACCGATTTGCTGGCCGCGCCTGCGCCCGTGCCTACCCCCCCGCCCGCACCCGACCGGCTGGCGCGGCGCTACTTTCAGGCGCTGGGCAGGTAGGCGCTGCGATGCTGTTTCTTCGCTTTTTCGATTCGCTGGCTTACCTGAGCACCTGAAATTTTGCCCGTCCCGCCCTTTAATCTTCTGTTTTATTACGGGCTGCTGGCCTCGTGCCTGCTGCTCGGCCTTTGGCTGGTGCTGCTGGCCGGGCGGCGCCCGCAGCGACGGCAGCGCGGCGCGCGGATGCTGGCCAGTGCCATAGCCGCCGCCGCACTCTGGCTCAGCGCCTACCCCCCCTCGCGCCCGGTGCTGCGGGCCCGCTCCGAAGCCATTCTGCTCACCCAAGGCTACGCGCCCGACACACTTCGGCAGCTGCTGCGCCGGCTGGGCGCGGCCACACCGGTGTGGCTTTACGAGGAACCTGAGGCGGCGCCATCGTCAGCCCGAAACAGCCCGGCCGGCACCCGGCCGCTGCCCAGCCTGCTGACGCTAGCCGAGCAGCGGCCGGCCCTGCGCCGCCTGCACGTGCTGGGCCAGGGCCTGCCGGCGGCCGAGCTGCCGGCGCTGGGCGCGCTGCCCGTAGTGCTGCATCCGGGGGCAGCTTTCGCGGGCTTTCGCACCGCTTTCTGGTCCGAAAAGCTGGCCCTGAGCGAGGTGCTGCGAGTGGAGGGCAGCGTGGTCCTGCCTCCCGGCGGCGCCCCGGCCTGGGTGGGCCTGCGCGCTGCCGGCGCCGTCCGCGATTCTATGCGCCTGCCGCCCAGCGGTGGGGCGTTTGCGCTGCGCTACCAGCCCAAAGCCGCTGGCCTGGCCCTGTATGAGCTGGTGCTGCGCCAAGCCGGTCGGCCGCTCATCACCGAGCCCGTGCCGGTGGAAATCAGGTCTGCCCCGCCCCGGCCCGCCGTGCTGCTGCTGGCGGCCACACCTTCGTTCGAGTTTAAATTCCTGAAAAACCACCTCGCCGAAGCCCACTATCCCGTGGCCTTGCGCACCATCGTCAGCCGCGGCCTGGCGCAGACAGATTTCACCAATCAGCTCGCCCGGCCCCTGGACCGCCTCACGCCCGCGCTGCTCGCGGCCTATCAGGTAATTATTGCGGATGTGCCCACGCTGGCCGGCCTCACCGGCGCCGAAGCCCAGGCCCTGCAAACGGCAGTGCAAGCCGGCCGCCTGGGCCTGCTGGTGCTGGCCGATGGCGCCGCACCCCTGCCCCGCGCCGTGCCCGCCCGCGCCGACTTCGTGGTGCGGCCCCGCCCTGCACCCGCCACCGCGCCCGCCGCTCGCCTGAGCTGGCCCACCGCGCCCGCCACGGCGCGGGCGGCGCTGCCGGCCCAGCTGCGCCCGGCGCCGGCGTTGCGGAGATTGGTCACGGGCGGGGGGGTAGGGAATGGGACGGGCGGCGCGGCGCTGGTAGCGGCCGGGCGCCGCGTGGGGCTGGGCGCCGTAGTCGTATCCGTGGTGCCCGAAACCTTCCGCTGGGCGCTGCAAGGCCAGCAGCTGGTATACGCCTCGTTCTGGAACCGCCTGCTGACGGCGGCTGTGCCGCCGGCGCCGGCCGCCGCCACCTGGCGCGTGACGCCCCGCTGGCCCCGCCCTCACCAGCCGCTCACGCTGCGGCTGGCGGGCGCTCTGCCCGCTGTTCAGCCCACGGTGGGTGCCCTGGCCGGCGGCCCCACGGTGCGCCTCGCGCTGCGCCAGGATACGCGCCTGCCGGAGTGGAGCACGGCCTCCTTTTGGCCGGCCGCGCCGGGCTGGCAGCAGGTGCGCGGGCCGGGCCAGGGGGCGCAGCACTTCTATGTGTATCCGGCTGCGGCCTGGGCCGGGCCGGAGGCAGAGGCGCGCCGACTGGCCATAGCGCAGCGGGCTGCGCCGGGCAGCAAAATCCCTACCCCTCCGCCCGGCTCCGATGTGCCGCAGCCCTGGCCAGCGGCGTGGTTTTTTGGCTTGTTTCTGCTGGCGGCGGGGTACCTGTGGCTGGAGGAAAAGCTGTAGTAGGCAGCGCGCCCGATGAGGAGCAGGGCTTGGCTGCGCGGTCGTGCAGCTGTCCCCGCCCGGCGCTTTGCCATGAGGCTATAGGCGCCGGGGAAGGCGTCCGGTCCGACGGCCCTAGGCCGTCCGACCAGTTGTCGTTCGCGCTGGCAGGAAGTTGTCGTTCTACAATCCTGCCGACAACTGGTCGGACGGCCTAGGGCCGTCGGACCGGACCACCCCAGGGTGCGGGGCTTGACGGTGCGGGGCTTGACGGCGCGGCCCCGGCGCCGCGCCGCCAAGCCCCGCACCCTGCATCACGATAGCAACTTGGATTCGTCCTTCAGCCCGACGCCGGAAAGCTGGCGGCGCAGGGATTCGGAGACCAGGAAAAACAGCCGGTCGGCGGCCAGGGGGTAGGCCAGGCCTTCGGGGCGAATGTTGGAGACGCAGTTGCGGGCCTCGTCGGTGAGGCCGGGACGGGGGCCGAAGGTGAGGTAGGCGCCCAGGCTGTGGGGCGCGCTCAGGCCGGGCCGCTCGCCCAGCAGGACCAGCGCCAGCCGCGCCTTCAGCCGCTGCCCGATTTCATCGCCCAACGCCACGCGGCCCTGCTCGGCCAGCACGACCGGCCCGAGCCGGAAGCCCGCCTTTTGCAGCGGCGGCAGCAGGTGGCGCAGCAGTAGCAGGGCGTGCTCGTTGGTGGCCGTGGCTGAGAGTCCATCGGCCAGGATGATGGCCAGGTCGCACTCGCCAGCGGCTTGTTTGGTCAGCGTAGTTTTAGAAGCATCATCGAGTTGCCGGCCCCAGTCGGGGCGCTGCAAGTAGTCTTGCCGACTTTGGGCGCGACTCTGCACCGGGCACGCGGGCAGTTGCAAAGCCGCCAATTCGGCCAGCAGCCGCCCGGTTTCCAGCGCCGAGTACACCGCATCGCGGGCGTGGGCATGGGCCAGCTTGAAGGCCAGCGCCTCGCGCAGCGGCACGCTGCTGCCGCTGCGGCCCAGAGCGATGCGGGCGGCAGTGAAAGCTTGGAGGGCGGCCCAGGGGTCGGGTTCAGGGGTGGGCATGGGGGTAGGGCAGTTCAGGCGGGGCACCTCACCCCCCTACCCCCTCTCCAAGAGAGAGGGCGCCGCGGCAGCGCAGGCTATCAGTTGAAAGTGAAGAGTTAACAGTTGAAAGGCAATCGATTTTAACTTCTAACTCTTCCCTTTTAACTCAATCGTCAGGCTCCGCTCTCTTTTGGAGAGGGGTCGGGGGTGAGGTTAACGCAGTGCCAGCGGCAGCTTTTGCAGCAGCCCGGCGCCGGCTGCCGCGGGCAGTAGCTGCCCCTGCGCCCCGAAAATACCCTGCTGCATTAGCCAGGCCTCGAACTCCGGCGCGGGGCGCAGACCCAGCACCTGCCGTAGGTAGAGCGCGTCGTGAAAGGACGTGGACTGGTAGCCGAGCAGAATATCATCGGCGCCGGGCACGCCCATGATGAAGTTGCAGCCGGCCACGCCCAGCAGCGTGAGCAGGGTGTCCATATCGTCCTGGTCGGCCTCGGCGTGGTTGGTGTAGCAAATGTCCATGCCCATTGGCAAACCCAGCAGCTTGCCGCAAAAGTGGTCTTCGAGCGCCGCGCGGATGATTTGCTTGCCGTCGTAGAGGTATTCGGGGCCGATGAAGCCGACCACCGAGTTGACCAGCAGCGGCCGAAAGCGGCGGGCCACGGCGTAGGCGCGGGCCTCGCAGGTTTGCTGGTCGAGGCCGTGGTGGGCGTTGGCGCTCAGGGCGCTGCCCTGGCCGGTTTCGAAGTACATCACGTGCTGACCCACGGTGCCGCGGTTCAGGCTGAGCGTGGCTTCCCAGGCTTCTTGCAGCAGGCTCAGGCTGATGCCGAAGCTGGCGTTGGCGGCCTCCGTGCCGGCGATGGACTGGAACGTGAGGTCCACGGGCGCCTGCTGTTCAATAAGTTGCAGCGTGGTCGTGACGTGGCACAGCACGCAGGTCTGGGTCGGGATGGCGTACTGTTCGCGCACGGCGTCGAGCATCGTGAGGAGTTGATGCACGCGCTGCGGGCTGTCGGTGGCGGGGTTGATGCCGATAACGGCGTCGCCACTGCCGTAGAGCAGGCCATCGATGAGGCTGGCGGCGATGCCGCGCAGGTCGTCGGTGGGGTGGTTGGGTTGCAGGCGGGTGGCGAGATACCCGCGCCGGCCGAGCGTGTTGCGAAAGCGCGTGATGACCTCGCAGCGGCGGGCCACGGCAATCAGCTCCTGATTGCGCAGCAGCTTGCTCACGGCGGCCACCATTTCGGGCGTCAGCCCTGGCGCCAGCGCCCGCAAGGTCAGCGTATCGGCCGCTTCCGATACGAGCCAGTCGCGCAGCTCTCCCACGGTGAGGTGGGCAATGGGCGCGAAAGCCGCCGCGTCGTGCGAATCCAGAATCAGGCGCGTCACCTCGTCCTGCTCATACGGCACCAGCGGCTCGGTCAGGAAAGTACGCAGCGGTACATCGGCCAGCGCGTATTGGGCGGCCACGCGCTCCTCGTAGCTGGCCGCGGCTACGCCGGCCAGCACGTCGCCGGCGCGCAGCGGCGTGGCCCGCGCCAGCAGCGTCTTCAGGTCGGCAAACTGGTAGGTCTGATGGCCGATGGTGTGGCGGTAAGACATGACGCGGGCGCTTAATTGAAAAAAGAGTTAACCCGTCATGCAGAGCGCCAGCGAAGCATCTCGCTCGGGGTAGTAATTCAATCGTTGATTACCATTGATTACTGCTGCCCGCGAGATGCTTCACTTCGCTGCGCTCGGCATGACGGTCGTTTCCGCATAATAGTCATTTTCCTACCCCTCCTTTCTCGCTTAATATATGCGGACTCAGCGTCCGGTAGGCAGTCAGCGCCAAGAGCAGGCCCGCCAGGAAGATACCGCTCAACTTCAAGTTAAAATAGACCAGCGCGCCCAGGCAAACCACGGCCAGCGCCAGGGCCACCAGCGGCACGTAGGGGTAGGCAGGCACGGCAAACGGGCGTGGCAGCTCCGGCTCGCGGCGGCGCAGGGCAAACAGGCTGAGCAGGCTGACGATGTACATGACCAGCGCCCCCAGCACCGCGAGAATAATCACCTGGTCGGTGGTGCCGGTGAGCAGGGCCCCGGCGCCCACGGCGGCGCCGGCCAGCAGCGCCCAGTGCGGCGTCTGCCGGCCATTGAGGCGGGCCAGGAAACCGGGCAGGTAGCCAGCCCGCGCCAGGGCAAACACCTGCCGCGAGTAGCCGATGATGGTGCCGTGAAACGAGGCCACCAGCCCAAACAAGCCGATGCTGGCAAAGAACTTGGTCCAGCGGCTGCCGGGGCCCAGCACCAGGGCCAGGGCTTCGGGCAGGGGGTAGTCGAGGTGGCTCAGGCGGCGCCAATCGGGGGTGGCGCCGCCGCTGAGCACCATCACGCCCAGGGCCAGCCCCACCAGCGTGAGCAGGCCGTAGCCGTAGCCGCGCGGGATGGTGCGCCGGGGCTCGGCCACCTCCTCGGCCACCAGCGCCACGCCCTCGATGGCCAGATAAAACCAGATGGCAAACGGCAGCGCGGCCAGCACGCCCGGCGCACTCACGGGCACGGGGTAAGCCAGAAAATTTTCGGTTTTGAAGTGCGGCGCCAGCAGGCCCATGAACAACAGTAGCTCGGCCACGGCCAGCACCGTCACGACCAGCGAAAAGGTGGCCGACTCTTTGATTCCCAGTAGATTAATGAGCGTAAAAATTACGTAGCAGCCCAGCGCTGTGCCCAGCACCGGCAGGCCCGGATACAGAAAATGCGCGTAGGAGCCCAGGGCAAACGCAATGGCCGGCGGCGCCAGCAGAAACTCGACCAGCGTGGCGTAGCCGGCCACCAGCCCGCCCACCGGCCCCAGCGCCCGGTGCGCATACGCAAATGGCCCGCCCGCCTGCGGAATGGCCGTCGTCAGCTCCGTGAAGCTGAAAACAAACGTCACGTAGAACACCGTCACCAGCAGCGTCGCCACCAGAAAGCCCACCGGCCCGGCCGCCGCCCAGCCGTAGTTCCACCCGAAATATTCGCCCGAAATGACCAGCCCCACGGCCAAACCCCACAGGTGCAGCGCGGTCAGGGTTTTCTTTAGGCCGGGGGCAGCAAGGGGGGTAGGCGGCATCAGGCGGAAGCGGATAAGGCGCGGCAATAACAGCAGTAGCGTGGACGCTGCGAGTCCGCGCGTGGGTAGTTTGGGCAAGTCGTGCGGGTGTCGTTCACGCGCGGACTCGCAGCGTCCACGCTACGCTATTCCCAGAGCGGATAATGCTCCAGCTGCACGGCCTGCCCGAAAAACAGCCGGGTACTTTCCTCGAATGAGCGCGTAAAATCCGAGACGTAGAAGTGGTGGGCGGGCGCGGCGCCGTTGGCGGCCGGAGCAGCTAGCTCGTGCGTGTGCAGGTAGTCGCGCACGGTGGCCGCCACCACGTTGGAGGGGTCAAGCACGGCCACGCGGCCCGGTGCCCGGCCCTGGTAGTAGGCCTCAATCTGGGGCTGGATGAGGGGGTAGTGGGTGCAGGCCAGCAGCAGGGCCTCAATGCCGCTCAGGGCAGGGTTATCCAGGTAGGAGGCGATAATGTCGGCGGAAATGGAGTTGTCGTAAAATCCTTCCTCCACCATCGAGGCCAGCAGCGGCGTAGCCAGCGAGTGCAGGTCCACGCCCCGGTCCAGCTCGTCGATTTTTTTTTTATATACGTTGGAATTGACCGTCTGCTTGGTGCCAATCAGGCCCACCGGCCGGCCGGCGTACTCGGCTCCGACGAGCTGCACAATCGGGTCAATCACGTTCACCACCTGCGCCTTCGAGCCCACGTACTCGCGCACCAGCTCGTAGGCCGCGGCCGAGGCCGAGTGGCAGGCAATGAGAATCAGCTTGCAGTGCTGACGCAGGAGCAAGTCGCAGATTTTCACCGCATACGCCTGAATGGCGGCTTGGCTCTTGTCGCCGTAGGGCAGGTGGGCAGTGTCGCCGAAATACACCAGCCGCTCGTGGGGCAGGGCGCGGGCCACGGCGCGGGCCACGGTGAGCCCGCCGATACCGGAGTCGAAAATGCCGATGGGGCGGCGGGCGGCATCGGTAGCGGCGGAAGGCAGGGAGTGCGGCATAGGTGAGGCAAAAGTAATTCCCTACCCCCTGCTTGTCATCCTGAGCTTGCGAAGGACCCTATGCCCGTTGAACAAGCACTAATCAAGTCACTACTGCCCGTTGTTCAACGGGCATAGGGTCCTTCGCAAGCTCAGGATGACGGACGACTCAGGACAAGCGACGCCCAGCCTGACGACTGCCTATATTCGCCCTCCCATGAGCAGCATTCTCGCCGAAATCGACCAGGCCCTGGCCGCCTACAACGCCCGCCGCGGCCGCCCGGTCGCCATCTACCTCGGCGAGCGGCAGTTCACCCGCCTCACCCTCGACGCCGCAGCCCCCGAGCGCCCGGCCGAGCTGCTCACCGACGCCGGCCGCCCCCTCACCTACCGCGGCCTGGAGCTGCTGCGCGACGAGGTGAACGTGGACGCGCTGCGGGTGATTTGAAGAGCAGTAAGGCCGCCCCCACAAAAAGCCCTACCCCCTTGGCTGGGGGCAGGGCTTTGGTGAAGGCCAGTGCAGGACGTTTTTCGCTGCTTACTCTTTTACGAACCTGGTGGTAGTGGTGCGGCTGCCTTCCACCACCCGCACGGTGTAGCTGCCCGGCGCCAAAGCTTCTACCGACAGGGTGGCCTCCGGGAGACTGCCGGCGGGCAGCTCCTGGCTCAGCACGCGCTGGCCACGGACATTAAATACGCTGACGCGGGCCGCCGTGCCGGGCTGCGTCACCAGGTGCAGCTGCTGCCGGACCGGATTCGGAAATATCCCCGACGCGCGCGTTTCGGCCGGAGCCTGGGCGCCGCCCAGGGCCGGGCGGGCGGAGGTTTTAGCGAAGCTCCACCAGTTGATGTTGTAGCCCCCGGCCGGGACGCCGATGGCAATGCTCTGCTGGCCGGCACTCAAGGTAACGGTGCGCGAAATAGTCGTCCAGGTTTGCCAGCCGCCGGTGCGGGGCACGGCCACCGTGCCCAGCTTCGTGGCGCCGGAGTTTTGCTCCACGCTAATCTGACCGCCCCCATTGAGGCTGGCCACCCGAAACTCTAGCAGATACGTACCGGCGGCGGGCACGCTGATGGTGTAAGCCATCCAGTCGCCGGCATCAATGTAGCTCACGTTGCGGCCACCGTCAACGTCGGTGGTCGTCTCGGTTTGCACCCCAAACATGGCTTGGTAGCTTTCCGCTTCCACCTTCGTGGCCGTGCCGCTCGTGGGCGGCGGGGTGGTAGTGGGCGGCGGGGTAGTGGTGCCGGGCGAGGTCGTGCCAGCGTTGTTCCAGCCCTGGATGTAGCCCTTCACCAGGCGGCCCGACGGGGTGAGGTAGCTGTCGGCCCACGCCGCGCCAGGGTTGGTGCCCGGCACGAGCGCCGACGCGGCCTCGGCTTTGTCGTTGATGGACCAGTTGCAGTGGCTGAGCTTGTTGAGCTGCATAAAATCCATCCACTCCTTGGTGGAAGTCGCGTCGATGGCGCCGCCGCCGGAAGCGTCACACGTGCCGTACTCCGTCACGAACAAGGCCGCGCCCCGGCTGATGGCGGCGCGGGCCTTGTCGCGCAGGGCGTTCTTGTGCGAGGCGGCGTAGAAGTGCAGCGTGTAGGCAATGTTGGTGCCCGCCACGGGGTCGGCGGCGGCCACGTCCACATCCTGCGACCACGTGGGCGTGCCCACCACGATGAGGTTGTCGGGGTCGATGGCGCGAATGGCGTTGGTGACGGCCTGGGCGTAGGGCTTCACCACCCCGCTCCACGACACTTGCAGGGGCTCATTGTAAATCTCATAAATCACGTTCGGGGTGCTGCCGTAGGTGGTGGCCATTTCCTTGAAAAAGGCGATGGCCTCTGCCTGGTGCTTCTCGGCGCTGTGCGAGTGCCAGTCGATGATGACGTAGAGGCCGGCAGCCACGCAGGCATCGACCACGGCCTTAACCTTGGCTTTCTCGCGGGCCGGGTTTTCGAGGTAGCCCCCGGCTTCGTCCACGCCCATCGCGGCCCGCACGACGGTCGCGCCCCAGTTGTTTTTCAGCCAGCCTACCACGTTGGCGTTATAGTATTTCTCGCCGCCCCAGCCGGCATTGCTCCAAAACAGGCTGTTGCCGGCCAGGCTCACGGGCAGGTTGTTGCCATCCAGGATGCGGGCGCCCTGCACCCGCAGGGCCCCGTACTTGGCGACGGGCGTCTGGGCGGCGGTGGGCCGGCCGCCGGCCAGCAGCAGCGCCAGCAGCGCAAAGGACAGGCCCCGCCAGGTGCGGCGGCCGAAAGCGAAGGATAACTGTTTCATAGGATTGGTGGAGAGTGGGAAAATGAAGAGTGAGAAAAAGAGCGTTGCCGACAGCAATTTACGCGAAAAAATAGCCCGCCGGGCGTAAGCTCTTCACTACATTGCAATTAGCGCTACTTGTCTTGCCGGCAAAGCGGCCAGGCAAACGGAGCTACTGCGCTGTCGGCTGGCTGAGCACGGGCCTGAGCACCCGCCACACCGTGCGCGCGATGAGCCGGTGGCCGGCGGGCGTGGGGTGAATCTGGTCGGGTTGGTTCAGGGCGCGCACGCCGCCTACCCCCTCCAGCAGGAACGGGATGAGCACGAGCTGGTTCTTGGTGGCCGTCTCGGCGTAGAGCTGCTTGAAATCAGCGCTGTACTGCGGGCCCAGGTTGGGCGGAATCTGCATCCCGGCGAGCACAATCCTGGTCTGCGGGCTGCGGGCGCGCACCGTGTCGATGATGGCTTGCAGGTTGCGGCGCGTGTCGGTGAGGGGCAGGCCGCGCAGGCCGTCGTTGCCGCCTAATTCCAGCACGAATATGGCCACCGGCTGCCGTCCCAGCACCCAGCCCACGCGGCTGCGGCCGCCGGCCGTGGTTTCGCCGCTCAGGCCGGCGTTAATGACCTTGTAGCCCAGGCTAGCGGAGTCGATTTTCTGACCCACGAGCGCCGGGAACGCCTCTTCCGGCTCCACACCCAGGCCGGCGGTGAGCGAGTTGCCGAAGAACAGAATGGTTTGGGCAGCGGGCTGCGCCAGCGCGCCGACCGCCGGCTGAGGGGGGGTAGGGACTGCGGCCGAAGTGGCGGTGGCGGGCGTGTCGGGGGCCGAGGAGCAGGCGGCCAGCAGCAGGCCGGCGCCGAGCACAGCGGCCAGATGGAACGAGCGAAGCATAGCGGGCAGTTGAGGCTGCCGCGCGACCGCGGCGAAAAGCAAAGGGAAAACATGCCGCCGGGTTCGGCGTCAGCGTCTTCTGAAACGTAAGGGCCGCCACGCTGTTGTTAAATCTGGCCTTATTAAGCTGATTTTATGTCGATTCTGAAAGTTGAAAACCTCACCAAAACCTACGTCAGCGCCGGCCGTGAGCTGACCGTGCTTCACGCCGTGAGCCTGGAGCTGCAAGCCGCTGACACGTTCGCCATCGTCGGGCCCTCCGGCTCGGGCAAAACCACGCTCCTGGGCCTGTGCGCCGGCCTCGATAGAGCCACGTCGGGCAGCGTGTGGCTTAATAATATTCAATTAGACAACCTGAGCGAAGACCAACGCGCCGCCGTGCGCAACCAGCACGTGGGCTTCATCTTCCAGAATTTCCAGCTCCTGCCCACGCTCACGGCCCTCGAAAACGTGCTCGTGCCCTTGGAGCTGCGCGGCGAGCGCGGTGGCGGGCGGGCGGCGCAGGCCCTGCTGGAGCGCGTGGGCCTGGGCGGGCGCGGCCACCACTACCCGGCCCAGCTCTCGGGCGGCGAGCAGCAGCGCGTGAGTTTGGCCCGCGCCTTCGCCAACCGCCCCGGCATCCTCTTCGCCGACGAGCCCACCGGCAACCTCGACGCTGACACCAGCGCCACGGTGGTGGAGCTGCTGTTTGAATTAAACCGCGAAGCCGGCACCACACTCGTGCTCGTGACCCACGACTTGGAGCTGGCCGCTAAAACCCAGCGCGTGCTGCGCATCAAGGGCGGCGCCGTGGTGGCGGATTCGCTGGTCGCGGCGTAGGGTGCTGATACACTGATTGAAAGGCGGTCATGCAGAGCGTAGCGAAGCATCTCGCGTGCGGCAGTAATCAGCTTAGCCAAACGATTAGATTACTTCCCCGAGCAAGGTGCTGCGCTGCGCGCTGCATGACCGCCTTTTCCCTGACCTATTAACCAACTATGAACCCTTCCTGGCTTTTCCTGATGGCCTGGCGCGACTCGCGCCGCAGCCGTGCGCGCCTGCTGCTCTTCACCTCGGCCATCGTGCTGGGCATCGCGGCGCTGGTGGGCATCACGTCCTTTGGCGACAACATGGCCCGCAGCGTCAACGAGCAGGCCCGCGAGCTGGTCGGCGCCGATTTGGTGCTCTCGTCCAGCCAGCCGGTCGATTCAGCTTTGCGGCCGGCGCTGGCGCGGCTAGGGCGGGCGCGCAGCGAGGAAGTGGCGTTTGCCTCTCTCATTCTGTTTCCCAAAAACCAGGGCGTGCGCCTGGCCCAGGTGCGGGCGCTGAGCGGTGGCTTTCCCTACTACGGCACCTGGGAAACGCAGCCGGCCGGCGCCGTGGTGGCCTTCCGGGCGGCGAGGGGGGGTAGAGAATCGCGGGTGGCCCTGGTCGATGACGCGCTGCTGGCCCAGTTCAACGCCCGGCCCGGCGACTCCATCAAGGTCGGGCAGCTCACGTTTTACATTGCTGGGCGGGTGCTCAAGACGCCGGGGCAGTCGGGCTTCAGCGCCGCCGTGGCGCCCACCGTGTTCATTCCCGGCGCGCTGCTGGCCCAAACCGGCCTGGTGCAGCGCGGTAGCCGCTTGCAGTATAAAACCTACTTTCAGTTCGCGCCCGGCACCGATGTCACCAAGGCCCTGGCGCCGGTCGAGGCCCGCCTCGACGCGGCCGGCATCGACACCGATACCGTGGCCAAGCGCCAGCAGCAAACCGGCCGCTCGTTTCAGGATTTGACGCGCTACCTGAATCTGGTGGCCTTCGTGGCCCTGCTGCTGGGCTGCGTGGGCGTGGCCAGCGCCGTGAGCCTCTACGCCCGCGAAAAGCGCGCCGCCGTGGCCGTGCTGCGCTGCCTGGGCGCCAGCGGCCGGCAGGCCATGCTGATTTACCTGATTCAAACCACGCTCATGGGCCTGGCGGGCGCCGTGCTAGGGGCGGCGCTGGGCTCGGTGGTGCAGCTGGCTTTGCCGCGGGTGTTTGCGGGCCTGCTGCCGGTGACGGTGCGCGTGGCTGTGTCGTGGCCGGCCATCGGGCTGGGGCTGGGCGCCGGGCTGCTGGTAGCGCTGCTGTTTGCCTTACTGCCGCTGCTCAGCATCCGGCGCGTCTCACCGCTGCGCACCTTGCGCGCCTCCGTGGATGAGGAAACCTCGGCCAACTCCGACCCCTGGCGCTGGCTGGTTCTGGCATTAATTGCCGTGTTCATCACCGGCTTCGCGGGCTTGCAAACCCGCAATTGGCAGCAGGCGTTGGGCTTTTCGGGTGGACTGCTGGTGGCCTTTGCCGGGCTGGCGCTGGGCGCGCTGGCCCTGATGTGGCTGGTGCGCCGCCTGCTGCCCGTGGGCTGGAGCTACGTCTGGCGGCAGGGCCTGGCCAATTTATACCGTCCTCAGAATCAAACGCTGGTGCTCACCGTAAGCCTGGGCCTGGGCACCTTTCTGATTGCGACGCTCTACTTATTACAGGCCCTGCTGCTGGGCCGGGTCGAGCTGTCGGCCTCGGGCGCGCAGCCGAATCTGGTGTTGTTTGACATTCAAAAAGAGCAGCAAACCGGCGTCACAGCGCTTCTGACAGACCGGCGCCTACCCCTCTTGCAGCAGGTGCCGGTCGTAACGATGCGGCTGGCGGCCATCAACAACCGCTCGGTGGCGGCGCTGAAGAAAGACACCGCCAGCGGCGTGCCGGCCTGGGCCCTGACGCGCGAGTACCGCGTCACGTACCGCGATTCGCTCATTGCCTCCGAGAAGCTCGTGGCCGGCCGTGCGCCCTACCGCGGCCCTGGTCCCGGCGGCCTGCCTCGCGTTTCGGTCGATGCCGACTACTTCAAGCGCGTCAAGCTCAAGCTCGGCGACACACTCACCTTCAACGTGCAGGGCGCGCCGATGGACGCCGTGGTAGGCGGCACCCGCACCGTCGATTGGGGCCGGGTGCAAACCAATTTCCTGGTCGTTTTCCCCCGCGGCGTGCTGGAAGCCGCCCCGCAGTTTCACGTCATCATGACCCGCACCAACACCCCCGCGCAGTTGGCCGATATTCAGCGCACGCTGGTCACGCAGTTTCCCAACGTGTCGGCCATCGACCTGGGGCTGATTCTGCAGACGCTGGACGATATTCTGAGCAAGATATCCTTCGTGATTCGCTTCATGGCCCTGTTCAGCATCGTTACGGGCCTGCTCGTGCTCAGCTCGCTGGTCATTCTGAGCCGCTACCAGCGCATTCAGGAAAGCGTTTTATTGAGAACCTTAGGCGCGAGCCGGGGCCAGATTCTGCGCATCACCTTGGTCGAATACAGCCTGCTGGGACTGCTGGCGGCGGCGGCCGGCATCGGGCTGGCCGTGCTGGCGACTTGGGCGCTGGCGGCGTTCGTGTTCGAGGCCACGTTCGCGCCCGTAGCCGCGCCACTGCTGGCGCTAGCTGCCATCGTCACGGCCCTCACGGCGGCGCTAGGCTTGTTCAACTCCCGCGAAGTGCTTACCAAGTCGCCGCTGGCCGTGCTGCGCGGGGAGTGAGCTGTTTGATTCACTTACGTAGCTGAAACCTGCTCAACGGCTGCTACTTACTGCACCACTCAGCTCCCTAGGTAAGAATAGCTACCCTCTTTCAATCTCCAAACCGCTGGCTACTATAGCGATAGTGTTGCCGCTACTCAGCCTCATTAGCAGTCGGTGCTGGTTATACTCGATTTTAGCGACTGAATCTACTTCACCGGTTGGCATACTCCGAACTGCTTCGTACCAACTTACTCCGCTAAGGTGAAGGAAAACCGGACCTTTTGCGCTACGCAATTCTACATGAACTGTGGCTTTAAGCCAATCAAAGGTTATGTTCTGCAGAGTAGATGGTGCTATTTCCACAATATGGTTTGCAAGCGAAGGTATATTAACTGGGTGTCGCTGCACAAAGTGGACTGCGTCTAGCGAATTTTCGAAAGGCCATTGATTCTCATTGTCGTAGCTAGACACGACATAGCGTTTTTCATAAAAATATAAACAAGGGGAATCATTATTAGTAGCCTGTTTACCCTCAGCATAAAGCTGCTCGATGGCAGTATTGTGCGTTAAGCATAAGCGGCCCAAGCTGATAAGAGGCTTCAGTTCGCGCAGTACCGGAGAAGCGCGACAGAGGTCTAGCAGTTCAATAGTTTTACTAGGATGGAATCTTGGGGGAAACTCAGCTAGCCTAGTTCGCACCTCACTCCACTCTTGATTAAGTTGAATGCGCGCATTTATTACCTCAGATTTTCTCTTCATAATTAAGCAGCTTATTGGCAAGCCTCGGTCAACAATCGCCGAGTTAAATAGTAGTGAGGCGGTGACTTATATGGTTTCGAAGTCATCGTAACATGACAGCAATTACATTATAACGAATGAATATTAGGTACTACCTCAAATTACTTCGAAGAATAATAATTAAAGTCCGTCCTCATATTGCTTAGTAGGATACGTTTGACTTCCTAAAAGTTCGCCTCTGGCCCCACTTTTGCGCCCGTCGCGGCACCTTTCTGCCGCTGCCCGCCCGAAGTTCATGCCTACTCCTACCCCCTGCGCCTGGCTCTGCCGGGCGCTGTGCTGCCTGCTGACTGTCGCCGCCTTCCCGGCCCTCGCCCAACTTCCTACCCCCCTCGCGCCGGCCGAACCCGCTCCGCTGCTACGCGACCTCAGCCTGACCTTCGACACCACGAGCTACCGCCTGACCCGCCACGCGCTGCCCGTCGCCGGCGAGCCCCGCCTCTACTTTTACTACCGCGCCGACGACCAGACCGCCGAGCTGCGCGCCTACCCCCTCCATCCCGCCCGCTTGCGCCTGCGCCCCTCGGCGGATTTCCAAATCACCGATTCGCTCGCGGCCGGCGCCGATGGGGCCTACCGCGCCACGCTGCGCTTCCGCCACCTGACGGGCGCGCCGTTCGTGCGGCTCAGCTTCTGGCAGGCGCCGGACACCGCGGGGCGGCCCGCGCGCGAGCAGCTGGTGAGCCTGCTGCCGCTCACGCGCACTACGCTGGACTTGCGCGTGCCTGATGCGGAGCTGTTCGTGGGCGAGGAGAAAGTGCTGGAACTGGGCTCCGATAATCCGGATAATATCCGCGTCAGCAACGAGTGGACCCGCGGCCAGGACATCGACTACAAGCTCAGTCGCACGGCCAGCGGCCTGCGCCTGCACCTGCTGCCCAACGAAACCGGTACTCGCACGCTCACCGTCAAAGCCAGCACCGAGCGGCCTCGCCTCGACGCCAGCGGCCGCCTGAGCTACCAGCTGCCGCCGCTGCGCCAGGAGTTTATGGTCAAGACCAGCCGACTGCGCTTTCTGGGCGTGGAGCGCAAGGACGTAGTATTTGATGAGGCTGGCCGCCAGCAGGGCACTGAGTTTATTCTCGATGATGGCCGCGCCTTCGAGCTGCACCGCACCTACCGCGTCGAGGCCCAGCAGGAGCCGGGTGGCGCGCTCATCGCCGAGCTGCACACCCGCAGCTATTTGACGAATGACCGGGTGCTGTGCCAGCTGCGCGTCTTCAATCCGCACCGCCAGACCCAGGGCTACCTCTACATCAAAGACCAAGACCAGGCCCGCTTCATCACCAACTTCGACATCGCCCCCAAAACCCGCCTCACTGCCGTAAGCGTGCTGCACCGCGGCGGCGAGTGGAGCCCGAACCTCAGCATCAGCCCCGGCGAAACGGTGGACGTGCGCCTCGAAGGCGAGAGTTTGCAAAAAGGCCGTTTCTACTTCGAGGGCTTGCAAATCATCCCTTCCGATTCCTCGACCCGCTCCGACCAAGCCATGATTTACCGCCTGCAAGTCCCGCTGAGCGTGAACCAGCGCAAAGTGGGCATCTTCGACGGGGCCGCGCCGACCGGCACCGTGCTCAATGTCAAGGAGATGCAGCGGCCGCATCCGCTCAATTTCATCAGCGTCGACTACGGTGCCGGCCCCCAGTCCCTACCCCACCTCAACGGGCCGGTGCTCTACGGCCGCTCCATTTCTGACGTCGTATTCTCCTTCAATACCGGCGCCATTGACGACAAAACCGGCCTCTACGGCAAGCAGTGCCTGACGCTGGACATGCGCACGCTCGACGCCAAAGGCAACCTCATCGACCAGCGCACCCTCGACAACCTGCTCATCTGCCCCAGTGAGCCCTCGCCCCGCGCCGCCTCCTACCAGGATGCCGCCGGCCAGGTCGGCCCGCTGAGCCTCAACACCTTGCTCAGCCACCGCCTGCTCGACCTCGATGATTGGGCGCGCATCGTCATCAGCATCCGCCACCAGCCCGGCCAGTACGCCGAGCCCGGCTACCGCCAGCAAATCGAGCTGGTGCTCCAGCGCCGCACCAGCTTTGATATCGACGTGAGCTTCCCCGCCGGCCTGCTCACGCGCCGCCAGGGCGAGCGCGGCTACGGCAACTTCGGCGGCATCAGCCTGGCCACGCTGGCCCAGCTCAGCTTCTACTCGCCCGGCCGCATCAACCACCTGCGGCCCTATAAAATCGGCGCCGGCTTCGTGGCCCTCAAC
Source organism: uncultured Hymenobacter sp. (assembly GCF_964243305.1). Classification (GTDB taxonomy): domain Bacteria; phylum Bacteroidota; class Bacteroidia; order Cytophagales; family Hymenobacteraceae; genus Hymenobacter. The sequence goes on from NZ_CAXTEF010000016.1 coordinate 92,068, forward strand.
GCCTTCAACCTGGGCCAGGACAACCAGCAGCGCGATTTGGGCGTGGTTATTCTGGGCTCGGTATCGCCGCCCCGCGCCGGGCGCTTCACGTTTCCGCTGTATCTGGGCGGCGGGCGGCTGCTATCGGCCGGCAAGTGGTTTTATCTGCTCGGGCCGGGCATCGGGGTGAGGCTCTAGGGCCCTACCCCCCCTACCGGCTGAGCAGCACGCGGGTTTGCAGCGGCCGGCTTCCGCCGGTGACCCGCAGCGTGTACACGCCGGCCCGAATGCCGCCGGGCAGGGCCAGCGCCAGCACCTGCGGGGAGGCTGTCGGCTGCCAGGCCCGCGTGAGCGCCACCCGGCCCAGGCCATCAAGCAGTTGCAGCTCCAAACGATGGCCGGCGCAGCCCGCCACCGTCACCGAGAGCTGGCTATTTGCCTGCGCCGGGTTGGGCCCTACCCCTACTCGCGGCGCCGGTGCCACGCCGGCCGCCGCCACCAGCACCAGCGGGCCGTAGCGGCGGGTGCCGTCCGCGTCGAGCTGTCCGAGGCGGTAGTACCAGCCGCTGCCGGCCGGGGCCGCCGCGTCCAGAAAGGCGTAGGCCTGGGGGGCGGACGTAGTGCCCGCCGCCGCTACCGTGCCCACGGCCGCGAAGCGGTGGCCGTCGGCCGAGCGCTGCACCTCAAACTCGCTGGCTTGCAGCTCCGAGGCCGTGCGCCAGGCGAGCTGAACGCCCGCCGCCGCGCGCCGCGCCGTGAAGGCAGTAAGCTGCACGGGCAGGGGGGTAGGGACCGCCGGGCCGCCGAAAACATTGATTTGCTTCGTCGCTACATTATAGGTGCTGCTGTTGGCCCCGCTCACCGCGATGCTGGCAATGCTCTCGGGCGAATCGACCAGCAGCGTCAGGTTCTGGAAGCGCGTGTTGGCACTCACGTTGGCGTAGTCCAATTCCACGGTCAGGGTGTTGCCGCTCAGCGTCTCCGATTTGAGGACTTCCCGGCTCAGGCGGCGGTACTCGCCGAACTCGCGCAGCGACGTCACCCAGAGGCGGTCCTGGGCAATACTCTGGGTGTAGTTGAGCCAGCCCGAGAGGGTGGCGAAGTTCATGCCGTGGGTAAACACTCGCTGCATGTATACTGCCGACGGGTTGCTGGCGTCCGCCGCCATCAAGTTGTCGCTCAAGCTCTTGAGGCGAGCCAGGTGCGTGTCGCTGGTCTCGCTCGTGTACCGGTCAGCGTTGTCGCGATTGTACACGAAGCGGGTACCGGGGTCCGGCAGGTCACTCATCTTCACCCGATTAGCATTCCAAAGATTGACTCTAGGCAGCCCGTCTCTCACGCTGGCGCTGGACACGGCCAGGTAGCCGGCCGCAAACGCCGCCGTGGGGTAGCCGGCGTGGTCGGCGGGTACAATGTGCACCGAGGGCTTGTAGCCGTTGAGGCGGTCGCCAATCAGCTGGTCGAGGGTGGCTAGCTGCTGGGCCGGACTGGGAGTCCCTGGCTCGTTCGAGTGCAGGTCGGAGTGGTTTTCAATGTCCCAGCCACTATCGAGCAGTTCCTGGGCCTGCGTCCACACCAGCAGATTTACGTTGCGATGGGGTCCCGGGTCCAGCAACACCGAATAAACGCCTTGGTAGAGGTGGCGGCCATTGATGGCCACGGCCGCCGTCCACGGGCGAAGGTTGCCGCAGCCATCGCTGAAGCGCAGGCCGGGGCACGGCTGGCCGCCCGAGGCCACGCCGCCTCGGAGCAGCGGCAGCAAATCGGTGAAGGTGCTGACCGGCGAGTCGTCCTGCTCGAAGGTCAGGACCCGCGCCTTGTTGTAGAGGGCCGGGGCCACGCGCATGGTGGCGCTGGCGGGCGGGGCTGCAAAAGTTACCGTGATGCGCACCCTACCCCCCGCCGTGGCGTGCGTAGCGGCTTGGCGGGCTAGGGGCGAGGTAGCACGAGCGGGGGTGGCGGCGCCACTAGTAACCCGCCGGAGAGGCGCCGGGGCGAGACCCCAGCCGTAGGCAGATAAACCGGAATGCAGGAGGACTAGCAGAGGCAGTATAAAGATTCTCAAGCGTATTAGCATTATGTAAAGATGAGCCTCTGCACCGTAGTTGAAAATTATGAAGTTACGTAGTCCAATAACTTCTTTAAGGGGTATAATTTAAGTTTTTATAACAAAGTAATTTATAACAAAGTAATTTATAACAAAGTAATTTATAACAA
>NZ_CAXTEF010000017.1:0-84798 GCF_964243305.1 uncultured Hymenobacter sp.
TAAAGTAACCTATGCTACCCTAAACCGCCTCCACCACGGCGGCGGGGCGCGCCGGCTGGGGGTGGGGGGGTAGGGACCGCGCCGGGCGGGGGACGTATCTTGCACTGACCTAACCGCGTAGCTATAACATGCAACCCGTCCAAACCAAAGCCGAAGTTATTGCCCGCTTGCAGGCGCAGCGCGAGCAGCTACGGGCGCTGGGCGTAGCGCAGTTGGGGCTATTTGGCTCGTTCGTGCGCGATGAAGCGGGGCCTAGCAGCGACGTGGATATACTAGTAGATTTCTCGGAGGGCCGTAAGACGTTTCGCGGGTTCTTTGAGGTAGTTGATTTTCTTGAAGACTTGCTGGGCCGGCCAGTGGAAGTACTGACCAGGCCAGGGCTGTCGAAGTACATCGGGCCTCATATTTTAAGTACGACGGAATATGTCTTCCCCGCTGCCGCTTGAGCGGCTGATGCACATTCGCGACGAAGTTTTATTTCTGCAACGGTGCCGGACCAGGCTGCCAGATATGGTGGCGTTGGTAGCCGATGAAGTGATGAGTCGTGCTATCGTCAAAAGCATTGAGATTATCGGCGAGGCAACCAAGAACTTGCCGACGGAGTGGCGGGAGGCCTACCCGCAGGTTCAGTGGCGTAACATCGCCCGAATGCGGGATAAGCTGACGCACCACTACTTCGACACCGACTTTGAATTCGTGTGGATAGTGCTGCAAGAGCAAATTGACCCGCTGGGCGAAACGATAGCGAGGATGCTGGAAGAACTGCCGAGAAATTCGTCGCAGTAAGGAATGTAGTTACGCCGTATGCGTAGAAACTCCTACTACCCTGAACCGCCCCAACCACGGCGGCGGGGCGTGCCGGCTGGGGGCGTTGGCCGGGGGCGAGGGGGTAGGAACCGCGCCGGGTGGGGTTAGAACTTGTGCTACTTATTGATGCGCTGGTACAGGGTTGCCATTCTGGTGATATGCGCCAACACGGGTGCGGCCCAATCGGGCACCAAACCAATTTACGTTGGCAGGCTACCGGGTAGAAAATCGGCTACTTGGCGCGCCTCGGTGCCGGTATTGTCATAAAGCTGTATGCGGTCAAAAACCCGGTAGTGCTGCTTGAGGAGCGACAATCCATTGGCATACCGCTGCTGAATCAAGGCCGCTGGCACATCGTGGCCGCCTTCTAAGACGCGCTGAGCCACGCGCTTTTGACACACCGCTACTGATTCCAGGCCTACATAGCGCAGTTCAAGGCGGTACCCCGCTTTTTTCAGTGCGGCGAACAGGCTGTAATCCCGTTCGCTCGCCGCGTTTGTTTCAATTATAAATGAAGCCTGCTGACGTATCTATTCTTCCAATTGCTGTCGCATCACCGCCTCTACTTCCGTTACGGCTAAGCCTTGCTGATAGAGGCTATCCCCATTCAAGCGCGGCACTTTAACCGCTTCGTATTGATAGAGTGAGGTTTTGTCCGCACCGTTGGGACCAGCCAGCACATAGACCGTGGGTACGGAAGCGCTCATTGCAGACTCTATTCTGCTAAGACTTCCACGCGACCGGTAGTCGGCCACTCCTGCACCAGACGACCTTGTGCGTCTCGGTACGTCAAAGACGAGTTGGCGGCCTTAGCGCGAGTCCGCACAAACTCACGAAATCCCTGCTTGAACTCCGGGGACGCTACGCGCTCGGCCATGTTAGCGAGGTTGGTGAGTTGCTGGGCAACAAGCGTTGCTTCTGAAGGTAAGATGCGAGACATAGGTACAATGCGAGGCCGGACAGCAAGATAACGCAGGCCGCGGCTTAAGTGGTGAAGGCCGCGAAATTCGGTGTTCCGCAAACAACTCGGTTATCCAGACTCAGGATGCCCTACTAAAGCTTTCGCTACCCTCACCGCCTCCACCCCAGCCGCTGGGCGCGCCGGCTGGGGGCCATAAGGCCGCAGCACGCTACCGGGCGCGCTGCAGCGCCCGGCGTTCCAGGCGCTGACGATACTTGCGGCCTAGCTCGAAGTGGCGGGGGCGGAGCGACTGACGCAGGTCGGCCGGCAGGGGCTGGCCGTTGCGGTAGGCGAGGCTCAGCGCCTGGCAATGCGCCTTGGTGTACGGGGCATTGTGAATAAGCATGTACGCCAAGCCGGCGCCCATCAGGCCCAAGCCCAGGGCCACGGAGCCGCTGGATGGGGACGTGGTTTGCGGCGCGACGGGATTGTTGGGCAAGTCAGTGTTCGTGGCGCCGGTCAGGATGCGAGCTACGGGCAGCACGCCGACCAGGGGCCAGGCACCCGCCCCCCGCCGGCTCATGAACAGGCCCTGCACGGCGTCAAGCGTGTCGGTGCGGGCGTCGGCCAGCAGCTGAGTTGGCGTAGGAACTGGGGCGCTTGCCGGGGCGCTGGGGGCGGAAGCAGCCGCCGGCGAGCCGGGAGCCGGGGCACTGGAGATTATTTCCTTGGCCAGCAGCGGGTTTTCTTCGAGAGGGCTGCCGTGGACAGGAGCAAAGTTGCCCCGCAAGCGCCGCGCTACGCTGGCCGGCAAGTGGCCGGTGGCCGCTAGCTCGCGGAGTACGTACCGCTCCCGGCCGGGGCGGAACTGAATGCGCTTATTCAGCCCAATCAGCAGAAAGGCCGAGCCGGCTACCACGCCGGGCGTCCACACCCCGGCGCTCGTGCTTTGCTGGGCCGGCAAGATGGAGGCCAGGTTGCCAGCAGCCCCCAGAGCCAGCCAGCCGGCCCCACCTCCGCGCCGGCTCCGAAACAACTCGTGGATGGCGCGGGCCGTGTCGGCGCGGGTCAGCGGGCGGGGAGTGGTGGGGGCCGCCACTGCTGGCGCGGGCATGGCAGTGGGTGGTGTTTGCGCGTTGACGGTAGTAATGATTGCTGGCAACAGCGAGAAAGCGCAGAGCAGCAGGCGAAATGGAAGGAGCACGTTGGTGACTAGAGTGAATATGGTTTGAGGACGCTGGCTTGGCAACCGAGCAAAGGCCAACGGCGCGTAGGAGCGTAAGGAAATTTTATTCAAACAAAGCAAATATAGCCGGCTTAAGCCGCTGCTCCGCCGGCCCGCTTGAGCCAATTGCGGGCGGGCACTCAACAGCTCTGTTTTAACTCTCGAAATTGTCTGAAGCTCCGAGCCTGGACCATTAGCGTCGCTTTCAACCGTCATTCATTCGAGCGTTTGCTTTTCAAACTTAGCCCGAGGGGGTAGGGGTTATACCCGCGAATACGCACTTATCGAATACCGCCTTCTTAGCGCGCCGCAATAGATACCTCCGCGGCCGGCAAGGCCGGCAAGCCTTCGGCGCTCACGCGAAGCATAATCTTGCCTACTTCCTGGCCGGACTTGATAACGACCAGGCAGCGACCCTGCCAGGCGTCGCGCGCGGGGCGCTGGTAGCTTTCGGTGCTCAGCGGATTAGCGTTGCCGACCCCGACGATGGTGCCCGGACCGCTCAGCTCGAAGCGCAGGGGATTGGTGGCCTTGGGATGGCGGATGCCCTGACCATCGAGCAGCTCGACGGTGACGTAGCTCAGGTCCTGGCCGTCGGCTCGCAGGGTGCTCCGGTCAGGGGTCAGCCGGAGCTGGGTGGGAGCCGCGACAGAGCGCAGCTCGGCGGTACCGGCTTGTTTAGCGCCATTGTAGCCCACGGCCCGGAGCGTGCCGGGCTGGTAAGGCACTGCCCAGCTGGCCTGGTACTTCGTAGCGCGCGAGGTGGGCCTGCTGCCTAGGGAAGTGCCATTCAGCAGCAATTCCACTCGCTCGCATGAGGAATACACCTGCACTTCCAGGGACTGGTTTTCCTGGCCCGGCCAGGTCCAGTCGGCCAGTACGTCGTGCCATTCCCACTTGCTCCACTCCTGCTTGGCGGGGTTGAGCGGGAAGGAGGGGGTAGGCGGCTTGACGAACACCGACACCTGGTTGGGCAGCCAGAGCGCGTCGCGGTAATACGACTGGGGACGCTTCCAGCCGCAGATGTCGAAGTCGCCGCAGAAGGCCAGGTTCCAGGGATAGAAATTTGGGTCCTGCCAGTAGCCGCGCCAGCCGATGCTGGCCTCACCGAGGTAGTCGATGGCCGTCCAGACGAAGTCGCCGAGCACGTAGGGGTGGTCCACGACGTCCATCCAGCTGCCGAAGGCTTCGAGCGGGTAGGACTCGGCGCCGTACAGCACGCGCTGGGGCCGGCGGGCGTGGTCCTGGGCGTAGATGGCCGCCTGGTGGTGGTCGCCGCCGGCGGCGTAGTTGTAGCCGGCTACGTCGAGCGTGGCGAAGTACGGGTCTTTGTCGGGGTTCAACCCATTGACGGCCGAGGTGATGGGCCGGGTAGGGTCGAGCTGGCGGATATAGTCGCCCAGGGCGCGGGCCGTGGCCACGCCGACGGGCTTGCCGCGCTCGGGAATCTCGTTGCCGATACTCCACAGGATGACGCAGGGGTGGTTGCGGTCGCGCCGCACCATGCTGGCCACATCGCGCTGCCACCACTGGTCGAAGTAAAGGTGGTAGTCGTAGGGGTTTTTGGCCTCGCGCCACATGTCGAACGCTTCGTCGATGACCAGCATTCCGAGCCGGTCGCAGGCGGCGAGCAGGGCCGGCGCGGGCGGGTTGTGGGCGCAGCGAATGGCGTTGTAGCCGCTGGCTTTGAGCAATTCGATTTTGCGCTCCTCGGCGCGGTCGTAGGACCGGGCGCCCAGCGGACCATTATCGTGGTGAATGCAGCCGCCCTTGAGCTTCAGGACCTGGCCATTCAGCTGAAAGCCGCGCTGGGCATCAAACGAAATGGTGCGGATGCCGAAGGGCGTTGCCACGCGGTCGAGCAGGCGCCCGTGCTGCCGCACTTCTGTCACGGCCGTGTACAGGCTGGGCCGCTCAACCGACCAGCGTTCGGGAGCACTTACGCTGAGACGCTGCACGATATCAGCTTTCGCACCCGCCCCCAGCGTCTGCTTCGACTCGGTGCGGGCCACTTCCCTACCCCCCGAATTCAGGAGGCGGGTCATCAAGGTCAGCGCGGCGGCCTGGGCGGTTTCGTTCTGCACCGTGGTAGTGGCGCTGACCTGCGCCGCGGTGGCCGTGACCACCGGCGTAGTGAGATAGGTGCCCCACGGCGCCACGTGCACCGGCGCCCGCGTGCTGAGCCACACGTGCCGGTAGATGCCGGAGCCGGAATACCAGCGGCTGTTCAGGCCTTCGTTGCGGACCTGCACGGCCACGACATTGGCGGCTCCGTCCGCTTTGAGCTTGTCGGTCACGTCGTACCAGAAGCTGGTGTAGCCGTGGGGGTGGCTGCCCAGCCGCTGGCCGTTAAGCCACACCTCGGCGTTCATGTACACGCCCTCGAAGAGCAGCTGCACGCGCTGGCCGGGCGGGCCGGTGGGCAGCGTAAAGGTTTTGCGGTACCAGCCGGTGCCGCCGGTAGTGAAGCCGCCGCTCACCTGGCTGATGGCGCCGGGACTGAACGGGGAGCTAGTGCCGGGCAGGTCCTCGATGCTCCAGTCGTGGGGCAGCGCCACGGGGCGCCACGCCGCGTCGTCGAACTCCGGCCGCTCGGCGCCCGGCGCCGCGCCGCGGTAGAAGCGCCAGCCGGCATCGAACAAGGCCGGGCCGCCCGGCGCCGGTTGGGCCTGCACCACCGTAAGGCAGAGCAGGAAGCCGAATAGGACGAGCAGTTTTTCCATGTTTTGCCAACTAAATACGCTTATTCCGGCCGGTAAGCGGCGCGGCGAAAGCAACGCCGGGCAGCAAGCGGCCCCCTGAGCACTTCGCTTCCCCGAAGGGGGGTAGGGAAGGCCGGGCCAAGGTAAGCAGCTGCCTTACTTCGGGCCCGGCCGCTAGTGAGCCAAGAGCTGAAGATAATTGCTCAGTAGCTCGCAGGCTAAGCCTAGGTGCTTTTGAAGCAGCTTCTAATGCTACAGATGAATCTGCCTGCCGAATCAAACTCAATCCGGCCAGACATACTACAAATACTTAACTAAGCGGCGGCGAACCTTGGCTGGTAGTTGGTGGTGCGCCTGATAGGCGGCAATAATCCGGGCTTCGCGCCGGGGGCCATAGGCAACAAGCTGCTGAATCCCTACCCCCATAATTGGGGCGGCAAGCACCCCATAGACCAGAACGTAGTCGGCAAAGCTGAAGCGCAAAAGCCCGCCGCTCGAACAGCCGATGCAGCCGTAGCCGCCACCGCCCGAGCTGCCGGAAGACGACCCTTCGGCGGCGGCCGAAATACCGGCCGCTATTAAATCAGCCCCAATAGCTCCTAGCACAATAAAGCCTCCCACGCGGGCTCGCTTGGCAAACAGGCGGTGGATAGCCTGCACGGTGTCGGCCGCCGTGCGGGGGGTAGGCGCAGAAACGGGCGCCGCCACCGCTGGTGCGGCAGCTGGGGTTTGGGCGGCGGCCGTGCCGGTCAGCAGCAGGCAAAACAGCAAACAGAACACGAGTGAAGTATAGATATTTTTCATGGGGCGAAGTACCGGCCTTATGCCTCGGCCACCAAATGAGCCCGCGCCCGGCAAATATCCTTTGCCAGCCGCCCAAAACAGTGAGTTTTACGGCTTGAAATGCTCCAGATAGCATTTCCAAAAAAGCGGCGGCAGCTTTCTGATATCCTATAAACCAACATTTATTTTCCTATCCTTGCCCCATGTCTGTTTTCCAAACCTACTTCCTGCTGGGTTTTCACCACATCATGAGCTGGCGGGCCACGGACCATCTGGCGTTTCTGCTGGCTTTGTGCGCGCCCTACGTCCTGGCCGACTGGCGCCGGGTGGGCGCCCTGGCGACGAGCTTCACGGTGGGGCACTCGCTCACGCTGGCGCTGGCCACGCTCGGGCAACTGAGTTTCCCTGCGGCTCTGATTGAGGCCCTGATTCCCGTCACGGTGATGCTGACGGCTCTGTTCAACCTTGCCCGCGCCGGCAAGCCCTGGGCCCGGCACCTTGGCGGCCAAGGGGGGGGTAGGGAATGGCCGGGGGCAGCGTATGCGCTGGCCGCCGCGTTCGGGCTGGTTCACGGACTGGGCTTCGCTAACTACCTGCGGGCGCTGCTGGGCGCCGGGCGCCGGCCGGTGGTGGAGCTGCTGGCCTTTAATGTAGGCGTTGAGCTGGGGCAATTGCTGGTAGTGGGCTTGATTCTGGCTCTGGCGCTGGGGCTACTGCGCGGGCTGGGCGTGGCCCACCGCGACTGGGTGCTGACCTGCTCCGGCGCGGCGCTGGGCATCGCCCTGCTGCTGCTAATGCAATTAATTACGGCCTGAGTGCCAGAATTTAACCGGGCTTACGAGCCCGGTGCTTATCTTCGCCGTCCTACGGCTTTCGTTTTAATTTTCCTTTGTCCGATGCGCTTTCCCTACCCCCTGCTGCCCCTGGCCAGCCTGCTGCTGGCGCTGCTGCCCGCCGGGCTGCGCGCCCAAACCACCAATTCGGGCACCGACAAGTTCGCGCAGCTCGACCACCTGCTGCCTACGCCCAACACCTACCGCACCGCCAGCGGCGCGCCCGGCCCGCAGTACTGGCAGCAGCGCGCCGACTACAACATCAAGGTGCGCCTCGACGACACGAAGCAAGCCGTTACCGGCTCCGAAACCATCACCTACACCAACCTTTCGCCCGACGTGCTGCCCTACGTGTGGGTGCAGCTCGACCAGAACATTCTGGATAAAAACTCCATCACCACGGCCACGGAAGTAGCCGCCATTCAAAATAACCGCCTCTCGTTTCAGGGCCTCGATAATATCGCGCGCCAGGATTTCGACGGGGGCTTTAAAATAGAAAGTGTGACCGGCGCGGGCGGCAAAAAACTGCCCTACGTGATTAATCACACCATGATGCGGGTTGATTTGCCTACCCCCCTGCGGCCCAGGCAAGCCACCGTACTGAATATTAGCTGGCATTATAATATCAACGACCAGTTGCGCATCAGTGAGCGTAGCGGTTACGAGTTCTTCCCCGAAGACAAGAATTATCTCTACGAGATAGCGCAGTTTTATCCGCGCATGGCCGTCTATTCCGATAATCAGGGCTGGCAGCACAAGCAGTTTCTGGGCAACGGCGAATTCACCCTGCCGTTTGGCGATTACCGCGTCAGCATCACCGCGCCGGCCGACCACGTGGTGGGCGCTACGGGCACCTTGCAGAACGCGGCGCAGGTGCTCAGCAGCGCCCAGCAAAAGCGCCTTCAACAGGCCAAAACGGCCAAAAAGCCGGTGCTGATTGTCTCGCAGGACGAAGCCGTGCGCAACGAGAGCAGCCGCGCCACCGGCACCAAAACCTGGACCTACGCCGCCAAAAACGTGCGCGACTTTGCCTGGTGCAGCTCGCGCAAATTCATCTGGGATGCGATGCAGATTACGCAGGCCGGCAAGCCGGTGCTGTGCATGTCATATTACCCCAAGGAAGGCAATCCGCTGTGGGGAAAATATTCGACCGAAGTAGTGGCGCACACCATTAAAACCTATTCCAAATACACCATTCCGTATGCATATCCGGTCGCTATTTCGGTGCACGGCCCGGTGGGCGGCATGGAATACCCGATGATTTGCTTTAATGGCGGCCGGCCCGAGAAAGACGGCACGTATTCGGCCGACCGGAAATACGGAATGATATCGGTTATTATCCACGAAGTGGGCCACAACTTCTTTCCGATGATAATTAACTCGGACGAGCGGCAGTGGACGTGGATGGACGAGGGCCTAAACTCGTTCGTGCAGTTTCTGACCGAGCAGGAGTGGCAGCGCGACTACCCCTCGCGGCGCGGCGAGCCCAAGAACATCGTGGCCTACATGAGCACTGATAAGAGCCTGCAAACGCCGATTATGATGAATTCGGAATCAGTGCTGCAATTCGGCAACAATGCCTACGGCAAGCCCGCCACGGCCCTCAATGTGCTGCGCGAGACGGTGATGGGCCGGGAGTTATTCGACTTTGCCTTCAAAACCTACGCCCAGCGCTGGGCCTACAAGCACCCTGAGCCGGCCGACTTTTTCCGCACGATGGAAGACGCCTCGGCCGTGGATTTGGACTGGTTCTGGCGCGGCTGGTTCTACACCATCGACCGCACCGATTTGAGTATTGACAACGTGAAATACTACGGCGTTAATACCAAGAATCCGGGGGTGGAAAACAAGCTTTTGCGCCAGGAAAAAGAAACCGCACCAAAAACCATTACGCAATTGCGCAATCTGGAAGATATCAAGCAGACCGTGGTGGATGTCAAGCCGGAGCTGAAGGATTTTTACAACAACTACGACCCATTGGCGGTGAGCGAAACCGATAAGCAGAAGTATTTCGCTTATTTGAAAACGCTGACGCCCTCGCAGCAGCAGAAATTAAGCGACAACCTGAATTTTTATGAGATAAGCCTGCGCAACGTGGGCGGCCTAGTGATGCCGGTCATTATTCAGATGACTTACGACGACGGCACGCAGGAAGTGGTAAATATCCCGGCCGAAATCTGGCGCAAGAACAACGAGCAGGTCACCAAGATTATCACCACGCCCAAGCAGGTGGTGGCCTTCCAGCTCGACCCTTACTTGCAAACCGCCGACACGGACCTGAGCAACAACTCCTTCCCGCGCCAGCCGGTGGCCTCGCGCTTCGAGTTGTTTCAGCAGCAGCAGGCGGCCGGCACCAACCCGCTGCGCGAGTCGCAGACGCAGGCCCAGCAGACACCGGCCCCAAGCCCGCTCCAGCAGAAAGAGCAGAAGCCAGTGAGCCCGGCGGGGAATCGATAGGACAGCTGGCTGGCTTTGACGCCAGCGCCAGGAGAGGGGGTAGGAAATTGCGCGGCGCTCAGTTAGAGCTTCGCGCAATTCCCTACCCCCTCTCCGCTTGTTAACCTTGCCCCAGCCTGATTGGCGGCCTAGTGCCGGCGCTTGGTGAAGTCGCCGTACATCACCCAATCCTCCCAGCGCTTGCGGTATTTCATGACCCGACCGCGCAGGTATTTTTCCATCATCAGGCCGGCGGCGGGGGCGGCAGCGGTGCCACCAAAGCCGCCGTTCTCGATGAACACGGCGATGGCAATCTTGGGGTCGTTGGCGGGGGCGAAGGCGGCAAACGTGGAGTGGTCTTCGCCGTGGGCGTTCTGCACGGTGCCGGTTTTGCCGGCCACCGAGATGCCGTACTGCGCGAGCGAGGCAAACTCGGCGGTGCCACCGCGGCCGTCCACCACCTGCTGCATCCCCGGAATGATGTACTTGAAGAGGCTGGTATCGACGGCCGTGTAGCGCCGCTGCTGAAACTCGGGTCGCGGGCCGCCGTTGCCGATGCCCTTCACGAAATGGGGCGTGTAGAAGTAGCCGTGGTTGGCGATGGTAGCCATCAGATTGGCCATTTGCAGGCCGGTGATGCCGATTTCGCCCTGCCCGATGCTGAGCGAGTACACGGTTTTGAAGTTCCAGCGCCGGCCCTTGAGCAGCTTGTCGTAGAAGTCGGGGGAGGGAATCAGGCCCCGCTTTTCGTGGCCCAGGTCTACGCCCAGCTTTTCGCCGAGGCCGAACGACTTCACCATTTTCTGCCACTGCCCCAGGCCCAGGCGCGCATCCTCGAAGCGGTTGCTGGACTGCCCGCGCACCACCGTGGCGCGCATCACCTGGTAGAAGTAGGGGTTGCAGCTCTGCTTGATGGCGATATCCACATTTTTGGGGTATTCGTGGCGGTGGGTGCAGCGCACGAGCCGCTGGTTGCAGGGAAAGCCGGTCTGGGGCGTCACGACACCCATCTGCATGGCCACCAGTTCATTGACCAGCTTAAAAACCGAGCCGGGCGGAAACGTGGCCATCAGCGGGCGGTTAAAAAGCGGCAAATCCGGGTTTTGCAGTAAGCTCATGTAGCGGTTGCCCATGCCCTTGCCCGTGAGCATGGCCGGCGCAAAGTGCGGGGCCGAGACGAAACATAAGATTTCGCCGGTTTTGGGGTCCAGGGCCACTATCCAGCCGCGGCGCCCGGCCATGAGCTTCTCGCCGTAGGCCTGCAAGTCGGAGTCGATGCTCAGGTGCAGGTCCTGCCCGGCCACCGAGAGCGTATCGAATTCGCCGTTGCGGAAGCGGCCCTTCTCGATGCCGCGCACGTTCACCATGCGGAACTGCACGCCGCGGCGGCCCATCAGGGTTTTCTCGTAAAACGACTCCAGGCCCGCGATACCCACGTTTTCGCCCGGCTGGTACTTGGCGTATTTCGGGTTTTCGAGCAGCGCCGGCGTAATAGCGCCCACGTAGCCGAGCGCGTGGGCTAGATTCTCAGTGCGATACGACCGCGCCATGCGCACCTGCGGGTGGAAGCCGGGAAAGTCAATCAGGTTGTCCTCGATGGCGGCCAGCTCGGGCGTGCTCAGGTTTTGCAGCAGGGGCGAGGGTTTGTTGCGCGAGTACTTTTTGGCGGCGCGCAGACTGGCGCGCAGCTCCGCGATGGGCATTTGGAGCAGCGCGCAGAGGCGGGCCGAATCGAGCTGCTTCACTTCGCGGGGTACCACCATGAGGTCATAGACCGGCGTATTCTCCACCAGTAACTGGCTCTTGCGGTCATACATCTGCCCCCGGTACGGCACCTGCACCAAGCGCTGCAAGGTGTTGCGGTCGGCGGCCAGCTTGTAGGTGCCATCGAGCACCTGCATGTAGAACAAGCGCCCCAGAAACAGCAGCCCGACGGACAGAAAGATGGCCTGGATAACGTATTTGCGGCCTTCCAGATACTGCATAACGCGCAAAGGTACGGCGCGGCCGGGGCGGGTGGCAGCGGCGGACCAACTGCGTTCAAACTAATCCATCACGCGACAACGTATCTCCAAGTAGCCAGGCTTTTTCGAGCGAGCGACAAGGATAAAAAATACTTAAATATTTAATGATTTATTTTGATTATCATTTTGCGCAAAGTAATATTGTATAGTCAGAATTACTAATTATTAGCTGCTGCCCTTCGCATTGAGGCGGCTGGTGGTTCCTTCTCAGCTTCGTTTTGCCTCTCGAATTACTTCTCTCATGATTTTCTCTCTGTCTCTCAAGCATCTAACCAGAATTCTTGCTTTGCTGCTAGTCGGCTTGGCGTTGCCGGTCAGGGCTACCGACTACTACGTTTCCAGCACCGGCAATAACGATAATGCTGGCACAACAGCAGGCAGCGCATGGCGTAGCATCAACAAAGCCAACGAGTCTACTTTTCTCAGCGGTGACCGACTCCTGTTTGAGGGTGGCCAGAGATTCGCTGGCACTATCTGGCTGACAGCGGCCGACGGCGGCGTAGCCAGCGCCCCGCTTGTTATCAGCTCTTACGGCACGGGCCGGGCGACCATTGACGGTGGGGCCGGCAAAGGCTTATTGCTCACCGGCGCGACGGGCGTCCAAATCAGCGCGCTAAACTTCGTGGGACTGGGCCGCAAAACCGGCAATCAGGGCGGCCAGGGCATTCTCATAACCGATGCGACTAGCATCACGATAGACCAAGTAGAAGCCAGCGGCTTTCAGCGCGCGGGCGTCGAGTTCCACAACTGCACCAATGTGCGCCTGACCAACGTCTACGCGCATGACAACGGTTTTGCGGGCATTGCGGGCCTGGCCTCGACCAATGTCTATATTGGCTACTGTCGGGCGATCAACAACCCCGGCGACCCAACCGTCACTACCAATCACAGCGGCAATGGCATTCTGTTCTCGGGCCGCGAAGCCACGATTGAGTACTGCGAAGCCGCCTACAACGGCTACGATATGCAACAAGTGAATGATAATGGCCCCGTGGGCATCTGGTGCTACGAGGCCGACCAGGTAATCATTCAGCACTGCATCTCGCATAACAATCAAAGCCCGAAGTATGACGGTGGAGGATTCGACTTTGACAGCGGCGTCACCAACTCGGTAATGCAGTACAACTACGCTTACGAGAATAAATGCTATGGCTTTGTGACCTGGCAGCATGATGCCGCCACCTCCTGGTCGAACAATGTAATCCGCTACAACATTAGCATTAATAATGCTGGTCCTGGTCTCATAGTGGGAGCCGTCGGCGGCGGCGCAACCAACAATTGCGAGGTATATAATAATATATTCTACAGTGATGCTCACCCGGCTGTGGCACAGTACAGCCGGGATGGAGTCAACAACTTCAACTTTCGCAACAACGTATTCATCGGCATAAGCTCGCACAGCCTGGTAGCCACTACGAGTGGCCTTACTTATCAGGCGAATAACTACTGGTTTATCGATGGCGGCTTTAATATAGGCGGGTATGAAAGCCTAGCGGCCTGGGCAGCGGCCACGGACCAGGAAAAGCGTAACGGCAGCCTCGTAGGCCTCAACGCCGACCCGCAGCTACGCGACCCCACCAACTACGAGAAGCTTACGGACCCTACCAGGCTGACTACTCTCACCGCCTTTTTGGTATCTGCCAACTCGGCGATTGTCGACAAGGGCCTGGACCTTCGGACCCTATTCGGCTTCGACCCCGGCCGCCGTGACTTTTACGGCAATGCTATTGCGGCCGGCCAAGGCTTCGACATCGGTGTCCAGGAAGTGGTTGACCTTGGCCCGCTGCCTACCCCCAGCACCTGCACCGGCACGGGCGGCCTGCTGCGCGAGCAGTGGAACAACATCTCGGGCAGCAGCGTCAGCAGCCTTCCGCTCACGCTGGCCCCGAGCAGCAGCGGCCCGCTCCCGCAGTTTGAAGCTGTGACGAGCACCGACTTCAACTACGGCGCCCGCTTGCGCGGCTACGTCTGCCCACCGCAGAGCGGCGCCTACATCTTTTCCATTGCGGGCGACGACGAGGCAGAGTTGTGGCTGAGCACCGATGAGTTGCCCACCAACAAGGTACGCTTGGCTTCCTCCACCGGCTGGACCTCCGGGCCCCACGACTACACGCGCTACGCCAGCCAGCAGTCGGCCGCTGTCAATCTGGTGGCAGGTAAGCGCTACTATATCGAGGCCCTGCACAAGCAAAGCTGGGGACCAGGCTACGTATCCGTGACTTGGCGCCTGCCCGATGGCAGGCGTGAGGAACCCATTGCCGGCACTCATCTCTCGCCCCTCATCGAGCCTACCCGGCCCGCGGTCATCACGGCCACCACCCCCCAGGCGGACGCTGCTACCAGCCTGAGTGCTTATCCCAACCCGTTCAGCCGGCAGGCTTCGGTGCAGTTCCACCTTGGCGCAACCGGACCAGCTACGCTGAGCCTCTACGACGTGCGCGGGCAGCTCGTGCGCCAGCTTTTCAGCGGCCATAGTGCGGCCGGCACCGTACAGCGCCTTACCCTTCAGGGCCAGGGCCTGCGCCAGGGCCTCTACGTGCTGCGACTGGTTACGGACCAGCAGGTACTTATTCAGCGCGTCGCTGTCGGTCAGCCCTAGCAGTGTCACACCACAATAGGGAAAAGAGGCGCTTTGAAGGATAGGGAGCTGAGAGTGGGGCGAAGCAGCGCATTCCTACCCCCATCTACATAGCCAATATGAGTTTGGAAAGAGCATTGCTGCCCTTTCCCTACCCCCTGCCCCGGCGCACAGGAAAGAACAGCAGCTGCACAATCAGCAAGGCCAGCGAGGTAAACACCCAGCTCAAGGCCACCTTGGCCAGCGTGAGGCCGAAGTAGCGGAAGCTGCCTAGCTCCAGCACGAAAAACGCCCCGTGGTGCACCAGCACCAGCAACCCCAGATACACCCCGAACCACTGCCAGCCCATCTGGTGCACGTTCACCGAGTCCTGGGCGTCGTAGCCGTCGCGGGGCGTGAGCAGGCGCAAGACCCAGGGCCGCAGAAACGCCAGCAGCACGGCCGCCGCCGCGTGCAGCCCACCGGTATCGTAGAAGATGTCCATTGTCAGGCCCAGGCCAAAGCCCAGCAGCAGCTGCACCACGATGGGCGTGGCCAAGGGCAAAAACAATAGAAACCCCAAATACAGAAAGCACCAGCCGCGCTCAAACAGCACGAGCCGGCTTACCAGCAGCACGTGCACCAGCACGTACACGGCGTAGCGTACCAACTGAATCAGCAGCTGCCTCATGGGCGGCGCACCTCCTCCCTGGCAGCCACGGGGCGCACGCCGGCCCGCGCCTCCACCGTGTCGCGCTCGGCCTGCCGCCGCGGCGTGACCACGTACACGTAGGTCAGGTTGGTGAAGTCGGCGGCCAGCCGCACCCGCACGGTCCAGAAGTTCTTGTCCGGCTCTTTCACGAAGTAGTCCACTTGGCCGATGAAAACGCCGGCCGGATAGATGGCATTGTAGCCCGACGTAACCACCGAGTCGCCGAGCACGAGCCGGTTCTGGCGCGGAATATAGTCCAGCAGCACGTGGGTGGGGTCGTCGCCGGGCCAGCGCACCGTGCCGAAGGTGCCGTCGCGTTGCAGCTTGGCCGAAACGGCGCTTTTGGAGTGCAAGAGCGAGGTGACGGTGGCGAAGTGCTCGGTCGCGGCCTTCACTCGTCCCACCACGCCGGCGCCGGCCAGCACGCCCAGGCCGGGGCGCACGCCATCCGCAGTGCCCACATTCAGGGTCAGGTAGTTATCTACCTGCCGCAGCGACTGGCTGATAACCCGCGCCGGAATCAGCGGAAACTCGGCGTCGCGGGCGGGCAGCAGCTGCCCGCCGAGCCAGAGCGAATCGGGGTGGGTAGGGATGGTGCGGGCGCGGACTGCCCCGGTGCTGTCCGCCAACTTCCCTACCCCCCTGTTCCGGCGGAACACGACGCGGCCGAGCGTGTCGCGGCCTACGGGCAGCGAGTCGGCCGCGCGGCCGCTCAGGTCGGGCGGGTAGAGCTGCTGGCGCAGGGCGGCATTCTCGCGCAGCAGTTGCTGGTTGAGGGCCGCCAGCCGGAAGTAGTCGGCTACCTGCGTGCGCCGGGCCAGTACCGCCCCGGCGTAGGCATTGGCCGAATTGAAAAACGCCGCCCGCTGATACGAGCTGTTAGTGACCAGCAAGCCAATACTCAGCACCTCCAGCAACCCAAACACCAGCGCGCCCCGAAAGTGGAACAGAAAGGCGAACAGGTTTCTCATGGCCTATCTGTCATGCTGAGCCTGCGAAGCATCTTCTCGCCGCCGAACGACGCAGTAATTAATGATTAGTGCTTGTTCTCAGGTGATAAGATGCTTCGCAGGCTCAGCATGACCACATTTTAAGTTAGCAAAACTCCCTTGAACGCCTGAATGTCCTTAATCGCCTTGCCCGTGCCGCGCACCACGGCTCGCAAGGGGTCTTCGGCGATGTGGATGGGGAGCTTGGTTTTGGCGGCCAGGCGCTTATCGAGGCCGCGCAGCAGGGCGCCGCCGCCGGTAAGGTGAATGCCGTTTTCATAAATATCGGCCGACAGCTCCGGCGGGCTGATTTCCAGTGCTTTAAGCACAGCCTCCTCGATTTTGGCCACCGACTTATCCAGAGCAATGGCGATTTCGGAGAACGTGACCCGAATCACCTTCGGGATGCCCGTCATCAAGTCGCGGCCCCGCACCTCGTGGTCGGGCGGCACCACGTCCAGCTCCGTCAGCGCGGCGCCGACTTCAATCTTGATGCGCTCGGCCGAGCGCTCGCCGATGAGCAGGTTGTGCTGCCGGCGCATATAATCCAGAATGTCCTGGTTGAACACGTCGCCGGCCGTTTTGATGCTTTGGTCGCACACAATGCCCGAAAGGGCAATAACCGCGATTTCGGTGGTACCGCCGCCGATGTCGATTATCATTGAGCCCACCGGCTGCTCCACATCGATACCGATGCCAATGGCGGCGGCCATCGGCTCCTGAATCATCCAGACTTCCTTGGCCCCGGCGTGCTCGGCCGAGTCGCGCACGGCACGCTTCTCGACTTCGGTGATGCCCGACGGGATGCAGATGACCATGCGGTGCGAGGGCTGAAACAGCCGGTTGCGCGTGTCAATCATCTTAATCATACCCTTAATCATCTCCTCGGCGGCGTGGAAGTCGGCAATCACGCCGTCTTTCAGGGGCCGAATGGTGCGGATGTTGTCGTGGGTCTTCTCGTGCATCTGCTGGGCCTGGCGGCCTACGGCGATGACCTTGTTGGTGGTGCGGTCTTTGGCAATGATGCTGGGCTCATCGACTACGATTTTATCGTTGTGGATAATCAGCGTATTGGCCGTGCCGAGGTCGATGGCAATGTCGCTGGTGAGAAAATTGAAGAAGCCCATGCGGGTGATAATGAGATAGAAAGCTAACAGTAGCGGTTGCTACGGGAGGACAAAGGTACGCCAGTAGTGCGCAGTACTTCGGCCTATTTTGGCGCGGGGCCGAACCCGGTAGGGCGCGGGCCCCGTGCCTGCTTGCTGCGCTCAGTTACGGCTGCAATGCTGCGGCTACGGCCCGCTGCGCATGAATTTGAGTGGTATCGAAGAGCGGCACGGCGGCGTCCTCGGGCTTCACCAGCAACGTAATTTCGGTGCAGCCCAGGATGATGCCTTCAACTCCCTGCTCCACGAGGCCGTGCATGATGCGGCGGTATTCCGCGCGGGAAGCGCTCCTAATCACGCCTTGGCATAGCTCGTCGTAAATTACCTGATTGACGAGGGCGCGGTCGGCCTCGTCGGGTACCACCACGGTCAGCCCTTGGTCGCGCAGCCGGCCCCGGTAAAAGTCCTGCTCTATCGTGTAGCGGGTGCCCAGCAATCCAACCTTGCGCACGCCCGCGTCCCGAATCTGGGTCGCAGTGGCGTCGGCTATGTGCAGGAAGGGCAAACGCACGCTCTGCTCAATGGCTGGCGCCAGCTTGTGCATGGTGTTGGTGCAAAGCACGAGCAGGTCAGCGCCTCCCCGCTCCAGACGCTGCGCGCAACGCACCATTTCGTCGGCCGCCGCATCCCATTGCCCGGCCTGCTGCCACTGCTCTATTTCGTGAAAGTCCACGCTGTAAAGCAGAATTCTGGCCGAGTGCTGCCCGCCCAGCGTTTGCCGCACCAACTGGTTGATGAGGCGATAGTATTCGGCAGTGGATTCCCAACTCATCCCGCCAATCAGACCAATCGTTTTCATGGGCAGCAAAGGTTAGTGCTTGAAATGCCGTACGCCCGTCAGCACCATCGCCAGGCCACGGGCGTCGCAGGCGGCGATGCTGTCGGCATCCTTGATGGAGCCGCCGGGCTGCACCACCGCCCGGATGCCGGCCTCGGCGGCAATTTCTACGCAGTCGGGAAAAGGAAAAAAGGCGTCGGAGGCCATCACCGCCCCCCGCAAATCAAAGCCGAAGCTGCGGGCCTTCTCGATGGCCTGGCGCAGCGCATCGACCCGCGAAGTCTGCCCGACGCCCGAGGCCAGCAGCTGACCGGCCCGCGCCAGCACAATAGTATTGCTTTTAGTGTGCTTGCAGATTTTGCCGGCAAAAACCAGCGCCTCGGTTTCCTCGGGCGTCGGCGCCGACTGCGTGACGACGCGAAAGTCGGCGGCCGTTTCAGTTTGCCGGTCGGCGTCCTGCTCGATGAAGCCGTTAAGCAGGGTTTTTATTTGCCGGGCCGGAAACTCGACTGGCTTCTGGCGCAGCAGGATGCGGTTTTTCTTGCTTTGCAGCACTGGCAGCGCGTCCTCGGCGAAGTCCGGCGCAATGAGCACCTCGAAAAACAGCTTGTTCAGCTCCTCGGCCGTGGCCGCGTCCACCGGCTGATTGACGATGATAACGCCCCCAAAAGCCGACACCGGGTCACAGGCCAGCGCATTGGCGTAGGCCTCGGCCAGCGTAGCGGCCTGAGCCACGCCGCAAGCGTTGGTGTGCTTGAGAATGGCGCAGGCTGGCGGCCCGTCCGCAAACTCGGCCATCAGCATCACGGCCGCGTCCACATCCACCAGGTTGTTGTAGCTAAGCTGCTTGCCGTGGAGCTGGTCGAAGAGCGCGCTCAGGTCGCCGTGAAACGAACCGCTTTGGTGCGGGTTTTCGCCGTAGCGCAGTGGAGTGACGGGGGCGGCGGGCTGGGTGCCGGGCGCTGGTCCAACCTGCTGCCCACTTGATTCCCTACCCCCCCCTTCCCGCCCAACCCCTTGGCTGACGTATTTGAAAATCTCCGTGTCGTAGTGGCTGGTGGTGGCGAAAGCCGCGGCGGCGTAGTGGCGGCGGTCCTCCAAATCAGTGGCGCCGGCTTTTTGGGTGAGCAGCTCGGTGACGGCCTCGTACTGGTCGCGGGAGCTGACCACGAGCACGTCGCGGTAATTCTTGGCCGCCGCGCGCAGCAAGGCAATACCGCCGATGTCGATTTTTTCAATCACCTCGGCTTCCGGGGCACCGCTGGCCACGGTTTCCTCAAACGGGTACAAGTCCACCACCACCAAATCAATGGGCGGAATGCCGTGGCGCTCAGCTTCGGCCAGGTCGGCGGCTTCGTGGCGGCGGTGCAGGATGCCACCGAACACCTTGGGGTGCAGCGTCTTGACGCGCCCACCAAACACCTCCGGGAAGCCCGTCAGCTCTTCGACGGCCGTCACATCGGCGCCCATTTCCCGCAGAAACTGCTGGGTGCCGCCCGTGCTGTAGAGCTGCACGCCCTGGGCTTGCAGCACCCGCACCAGCGGCGCGAGGCGGTCTTTGTGGTAGACGGAGAGCAGCGCGGCGCGAACGGGGCGGGACGACATGGTTAAAACCAGAATGAAGTGGACGGAATAAGGGGGCAAAGGTAGGGGGCTCATCCGGGCTGCGGGCACAGGAACCGGGCTTTCCTTAAACATTCGGCGCCTAGCCTTCCCTACCCCCTCTTGGCTGGCTGAAGTGCCATCCGGCTCATCAGGCGGCTCATTCAGCCGGCGCGGGCGCCGCCGGCAAACTCATGGGTTGTCTTCGTTGTATAGTATTTTAATGAATACTAGCTCCCTGGCCCGTGCCCTGCCCGATTTTGTTGCCATCGCCGCGCCCGCGGCCCCTCACCTGACGCTGACTTTCCCTGAAAACCCAGTTGCGGCGCCCGTAGTCGCGGCCCCGCTCACGCCCGCCCTACCCCCCCCGCCGCCAGCGAGGCCCACCGGCCGGGTTTCTACTCCGGAGGCTGCCGTGGCCACCGCCGAGAAGCTGACTCCGCACCTGGCCGCCCAGGCCGCGCAGACCGACGTGGTGGGGGCATTTCCGACCCAGGAGTTCAGTTGGCTGCGCGAGGCTGGCCTGCTCACGGCCACGCTACCGGCCGCGCTGGGCGGGGCCGGCCTGCACGCGCCCGCCGCCACGGCGCCGCTCTTGCAGCTGCTGCGCCACATCGGGCGCGGCAACCTGGCCGTGGGCCGCGTGCTCGAAGGCCACCTCAATGCCCTGCTGCTGGTGCAGCTGTTCGGGCAGCCCGCGCAGCGCGTCGCCTACGCGGCCGATGCCCGTGCCGGCCACCTGTTTGGGGTTTGGAACACCGAGAACCCGGCCGACGGCGTGAAGCTGGAGCCGCTGCCCGGCGGCCGATACCGCCTGCGCGGCGCCAAGACGTTTGCCTCCGGCGCCGGCCACCTCACCCGGCCTTTGATCACCGGGATGCTGCCCGACAAGAAAAGCTGGCAGCTGTTTGTGCTGCCCGCCGACGCGCAGCCGCCGACGCTCGACCGCTCGTTCTGGCGCCCGCTCGGAATGCGCGCCACGGCCAGCTTTAAAGCTGATTTGACGGGGCTGGAAATCGACGCCTCCGACCTGATTGGGCAGCCCAACGACTACTACCGCCAGCCTTGGTTCAGTGGCGGCGCCATCCGGTTTGCGGCCGTGCAGCTGGGCGGCGCCGAAGCCGTATTCAACGAAACCCGTAGCTTTTTGCGCAGCCTGGACCGCACCGACGACCCCTATCAGCGCCAGCGCCTGGGCGAAATGGCCCTGCTCATCGAGAGCGGCGGCCAGTGGCTGCGCGCCGCCGCCGAGCACGCCGCCCGCCCCACCGCCCTGAGCCAGCCCGAGCCCACCGTGGCCTACGCCAACCTGGTGCGCACGGCCATCGAAGATGTGTGCCTGCGCACGTTGCAGCTGGCCGAGCGCAGCGTGGGCGCCCGCGGCCTGCTCCAGCCCCTGCCCTTCGAGCGCCTGCACCGCGACCTGACCCACTACCTGCGCCAGCCCGCCCCCGACGGCGCCCAGGCCGACGCCGGCCGCTACGTGCTCAGCCACGACCAGCCCGCACACCTGCTGTGGAATGCGCAGGCTTGATGAGATTAAGAGTGAATACTTATCAGTTAGGAGTCAAACTGGCGGTCATGCTGAGCTTGCCGAAGCATCTCGCGTGGGGAAGTAATCCACGGTAGACAACGATTGGGTTAGTCAGCGGTAGAGATGCTTCGGCAAGCTCAGCATGACCGCCAGTTTGACTCCTAACTGATAACTAACTGTCCTTCAACATCAGCTTTGAAACGCGGCGCCGCATGAGCAAGCCTACTCCTGAAACCCCTTTCGCTGCCTACCCCCGCCGCCCGGCCCGGTTCGCGGCCAGCCTGGGCTCCACGGTGGTCGTCATTCCGCATCCCGATGATGAGGCCCTGGGCTGCGGCGGGCTGCTGGCCCTGCTGCGCCGGGCCGGCCATGCCGTGCGGGCCGTGCTGGTGAGCGATGGCACGATGTCGCACCCAGCCTCACGCGCATTTCCGCCCGCCGCCCGCCGCGCCGTGCGCGAAACCGAGCTGCGGCTGGCGCTGAGTATTCTGGGGGTGGAAGACGAGAATCTTCTGACGTTGGGCTTGCCCGACAGCCAGGTGCCCGGCACCGGCCCGGCAGTGGAAGCCGCCGTTGAAAAGCTGCGTGACTTATTGCGTGAGCAGCCGCCGGCCACCATTCTGGTGCCCTGGCGCCGCGACTCGCACCCCGACCACCGCGCCACGAGCCAGTTAGTCGATACGGCGCTGGCCGGCCTCCCTACCCCCCCCCGCCGGCTGGAGTACGTGGTTTGGGCCTGGCAGCGCGCCGCCCCCGCCGACCTGCCCCGGCCCGCCGACGCCGTGACCGGCTTTCGGCTTCACATCGGGCCGGTGCTGGCCCAGAAGCAGCGGGCCATTGCCGCGCACCGCTCGCAAATCGCGCCCGGCGTATTCACCGATGACCCGGCGGGCTTTCTGCTTTCGGCCGAGATGTTGGCCCACTTTGCCGGGCCGTATGAGGTGTTTTTGGAGCCGGCCGCGCCCACCAATGCTGGGTGAGACCGTATAAGCTGTTTTATTAATTCCGCATCTTACCGTGGTCAACCCCAACCAGCCTCGCACCCTGCCACCCACGTATTTCGACGACGTCTACCGGGCCAATGAAGACCCCTGGGGCTTCGAGAGCAGCCCCTACGAGCGCGAGAAATACGCTGCCACGCTGGCCGCCCTACCCCTACCTGCTTACGCGGAGGCGTTCGAGATTGGCTGCTCCTTGGGCGTGCTCACGGCGCAGCTGGCCCCGCGCTGCGGCCACCTGCTGGCCGTCGATGTGACGGAGGCGCCGCTGGCCAAAGCCCGGCTGCGCTGCGCCAATTTGCCGCAGGTGGAGTTTCAATTGCTGCGCGTGCCGGACGAGTACCCAGCGCAGTCGTTTGATTTGATTTTGCTTTCTGAAGTCGGTTATTACTGGTCAGCGGCTGATTTAGCGAAGGCCGTGGGCCGCCTCGTGACCAGCCTCAACCCCGGCGGCCAGCTGCTGCTCGTGCACTGGACGCCGCCCGTGCACGACTACCCCCTCACCGGCGACGACGTGCACGAAACCTTTCTGCAACAAGCCGCGCCGGGCGGGCCGCTGCGCCACCTGGCCGGCCAGCGCCAGGAGCGATACCGGTTAGATTTGCTCGAAAAGAAACCCGCTCACCAGCACAGCTGACGCAGGCAGCCCAGCTCCACGGGAGCCGCAGAATCCCTACCCCCTCCTACTTGGCCCAAGCCCTGGCCGGACAGCCCAGGCCTCCGCGCAGCTCAGGCGCCCATAAGCTGGCTTACACTACGCGCATTGGCGCAGTCTGCCCCAGCTGCGCATACCGCTCGTGCTCGGCAATAAGGGTGCGCAGCTCGACCAGCGCCAGCGACAAGGGCACTGGGGCGATAATGCCAATTTGCCCGGTGCGGTAAATCATCAGCCGGTCCCAGCATTCACCGAAAGTCCTGGCCTGCCGCAGCTGCTGACGCAGCGCGTCGGGTGAAATGGCCATCAGTTCAATGATGCCGTCGAAATCAGGAGGGTAGGCGCCGCCGAGCCACCAGGCGCGCAACTGCTGGCGCGTCTGCCAGAGCGCTGCCAGCTCGGCCGGCCACTCCACGGTGGGCTCGCGCTGCTCTTCGCTCAGGTGAGCCCACTGCCGCAGCTGCCACGAAAGCCCCACCTCGACGCGGCCACACTGCCGGGCCGAGGTCAGCACCTGCACGGCAGGTGAGTGGCGCAGGCGCAAGTCGTGGCGCCGCAAGGCCTGCCACAGCGCCTCATCTTCCATGCACTGCACCGCGGGCAGTCCGCCCACGAGCTGATAGGCGTGTACCGTGATGGCTAGGCTGGCGCCGAAGTGCTGATGGTGGCAGGGCCAGGGGTCGGCGGGGTTGGGGTCGAGCAAGCGCTCGAGGCGGGCACGCAGCAGATGGTAGGTGGCGTCGCGCAGCTGGGTGCGGCGCACGGGACAGGTGCCCAGCCGGGGTGCATCGGTGAGAATGCGGCCGCCCACGGCATCGGCGCCGGCCTCAATTTCGGCCAGATTAGCCGCCAGCCAGGTTGGAATCACGCGGGTATCCGCGTCGGTGCTGGCAATGAGGCCGCCACTAGCTTGGCGGCCCGCCAGGTGCAGCCGGTAGCAGGCCTC
This sequence comes from uncultured Hymenobacter sp., assembly GCF_964243305.1. Classification (GTDB taxonomy): domain Bacteria; phylum Bacteroidota; class Bacteroidia; order Cytophagales; family Hymenobacteraceae; genus Hymenobacter. Next base: position 23,649 of record NZ_CAXTEF010000017.1, read on the forward strand.
GTCCATGAGCAGGCGGCGGGCCTGGCCCACGTGCGCCTCCTCGGGGGGTAGGCGTAGCTCGGCCACGTGCAGGGCCAGGCGCGGAAACTGCCGGGCCACGCGCCGCACAGTGGCGGCCGTGTCGTCGGCGCAGTTGTTGGCCAGCACGATAACTTCAAAGATGCCCGGCGTCAGGGGGCGGCCACGCAAATCAACCTGGGTGGCGAAAGCGGCCAGCGTGGCCGGCAGGCTCTCAGCCTCATCCTTGGCCGGAATAACAACGCTGACCTGCAAGCCGGCGCGCGGGGCCGGCAACTGGCGGCGCAGTAAGGTCGCAGTGGTCAGCGGAGCCGCTGCTGTCACCTCGTGGGCGGCGTGGAAGCGGGAAGGCATAGCGTGTTCCATCAGGCCGCTCTACGCCTGAGTTTGGAAGAAAGATTAGCTTGAAATTGATTTATCCCGTGAATTATGAAAAATATCTTTTAAAGATTTCCGCAAACAATTGCGGCGTATTTTAAAAGTTAAATTAGCCAGTTCTGCTAAGCGCCGGACAGAGCCGAATGACACTGAAGATTAACTGCTTCTTTGACAATAAGATGCAAGAACGATTTATCTTTCCGGCCAGGCCTGATTGACTAGTAAAGTTGATTTAAAATAAAAGAAAAGCCGCATTCCGACGAGCGGAAATGCGGCTTTTAGAATAGTACCCGGCTGACAAGCAAATTAGCTTTTCAGCTTAGAGCGGGTGGACAACAACCCTTTTAGTTACTGTCTACACCGCCTAGAACGCTTCGCCGATGGCAAAATAGATACCTGACGAGCCCCCCGTGCCCACGGCGTAGTCCAGGCGCAGGTTTATCCGGTCGCGGCGAATGAAGTTGAAGCGGATGCCGCCGCCGCCGGCCGCCTTCACGCCGTCGAAGGCGAAGCCGTCAAGGGCTTCGGCTACCTGCCCGACGCCACCGAACACGGCTCCATCGAGGCGCCAGAACAGCTTCTGACGCAACTCGGCCTGCACCATCATCATCTGCCGGTCGCGGTAGCGCTGCTCGTAGATGCCGCGCAGCAGGTTGGCGTTGTTGTAAAGCGTGCCGCCGATGTTGGCGCCGATACCGGCCTGCTCGCGAAACGGCACCTTGCCGGTGTGGAATTGCCCGACATACTGCACGGCCAGCACGCTGCGCCCAGCGGAGCCTAGCGGCTGGAAGTGGCGGGCGTCGAGCTGGTAGCGGGTGAACTTAAAATCGGAGCCCAAACCGCCGCCGGCAAAGAGCACGGTGCCGTCGACGTAATTGCCGCGGAAAGTGGTGGAGGCATTATCGCGGGTGTCCAGGGTCAGGGCCGGGCCCAGGCCGGAGGTGCGGTGGGCCTGACGCTCCCGGATGCTTACGCGCGGGTCGGTGAGGAAGCTGTTGGTGGTGCCATTCTCGGCCTGCCGGTTGAAGTCGAAGTCGTAGACATTGGTGAAGCGGTAGAGCAGGCCGGCGAAGACCTTGGGCGCCACTTGCTTCTGTACCCGCTGATTGATAATGAAGAGCTTGTAGCCCAGCAGTGATTCGTTGTCATCAGGCGTATCGTTGCCCTTACCGTAGTAGAACAGGCGCGTGTCGTAAAGGCTGATTTCGCCGTTAAGGTAAAACGCCTCGCCCGGCGTGAACACCGTGTGCACGAGCTGAATCAACGACTGTTTCTTCTCGGTCTGCCAGTATTGGACGCGAGCGTTGGAGGGCCGCGTGGCGGTGTCGGCCCCGAGGCGCCCGCTCACCAGTCCACCCAGGCCGTAGCCGAGGCCGGTTTCATCCTGGTAAAAGATAACCGGGATGGGCAGGATGGTCAGGTTTTTCTTATTAGGCTCGTCGGCGGCCAGGCCGCGCAGGCCGGAACCAGGCGCGGCCGGAGGTGCTACCGCAAGGATGGTGGGGGAGGTAGGGGCCGAAACCGGGATGGCAGGTTTGGGAGGCCGGGCAATTTGAGCCAGCGTTGGCAGCGACAAGCCGCACGCAGCAGCAATGAGGAAAGGGAGGCGCATGGAGGGGGTAGAAAGCAAGTGTTAATTCACAACGGATTAGCTCCTGTTTTGGTTAGGAGCCGTTTCGCGCCGCGAAACACTTTAAATAGTGCAAAAAACAGTTGCTTGGGCTTCCCTACCCCCCTCCTGCTGGCCGACCCCTACCAGAACACGGTGTAGAGCGTGGTCACGATGACCAGAATGGCCACCGAGCCAATGACAAAGCTGCGGTTGGGACGGAACATGCTGGCATCGACTTCGAGGCCGTTGGTTTTGACGCCGCGGCCGGTTTGGTAGAGGCTGATGACAACCATCGCGGCCACGCAAATCACGAACACAAAGCCCATACGGTCGAGGAAGGGAATCTCATAGACGCCGGCGACATTGGGCACGGCAAAGCCCAGCGGCGCCAGAAACGACAAATCGACGTAGCCGGGCAGAAACTTGAACAGCACCGACAAAATAAAGCCCCCGATAGTGGCGAACAGCGCGGCCGTGGAGGTCGTCTTTTTCCAGAAAAAGCCCAGAATAAACATGGCAAAAATGCCTGGCGACACGAAGCCGGTGTACTCCTGGATGTACTGGAAGCCGCCTTTTTTGTCGATGCCCAGGTGCGGGGCGATGAGCACGCCGAGCAGCATCGCTACGACGACCGCGATTTTGCCGACGGCCACGAGCTGCTTCTCGGAGGCCTGGGTGTTGAACACCTTGCGGTACACGTCGAGCGTGAAGATGGTGGCAATGGAGTTGGCTTTGCCGGCCAGCGAGGCCACGACCGCGGCGGTGAGGGCAGCGAAGGACAAGCCCTTGAGACCCTTGGGCAGGATATTGAGCAGCACGGGGTAGGCGCGGTCGGGGTTTAAATCGGCTCCCTGGCCAAACTCGGCGGCCCCAAACACATCCTGCTTATACAGCACGTAGGCCGCGATGCCGGGCAAAACCACAATCACGGGCATGAGCAGCTTGAGGAAGGCGGCGAAGAGGATGCCGGCGCGGGCCGTGGGCAGGTCAGCGCCCAGCGCGCGCTGGGTGATGTACTGGTTGCAGCCCCAGTAGTTGAGGTTCACAATCCACATGCCGCCGAGCAGCACGGTCAGGCCGGGCAGGTCGATGTAGTTGGGGTTGTCCTTCTTGAAAATCATCTGGAAGTGGTCGCCGGCCTCGCTAGTGAGCAGCGAAAAGCCCTTGAGCACGCCGGTTTGGCCGTAGTGCTCGGCCACCAGGTTCAGGGCCAGGTAGGTCGTGGCCAGACCGCCCAGAATCAGGAAAAACACCTGGATGACATCGGTAAAGCCGATGACTTTCATGCCGCCGAGCGTGATGATGATGGCAAACGCGGCCAGCGCGTACATGCAGAAGTTCAGGTTCAGGCCCGAGATGCTGCTCACGGCGATGGCACCGAGGTAGAGGATGGAGGTCAGGTTGACGACCACGTAGAGCGCGAGCCAGAACAGGGCCATAATCATGGCCACGGTGGAGTTGTAGCGCTGATTGAGAAACTGCGGCATGGTGGCAATGCCGTTTTTCAGATAAACCGGAATGAAAAACACGGCCACGATGATGAGCGTGAGCGCTGCCATCCACTCATACGTTGCAATGGCCAGGCCCATCTTGAAGCCGGAGCCCGACATGCCCACGAACTGCTCGGCCGAGATGTTGGAGGCAATCAGTGAGGAGCCGATGGCCCACCAGGTCAGCGAGCCTTCGGCCAGGAAATAATCCTTCGAGTCGCCCTCCACGGTGCCGTCGTGACCGGTTTTGCGGCGGTAAATCCAGATGCCGTAGCCGGCGACGATGAGGAAATACAGGAAAAAGACGGCGTAGTCGAGCGTGGCGAGTTGATGCATTTCTTGGGTGGAGTGGGGGTAGGAAACTGCGAAGAGAGGGATGAGCGCCCGGTTTAGCACGGGCGCCGGACAAAGCGCGGCGTAAATAAGCGACTTAAAACCATAGTAGCAGCGCCGGCCGCGCCATTGGCGTGCAGTTGGCGCGCCTCTGGGGCAAGATTGGGCGGTCGGCAGCCCCTTGCTCAACCCTTTATTCCCTACCCCCCTCGCCCAGCCGCAACGCGGCTCAGCCGGCGCCGCCGGCCAGGGCCATGCTCAGCACGCCGGCCAGCATGATGGCCTTGCACCAATGGCTGAGCTGCCGGAAATGGCGGCGGCGGTCGGCCCGCCAGAGCTGCCGGGTGAGCGCGGCCAGCGGCAGCAGCACCAGCAGCACGAGCCAGACGGCCAGCGGCCAGTGCCCTTTCAGCAGCAGCCGGCCCGTGGCGCCCACGGTGAGCAAGGCCAGGCAGGCCAGAAAAAACCCGGCCGCCCACTTCGTGCGGGCCACGCCCAGCACCAGCGGCAGCGTGCGGCAGCCGTGGTGGGCATCGCCACGCATATCTTCCACATCCTTGATGATTTCGCGCACCACCGTGAGCAGGAACGCGGCCAGCGCATACACCCACACGCCCGGCAGGCCGGTGCGCAACTGCAATTCGGGCAGCAGCACCAGCGCGCCGGTGAGCGTGGCAATGCTCACGTTGCCCACCAGCGCCACCCGCTTGAACCGGGCCGAGTAGCCCCACAAGAGCAGCGCCGAGCCCAGCGTGACCAGCCCCAGCAGCGGCGAGAGCAGCCCGGCCAGTCCTACCCCCACCCCCGTCAGCAGCAGGTGGGCCAGCATGGCGTGGCGCCGCCGCACCACCCGCCCAATCACGAGCCGGTCGGGCCGGTTGATGGCGTCAATCTTGACGTCGTAGTAGTCGTTGATGATGTAGCCGGCCGCCGCCACCAGCAGGGCCGCGAGCAGCAGCAGCAGAAACCGCGGCGCCAGCAGCGCTGTGCCCAGCGGCTGGCCCGGCAGCAGCAGCCCGGCGCGGGTCAGGGCCAGGCAGAGCAGCATGATGAGCAGATTGGGCCAGCGCACCAGCGTGGCGGCGGCCCCCGGCAGCCCGCCCGGCCAGCGGGCGGCGTCGGCCGCGGGCTCCGCACTAGCAGGGATAGGCACGGGCGCTTTCACCTCTTAAAAGTACGACAGCGGCCCTGTTGACGGGCCGGACACGAAAAAGCCCCACCGCGGACACGGTAGGGCTTTTATAGCTTGAGCTAGGAAACAAGCCGGAGCGGGCACGGTGGCCTCAGACCTTTTTTACGTTGATAGCATTGACGCCCTTGCGGCCTTCCTGGGTGTCAAACTCCACCCGGTCGTTCTGCTGAATCTGCCCTCCGTTCAGGCCGGTGATGTGCACGAAAAAATCCTCCTTCGTGGTATCGTCCGTAATGAAGCCGTAGCCTTTGGCCTCATTAAAGAATTTTACGGTCCCTGTTTTCATCGGTTTGTAACTTAAAAGAATGGTGAGTTGGGTTGGCGGGGTAGGAAGAGCGGCAACAGCAGCAAAGTGGGCGTTCTGACTTCCCTGGCTCTGCTCTACGGGCCCGGCGCGGCCGGGGTTGCTAGCGGTTGAGGTACCGCTCCGGCAAGCTATTGATTATCGCGCCACTCGTACACCCACTTGGCCTGAATCTGCTCCAGGTGGCCTTCGGTGGCCTGCTCGCGGGTGCCGGCGAAGTTGGGCAGGGCCAGAATCCACTCCAGCATCTCGGTAAAGCGGACCCGGTAAATCTTAGCCTCGGGGTAGTCGTCGCCAAACTTCTCGTAGAGCGCCATCGCCACGTCCTCGTGGTCGGCCCACTGAATGGGGGGTTCGAAATGAGACACGGAGTTGAGTTATGAATTATGAGTTAAAAGTTATGAGTTAGCAATTAAAATTAGAGGTGAGCAAATTGCCAACTCATAACTTTTAACTTCTAACTCATAATTGCGAAGCGCAGCTTAGTGGCCCAGAAAATCCTGCACCGGCAGGGTAACAACCAACTCTAGGTCAGTGCGGGGCAGCACGCACTGGCAGGCCAGGCGCGAGGTGATGCGCGGGTTCACGGCGCGGTCGATAAAGTCTTCCTCTTTGTCGCTGATGTCGGGCAGCGCGTCGCCGCCGCGCTCGACGTAGATGTGGCAGGTGCTGCATCCGCACACGCCGCCGCAGTTGTGTTGCAGCTGAATGCCGTTGTTGAGGGCCACATCCAACACCGACTCGCCGGGCGCCGCCACGTGGGACACGGCCGGCTGGCCATTTTTAAACTGAAACCTGATGGTAGAAGCCAAATTAAGAGGGCCTTGAAGCCAGAATTCTGCCGCAAAGGTATGCCCCGAGGCGGCAAAGGTGTTTAAAGAGTACTAACCGGCGGCAAGAGTGCAGGGTTTGCGCCCGGCTCCGGCCGCTGGCTGGCCAGCCCGACTTGCTGCGCCTGAATGCCGGCCGTAAGCGTTTCGTAAAGCTGCTGCCACGCTGGCTGCCCGGCCAGCGCGGCCCGATGTGCGGCCAGCGTGGGCGCATCGTGGCGCACCGCCGGCCCGGTTTGCACCGTGAACGGCGCCTGGCTCAGGGCCTTGTCCACGGTTTCGTGAATAAGGGGGGCAAGCAAATCGAACGGCAGCCCGGCGTCGGCCAGCAGCTCGTGGGCAATGCCGAGCAGGTGATTAGTAAAATTATTGGCGAACACGGCGCCCACGTGCAGCCGCAGCCGCTCGGGAGAGCCAAGGCGCTGCACATGGGCGCTGAGGCTGCCAGCCAACGCCAGGAGCAGGTTTTCGGCCTTGGTGTCGGCCGCCTCGATGAAAAGCGGCACGGCTTCCCACGCCACGCGCCGGCCGGAGCTGAAGGTTTGCAGCGGATATAATACGCCGCCGTGCACGAGCGGCGCCGCCTCAAACACACTGAGCGGCAGCGCCCCAGCCAGATACGCCACCACGGCCCCGGTGGGCCAGCGCGCCCCGGCCAGCACGGCGGGTACGGCCGCGTCGGGCACGGCCAGCAGGTAGAGGTCAGCGGCGGGCAGCTCGGCGGTGGGCACTTCCAGCACCGGAGGGGGGGTAGGGAATCGGGCCGCCAGCTCTGCTGCCGAAGCAGTGGACCGGCTGCTGATGAACGCCAGCTCGTGGCCGGCTGCCACCAGGGCCGGCGCTAGTTGCGCGGCCACCCGCCCGGCGCCAAACAAACCAATGCGCAAAGAATGAGCGGGGGCAGCAGTCACTGAGGGTTTATTCAGGAGTTGTTTAGGAAGTCGAAAGACGTCATGTCGAAAGACCGTCCTGCTGAGCAAAGCGAAGCAGCTCGCGTGGGGAAGTGATTAAGCTTACCCACCCGATTGAATTAGTGCCGCCCGCGAGCTGCTTCGCGTTGCTCAGCAGGACGGTCTGGGGTGTTTCGGCCGACTTGCTAAACAGCTCCTCAATTAAAAGGGGGGTAGGGAAACGACTTGGCAATCATTTCCCTACCCCCCTCTTTCTTGCCAACTACTTCGCCGTCTGGATGATGTTGGCCACTGGCTGCGGGCGGCGGGTGGGTTTCTTCGCCACTGGCGCTTCGGCGGGCGCCGCTTCGTCGGTAATGGGCAGGTTGGCCGCCGCGCCGCCGCTGCCGCGCCGCTGCCGCAGGCTCAGGCCGAAGCCGAGGGCCATGAGCAGCGTGCCGCTCCAGAGCAGGTTGATGAAGGGCTTTTCCATCGCCTTAAGGATGACGTAGTCCTTCTGCGTGGTGCTCACACCGAACGTAAACTTACCCTTTACCGGATCAATCTGCTTGAGGCTGAGCCGGATGCCTAGGTCATCTACCTCATCGGCTACCACGCCCACCAGGCGGTCGCGCACCACGAACACCGGGTGCACATGGTACTGGCGCTGCTCGCCCGAGACTATCATATCGGCTTGCAGGGCGAGGTCACCTTTTTTCAGGTTCAGCCCGGCGGTTTCGTGCGCCGGCTCGATGGCGCGGAACACGGCAAAGTAGTCATTGAGAAAAATTGTGTCGCCCACGGCCAGCACGTGCTCTTTCTCCTCGCCCCACTGCTTTTCCTTGCGCGGGTCGGGCGTGGCGCTGATATAGGAATAAATATCATGGTCCCAGAATCGTAACAGCGCTGGCGATGCTAGTAGCCCACCGCCCATCTCCTCATTCACCTGCGCACGGGGGTAAAGCACAAACCGCTCGTTGGCTTTCTTATCCAGGTACTCGACGCGATAGTAGGTGTTCTCGGGCAGCACGCTGAGCGTATCACCGGCCTTGTAGTACACTTTCTCGCCGCTCTTCACTTCGCCGCGGGCAATCATCTTGTACTCGTCGTCGGTGTGGAAGAGCAGCTGCTTGTTCACGTAGCCGGGCACGCCGGGCACGTCGAGAAACTGCCCGGTGTAGCGCACCTCGTAGCCCTGCATAGGTACCGCTTCGTTGCGGAACAGCAGCACGTTGTCGCGATTGGTGTCCTCGTCAAAATCTTTGGAATAAACCAAGCCCGAGACGTTGCGCGAGATGATGTTGGAGTAGCCGGCCGAGCCGAGAATGCCGAGCAGCATGAGCGCGATGCCCAGATGGGCCACGCCGCCACCCGACAGGCGCACGCCGCGCCGCACCAGCCCCACCACCGTGCTCAAGTTGGCGAACACGCCAAACAGGCCAGCCAGCGTGAGTAGCAAGTAAGGTACCGTGATAGTGTTGCTGTTGTAGCGCACCAGCAGCACGACCAGCGCCGTGCCCAGCAAGCTCAGCAGCACTGGGAAGCTCAGCGCGTCGATGAGGCTGCGGCGGTCGTTGCGCTGCCACCACATCACCTGCGCAATGCCCGAAAACAAGGCCACCAGCAAGCCCATCCAGAGCTGAATGCGGGTGTAGTGCTGAATCTGGTCGGCCGGCAGCGCCAGGTTGGATTTGATGCCAACCAGGCCCAGCAGCGCGTTATACACCGGAATGCTGGTCGTGACGAACACCTGGAACGCACCCAGACACAGCACCGTCGCGCCCACGAACACCCACAGCTCCGGGTTGTAGGTGGTTAGCTCTTTCTCGGAAATCGGAATGCTCTTCCAGCGGTAAACGAGCAGCGCGATGGAGAGCACCGTGAAGGCACCCAGGTAAATCAGCAGCTGTCCAGAGAGGCCCAAGTCAGTAAACGAGTGCACCGAGGCATTGCCCAGCACGCCGCTGCGGGTCAGGAACGTGGCGTAAAGAATGAGCACGAACGTAGCGATGGTCAGCACAAAGGCTGTGCGCAGGCCGGTGCGGCGCTTGGTCCAGAGCAGCATCCCGTGCAGCGAGGCCACCAACACGAGCCAGGGAATGTAGACCGCGTTTTCCACCGGGTCCCAGTTCCAGTAACCGCCGAAGTTCAGGGTTTCGTAGGCCCAGTAGGCGCCCATCACCACGCCCACGCCCAGCACGCCGCCGCCCACCAGGGTCCAGCTCGTGGCGGGCTTCACCCAGCCGGTCAGCTCCTTTTTCCAGAGCGCGGCGATGGCGAAGGCAAACGGCACGAGCGTGAGCGCGAAGCCCAGAAACAAGGTCGGCGGGTGAATCACCATCCAGTAGTTCTGGAGCAGCGGGTTGAGGCCGGTGCCGTCCTTGGGCACGAAGTCGGGGTTGAGCTTGAAGACCGGCAAATCGGTCAGGAAGTCGCGCAGCAAAATGAAGGGCGACGAGCCAATCTTGAGGCCGCCGATGACGACGCCCAGAATCATGCTGACCAGAAATAGCTGCACGCCGCTGAACACGGCCATCACGGGCGCTTCCCAGAGACGGTTGAAGCGCATGATAATCAAACCAATAACCACGTGCCAGAATATCCAGAGCAAAAAGCTGCCCTCCTGCCCTTCCCAAAAGCAGGAAATCATGTAGTGTACCGGCAGGTGATTGGAGCTGTGGCTCCAGGCGTAGTGGTACTCGTAGCGGTGGGCGTAAATGATGTTGAACAGGCAGCCAATCACACCGAGCACGGCCAGGCCGTGCACCAGAAACGCGCCGCGCGCAATGCGCAGCCAGCCCGCATCCGTATCACCGAGCGGCCGGCCCCGCGCCGCCTGAAAGTAGCTATACGCCGCCACCAGCGCCGCCGCGAAGGCGAGAATGACGCTAAAGTGGCCGGCGTTTCCGATTAGTAAGTTCATAGGATAAGTGTTAAGCAGCAATCATTTCGGCGGAGCCGGAGCGAAGCACTTCGTAGCGGGCCAGAATGCGCTCGTGGAAGCTGGCTGGCAGCCGGGCCCAATCGTGCACATCCACCAAAATAGGCAAATTGCTTTCCGTTAGCTCCTTGCGCAGTTGGCTCAGCACAGCATAAGGCAGCTCCCGCAACCCGGCACCCCGCAAAACCAAATCCAGGTCACTGCCATCGTAGGCATCGCCATTGACGCGACTGCCGTAGGCCCACACGGCAGTACCAGCAGGCAGGTGCTGCGTGAGTAGTTCTTGCAGTAGCTTCAGGTCTTGGGGACGAAGGACAAGCATAAACTATAATCAGCGCGAGGCCGTGGCGCCCTTGATGTCCTTCTCCACGTACTTGCTGGGGCACTTGAGCAGAATCTGGTCGGCCATGAACACGTCGTTGCGCATAGCGCCGGTGATAACCACCTGCTCGGACTTGTCAAAGTCCTGCGGCTTGGGATTGAAATAGATTACGCGCTGCGCTACCCGGTTGGTATCAACCAGCGTAAAGGCGAAGTGGTTGGGGTCCTGCAAGGGGTCGTATTCCAGGCCCAGGGGGTTTTTTTGTTCGTCGCGGGGCAGGCGGCCCACCACGTGCACTTTGGTCTGGTTGCCTTCCGCCGCCCGCTGCCGGGCCTCGCCGAAGGAGACGTACACGCTGGCGTCGGCGGTGGTGCTGAGAATGATGCCAATGGCCGCGGCAATGACTACAATGGCTAACAGATGCGCTTTCTTCATAGTGAGATAAGAACAGTTCAGAGGGTCGAAAAGTCCGCTAGAAAGTGAGTTTTAAGCGAAAAACAGTGGGCTACTTGTCGTCGCGCAATTCCTGCTCCAGCCGGCCCACTTTGCGGTCGAGCCGCACCAGGTAAAACAGCAGCCCACCCAGAATAAGCAGGATAACCAGCACGACGACGTAGATTTTGCCGCTCTGGCGCAGCGCGTCGGCCATCTCGGGCGTGTCGGCGGCAGCCTGAGCGGTTTGGGCCAGCAGGGGGGGTAGGGAAAGCAAGGTCAGCAGCAGGACCGCGCCAAGACGGCGCCAGGCCTTAAGCCAGTTGTTTTTCATAGAATTTCTCTTTGACGAACTCGTAGCGGCAGGCCACTTCCGTAATCCAGACGCCGAGCAGCGTCCAGCCGATGACGGCGGGGTAGAACACGAGGCGCATGTGGCTGTCGAGGTCGTATTTGCTGAAGCCGGGGTTGCCGCCCATGCCGGGGTGCAGCGAGGCCTGCGCCAGCCGCGGCAAGATGAACAAAAGCGGGATGGCCGCCGCGAAGGCAAACAGATTATAAATGGCCGAAAGCCGCGCCCGCTGCTGCTCGTCCTGAATGGACGCGCGCAAGACTAGATAGGCGCCGTAGATGAGCATGGTGACGGCCGCACCGTTGAGCTTGACATCGGTGGTCCACCACGTGCCCCAGGTGTAGCGCGCCCAGAGGCTGCCCGTGGCCAGCCCCAGCACGCCGAGCAGCACGCCGGTTTTGGCTGACTCGTGGGCCAGCGTGTCGAGGCGCGGGCTCGGGTTGCGCAGGTAGCGCACGGAGTTCACAACCGAGGCGGCCAGAATGATGGTCATGCCAAACCACATCGGCACGTGGAAATACAGGTTGCGCTCGGTTTCGTTGAGGATGGGCAGGCGCGGCACCCGGCCCAGCAGGCCCATCACGACGGTGTAAACGAGCAGGACAACCGTTAGAATTTTCCACCAGGAAGCTTTCATATCGACTCTCATATCAGCTGCGCCAAAGGAAGGGGAATAGCAGATAAGACACTGCCCCCACGATAAGATTCAACGCCAGCAACGTCAAAATAGAGCCCCGGCTAACGCTAAAATCAAGGCCATCCAACGCGTTTTTGCTCACTTTAACCAGCATGAGCAGCAGCGGCACCAGCACCGGAAAGCCCAGCACGGCCAGCAGCGTGCCGTTGCTGGCCGCGGCCCGCGCCGCAATGCCCGCCACCAGGGTGAGGGTGCTGCCCAGGCCCAGCGCGCCCAGCCCCACGGTGAGGCCAAACAGCGGCCAATCCTGCACCGGGTTGCCGAGCAGGCCGGCGTAGAGCAGCAGCGCCGGCAGGGCCAGCGCCAGCAGCAGCAGGGAGTTATAAACGATTTTGCTCAGAATAACCGCCTGCGGGCGCACCAGCGTGTAGTAGTACAGCCGCTGCCCGGCCGACTCCTGCGCGAAACCACGACCGGCGGCGCTGATGGCAGCGAAGAGCATAATTATCCAGAACAGGGCGTTCCAGGCCGGGGCGGGCGGGTTGCCGCCGCGAAAGCTGAAGCTCAGGTAGCACACGAACACGGTGCCGACCACGTAGAGCAGCAGCCCGCCCAGCGCCGCCCGCTGCCGCCACTCCAGCCGGAAGTCTTTCTGGAGCAAATATGTGATTTCCTGGAGCAAGCGCACGGCGGACGGCCTTGGTGAGATGGCCCAAAGATACAACCCGCCGCAGCGCTCATTGCCTGAAATGGTATCTCTTCCCTACCCCCCTCAGTCAGCCAAAGGCAAACAAAAACGCCACCGGAGAAATCCGGTGGCGCAGCATTGCAACTGCCTTCAGCTTGGTTCATCGGCCCCAGCTGCGATTAAAAGTCGTAGCCAAGCGAAAAGTAGAACTTGGGGCCGGAGCGCACGAAGTTTTCCTCGCCCCAGGCCACGTCGCCCTTCAGGTAAAAGCCCAGCACGGTGGTGCGGGCGCCAAAGCCGTAGCCGACCAGCAACGGGTTGCGGAAGTTCACGACGTTGGCCGTGAAGTAGTTGCCGAAACCGCCGGAAACCTGCGTGTTGTAGGAGTTGCGCTCGCCGAATGGGTTGGTTCCGGAGTAGGCTGTGCCGGCATCGACGAAGCTGGTCAGTTGCAGATTGCGGAAGAAGCCGGAGTAGATGGGGCGCCGCGTCAGAAACTGCACAATCGGGAGGCGCAGCTCGCTGTTTAGCAGCACGTAGCGCGGCCCGGTGCGCTTGCTGTAGTCGAAGCCGCGCAGGTTGGTCACGAACTGCTGGGCAAATACTTCGGTGGGGTCGGGCGCGGGGGAACCGTTGGGCCGGGCCGAAATAACCTGCTCGTCCTCGTACTTGAAGTTCAGCCAGCTGTCCATGCCGCCGAGGCGAAACACCTGCGGCGCCGAGCCCAGAAACTGCCCGTAGCTGACACGGTTGGCCCAAACCAGCTGCCGGACCAGCTTCTGATAGTGGCGGATGTCGACGTAAATTTTGCCGTAGCTCAGGTTCTTGTTGTCCAGGCTGTTGAGTTGCAGCATCCCGATTTTCAGGCGGGTGCCAGCCAGCATGTTGACGCCCGTGGCAATGGCGTTGTCATAAACCAGCTCTCCGTTGACGCCCACGTAGCTGCGCGTCACGTCCAGCAGGTTATCCAGGCTGTTGACGCGCGTGCGGCTGATGTTGACGTAGCGCGGGCCGCCGCGCAGGGTTAGGTTGTGAAAGAGGGGGTAGGCCACGAACGGCGCCACCTCGTGGCGGCCGTAGCGCAGCTGATAGGTCTGAATCTGGTCGAAGAAATACGCCTGCTTCTGGTAGTTGATGCCCCAGTCGACGCGGCGCGTGCTGTTGGTGTAGCCGAGCTGAATGTTGCTGGTGCGGAAATCAAGCAAACCGAAGATGCTGGCTTTGATACGCTGATTCTCAAATACATCAGTCAGGTTGGCCTGCCCGACCAGCCCAATGCCCAGCAACGGGTCGACGGCCACCGACGAGACCACGTTCTCAATCATAAAGCGCGTGTCGTAGCGGTAGGGGCCCGACACCTGCGGCGCTTCCGTCAGCGCGGGGTTGCGCGGCGCGGCGGCCACTGGGGCGGCACGGCGGTTCCGGCGGTTGGTAGTCGCTACGGGCTCGTCTTCCTCAAACTCATAGTCGCTGGTATTCACGGCCTGACTGGGCCGGCGGGCTGCCGTACTGTCGGCCCTACCCCCCCCGGTAGCCGACTGGCCACTGGCGGTGGTGTCGGCTGCACTGGCGGGCGCAACTGCCGGCGCCGCTACGGCTACCGAGCGGTCTTCCAGGGTTTGCTGGCGGGCAGTTTTGCCGAGCACAAGGCCGGCCGCAGGCTGAAAGCCGGGCAGCAGAAACACCTGGTCGCGGGCCTGGCTGCGGGCCACGAACGCCAGCGCGTTGGTCGTGGCGTTGTAGTCCGCATCTTCCAGGTTGCTCACGAAGCTGGTCAGCGGGGTGCGCTGCCGGGTTTGCAGGTTGTAGCGGTAGAGGCTGCGCACGCCGCTTTCCTCGCCCAGATACACAATTTCGTCGGCGCTCAAGGCGCGGGGGCGCGTCTCATTGGAGATAGTGCTGACCAGCGTTTCCACGGGCCGGGGACGGCCGTCGAGGTGGTAGAGGAACAGGTCGTAGTTGTTTACCACGTTCGGGAACGTGGCCGGCCGCGCCACCCCCGCCGAATCAAGGTAGCGGTTGGAGCTGAACACAATGCCTTGCCCGCCGGGCAGAAACACCGGCTGCGCATCATCAAATAAGTCGTCGGTGAGCTGCTGCACCCGGCCGCCGGCCCGCAAAACGTAGAGGTCGTTCTGCCCATCGCGCACCCCACTGAACACGAGCGCCTTGCCATCGGGCGAGTAGCTCAGCCCCAGCACCTGGTCAAAATCGGCAAACACCGAGGCCGGCCGCCGCAAGCGCAGCGCCTCGCGCACCTGGCTTAGCAAGGCAGCGCCGCCGCGGGCCTCGCGCAGGTGCAGCGCCATGCGGCCGTGCGCCTCCTCGGCCACGGCAAGCTGGGTGTTGCCGCGCCAGGCCAGGGCGGGCAGGCGGGTTTCGACCTGCTGGTCGGGCGTTTTGTAGCCGCCGCGGCTGACGGTGTGGCGCCGCGAGCCGTCGCGGTTCACGACTACTACCCGGTAGCGGCCCTGCTCGTTTTCAGCGTAGGCCAGCTGCTGGCCGTTAGGGCTGAGCGCGGGCTGCGAATACACGATATTGCGGCGGTTGCTGCCGCTGAGGCGCGCCTTGTCGTCGGGCAAACCCAGCGCGGCCGTGGCGGGCCGCTGGTTCAGCTCGCGGTAATACGTGAGCCAGTCGCGCAAAAACACCTTGTAGGGCACATTCAGCGACGAGCTGATGCCTACCTCCACGTCGCGGGTGATGCGCGTCAGGTTCAGGATGTTCTGAATCGTGGTGTAGCCGTAGCGCTCGGCTACGTAGTTCCAGATGCTTTGCCCGGCCAGGCGCGGGTTGCGCAGAAAAAAGGGCGCCGTGCGGTTGCCGGTCGGGTTCTGGCGGGTCATCTCGCGCATGTAGCCGTCCATGTCCACGCTCCAGCCCTCGGCCGCGTAGGCCGAGGCGCCACCGATAAACCAGTCGGGCAGCTGCAACAGGTAGGAGCTTTGCAGCACTTCTTTCAGTGAGCCGCCATACATCATGTCATTGAGCAGCACCTGCGTAATCTGAGCGCTCAGCTCGCGCTTGAAGTCGGTTTGCTGGCCGGTGAAGGCAATCTGCACCTTGCTCATGCGCGTGAGCGAAGTTTGCCCGCCTACCAGCTGCCCGTCGGGGTCGAGGCCGATGTTGCTCTGCCGCAAATCGCCGATGGAGTTATAAAGCAGCAGCGACGTTTTAGAGTACGGGTAGTAGCCGATAAGCGCTGTGATGCGCTGCAGCTCGGTTTCGGCGTACTCGACGGCGCGGCGGGCGCTGGCGTCGCCTTGCTGGTAGTAGTATACCGTAAAATTTTGGGTGCTAAGCTGCTGCCACTTAAAATCCTGGTACTGAATGCGCACCCGCCCGAATGACTCCTGCGCCGTCTGGGCGCGGGCCGGCAGATACGTCAGCAGCGCGGCGGCCAGCAGGCCCAGCCCGGCACCCGGTTGGAGCGGAAAACGAAGCTTCATACTCAATGAAGTAGAGAGTGGCAAAAAAGAAGGGGGGGGGGTAGGGATACGCGTATTATCTTAAACCATCCGTCATCCTGAGCTTGCGAAGAATACTCTCACTGCTAAACGAGTCGTCTTTACAATAATCGTTCAGCGGTGAGAATATTCTTCGCAAGCTCAGGATGACGGATAGATGGGGATAACCAACGACCTCATTTATAAAAACTATAATAACGCTTTAAATCAACTTCCGGCCACAGCTCGCCGCTTCCCTCCAGCCAATCAGCCAGCAGGACCGCCAGGCGCGGGGCCAGCATCACACCCTTCGAGCCGTAGCCGCCGCAGAAGCTCAGCCACGGCCAAGCCGGATGGGCACCCAGCAGCGGGCGGCGGTCGCGCACGGCGGGCCGCACCCCAGCCCGCCGCCCCACCACCTCAAACGGCTGACCAGTGAGCGCCGACAGGCGGCCGGTCAGCTCGGCCTCGCCTTCGGGGGTAGGGCCAGTAGCGAAGGGCGGCCAGCGGTAGGTGGCGCCCACCCGAAACTGCCCCGCGCCCAGCGGCAGCACGTAGGCGCCCCGATTGAGCACCTGCGCCGCGCTCAGGCCGGGGCACCTGACGTCGAGCACCTCGCCCTGATTAGGGGTGAGCGGCAGCCAGCTAAAGTACGGAGTATGAGCAGCTGCCGCGCCCTCGCAGCACACGACCCGCGCCGCGCGCACCCGTCCCGGCGCATAGGCAACGCCCGTGGCGTCGCTAACGAGGTGCGCCCACTCAAAAGTTTCCGCCCGCAGCCAGCCCGCGGCCTGCCCCTGAGCCGCCAGCGCGGCCAGCAGCTCGCGCACGGCCACGTAGCCGCCGCCCCGCAGCCAGGCGCCGCCAAACGGCGCGTCCAGGCCGGGCAGCTGCGGGTCTTTTTCAGTCAATTCGGCCACGAAATCGCCCCAGGGCCGCGCCGCGCCGCGAGCCAGAATATCCTGCTGCTCCGGCGCCGAGCCGAAGACCTTGAAGATGGGCGTCGCGAAGAAAAAGCGCTGGCCCAACTCAGCCTCCAGGGTGCGGTAGGCGGCGGCGGCGGCGGGTAGCAGCTCGGCGGCGCGCCACGAGAGGGCGAAGCGCCGGCCGGCCACGGGGTTCATCAGGCCGGCGGCCACATTCGAGGCCGAGTCGGGGCGGGGCGCATCATAGACCAGCACCCGGCAGCCGCGGCGGCGCAGCTCCCAGCCCAGCAGCGCGCCGGCAATGCCGTGGCCGACGAGCAGAAAGTCGTAGTCAGCGTCGGCCGACGCATTCTGGGCGTTAGCAGCGGAAGGGGGGGGTAGGGCAGCGGGCAGCATGAGGGCTCCAAGGTAAGGCCAGCGGCCCGGAAGCAGTTCCCCGCCGAGGGTGGCGAGCAAAACCGGGTTTGAGCGGGCCGCCGTACCTTGCCGCGGCCAGCCGGCTGTTTGCTTCCCTACCCCCTTCTTCGCGCCCAAGCCGCCTTCATGAAAGTCGTCAGTTTCACGTTTAATACCTTCGCCGAAAACACCTACCTGCTGATTGACGAAGCCAGCGGTGCCACTGCCATCGTAGACCCCGGCTGCTACGCGCCGGCCGAGCAGCAGGAGCTGAAAAACTATATTGAGACGCAGCAGCTGAAAGTCGAGCTGCTGCTCAACACCCACGCCCACATCGACCACGTGCTGGGCAACTCCTTTGTGCTCAGCATTTACCCCGGCATCCCGTTTCTGCTGCACCCAGCCGACCTGCCCACGCTGCGCGCCGTGCCGACCTACGCTGGCCCCTACGGCTTCGCCGGCTACCAGCCCGCCGAGCCCACCGGTGAGCTGACGGCCGGGCAGCGCGTGCGCCTGGGTCAGGCCGAGCTGGAGGTGCGCTTCACGCCCGGCCACGCGCCGGGCCACGTCGTGTTTTGTCACCCTGATAGTCAGCAGCTCGTGGGCGGCGACGTGCTGTTTCGGGGCAGCATCGGCCGCACCGATTTGCCGGGCGGCGACCACGCCACGCTCTTGCGCAGCATCCGCGCCGAGCTGCTGACCTTGCCCGACGAAACCACCGTCTACCCTGGCCACGGCCCGGCCACCACCATCGGCGCCGAGCGGCAGAGCAACCCGTTTTTAATCAGTTAACAGGTATCAGTGAGCAGTTAACAATCGTGCGTTATCAGCTCCTAATTTTATTTGTTAACTGCTCACTAATAACTGCTCACTGCTAACTGCTTTTGAAAAAGCATCTTCCCAACGCCATCACCTGCCTGAACCTGCTCTGCGGCTGTCTGGCGCTGAACTGCATCTTCGTGGGCAGCGCGGCCGAGCCGCTGCGGGGCCTGGAGTTGGGCGCCTATCTGGTGGCGCTGGCCGCGCTGGCCGACTTCGCCGACGGGCTGGTGGCGCGGGCCTTGCGGGTGTCGTCGGCCATCGGCAAAGACCTGGATTCGCTGGCCGACATGGTTTCCTTTGGCGTGGTGCCGGGCGCCATCCTGATGCAGCTGCTGCGCCAGGCTACGGCCGGCGGCGCCTGGTCCGACTGGCTGCCCTACGCCGGCTTTGTGGTGTCGATTTTCTCGGCCCTGCGGCTGGCCAAGTTCAACAACGATACCCGGCAGAGCGACTCGTTTATTGGCCTCCCTACTCCTGCCTGCACGCTGGTAGTAGCCTCGCTACCCCTAATTTTGACCCACGACCGGTTTGAGCTGGCCCCGGTGCTGCTCAATCCGTGGCTGCTGCTGGGGCTGACGGCGCTGCTGTCGGGGCTGCTGGTGGCTGAGCTGCCACTGTTCGCCTTGAAGTTCAAGAGTCTGGCCTGGGTCGGCAATCAGCGGCGCTTTCTGTTTCTGGCCCTGACGGCGGGCCTGCTGCTACTTTTGCAGGCGGCGGCCGTGCCGCTGGTGGTTTTGCTTTATGTCTTGTTGTCGGTGCCGCGCCGGCGGGCCCGGCAGCAGGGTGGCTAGGTTGTTGCGCCTTATTTCGCTAGCGAAACCACAATATTTATCCTTCGCTTAAAGTTGATACGCCGCGTGGGTGAACCGGAGCCGAACCGGCCGTGTTTCCGGGGCCGCTCTGCGAAGTCAACTATTGCTTGCTGCCTTATTTGAGTCTATGCGCTATCTTACTCTCTGGCTGACTTTTGCGGGGTTATTATTGCTGAGAGCGAGCGCGGCGCGGGCGCAGACCACTGCCGCACCTCAGACGGCCCGCGCCACCGTGCGCTGGGGCACGTATGCCGAGGTGAGCAGCCCGGCTGGCAACCGCCGCAAAGTGCCCACGTTTGCCACCGCCCACCACGGCCCCGACGAGCAAATCGGCACCTTCGCTCTGCGCCTGGAAGGCTACGTGCCGGCCGGCGAAGTGCGCAACGCGGTTTATCAGCCTTTCAGCCCCGCCGATGCTCGCCTGCTCGACGCGGCCAAGCTGCCGGCCGGTCCTACCCCCTCCCTCAGCCACGGCACCGCCCGCAAGCAGGCCGTGAGCTATCTGAGCTTGCAGCCCGCGCGGCGCAACCCGCAGTCGGGCCAACCGGAGCAGCTCGTTTCCTTTGATTACGTCTATACGCTCACCGACGCGGACGTGGCCCCTACCCCCCCCGCGCAGCGCAAAGGCACCCGGCCCGGCTCCGCCGAAGCGCACGCCTACGCGCCGGCCTCGGTGCTGGCTTCGGGCGACTGGTTTAAGATTGGAGTGGCGGAAAGTGGAATTTATAAGCTTGACCGCGCCACGCTCAGCAAGCTGGGGCTGAACCCGCAGCAGCTCGACCCGCGCCACCTGCAGCTTTTCGGCAACGCCACTGGCCTGCTGCCCCAGCCCAACGCCGCCCCGCGCCCCGACGACCTCGTGCAGAACGATGTGCAGCTGGTGGGCGACAACGGCAACGCCACCTTCGACGACAATGAGTACCTGCTTTTCTACGCCCGCGGCCCGCACGTGTGGCAGGCGAGAAATGGCCTTTTTCAGCACGTCAACAACATCTACGCCGATACGGCCTACTATTTCCTGACCGTGGGCGCGGCCGGCCGCCGCGTGGCACCTGCCCCGGCCGTGACGCCTACCGGCGCGGCGCCGACGGATATCACCACGTTCAACGAGCGCCTCGTGCATGAGCACGACCTGATTAATGTGCTCAAATCGGGCCGGCAGTGGCTGGGCGAGAGTTTTGAAGATAATGGAAAATTTGTAAAGGAATTTGCCGGGCTGCCGGGCCTGGTGGCGGGCGCGCCGCTAACTATTACGTCCTCGGTGGCCTCTACGGCAGTGGCCGCCCCAACCTTCGGGCTCACCGTGAACGAACAGCCGTTTGGACGGCCTCAGACTGTGCCGGCCGTCGGCACATACGCGTTTCACGAAGTAGCCCAAACCAACGTCACGCTGCACCAAGGCGTGATGCCGACCGGCGCGTCCGCCGAACTGCGCGTGGGCTTGAGCTACAACAGCCCCAACGCCCCTCAATCTACTGGTTATCTGGACTATCTGGAAATCAATACGCTGCGACAGCTTGCGCTCAGCGGGCCGGTGCTGGAGTTTCGCTCTTTAGTTAATAATGGCACGGCCCGCGTGAACCGCTACATGCTGGGCGGCGCGACCGGCGCCACCGTCTGGGACGTGACCAACCCGTGCCGGCCGGCCGCCGTGGCCCTCGACGCCAGCGGCAGCTTCCTAGCCCGCACCGACACCTTGCGCGAGTTCGTGGCCTTCCGGCCCGACGCGGCACTGCCTACCCCCCGGGTTTTCGGCAAGGTCGCCAACCAAAACTTGCACGCGCTCAATACCGACGGCAAGCTCGACCTGGTGATTGTCGCCTACCCCCTCTTCCGCGCCGAAGCCGAGCGGCTGGCCGCCCACCGCCGCCGCCACAACAACTTGGGCGTGGCTGTGGTCACACCCCAAGAGGTGTACAACGAGTACAGCTCCGGCGCCCAGGACGTGACGGCCATCCGCGACTTTATGCGGCAGATATACAACCGCGCGCCGGCCGATAAAAACCTGAACCTGCTCTTGTTCGGCGATGCCTCCTATGACTACAAGTCCAAGGCCAGCAACGACTCTAATTTTGAGCCGGCTTGGTGGAAGCAGGAGCGGAAGCCGTTCGGAGAAAATAGTCCGGATGCTTTTAATCAAAACTACGTGCCGACCTACCAGTCGCGGGAGTCATTTTCGCAGTTTTATGGGCGCTTCGGCGGCGACGGCACGGCCAGCTATTCCTCGGAAGACTACTACGGCCTGCTCGATGAGAATGAGGGCGAGTGGAACGAACTGAGCCTGGCGCCGGAACTGATGGACGTGGGCGTGGGCCGGCTGCCGGTGCGCATCCCGGCGGGCGCCACGGCGGGCTCGCCAGCGGCCACCGAGCAGGCCCGCCGCATGGTGGACAAGCTCCTGGCCTACGACGCGGCGGCCGGCTATGGCAAGTGGCGCAACCGCGTCACGCTGGTTTCAGACGATTCGGACGACGGCGAAGGCGAGCTGTTTGTGGGTCAGGGCTCCGAGATTATTGCCACTGAATTGCAAGTAACCGACCCGGCCTACAACATTCACAAAGTCTATCTGGACCTCTACCCCCAGTTTTCGCTGGCGGCCGGCCAGCGCTCACCCGCCATGAACCGCGCCGTGGACGAATCCTTTGAGCAGGGTTCTCTCATCATCAACTACCTCGGCCACGGGGGCCCGATAAATCTGGCCGATGAGCAGATTCTGACGCCAGCTTCGGTGCTGGCGCTGCAAAACCATAATAAGCTGGCTTTCATGGTGACGGGCACTTGCGACTTTGCCGCCTACGACAATCCGAATTACACCTCATCAGGCGAGAAGCTGCTTACCGATAATGAGCAGCTCGGGGGCGCCATCGGCCTATTTACCACCACCCGCTTGGTTGAGGGCAATCTAAATGCTGGCCTGAATCAAGTCTTTTTTAAGCGTGTGTTTCAGCCCCTGCCTGATGGCCGTCGCCCCGGCATGGGCACGGTCATTATGAATGCCAAGAATGACTACCCTCAGGGCGGTATCAACAACCGCAATTACACCTTGCTCGGCGACCCTTCGGCGGCACTAGCCTACCCCGAAGAGCAAGTAGCGCTGCGGGCGCTAAGCCTGAATGGCCAGCCGGCCGCGGCCACCGACACGCTGCGGGCGCTGAGCCGGGTGAAGCTGGAAGGGGAAGTGCACAACAGCGTGGGCGTGGCTGCGGGCTTCAGCGGCACGGCGCAAGTAACCATCTTCGACAAGCCAGCCGTGGTAATGACGCTGATTAATACGTCGAGGCCCGATGACCAATCCCGGCCCGTGACGGTGCAGGAAAGCATTATCTACGATGGGCAGGCCACGGTGCGCGACGGCCGCTTCAGCCTGGAGTTTGTGGTGCCCAAAGATATCAACTACAGCGTTGGCCTGGGCAAAGTCAGCCTCTACGCCTTCGACCCTGCCCGCGGCACCGATGCCCACGGCGCCCGGCCGCAAGCCATCGGTGGCGCCAACCGCAACGCGGTAACTGACCTCACGCCGCCCAAAATCCGGATGGGCCTCAACGATACGACGTTCGCCTCCGGCGGCCTGACCAACCTGAACCCGACGCTGGTGGCGCGCCTGAGCGACGAGAGCGGCATCAACACGACCGGCGCGGGCATCGGCCACGAAATCACGGCCACCCTCGACCGCGACCCTACCAAGCTGGTGGTGCTCAACGACGCCTACACGGCGGAGGTGGATAACTTCCGGGCCGGCCAGGTGCGCTACGTGCTCAAGGATCTCGCGCCCGGCCCGCATACGCTTCGGCTCAAGGCCTGGGACACGCACAACAACCCGGCCGAGCGCGAGATTGAGTTTATCGCCGCCAGCACCGAAAAGCTGGCCCTCGGCCACGTGCTCAACTATCCCAACCCGTTCAGCAACGTCACCCAGTTTCATTTCGACCACAACCGCAGCGGCGAAGACCTCGACGTGCAGGTGCAGATATTTACGGTCACGGGCCGCCTCGTACGCACCTTGCGCGCCACGGTGCCCGCCAGCCGCCCCCACGAGGGCAGCCTGAGCTGGAACGGCCGCGACGACTACGATGACCAGCTCGCGCGGGGCGTGTACGTGTACCGCCTGAGCGTGCGCGTGGGGCAAGATGGCCCCACGGCCTCGAAATACGAAAAATTAGTTCTCCTCAACTAGCCCTTGCGCTGCCGCCGGGCACGGCCCATTCCCTTTCCATTTTATGTTTTCATTCCTTATGCATCCACGTCCCACTGTTCTCCTCCTGACTTTGCTGGGTGCTGCTCCACTGGTGGCTTCGGCCCAGTACGAGCTTGACCCTCACGCCATCACGACGGCGGTGCCTATTCTGACGCTAAGCCCCGATGCACGAGGCGCGGCGCTGGGCGAAGCAGGGGCCGCTACCTCCCCCGACGCCAACGCGGCCTTCTACAATGCTGGCAAGCTAGGGTTTGTGCCCTATAAATATTCGGTCTCGCTTTCCTATTCGCCGTGGCTGCGCAAGGTGACCGATGACATGAGCTTGCAGTCCATAGCCGGTTATGGTAAGATTGGGGAACGATCGGCGGTGGCCGCCTCGCTGACTTACTTCGCTCTGGGAAACATTGATTACCGCGATGGCAACAACATTAACACCGGGAACTTCGACCCCAAGGAATTTGCCTTCACCGTTTCCTACGGTCAGAAGCTGAGCGATAATTTCGGTTTGGGCGTCTCAGCCCGCTACGTCCGGTCCAACCTGATAGGCGCCTATGGCAGCAACGACGCCCAGTCCGGCAACTCGCTTGCCGTGGACCTGGGTGCTTACTACAGCCGGGGACTAACCATTGGCGCTGGGGTGTACAACCTGGCCCTGGGCGGCGCGATTACCAACATTGGCAACAAGATGACGTATGCCGACCCCGAGAACGCCAGCTTTTTGCCCACCAACCTGCGCCTGGGCACGGCCCTGACCCGCGAGATTGACCAGTACAACAAGATTACGCTCACCTTCGACGCCAACAAGCTGCTCGTGCCCTCGCCCTATTACGAGGACGGCGTAGCCGCTAATGACCCGCGCATCGAGGCCCGCAACGATGAGCGCGCCCAGAAATCCATTATCAGCGCCGCACTAGGCTCATTCAGCGACGCGCCGGGTGGGTTTAAAGAAGAATTACGGGAAATTAACCTGTCAGGCGGTGCTGAATATAGCTACAACGACCTGGTTATGGCGCGGGTGGGCTACTTCTACGAGGCCCCCGATAAGGGCGACCGCCAGTACCTGAGCTTGGGTCTGGGCGTGCGCTACCAGGTGTTTGGCATCGACGGGACCTACCTGGTGCCCAACGCCCGGCAAAATCCACTCTCGGAGACTATCCGCGTCTCGCTGCACTTTAACTTCAACAAGCTCGAAGAAGCCTTCCGTGATAACGGCAGCGGCGGCAACACGAGCCCGATTGACTAAGCTTTTTTAAAGGGAATCGGTCTAGAATTCGCATTCCCTACCCCCTTCTGTCATCCTGAGCTGGCGAAGGACCTTATTCCGGAAGAACGACCATCGTAATAACGACTCGTTCCCACGTGATAAGGTCCTTCGCCAGCTCAGGATGACAGGTTTTATTACCCATCCACCCAATCATAAAATCACCCAATCACCAATATGCTCGACCGAACCCTGGCCCCGCCGGTGCAGCCGCTGGCCCGCGTCACGCTGCCGCCCACAGCAGTGCATTCCCTGCCCTCTGGCGCGCGGCTGCACGTGCTGGCCAACGATGCCCAGCCCGTGGTGCGCCTGCAAGTCATTTTCCGGGCCGGCAAGTGGCAGGAGCCGCAGCCCGGCCTGGCCCAGCTCACCGCCCGGATGCTGCTCGAAGGCACCGCCACCCGCTCAGCCCGCCAGATTGCCGACGAAGTAGCCTTCTACGGCGCTTCGCTGGAGTGCGATGCTGGCCCCGACCGTGCCACGCTTACCCTCTACTGCCTCAGCCGCCACCTGCCCGCTCTGCTGCCGCTGGTGCTCGATGTGCTCACCGCGCCCAGCTTCCCCGAGGCTGAGCTGGAGCAGCAGAAAACCCGCACCATTCAAAGCGTGCGCGTGGAGCGTCAGAAAACCAGCTATTTAGCCTCCGAGCGGTTTGCCGAAGTGATGTTTAGCGCCCAACATCCCTACGGCCGGTCCTTTGACGCCGACGCTTACGAGGCCCTGACGGCGGCGCAGGCCCGCGCTTTCCACCAGGCCGCCTACCCCCTCTCGGCGGCCGAAGTGTTGTTGTGCGGCGACGTGGCGGCCCAGCAGCAGCAGCTGGTGAGCGAGGCGTTCGGCGGCGCGGCGGTGCCCTCGCCGGCAGCTATTGCGGTGCCAGATTTCCCTACTCCCCCTCCTGTTGTCAATGCCACGCTAACCCACGTGCCGCTGGCCGGCAGCCTGCAAGCCTCGCTGCGGCTGGGCCGCGACTGGCCCACGCCCCAGCACCCCGATACGCATCGCCTGCAATTGCTGGTGAAGGTGCTGGGCGGCTACTTTGGCTCGCGCCTGATGAAAAATATTCGTGAAGACAAGGGCCTGACTTATGGCATCTACGCTCAAAGCCTGGCCCGCGAGCACGGCTCGACGCTCGTCATCGGTACCGATGTGAACGGCGAGAGCGCTGACCTCGCCGTGCGCGAAATTCAGTTGGAACTGCGGCGCCTACAGGAAGAACTGATTTCCGAAGAAGAGCTAGTGACGGTCAAGAGCTACATGCTGGGTAAATTTGCCAACGAGTTATCCACCGTGTTCGAGCAGGCCGATAAGTACCGCACGACCGTGCTACTTGGGCTGCCCGCTGATTACTACACGCAGTTTGTGGAGCAGGTGCAGCACACCGATGCGGCCACTCTCCAGCAATTAGCCCAGCAGTACCTGGCGCCCGAAACGATGCAGGTAGTTGTTGCCGGCCCGGTAGTGAACTAACAAAGTCCTGCAAAAGGGCGGTCATGCTGAGCCCCGCGAAGCATCTCGCCCGTCACTAATTCAATCGTTGGGTCAAATTGATTAGTGACGAGCGAGATGCTTCGCGGGGCTCAGCATGACCGCCCTTTTGTATTCCCTACCCCCTACTTGGCCAAAACCGGCGCCTCCTGAATGGCGGGTGGTGTGGGAATGTATTCGGGCGTAGCGGTTTGGCGCTCGGCGGTTTTCTTGCCCTGGTCATCCTTCATGTCGCGGCGGTTGAAGGGCCGGATGATGAGGCGCAGGGCCTGGTCGGAACTGAAGTAGCTGAACGCCCAGTCGACGAATGCTACCACCTTGTTGCGGAAGCCAACCAAGGTCATCAGGTGCACGAAAAGCCAGGTAAACCAGCCTAAAATACCCTTGAAGTGCACGTTTTTGGGCAGGTCGACCACCGCCTTGTTGCGGCTAACGATGGCCATCACGCCCTTATTAACATACTTGAACTCAACCGGCGCCTCGTTGCGCAGGATGCGTTTAATATTATCGGCCAAGTGCTCGGCCTGCTGCTGGGCCACCGGCGCCAGCATAGGCAGGCCCTTGGGCATGTCGTCGGTCACCATGTTGGCCACGTCGCCGATGGCAAACACGTTGCTGAAGCCGTCCACCAGATTCCACTTGTTGACTGTGATGCGCTTGTTGCGCGTCACGACCTGCTCGGGCAGGCCCGGCAGCGCCGCGCCGTTCACGCCGGCGGCCCAAATCAGATTCTCGGTCGGAATAAACTCCGTGTCCGAATAGTAGGCTCTGTTTTCCTCGTACTTTTTAATGGAAGTATTCAGCAGCACCTTCACGCCCAGCTCCTCCAGGTATTGCCGCGACTCGCGCTGCGAAGCCGCTGACATGGGACCCAACACCGCCGGGCCGGCCTCGACCAGCAGTATCTGCATGGCTCGCAAATCCAGCTCCGGGTAGTCTTTGGGCAGCACGTGCTTGCGCATCTCGGCCAGCGAGCCGCTGATTTCGACACCCGTCGGGCCGCCACCAACCACCACGATGTTCAGCAGGGCCTGTTTTTCGGCCGCGTCTTCGGTGAGCAGGGCTTTCTCGAAATTCTGGAAGATGAAGCTGCGCAGGTTCAAGGCATTCGGGATGCTCTTGATTTGCATGGCGTTCTTCTCGATGCTCTCGATGCCGAAGAAGTTGGTGAGCGAGCCGGTGGACACGACCAGAAAATCGTAGCTCACGTCGCCTACGCTCGTTACGATGGTGTTGCGGGCGCCATCTATGCGCTGCACGTCGGCCATGCGGAAGAAGAAGTTTTTCTGGCCGGCAAAGATTTTACGCACCGGATAAGCAATGCTGTCGGCCTCAAGGGCGCCGGTCGCCACCTGGTAGAGCAGGGGCTGAAAGTTGTGGTAATTATTACGGTCAATGACGACCACCTGCACCGGCGCGTCGCGCAAAGCCTTGGCCAGGCGCAGACCGCCAAAGCCGCAGCCGATAATAACAACCCGCGGCCGGGTTGAAACGGGAAGATTCGTATCCATAGTGAAGAAGCAAGTAAAACCTGCTTCTTAACCCCAAAAACGTAGGCAGGGTTGCTCCAATGGCCTAATAATCTACTCCTTCCTTCTTCTTGAACTCGCCGCTCTTAACCTGTTTAATCAATTGAAACCAGCTGAAGGGATTCAGCAGCGGGTTGTTGGCCTGCGGCGAGGGTGCGGTGCCCATGCGGCGGTCGAAATTGTAACCCTGCTGCTGCATGGTCTGGCGGTAGTTGGCCACGGCCCCCATCGGCTGGCTGTTGAAGATGCGCCGCATGAGCTGCTCGTTGAGGTTGTCGGCCGCCGCCGAGCCGCGCTCGGTGGGCAGCTTCAGGGCCATAAAGGCGCGCTTGAACTCGCGCTCGGTGCTATAAGGAAACACGCGCACTTCGGCCAGCACCGTGGCGTCTTCCTGGAGCGTCACAATCACGGAATAGCTCTGGCGCTGAAAGTCGGCCGGCACGGTGATGGTCTGATTGCGGTAGCCGAGTGAGCGAATCACGATGCTGTCGCCGGCGAGCACGGCCAGCGAGAAGTAGCCGTAATCGTTCGTAGCCGTCCCGCGGCCGGCTTTTGGCACGAACACCGTGGCGCCGGGCACGCCCAGCAGGCTGTCGCCGCTGGCCACGATGCCCGTGAACTGCACCACTTTGCGCCGGCCCTGCGCCTGCGCGGGCGCGGCCATGAGCAGACCCAGCCCTACCAGGAGCAAGGCGAACAACTGGAAAAAGCGGCGTGAAGGCAAGCAGACTGGCATATGGAAACGTGAGTTAAACAAATATACGACCCGCCACAAGCTGACCGCCCTACCTTTGAAGCAAGAGGCCGGCCCGGTCCCTACCCCCCTTCTGCGGCCATAACCCCCAATGCGGCTTAAACATTTCTCCCTGCCTTTCGGTCAGCAGCTCTTCAAGGCGCTCGGCGACGAGAGCCGGGTACGCATCCTGCATTTGCTGTGGCGCAACCAGGAGATGGTGGTGGCTGATTTGGAGCAGGTGCTGGACTTCACGCAAACCAAAACCTCGCGCCAGCTGCTGTATCTGAAGAACGCGGGCCTCGTGGGTTTCCGGCGGCTCGACACCTGGATGTTTTACTTTCTCAAGGAAGAGATAACCGAGCTGCTGCAACAGTTGCTTGGCTACCTCGAAAAAGACCCGCAGCTCCTGCGCGACCAGCAGACGTACCAGACGTTGTGGTCGAACCGCGAGCTGGCCGCGTATAAGCTGCAAAACCGCCGCTGGACCGGCCAGCCCTGAGGTTCAGTTAACAGTTAGCAGCGAACAGCTAGTAGTTCCTTATGCCCTTAGCTCATCATTTGTTTGTGTGCGCCGCTCAAAAAGACGAAGTGGGCAAAGACCTGGCGAAAGCCCTGAAGCTGGAAATCAGGAAGCAGGGCCTCAAAACCTGGCTTAGCCGGGGCGAGAAGCAGCACAACCGCGTGCAAATCTGCAATTGCCTGGACTTGTGCAAGCACTGCAAAAAGGGCCCCGGCGCGGCCCTGGTCGTGTACCCGGAAGGCGTTTTCTACGGCGACGTGCGACCCAAGGATGCGGCCGACATCGTGGGTCAGCACCTGGCCAACGGCCGCCCCATTAGCCGGCTTTTGCTCGACCCTAAATAAGAATTAATTTTATTTCCTACCCCCCTCTATTTTTTAAAGCTTGAAATACCGTCATCTATTCTTCGACCTCGACCATACGCTGTGGGATTTTGAAACCAACGCTGACGAAACGCTGCGTGAGCTGTTTCTGACTCACAAGTTGGCTCGCTACGGCAGCTTCACGGTCGAGCAGTTTATTTCCGTTTACAGCGATATAAACACAGCGCTGTGGCGATTATATCAGGCCAATAAAATAACGCAGCAGCAATTACGCGCCGTGCGCTTTGTGCGCACGCTCACCCGCTTGGGCGTACCCGAGGAAGAGGTTCCAATTACTATTTCGGCCGAGTTCACGGATATTCTACCGCGCAAGTCGGCCGTTTTTCCGCACACGCACGAGCTGCTGGGATATTTGAAGCCGAAGTATAATTTGCATTTAATCACCAATGGCTTTAATGATATTCAAGCCATCAAATTAGCCTCGTCAGGGCTCACAGATTATTTCCAGGAGATTATAACCTCCGAGCATAGCGGCCACCTCAAGCCCGACCCGCGCATGTTTCAGCACGCGCTGGCCCGCACCGGTGCCACGGCGCCGGAAAGCCTGATGATTGGCGACAACCTGGAGTGCGACGTGCTCGGCGCCTACAACGCGGGCATCGACCAGGTGTATTTCAACCCCGCCAAACGTGGGCACCGGATGCAGATAACCTACGAAATCAGCTGTTTGAGTGAACTGCGGGCGCTGCTGTAGGCTGCCCTGCCGGCCCGCTTACCTTTGCGGCCCGATTCCCTACCCCACCCCAAAACCCCAAGCACGTTATGGCCAACGGTTTTTTTAACGTCCCTACCCCCCTCAATGAGCCCGTGAAGGGCTACGCGCCCGGCTCGCCGGAGCGCGCCGAATTGCAACTGGAACTGAAGCGTCTCAAGCAGTTTGAGCGCGACATCGCCATGCACATTGGCGGGCGCGAAGTGCGCA
The DNA here is from genome assembly GCF_964243305.1 of uncultured Hymenobacter sp. Classification (GTDB taxonomy): domain Bacteria; phylum Bacteroidota; class Bacteroidia; order Cytophagales; family Hymenobacteraceae; genus Hymenobacter. The sequence continues at coordinate 53,504 of NZ_CAXTEF010000017.1, forward strand.
CGGGCAAAACGCACCCCATCAACCCGCCGCACGACCACCAGCACGTGCTGGGCTACTTCCACGAGGGCGACGCCAGCCACGTGAGCCAGGCCATCGAGGCCGCCCTGGCCGCCCGCCCGGCCTGGAGCGAGCTGCCCTGGGAGCACCGCGCCGCCATTTTCCTCAAAGCCGCTGAGCTGCTGGCTGGTCCCTACCGCGCCCGCCTCAACGCGGCTACCATGCTGGGACAGAGCAAGAACGCCTTTCAGGCCGAGATTGATGCGGCCTGTGAGCTGATTGATTTCTTCCGCTTCAACGTGCACTTCATGCGCGAAATCTACCAGCAGCAGCCCGAGTCGGCACCCGGCATGTGGAACCGACTGGAGCACCGCCCGCTCGAAGGCTTCGTGTTTGCCCTCACGCCGTTCAACTTCACCTCTATTGCCGGCAACCTACCCACTGCCGTGGCGATGATGGGCAACGTAGTGGTCTGGAAATCAGCCAACACCCAAATCTATTCGGCGCAGGTGCTGATGGAGCTGTTCGAGGAAGCAGGCGTGCCGGCCGGCGTCATCAACTTGATTTATGTCGATGGCCCCGTGGCCGGGGAGGTGATTTTTCAGCACCCTGATTTTGCCGGCATTCACTTCACCGGCTCGACGGGGGTGTTCCAGAACATCTGGCGCACCATTGGCCAGAATATCAGCCGCTACAAAACTTATCCCCGCATCGTGGGCGAAACGGGGGGTAAGGATTTCATTCTGGCGCACCCGTCAGCCCACGCCCGGGCGGTAGCCACGGCTATTTCGCGCGGCGCGTTTGAGTATCAGGGCCAGAAATGCTCGGCCGCGTCGCGGGTTTACCTACCCTCTAATTTGTATGAGGAAATAAAAGGTTACCTGGTTGAAGATTTAGGCTCGTTTAAGATGGGCGACGTGGAAGATTTCGGCAATTTTATTAATGCCGTGATCAGCGAAGGCTCATTTGACAAGCTGGCCAAGTATATCGACGGTGCCAAGACCGACCCGAATTGCGAAATTATTGCCGGCGGCAATTACGATAAATCGAAAGGCTATTTCGTGGAGCCCACGATTATCGTGACCAAAGACCCGAAATACGTAACTATGTGCGAGGAGCTGTTCGGGCCCGTGCTCACGGTGCACGTGTACGATGAGGCTCACTTCGAGCAGACGCTGCAATTGGTGGACACCACGTCGCCCTACGCCCTGACGGGCGCTATCTTCGCCCAGGACCGCTACGCTATCGATTTAGCGACCAGAAAGTTGACTAACGCGGCCGGCAATTTTTACATCAACGACAAGCCGACCGGCGCCGTCGTGGGGCAGCAGCCGTTTGGCGGCGCCCGCGCCTCCGGCACCAACGATAAGGCCGGTTCCATCCTCAACCTGCTGCGCTGGGTGTCGCCCCGCACTATCAAGGAAACGTTTAACCCGCCTACCGACTACCGCTACCCGTTCATGGGGGCCGCGCCGAAGGAAGATTTAAACCTGGATAAGGGCGGATTCTGAGTTGGTTGATTCGCATGTTACTTAAAAGCAAAAGGCTGCTTCAATCAATGAAGCAGCCTTTTTTATTTCGTCCCGCTCAACTATATAAGTGGTTGGCTGCTTCCCTACCCCCCTCGTTGCGCCCCAACCCGGTGGGCGTTACCTTTGCTGTTCAGCGCTATTTGCTGGCTTACTCCCTGTTTCGAAAAAGCTATGCTACTTGCCATCAATTCCAACTACCAACCCTCTGACTATCTGCCCATCCTGGTGCAGTTCGGACTAGCGCTGGCCTTCGTGGCCTTCTCCATGATTGCCTCGCACCTGATTGGGCCGCGCCGCTCCTCGCGGGTCAAGGACGAGGCCTTTGAGTGCGGCATCGAGAGCGTGGGCAACGCCCGCACGCCCATCTCGGTGAAGTACTTTCTGACCGCTATTCTCTTTGTGCTCTTCGACGTGGAAGTTATCTTCATGTATCCGTGGGCTGTGAATTTCCGGCAGCTCGGCACGACGGGCTTTGTGGAGATGATTATCTTCCTGGCTTTGCTCTTGGCGGGCTTCGGCTACGTCATCAAGAAGGGCATTCTGCGCTGGAACGAAGCCTGATTCAGCCAAACTTTTGCCGCTAAGGTGATGTTCGACTAACGGCCCCAAACCGGGCGCCTACCCCCTTCTACTTCGACTTACTCTACATGGATACCCGCGTCCCCGAAATCAAAACCGTCGCCGCCCCGGAGGGCATTGAGGGTGCCGGTTTCTTTGCTACCTCGCTGGAAAAAGTGGTCGGCATTGCCCGCGCTAACTCGCTCTGGCCCTTGCCGTTCGCCACCTCATGCTGCGGCATCGAGTTCATGGCCACGATGGGCTCGCACTACGATATCTCCCGCTTCGGCTCCGAGCGGCCGAGCTTTTCGCCCCGGCAGGCCGACCTGCTGATGGTGATGGGCACGATTGCCAAGAAGATGGCGCCTATCGTGAAGCAGGTGTATGAGCAAATGGCCGAGCCGCGCTGGGTGCTGGCAATGGGCGCCTGCGCCTGCTCCGGCGGTATTTTCGACTCCTATTCCGTGCTGCAAGGCATCGACCGCATCATCCCCGTTGACGTGTATGTGGCTGGCTGCCCGCCCCGCCCCGAGCAGGTGCTCGACGGCCTGATGCGCGTGCAGGACCTAGCCAAAAACGAATCCTTGCGCCGCCGCAACGCCCCGGAGTACCAGGCGCTGCTGGCGTCTTACAACATCAAGTAGCCGGCAGGGGGGTAGGAAAAGGCTGTTTCCCTACCCCCCTGCTTCACCCCAACCACATGGCTGACCTTAACGAATCCGAAGCCGCTCAGGAAACTGCCGTTGCTGAAGACCCCACGCAAGCACAGAACGCCCGGGTGCTGGCATTGCTGCACCGGCTCTTTGGCGAGGACGCTTTTACCGACGTGCACGAGCCCTACGGCCTGCTCACGGCGACTACGACGCGGGAACGGATTCATGATATTATTGCCGGCTTGCAGCAGGACCAGGAAATTGGCTTTCAGTTTCTGACCACGATGTGCGGCATTCACTACCCCGAGAGCGAAGGGCAGGAATTGGGCTTGATTTATCATCTGCACAGCCTGACACAAAACGTGCGGTTGCGGCTGAAAATCTTCTTTCCCATCGCCGACCCCGTGGTGCCCACGCTCACAGATATCTACGCGACGGCCAACTGGATGGAGCGTGAGACTTACGACTTCTACGGCATCATCTTCACTGGTCATCCTAATCTGATTCGCATCCTCAATGTCGAGGATATGGACTACTTCCCGATGCGCCGGCAATATCCATTGGAAGATGGCACGCGGGAAGACAAAACCGACCTGTTTTTTGGTCGGTAAATTTTATTATCATTCTCACGAAGAAAGCATCTTATCACTGCTGCTTTTGTCGGAATTATTAAAGCTTGCGGCGCGACTGGGATAAGGTCCTTCGCTCCGCTCAGGATGACAGAAGACTTATTCGATATGGCCGTAAACGACACGCTGGAAGGCACCCACAAGATTATTCAGGAAGCCCGCGAGCAGCAGCACAACCAGCTGGTGCCCACGCTCAACGACTTCTCACAAGAGCTAACGACTCTCAATCTGGGGCCGACGCACCCGGCTACGCACGGCATTTTCCAGAACATCCTGCAAATGGATGGCGAGCGGATTGTGTCGGGCGTGCCCACCATTGGCTATATCCATCGCGCATTTGAGAAGATTGCCGAGCGCCGGCCCTTCTACCAGATTACGCCGCTCACCGACCGGATGAACTACTGTTCCAGCCCCATCAACAACATGGGCTGGCACCTGACCGTAGAAAAGCTGCTCGGCGTGACCGTGCCCAAACGGGCCCAGTACATGCGCGTGATTATGATGGAGCTGGCCCGCATTTCGGACCACCTGATTTGCAACTCCATCCTGGGCGTAGACACCGGCGCGTTCACCGGCTTCCTGTACGTGTTTCAGGAGCGCGAGAAAATCTACGAGATTTATGAGGAGGTGTGCGGAATGCGCCTGACCACCAATATGGGCCGGGTAGGCGGCATGGAGCGTGACTTCACGCCCGTGGCCTTGGAAAAGCTGCGCACCTGGCTCCGGGAGTTTCCGAAGGTGATGCGCGAGTTCGAGTCGATGTTTAACCGCAACCGCATCTTCATGGACCGCGTGCAGAACGTAGGCCCGATTACGGCGGAAAAGGCGCTCAACTACGGCTTCACCGGCCCCAACCTGCGGGCGGCGGGCGTGGACTATGATGTGCGGGCCATGAACCCCTACTCGTCCTACCAAGATTTTGAGTTTGACATCCCGGTGGGCACCAAGGGTGACACCTACGACCGGTTTATGGTGCGCAACGAGGAAATCTGGCAGAGCCTGCGCATCATTAATCAGGCGCTGGACAACCTGCCCGAGGGCCCGTTCCACGCCGATGCGCCGCACTATTACCTGCCGCCCAAGCAGGCCGTGTACAAGAACATGGAGGCGCTGATTTATCACTTCAAAATCATCATGGGCGAGATTGAAGCGCCCGTGGGTGAGGTGTATCAGAGCGTGGAAGGTGGCAACGGCGAACTGGGCTTCTACCTGATTTCGGATGGCGGACGCACGCCCTACCGCCTGCACTTCCGCCGGCCGTGCTTCATCTATTATCAGGCTTATCCGGAGATGGTGGTGGGCACAAGCCTGTCTGATGCCATTGTCATTCTCTCGTCCATGAACGTCATCGCCGGCGAACTGGACGCTTAGTTTTTGCCGCCTACCCCCCTTCCTGCATGGAACCGACTACCGCCGCCAAACCGCAGTTCTCGCCGGCCGCCCAGGCCGAAATCAAGCGCCTGCTCACGCATTACCCCGAAGACCGCAGCAAGTCGGCGCTGCTGCCGCTGCTGCACATCGCGCAGGCGGAGTTTGGCGGTTGGGTGAGCCCAGAGGTGCAGGATTTGGTGGCCGAGACGCTGAGCATCAAGCCCATTGAGGTGTATGAGGTAGCCACGTTCTACACGATGTACAACCTCAAGCCCGTGGGCCGACACGTGCTGGAAATCTGCCGCACCGGCCCTTGCATGTTGCGCGGCTCCGATGAGCTAACGACGCACCTAGAGCGCATTACCGGCGCCAAAGTCGGTGAGACTTCGCCGGATGGCGAGTTTACCTTGAAAGAAGTAGAGTGCCTAGCCGCCTGCGGCTTTGCGCCCATCGTGCAGGTGCGGGAGAAATATTACGAGCAGCTTGACACCGAAGAATCGGTGGACGCCATGCTGAATGAGCTGCGTAGCTTGATTCACCGGCCGATTCTGCCTTGGGAAGAAAACAGCCTGCCTAATTCGTTGCGAAACAATTAAATGTCATGGCCGACCAAAATCAGGATATGCCACTGGTAGTCTCCGAAATTCTAATTGAGATGCATGGGATGAATGACCGCCTCACAAAAGTTGAAGCTGCTATTAATCGTATGGCGGAGGTGATTTTGCTTCAGCAGCAGGAAAATAATAAACGGTTTGAAGCACTCATGCAAGCAGACCGCGCTAATACGGAGATGCTTATTAATGCATTTCGGGACGAAGGGGTGCAGACCCGCAACCAGTTAAGCTTGTTCAACGAGCGGTTAATAAATATTGAGCAGAAGTTAAGTTAAGCATATGGGACGCAAGCTATTAACTGAGCATATCAACGTCGAAGGCATTGAAACCTTTGAGGTGTACCGCAAGCACGGCGGCTACCGCTCCGTGGAAAAGGCGCTCAAGACGATGACGCCCGATGAAGTGGTGGAGGAAGTTAAGAAGTCGGGCCTGCGTGGGCGCGGCGGCGCGGGCTTCCCGACGGGCATGAAGTGGAGCTTTCTGGCCAAGCCCGAAGGCGTGCCGCGCTACCTGGTTTGCAACGCCGACGAGTCGGAGCCCGGCACGTTCAAGGACCGGCAGTTGATGTCGAAGCTCCCGCACCTGCTCATCGAGGGCATGATTACGGGCAGCTACGCGCTAGGCGCCCGCACGAGCTACATCTACATTCGCGGCGAGTTGCTGTACGTGTTGCGCATTTTGGAAAAAGCCATTGCGGAGGCGTATGCCAACGGCTTTTTGGGCGAGAATATTCTCGGCTCCGGCTATTCGCTGGATTTGCACGTGCACCCCGGTGCCGGTGCTTACATCTGCGGCGAGGAAACGGCGCTGCTCGAATCTCTGGAAGGCAAACGCGGCAACCCACGCAATAAGCCGCCGTTTCCGGCCGTGCAGGGCTTGTACGCCCGGCCCACGGTGGTCAACAACGTGGAAAGCATTGCTGCTGTGCCGGTTATCGTGAACGAGGGCGGCGACGAGTACGCCAAAATCGGGGTCGGCAAAAGCACGGGCACCAAGCTCATTTCCGCCTGTGGTCACCTCAACAAGCCGGGCATCTACGAGATTGAGTTGGGCGTGCCGGTTGAGGAGTTCATTTACTCCGACGAGTACTGCGGCGGAATTTGGAAGGGTAGGGAATTGAAAGCTGTGGTGGCCGGCGGCTCGTCGGTGCCGATTTTGCCCAAGGAGTTGATTCTGAAAACGGCGGCCGGTGAAAACCGCCTGATGACCTACGAATCGTTATCGGATGGCGGCTTCGTGACGGGCACCATGCTGGGCTCCGGCGGCTTCATCGCGATGGATGAGACGACCTGCATCGTGCGCAACACCTGGAATTTCAGCCGCTTCTACCACCACGAGAGCTGCGGGCAGTGCTCGCCCTGCCGCGAGGGCACGGGCTGGCTGGAAAAGGTGCTGCACCGCCTCGAGCACGGCCACGGCTCGATGCACGATATTGACCTGATTGTGAGTGTCGCCAAGCAGATTGAGGGCAACACCATTTGCCCGCTTGGCGAAGCTGCGGCCTGGCCGGTGGCCGCCGCCGTGCGCCACTTCCGCCACGAGTTTGAGTGGCACGTGACCAACCCGCGCGAGGCGACGCAGCCGGGAGCGGCGTACCGCGGCGCGGCGGTGCTGGCGTGAGTATTTGTAGGTCTTAAAACTGCTTCTGCTTCACCTCAATTTCGCGAGCTATGGAAGAACTAATGGAAATGCGTGAGTTGCTCGAAACGGGCCGGTACTCGGAGGCGCTGGTGCTATTAGGCGAACTTGAAGAGATGTCTAAAGACGAAAAAATTAACAAGATTGAAAGCTTCCTACAAATCCTACTGCTGCACCTCATAAAGCAACACGCTGAGAAACGTAGTACTCGCTCGTGGGACGCTTCCATTCGCAATTCGGTGTCGGCCATCTACCGTTCGAATAAGCGTCGTAAGGCGGGGGGCTATTATCTCATGCCAGGTGAATTGCGTGAAGCCATCATGGAGGTTTATGAGGCCGCGCTTACTAGTGCTTCTTTAGAAGCCTTTGAGGGTCAGTACACCGAACAACAACTTGCGCAAGAGCTGGATAGTCAGAAGGTGCAACAACACGCCCTTACCCTCCTTTTAGCTGCTCATCCCACGGAGTATCAATAAGCTTCGACAATATATAAATGGCTAAAATAACTTTCGACGACATTGAGGTGGAAGTGCCCGACGGCACGACTATTCTCAACGCGGCCCGCCAGATTGGCGGCAACATCGTGCCGCCGGCTATGTGCTACTACACGCCCCTGAAAGGCTCCGGCGGCAAGTGCCGGGCCTGCCTCGTGCGCGTGGCGGCCGGCTCGGCCAAAGACCCGCGGCCCATGCCCAAGCTCGTGGCCTCGTGCATCACGCCTGTGCAGGACGGCATGGTAGTGGAAAATACCACCAACCCGCAGGTGCTCGACGTGCGCAAGGGCATCGTGGAGATGCTGCTCATCAACCATCCGCTCGACTGCCCGGTGTGCGACCAGGCCGGTGAGTGCGACTTGCAGAACTTCGCCTTCGAGCACGGGGTAGGAACCACACGCTATGAGGAAGAGCGGCGCACGTTCGAGAAAATCGACATTGGCCCGCTTATCCAATTGCACATGACGCGCTGCATCCTGTGCTACCGTTGCGTGTACACGGCCAATCAGGTGGCTTCGGAGCGGGTACACGGCGTGCTCGGCCGCGGTGACGCCTCGGAAATCGGCACGTACATCGAAAACATCATCGACCACGACTTCTCCGGTAACGTCATCGACGTGTGCCCGGTGGGCGCGCTGACCGACAAAACCTGGCGCTTCAAGCAGCGCGTGTGGTTCACGAAACCCGTGACTGCGCACCGCGACTGTCCCAAGTGCACCGGCAACGTCGTACTTTGGTACAAGGGCAAGGATGTGTTGCGCGTCACGGCCCGCAAGGACGAGCACGGCGAGGTGAAGGAATGGATTTGCAACGAGTGCCGCTTCGAGAAGAAAGAAACGCAGGACTGGACCCTGGAAGGCCCCGCGCACATCGACCGCTCGTCGGTTATTTCAGCTAATCACTACGAGTTGCCGGTCCTAAATCAGCAGATAATTGCCGATTTGCCGGAGAGCACGGTACGCGAGCTGGAGAAAAACCCGCCGCTAAAACTAGGCGGGCTGAATGGTTAATTGAAACGGCGCGAGGCGTCCACTTAAAGGCACTTTAGCCGGGAAAGAGGGAGTAGGGATTCTAGGCCATCTGCAATTCCCTACCCCCTCTTCATCGGCTAAGCCGGCTTACTGGACTTAGCGCAATTAAGACTTACTTATAAAATGACTCTTCCTGTCCTGGGCTGGCAAGGCCTCGTTATTCTGGTGGTTTTCGGCGTTTCGCTGCTCATTGCCACGTATTCTACCTACGCGGAGCGAGTCATCGCTGCGTTTCTGCAAGACCGCGTGGGGCCTGACCGCGCCGGGCCGTTCGGCTTGGCGCAGCCGTTGGCCGACGCGGTAAAGATGTTCACGAAGGAGGAATTTTTTCCTGGCGGCGCGAGCAAGGCGCTGTTCATCTTCGGGCCCTGCCTGGCAATGGTCACGGCGCTGATGTCGTCGGCGGTCATTCCGTTTGGCAACACGCTCACGTTTGGCGACAACGTTATTCACCTGCAAGGCATCGAGATAAACGTCGGGATGCTCTACGTTTTCGGCATGGTTTCGCTAGGCGTGTACGGCATCATGATTGGCGGCTGGGCTTCCAATAATAAGTTCTCGCTGCTGGGCGCCGTGCGCGCCGCCTCGCAAAACATCAGCTACGAGCTGGCGATGGGCATGGCCCTGATTGCGGTGCTGATGATGTCGGGCTCGCTCTCGCTGCGCGACATCACGCTTCAGCAGTCGGTGCCCGGCGAGTGGCACTTCTGGAACATCGTGAAGCAGCCCATCGGCTTCGTCATCTTCCTGGTTTGCGCATTTGCCGAAACCAACCGCACCCCTTTCGATTTGCCCGAATGCGAAACTGAGTTGGTCGGCGGCTACCACACCGAGTACAGTTCGATGAAATTGGGCCTGTATCTGTTTGCCGAATACATCAATATCTTCGTGGCCTCGGCCGTGATGAGCGTATTGTATTTTGGCGGCTTCAATTTTCCCTTTCAGTATGAGTTGAAGCAGTGGCTGATTGACTCGCGTGGTCTGGAGGTCGCGATGGCGCAAAATGTCATTACCATAGTGGGCGTGATAGGTCTGTTTGCTAAAATCTTCGCCTTCATCTTCTTCTTCATGTGGATCCGCTGGACCTTGCCCCGCTTCCGCTACGACCAGCTCATGCGCCTGGGTTGGACGATTCTGATTCCGCTGGCTATTTTTAACATCGTGCTCACCGGCGGCTTAATTCTATTCAACGTTATTCCGCCGGTGGCGAAATGGTGGCTGGTGTAAGTGATTATCTTACCTGAGCCCTACCCCCCTCCTATTCTTATGCAATCCCTTAGTAACCGGGCCAAAGTTCTGGCTCAAAAGCCGATGACGCTGGCCGAGCGCGCTTACTTGCCGGCTATCTTCCAAGGCCTCACTATCACGATGCGGCATTTCTTTTCCAAGAAAGCCACTATTCGCTATCCCGAACAGACGCGCGAGTTTTCGCCCATCTTCCGCGGCTTGCACGTGCTCAAGCGCGACGAGGCGGGTAGGGAGCGCTGCACGGCCTGCGGCCTCTGCGCCGTGGCCTGCCCCGCCGAGGCCATCACGATGGTGGCCGGCGAGCGCAAAAAGGGTGAAGAAAAGCTGTACCGCGAGGAAAAATACGCCGTCAGCTACGAAATCAACATGTTGCGCTGCATCTTCTGCGGCCTGTGCGAAGAAGCCTGCCCGAAAGCCGCTATCTACCTGCAAGCCGACAAGCTGGCGCCGCCGCGCTTCGAGCGCGACGAGTTCATCTACGGCAAAGACCGCCTCGTGGAGCCCGCCGACCCGGACAAGCGCAGCGGTCGCGGCATTCAGCTCACGCCCGAACAAGCCGAGAAGCTGAAGGCCCAATTGCAGCCCGCTTAGGTAGTTATATTTTTAATTTATAAAAACCTTTACTAGCGCGTTTACATGTTTGAATCATCAGCGTTCTACTTTGCAGCTTTTTTAGCGCTTTTTCTAGCAATAGGAGTTGTCATTGCTAAGAATCCAATTTATAGCATCCTGTGCTTAATTGGTGTTTTCTTCTGCTTAACAATCCAGTATATCTTGCTGAACGCGCAGTTTCTTGCCGCTGTGAACATCATCGTGTACGCCGGCGCCATCATGGTCTTGTTCCTGTTCGTGATTATGTTCCTGAACCTGAACGTAGACACCGAGCCGCAAAAACCTATGCTGGCGAAAATTGCGGCTATCATTGCTGGTGGCTCGCTCTTGCTGATAATGGTGGCTGCCCTGCGCGACATTCAGCCCGCCGGCTATGATGCGGCTACACTCGACTCGCAAATCGGCATGGTAGACCGCCTCGGACTAGTGCTGTACAAGAGCTACCTGCTGCCGTTTGAGCTGGCCTCCGTGCTGTTCCTAGTCGCGATGGTTGGCGCTGTGATGTTGGGCAAGCGTGAGGTGGGCGAGCGGAATTTCTAGACGGTAATTTTGCTAAGAAATGGAAGCGGCGGCTGAATCATCAGTCGCCGCTTTTTATTTATCTTCGTCCTGGTGCGCGTGTCGGCGGGTGGAGAAGACGGTGCGGTCCATACGCGGCGGGTTGTCTATGTCATAGCCGTAGGCCACACTATTGAGATAAGCCGCAGCTAACAGACGCTCCGCCATTGTGGCCAGCTGATGCGTGGCATGATATTGCGCGGCTTGTTCGTGGGTGCTGGCGTGGTGGGCGGTGCGGTCAAGACGAAAGGACATGATGTAAATTGCCTGTGCTTTGGTATATAATTCTAATAGAATTCAATGGCAACCGACGGAGTAAAAATAATTGATGGCGACTTAGCCTCTGATATCTACGGCACATTTATGGAAATGTATGATGCAGGGGCTTCCATTCAAGAAATTAAGCAAGCAGTAGAAGAGCCTTTGGACGTCGAAGATGGATTCGACTACGAAATTTATATTACGGCCTTTGCCCTGGCCTTGTGGCAAACGGGACAGTTGACACCTGAAGTAATTGCAGAAGTCGAGGAAGCGATTGAAAGAGGTGCCGGAGTCAGAGTATGGACTGATGAGTTGGGAATAAAGGAAGGCCAGAAGCGCCAGCGTGAACTGACGAAGCTCAGCGAAAAGCTGGCCTTACCAAATCCCAAAATTCGAAAGCGTAGAGTTTATAAGCCAGTTACCAAATTCATTTTTGAAGAAAACGCAGTTTTAGTATTCCGACTTCCTGATGGCAATTACTGCGCTACTATTCTTATGCAAATATTTCAGTATCAAGGCCGTTGTCATTATCATTTTATTGCCTCAACTTATAAGGGATTAGACAAGCCAACTATTACTGATATTGAAAACACTGAAGTACTAGGAAGAAAAGTTCCATCTGGACTTGGAAGATATCAAATAGGGCTTGATATTACAGCTATGGGTCCTAAGCTTTTACGCTCTTTCTCAGATAAATTCGAGCAAATCGGAATCCTAGAGTTACGACCTGAGTGCAAAGATATTTCCTCATATAGAGGGGTTCAGAGTTTCGAAATGTTTTGCTGGACCTGGGCTGATTTTGATGATTACATCAGAATCTTTAGAGGCGAAAAGATTATACTTGCTATGCTCTTATAAAACGAAAGCGGCAACTGAAATTTCAGTTGCCGCTTTCGTTTCTCCAATTTCAGAAAAACCTACTTCGCCACCACCGCCGTCGCAATACTCAGTTCCTTCAATTGCAGATCTGAAATCGGCGAAGGTGAATCTATCATTACGTCGCGGCCGGAGTTGTTCTTGGGAAAGGCGATGAAATCGCGGATGCTGTCGGCGCCGCCGAAAAGGGAGCAGAGGCGGTCGAAGCCGAAGGCGATGCCGCCGTGGGGCGGCGCGCCGTACTCGAAGGCGTCGAGCAGGAAGCCGAACTGGGCCTGGGCTTCAGCTTCGGTGAAGCCGAGCAGGCTGAACATGCGCGACTGCACGGCCCGGTCGTGAATACGGATGGAGCCGCCACCTACTTCCACGCCGTTGATAACCAAGTCGTAGGCGTTAGCGCGCACGTGACCGATAGTTTCGGGTGAGTCGAGCAGCGTGATATCCTCGGGCTTGGGCGAGGTGAAAGGGTGATGCATGGCGAAGTAGCGGTTTTCCTCTTCGTTGAATTCGAGCAAGGGAAAATCGACCACCCAGAGCGGGGAGAACGAATCTTTGCCGCGCAGGCCGAGCCGCTGGCCCATCTCCAGGCGCAGCTCGCTCAGCGCCTTGCGGGTCTTGGCTTCGGAGCCAGCCAGCAGCAGGAGCAGGTCGCCCGCATTAGCGCCGAAGGCGGCAGCCCACTTGCGCAGCTCGTCCTGCGAGTAAAACTTATCAACCGATGATTTCACCTGGTCGTCGGCTTCTACGCGAGCGTACACGAGGCCGGTGGCACCAATTTGCGGGCGCTTCACGAACTCGGTCAGCTCATCAATCTGCTTGCGGGTGTAGGCGGCGCAGGTGATGGCGTTGATGCCGAGTACAATTTCGGCCTGGTCGAACACCGGAAAGCCCTGACCTTGCACGGTGGCGGTGAGGTCCACAAACTTCATCTCGAAGCGCGTGTCGGGCTTGTCGTTGCCGTAGTCGCTCATGGCGTCGGCGTAGGTCATGCGCGGCACTTCGGGAAAGTCGAGGCCTTTGATTTCTTTGAACAAATAGCGCGTCAGCCCTTCAAATGTGTTGAGGATGTCTTCCTGCGTCACGAAGGCCATTTCGCAGTCAATCTGCGTGAACTCGGGCTGGCGGTCGGCGCGCAGGTCTTCATCACGGAAGCACTTGACAATCTGAAAGTAGCGGTCGAAGCCCGACACCATCAGCAGCTGCTTGAACGTCTGGGGCGACTGCGGCAGGGCGTAGAACTCGCCGGGATTCATGCGCGAAGGCACCACGAAGTCGCGGGCGCCTTCGGGCGTGCTTTTGATGAGCACCGGCGTTTCGACTTCGATGAACTCCTGGCCATCGAGGTAGCGGCGCACGGCCTGGGCCATGCGGTGGCGCAGCATCAGGTTCTGGCGCACGGGGTTGCGGCGCAAATCGAGGTAGCGGTAGCGCAGGCGCAGGTCGTCGCCGCCGTCGGTTTCGTCTTCAATGAGGAAGGGCGGCAACTTGGCCGGGTTGAGCACGTCGAGCTGCTCGACGCGGATTTCGATGCCGCCGGTCGGCAGCTTGTCGTTTTTAGAGTAGCGCTCGGCCACGCGGCCCGTCACTTGCAGCACGAACTCGCGGCCGAGGTGGCGGGCCTGCTCGCGTACCTGCTCGCTCTCTACCCCCTCTTCCAGGGCCAATTGCGTCAGGCCGTAGCGGTCGCGCAAATCAATCCAGAGGATGCCGCCTTTGTCGCGGGTGCGCTGCACCCAGCCGCAGAGCGTCACGGTTTGGCCGATGTGGTCGGGGCGAAGCTCGCCGCAGGTGTGGGTTCGTAGCATGGACCGCAGATTAAACGGATTTTAACAGATGAAACGGATTGGCTGTGGGTCCGCTTTCTTTGGGCAAAGGTAGCCACGGGCCTGACCGGCCGAAACCCGCCTAGCTGGCGTTTTTGGTACGGAGTATGCAAAGAAGCCCACCAAGCGCGTTTCTTTGCTGTACTTTATTTCCTTCTTTCCGAACATGAAACTTATCCCCTATCTGGCGCTGGCCGCCGCGCTGCTCACGGGCACGGCCGTGCAAGCGCAATCGAAAGTAAAAACCAAAAGCAAGAACGACGCGGGCACCGTCATCAAATCCAAGACGGAAGAGGCCGGCGCCGTCACCCTGGAGGGCCCCATCAAGCGGGTGGAAACGCTCTCGGGCATCGATGTTTTCCCCAAGCCCAAATCCACGAGCGTCATGCTGAGCTTCACCCAGAACTTCTCCAAGCCCGGCACGCTGGTGATGACTGATTACAAAAACCGGGTGATTTACCAAACCGCCCTCGACCCGGCTACGAACACCGGCCAGCCCGTGGAATTGGGCAAAATTCCGGCCGGCACCTACCTCGTGGAGGCCAAAACCGGCAATTACGTGTACTGGAAGAAGGTACGCATCAAGTACCCCACGGCCCGCCGCTAAGCGGCCCGCCGCCTGAATGCAGAGCTTTTCCCAACAGCCCGACAACTTTTGCTAGTTGCCGGGCTGTTTCAATTTAGAAAGGGCGTCCGCGCGGGCTGCCGTGCCGGCCGTTGTTTATTTGCAAGTCCCCTACCCCCCTCGCGCCATGCAACCCCGCTCTCTAACGTTTCTGGTTTTTGTGTTGCTGGGCTTGTCGGGCGCCGCGCCGGTCCCTACCCCCCTTGCCGCGCCCAACCGAACGGCAGCGCCAGCTAAGCCCAGGCTGACCTCGGTCAAGCTCAGCCCGACGCTGACGGTGGGTGTGCCGGTGGGCTTCGCGGCGCTGCCCGACGACGGCATTGCGGCCAAGTATCCGGCCCCGCGCAAGCCGCTGGCCGTGTACAGCAACCCCAGTGGGCGCGTCGATTTCAGCGTCGCCCTGCGCCCTACCCCCTTTGTGAGCGCCGACTACGCCGTGCTGCTCAAGATTTACAAGGCCAGCATCCTGCGCCTGTATTCCAAAGTAGAGTTTCTGGCCGAGGACATTCGCACCGTGAATGGGCGCGACTTTATCAGCTTCGAGTTCGTGTCTGCGGTGGCTGACAACCGCCGTGGCTCCCAGCTGGCGGCTATCCGGCGCTACCAGGCGGTGCAGTATGCCATCAAGGACGAGCAGCTCTACGTGTTCACGTTCGTGGCGCCGGCCGAGGAGCAGGCGCAGTGGCAGCCTACGGCGCGGGCCGTGATGAGCGCCATTGTGCTCAAGTAGGGGGGTAGGGAATTGTCGTATGCCGGTTTTCGACCACGCTTACTTTATGCGCCAAGCCTTACGGCAGGCGCAGCTGGCCCTGGAAGCGGGTGAGGTGCCCATTGGTGCGGTGGTGGTGCTGGGTCAGCAAATCATTGGCCGCGGCCATAACCAAACCGAGCGGCTGCGCGACGTAACGGCCCACGCCGAACTGCTGGCCCTGAGCGCGGCCACCCATTTTCTGGGCAATAAATATTTAACCGACTGCACACTCTACGTCACCGTCGAACCCTGCGTGATGTGCGCCGGCGCCAGCTACTGGAGCCAGCTGCGCGGTGTTGTGTTTGGGACTGAGGAGCTTAAGCACGGCTTTCGGCGCCACGGCGCCGGGCTGCTGCACCCGCGCACGACGCTCGTGACGGGCGTGCTGGCAGTCGAATGCGCCGCGTTGATGAAAAATTTCTTCAATTCACTACGAAAATAATCTACTTTTGAAGCGTCGGCTGGTTTTGCCAATTGCTTCGCTCTACCAAGTTTGTGGCTGTGACTAGCTTGAGCCCCCGTTCCTGCCTTCTTTTTTCCTTTCCTTTCCACTCTACCTCCTACCCCCCTATGGCTTTCGAACTTCCCAAGCTGCCCTACGCCTATGATGCGCTGGAGCCGCAGATTGATGCGCAGACGATGGAAATCCATCATGCCAAGCACCATCAGGCTTACGTCACCAACCTCAACAATGCCATTGCCGGCACCGAGATGGAGGGCCAGGACATCGAGCAGATTCTGCACAATGTGGCCAAGGCCCCCGCGGCCGTGCGCAACAACGGCGGCGGCCACTGGAACCACTCGCTGTTCTGGACCGTGCTGGGCGGCAACGGCAGCGCGCAGCCTTCGGGCGTGATTGCCGAGCAGATTGACCGCACGTTTGGCTCGTTCGACAAGTTCAAGGAGGAGTTCGCTAAAGCCGCGACTACGCGCTTTGGCTCCGGCTGGGCCTGGCTGTGCAAGCAGAGCGACGGCTCGCTGCAAATCTGCTCGACGCCCAACCAGGATAACCCGCTCATGCCCGACACCGGCTGCAAAGGCATTCCCGTGCTCGGCCTCGACGTGTGGGAGCACTCCTACTACCTCAAGTACCAGAACCGCCGGCCCGACTACATCGCCGCCTTTTTCAACGTCATCAACTGGGACGAGGTGAACCGCCGCTACCAGGCCGCCAACCCGGTATAGGTGCTGCCCACCGTCTTCTACTACCTTGTTCTACTTGAGAAGCCCCCGGCCCTACCTGGCCGGGGGCTTTTTCGTGGCCGGGCCTAAACCGGGAGCTTGCGGCCAGTGTTAGAAGCGGCTGGCCAGTGGTAATTTGCCCGATATGCATGGAAAATGAGTTTGTGGAACGCGCCGCCGGCGCCCTGGCCGACCGCTACCGCCTGGCGGTGGTGCTGGCCCTGAGCCGGACCGAAGCGCTAAGTTTTGCCAGCGTGCAGGAGCTGATGGGCCTTTCGCAGCCCTGCGTGTCGCACCACCTGAAGGTGCTGGCCGACAGCGGCTTGGTAACTACCCAGAAGCAGGGCCGCTGCGTACAGGTGCAGCTCAACCGCGCGGCGGTGCAGGCGCTGGCAGGCTTTCTGGGGCAGCTGGGCGAGTTGGCCTGAAACAGGGGGGTAGGGAAAAACCAGCGGTTGCTTAAACTCATCGAAACTTTTGGATGGGTTGCGGCTTTAACAGCTCGTACTAATCTGCATCTTCCTTATGAGCCAGAAACTGTTTAGCCCGGCCCGCCTGGGCTCGCTCACGCTCCGCAACCACCTCGTGATGGCCCCCATGACTCGCGCCCGCGCCCTGGGCAACGTGCCCAACGAGATGGTGGCCGAATACTACGCGCAGCGCGCTACGGCCGGCCTGATAATCTCCGAAGGCACCTCGCCCTCGCCCCACGGCCTAGGCTACGCCCGGATGCCGGGCCTTTTCAACCAGCAGCAAGTGGCTGGCTGGCAGCTGACTACCACCGCCGTGCACGCGCAGGGCGGCCACATTTTTGTGCAGCTTATGCACGCCGGCCGCGTTCATCACCCGCTCAACCTGCCCGAAGGCGCCGCGGCCGTGGGCCCTTCGGCCGTGGCGGCGGCCGGCGAGATGTGGACCGACCAGCAGCAGATGCAGCCCCACCCCGCGCCGCGCGCTTTGGCGGCCGAAGAGGTCGGCGACGTGGTACAGGAGTTTGTCAAGAGCGCTCAGCTGGCTATCGAGGCCGGCTTTGATGGCGTGGAGCTGCACGGCGCCAATGGCTATTTGCTGGAGCAGTTTCTGCACCCGGTGGCCAACCAGCGGACCGACCAGTATGGCGGTTCGGTCGAGAACCGCGCCCGTTTCGTGCTGGAGGTAGCGGCGGCCGTAGTAGCGGCTATCGGGGCCGAACGCACCGGCATCCGCCTCTCGCCCTGGGGCGTGGCTTCCGACATGCCGCACTACCCCGAAATCCACGAAACCTACCTCTACCTGGCTCAGGAGCTGCAAAAGCTGAACTTGGTGTATTTGCACCTCGTGGACCACGAGAGCATGGGCGCCCCCACTGTGCCCGCCGAAACGGTAGCGGCCATGCGCCAAGCGTTCACGAACACGCTGATTCTGAGCGGCGGCTACAACACGGCCGCCGAAGCCGAAGAAGCCCTGAGCAGCCGCGGCGCCGACCTCGTGGCCATCGGCCGTCCCTTCATCTCCAACCCCGACCTGGTAGAGCGCCTGCGCCAGGGCGCCGAGCTGGCCCCCTACGACCCCAACACGTTCTACGCGCCCGGCCCGGAAGGCTTCCAGCAAGGCTACACTGACTATCCAGCGCTGAGCGGCCAGCCGGCCCTGGCCCAGTAGCCGTTGCCCCCACAGAATGTTGTTTTAGTAAAAAAGGCTCTTGCTGCTAGCAGCAAGAGCCTTTTTTTACGGCCGGCCAATGCGGCGGCACCTGTAGCAACACGCTTGCGCATCGCCGCCGCTTTTCTCCTGAAATTCTTTATTGAACTGGCCCCGAAGGACAGGTTGTATCTTTATGGGCAACGTTTTGTCCATCCCTTTTCTCAACTGACTTTGCATGAACATTAAGCTGCGGTTAATTATAATGAGCTTTCTCCAGTTTTTTATCTGGGGCTCGTGGCTGATAACGATTGGCGCGTACTGGTTTCAAACTAAGCAGTGGTCGGGGGCGCAGTTCGGTGCCATCTTCTCGACGATGGGCATTGCCTCCATCTTCATGCCCTCGCTGATGGGCATTCTAGCCGATAAGTACATCAATGCCGAAAAGCTCTACGGCCTGCTGCACCTGGCCGGCGGTATCGTGCTCTGCACCGTGCCATTGGTTGATAATCCCGGCACTATGTTCTGGGTCATGCTGCTGAACATGATATTCTACATGCCCACGCTGGCCTTGTCGATTGCCGTCTCCTACTCGGTGCTGAAAAGCCGGGGCGGCGACGTGGTGAAAGACTACCCCCCCATCCGCGTGTGGGGCACCGTCGGGTTCATCGTGGCGCTGTGGGTCGTGAGTTTGCTGCACTTCGAAACGTCGGCCAATCAGTTCTACGTCGCCGCCGCCGCCGCCATTTTGCTGGGATTTTATTCCTTCACGCTGCCCAAATGCCCGCCGCTGTCGCGGGCCACTCCCAACAAGACTCTGACCGAAGCCCTGGGCCTAAACTCGTTTGCCCTGCTCAAGGACTCGAAAATGGCCATTTTTTTCCTGTTCGCGCTGCTGCTAGGCGCCGCCCTGCAACTGACCAATGCCTACGGCGACACCTTCCTGCACGACTTCGCCACGGTGGATGCCTATAAGGACACTATCGCGGTGCGATACCCGGCGATTATCATGTCCATCTCGCAAATCTCCGAGACGCTGTTTATCCTTGCTATCCCGTTCTTTCTCAGGCGGTTCGGCATCAAGCAGGTGATGCTGTTCAGCATGGTCGCCTGGGTGTTGCGCTTCGGGCTCTTTGCCTATGGCAATCCGGGCGGCGGCTTGTGGATGATTATCCTGTCCTGCATTGTCTACGGGATGGCATTTGACTTCTTCAACATCTCCGGCTCGCTGTTCGTCGAAACCCAGACCCACCCTTCCATCCGGGCCAGCGCGCAGGGCTTGTTCATGATGATGACCAACGGCTTCGGCGCTGTGCTGGGCAGTTCGCTGAGCGGCCTCATCATTCAGAAATACTACACGTTGCCCGACAACAGCAAGGACTGGCCCGGCATCTGGCTGGCGTTCGCCGGCTACGCGCTGGTTATCGCTGTCTTGTTCGTGTTTCTGTTTAAGCACCAGCACAGTTCCCGCGCAGTAGAGAGCCCACAGGCGGAGCCGGTACTTTCCGCTTAACTCCCTACCCCCCTTTGAAAAACAAAAGGCCACTCGCAGAAGTGGCCTTTTGTTTTTCAAAGGGGGGTAGGGAATCGAAATCAAGCCGGGCAGAATCGTCCCCGAAATCCGATTAATCCTTTTAATCCGATAAATCCGTGGTTCAGACAGCAAAGAAAAACTCTGCCTCAATCTGCGCGTTTTCGTCGGAATCGGAGCCGTGCACGGCGTT
The DNA here is from genome assembly GCF_964243305.1 of uncultured Hymenobacter sp. GTDB lineage: Bacteria > Bacteroidota > Bacteroidia > Cytophagales > Hymenobacteraceae > Hymenobacter. Next base: position 73,301 of record NZ_CAXTEF010000017.1, read on the forward strand.
GGCCTCGATGCTTTTGGCGTATTTTTTCCGGATGGTGCCTTCGGCAGCCTGGGCCGGGTTGGTGGCGCCAATGAGGGTGCGGAAGTCAGCCACGGCATTGTCTTTTTCCAGCACGGCCGCCACGATGGGCCCGCTCGACATGTAGCTCACCAGGTCATTATAAAAGGGACGCTCTTTATGCACGGCGTAGAACTGGCCGGCGCGCTCGGGCGTCAGGGCCACTTTCTGAAGCTCCACGATGCGGAAGCCGCCCTGCTCGATCATGTGCAGGATGCCGCCGATGTGGTTTTCGGCCACGGCGTCGGGCTTAATCATGGTGAACGTGCGGTTGGTTGCCATTGAATTAGGAAGTTGGAAATTGTAAAATGAAAGGTTGGGTAAAATCTTGACCGTGCAAAAGTAGCCAAACCTGGACGGCCTGTCGGCCCGAAGGGGGGTAGAGATTTGGAGAACCTTCGCGGGGCCGTCGGTTGTTGAGCCAAGAATTCTTCCGACTTTTGACGCCCGGTTTGGCGCCAAGCGGCGGAAGGTCAGTTTTTTGCCGGTTCTTAATCCTTGGTAATGCCGAGTCCTATTTCTGCCCTTAAGGCGCTGCTGGCCCAGCCAAAGCAGGTTTTTATCACCACCCACCACAAGCCCGACGCCGACGCGCTGGGCTCCTCACTGGCCTTATCGGGCTACCTGCGCAAGCTCGGCCACCACGTCACGGTCGTCACGCCCTCGGATTATCCGGGCTTTCTAAACTGGATGGCTGGCAATGAGGAGGTCGTCATCTACGATAAGCGTCAGAATGACCGGCAGGTGCGCGACCTTGTCAACCGCGCCGAGGTGCTGTTCTGCCTCGATTTCAGCTGCCTGGGCCGCATCAACGAGTTGGGCGAATACGTGCGCCACGCCCCCGGCGTCAAAGTGCTCATCGACCATCATCAGGAGCCCGAAAATTTCGCCGACCTCGACTACGCCAACCCGCGGGCCGCGGCCACGGCCGAGCTGATTTTCGAGATTATCCGCGACCTCGGCGACCAGCACCTGATTGACGCCGGCATCGGCGAGTGCCTCTACGCCGGCATCATGACCGACACGGGCTCGTTCCGGCACCCCAGCACCTCGCGCAACGTGCACCTCATCATCGCCGAGCTGCTCAGCGCCGGCATCGACCTCTCGGCCGTGCACCGCCGCATCTACGACTCGCACTCCGAGCAGCGCCTGCGCTTCCTGGGCTTCGTGCTCAAGGATAAGCTGGTGGTGAAGCCGGAATTTAATACTGCCTACATCGCCATCACCCAGGACGAGCTGAAGGCCTACGACAGCAAAACCGGCGACACCGAAGGCTTGGTAAACTTTGCTCTGAGCATTGAAGGCGTCGTGTTTGCGGCCATTTTCATCGACCGCGGGCCGGCGGTCAAGATTTCCTTCCGCTCGGTAGGCGAGTTTTCGGTGAGCGACTTCTCGCGCCAGCACTTCGCGGGCGGCGGCCACCACAACGCGGCCGGCGGCATCAGCCACGAGCGCCTCGATGCCACGGTAACCAAGTTTCTGGGCCTGCTGCCCGACTATCAGGTGGCGCTGGCTACCACGGCGGCCGTGAGCGGCGCGCCCGCGCTGGCCGTTGCGCCCCCCGTGGCGTAACTTTGCCTTCAGATTCGTTTTTCTTCTCAACTATCTATTTTTCATGCCCTTCACCTTCCGCTCTGCGCGGCACCTGACGCTGGCCGCCGGCGTGCTGAGTTTCGCCAGTCTGCTCGCCGCCTGCAACAAAGGCGCCGACGCGCCCTTCGCCAAAACCAAATCCGGCGTCGAATACAAGATTTTTAAGAACGTGGGCGGCAAGTATGAGGCTCGCGAGCTGGCCACCGGCGAAGACGCTACCTATAAGGAGCGCCTGGGTAAGATTCTGGCCGTGCACATGGAGTACCGCACTGCCGGCGACTCGGTGATGATGAAGTCGCGGGAGCGGCAGTTTGGCTTGCCCGTGCGCGTGCCGCTGGAAGAAGTGAAGCAGAAGGGCGCTGAGCAGGAGGCCTTCGCGCTGCTCCAGCCCGGCGACAGCGGCGTGTTCCGCTTCAACGCCGACTCGCTCTTCATGCGCAACGCCCGCCAGCTGGCCCCGGCCAACCTCAAGAAAAAGGGCAACTACATCGTGCTGCTCATCAAGGCCGACAAGCTGCAAAGCCGCGAGGAAGCTACCAAGGACGCGATGGCCGACCAGCAAAAAATGATGGCCGAGCAGCAGCGCAAAACGCTGGCCTACGCCGAAACCCAAAACAAAAAGGATGAGGTGACGCTGCAGGAGTACGTCAAGAAGAACAACCTCACGGCCCAGAAAACGGCCTCCGGCATCTACTACGTCATCACCCAACCCGGCTCCGGCCCCAAGGCACAGGCCGGCCAGACGGTGAGTGTGCAGTACAAGGGCAGCCTGCTCGACGGCAAGGAGTTCGATTCGTCGGCCAAAGGCAACGGAGGCAAGCCTATTGCTTTCCCATTGGGTCGCGGCCAGGTAATTCCGGGCTGGGATGAAGGAATTGCCTTGCTCAACAAGGGCAGCAAGGCCACGATTTTAATTCCTTCGTCGCTGGCTTACGGCGAGCAGGGTTCGGGCGCTGCCATTCCGGCCAACTCGCCCCTGCGCTTCGACGTGGAGCTGGTCGACGTAAAGTAAGCCGCCAGGCCGCTGCCCCTGACCCGCGCCATTCCCTACTCCCCACTAGCGGGCCGACCTCACTTTAATTGCCATGAAAAAGCTCCTGTTTCCTTTCTTTGCCGTGCTGTTGCTGCTGGCCGGCGCGGGCTCGGCGCTGGTTGGCTGCAAGGACCCTTCCACCTCCTTTAACCAAGCCGCGCTGGACCGCGAGAATAAGTACCGGGTCATTGACGACAGCATTATTCAGGCTTATCTGGCCCGGCACAACTATGGTCCCGGCTCCTACACGCGCACTGATGCCGGGCTGTACCTGGTTGCGCTGACTGCCAAGCCGGAAGGCGCCGTGGCTGCGACCGGCAAGCGGGTGGCCATCAAGTACATTGGCCGGCTGATTCAACAGGAGCGTGAGGACATCATTTTTGAGACCTCTATCGATGGCCAGACGCTCTGCGACTGCCGCACCTATACCGTGGGCGCTGCCCCCATTGCTGGTTGGAATCAGGGTCTGCCGCTTATGCACGCAGGTGAGCGCAAACTCCTGCTCGTGCCGTCTTACCTGGCTTATCAGCGAAATGGAAAACAGAACAGCATTATCGACCCCGACACACCCTTGATTTTCGACATGGAAATTCTGTCGGTACAGTAGCTTTTCAATAGTATCTTCCTGGAATAGGCCGTTTTCGCTAAGGAAACGGCCTTTTGCTTGACCCTAAATTCCAATTGCGCATGTCTTTATCTTCTCACTTCCGTCTTTTTCTTCCTTTGATTTGTCTGTTGTCCACCGCGCAGGCAGTGGCGCAGACAACTGCACCGCCGGTGGCCGGAACCTTCAGCCGCCTGCCATCGGGCACGGAGTATCAGCTGTTTCGCAAAGCTGCGGGCGGGCGCTACCAGTCCCGGCCCCTGGCGCCGGCCGCTGATGCCGCCTACCCCCTTCGCGCCGGCCAGGTGCTGCTGCTGTACCTAGAATACCGCACCGGCCGCGACTCGGTGATGATGGCGTCGCGCCGGGTACAAACTGGGCAGCCCGTGCCGCTGTTGCTGCCTCCTCAGCCAGTGCAGGCCAGCATGGAAGAAGCCCTGGCGCTGCTGCTGCCCGGCGACAGCGCCGTATTTCGCTTCCCGGCTGATTCGGTATTTGCCAAGTCGTTTGGCCAGCCCGTGCCGCCTTTTCTAAAGCGCACCGGCAACGTGCTGGTACTGCTAGCCAGCGCCCAAGCGCTGAAAACCACGACCGAAATGCAAGCCCAGCAGCAACTGCTGCAAGCCGAGCGCCAGCGCGGGGCCAAGCTGCGGTCCGCGCAGCAGCTCAAGCAAGACGAGGCCATTATTCTGGCATATTTGAAGCGCAAAAAAGCGGTGGCGCGGAAGACGCCCGGCGGCACGTACTACCTCATCACGCGACCCGGCCAAGGCAAGCTGCCTCAGAAAGGCCAGTCGGTGAGTGTACTCTACCGGGGCACGGTGCTGACTACGGGCCAGGAATTTGACTCGTCGGCTAAGCACGGCAACACGCCATTCACGTTCGTGCTCGGCCAGGGCCAGGTGATTGCCGGCTGGGACCAGGGCGTAGCGATGCTACCCAAGGGTGCCAAGGCTGTGCTCTACATTCCCTCGCCGCTGGGCTACGGCGAGCGGGGCGCTGGCACCGACATTCCCCCGAACGCCGTGCTGCGCTTCGAAATCGAGGTGGTTGATATTAAATAAGTAGCAAGACGTAAGACACAAGTAGTAGAACACAAATGGCAAGACGTGAAACCTAAGACCCTACCCCTCGTCTTTTGTCTAACGTCTCACTACTTGCTACTTACTCGGCCAACACCTGCGAAAGAATATCCAGCGACTTGATTTCGCCGAGCTGCTCGACGTGCAATTGGTAATAGCGGATGAGTACGGCCAGCAGCTCGCGCCGCACCCGGCCGTTGGGAATCGTGCTGCGGGCTGGATCGTGCAGCAGCTCGTCGAAGTAAAGCTCGAACTCGCGCAGGCGCAGCACCGCTGGGCCCGTGGAGAAGGCAGAGCCCGCTGCGCCGTGCCCGGCCAGCACCACCTGGTCGGTCAGCTCACCGCCGCTGCTGATGCCGAAGCCCAGGTACGTGGTCAGGTGGAGCAGGAAAAGCAGGGCGAAGTTTTCGGTGCCGACTTCCTGCTCATCGAACGCCAGAATGGAGTCGTGCAGAAAGCGAAACAGCGGCTCGTTCTGCTCTTCTTCACGCACAGCCCGGCCCACTACCTCCGAGAGAAATAGCCCGACGCTGCTTTTCTGCACGTCGTAGGGCAGCGTGCGCAGCGGCTCGGCGCAGCGAAACTCCGCCAGGCGCGTCAGGCCGCTGCCGGGGCGGGCCACGTAAGCTACCAGTTCCAGCAGGGTGAAGGGCTGGAACAAAGCAATACGCCCCGGCGGCTTGGCCTTGCGCACGCCGTTCACCACGTAGCTCTGCACGCCCAGCCGCTCGGTGTAGATGCGGGTTATAATACTGGTTTCTCGGTACTTCATGTAACTCAGCACAATGCCGCGGGTCTTGATTTGCATATGATTAATGGCTGAATGGGTGAATGGCCGAATGAAGAGGGGGGGGGTAGGAAAATCATTCATCCGTTCGGCCATTCAACCATTGAATTAAAGTACCGCTACTTTGCTCACGCAGCCGTTCTTGCCGTCGGCATCCGAGGACAGCACCAGGTAGACGCCGCTGCGCACGCGCCGGCCGGTGGCATCATTCAGGTTCCAGGTGACGGTGCCGCCGTTGGCACGGGTGCTGTAAACGAGCCGGCCGGCTACATCCGTAATTTTTACCACCGCATTATTGGCCAGACCACTGATGCCTACCTGCCCGCCGAAGTCGGGCCGCACCGGATTAGGAAAGGCCTGCGCGCAGCTTGGCTTGCCTTCGGTGATAGAGGCCGCGCCGCGGTAGCTGACCACGCCGGCCTCGGTAGCGACGAACACTTCGCCGGTTTTGTCGTTCACGGCCACGTCCACGATGCGGTTGCTGGGCAGCGGGCTGTTGGCGGTGGTGAAGTGCAGCAGCGCCTCGTCGGCGTCTTCGCTGAAGAGCCACAGGCCATTGTCGGTGCCAAACCACTTGCGGTTGCCGCCGTCCACGGCCGCGCAGCGCACGATATCAGAATACAGGGCGTTATAACCTTTGCCCTCGCCGCGCTGCACAAAAGGCGGCCGAAATTGAAATGTGTTGCCGGGCTCAAACACCGAGACCGGGTCGTCGGACACGGCCACGCCAGTGCTGGTGGCCGCCCAGATAAAGCCGCGGCGGTCTTTGACCAAGTCGTACAGCTCATTGGAAGGCAGGCCGTCTTCGTCGGTGAAGATAAAGTGCCGCGGCAGCGCTCCCGCCCGGTCGATGGCCCAAAGACCAGCGCCGTCCTTGCGGGCCTCCGACACCCAGACCGTGCCGTTGTCATCGACCAGCACCCGGTCCAGGTTGTTGGAGCCGGGGAAGAACGGCACGGTTTCCCACTCGCTGGTAACGGGCTTAAACAGGAACAAGCCCGACCGGCCTACCCGGCCGTGGCGGTTCACGACCCACACGTTACCATCGGCATCGGCGGCCACATCCGTCACGCGCGTATAGTCGGGTTCGTTGGGCAGCGCACTCAGCAGAGGGCTGCCCGGCGTGCCCTGAGTGAACTGCCGGAATTTCCCTACCCCCTGCCATTCCAGCAGCCCGTTGCCGTAGCTGGCCGCGTAGAGCGTGCCGTCGGGCGTGCGTGTGCCCCGCGAGAGGTCGAGCAGGTTGGGATAATCAGCCGCTGGCAAGGTCTGGGAAGCGAAGTTGGTCCATTGCCCGCCCTGGTACTCATAGAAGCCGTCGCGTTGGCCCTGCTGGTCGTAGCGGTCAGCGAAGCCGCCGCTGAATACATCTATTGTGTTGGTGCGCGCATCGGCCAGAATGTTGAAGGCCCGGCTGGTGAGCGGGCCGTTGGGCACGAAGCGCTCCGGGGCGCTGCCCGGCCGCAGCCGCAGCAGCCCATTATCAATGCTGGCCAGAAAGTAGCTGCCATCGGCCTGCGGCGCCACATCTAACGCCTGGGCAGCCTCCCGGCCCGCAACCAAGGGAACCAGGCGTCCCGTGGCCGGGTCGAGGCGCCGCAGCCCATCGGCATCATTAAGGGTGAACAAGCCCTTGGCCGTGGCCCGCAGCTGCCGCCACTGCGGCGATACCGTGTTGGGTAGCTGCCGCCACTGCCGCTGGGTTCCTACCCCACTCAGCCGGTACAAACCCCCATTGTTATTCACCGCCGCGTACACGTAGCTCTGGTACACGGCTACAAAGCGAAACACGGTCTCGGCCGTCGGGTTGGGCTCCCGGGTCCAGTTGCGGTAGTCGAGCAGATTGGCTTGCAGCGGCCCTCGCAGCAGGCCATCAGCCGTGGCCGCGTACAGCGTATCGCGCCAGACCGCCGCCGCGAATACGGCTACGGGCCGCCCGCCCACCCCGATATTGGAATAAGTGTCGCGCACTTCGAGCCGGTCGAGGTCGACGCGGAGCAGCCCAAAGCTAGTCGAGACGAAGGCGAGCGGCCCGGCAACCTGGACCTGGAAGATAGTTTTGCTGCCCTGAACATTTTTGCGCACCACGTCCGGGATGTTACGCACCCGGCCCTCGGCGTCAATCACATCCAGGTTGCCGTTGCGATAGGCCAGCACGGCCCGGCGGCTCACGGAATCGTAGTCCAGCGCCGCGACGCCCACATCATTGAGCCCATCGCGGCGCGAGAGCAGCTGGGTGGTATTCAGCTTTTTGTCGACATAAAATAGCGACGCTTCCGTGGCTACGTAAAGCCGGTCGCTGGCATCAGCCAGGGCCAGCGGACGGTTGGCAGGCAAGTGCAGCTGCCAGTCGCCGTAGCCCGCCGGGCTCTGGGCTGCTGCCGTAGGAGCGCCCAGCCAGAAAAGAAGGATGCCGGCCGTTAAAATGCGGAAAAGGTGCTTCATAAAAACAGCTACTGATTAACAAGCTCACGCCGTTTGCTGGCCCCAACAGTCCCGGCAAAACGCCCCTACCCCCGCTTTAGTGCGCGGCCAGGGCTGCGGCCGGCCCACTGCGGCCCGCCGGACTTTTGGTTTGCATTCCTTCCAGAAAGCAGGGCCGGCACCGCGCCTCGTACGAGTCGGTTTCACCCAGCAGCACCTGCTCCTGACTGGCCACGCTGCGGAACGAATAAGAAGCAATTTCGCCGCAGCACACGCACACGGCGTGCACCTTGGTCACGAACTCGGCCGTGGCCAGCAGCGCCGGCACCGGCCCGAACGGCCGGCCCAGAAAGTCCATGTCCAGCCCGGCCACAATTACGCGCTTGCCGGCGTCGGCCAGTTCGCGGCACACCTCCACCAGCGAGTTATCAAAGAACTGGGCTTCGTCGATGCCCACCACATCGGAGCCCGCCGCCAGCAGCAGCATTTCGGCCGGCAAGCTTACGGGCGTAGACCGAATGCTCTGGGCATTATGCGACACGATATTCTGGGCGTGATAGCGGGTATCGAGCGCGGGCTTGAAGATTTCGACCTGCTGCCGGGCAATGCGGGCGCGAGTGAGGCGCCGAATCAACTCCTCGGTCTTGCCCGAAAACATGGAGCCGCAAACCACCTCCAGCCAGCCCCGGCGCGAGGCCAGATGGCGCGTACCAACGCGGGGTTCAATAAACACTACGAACGCTGAATAAGTAAGTAAATCCTGGTTTTTAGAACCTCTAAGTTAGACCTTTCCGCCCGGTGGCGGCCCTCCCATCTCGCTAGCCCAACCGGCCGGCTACTTCATGCCTCTTCCTGATAGCGCAGGTGCGGCAGCTGTGTGGCGCTGGGTACCCGGCCCCGCGCATCGCCGGCCAGCAGCCGGGCCTGGCAGGTCAGGCGCTCATCCGGCCAGCCGCGCGGTAGCGCTCCTCGGCTGCCGTCAGGGGCGCTAAGTTATCCAGTCCGGCCGCTAGCTCAATGCGGCAGGTGGTGCACCGTCCCTTAGCCCCACAAGCGTGCATCCAGTCAATCCCTACCCCTTGCAGGGCGGCCAGCAACGACTGGCCAGGCGCTACTTCTACCTGGGCACCCGATAGGTTTAAAACAATCAGCAGGGGCATTTGTGGCTAACTTCGGGCCGCTAACGGCCTTCCTCAATTAAACTAATGACCGACAAATATAGCCCCGCCAAGTGCGAGCAGTATGGCCGCCGCCTCGCCGCCCGCCTCTGCGACCAGCACTTCGGCGCCGTCCCCGACACCACCCTCGATGGCCCCGCCGTGTTGAGCTTTACTCCTATTCGGCAACTCAACCTGTTCGTGGTTCGGCAGTTGCTCCACCAATGGCAGGAAGAGCTAAATCGGCTGCGCAGCCCGTATTTCGACTTCAGCGCGCCCGCCGTCCAGACGGCCCTAATTCAGTTTCAAAACACACTTTCCCGTCATATTCGCCTCACCCGACCGGTTTTTGAGCCCCTCCTGGCTCAGGCTGTCTCTGACGCGTTACGGCTTGCCGCCGACCCAGCTAGCTCGTTTGAGCATTTGCTGCCCTCCTCCGACGCAGCCCCAACCAATGCCCAGTTGCGTGAGAGTCTGCGCTACTTTGACATCAACAAAGAGTTCTTCACCACTTTCCTCGCTTCCCTACCCCCCCTCGAACCGCTAACCCGCGACCAAGTCATTGCGCAGCTTCGGGCTCAGCAGGAAGCTAACTACCGGCCCCACCAGCCCATGCAGCTGCTTGTGTCGGCCCTGAGTGCGCTGCTGCCGCTCACTGAGGCGGACCTCTGGCAGGATGGTCCTGCCGCAACCTCAACCTCAACCGTGACCGCTCCATCCAGCATCAGTTCGGCGCCCAGCCCGGCCCCAAAGCCAGCGCTGGCAGTTCCTACCCCCCCTACCCAGGCAAAGCCAATCGCTGACCAGCCTAGTCTGGTCGCTACTGAGAAAGCATCTGCTGAAACAACTGGCACCGGGTTGTCTCCCCCCGCTCCAGCCCTAGCCGAAGCGCCACTGCATGAGAAGCTAAAAGCCAATCAGCCCCCAAATGTCCCACTGGCAGCCGCGCTCCGAGCCGCCCAACCCCAGCCTGCCGCCTTAGCCGAACGCAGGGCACCCAAAGTGGAATCGTTGCGTGAAGCTATTTCCATTAATCAGCGATTCAGCTTTATAAATGAGCTGTTTAACGGCGAAAACATGGAATATCATGCCGCTATTCAACACCTCGATTCCTTAGCTGACTACGACCAAGCGCGCCTCTACATCACTCAGAACTTAGCGCAGCGCTACGATTGGAGCCGCAAAGATGAGCACGTAGCCAAGCTGCTCAAGCTTATTGACCGCAAGTTCGCGCCCGTAGTTTAAGCAGCATTTAAGCGAACTTATCAGCGTACCAAATCTTGCTTCCGGTAAGCGTCCAGAGCTAACAGCCCGAACAGGAGCGTGGTAAATGACCACAGCGAAGATCCTCCGTAGCTAAAAAACGGTAAAGGAATGCCCACCACTGGCGCCAGCCCCATCGTCATGCCCAGATTGATGGTAAAGTGAAAGAAGAGAATACTCGCTACGCAGTAGCCGTAGGTGCGCCCGAATACCGACTTCTGTCGCTCTGCTACATACACGATGCGGCCCAGCAACGTCATGTAAAGGCCAATAACCACCAAGCAACCCAGCCAGCCGAATTCCTCGCCCACCGTGCAAAAGATAAAATCGGTGCTTTGCTCAGGCACGAAATCAAATTTGGTTTGTGTGCCCTGTAAGAATCCTTTACCTAATAAGCCTCCCGAACCAAGCGCAATCTTACTTTGCGTCAAGTTCCAACCCTTCCCTAGCGGGTCGGCGCCAGGGTTAATGAGCACCTCAATGCGCTGGCGTTGATGAGGCTGCAAGACATTGTTATAGAAAAAATCAACTCCCAGCACCATTCCAATAGTCAGCGCCCACACGCCGATAGTCGCTGGCAGATAATGCCGAAGCAAACGCTGATTCATTACTAACGCTGCTACCAGCACCAAAGTAAGTGCCACGAACAGCCACCACTTAGGTATCAGCAGCGCCGCTAGCAGTATAATCCCGCTGGCTGCGAGTAGCAATAGTATTATCGGTGACATTCCCTCTCGGAAGTAAGCCAGTAAAAAAGCGCCAAACACCAGTGCTTGCCCCGTCTCATTTGAGGCAATGATTAGTAACGCTGGCAACAGCGTGATACCAGCTAACATCAACTGGTCCCACCAATTCTGATGTCTCAGATTGATACTCGCCATGAATCGTGATGCAGCCAACGCGGTTGTAAACTTGGCGAACTCAGCTGGTTGCAGCCGCACGGGGCCAAGCTCCAACCATGATCGGGAACCCGCAATTGGCCGAGCGATTACTAAGGTGATCAATAGAAGCAGTATCATTCCTGCGTATAAAACATACGCTAAAGTGTCATACGCTTTGTAGTCAATAACTAATAGTGCTACCACCAATAATAATGCGGTACCAATCCAGAGCAGTTGCTTAAACCAATTAAAGCTCATTAGTTGAGCAAAGCTTAAGTTTCTAATCGAGCTGCCTTGCGCCTCTAATGAATAACTCGCTGCATACACACATGACCATCCTAAGGCTACAAGAAAAAAGTAGATAAGCACGGTAGGCCAGTCTATACTTCGACTATATCTTGCAGGAGACATTTGCATGGTAAACTTATCAATAATACCAGAACACTGAAATCACTTTAAACACGAATGCCCTCTACGCTGGTGAAAGCAAGAGGGCATTGTGAGTTGATAAAAGTTGGCGGCGACCGACTCTCCCACCGGTGAAGGCAGTACCATAGGCGCACCGGGGCTTAACGACTCTGTTCGGAATGGGAAGAGGTGAACACCCGGGCTAAAGC
>NZ_CAXTEF010000018.1:0-77468 GCF_964243305.1 uncultured Hymenobacter sp.
TCGAGCGGCAGATGGAAGGCGCCACGCTGCTAAAATGCTCGGAGTTCGGGCAGGAAATTATTAAGAATATGTAGTAGCTTGGCAGGTAGCTAAAGCAAGCAAAACCCCGCGTTGGCTGTAGTAGCCGGCGCGGGGTTTTGTTCATAAAAAATTTCCGTTTAATTAAATCATGAAACAGTTCTTACCAGCCATAGTGAAAATTACAGTAATCATAATCGCATTATTTATATCTATAATTTTAATCTTGATAGGGTATGAGAAATGGGAAAGTTACAAGTATGAAGTGGCACAACAAGAAAAAACTGAGAGTGATAACAAGCTTGCAGCTAATTATTCAAGCATCAAATATTGGCCATCTAAAGGCCCATTTTTAAGCATTGGAATGTCTAAGATTAGATTTAAAAGTAAATTTCGTAATGGTAAATTGTATTACGCTTTACTATTTGAAGCCGGCAAAAACAGAAAAGCGAAGCAACCCACTTCGTTCGAAATATATCTTGTTGACAAAGACGGTTTCAAGGTTAGCAATACCCAGATTCCATCAACTTCTATGATAAGAACTGTTGACGACAATGGAAACTTTGCGGGCTATGAGTTCGATTCTACCGTAGATATTGACATCAACGATTACGCTTCTGTTGCAGATTGGAATATTTCATGGGGCGATTACTGATGTTTTGTAAAGTAGTTCTGTATTCTAGTCATTTGTTAGTTATAATTTTCGAGCTATGACGACGCTAGAAACCATTGTTCAAGAACTACAACACGTGCCGCCGGAGCGTCTGGATGAAGTGTATCAACTGGTCTTGGCCTTAAAAGCGCCGCCGGAGGCTAACAAAGAGTTGGCCGAATGGACCATGCAGTTTGCAGGTATGCTCAACCACTGGACGGAGGAAGAATGGGCTGACTTCCAGGCGGAGTTGCAACGGACGCGGGCGACACTGTTCAACCGGCCGGTACCCGAACTATGAAGCCTACCCTGCTCGACACTGATACGCTCACTTATTTTATGAAAGGGCATCCGCTGGTAGTCGCGCGGGCCATTTCGTACATCGAGCAGAACAAGGAGCTTAATATCAACTTGCTCACGCAGTATGAAGCCATGCATGGCCTGCTTTACAAAGACGCCCGTGCTCAATTACCACGCTTGGAAGAGCTGCTCAGCCGTTATCGGGTGTTGCCTCTTACCAATGAGTCGGTGCGGCTCTCCGCGACTATTTATGCTGACTTAAAACGGCAGGGGCAACCGCTGATGCATACGGACGTGCTGATTGCCGGCATCGCAATGGCCAACGGAATGCAGTTAGCAACCAACAATACCAAGCATTTTGAGCGTGTCGAAGGCTTGCAGCTAGTGAACTGGACGCTATGATGAATACGCCCATTTACTCCCGGTTTCCGCGGCTGCACGCGGCGCGACCGGAGCAGCGGCGGGTTGAGATTGGCGGCGGGGGTAGGGGCTTGCACTGGGACGAGCTGGAATACTAAATTGCTTTGAGCCATGACAACTATAGAAACCATTGTGCAAGAGCTACAACACGTGCCGCCGCAGCACTTGGACGAAGTGTATCAATTAATACGCAAATTCACGGAACCGTCTGAAGCTAATAAGAAGCTGGCGGCCGAAACGATGCGTATCCTCGAAGGCACGGATGACTTGCCGGATGAGGAATGAGATGCTATCAATGAACATATGCGCAAGCTCCGCGCAGAGTTGTTTACCCGTCCGCGGCCTGAATTTGATGATGAGCCTGACGCTGTTTAAACACGGACGTTTATCCTTGTCAACATAGAACTCAGATGCCAGTAGTTCTTCGCGTCGGCCCATACCGCTTTTTCTTTTACAGCAACGAATCGAACGAGCCGCCGCATATTCATGTGCGGGCAGCGGGAAATGAAGCTAAGTTCTGGCTGACCTCTATTGAACTGGCTTATAATCACGGATTCAGCAGCCCGGAATTAAATTCGGTATCGCGGCTGATTAAAGAATACCAAGAACCTTTTTTACAAGCCTGGAATGATTACTTCACCTAATAACCGCCCGGCTCTAGCCCGCTCCTACCGCCCCACTACGGCCCTGGCCCAAGCCGTTTCCTTCGATGAAGATTCTATGCACGTGCGCCTGACCGACGGGCGCACTGTGAGCGTGCCGCTGCTGTGGTTTCCGCGGCTGCACGCGGCGCGGCCGGAGCAGCGGTTGCGGGTCGAGATTGGCGGCGGGGGTAGGGGCTTGCACTGGGACGAGCTGGACGAGGACTTGGCGGTCGCGGGGCTGCTGGCGGGCGGCGAGTAGCGGGCGGAGCAGGCAGGTAAATCAGCTAGGCGGGGCCGGGCAATATTGGTTGGGCTGCCTACTTTTAGGTCAGTAAGCCAAGGCCTGTACTTTCCTACCCCCTCTGTTGTATGAATCGTTTCCGTTTGGCGCTCGTGGCGCTCGTGCTGGCAAGCGTCGGCGCCACTGGCGCGCAGGCTCAGAATCAAAAATTTAAGGTTAAGAGCAAGCCGGGCAAGACGGCGGGGGGTAGGGCCTACCAGCCCCTGGCGCCGGCCGAGGTGGACCGCCGGGTGGAGGCGCTGCTCAGCCAGATGACTTTGGAGGAAAAGGTGGGCCAGATGACGCAGGTGGCCCTGGATGTGGTGGGCCTGGGCGCCAGCCGCACCTCCGCCGATGCGCCGTTCAGCATCGACCTCACCAAGCTGCGCGACGTGATGGTGAAATACCACGTCGGCTCGTTCCAGAACTCGACCAACAACCGCGCCTCGACGCCGGCCACGTGGTACGGCATCATCAAGCAGATGCAAGACGTGGCACAGGCCGAAACGCGGCTAAAAATCCCGACGGTGTACGCCATCGATGCCATTCACGGCGAGACGTTCACGGCCGGGGCCACGTTCTTTCCGCAGGAAATCGCGCAGGCGGCGACCCGCAACCGGGCGCTGGTGCGGCGGGGCGCCGAGATTACGGCCTACGAAACCCGCGCCAGCGCCATCCCGTGGGTGTTTTCGCCGGTGCTGGATTTGGGCGCCGACCCGCGCTCGGCCCGGCAGTGGGAAACGCTGGGCGAAGACCCGTACCTGGGCGCCGAGTTGGGCGCCGAAATCATCAAGGGCTACGAAGGCGACCGCAACGACGTGGGCAACCCTACGCACGTGGCCGCCTGCCTCAAGCACTTCCTAGGCTACCAGGTGACGCAGGCCGGCAAGGACCGCACCAACGCCTACATCTCGACCGAGGCGCTGTATGAGTATCATCTGGCGGCTTTCAAGGCGGCGATTGAGGCGGGCGCGCACTCGATTATGATTAATTCGGGCCTCGTGAACGGCGTGCCCGTGCACGCCAACTATGAGCTGTTGACTAAGCTGCTGAAGGAAAAGCTGGGCTTCCGGGGCGTGGTCATCACCGACTGGCAGGACGTGGGCAACCTGCAAGCCCGCGACCACCTGGCTTCCACACCAAAGGAAGCCATCATGCTGGCTATCAACGCGGGCATCGATATGACCATGCCGCCCTACCAGTACGAAGAGTTCTGCAATGGCCTGACCGAATTGGTGCGCGAAGGCAAGGTGCCGCAAAGCCGCGTCGATGACGCCGCCCGGCGCGTGCTGCGCCTGAAAATGGAGCTGGGATTGTTTGAAAACCCCATCACCAATCCCCAGAACTACCCCCAGTTTGGTAGCCAGGCCTTTGAGCAGGCCGCCTACCAAACCGCTGCCGAAGCCGTGACGCTGCTCAAAAACCAGGACGCGGTCCTACCCCTCCGCAAAACTGCCAAGGTGCTGGTGGCCGGCCCCAACGCCAACTCCATGCGCACCCTCAACGGAGGCTGGACGTATTCCTGGCAGGGCGAAAAGACCGAGGAGTTCGCCGGCAAGTACAACACCATTCTGGAGGCGGTGCGAAAGAAAGTCGGGGCCGCGAACGTGACCTACGTGCCCGGCGTAAGCTACGCCACGGCGCCCAACGCCAAGTACTACGAAGAGCAGGCCGACCGCCTCGACGAGGCCGTGGCCGCCGCGCAGCGCGCCGATGTGGTGGTGCTGTGTTTGGGCGAAAACTCCTACGCCGAAAAGCCCGGCGACCTGAATGATATGTATCTCTCGGAGCTGCAAACCCAGCTCGCGCAGCGCCTGGCCGCCGCGGGCAAGCCCGTGGTGCTGGTGCTGACGGAGGGCCGGCCGCGCGTCATCAGCCGATTTGAGCCGGGCATGAAGGCGGTGGTGCAAGGGTATCTGCCCGGCAACTTTGGCGGCGACGCGCTGGCCGACGTGCTGTTTGGCGACGTGAACCCGTCCGGCAAGCTGCCCTACACCTACCCGCGCTACCCCAACGCGCTGGGCTCCTACATCCACAAGTATTCGGAGGAGCAGAAAAAGGCGGCCGGCGTGTATAACTACGAGGCCGACTACAACCCGCAGTACGAGTTCGGTACGGGCCTGAGCTACACCACGTTCAAGTACGGCCAGCTGGCCGTAAACCAGGCCAGCATCGCCAAAACCGGCCAGGTGAAAGTCACGGTGCAGGTTACCAACACCGGCGCCCGCGCGTGCCAGGAAGTGGTTGAGCTGTACTCGTCCGACCTCGTGGCCAGCCAGATAGCGCCCGACGTGCGCCGCCTGCGCCGCTTCGACAAGATTTCGCTCAAGCCCGGCGAAACCAAAACCGTTACCTTCACCCTGCCCGCGGCAGAGCTGGCCTACACCAGCCCGACGGGCGAAAAAGTGCTGGAAGCCGGCGAGTTCGACCTGCGCGTGGCCGACCAGACGCAGCGCATCACGGTGCAGTAGACCGGATTTTTATTTTCGCCTGGCAAAAGGGCCGGCAGCGCGAAAAGCGTTTCCCTACCCCCCAAAAAACGCCAACGCGCGGGGTTTCGGCGCTGAATGGGGGGTAGGGAATACCCGGTGGCTGGCACTGCTGGCGTGCAGTGCCTAGCTTCGCGCTATCATGAAAAAACTTCTTCTTTTCGCCACACTATTGGGTGCTGCGGTTTCCCTACCCCCCCTTTCGGCGCAAGCGCAGACGGCGCCGGCCGCCGCCCCGGCTTACGACCCCAAGGCCCTGTTCCTGCCAACCTTCCTGACCGAGCGCGGGCCGCTGACCCACACCGCCGGCGGCGCGCCCGCAGCTTCCTACTGGCAGAACGCGGCTAGCTACAAAATCGCGGCGACGCTCGACGAGGAGACCGAAACTGTGCGGGCCAACGTCGACATCACCTATACCAACAACTCGCCTGACCGGCTGCCCTTTGTGTGGCTGCAACTGGACCAGAACCTGTTTAAGCGCAACTCCAGGGGAGCGCTGAACACGCCCGTGCAGGGCGCCCGCAACGGGGCAGCGCGATTTGGGGCCTCGGGCGTGGCGGGCGGCGACAGTTTGCAGTCGGTCAGCATCACGCTGCACGGCAAAACCCAGAAGGCGCAATATCGCATCAGCGACACGCGGATGCAGATTATGCTGCCCGAAGCCATGAAGCCGGGCGGTGACCGGCTGGGCATTAAAATCGCCTACTCGTTCTTCATTCCGCAATACGGCTCCGACCGGCTGGGCCGGCAGCAGACGGCCAACGGCCAGATTTATGAGGTCGCGCAGTGGTATCCGCGCATGGCCGTTTATGATGATGTGGAAGGCTGGAATACGCTGCCTTACCTGGGCTCCGGCGAGTTTTACCTCGAATACGGCAACTTCGACTACACCATCAACGTGCCGGCCAGCTACCTCGTCGGCGGCTCTGGCGAGCTAGTGAACCCTGGCGAGGTGCTCACGGCCACCCAGCAGCAGCGTCTGGCCAAAGCCCGCACCTCCGACCAAACCGTGCTGGTGCGCACGCCGGCCGAAGTGACGCAGCCCAGCTCGCGCCCGACGGGCCGCAACGGCCGCCTGACCTGGCATTTCCGCTGCCAGCAGGCCCGCGACGTGGCGTGGGGCGCGTCCGCTTCCTTTGTCTGGGACGCGGCCAAGATGAACCTGCCGAGCGGGCGCAAATCGTTGGCCATGTCGCTCTACCCCGCCGAAGTGGCGCAGGACTCGGCCTGGAACCGCTCGACGGAATACGTCAAGAAAAGCATCGAATTCAACTCCCGGCAGTGGTTTGAGTACACCTACCCCGTGGCGACCAACGTGGCCGGGCCGGTGGGCGGCATGGAGTACCCGGGTATCGTGTTCTGCGGCGCCGACGCCAAGCGGGGCGACCTGTGGGGCGTCACCGACCACGAGTTCGGCCACAACTGGTTTCCGATGATTGTGGGCTCGAACGAGCGTAAATACGCCTGGATGGACGAGGGTTTCAACACCTTTATCAACATCTACACGACCCGCGACTTTAATAAGGGCGAGTATAGGAAATATGCCAGCGACAGCATTGCGGTGCTGCGCCTGCTCAGCTACCTGCGCAACCCCAACGCCGACATTCTGATGACCACGCCCGACGTGATTCAGCCCCGCAACCTGGGCATGGCCGCTTATGGCAAGCCCGGTTACGGCCTCTACTTATTGCGCGAAAAAGTGCTGGGGCCGGAGCGGTTCGACTACGCTTTCCGCCAGTATATCCGCCGCTGGGCCTTCAGGCACCCGCAGCCGCGCGACTTTTTCCGCACCATGAACGAGGCCAGCGGCGAAGACCTCAACTGGTTCTGGCAGGGCTGGTTCTACCAGAACTATCAGCTCGACCAGGCCATCACCACGGTTAGCTATGCCAACCAAGACCCGGCGCAGGGCGCGCTCATCACCGTCGAAAACCGCGACAAGCTGGCCATGCCCGTCACGGTCGAAGTCACTGAAGCCGGCGGCAAAGTGGGCCGCGTAAATCTGCCCGTCGAAATCTGGCAGCGCGGCAGCACCTGGACCTTCCGCTACGCCTCCAAGGCGCCGCTCACGCGGGTGCGGCTAAACCCCGACGGTGTGCTGCCGGACAATAATGCGGGCAACAATAGCTGGCAGCCGCTAGCGGTGCCGGTGGGGAATTAACCAAAATCCCTACCCCCCTTTCCCCGCGGAAAGGGGGGTAGGGATTTTCAAGTAGATAACCAGCCAAACTAAAAACGCCGCCCTTCACAAGGCGGCGTTTTTCACTACAAGAAACCAGAATTGCTAATACGGCTTGGCGTCGTGGGCCATTTCCTCGGCCTGCTTCACCGCCTCGTTGGCGCCGGGCTGACCGTGAGCGTCACTCTGGCCGTTGCCGTTGGCGGCGTAGCCGTTCTGGCCATTACCGTTGCTGGCGTGGCCATTTTGGCCATTGCTGCCATTAGCGGTGCGGCGGCCGAGGTAGCGGCCGGTGGCGGCGCTGGGGTTCTTGGCGATGATGTCGAGCGCGGCCTGCAGGCGCTGGCCGTACTCCGGGTCGCACTTGCTGAACAGTGACACCATGCGGGCCTGAATTTCGGGCGTGGCGGCGCTGATGGCGTCGCTGAGGTTATTAATCAGGTCCTCTTTCTCCAGGTCGTTGTGCAGGCGCCAGCGCTCGCCGGCCTGCTTGAAATCAACGTCGCCGTGGCGGTCGGTCTTCTGGCGCACGAGGCGGGCCTGGTACATGGGCTCGTGGTCGCGGCCGGCGCGGGGGCTCTCGGTGAGGCCGTTGATGGAGCTGGGCTCGTAGTTCACGTGGGGGTTCTGGCTGGGGGCCGTGTCCACGTGGAAGGTCATCTGGCCGTCGCGCTGGTTCGTGGCGACGTGCTTCTTGGGTGCGTTGATAGGCAGCTGCAAGTAGTTGGTGCCCACGCGGTAGCGCTGGGTGTCGGAGTACGAAAAGGTGCGGCCTTGCAGCATCTTGTCGTCCGAGAAGTCCAGGCCATCGACCAGCACGCCAGTGCCATAAGCCACCTGCTCCACTTCGGCGAAGTAGTTCTCCGGGTTGCGGTTCAGCGTCATCATGCCCACGGCCAGGTGCGGGAACTGGTCTTCGGGCCAGAGCTTGGTGTCGTCGAGCGGGTCGAAGTCCAGCTCGGGGTGCTCACCGTCTTCCATGAGCTGCACGCGCAGCTCCCACTTGGGGAAGTTGCCGGCCTCAATGGCCTCGTACAAATCCTGAGTCGCGTGGTTGAAGTTTTTGGCCTGAATGGCTTCGGCTTCGGGCTGGGTCAGGTTCTTGATGCCCTGCTGGGGCTCCCAGTGGTATTTCACCAGCGTCCCTACCCCCTCTTTATTCACCCACTTATAGGTGTTCACGCCCGAGCCCTGCATCTGCCGGTAGTTGGCCGGAATGCCCCAGGGCGAGAACAGGAACGTGAGCATGTGCATCGCCTCGGGCGTGTTGCTCATGAAGTCGAAGATGCGCCCGCCATCCTGCCGGTTGGTGATGGGGTCCGGCTTCAGCGAGTGAATCACGTCCGGGAACTTGATGGCATCGCGGATGAAGAACACCTTGAGGTTGTTGCCCACGAGGTCCCAGTTGCCGTCTTCGGTGTAAAACTTCACGGCGAAGCCGCGCGGGTCGCGCAGGGTTTCGGGCGAGTGGCCGCTGTGGATAACCGTGGAGAAACGGGTAAACACCGGCGTTTCCTTGCCTTTTTTGCTGAAGAGCTTGGCGCGGGTGTAGCGCTCGATGGGCTCGCCGCCCACGGTGCCGTAGGCTTCGAACGTGCCGTGGGCACCGGCGCCGCGGGCGTGGACCACGCGCTCGGGGATGCGCTCGCGGTCGAAGTGGCTGATTTTCTCCAGCAGCTGGTAGTTTTCCAGCGTCACGGGGCCGCGGTTGCCCACGGTGCGCGAGTTCTGATTGTCATACACCGGGTGGCCCTGGCGGGTGGTCAGGGTCTGGGCCTGCTCGCCAGCGGCCATACGGCGGTCGGCAGCGCTGCCGCTGCCAGTGACGGCGGTGCCGTTTTCGCCTTGGGGGTTGTCGCTCATAAAAATACGGAAGTTAAAAGGTGAAGGAATCTGGGCAGTGTCTTAGTAACGGGCCGGCGGGGCAGTTGTTTAGCCGAATCGAGGGCAAAATTGTGGGCTGTGGGGTCAAAGATAAAAAGTTAGAAGGTCACGCCCCTACCCCCATCCGCCGTGCTGAGCTTGCGAAGCATGATAGACAGCTTAACGAGGCTTTTTGCTTCCATCACAGCATCAGTCTGCCTAACTTTGCGCCCTATGCTACGACTCTCCCAGCGCGGGCAGGCTATGCCGCCCTCCCCGTTTCGGAAACTGACGCCCTACGCCGAAGCCGCCAAAAAAGCCGGCAAGCGGGTTTATCATCTCAACATCGGCCAGCCCGACCTGGAAACCGCGCCCGAGCTGCTGGCCGCCGTGCGAGGGGTTGATTTCAACGCCCTTACCTACAGCTACGCCGCCGGCACCGACAGCTACCGCCGCCAGCTCGTCGGCTACTATGAGCGGGCTGGCATTCCGGCCGCGTTCGAGGATATTCTGGTCACTACGGCTGGCTCCGAAGCCATTCTGTTCGCGCTGCTCACCTGCCTGAATCCGGGCGACGAGCTGATAGTGCCGGAGCCATTCTACGGGGCTTACACCGCATTTGCTATTGCGGCGGGCGTCACGATTGTGACCGTGACGGCGCACGTGGAAACCGGCTATGCCCTACCCCCCCTAGCCGACTTCGAGCGGGTGGTCACGCCCCGCACCAGGGCGGTGCTGCTTTGCAACCCCAGCAACCCGACCGGCTACGTGTATCAGCCCGCGGAGCTGACCGCGCTGCTGGATTTCTGTAAGCGGCACGACTTGTACTTTTTATCTGACGAGGCCTACCGGGAATTCTGCTACGATGGCGCCGAGGCCACCAGCGCTCTAAGCCTGCCCGGCAGCGAAGAACACGTTATCGTGCTCGACACGATTTCCAAGCGCTACAACGTGTGCGGCGCCCGCATCGGCGCGCTCGTGACCCGCAACCCGGCCGTGTGGCGGGCCGCCTTTCATTTTGCGCAGATGCGCATCTCGCCGCCCGGCCTCGGAATGCTGCTGGGCGAAGCCGCCGCCGCCCTACCCCCCACGTATTTCGACACGACCCGCGCCGAGTATCACGCCCGGCGCGACTTCACGGTGCGGCGCCTGCAAGCCCTGCCCGGCGTGGTGTGCCGGGTGCCCGGCGGCGCTTTCTACGTGATGCCGCAACTGCCCATCGACGACGCCGAAACCTTCTGCCAGTGGCTGCTGGAAGACTTTTCCCACGAAGGCGCCACGCTCATGCTCTCGCCGGCCCGTGGCTTCTATAAAACACTCGGCCTGGGTCGCCAGCAGGTGCGTCTGGCTTACGTGCTGAACCTGACCGACCTCGACGCCGCGCTAACCTGCCTGGAACACGCCCTGCAAGTGTATCCGGGCCGGCAGCCAGCCCTTGTTGCGGCAAATGACTCGCTGATTGCGGCCGCCACGGCGTAAAGCACTCGCCCAGCACGCTCTCTTCATTTTCAAAAGAACGCGCCCGCGCCAAGTCCAGAACGCAGCCTTTAGCTGCCGCGCAGCACTCGCGCCGTGACCAGCAACTGCCCCATGTGGCGCTGGGTATGCTCGGCCGCATGAAACAACAGTCCCAGCACGGTGCTCGGCAGCTGTGCCCGCCCTACCCCCCTCAGCTGCGTCAACCCGACTTCGGGCGTCGTTTTTAATTGGCTCAGGGTTTTGTCAACCTGTTGATTGAAAGCGCTAACTAAATCTGCTACCGTCGTGGCGGCAGCGGCTGGTTGGTCTTCCTGAGCCAAAGCAGCCAGCTGGGCAGCAGTTAAGGCTTCGGCGCGGGCGTAGGTCGTGAGGCGGTCGAGAACGCCGGCCAGGTGCTGCAAGTGAAACCCGACGGACGCCACGCCCGCCGGACGCTGCCAGAGTAGGCTTTCAGGAAAATCAGTCAGCGCCGCCGCTATCTCCTCGCGGGCTTGCAGCAGCGCATGGGCCACGGGCTGAAGCAGCGGCGGCACGTCCGGCAGCGGGCCGCGCAGCCAGACCTCGGGCAGGTTTGCATTGGATGAGGACATGCGTAACCAAAAAGAACGTCATGCTTCGCAGGGCTCAGCATGACGTTCTTTTATTTACTCCGCTCTATAAAGTAGCCAAGTCAATCGAGAACCGATACTTCACGTCGCCTTTAAGCATCCGCTCGTAGGCTTCGTTGATGTCGGCCATCGGAATAACTTCCACATCGGAGAGAATACCGTGCTCGGCGCAGAAATCCAGCATCTCCTGCGTCTCGGCGATGCCGCCGATGAGTGAGCCGGCCAGGCGCCGCCGGCCGCCAATGAGGTTAAAAATCTGAATTTGCGGGGCTTCGGGCGGCACGCCCAGCAGCACCATCGTACCATCGCGGCGCAGCAGCTGGAGGTACTGATTCAGGTCGATGGGGGCCGAAACGGTATTAATAATCAGGTCAAAGTAGCTTCTGACTTCTTTGAGCGCGGCCGGGTCTTTGGTGACGATAAACTTGTGGGCACCCAGCTCTTTCGCATCGGCTTCCTTGCCGGGCGAAGTACTGAGCACGGTAACTTCGGCGCCCATCGCGGCGGCGATTTTCACGGCCATGTGGCCGAGACCGCCGAGGCCGATGACGCCTACTTTCTGGCCGGGCTGCACGTTCCACTGGCGCAGGGGCGAGTAGGTGGTAATGCCGGCGCAGAGCAGGGGCGCGACGCGCTCGAGCGGCTGGCCCTCGGCGATGCGCAGCACGAAATCTTCATTTACCACAATCTGATTCGAGTAGCCACCCATCGTCAGGCCGCCACTCACCTTGTCGGGCGCGCCGTAGGTGCCCGTGAAGCCGGGCTCGCAGTATTGTTCCAGGCCCTCGCGGCAGCTCTCGCACTCGCGGCAGGAATCCACCATGCAGCCCACGCCAGCTGGCTGCCCAACCTGAAATTTGGTCACGTGCGCGCCGACTTCGCGGATGATGCCCACGATTTCGTGGCCCGGCACGAGCGGAAACTGCGCGCCGCCCCACTCGTCGCGCACCTGGTGCAAATCGGAGTGGCAGACGCCGCAGAACTTGATGTCAATCAGCACGTCGTGCGGCCCCACATCGCGGCGCTCAAAGGAAAAGGGGGTCAGGGGGGCGTGAACTGCGGGTGCGGCGTAGGCTTTCGTAGGGTGCATAAAGGGTTTGGTAGAAGGTAAAGAGTGCGAATTGTAACCGCCCGTTTAACTCCTAAGCCCGCTTAAGGTTAACGCTGAGTTTCTAATTGCCAAGGCCGCCGTTGGAACGAGCCTCTGTCTTGGCATCGAACGACGCTACCAAACTGCGCGACTAGCCAAATCCCTACCCCCTCCTGTCAGTGCGAACGATGCGAGTGCCGAGACGCGAATTGCAGGACGGCATAAGCCGGGAGACCCGTCTTTACTGCTGCTTCCTCAGGTGCGCCAGCAGCTCCCGCAGCTGTTATTGCAGCTGCGCAGTCACTCGCGCGCAAAACGCTAGAGCGTGTGGACAGTAATTGATAAAGCAGGACGTTCTTTTTGCGTTGAAAACAACCCTTTTACTTACTGTCCGCACAGCCTCGTATAAATAGCGGCCCGCACAGTAGAATACCAGCCGCCCAGGCTAAGGACGTGCAGGATGCGCGGCCGTATAAATAGCATCCAGCAAACCGTGTTGAGGTTTGTCGCCGGTCAGCTCCCAGAACATAATTCCGCCCAGCTTTTTGGCTACGGCATACTGAGTCTTCAGCCGCATAGATTCCTCATTGTCGAATGAGGCGAATTCGCCACGGCTTTTGCTGTAAGCATACGGAGCTTTGGCAAGGTTATCCCAATGATTTACAAAGCCTTGTGCCGCGGATAGGCTGTCGGTAAAATACCGGTAATCAAGGCTACTTTTGAACTTGCAAGCTTGATTCAAGCCATTAGTAGCGGCCTTAACGCCGCTGAAAATACGTGCGTAAAAGGCGGCGCCAATGACAATCTTCCTCGAATCGATGCCTAGCGAATCAAGAAACCGGACGCCATTGTCAACCGACTGAAGCTGCACCGGCGTTGAGTAGAGCGGGGTATGGTGGCCGGTCGTGGTGCTGTAGCCATTCACCAGGTCATAACTCATCAGGTTGACCCGGTTTACCAGCGGCATAACGGTCTTCCATTCCACGGATTTTTTCAGATACTCCGTAAAGCCGCCGGCGGCAAAGCTGATTTCATACGTGTTGCCCAGCGTTTTTCGCAACGCCTGCACCAGCAGGGTAAAATTGTGCCGGTCTTCGGCGGCGAAGCGGTGGCCCGGCACGCCTTCTATGGCCGGATATTCCCAATCCAGATCAATTCCGTCGGTCTGGGTAGCCACCAGGATTTCTTTCACTGATAAAGCGAAGTCAGTTCGGCCTTGGCTTGTTGAAAATACCTGCGAGCAGGTTTCACAACCGCCCCAGCCGCCTAAAGAGAGCAGAATTTTAAGGCTCGGATTTTTAGTTTTGAGTTCTACCAGCGCCTTCACGGCGGCTCTATCCTGGGGCTTATCGAAGGTAAAGGCGTTGCCTTTCAAGTGCAGAAAGCTGTAGATAATATGCGTAAGCTTATCAGCAGGATACTTTTTAAACCCGACAGAATCGCCGGCATAATAGGCGATAATATCGACGCTGGGTTTAGCTGAGTTTACCACCTTAGGCGCAGTTGCACAGGCGGTTGCGCTTAAAAGCAGCATAGACAGGTAAAGCGTGTTTTTCATGAGCAAGCTAATAGGTGAGCTGAAGCACCATGAAATATAGGGCGTCCGTGCCGTTGGCGCCGGCAAGGGGGGTAGGGATTTACTCGGTAGCACCATTTGGCAGCATCGTTCAGGCACCGAGACGCGAACCGAACAGCGGCCTGGCAGCACCCATATTCAGCCTTCCAAGTACCCTAGCATCTCCCGCACCTGCTGTTGCAGCCGCCACAGTGACGCCCGCGCAAACCGCCGTTGCAGCCGCCGCCCGAACAGCTTAAAACCCAGCCAGTAAAACGGGTTGCGGATGCGCCCGGTCTGCGATACGGCGTGAATACGAAACGTGACCTGGCCGGAAGTCAGGTTTTTGTGCAGCGTGAAGTCGATTTGTCCGCGCTCAAAATGGCCTTGCAGCGTGCGGTAGAAGTAGCCCCACACCTGCTCCGGCCCGGCGGCCGTGTCGCGCACTTCATCCCAGACGCCGCCCACGCGCACCCCAAACCAGAACGAAAAGCCCAGAAACCGGCCGCGCAAGAGCATTAGCCGGTTTTCCAGCGGCTGGCTGGGGTCGAAAATGCCGGTCAGCAACTGGGGCGGCGGGAAAGAGTAGCGACGCAGCACCGTTTGCGCGGCGGCGAAGGAGCCGTTTGGGCGCGGCGTTCCGGCTGGTTCGGGGGGTAGGGAAATGGCATAATCATCCACGTTCCAGCCGTTGGCGGGCGCAAAGTCGGCTAGTCGCTCGGCGTCGAAGTTGACCGGCGCATCTTGGTAAACTAATAAGCGCGAGCGGTAGCGGGCCAGCAGTTGCGCGGCAGCCGTAGCGTTAGGCGCTGCTGCCACGGCTTGCGCGGCAGCCGTTTCTGTGGCAGTGCGGGCGCGGTCAGGCGTGGTGCTCATGGCGCGTTCCCGCCGGGTCATGCACCACCGTTTCGACCGAAACCGGGCCTAGCGCCTGCCCGCCGGCGGCCACGGCTACCCGCTCGCAGAAGGTGCGCCAGGTAGCTTCCTGCACGTGGCGGCCCACGCCGAGCGTGTCGTAGGCGAAGGCCACGAGGCCATCGCGCGCCCGCGCCCAGGAGCAGATTTCAAACTCCAGCGCGCCCGCCTGCGACCCGTGCGCGTGCGCCGCAAACCGGATGCGGCCGGCCTCGGGGTGCCCATCCAGGGTTATCAGCTCAAAGTAGGTTTCGCCCACTGCCGTCACCCGCACCGAGCCGTTCCACGGCCCCAGGATGCGGATGTGAAACTCGTCGCCCACAGCCAGGCAGTTGGCTTGGCCCTGCGTTTTCTCAAACTCCGCCAGCAGGCCGGGCGCGAAGCTGGGCAAGTCGCACTTCACCCGCTGCATGAGCGTGGCGGGCGTCAGGCGGGGCCGGGCCAGCGCCACGGCATAGCGCCGGGCGGTGTAGGGGCCCGCGCCAGTCGCGGCGGGTTGCGGGGGTAGGCATGGGGCGGAATTTACGTAAGATGCTTATTCATCTAATGCGCTTCTACACAAGTAGCATACTACATACTTCCCTAGTCTAACTGGCAATAAAGTCTGAAATAGGTGTTGAACGCCTGCTAGAATTGCAATGAAAACAGCTCGTCGCAAGATTGTCATACGAGTTATCACCGCCTTCACTGACAGGTTGAATATGGTCTAATGTAGCATTGAATCGCGTTAGTTGCTTGTTGCATTTGTAGCACAAATATTCGTCCCGCTCAAAAATCCTTAATCTGTTCTCCTTGATGTTATAGTAGTCTTGTTCCTTGCGCGGGTCAACACTCGGCAGTGAATCCAATTGATGAATTTTCATTCTCTCTTTGCAAACCTGTATCTGTTCAGGCAAAAAGATTTTGTATAGTGTACCTTCCCTTGTTGTATCGCCAAATTTCATTATTACACCTAGGACTTCTAAAGACCTCAAATTCTCAGCAACTGTTTTTTCGCCAAAACGTGAATTCTGTTTATCGAATGTTTTAAATTTTGTTCCTATGCCTTTTGCTAACCTTCCATTACTTACTCTTAGGAAAACGTCACCTGTCTCTAAAACCGAATGTCTGAAAATGAACCAGTATATGTCCATTTCATAAGGTGAAATTACAGGTTGCAGAAAATCAACGATGTCCTTAATGATTTGAGGAAGCTCGAAAATGTCAAAGGTCTCCCTAACACTTTCTTCATCCTTTATCGCTAAAGACTCTTCGACTGTATCAAGTAAGTCTCGTATCTTTTTAATTTCGTCTCTCACAGAATAGTCTCTTATTATAAATGACGTTTTGAGATAGAGTTCAATAGTAGCGCTCGTTTTAATATTTATTCATTGCGGCTCTCGCGTTGGAAGTCCAAGCCATCAACCGCCGATTTCCAGGCGCCGAAAGATTGCAGACGCTTGCGTTTGCGTTCCTCGGCCTTCGCGGCGGCTAGCTGCTCCAGCGCTGCCCGCACATCGTCGGGTGTGGCATCCTTTTTCATCTCAATAACCATGACGACAAAGTAGTTTGGTTCGTGAAGATAACGCGGATGCTGAACGATTTATGCAGCAAAGGCACGTGACTATTTACTTCAACAGCCCGCTCACCAGTCCCGGCAGCACGCCTAGCGCCACGGTGAGCACGATGAGCAGCACCAGCGTGGCCGACTGCGTGCCATCTACCACGACGGGGGCGCCTTCCGAGCCTTCGGGGGCGGGTTGCAGGTACATGGCGATGACCGGGCGCAGGTAGTAGTAGATGCCGACCATGCTCATGATGACGGCGAACACGACGAGGCCGATGTAGCCGTGGTCGGCGGCGGCGGTGAAGACGAAGAACTTGCCGAAGAAGCCGGCCGTGAGTGGAATGCCAGCCAGCGAAAGCATCGAAACGGTGAGCGAGAAGGCCAGCAGCGGGTTGGTGCGGGCGAGGCCGTTGAGGCCGGCGTAGTCTTCGCGGCCGCGCTGGTCGGCCACGAGCTTGAGCACGCCGAATGCGGCGACGGTGGCAATAGAATAAGCCAACGAGTAGAAGAACAAGCCATTGGCCGAGGGGCCGCCGAGCTGCCCGTTCATGGCGACGAGGCTGATGAGCAAGTAGCCGGCGTGCGAGATGCTGGAGTAGGCCAGCATCCGCTTGGCACTGGTCTGGACGGCCGCGCCGACGTTGCCGATGAGCAGGGTCAGGCCACACATGGCCGACACGGTGGGGAGCCAGAAATCCTGCGCCGCCGGAAATGCCACGACCAGCAGCCGCAGAAACGCGGCGAAACCGGCCGTCTTGACCACGGTGCTCATATAAGCGGTGAAGAACATCGGGGTGCCCTCGTACACGTCCGGCGTCCAGAAGTGGAAGGGCGCGGCGCCGACTTTGAAGGCAATGCCGACCAGCATCAGCAGGATGCCGATGTAGGTCATGGGCTGGAGCGAGGCGTTGGTGGGGCTTTGGATGGCGGCGGCGAGCTTGCTCAGCTCGAAGGTGCCGGTGGCGCCGTAGAGCAAAGCGATGCCGAAGAGCAGGATGCCGGTGGCGAAGGCGCCCATGAGGAAATACTTGAGCGCGGCCTCGTTGGAGCGCACATTACGCTTGTCGGAGCCGGCCAGCACGTACATCGACACGCTCAGGATTTCGATGCCCACGAATAGCATCAAGAGGTGATTGTAGCCGACCATCATGATGGCGCCGACCAGCGAGAAGAGCAACAGCGAGTAATATTCGGCCAGGTTGGCTTCCTGATTGGCTATATAGGAGCGCGAGAAGGGCAGCAGCAGCACGGCCGTGAGCACGACGATGCCGGTGAAGGCGACGGCGAAGTTGTCGACGACCAGCATCCCGTTGAGGTAGCTCTGGCCGAGGTAGGCGGCGTCGCCGCGGTTCCAGTCGAGGGTGTTGAGGCCGAAGACGGCCAGCAGCAGCAGCAGCGTGACGGGCAGCAGCAGCCGGTTCGAGCGCAGGAAGCCCAGGAACAGGTTGACGATGCCGAAGACGGAGAGGAGAATGATAGAAGTCATGTAATCTTAATAGGCTATCCAAAAAACGCCTGTCCTATAATCGTCTGTCATGCTGACGAAGGAAGCATCCTATCACGCCTCAACGAGCAGTATATCATTGATTACTGCGTCGTTCTCACGTGAGAAGGTCCTTCGCAAGCTCAGGATGACAGGTGATTTTCCTACCCCCCTACCTTTTCACCAAGTCCAATATTCCCGACACGGCCGGCTCGGACAGGTGCAGGAAGGTGCCCGGAAACAGGCCAATCCAGAACACGAGAGCTATGAGCGGCACGAGCACGGCCATTTCTGAGCCGGTCAGGTCGGGGATGGTAGCGGAGTGAGCGGAGTCGGGGCCGAGCATGACGCGCTGATAGAGGCGCAGCAGGTAGACGGCGGAGAAGATGATGGTCAGGCCGGCGACGGCGCCCAGCCAGGGGTTGTACTGATAGACGCCGGCCAGCAGCAGAAACTCACCCACGAAGCCGCCGGTGAGGGGTAGGGCCACGGTGCTGAGCAGCAAGACCAGGAAGCACACGCTCAGCAGCGGCGTGCGGCGGGTGAGGCCGCCGAGGTCGGGGATGTGCCGGGTGCCGGTGCGGCGCTCGATGGCGTCGATGATAAAGAACATGCCGACCACGTTCACGCCGTGGGCCAGCATCTGGATAGCGGCGCCCTGCAAGCCGTTGAGGGTGAGCGAGAACACGCCGGCTGCCATCAGGCCCACGTGGGAGAGCGAGGAGAAGGCGATGAGGCGCTTCATATCGCGCTGCCGGATGGCAATGATGGCGCCGTAGATGATGCCGATGACGGCGAGCACCATCACCAAACGCCCGCCAAACCGGCCGCTCAGGGCCAGCGGCACGATGGGCAAGAGCCAGCGCAGGCAGCCGTAGATGCCCATTTTCAGCATGATGCCCGAAAGCAGCATGGTGGCCGGCGCGGGGGATTCGGTGTAGGTGTCGGGCTGCCAGTTGTGGAAGGGAAAAACGGGCATCTTGACGGCGAAGGCGGCGAAGATGAGCCAGAACAGCCAGCCCTGCTCACTCGCGCTGAGCTTGAGGTTGG
The DNA here is from genome assembly GCF_964243305.1 of uncultured Hymenobacter sp. GTDB lineage: Bacteria > Bacteroidota > Bacteroidia > Cytophagales > Hymenobacteraceae > Hymenobacter. The sequence goes on from NZ_CAXTEF010000018.1 coordinate 18,572, forward strand.
TGAAAGCGGCCAACTCGGAGGAATGCGCGGCAGTCCCTACCCCCGGTCCGGTTTGCAGGTACAGATACACGAAGCCGGCCAGCATGAACAGCGAGCCAATAATGGTGTATAAGAAGAACTTAAAGGTGATTTGGACGCGCCGCTCGCCGCCCCAGACGCCGGCCAGGAAGTAGATAGGAATCAGGGCGACCTCCCAGAAAAAGTAGAACAGAAACGCATCTAGGCTCACAAATACGCCGATGAGGCCGGTTTGCATGAACAAGACCAGGGCGTAAAAAGAAGGCGCGCTGCGATAGTCGTGGCGGAACGAGGCCAGCAGAATCAGCGGCACCAGGAAGGTGGTGAGCAGCACGAGCAGCAAACTCAGGCCATCGAGGCCGAGGTGGAAGTTGATGCCGGCCGAGGCAATCCAGGATTGGTTGAAGTCGAGGCTACGGGTGCCCCCGCCCGCGCGGAGCTGAATAGTAGCGGCTATTGCCAGACCAAATTCGAGTAAAGCGGCTCCCAGGGCCAGGGTGCGGGCGGCGGCCCCCTTGACAAGCAACAGCAGCAGCGCCGCGGCCAGGGGGAGAAAAAGCAGTAAAACAGTCAGCATGAACGGGTGCGACAGAGGAAAACCGGCCGGGCCCACGGCCCCACGCTACCGGCAAAGTGCCGCAAACTTACGCACTGCCGGGCTAGGGCCTAACTGTCATGCTGAGGAATGAAGCATCTTATCCCCCGCAGTAATCAGCTGTTCTGGTTTCGTTCCGCGGGGATAAGGTCCTGCGCGTTGCTCAGGATGACAGGGGGTAGGGAAGCCAATCCGGCGGTAACTTCGTGCTGATGCCCCGCCTACCCCTCCCAGATTTCCTGACCGCCCCCGCCGACTTGCCCATCCTCGACGTGCGGGCGCCCATCGAGTTTGCCCAGGGCCACGTGCCGGGCGCCGTCAGCCTGCCCCTGTTTTCGGATGAGGAGCGCGCCCGCATCGGCACGGCCTACAAGCAGGTGAGCCAGGAGAAAGCGGTGCTGCTAGGCCTGGATTTTTTCGGGCCCAAGATGAGCCAGCTGGTGAAGCGGGCCCGCAAAATCGCGCCCGATAAGCGGGTAAGGCTGCACTGCTGGCGCGGCGGAATGCGCTCCGGCGCCGTGCAGTGGCTCTTGGAGCTGGCGGGCTTCGAGGTACATTTGCTCGATAAAGGCTATAAGGAGTACCGCCGCGCCGTGCTGGCCGAGTTCACCCGGCCCCGACCGCTGCGGATGCTGGGCGGACTGACCGGCTCGGGCAAAACCGACGTGCTGCACGAGCTGCGCCGGCTGGGCGAGCCGGTGCTGGATTTGGAAGGGCTGGCTTGTCATAAGGGCTCGTCGTTCGGCGCCATCGGGCAGCCGGCGGCACCCACGCAGGAGCAGTTTGAGAATAATCTGGCCCAGGAATTAGGCAAGCTGCCGCTGGATAAGCCCGTCTGGGTCGAGGATGAGAGCCTGCAAATCGGCCGGCTGATTATCCCCAAGCCATTTTTTGAGCAAATGCGCCAGGCCCCGCTGCTGGTGCTGGAAGCTCCCCGTGCCGCCCGCGTAGCCTACCTGGCCCAGGAATACGGCAGTCAGGATGCTGGCTTATTAGCCGACGCCGTGCAGCGCCTGAGCAAGCGTCTCGGCGGACTGGCCACGCAGCAGGCGCTGACCGCCATCGAGACCGGCGACATGCCGCGCATGGTGGAGCTGGTGCTCGATTATTACGATAAAACCTACGGCTACGGGCTGAGCCAAAAGGTGAACTCGTCGGTGACGCCGGTGCCGGTAGAGGGCGTGGACGCCGCGGCGAATGCGGCGCGGGTGCTGGTGACTTCCGTTCCTGACGACTCTCCAAGACGCCTGTTTGATTTGGCTGAGAATGATTCCTAAAATTAGAATTGCTCGTCCTACCGATAGCCTGCTGGCGCTGCTCCGATTCTACCAGGAGGGCTTGGGCTTGCAAAAGCTGGCTTCCTTCACCGGTCACAACGGCTTCGATGGGGTCATGCTGGGCTACGAAGCGGCGCCTTATCACCTGGAATTTACGCACGAGCCCGGCCACAAAGTAGGCCGGGCGCCAACCGCCGACAACCTACTCGTGTTCTACCTGCCGGAGGCCACCGAATGGACCGCCGTCGTAGCCCGAATGCAGGCCGCCGGCTTCGCGCCGGTGGCGTCCTACAATCCTTACTGGGACCAGCTGGGCCGCACGTTTGAGGACCCCGACGGCTACCGCGTGGTGCTGCAACACGCCGCCTGGACTCTCTAAATCAAGAAGATAAGCTAATCATGACGCCCAAAACCGACCAAATCCGCCTCACCCAGTACTCGCACGGCGCCGGCTGCGGCTGCAAAATCGCGCCCGCCGTGCTCGACCAGATTCTGCACAGCGCCCTACCCCCCCTGCACTACGACAACCTGCTGGTCGGCAACAGCTCGCGCGACGACGCGGCCGTGTACCGCCTGCCGGGCGGCCCGGCCGGGCAGTGCGTCATCAGCACGACCGACTTTTTCATGCCCATCGTCGATGATGCCTATGACTTCGGGCGCATCGCCTCGGCCAATGCTATTTCCGACGTGTACGCGATGGGCGGGCGACCCCTGCTGGCCATTGCCGTGCTGGGCTGGCCCATTGATAAGCTCGCGCCGGAAGTTGCGGCGCGGGTGCTGGAAGGCAGCCGCGCCGTGTGCGCCGAGGCGGGTATTCCGCTGGCCGGCGGCCACAGCATTGACGCGCCGGAGCCGATATTTGGGCTGGCCGTCACGGGCCTGGTCGAGGAGAAAAACCTCAAGCGCAACGACACGGCCACGGCCGGCTCGCGGCTCTACCTGACCAAACCCCTGGGGGTAGGGATGCTGACCACAGCCCAGAAGCGCGGCATTCTGCGCCCGGAGGATGAGCAAGTGGCCCCGTACCAAATGCGGCAGCTCAATAAAATCGGCGCCGATTTAGGACCACTTTTGGAAGTTACGGCCCTGACCGACGTAACTGGCTTTGGCCTGCTCGGTCACCTCTCGGAAGTGTGCGAGGGCAGCGGCCTGACGGCGGAGATTGACTTCACCAAAGTGCCGCGCCTCGCCGCCGCCGAAGCCTACCGCGCGCAGGGCGCCATCCCCGGCGGCACGGTCCGCAACTGGCAGAGCTACGGCCATAAGGTGTCAGGTTTTGGGGCCCCGATAACGGACGAGCAGCGCCACTGGCTTTGCGACCCGCAAACCTCGGGGGGACTACTCGTCTGCGTGGCGCCGGGCGGCGAAGCGGCGGTGCAGGCCGTGTTTGCGCAGCATGGGCTGGCGCTGGAAAGCTTCGGCGCGCTGCGAGCACATCAAGCAGATGAGCCGTGGGTGCTGGTGCGGTAGTCGGGCGCCTGGCCCCTACCCCCTCCGGTTACCTGCACCTGGGCAACGCCGTGAATTTTGTGCTCACCTGGCTGCTGACGCGACGAGCCGGCGGCCGGCTGCACCTGCGCATCGACGACCTCGACCGCGCCCGCTTGCGCCGGCCTTATCTCGACAACATTTTCCGGGTCATTGACTGGCTGGGGTTGGATTACGACCACGGCCCGAGCGGCCCGGATGACTTCCTGCGGCACTACTCGCAGCTGCTTTATCTGCCCGACTACAATCGCCTGCTGCGTCGCCTGAGCCAGCAGCCGGGCCTGGTGTATGCCTCGCACCGCTCGCGCACCGCGGCTGGCCCGGCCGCCGCTGTTTCGGATTCCCTACCCCCCCTCGGTCTGCGAACGCCGGGCGCGGCGTGGCGCGCGCGCGTGCTGGCCGGCACCCAAATCAGCTTGCCGGATGGCTGGCAGGGCAACACGAGTATAGCTCTCGCGGAGGTCATGCCCGACTTTATTATTCGTAAGAAAGATGGGGTAGCCGCCTATCAGATTGCCTCCGTAGCCGATGACTTGCGGCTCGGCACCACGCTCATCGTGCGCGGGCTGGACCTGCAAGCCAGCACCGCCGCGCAGCTCTGGCTAGCCGCGCAACTCCCCGAAACGCGGGCGTTCAACCCATCCCGGATTCAGTTTTTTCACCACGGGCTGCTGACCGATGCGGCCGGCCGCAAGCTCTCCAAGTCGCAAGGGGGGGTAGGGATTCTGGCCGCGCCGGGCGGCCCCGCCGTGGTGTACTCCGCTGTTGCCCAGCTGCTTAATCTTCCCGTCGAAGCTGGCGAATCCTTATCAACCCTGCGAGACACTGCGTTTTAACACTGCGGAACACCGCGTGAGAGCTATTTCACGCGGTGTTCCGCAGTGTTAAAACGCAGTGTCTCGCAGGGCTTTTCAACGAATTTCCTTTTTGAATTCCTCGGCCCAATAATCCGCCAACCGTGTGGGCTCCGGCAGCTTGTAGCCCTTCAGACAAGCCAGCGTCAGGCGGGTGGCCGTGGCCTGGTCGCAGCGGTGGCCGGGGCTCACGAACAGGGGTAGGACGTTGTCCTTGGAGCGAATAACCTCGCCAATCAGCTCGCCGGTTTTAGCGTCGGTGAGCGGCGAGAGGCTGCCGCGCGCCGGTCCGGGCTCGGCAAACGTGCCCGTAAGCTTCTGCTTGGCCACGCCGAAGGTGGGCATATCCAGCAGCACGCCCAGATGCGCGGCGATGCCCACGCGGCGCGGGTGCGCGATGCCGTGGCCGTCGACCATAATCACGTCGGGCTTATGCTCCAGCTTGGCGAAGGCCTGCACCACGTTGGGGGCTTCGCGGAAAGAGAGGAAGCCCGGCACGTAAGGAAACGGCACCACGCCGTGGCTGTACACTTTCTCGACCAGCGTCAGCGACGGAAACTCCAGCACCACGAACACCGACAAAATCGTCTCCGGCGTCGGAAACGATGAGTCGCAGCCCGCAATCAGATGCGGCTCCCGCGCCAGCGGCTCGGCGCGCAGGCGCTGGCCCAGCTCCTGCTGCTGCTCGGTGAGGCTGCGCACCAGCGCCGGGTCGGGCGCCGGGCCGGGCGGGCGGTAGTAGGCCATTTTATGAGTTATGAGTTAAAAGGAACGTCATGCTGAGCTTGCGAAGCATCCTATCAAGGTAGAACGAAACTTCAACGGTTGATTAGTGTGTCGTCCGACGGTGATAAGATGCTTCGCAAGCTCAGCATGACGAGCAATTTCTCTACCCCTTACTGTTTCACAAATAGGTAAGGGTCTAGCTCGATGAACTCATTCACCCGGATTTCTACGGCCTTGACCTGCCCGTTTTCCACGGTGAATGTGGCGGGCTGGGGGCCATAAATCGGCGACGAATAGGTAGTGCGAAACTGCTCGCCATCGAGGTAGTCGAACGTGGCTGTGAGCTGCGGATGATTGGCGAAGCGGGCCACGAGCTGCTTGCCTTTGGCCTCCACCGTGATGGGGCCATAAAGCGGGTTCTGGTAAGTGCCGGCGTAGGCGCTCAGGGCGCGGGGCAGCTTTTTGCGCTTGGCGGCGCGGGCATTAAGCGTGGCTACGGCCTGGTTGACTTCGGCCTGGCCGGGCTGGCTGCGAAGCCAGAGCTGCCGGCTGCGGTCCACGTAGGGCACGCCCAGGTAGGCATCCAGCAGCTGGTAGCGCAGGGCCTCGAAGAAGCTCTGGTTGTCCTGGTTGGTGAGCACAGCCAGCCCCAGGCGCTCTTCGGGCACGAAGCACACGCCGGTCACGAAGCCGTCGGCGCCGCCGGTGTGGTTGAAGAGCTGGCGGCCGTTGTAGTCGGAGCTGAACACGCCCAGCCCGTAGGTGCTGAAGTGGCTGGGCAAAATAGGCGACTTGCGGGCCGAGATGAGCGTGTTGCCGGCGCGGGTGCGGCGCAGCGTGGCCCAGGGCATGATTTGCCGGCCCTCATAGCGCCCACTGTCAAGCTGAAACTGAAGCCAGTGGCTCAGGTCGTGCACGCTGGAAACCAGACTGGCGGCCGGCCCCAGGTTGTCGATATTATCGAACGGCAGGCGGGTAAGCGGGCCGAACGAGGTGCTGTAGGGCAGGGCAATGTTGGCCCGCTGCGCGTAGCCGGCCGTGAGCGGGTAGGTGTTGCTCATGGCCAGCGGCGCAATAATTCGCTGCTGCACGAAGTCTTCCCACTTCAGCCCGCCGCTCACCACGGGCACGATTTCGCCCGCCGCCACGAAGCCGGAGTTGCAGTAGCCGTAGTCCTGCCGAAACTGGCCGCCGGGCTTGAGCAGCCGCATCCGGCGCACGATGTCGGCCCGGCTCAGGCTGGAGTTCCAGAACGTGAAGTCACCTTGGAAGGTCTTGGTGCCGAAGTGATGCGCCATCAGGTCGCGCACCGTCACCAGGCGCGTGCTGGTTGAGTCGTAGAGCCGGAAGTCGGGCAGGTACTTGCGCACCGGGTCGCTCAGGCTCAGCTTTTTCTCCTCCTCCAGTTGGGCCAGCACCGTGCCCGTGAACAGCTTGGAGTTCGACGCAATCATGAACAGCGTGTTGGCGTCGACGGCTTCGGCCGGGGCGCCGGGGGTAGGGACCGCGCGGGTGCCGTAGCCTTTCTCGATGACCGTCTGGCCGTCTTTCACCACCACCACGGCCAGGCCCGGAATATTCCACAGGCGCAGGCCGCGGCGCACGTAGGCATCGAGGCTGTCCTGAATAAAGCGCGGGCCGGTGATGCCCGGCTTGGCCGGAGCCGCCTGGGCGGCGGCCGGACGCGGGGCCGCGGCGCCCAGCAGCAGGGCGGCAAGGGCTGGGAGTAGGCGGCGGGGATGCATGGGGACAGGTTAAGGTGAGAGGAGGGGGTAGGGAAAGTAGCGCGGACTTTGTAGTCCGCGAATGCACCGCTTAGTTCGTTCACGCGCGGACTACAAAGTCCGCGCTACTTGGCTATCACCCGCACGCTCAGGCCCTGCGGGTGCGGGTCCTTGGGCTGGGGCGCGAGCCATTCGGTGTGCAGGCGGGCCGGGGCCACGCCCTGCTTGACCAGCTCGGCCAGGCAGGCGCGGGCGCGGGCGTTGCCCAGCTTCCAGAATTGCGGCTCGGTGGTGGCTGAGTGGCCGTTGAGGCGCAGTTGCACCTTCGGAAACGTGTGCAGCAAGGCCGCCAGGTTGCCGAGCTGCTGGGCCGCTTCGGCGCCAAGCTGCGCCTGGCCGGGCTCGAAGGAGAGCCGGTCGAGGGCCAGGGGCTTGGTCAGCGTCGCGGTGGGGTCCGAAAACAGGCGGTAGAGGCGGCTTTCACTTGAATTGACGCCCACCATGAGCGTGGCGCGCCGCGCCAGCTTGAGCATGAGCGGCGTGGCCGGGTCGCGGCGGTAGCGCAGCGAAGCGCGGTCGAAGGCGCCGCCGAGCAGGCGAGCCGCCCGCCCGTTGCCGAGGGTGTCGCGCAGCACCGGCCCCCTGGGCCTGGCCGGTGGCGTAGGGGATGCCGCGGCTGCGCGGGCCGCCGAATCAGCGATGAGGGCGGCGAGACGTTTGCGGATAGCGGCGGGCACACTGACTCCCGCGGCGGGGGCAGCAAGCTGGGCGGAGCCGTCGGCAGCCGCAACGGACGTGGAAGCCGGCGCCGCCGCGGTTGGCCGGGAGTTGGCTGCCGGCTGGGGCGCACGGGCAGTTTTGACCGGCGACGCCGGCTCGCAGCCGGCGACGGCCAGCAGGGCCAGCAGGCCAGCGGCGGCCTGGCCACCGCGGCGGGCCAACAGAGTTTTATAAGAAGAAAAACGTAACACAGGTAGGGCAGACCAAGCCAGAGGATAAAATCAGGTTGGCAAGATAAGCGTTGTGCTTCGGCAGCGGCTGGGCTTCATCCCTACCCTCCCCTCCGCGCCCAACGGGTCATCGCCCGTCCGCCAGCCGGCACCGGGGCCGGCAGCCCCGGAAACCAGGACCAGGCCGGCTCACAGGCCGGCCGGCGCCCGCGAATGAGGCTACCAAAAAAGCCCCGCGCGAGGCGCGGGGCTTTTGAAAGCAACTTGCTATAAAGCAGAAAGACTACTCCTTCATCAGCTTCAGGCGCTGCACCTGGCCATCCTGGTAGCGCACCTCGACTACGTAGAGGCCGCGCGACAAAGCTTGCAAGCCGGGCAGCTGCAGGTCGGAAGCGCCTACTTGCAGCGTGGGCTGCCAGGTACGTACCCGGCGGCCTACCCCATCCAGCACGCTCACCGTGGCCTGACCGCTGGCCACCGTTTGCAGCTTCAGGTTGATTTCGCCCCCGAACGGGTTGGGGAAAGCCTGCACTAAGGCGACCGTAGGCGCGCCAAAGGTGAGCGATTTAGGCCCGATGAACTGGGCTTTGCCATCAAGGTCGAGCTGGCGCAGGCGGTAGTAGCGGGTGCCTTGCTTGCCAGCCTCCGCGTCGCGGAAGCGGTAGCTGCGGGGGGCGCTGCTGTTGGGCGAAGCCGAGGCCACGAACTCCAGGGTGCGGAAGTTCTTGCCGTCGCTGGAAACCTGCACCTCGAAGCCTTTGCTGTTGATTTCCTGCGCCGTAACCCAGCTCAGCACCGCGTTGGCACCCTGTGCCTCGGCCGTGAAGCTCTTGATGGTTACCGGCAGCGGGTTTACCCGGTCGCCCAGGGTGAATACGCCGCCTAAGCTTCCATTGATTGAAGTCTTGGTCAAAACATTATTAACCGGATCAAGTGTGGTTTTATCCAGGTTAGTGAAAGGAATGGTGCCAACTTCTGAACTGAACAGCAGCAAGTCCTGCTCATTACCTGAACGAAGATTCAAGTCACCTTGCCGGTAATGGAAGGCAATGGTGAACGTCAAAGGGTCCGGGTTATCAGGCGAGAAGCTGAAGCTACGGCCGATGCTACGGCTCGTTCCTACCCCTTCATAAACAAAGCCTGTAGTCCGAGTGGCGAGGACGCCGCCTGGAATTCCCTGCTCCGCCTTTAAATCAATACCAATGCCGCTAAAGGCGTTTGTTTCGCCCTCATTGAGGGTGCGCTTAGTGGTGCGCAGAATGCCTAACACGTAGCTGCTTTCGGTTTCACCCCTTACTAAAGAGCCATCTTCCATGCTGACGTTGTATACCACCATGTTGTCAGAACGAGTAACCAAGACGCCGCCCCGTCCGATAAATTCCAACCGGATGACTACATCCATCCGATTCGTGAGCGTTTTGGTGCCGCCCCCCTCAATCTGCACGTTGGAGAAGGTGGCCCCGTCGAAAGTTTGCGTAACGCCTGCCAGCGAGAATATGCTGGTACGCGACTGTGAGAATCCCCCATTGGGATCGATAAAATCACCATAAACCCGTAGCTCACCACCCAGAAGCCTAAGCCTAGCTCCGATTTGATTTCTATTACCTACCAAACGTAGCGTCCGCACGGATGCTACCAAGCTGGGGATGCCAATTTCAACAATAGTTGTCCTGCCTGAAACGTAAGGAATAGTAACATCTGTAAACTGGTTGGGAACACTATTAGTTGACCAGTTTGCCTCGTCAAACCAGCTAGGTGTTGCGCCACGCCCTGTCCAGCTTGCCGGCGGGGGACTATTGGTAGTTATTTCAAACGTAGTCTTGTAGCGGTTGCCGCCGTTGTTGTCCAGAATCTCAGAGTTAAGCGTCTCGTCCGCATTATTGACCAGTTCTCCCTGAAAATATAGCTCCAGGGTATATACGCCGGGGCCAGTGGCCGTAGCAAATAAATTGGGCTGAGTAGAGTTGTTGTACCAAGTCTTGCTGAATGCTTGGTTGTTGCCACCCTCAAGCTGCAGAGCCAACTGCAAAGGAGTGAAAGGCAGACTGTCCAGCGCCAAGGGGTCAGTATTACTCAAATAGACGCGGTAGAGTAGCTGCGTGCTACGCACGTCGAAGCCCTCATTATTAAGCGTGTTAGCGGACGCATCGTTTATGCGCAACTCCTTGGGAGTAGAGCTATTGCTACTAAGGTCGAATGTCCCTAAGCTACTGACGCTTCTAAAATCCCGGCTCAACACGTCATCACCCTTAATGGTGAAATAGCGCTGGCCGTTAATGGTGAGCGAATTCTTGTAGAAGCTGTTTTGCGCTGCCGCTGGGTTGGCCAGGCCGCTCAGCAGCAAAAGGGTTAGCCCGGCTAGTAGTCCGGCGCGGCTGGTCAGGAGAAAGCGCGACCAAAGAGCAAGCGCGAATTGATGATTGTTTAGAGGTTTTTGCATGGTTTCAACAAATAACAGGAGTAAACTGCCAATCAAATATACGAGGAACTGAGCCACCAGGGTGTTTCGTACAAAAAAATGTTGCCAACTTCCTGTTAATTAAGCTAAATATTAAAATACTAAGAAGTTTTGGTAGTGCGCGGCAGCCCTCCGAGCCGTCGGCTGCCTCGGCTGCTGGACCCTCTAAAACGCGAAAGGCTTCCCCGAAGTGGGGAAGCCTTTTAGCTGGTAATAGGAATAGAGGACGGCTGGCTTAGCGGCTGCGCATCACCGGCCCGATAGTAAGTAAGCTTATAAATTTGGAACTGCGGGTAGCATCACGTCACGTAAATAGTGGCAGTAGTTGCCACAGGATGGGGAAAACAGAAGTTGATTGACCGAAACTTAATCAGCGATAATGAGGCGTTTCTGAACGGGGCGGCCGTTGCCGGCCAGGGTTAGCACGTAGGTGCCGGCGGCCAGGCCCGTGGGCAGCGGAAGAGCCGTGCGGTACTGCGCGGCGGCCGGCGTGAGCACTTGTGCCAGCACCAGGCGGCCCAGCGGGTCAGCCACCCGCAGGGTGAGCGTCTCGCGCTCGTAGCCTTGCAGCGAGAGCTGAATGGGCTGGCCCGCGCTGGGATTGGGGAACACTTCGAGGTGCCGGGCCAGGCGCGGCGCGGGCCGCAGCACGACGATAACGCTGTAGTGCACCGCCCCGTCGCGGTCGGCCTGGCCCAAACGGTAGTAGGTCGGCTGGGTTAGGGGCTGGGGGTCAGGCCACTGGTAGGTGAGCGGAGAGCTGCTGCTGCCAGCGGCGGCCACGCGGCCGGCCTTGCTAAAGGTTTCACCGTTCAGGGACCGCTCAATGGCAAAGGAGGCACTGTTGCGCTCCGTGGCCGTAGTCCAGTGCAGCTGCACCGCGCTGTTGGCATCGACAGTGCCGGCAAACGCCGTCAACTCGACGGGCAGGGGTGCCGGCGTGGTGCGGGCTACCGGCGGCGGCGCCGTGCTGGCGGCGATGCTGCTGGCATTAGCATTGTAGGCGATGCTGGCAGCCACGCTGTTGTACTCGGCATTTGTAACGTAGTAGCGCGTGGCCGGCTGCAGGCCCGTCACGATGATGGAGTGGCCGGAGCCGTTGTAAACCACGAAGCCCTTGCCAAGCGGACTGCCCTGGCCAAAGGTTGGGTTGGCTGTATAAAAGATGTCATTGGTGGGCACGAGCGAGCCCGACATTCCGCGGGGCGCCGCGGCCATCGTCACCAGGCGGCCCTGCCCTGAGCCGAAGTTGCCGAAACGCAATTCCATCGTAGTGGCCGTCACCCGGACCAAGCTTACTTCGCCACCCTGGCTGGGCGCGGTGGCTTGCGCCAGGGCACTTTGGCAGGATAGCCCACCGGCCAGCCACAATAAAAAGGATAAAAGGCGCTTGTTCATAAGGATAGGGAGTAGCGGTAGAATCAACTGCGGAAGGGGGATAGGGAATAACGTACTACTAACTTTGCTTTATAATTTTTTTAACAACTACTAACGAATACGGCTTATAGAAACATGAACAGCGGCGCCTTTTAACCTGCACAAATATAGGACTTAAATTTAAATCATAGTCTTATTTATGGCTTTTTGAGATAAATAATCAAATTTATTGGTATTTTACCAATAAAAACAATTAAGGTATTTATCTGCTTGAACAGACTTCAACAAAATGTAATTTAAATCCAAATAGTATTAATTGAATGTATGCTCTTAATTGCGCCGCGCCGGACTTCGGGACGGGGCACAAAAAAAGGCAGCCGGTGGGCTGCCCTGAGGTGGCTTTAATCAGCAGAGGGGGGTAGGGAATAGCCGCTAGGCCACGCGCAGCAGCGAGGGCACCGCCGGCGCGCCGGCCGGCCAGGGCACCTGCGTGAGCTGCACTTCGGGCCAGAGGGCCTGCTGCCCGGCGTAGTGCAGGAAGACGCGGGCGGTGGTGATGACATCCTTTTCGCAGTAGCGGACGATGCGGGCCAGGTTTTTCTCCTCGTAATAGACTTGCGCGACCTGCGCGCCGTCGAGGTCGTCTTTGGGCGAAGGAATGCCGAAGATGCCGGCCAGCGTGGGCAAGGAGATGTAGCCTTTAGTATCGCCGAATTTCCACAGCTCCATCGTGTCGAGCAGGTGGGGCAAATCCCAGGGCTGATGGCCGGCCACGTCGAGCATGGGCGGAATGGGCTGCCCGCAAATCAGCATCCGCCGGCCCAGATAGCCGTAGTCGAACTCGCGGCCGTTGTGGGCGCAGAGGAAGTGGCCGCCGGGCCCGGCCGTGTCGAGCCGGGGGCGGTACTCGTGGGAGGCCGGCGCGTGGCGGGCCAGCATCGTGGCAAAGCCGCCGAGCACCTTGCACTCCTCGTCATCAGCGAAGGACTTGACCCGGAACTCCAGCGTCTCGTCCTTGAGAGGACGGAAGTAGCCGACCGAGATGCACACGACCTTGCCGAACTCGGCGTAAAGGCCGGCGTGCTGAAACAGCTCGGCGGGGGTTTTGCCCTCGGCCAGCTCCTGGGCGTGCCGCTGGGCGCTGAACTTGGCCCACAGGGCCTGCCGGGCTTCGTCGAGCTGCGCGTGGCAGTCGTGGCAGGGCACGGTTTCGATGTTCACAAAAAAGACTTTGGTCAAATCGACGTGGCGCAGGATGTGCATGGCGGGCGGCGGCAAAAGGGCGAGTAGCTGGGCTAAGGTAGCGGACGGGACGGCCTGAGGCCAAATTTTTCGGGGCAGCCTCCGGCCGGCGCCGAGTCGCAGCCGGCGCGTTCCTTTGCGGCCGGGTCCCTCAGAAGCGGGGTTTAGCCGTGGTATATTTCTCCCTTTTTCATTCCGTTTTTCTGCTGCCGCTGTTGGGGCCGGGCGTGGCCCTGGCGCTGCTGCTGGCTTTCAGCGCCGGGCGCCGCCCCCAGGCAGCCGGGCTGCTGGTGGCCCTGCTCGTGCTGCTGCCCGTGTTTGTGCTGGCGCAGTGCCTGCTTAGTACGGCCGGCTGGTGCGTGGCCCCGCTCGACCCAGCCCAGCCGGGGCCGCTGTACCTGCCCTGGCCGACAGAGCTGCTTTTGGCGCCGGTGAGCTACCTGTATCTGCGGGTATTGACCAACCCGCGGCTGCGGGCGCCGGGGGCCGGGCGGCACCTGCTGCCGGGGCTGGCCCAGATGAGCTTATTTGCCGGGGTGGCCGTGCTCGGCCTGGGTTACCGCCACGGCGCGGCGGCCGGCTACCCCGGGGCGCTCAGCCCCGCCCTGGCCTTGCTGGGGTACGTGGTGGCGCCCCTGGCGCTGGTGTGCTACGTCTCGCTCCTGCGCTACGGGCTGCGTACGCTCGACGACTACCGCCGGTACCGACACTACCTCGACGCCGAGCGGTCGGGCGCCGAGCGGTGGCGCCTGCTCAGCCAACGCTCGCTGCTGCTGGTCTTGATTGCCGGCTTTGGGCTGGGCCTGAGCTTCGTGGCGCTCGACGCCTGGCTGGGACCATTTCACTACTCGGAAATCTGGTATGCTTTCGTGGTGCGGGGCGGGCTGGTGTTTGGGCTGGCCGTAGTGGGGCTGCAGGCGGGCTACGTGGCGGCCGTGGGCCGGCCCCGGCTGGAACTAGCTGGGGCGGCGGGGCCCGGCAGCTGGGCGGGCGCGGCCACCGCGTGGGCGGCGCAAGCTGGGCCGGGCTCGCCTAAAGCTCCTTGGCCAGCGGCGGCCGGGAATCCGGCCAGGACGGGGGCCGGGCCGGAGCTGACCGAGGCCGCCGCGCCGCTGCCGCCGGAGCTGCTGGCTCTGCGCGAAAGGCTGCTGGCCCTGATGGCCACCGGGCGCCCCTATCTCCAACCTGAACTCAGCCTGACCGAGCTGGCCCAACGCCTGCGCACCAATCCCAGCTTGTTATCGAAAATTATTAACACGGGCTGCGGGCAGAGCTTTAGCGACTTTGTTAATTCTTACCGCGTGGCCGAGGCCCGCCGCAAGCTGCAAGACCCGCGCTTTGCCCACTATTCCGTGCTGGGCGTGGCCCTGGAGAGCGGCTTCAACTCGAAGTCCACCTTCAACCGGGTATTCAAGAAGCTCACCGGGCAGGCACCCGGCGAAGTAGCCCGGCCGGCATAGGCCGGGGCAGGCGGGCAGCGCTATCCGACCGGACTGACTCACTGCGCCGGCCGCACTTGGCGGGGAGAGGTCGTGGGCCAACCGACTAATAACGCCCCAACCGGCCCACATCATAAGTTGGGACGCCCCATATCATAACCTGAAGCGCCCCCGGCCCAGCGGCGCCCGACCTTTGCCCCACGTGGTTGCTGCCGCTTGCCCCGGCAGGACGGCGCCCCGGCCGAGTGGCGGGGCTGGACTATCTAATCGCCCGGCAGCGCCGCTCGGCCGGGTTATCCGGGTTGGGGGGGTAGGGATTTTTGATAAAGCTTGAAAATGACTGGTCGCTTTGTTTTTCGAATTCTTGGGCGGCGCGGCCGGCCGGGTGTTTTGGGGCTGGCGGCGCGGGTAGCTGGCGCTGCTTTCGCCTTTGTCGGCAGCCGGCCGGCCGCGGCCCAATCGGAGCCGGAGGCGTTGCCGCTGGGCGATGGGCTCCGGGCCATTTACTACCAGGGCGTGGCCTTTAATCAGATGGCGGGCCAACGGGTCGACCGGGCCATTGATTTCGACTGGAGCTTTCGGGCGCCCCAGGCCGGCTACCCGGCGGGCCATTTTTCGGTGCGGTGGACCGGCTACCTCTACGCGCCGCTGACGGGCACTTACACGTTTCGCATTATCACCGACGACGGGATGCGGGTTTGGGTCGGCGGGCGCCTGCTGCTGGACGAATGGCGGCCACAGCCGCCGCTGACGGCGACGGGCTGGCTGGCGCTCCGGGCGGGCCACTACTATCCGGTGCGCATCGAGTACTTCCAGGAGGAGCGCATGGGGCGCGCGTTTCTCGGCTGGGACCTGCCCGGCGACCCACCTGCCTTTTCGGCCGACGCTATTCTCCCGGCTGATGGCCGCAACACCGCGCCGCCCGCGCCGCGGCCCATCGACCAGGGCTACCTGTTTACATACCTGCCCGCTCCGCCCAAAGCTTGGCCCGTGTCCAGGCCCGCCGGCCCGCCGAAGGCCGTGGCGGCCCTTCGCGGGGCGGGGCGGCTGGCGCCGAAACGGGGGCGCTCGCCCCGGCCAGCCAGCGCCGCCGGCTTCTCCTCTACGCTTCGCCGCCCAGCCCGGCCGCCCGCGCCCGCGGCCGACTTGAATGCGGCTGCCAAAGGCACAACCCTGCCCCTGCCGCAGCTCTATTTTGTGCAGTCTACGGCCACGCTGCACGTCAATTCGCGCCCGGAGCTGGAACGCCTGGCGGTACGCCTGCGCGCCGCCCCGGCGATGAGGCTGGAAATTGCGGGCCACACCGACAACGTGGGCGACTCGGCCAGGAACGTGTTGCTTTCCTATCAGCGGGCCGCCGTGGTGCGCGCCTACCTCATCGGGCACGGCATCGACTCGGCGCGCGTCACGGCGCGCGGCTACGGCGGTGCCCGCCCCATCGCCGACAACGCCGACCCCCACCAACGGCCCCGCAACCGGCGGGTGGAAATCATCGTCCGGTAAGCCTACCGCCTCCGGCCGCCAGTGAGCCAGCAGGCAGCACCCTGGCGCGCAGCCATGTTTTCAGAGGGGGGTAGGGAAAACCAATCGAAGCCCAACCGACTTGCCCGCCGGGCTTGCTGAGGCGGAAGCTTGGAGAACTTGTCCCGCACGCTTTTATAAGAAAAGGCAGCGCCGCACCGTGCCAACGCCGCTCAGTGGAACTTCCGGCGCGGAAACAGGCAGCCGGGGCCGGGGCCAACGATGGGGCAGCTTCGAGATGCTGGCGGCCCGAAAAGATAGCGGCAGCGCCGGGCGGCGAACACCAGCGGGCCCGTATTTTTGGCGGGCGGGCTCTTCCACTGCGTGCGTGCGATGCTGTTTCACTTCAACGCTCATTCGGCCCTGTTGCTGCCCTTTGTGGTGCCGGGCGCGCTGCTGGTGCTGTTTCTGCTGGTGCGGGCGGCGCGCACGGGTGCCCGCCCCGATTTGCTGCTGGCCGGCCTCATCGCCTGGCCCACGCTGGCCGTGGCGCAGTGGCTGCTGGGCTACGCCGGCTGGTACGACAGCCACGATGCGCACTCGACGTTTATGTTCTACGTGCCCTGGCAGGTAAACCTGCTGCTGGGCCCGCTGTGGTACCTCTATTTTCGGGCCCTTACGAACCAGGCGTTCCGGCTCCGGCCGGGTGCCGGGTGGCACTTGCTGCCGGGCCTGCTTGAAATTGGGCTGTTTGCCGGCGCCGCGCTGCTGGATTTAGGGTGGCGCCGGGGCCTGCACAAAGAATCCCTACCCGACCATTTTGGCACCAAGGGTGGCGCCGCCACCTGGCTCGATGAACTCGCCGGCCCGCTGGCCTACCTCGGCTACGCGCTGCTGCTGGGCTATGGCGGGGCCACGCTGCGCGCCTACCGCCGCTACCGCCGCTACCTCGACGACAACTTTTCCGAAACCGAGCGGCTGCGCTTTGCCGGACTGCGGCAGGTGCTCATTCTGCTGCTGGCCGGCCTGGCGCTCAGCCTTATCTATACCGGGCTGGAAGTGGTAGCTGGGCCTTTCGACTATGATACGGCGTGGTACGCATTTGCCGTGCGGGGCGGGCTGATTTATGCGCTGGCCGTTGTAGGCTTGCAAGCCAATTACGCCGCCGCGACCAGCCCGCTGCGCTTTGAGCCGGCGGAGGCCGCGATGGCGCCGCCGCCGGCTACTACAACCGTTTTGGCAGCGGCGCTTCAGCCAGCGGCAGCGGGCCCCACGGCCCTGACCTTGGGGGCGAGGCTTGGGACGACGGAGGGGGGTAGAGAATCGGCGGCAGGGGCAGAGTCGGTGGGGGGCGTGCTGGCGGCCGGCTTGCCGCCGGAGCTGCTGGAGTTGCGCGAGCAGCTGCTGGCCCTGATGGTCACGGCGCAGCCCCATCTGGAGCCGGAGCTGACCCTGGCCGAGCTGGCGCGGCGCCTGCGCGCGAGCCCGGCCGTGCTCTCCAAAGTCATCAACGCGGGCTGCGGGCAGAACTTCAACGACTTCGTGAATACTTACCGCGTGGCCGAAGCCCGCCGCCAGCTGGCCGAGCCGCGCCGGGCCCACTACTCGCTGCTGGGCGTGGCCCTGGAAAGCGGCTTCAACTCCAAATCAACTTTCAACCGGGTATTCAAGAAGCTGACCGGGCAGGCGCCAAGCGAAGCGGCCCGGCCCAAATCATAAGTTGGGACGCCCCAAATCGGGATTTGGGGCGCGGCAGGGGGGGTAGGATCCGGACCTTTGGGCCATCGTTTCACCCTTTTCCTTTCTACCATGAACGCCTCGTTTTTCCTACCCCTGCTCCTGCTGAGCGCGGCGAGCCCCCCCTCTACCATCCATTCGCACCTGCTGCTCCAGCCCAACGAGCAGTTTGTGCTGGGCGGCGACCAGCCCGGCGCCTTCCGCGTGGCGGCCCAGAATACCGGCCCCGTGCCCGTCGAAATTCGGGAGCGGCAGCGCGCGGGCGCGCTGCGGACGCTGGCCGTGCTCCTGCCCAAGCAGCGGGCGCGGCTCAGCTTCGAGGCCGGCTCCACGGCCTTGCTGCGCAATACGGCGGGGCAGCAAGCGGTGCTGGAGCTGGACATCACCGGCAGCAAGCCCTCGCGGATGCTGATGGGCCCGGCCAGCGGCGACGGCCGCCTGTAACGAATCGGCCCGGCGGCGGTACTCGGGCTGCTTACCTTTCACCACTCTGTAATAATGCGCGGCTCGCTTTCGATATACCTCCTATTATAGATGGCTCTCAGCACTGCTTGATTCGCGTCGGGTAATCATTAAGTAACCTATAATTCCCGGCGCCGAGCTGCAACACTGGCGCCCGTTTTGGATTCCTTGGCCTGCCTTCCATTCTCTACTCCCCTTCCCAACCATGACCCCTTGCTACCGCTTGCTGCTGGCTGCACTGCTGGCCGCTCCCATTTTCCTGGCTGATTCGGCCTGGGCGCAGCAGCCGGCGCTGCCGGCCGTCCCTACCCCCCCGGCCGGCACCGGCTCGCTCACGGGCACGGTGCTCGACTCGCTCGGCGCCAAGCCCGTGCCGTATGCTACGGTGGTGCTCTTGCCGCCCGGCGCCGAAAAGGCCATTACGGGCGTGGCAGCCGACGATAACGGGCGCTTCAGCATCAGCAAGCTCACGCCCGGCTCCTACCGGCTGCGGGTGAGCTACGTGGGCTACGGCACCCGCACCCGCGCCGTGGAAGCCACGGCCGGCGCCACCGACGTGGGCACTTTTCGCCTGCCCACCGCCGCCACCGCCCTGAACGAGGCCGTGATTGTGGGCCAGAAGCCGGTGGTGGAGGTGCGCCCCGACCGCATCGTGTATAACGCGGAGCAGGACGTGAGCAACGCCGGCGGCACCGCGGCCGACGTGCTGCGCAAGGCGCCGCTGCTGGCCGTGGATGGCGACGACAAGGTGACGATGCGCGGCTCGAGCAACTTCAAGGTGCTGATTAATAACAAGCCCTCGCCATCGCTGGCCAGCAACTTGGCCGACGCGCTCAAATCCATTCCCGCCGACCAGATTAAAAGCGTCGAAATCATTACTACGCCACCGGCCAAGTACGACGGCGAGGGCACGGCCGGCATCATCAACATCGTGCTGAAAAAAGGCGTGGACCGCGGCCTGAACGGGCGCGTGGGCGCCTCGGGTGGCAACCGCAACTCCAACCTCAACGGCTCGCTGAATTTCAAGAAGGGCAAAGTCGGCTTCAACTCCTCGGCCGGCGTAGGCGGCTGGTACGGGCCCTCGCGGCTGGAGCGCGTGCGCGACGACTATTTCCTGACCACGCCCGCCGGCCTCGTGCCGCAGCTCACGCAAACCGGCAGCGGGCGCTACGGCGGCACCTGGCTGAACGCCACGCTGGGGCTGGACTTTGACCCGGCCGAGTTCCACAGCTTTTCGCTGGGCGGCGCGCTGCGGCGCTACATCGGCAGCCAGCGCCAGGATTTGCTCAACCGCTACGAAGCCGGCGACCCGGCCCTGAACCAGCTGTTCGTGCGCGACACGAAGAACGTGTTCAGCGGCTTCACCGGCGAGCTGACCGGCACCTACACCCGCACGTTTCAGCAGGCCCGGCGCGAGTGGAGCGTGCTGGGCCAGGCTTCCCGCACCAACGGCAGCTTCGGCTACGACTTTGACCAGTATAATGGCCCGCAGGCGCAGGAAGTGGCGCTGGCCGACTACCGTGAGCGCAGCCGGGGCCGCACGCCCGGCTCCGAATACACGCTGCAAACCGATTTTACGCAGCCTTTTGGCGAGAAGCAGACGCTGGAAATGGGCCTGAAAAGCATCTGGCGCCAGACCGCCTCGGTGGCCGACGTGACCGGCACCAGCACGCCGGGCGGCGCGCTGACCCAGCGGCCCGGCCGCAACACCGATTTCGACTACGACCAGAACGTGCAGGCCGCCTACGGCACCTACTCGTTCAGCCCACTCAAAAAGCTGAACCTGAGCCTGGGCGCCCGCGCCGAGCGCACCAGCCTCGCCGCCAACGTGCGCACCACCGGCAGCGAGTTTTCCCAAACCTACACCAACCTGCTGCCCAACGGCAACGCGCAGTACGCGTTCAGCGACGCCACGAGCCTGCGCTTGGCGTACTCGAAGCGCATCACGAGGCCGTATATCGACTATCTCAACCCGTTTGTGGACCGCTCCGACTCGCTCAACATCAGCGTGGGCAACCCGGAGTTGAGCCCGGAGCTGACTGACTCCTACGAATTAAGCTACAACACGCTGATTAAGACCACGTCGCTGAATATTTCGGGCTCAATCCGGCGCACCGGTAATGCCATTGAGGGCGTGCGCCGGCCTCCCGGTGAGGTCAAGCTGCCCGACGACGGCAGCCAGCCCCTCAGCCCTGCCGCCACGGTGCAGACCTACCTAAACGTGGCCGCTAACACTTTTTATCAGCTCAACTTTTATGGCTCGGCCAAGCCCGCCAAGGGCTGGGACATCAGCGGTGGCCCCGACGTGCAGTACATCGTGCGCCGCAGCCCGGCGCTGGGTTTGGTGCGGCGCGGCTTCACGGCGGGCCTGAACCTGAACACGTCGTACAAGCTGCCCAAAAACTTCACCATTCAGGGCTTCCTGTTCGGCTCGCTGTCCACGCCCGACCTGCAGGGCCGGGGCCCGGCCAACCTGTACTACCAGCTAGGCACCAAGAAGACGTTTCTCAAGGACAAGGCCGACCTGGTGCTCAACTTCGCCTCGCCCTTTAACAACCGCTGGCGCTACCGTAGTACGCTCGACACGCCCGCCATCCAGGAGCAGCAGTCCTACTTTGCCTACCAGCGCGGCTTCCGCCTGAGCTTCAACTACCGCTTCGGCCAGGCCCAGCAGGGCAAGCAGCGCAAGTCCATCTCCAATGACGATGTGAAGGGTGGCGGCAGCAAGCAGGGCGGGCAGTAGCAGGCGGCTTTTCGCGCACCGAGGCCCGGAGCTGCACCGAGGGGGTAGGGAATATAAAATTTCCTATTCCTGTGTGCAACTCCGGGCCTCGGTGCGCTATCCTTGCTGCTCAGAAAGGCGATATTGAATTAATCTAAGTCCGATAAAATGTTGGCCAAGTAGCTTGTTTTACAAAGTACCTGTTTATCTTTGAGGCCAGGCCCGCTTTTCGGTGCTGTAATGATAAAGCGCGACCGGCGATAAACCAACATCCTGACTTGCATTTGCTTATCCCGGCTTTTCCCTACCCCCCTCTCCCACCGCTAACCCTTTCGGCAAGCTCATGGCCCTCTCGATTAACAATCTCTCCAAGACTTACCCCAACGGCACGCAGGCGCTCAAGAACGTGAGCCTGGAAATTCCGACGGGCATGTTTGGCCTGCTCGGGCCCAACGGCGCGGGCAAAAGCTCGCTCATGCGCACCATCGCCACGCTGCAAGACGCCGACACAGGCAGCATTCAGCTCGATGACATCGACGTGCTGCATAATAAGGAGGCCGTGCGGCGGGTGCTGGGCTATCTGCCGCAGGAGTTTGGCGTGTACCCGAGCGTGAGCGCCGAGGAGCTGCTCGACCATTTTGCCACGCTCAAGGGCATTGCCAGCAGCCGGGAGCGCAAGGAGATGGTGGGCGCGCTGCTTCAGCAAACCAACCTGTATGAGGTGCGCAAAAAGCACGTCGGCGGCTACTCCGGCGGCATGAAGCAGCGCTTCGGCATCGCGCAGGCGCTGCTGGGCAACCCGCGCCTGCTCATCGTGGACGAGCCCACGGCCGGCCTCGACCCGGCCGAGCGTAACCGCTTCCACAACCTGCTAAGCGAGATTGGCGAGAACCTGGTGGTCATCCTCAGCACCCACATCGTGAGCGACGTGTCGGACCTGTGCCGCCACATGGCCATCATCAACAAGGGCGAGGTACTGCTCACCGGCGACCCGCTCTCAGTAATGAATAACCTGAAGGGCAAAATCTGGCGCAAGCTGATTGAAAAGGCTGAATTGCCGGCGCTGCAAGCGGCGCAGCAGGTGATTAGCTCGCGGCTGTTTGCGGGCAAAACGGTGGTGCACGTGCTGGCCGATTTGGCGCCGGATTCGGGATTTGAGGCGGTTAATCCAGATTTGGAAGACGTGTATTTCTCGGAGATTCAGGGCTATGAGGTGCGCAGCCGGGGCGCGGTGGTGGCTTGACGGCAACCCCATCCCCTAGCCCCTTCCCCGATGGGGAAAGGGGACTAGTGCTAGCTCTAATCTTTAGTACCGATTCTAGGCTAGAAATTAAGAACTAGTTCCCCTTCCCCATCGGGGAAGGGGCTAGGGGATGGGGTTGCCGCCAAGAACGACAACTCAACTTCCAATCTCAAAATCCCTACCCCCATGTTCCTACCCATACTCCTCTTTGAACTCAAATACCGCCTCAAGCGCCCCGCCACCTGGATTTACTTTGCCCTGCTCTTCCTGATGGCCTTTCTGCTGGTCACCGCCGCCGGCGGTGGCTTCGGCACGGGCGTGAACGTAAGCCTGGGCGGCGACGGGCAGGCAGTGAAGGTGAACGCGCCGTACTCGGTGGCCATCACGGTAGCGGTGCTGAGCGTGTTTGGCGTCATCATCGCCTCTTCCTTGATGGGCAACCCGGTGTACCGCGACTTTGAGCACCGCACGCACCCGCTGTTCTACACCACGCCCATCAGCAAAATTGGATATCTGGGCGGGCGCTTTCTGGGCTCCTATCTGATTGCGGTGCTCGTGTTCAGCGGGCTGGGACTGGGGGCGGGGCTGGCCGGCATCATGCCCTGGGTGCAGGCCGACTGGTTTCTGGCCGCCACGCCGCCGGGCACTTACCTGTGGCCCTACCTGACGTTCGTGCTGCCGAACCTGCTGTTCACGGGCGCCATCTTCTTTACCCTGGCCACGCTCTCGCGCAACATCCTGAGCACCTACATCGGCGCGGTGCTGCTGCTGGTGGCGTATCTGATTTCCTCGGCCTACCTCGATGACCTCAAGAACGAGCACCTGGTGGCGGCACTGGATGCGTTTGGCCTCTCGGCCCTGACGTTCACGACGCGCTACTGGACGCCGGTGGAGAAAAACACGCTGCTCCTGCCCCTCTCGGGCTTCGTGCTGCTCAACCGGGCGGTGTGGCTGGGCGTGGGGCTGGGGCTGCTGGCGCTCTGCTACGCGCGGTTCCGGTTCTCATCGTTTGCTTCGGAGAAGGTATCGAAGAAAGCGCGCCGGGCCAGCGTGGCCAGCCCTAGTCCCGCCAACCCCACCCCCGGCCCCTCCCCGATGGGGAGGGGTGCCAGACAAGAATCGTTGAACGCACCCCTCCCCATCGGGGAGGGGCCGGGGGTGGGGTTGGGCGCCGGCGGGGGGGTAGGGATGCGGCTGCCGCAAGTGACGCAGGTATTTTCCGGCGCGATGAGTTTGCGGCAGTGGTGGAGCCTGACCATATTGGAGTTTCGCGGCATCGTGCGCAGCCGCTACTTCGCGGCCATCGCGGGGGCGGGCGTCATTTTTCTGCTGGCCAACTCGGCGCAGGTGGGCAAGACCTTCGACACGCCCACGTACCCGGTGACGAGCGAGGTGATTCAGCTCACGCTGGGCTCGTTTTTCCTGTTTCTGCTCGCCATCATCATCTTCTACTCCGGCGAGCTGGTCTGGCGCGAGCGGCAGGCGGGCGTGGCCCAGATTGCCGACGCCGTGCCGGTGCCGAGCTGGGTGCCGTTCCTGAGCAAGCTCATGGCCTTGTGGCTGGTGCAGGTGGTCTTGCTGGTGGTGGTGCTGGTCTGCGGGCTGGTCATTCAGACCTTCAAGGGCTATTTCAACTACGAAATCGGGCTTTACCTCCAGGCGCTGTTTCTCTTTCAACTGCCGTTTCTGATGCTGATGTGCGTGCTAGCGATGGTCACGCAGGTGGTGGTCAACAACAAATACCTGGGCTACGCCGTGATGATGGCCTACTACCTGGCCAATATTTTTCGCACCCAGCTGGGGCTGGGGCACCGGCTGCTGGGCTTTGGCGGTGGCTCGAACCCCGGTCCGTACTCGGCCATGAATGGCTACGGGCATTTCCTACCCGCCTTCTGGTGGACCAAGCTGCTGTGGGCGGGCGTGGCCTTGCTGCTGGTGCTGGCCGCCGTGCTGCTCTGGGTGCGCGGCACCGATAGCACCGGCCGCCTGCGCGAGGCGCGCCGCCGCTGGAGCCCGGCCAGCAGCGCCGCCCTGGCGCTGGGTCTGCTCATCAGCCTGGGCGCGGGCGGCTATATCTTCTACAATACCAACGTGCTCAACGAGTACCGCACGCCCAAGGAAGGCGAGCAGCAACAGGTGGCCTACGAAAAGCAGTTTCGCCGCTACCAGGACGTGCCGCAGCCGCGCATCACGGCCGTGAGCCTGGACACCGACATCTTTCCCAGTTCCCGCGCCGTGCGGTTCAGGGGCGCGTTTACGCTGGTCAATAAGCACGCGCGGGCCCTGGATACGGTGATTGTAAGCGTGCCCGTGGAGAACCATCCGCGGGTGCGCAGTCTGGCGCTGGGGGCGCCCGGCCAGGCCACGCTGGCGCTCAACGACACCGCGCTGGGCTTCCGCCTCTACCGGCTGGCCCGGCCGCTGGCGCCCGGCGATTCCCTACCCCTCTCGTTGGACCTGACCTACCAGGAGCGGGGCTTTCCGAGCGCGGGCACGAACACCGACATCGTGCACAACGGCACCTTCATCAGCAGCGGCTACCTGCCCGGCCTGGGCTACCGCGAGCGCGCCGAGCTGGACGGCGACCAGGACCGCAAAAACTACGGCCTGAAGCCCAAACCGCGCCTGGCCGCCGTCAACGACCTGCAGGCCCGCCAGAACACCTACATCAGCAAAGACGCCGACTGGATTCGGTTCCGCACGACGGTCAGCACCGAGGCCGACCAGACGGCCGTCGCGCCCGGCTACTTGCAGCGGGAATGGGTGCAAAACGGCCGCCGCTACTTCGCCTACGTGATGGACCGGCCGATGCTCAACTTCTACACCTTCCTCTCGGCCCGTTATAAGATTTACCAGGATAAATGGGTGGACACGGTGGGGCGGCGCACGGTTCCGGTCACGATTTACTACCAGCCGGGCCACGAGTACAACCTCAAGCGCATGGCCGCCGGCGCCAAGGACGCGCTCAGCTACTGCTCGCGCAACTTCTCGCCCTACCAGCACCAGCAGCTGCGCATTCTGGAATTTCCGAAGTACCAGAGCTTTGCCCAGAGCTTCGCCAACACGGTGCCGTTTTCGGAGAGCATCGGCTTCGTGGCGAACGTCGATGACCAGAATCCTGAGGACCTGAACTACCCCTACTACGTGACGGCCCACGAGGTGGCGCACCAGTGGTGGGCGCACCAAGTCATCGGCGGCAACGTGCAGGGCAGCACCCTGATGGCCGAGAGCATGGCCGAATACTCGGCCCTGATGGTGCTGCGCCACCACAACGGCCCGACGACCATGCAGCGCTTCCTCAAATTTGACATGAACCGCTACCTGCAAGGCCGCGCCTTCGAGAGCAAGAAGGAAGTGCCGCTGGCCCTGGTCGAAAACCAGCCCTACATCCACTACCGCAAGGGCTCGGTGGTGATGTATGCCCTGCAAGACTACCTGGGCGAAGCCGTCCTGAATGGCGCGCTGCGCAAGTACGTGGCCGCCGTGGCCTTCCAGCCGCCGCCCTATACTAACTCGCCGGAGTTCATCAGCGCGTTGCGCCAGGCCGCGCCCGACTCGCTGCAAGCCTACCTCACCGACCAGTTCGAGCGCATCACCCTCTACGACAACCGCGTGAGCGCCGCCACGAGCAAGCAGCTGCCCGATGGCCGCTACCAGGTCGATTTCACGGTGAAAAGCAGCAAGTTCTACGCCGACAGCCTCGGCAACCAGCGCCCCGCCGACCAAACCCGCGACCGGCTGCCGGTAGCCATCTTCCCCGCCTTGGGCAAGGACAAAAAGCCCGTGCCGCCTTTGCTGCTGGTGAAGCGCCGCCTGCGCCCCGGCGACAACAAGCTAAGCTTCATCGTGGCGCAAAAGCCCGCCTCTGTGGCCGTGGATCCTTATCATCTGATTATCGACCGGCAGCTGGATGATAATGTGAAGGAGCTGTAGGGAGGGGGTAGGGATTTGGAAGTATCGGGAAGCTCCGGCTGCGATGACGCGGTCGGCGCTTTTCGATTTATGCTCATGTAAAGAAAAGGCGGGTTTGCTTTACATGTAGTCAAGCACGTGTAAAGCGAATCCGCCTTTTCTTTACACGTCTTTGCAAAACAAAGGCGAGCCAGCTTAGGTCAACCACAACGTCAATCAGTTGCTGTTTGAGCTGCTCTCGCGGCTGGGGTAATTTTGCCTAGTTTCGTTGGCATTGCTGCCGTACTTTCGCTTCATGCCTACTGCCGCCCTCGCCCGCACCAGCGTTTTTATTAGCTATAGCCACGCCGATGAGAAGTGGCGCAAACTGGTAGAAAAGCACTTAGCCCCGCTGAGCCGCGACCATAGCCTGCGCATCTGGAGCGACCAGAACCTGAAAGCCGGCGAACCGTGGTTTGCGCGCATTAAGAAAGAACTCGCTACGGCCCGCGTAGGCATTCTGCTGGTGAGCGCCAATTTCATGGCTTCTGACTTCATCCACTCCGATGAGTTGCCGCCGTTACTGCTAGCCGCCAAGCAAGAAGGCGTGACGTTGCTAACAGTTGTAGTAGGACACTGCCATTTCGCCAACTCGCCGCTTAGCAAGTTGCAGGCATTCAACAAACCAGATAAACCACTAGAGGCGCTTAATACCGCTCAGCGAAATAAAGAAATGGCTCGGCTCTGCGCGATGCTGATGAAAATCTTTGGGCTAAAGGCCGGAGCAGTGAAACCAGCGGCAGCTAGAGCGGCAGTTCCCGCAAAAGCCGCGGCCCCCAAGGTGCCTAAGCGCATAACCCCTGCCGCTGCTAAAACTGCTCCCACTGCGGAGGCAGCGGCCAAAGCCAAGGCCATTGCTAGACGCCGGGCCATTGCCAAAAACAAAGCGGCGGCTAAGGACCAATCCGCTGCCAAGCCTACCCCGAATCCGACTGCGAAAGCCGCCGCCAAAAAGCCTACCCCCCGCGCCAAACCGAAATAACCTCTGCTGAATGACTGAACTACGATGGGAAGGCAAATACCTGCCCGATGGCCGCCGCGCTACCCCTCTGCGCCTGGCCCTACCCTTCCAGACCGTGGAAACGGTGAACGAAAGCGCCCAGCTCCGTCAGGACCAGTATTCCTTGTTCGCGCAGGGCAAGCCGACCGAATGGCGCAACCGCCTGATTTGGGGCGACAAGAAATATGTGCTGCCCGCCCTGCTGCCTGAGCTAGCCGGCAAGGTGCGCCTCATCTACATCGACCCGCCGTTTGATACCGGCGCGAATTTCTCCTTCACCGCGACCGTGCCCGCCGCGCCCGCCGGCGATGAGGACGACGAGGAAGTATCGGGCGGCACTTCCTTCACTAAGCAGCCGTCGGTGATTGAGCAAGTAGCCTACCGCGACACCTGGGGCCGGGGCTTGGATAGCTACTTGCAGTGGTTCTATGAAACGGTAGTAATTCTACGCGATTTGCTGACTGAGGATGGTTCTATTTATGTGCATTTGGATTGGCACGTTGCGCACTATTCCAAAGTGATTTTAGATGATGTTTTCGGATATGAAAATTTTCGCAATGAAATTATCTGGTATTACTACAATAAATTTCAGGGCAACATAAATAGGTTTGCCTCCAATCACGATGTCATTTTCTGGTATTCCAAGTCCAATAAATATCAGTTCAATAAAATAACCGAAAAACGAGGCGAAACAGTCAAACAAATCAAACGGGTTTGGAGCAAAGAAAAAGGGTCTATTGTGAATGCAAAGGATTCTTTTGGGCAAGTGCAATACATTGAAACAGATGAGCGGACGATTGATGATGTATGGCGACTTTCAATGTTGCAGCCCGCAGATAAAATTCAAAACGTAAATTATCCGACTCAGAAGCCTGAGTCTTTAGTTGAGCGCGTCATCAAGGCCAGCAGCAACGAGGGCGATATTGTATTGGACTGCTTTTGCGGGAGCGGCACCACGGCGGCCACGGCCGAGAAGCTGGGCCGCCGCTGGGTGACCTGCGACCTGGGGCGCTTCGCCATTCACACGGCCCGCAAGCGGTTGCTGGGCATCGAAGGCGTCAAGCCCTTCGCGGTGCAAAACCTGGGCAAGTATGAGCGGCAGCAGTGGCTGGCGCATCAGTTCAGCGAGCCGGCCCAGCGCGCCGCGCAGGAAGCCGCCTACCGCGACTTTATGCTTCAGCTCTACCGCGCCGAATCCCTACCCGGCTATGCCTGGCTGCACGGCCGCAAGGGCCGGGCGCTGGTTCACATTGGTAGCGTGGACGCGCCCGTGACAGAAGGCGATATCAAGGCCACGCTGAAAGAGTTCTGGCAGGCGGCCGGCAAGTCCGACGGCCCCCAAACCAACACGCTGCACATCCTGGGTTGGGAGTTTGCCTTCGACCTCAACGATACTGCCCAGCGCATGGCGGCCCAGCACAAGGTGCAGCTGAGCTTCTACCAGATTCCGCGCGAAGTGCTGGAAAAGAAAGCCGTGGAGCAGGGTGACATCAGTTTTGCCGAGCTGGCTTACGTGGACGTACAAGTGAAGCAAAAAGCCCGGACGGTGAGTCTGCGGCTTAATGACTTTGTGGTGAACCCCGACGACGTGCCCAACCAAGCCCGCCAGGCTATTTCGCACTGGAGCCAATATGTGGACTACTGGGCCGTGGACTGGGACTACCAAGGCGACACCTTTCATAACCAGTGGCAGAGCTACCGCACCCGCCGCCAAACCCAGCTTGCCCTCGAAACGCCCGCCCACCTCTACCCGCAGCCGGGCACCTACCGCGTCATGGTGAAGGTGATTGACATTCTGGGCAACGACACGACCAAACAGTTCGACCTCGATATTCTATAAGATTCTATTATGCCTCCCCGCCCCAAGAAAGCCAAAGCCACTGACCCCAACGTTGCCCAGTTGGACTTGCTAGATGTGCGCGACCAGCTCAAAACCGCGCCCTGCGTGCCGGCCATCCGCACAGCGGTAGAAGCGTGGCGACGCGGCGGCTACGAGGGCATTACCGACGTGACGCGGGACTTGCTCCGGCACTGGTTCGGCACCGACCACCGCCTGCCCGATGGCCGCCGCTTTCAGTACCACGACGGCCAGAAGGACGCCGTGGAAACCATGATTTACCTCTACGAGGTGAAGGGCATCCGCACGCGGGCTACCCTGCTCGAAACCTACGCCCGGCCCGTGAAGGGGCAGGAAATGCGCCTGCCGCCCTACGACGAATTCGCCCGCTTCGCCGTGAAAATGGCCACCGGCAGCGGCAAAACCAAAGTGATGGCGCTGGCCGTGGCTTGGCACTACCTCAACGCCGTGCGCTACCCCCACGATGAACGCTGGGCCAAAACCTTCCTGCTGCTGGCCCCCAACATCATCGTGCTAGAGCGCCTGCTAACCGATTTCGCGGGCAACTTCACCTTCCGGCATGACCCCATTTTGCCGATGGACTACCGCTGGCTGTGGGACGACTTCCGGGCCTATATGCGCGGCGACTCCGAAGCTGGCGGCTCCGAAGGCGGCTTGTACCTCACCAACATTCAGCAGCTCTATGAGCGCCCGCCGGCCACGTCGGGCGTGCCCGGCCCACTGGCGGCACTGCTAGGTATGGTGCCGCCTACCCTCGGCGCTAGCGCCAATGGTGCCGACGACTTCCTGACCCGCATTGCCGCCCGCTCCGGCCCGGTGCTGGTGCTCAACGACGAGGCGCACCACACCCACGACGAGGACAGCGAATGGAATCAAACTATTCGGCGCTTGCACAAGCGCTGCCCGGTCGCCTTGCAGCTGGACGTATCGGCCACGCCGCGCTTCAACAGCGGCGCCCTGTTTCCCTGGACGACCTCCGATTATCCGCTCAAGCAAGCCATCAACGACCGGCTGGTAAAGCGGCCCATCAAAGGGCTCTCGCGGGTAGATGAGGTAAATTCCGACATTGCTAGCGTCCGCTACGAAGGCTTTCTGGTTGCGGGCGTAGAGCGCTGGCGCGAGTACCGGGAGCAGTTACATTCCTTGAATAAAAAGCCGGTGCTGTTCGTGATGATGAACAGCACGAAAGAAGCCGACGACGTAGCCCACTGGCTGCAAACCAAGTACCCGGCAGAATTTGCCGGTGAGGGGGCCCTCACGATTCACACCGACCGCAGCGGCGAGGTTTCAACCCAGGATTTAGACGAGGCTCGCAAAGCCGCCCGCGACATTGACGATGATAAGTCGCCGGTCAACGCCGTGGTGTCGGTGATGATGCTGCGCGAAGGCTGGGACGTGCAAAATGTGACCGTCGTTGTGGGCCTGCGACCCTACACGTCCAAGGCTAACATCCTGCCGGAGCAGGCCATCGGGCGGGGGCTGCGCCTGATGTTTCGCCACCTCACACAAAGCGGGTTTACCGAGCGGGTAGATATTATCGGCAACAAGAAATTCCTGGAGTTTATCGACGACCTGGAAAAGTCGGAAGGCTTGAAATTTGGCACGTTTGAGGTCGGCAAAGACAAGCTGCGCATTGTTGCAATTGAGCCAGTGCCGGAAAAGGCAGCTATGGATGTCGGCTTGCCCGACCTCACGCCGCTGTTGGTGCGCAAAAAGACGTTGCGCGATGAGATTG
Source organism: uncultured Hymenobacter sp. (assembly GCF_964243305.1). Classification (GTDB taxonomy): domain Bacteria; phylum Bacteroidota; class Bacteroidia; order Cytophagales; family Hymenobacteraceae; genus Hymenobacter. The sequence continues at coordinate 48,889 of NZ_CAXTEF010000018.1, forward strand.
AAGCGCTAGATGTGGACAAGTTTCCAATTAGCTCGTTGCGGGTGAAAAGCAAGCCCGGCCAAGCCAATCAGAGCTTCAAGTACGAGGCCACCGACGTGGTAACTAAGGAAAAGCTGTTCGAGCGTGAATATGAGTTGTCCCCGCCCGCTACAGCCGAAGAGGTCATCGGCTACTATGCCAAGCGCATTGCCGAGAACCTGAAGCTACCCTCCCAATTTCCAACGCTCGTGCCCAAAATCCGCCAATATTTGGCCGAGCGTTTATTTCGGGAAAAGGTGGATTTAAGAGACCCAAATGTTATTCGAGCCCTGAGCACGTCCCAGGTTAATTGGGTAGTGACTGAAACCTTCGAGAAGGTTTTGCGCCCACTACTCTTAGAAACTAAAGAGCCGGATTTGCTGCACCAGGGACGCCCCCTATCCGGCACCCCCGCCTTCCCAACCTCCCGCCAGTTATTTGAGTCGGCCCGCACCATTTTTAACTACGTGGTGTGCGACAACGATTTTGAAGAAGCTTTTGCCAAATTCCTCGACCAAGCCTCCGACGTAGCGGCCTTCGCCAAGCTGCCCGAGAGCTTCGGTTTCTCCATTGCCTACACCGACACCCGCACCAGTCTGCGCCACTACTACCCTGATTTTGTAATGCGGCAGCCTGACGGTACCCACTGGCTGGTTGAAACTAAAGGCCGCGAAGATGTGGACGTAGCCCGCAAAGACGAGGCCGCCCGCGCTTGGTGCGAACGGGCCACCGACCTCACCAAGGTGCAGTGGCATTACTTGAAGGTCATGCAAACTGAGTTCGAGCGAATGCAGCCCGATGATTTTGAGGATTTGCAAACTTCAACACCAGATTTATTTAACAAGTAAAACCCAAAAAAGCCCCGGCCGCTCGCGCAGCCGGGGCTTTTTCCGTTTCCTACCCTCTGCTACTACGCAGGTGTTACTGCCGGGGCGGGGGCTGCTTTGGCGCCGCCTTTGCCCGCGTTCACGAGGAAGCGGGCCTGCTGGTACTGGGCTACCAGCTCGGGCAGCAGGGGTTGCAGGTTGGGCATCCGCACGTCGAGGCGGGCGAGGGCGGCGCGGGCTTCGCCCAGGTGCTGCACGGCCGCCTCGCGCAGCACGCTGCCGCTGTTGATTTGCTGGCGGGCCGCTCCGATGAGGGGCTTGTAGGCCGCCGTGCGCTCGTGCAGGGCTTGAAGCTGCTCGGCGCTCACCATTTCTTCGGCCAGCTCGGCGGCCAGGGGTAGGGCCGTCTGGTAGAGGCTTTCGAGGGCCGCTACCTGGGTCAGGCCGCGCAGGGCGTCGAGTTTGGTGCGGGTGTGGGCGGCCACGGTGGCCAGGGCCGGGTGCTGGCCGTCCTGGTAGAGGGCCTTGAGGCCCTGCACTACGGGCATGGCCGCGTCGAGGGCGGCGACTTCGGCCAGGTCCTTGGCTTCGGTGTAGCCCTGGCTGCCGGTGCCGCTGCGCTGCTGGGCCTTGTCGTCGAAGCTGGCCAGGGCCGTTTCCAGGGCCGTGAAATCGGGCAGCAGCTTCTTATAGAGCAGCTCCCAGCGGGGGCGGGCCTCGCTCAGCAGCTTGAGTACGTTCAGGGCCATGCCCTGGAAGTTAATTTCTACGTCGGTCATAAAATAAGTGGAATAAAGGATGGATAAGCCCGGCCTTTCCCGGCCGGTTGGCTGCTAAGGTACAGGCAGCTGGCTACCGTCCCAAATGAGCCCGGCTCCGGCCTGTTTAGGGGTTAAAAGCGAGTTTTTGGCTCGGAGTAGCATATTTCTCAGGCCGAGCTGGCTATTATTTAGGCGCAGGGTTGTGTTTTCATCCGCGAGTAGAATATTTTTAATTAAGAGTATAATATTATCGGGCCCGAGCATTGTATTTTTTAGTCGGAGCAGAATATTTTTCAGGCCGGGCAGTGCGATGGGATGACTGCCTCTGATTGAGCGCACCGCCAGTCGCGGTGCGAGGCTATAAAAAAAGCTCCTTCCCACGAGGGGAAAAGAGCTTTCTTGAAGGGAGGGGTTTAGTGCGGGGGGGCGCGGGGCTGGCATCGGCCTGACGGAGAAGCCGTGATGTGGCAAGGGAGCCAGCGCCGCCAGCCCGACGGCGCGGACGCCGGGCGGGGGCCAGCCCCGCACCCTACGCGGGCTGGGCCTGCTCTTTGGCTACTGCTGACGCGGCTTGCTTCCAGCCCATGCTGCACCGGCTGTGCATCTGCTGCCGGAACTGCTCCTGCTGCTCCGGCGAGAGGCTGTCGAGGCGGCCGGCCAGGCGCTGCTGCCAGGCGCGGCGCTGCCGGGCCCAGGCGCCCGCCCGGCTCCCGCCGCCGAAGCCGCCGAACAGGATGCGGCTCAGCACGAGCAGGCCGAAGGTTTGGGGCAGGGAAATGAGGGGGCCGTGGAACAGGGCCGGCACCAGCCAGTTCCAGAGGCTCATGGTGCCGAAGCCGGCCAGGGCCAGGAAGAGCGCGCCGAAGAGGGCGAAGCGAAGGCCGCGGAGCAGCCAGAAGGTACGGTTCATGTTGGGGTGGGGTAATTATAAGTTATATGAGTGGCGGAACGTCATGCTGAGCGGAGTCGAAGCATCTCTACCGGGGAAGCATTCAGTTTGAGCAAACGGTTGAGCTAGTCAGCAGTAAAGATGCTTCATTGCGTTCAGCCTGACCGCCTTTTCGCGCTAATCCCTACCCCCTCAATCCGTAAACAGCTCATCGTAGAGCTTTTGCAGGCGCTTGCGCAGGTGCAGCACGGCGTAGTGCTTGCGCGAAATCAGGGTTTTGAGCGGCACGCCGGTTTCGGCTTCCATCTCCTTGAAGCTCCGGTCTTCCAGCTCGTGCCACACGAACACCTGGCGCTGGGCGGCGGGCAGCTCGGCCAGGGCGGCGCTCAGGGCATCCATGAGGGTTTCGCGCAGCAGGCGGTTTTCGGGGCGGTCGTCGGGGGCGGGCAGCAGGTCGGCCAGGAGCAGGCCCTCACCGTCGGGGTTGGCTTCGGCGGCGGCAAACTCGGCTTCGAGGCTGACCGGCTTTTTGCGGCGGTAGAGGTCGGTGATGCGGTTGCGCGCCACCCGGAACAGCCACGCTGCCGCCTGCTCGACGGGCTTGAGCACGCGGTAGCTTTCGACCAGCTCGGCGAACACGTCTTGCAGGATGTCCTCGGCCTGGTCGGGGTCGGGGATGCGGCGCTGAATAAAGCGCAGCAGGCGTCCGCGCTGCTCGCGCACGGCCAGCTGAATCTGCTGGTCCTGGGCGGCGGCCGACATCAGGGGCGAAGGCGGGGGTAGGGAAAGCGAGAACGGGTCCATTGTGAGGCGGCAGACGCTCAAGGTAAGGCAATGTTTTATGGCGGGGCCGGACGCGCCTTATTCCCTACCCCCTCCGCTGGCAGCAAGTAAGTCAGGTAGTGGGCAGCACCTTAGCCAGCACTGCAACCAGAATAGTGATAATCAGGCCGGGCCGAAGAGCAACTAAAATAAAATGGCAATCTGCTAAGAATTGAACAATCCGATGAAATCTCTTCGTCGTAGCTTCTTCATCAACTCTTCACAAATTTATCTTTCACTTCCTTACCACCTAAACCAATGAGAACGCCCTATTCCGTCGGCAGGCTCGCAGCTTGTGCCACCCTCCTTTTCGCCCTGGCTGGTTGCAACAAGGACCTGGACGACGTTACGCAGAACCCGACGGGCAGCACGGGGATAAGCGACGCCAAAAAGGCCGAACTGACGTTCGACTTTTACGCCCTGGCGGGCGGGGTGCAGCTGGATATGTTTGCCGGCGCCGACCCGAAGCGCCCGGTAAGTTCCGCGACCATCAGTGGCTTGCAGCCCGGCGAAACCATTCTGGCCATTGACTTCCGCCCGGCCACCGGGCAGCTCTACGGCGTGGGCAGTACCAGCCGAATCTACGTTATCAACCCGCGGACCGGCGCCGCGCGCGCCATTGGCACTGCGCCATTTGCGCCGGCCCTGGCTGGCACCGTGGTGGGCTTTGACTTCAACCCGACCGTGGACCGCATCCGCCTGGTGACGGCCGACGGCCAGAACCTGCGCCTGAACCCCGAAACCGGCACTGTGGTTAGCGTCGACGGCGATATCAACGGGGCCGGTGGCGCCCGCATCGCCGCCGTGGCTTACACGAATAACGTGGCCGGCGCTGCTACCACCACCCTCTACGACATCGACGTGGCGGGCCAGAAGCTTTACAAGCAGCTGCCGCCCAACAACGGCACGCTGGTGGAAGTCGGCGACCTCAAGCTGAAAGCAACCGGCAACGGCGGCTTCGACATTGCGCCCGGCTCCGACCTGGCTCTGGCCCTGTTTGAGGTCAATAAAAAGCCCACGCTCTTCACCGTCAACCTGGCTACCGGCGATGCCCGCATTCTGGCCAAGTACGACAAAGACCTGATGTACACCGGCATTGCCATCCCGACCAACCCGGTGGCTTATGCTGTTGATGCAGCCAGCAACCTGCTGATTTTCAACCCCACCAACTCTGGCAGCACCGTGGCCAAGCCCATCGCCGGCCTGCAAGCCGGCGAATCAGTTGTGGGCATTGATTTCCGGCCCGTAAACGGCCAAATCTATGCCGTAGGCAGCGCCGGCCGCCTCTACACGCTCAACGCCTCGTCGGGCGCCGCCACCTTCGTAGCCGCCCTGAGCGTTCCGCTGATGGGCACCTCGTTCGGTGTGGACTTCAACCCCGTCGTGGACCGCCTGCGCGTGGTAAGCAACACCGGCCAGAATCTGCGCATCAATCCGCTCGACGGCGCTACTACCGTGGACGGCGCCCTGAATCCGGGCGCGCCAGCCGTGACCGGCGCGGCCTACGCCAACAACGTGGCCGGCACCACCACCACGACCTTGTTCGACATTGATGTAGCGTCGGACAAGCTTTTCCGGCAGCTGCCGCCCAACAACGGCACGCTGGTAGAGGTGGGGGCGCTAGGCGTGAACGTAGACGCCGCTACCGGCTTCGACATCGGCGGCAGCAGCGGCATCGCCTATGCTCTGCTCTCCTCGGCCGGCCGCACCCGGCTCTACCGCATCGACACGGCCACGGGCGCGGCCCGCGCGCTGGGCGAGTTCGGCGACTCGGCCCAGGGCTTCACCATCGGCCTGGGCTTCTAGCCTGGCCCTCTGCAAGTCCCTACCCCCTGCTTAGCGAACAAGTCAACGCCCCGGCCTTTTGGCCGGGGCGTTGTTGTTTCCGGGTCGCTTTGCGGGCATTTCTGCTTTGAAGGGGGGGTAGGAAATGGCGGTTGCTGCCTTGAGTTTTCAAGATGATTTTACTTCTGGCGGCTCCCTGCCGGGGCCGTTGGCCGGGTCACTCTTAGGTCATGGCTTCTGATTTGGCGCAACCGGCGGCGCAACTCGGTGGAGGACCTGTTCTGCCGCCTCGAATTGCGAATTGCGGAAGCGGCCTGGCGCAATGGGGCTCAGGCTGCCTCAACGAAGCGAGCAGCACACTGTACTCGTCACCTCATCCGCCTACCACGCTGGACTAGAAAACGCGCACTGCTCTACCCTGGCCAAACGCAGGCCAGCGCACCGAGGTGTGAGGGGCACATAATACTACGGACTTTCTTCTGACTAGCGACGTGATTGGAGTCCCTCTGCGCGCTAGTTGCCCTGCTCGCGGCCAACTGGTAGCGGCCAGGCCTTTTTTTAAAGGTAAGCACCAGCCGCTGCGTCGTCCTATCAATAGTACTATAAGAGGTTGAGTTGTTGACTTTCCAGCGAACGAATGCAGCGAAAAGGCTCGTAAAAGAAGTTTAAGGGTCATACCAAATCTACCGCCTGAACAACAAAAAATCCTTTCTTCTCCTCTTCCTACCCCCATTTAGGAAGCAAGGAGCTATATTTGGGGCATCGGTTGACAATTCAGTGACCGTTTTTTTATTCTCATTTCCTCTTTTTTATCTTGTCCATGAAATATTTGTACTTTTCTAAACTAATGGCTGGCCTGGCCACCACCCTTTTTCTGCAGCCCGCGCCCCTGCTGGCCGCCCCTTTCCGGCCCGGCAACATCGTGGTGGCCCGCGTCGGCGACGGCTCGGAAATCCTCTCGGGGGCGGCGGCGGCCGTATTCCTGGATGAGTACACGCCCGACGGGACGCTCGTGCGGACCATCGACCTGCCTACCTCGGTCAGCGGCAACAATCGCATTCTGACCGCCAGCGGCACGGCCACCTCTGAGCTAAACCTGACCCGCTCGGCCGACGGCCGCTACCTCGTGCTGGCGGGCTACGGCGCCGCACCAGGCACGCCGGCCATCGGCGCCAGCGAAACAACGGACGTGACGCGCGTGATTGGCCGCATTGCCGCCGACGGCAGCTTCGATACCAGCACCAGCACGGGCGACGCATTTGACAAGGCAAGCATCCGCGCGGCGGCGACGGCCGATGGGCTAGGATTTTACGCCGTGGGCGCCAACTCCGGCGTGCGCTACGTGCCCTTCGGCGGCTTCGCCTCCACGCCGCTCAACGAGCAGCCCACCAACCTGCGCGCCATCAACACGTTCGGGGGCAACCTGTACGTGACCGGCGCGGCGAGCCCTTACGTCGGCCTGAGCCAGGTCGGCACGGGCCTGCCGACCGCTGAGGGGCAGGCCGTAACGCTGCTGCCGGGCTTTCCTGGCGCGCCCGGCTCCAGCCCGAACGCGTTCTACCTCGCCGACCTGAGCGCCGCCGTGCCCGGCGTCGATGTGCTCTACATCGCCGATGACCGCGGTACGGCCGGCGGCGGCATTCAGAAGTGGAGCCTGGTGGGAGGCGCCTGGGTGCTCAACGGCGCCATCAGCGGCGCGGCGGGCCTGCGCGGCCTGATGGGCACCAGCAGCAGCGGCACCGCCGTTTCGCTGGCCGCCAGCGGCACCGGCCGCCTGTATCTTGTTTCTGACGAGGCCGGCTACAACGCCGCGCCCAGCGTGGTCGCCCTGCCGGCCGCCATTGCCACGGCCGGCACCAACACCGCGTTTCGCGGCGTGGCTTTCGCCCCGGAAGCCGCCGCGCCGACCATCGTCAGCTTCACGCCCGCCAGCGGTCCGGGCGGCACCAGCGTTACGCTCACTGGCACGGAGTTCACCGGCGCCACCGCCGTCACGCTCAACGGCGCAGCCATCACGGGCTTTACGGTGGTATCGGCCACGAGCATCACCTTCGCCGTGCCCGCGGGCGCCAGCAGCGGCCCGATTGCCGTCACCACGCCCGGCGGCACGGCCACCAGCGCCACCAGCTTCACCGTGACGGTGCCTAACCCGGCGCCCACCATCGCCTCGCTGGCGCCAGCCACGGCCGTAGCCGGCAGCGGCGCCTTTATGCTGACGGTGACCGGCACCGGCTTCGTGGCGAACTCGGTGGTGAGTTTCAACGGCGTTGCCCTGTTCACGACGCTGGTTTCGGCCACGCAGCTCACGGCCACCGTGCCGGCCGAGGCCATTGCGGCGGCCGGCACCTATAATGTCGTCGTTACCAGCCCCGCGCCGGGCGGCGGCGCCTCGGCCGCGGCCACGTTCAGCGTGACGGCGCCGGCCCCCACTATCACCAGCTTCACGCCCACCGGAGGCGGTTCGGGCACGATGGTGACGCTGACCGGCACCAACTTCACGGGCGCCACGGCCGTGCGCATCGGCAGCTTCGCCATCCCTGCATTCACAGTGGTATCAGCCACCAGCCTCACCTTTGTGGTGCCCAGCGATATGGGCAGCAGTGCAGGCGCTATCACGGTGGTGACGCCCGGCGGGACTGCTACTAGCTCAGCCGCCTTCAATCTGGTCTTAGCCGCGCAGGCCAGCCAGGCGCTGCCCGGCCTGAAGGTGTTTCCTAATCCGGCCACCGACCGCCTCACGGTAGCGTTGCCCACGACGGGCGCCGCCACCGTCGCCCTGCGCGACCTCACCGGCCGGGTGGTGCTGGCCCCGGCCGCCCTGCCCGCCGACCAGCAGCTGCGCCTGCCCGCCGCGCTGGCGGCCGGCGTGTACTTGCTGGAGGTGCGCCAGGGTACGCAGGTCGCGGTGCGCCGCATTCAGAAAAACTAGCGGCTTCGTTTGCTTCTTCAAAAATCCCCGCTCTGATTTTTCAGAGCGGGGATTTTCGTTTTTGCCACTTTCATTTCTGGCACTTTTGGCGCAGGAAGCTGAGAAATAACGGTGGTTTATGCAAGTCAAAGGAAGTCCGCTACACACTCGCACACCTGGCGCCCAGCGCAATCTGACCTTCCTACCCCCTCCCGCGGGAGCGAAGGGGTAGGAAAGCAAATGCTGGTAGCTGGCTGGCAAAACAGGTGGCAAATAGCGGGGGGGGGAGATGTCTTCTGCGGCGGGTTTCCTCTTGAAGAGGGGGTAGGGAACTGAGGCTTTCCGGCTGACGCTAGCGTTGCGTTCCATCGGCCTGGCTACCGGGCGCCAGCAAGAGCACAAGTGGCGCTGGTCTCGGTTTTCTCTGCCCTTTGCCCGGCGGGCAGCTCAGGCCGGAGCCGGCACCGTACCTGGCTGGCTCACGCGCGCGATGCACGCTATTAGCAGGTAGTCCACTCACGGCTTTTCCGGGGAGTGGGTGGACTTTCCGACGGCTTAACGCCGTAGCGGAGAACAGGCCGCAATAGCTGCGGCCCATCCCCTACCCCCCGTTACCAGTCCAAACCCGACACTAAGCGACAACCCACGGGTGGGTTGGACGAGAGGGAGGGGGGTAGGGAATGAGCAGCCTGACGCCGCTTCCGCGCCGTGACGCAGGGAGCCGTTTCCTTACGGCTTGGGTAAGGAGTAAGGAACTTCGCTAAAAAACTCTTGCCCACGAAAAAGCCCCGGCTCCAGGCGAGTCGGGGCTTTTTTGTGAGCAAAGTGAGCTGCTACTCCACGACCACTTTCGTCGTCAGCTTGGCACCCCCCGAAACCTGCCAGGTGACAAAATACATCCCGCTGGCCAGCAGCCGGGCTGGCTCGATGCTGACCTCGGCGGTGCCGACGGCGGCCGTTTTGGTCAGCACGAGGCGCCCAACGTTATCGAAGAGCTGCACCGCGCCGCCGCTGGTGCCGGCATTCACCGTGAGCAGCTTGAAGCCCTGGGGCGAAGCCGGGTTCGGATAGGCCAGCAGGGCCGGCGTGGCGGGGGCCGCCGCGCCGTCGAAGCGCACGGTGGCTACTGGTGAGTAGGCTACGGTGCCGTCGCGGTCTACCTGGCGCAGGCGGTAGTAGTTCAGGCCGGCGAGCGGAGCTTCATCCAGCAGGGCGTAATCGTGCCGGCTGCTGCTGTTGCCCTGGGCTTCGACGCGCCCGATGTCGGTGAAGCGCTGGCCGTCGCTGGCTCGCTGCACGCTGAAGTAAGCGCTGTTCTTCTCCGTGGCCGTGGCCCAGGCCAGGCGCACGGCCGGGCCCTGCCGGGTGGCCGTGAACCGCACTAGTTCCACGGGCAGCGGCGCCTGGCCGGTCAGCGGGTTATCTACCGCATTGGTGGAAGCCAGGGCAAAGAACGAGTTGTTGTCGATAACAGTGGGCGCCGAGATAGTGTAGCCACGCGGCGCTTCGGGCGAGAATACCCCCGCCCCACCAGCGGTGTTCCAAGTGCCGGCATTGCCAATGGAGCGAGCCACGCGCAGGTTGCCGGGCACGTTTACTTCCTCATCCACCACGTCGGTGTTAAAGCTCAGCTGCACGGTAGGCTGGGCGATGGTGCCCGACAACAGCTGAATGCGGTAGTAGCGGTTGGCCGAGAGGTTCGACAATGTATTAGCTATAGGACCGGCCGGCGGCGAGTTGAAGATTTCAACCAGCACCACCGGGGCCGCCGAAATACCCTGGGGCTTGATGGTCACGGGGCGGTAGCGCCCGCCCAGGCCGACCGGGAATTCCCGGATGCTGGCGGCATTGGGCAGGTTCATGGCCAGGCGACCGGCTACGTAGGCCGTCGGGCTGGTGCCCACGATGGGCTGCTCAGTAGTGTTAATCAGGCGCAGCGTGTTGGCCGTGCCGGTGATGATGAGCCCGCTTTGCAGGGTCAGCAGGTTGTTTACCGTCACGTCGGTGCCCGTGCCCAGCCGCAGCGGGCTGGTGCGCAGCTTCTGCAGGTTGTAGAAGCTGGTGGTGCCGGTTATCGTGCGGCTGGCATCCGTCAGGAACTGCACCAGGCCGGTGCCGGCGTCGAAGGTGCCGCTGTTGGTGAAATTGCCTTGTAGCACCAGGGCGCTGCTTGCGGCCGAAAACAAGCCGCCGCTACTGTTGGTGAAATCACCAGCCACGCGAAGCTGATTGTTGATGACGCCATCGGTCACGCCGTAGGTACCCGCATTGGCGAAGCTGCCGCCCACGGTCACCGCGCCACTTGCGGCCGTGAAGGTGCCGCCAGCGCCGTTGCTGAAATTTCCCGTCGTGGTCAGGCTGCCCGTGCCGGCCGTGTAAACACCGGGGCCAGCGTTGGTGAACGTATTGGCAGTCAGGCTGCCGCTGCCGGTGTTGGCGTTGTAGCCGCCGCTGTTGATGAAGGCGCCGCCGACCACCAGCGCGCCGCTGCCGTTGTTGACGGTGCCGCTGTTGGTGAAGGCGGTGCCGATACCCACCGCGCCCGCGCCCAGCGTGAGGGTGCCGGAGTTGGTGAGGAAGGCGCCGGCCGTCAGGAGGCCGTCGTTGAGGTTGAACGCGCCGCCCAGCGTCGCGCCGCTTGTGGCCGAGGTCAGGGTCAGGCTCTGGCTGGTGGGGTTGTTCACCGTGGTGCCGGCCAGCGTGGTGAGGCTGCCGTTGATGGTCAAGTCAAGGTTGCTGAGCTGCTTGCTGTTGGCGCCCGAGAACGTCAGGTTGTTGTACGTGTCGCGGGCCGGCAGCTGCACGGGGCCGGTAAAGTCCACGGTGCCGCCGGTGTTGGCCGCCACGAAGGCTTCGTAGTTGCCGGCCGGAAACAGGGCCGAGCCGATGCGCAGCGTCCCGCTGCCGGTCACGGTGCTGAAGTTGTTGGCTCCGTCGGCATTGAGGTTCAGGGTGCCGAGCAGATTCAGGGTAGCCGCGCCCCGGCCCGGCCCGTTCGTATTAATCAGGTGGCCGCTGCGGATAACCACGGGGTTGGCCAGGGTCGGGAAGGTGGTGAGCAGCGGCGAGGAGTCGGTGCCGTCGGCGTTGGAGGTCCAGGCGGCCGGGTCGTTCCAGTTGGCGCCAGCGGGCAGGCCGGCGGTAGCGTTGCGGCTGTAGAACGTCGGTACCACCCCGAACTCGCTGGGCTCGCCGCCGGTGTAGTCCCCTTCGAAATAGGTAACCCCGGCAGTGAGAGTGTTGCTGGTCGCGTTCACCGTGCTGCCGGCAATGCCGCCCACTGGCGTCCAGGCGCCATTCAGGAAGCGGCCCAGCTTGTAGCTGGCTTCCGTGCCGTTCACGTCGTTGCCGGCGGCCACGTCCACATAGGTAAAGTCCTGGGTTACGGCCGGCGCGGCGCTGAAGCCGGTGCTGCTCACTTTCCAGAAGTAGCTCAACTCCTTGAAGGCGGCGTCAGTGGTCGAGGGGTGCGCCCGGTCGATGGGCCGCACCGTGATGGTACCCACCGCCGAGTTGCTCGTTACGTTCATGCGCACCGGCGTGTACTTGCCCGAAGCGCCCATTGGGAAGACGAAGTTGTGGGCTGTGGCCGGGTAGGATTTGCGCAGGCCCAGGTCGGCCACAATGCCGTTGGTGCGGATGTGGCGCGTGGCATCCAGGATGCCCGCCACGGCGCTGATGCCCGGGTTGCTCAGCCAGAGAAGGTTCGAGCCGATGGTCAGTACGCCGCCGGTCAAGGTCAGCTGGCCAGTCACCTCTTGGTTGGCCAGGGTAGTAGCCCCAGCCACATTGCTGAGCGTCAGGTTGCCGAAGCGGCCCGTGTCGTTGCCCCCGATGTTCTGGTTGGCGGTGCCACCGAAGATAAGGCTGCCAGTGCCGCTGCTGGTGTGCGTGGCCGAGTTGATCACATCGCCCAGGGCCGTGATGGTCTGGGCATTATCGGCCAGCGTGCCTTTAGTGAGGGTCAGCGTGCCAATCACGCGGGCATTGCGGTCGAGCCGCAGCGTGCCGCCGGGCCGGGCGTTGTTCAGAAGCAAGCTGCCAAACTCAGTCAGGTTGCCGGCGGCGCCGGCCAGCAGTTGAGTGACGGCGCCTTTGCCGGTGAAGGTGGTTGTCTGGGCCGGGGTACCCGGCTGGAAGCCGCCCACGCCCGGCACCGTAGCCGTCGAGGTGCTGGTCGAGGTGTTGTTGTTAATCAGGTCCTGGTCGATATTGAGGCCGAGGCCGTTGGCTCTGAAGAAAGAGTTGTCATTGCCGATGGTCAAGGAGCCTTTCAGATTCAGAGGGTTCAGACCCGTCAGCAGGCCGGTGTTTTGGTTTGTGTTGCTGGCGCCGGCCTCCACTCTCAGGTCATAGAGCGGCACGAGCGACTCCACGCTAATCGTTACGTTGCCCACGCCAGCGGCGGTATTGCCGAGCAGGACCGTACCGGCCGTTACCACCGTCGAGTCGGGCCGCAGATACAGGTCGGCGATGATGGCGGGCCGGCCGTTGGAGCGGCGCAGGGCCAGGGTGCCGCCGGTCATGCGGAAGATGCTGCCGGGCCCCTGCACTTCAAACAGAGCGCGCTCGTTGTTGGCGGCAGCGGTAGCCCCCAGACCGGCCACCTCAACTGCGCCGCCGCTCTGGTCATAGCGCAGCGAGCCGTTGGTGTTGGCCGTGGTGCGGCGCACCTGCCCGTTTACGTACAGGGTGCCGGTGCCGCTCACCCGGATAGTGGGGGCGCCCGCGCTGGCGTACTCTAGGTCGTTGCCCGTGCCCGCCGCTGTGCCCACGCTCAACATACCTTGCAGCACGCGCAGCTGGCCGGCCAGCTTGAGGTCGGAAAGGGCGCTGGTATTGGTTGCTACCGTCACGTTCGCGCCAGTAGCGTCCACGGTCAGCGCCGCGTTATCGGTGATGATGTAGGGGCTCGCGGCGTCATGAATGGTCAGCGTGCTGTTGGCTTTAGCATAGCGCAGTGTGCCATTGCTCAGAGTGAGCCAGCCGTTGGTGGGCGTAGTCAGGGCGCCGGCCACGTCCACGGTTAGGGTGGGCGTCTGGTTCGTGCCTTTGTTCACGGTGAGCGAGAAGAGGTCAGTCAGCGTACCGGTGGTGCCAGTCAGGCTGGTATTCGCGAGGCCGGTGAAGGTCAGGCTGGCTTTGCTGGTCATGTTAAAGTCCAGAATACCATTGTTGGTCAGCGAGCCGCCTACCGTCAGCGCGTTCGTCACTGTGGCGCCGCCACCGTTGGTATCGAAGGTTGCTCCGGCATCAACCCGCACATCGGTGTCAGCTATCAGGGTGCGGGCAGTGCCGTTGGCGAAGCGCAATACGCCGGCCTGCACGGCCAGTAAGGAATCAACACGCAGATTGCCGGCGGTGCCGCCACTCAGCAGCGCCGTGCCGGGGAAAGTCGTGACTGTGCCGGCTTTCAACTGCGCATATACCCGCAAGTCTACGTTAGGCAAGGTTATCATGCGACCCGTCCCGGCGTTAAGCCACAGATTCCGGTAGGAATTCAGAGCCAGACCTGAGGCCGACGTTAAGGGCACGATTATGTCGCGGTTACTGGTGGTGTAGTATTCAACCGTGCCGCCGCTCGGCTGAAGGAAAGAGCCAAAGTCGCCGCCCGGAAAGACGGTGATTGTGTTACTGCTGGTGCTCACGCGCAGCCGACCCGCACCGCCTATTTTAGCATCAGGCAGGGCACCGAAATTATGGCCGGTGAACGTCTGCACGTCCAGCACAGAGCCCCGGTCAATTACCAGCGAGCCGGACTTGGCGTTAATAGCCGTAACGGTCACGGTGTGAAACCTTGCGTCGCTGGCCGAGCCAATAAAAACGGGGTTGCCCGCGCCGGGCACAGTAGTAGCTGCCGCTCCGGTAAAGCCGGTTGTGCTCCAGGTAGTGGGCGTTTCCCAATTGCCGTTAGCCCGGCTATAGAACGCTGTTACTGCTCCAAACGCGGCCGGCTCACCAGCAGTGAACTCGCCTTCAAACTGGTCGAGAGCTTCAAAAGCGATGGTGTTGCTGGTAGCACCCGCGTCGGTTACCAGGTTGGGGTCGTTGTAAGTTGTCCAGGCCACCGGCAGGTAACGAGCGGGAATGTAGTTGGCCCGAGTGCCCACCGCGTCCGCGTTTATCATGCGGAACGTTTGAAAAATACTGCCTGTCGGGAGCGCATCAAAGCCTACGCTACGCACCTTCCAATAGTAGGCCAGAGAGTTAGTAGTACCCGTTACGAAGGGGTTGCGCATGTTGGTGGGGCTGACGCTTACCTGCCCGTAGCGAGATAAGGAGGTAGCCAACGCCAGCCGGATAATGGCCGGCGTATATTTCGTACCGGTGCCCACTGGAAATAAAAAGGACTCTGCACCGCCGTAGGTTTTTTGCACGCCCAGGTCGCTCTGGTTGCCGGCCGTGCGAATCATATACAGGTTGCTGAAAGCTTCCTGGTTGGTCGTTACTGCGCCAGGGCTGACGTTAGTCAGCGACAGGCGGTTAGCGCCGATGTCGAGTACGTGGTTCAGAGTCAGCACACTTGCCACGCTCATGTTGGCCGTCATGGTCACCGCGCCCGCAGCACGGGGGCCCACGCTCAGGTTGCCGAACACGCCCTCTCCATTACCGCTCACTGTTTGGGCGCCCGTGCCCGCTAGCACAATGCTACCCGTGCCGCCGCCACTAGTGTGCGAGGCCGAGTTGACCAAGTTGCCCAGCACATTTACCGTTTTGCCGCCGTCGTTGAGTACACCGTTGAGCAGGCTTAGGGTGCCAGCCGCCGCGACGGTGTACGTGCCAGCTGTACCTCCTAAAGTGAGAGTACCGGCTGATTTGTTAACCGTCCAGTTGTAGAAGGTATTGTTAGCCGTACCAATAGCGCCGTTGTTGGTCAGCAGCTGGTTCTGCCCGCCGCTGAAGGTTGTGGTGTTCGTGGTAGGCAGGTAGATGCCGCCTGTGCCGATTGTAAAGGTGCCCTGAATATTGATGTTCTGCGAGTTGGCGTCGAACGTCGTCGGGTTGGTGCCGTCGATGGTGAAGTTGTTGAGCATCGTCAGCGGCTGGGCCGTGGTGGTGGCACCGGGGGCAAAAGTGGCAGGAACCGGAACGTCAGCCAGTATTGCCTTGCTGGTGCCGGCTGCGCCGGCCTTTCTAATAGTTAGATTCCATAGAGGAGCCGTAGTCAGAATCCGGCCGTTCTCATTCGTGGCTGGCAGAATCACCTCGATGGTACCCCCCGTTACTACTGCGTTATTAGGGTTTGCCCCAATGTGAAACAAACCATCCAAGGCAGACGGATTCTGTACCCGGATGGTGCCGCCCGTCATGCGAAACGACTGCGTGAGGTAGGGGATTGCGAAGCGGGCGAAGCCATCGTTAGCGGTGCCATTGGTGCCATTGCATTCAAATTCGCCACCAGTGATGATGAAGGACCCACGGTGGGTAGCCGTCGTGCTCGACGGCCTCATCTTATTCAGAAAGGTTTTCCCACCTTCGACCAGCACCTGTCCGTCTTCCCGAATTACCATAGCATCAGGTGTTAAACTGTTAAACTGGCCTGCGCTGATGCGATACGTTCCATAGACGACTACGCCCGTCGCATTGTTGTTTTGCAGTGTAGCGCCAGCTATCCAAAGGGTGGGACTTGTTCCAGAGTTAGTAGGACCCGTGCTAGGGGTGCCAATATCAAACCCAATACCCGGAGTGTTTCCATTCCGAATCTTAGGCAAGAAAATATTACCGCCAAGCTTGGCAACACCATTAATTAAAACCAGCAAAGCACCATCAGCGATATAGTTTAACCGAAGATTACTGGCAGAAGCACCGCCGGGAGCTACCGTTGCCGTCACATTCAGCAGCGTCTGGCTGTCGATGCCTTTGTTTACCTGCAAACGCCCCAAATCAGTGGGCCCATTGCAGGCGAAGTTGGCATCAGTAGCTCCCGTGAAGTTGAGTAGCGCAGCCTGGGTATCAACACCGTTGTGCAGATTCACCGTGCCGTTATTTACAAAGCTGCCACTCACGTTAATCGTGTGAGCGCCAGCTACTGCCGTCACGCCCAAGCTCGTGCCTACTCCTACTGTCACGTTGCCATCTATCGTTAGGGCTCTGTTGGTGCCAGCCGTCTGGCCCAGGTTCAGAACCACAGTGGGTGCAGGAGCGGTAGCAGGAGGGACGGGACGAACGTAAGTGGCGTTAACTAGCGTCAGGTTGCCCTTTAGCGTCAGGTCGTTGTTAAGCTGCGCGGTGTAGGCCGTGGCCGTGGTGTTGAGCAGGCGCAGGTTGTTGTATTGGCCGACGGCCGTCGGCAAGGCGGTTGGGCCCGCCGGCCAGTTGTAGAATTCCACGGTGCCCGTGTTGGCATCGTCGAAATCGTTGGTCGTGACGGCCGGGAAGTAGGGCCGTCCGATGCGCAGCGTACCCTGCCCCGCGAGGCGGCCCAGGGTGCCACTAAAGCCGCCCGAGGTAACCGGGGCCGCAGTAGTCGTTACCAGGTCCAGCACCCCGCCCCGCTGCACGGTGATGCTCGCGGGGGTAGCAGCGGCTCCCAGCGTAGTGCTTAGCGTTACCACGAAGCTATTAGTTATCACCACGTTGTTGGTGCTGCCTGGCACCCGCGCTCCAACACTAGTCGAGCCGGTGGGGTCCGTTGTCCAAACCGAAGGGTCTTCCCAGCTGCCGCTGGTGCCCCCGCCATTGAACGTATATAACGTTTGCCCAAAGGTGAAATTACTAAATAAAAATAAGAATAATCCTAGTAAAAGAGCCTTCATAAGGAACAGAAAAGGTTGAATGATGGGTAAAGGTAATAACTCTTATCGAAATAATGTGCCAAATACCAGATTCGATGATTATCGCTAACTCGTTGACCAGCAACAAGCAGTATCATTTTATTTCACATTAAAATAAGCATAATACAAAAACTACTTGCCTTGCCGAGTATAATTTCTAACATTACCGTGACTTCGGCCTTAATTCCTACCTCTTGTTAAATTACTGTTATTCGGATAGCGCCTCTCTTGTCTCAGCTAATGGCAGGGCCTGCGCACCTTGCCTATCTGGGCCGGCAGGGCCCCGAGCGGCACCCGAGTAGGCCGGCGTTCCACAGCTGGCAGCTCAGGTGGCCGGCGCAGCCCCGGAATCGCAGCTCCTGAAAATTCAGAATACCTTTGCCCGCCAATGAGCGGCTGAGTCAGGCCCACTGTTTTCCGTTTTCCCTACCCCCCTCCCCCGGCATGGACGCCAACATCCCGCAAGTCATCCGCACGGTGCCGCTACAGTATTATGTGTTTTTCGCCACGGCCCTGTTTTGCATCGGCGTGACGGGCGTGCTCCTGCGCCGCAACGCCATCATCATCTTCATGTGCATCGAGCTGATGCTCAACGCCGTGAACGTGCTACTGACCGCCTTCTCGGCCTACCGTGCCGACCCCAACGGCCAGATTTTTGTGTTCTTTATTATGGCGGTGGCCGCCGCCGAAGTTGCCGTGGGTCTGGCCATCATCGTCATGATTTACCGCAACCTGCAGGACACGGATGTGAATCTGCTCAGCCGCCTCAAGTTTTAGTTTCCGTTGGTCGCGCTGACTAACAAGGTGGTCCTGCTGAGCCCCGCGAAGCAACTCGCTCGCAGCAGTAATCAAAATGGCTGAACGATTGAGTTACTTTCCCGAGCAAGACGCTTCGCGGGGCTCAGCAGGACCACCTTGTTAGTCAGCCGTACTTCCTAACTCCCCATGCAAGAAACCGTCCTGCCCGGCGCCACTGCCCCACTGCCTACCCTGCTCTACCTGCTCATTCCGGGCCTGCCCTTCCTGGGCTTTCTGATTAACGGCCTGCTCAACCGGCGTCTGCCGGGTACCGTGGCGGGGCTTATCAGCAGCGCGGCGGTGCTGGGCTCGTTTATTATCTCGGTGGTTCTGTTTCAGAATTTCCAGTACCAGTACACGGTCCACTTATTTGAGTGGATAAACGTGGGCTCGCTGCAAATCCCGTTCAGCTACCAGATTGACCAGCTCAGCCTAGTGATGCTGCTGCTCGTGACGGGGGTAGGGTTTCTGATTCACGTCTACAGCATCGGCTATATGAGCCACGATGCCAACGTGGGCAAGTTCTTCAGCTTCCTGAATCTGTTCGTGTTCAGCATGTTGGTGCTGGTGCTGGGCTCCAATTTTGTAATACTGTTCGTCGGCTGGGAGGGGGTAGGGCTGTGCTCCTACCTGCTCATCGGCTTCTGGAACACCCACACGAGCTTCAACAACGCCGCCAAGAAAGCCTTCATCATCAACCGCATCGGCGACCTGGGCTTCCTGCTCGGCATCTTCCTGATGTACCTGACTTTCAACTCCGTGCAGTACGGAGAGGTGTTCCAGAAGGCTTCGCTTCTGCAGTTTGGCCCTTACGGCAAAGAAATCGTGACCGTGATTACGCTGCTGCTCTTCGTGGGCGCGATGGGCAAGTCGGCGCAGCTGCCGCTCTACACCTGGCTGCCCGACGCGATGGCCGGCCCTACCCCCGTTTCGGCCCTCATCCACGCCGCGACAATGGTCACGGCCGGCATTTACCTCGTGCTGCGCGCCAACGTGCTCTTCACCCTGGCACCCGACACGCTCGAAGTCATTGCCATCGTGGGCCTGGCCACGGCGTTCTTCGCCGCCACTATTGGCCTGGCGCAGAACGACATCAAGAAGGTGCTGGCGTACTCCACGGTTTCGCAGCTGGGCTATATGTTCCTGGCCCTGGGCGTGCTGGGCTACTCCACGGCCCTGTTTCACGTGCTCACCCACGCCTTTTTCAAGGCCCTGATGTTCCTCGGCGCCGGCTCCGTGATTCACGCTATGAGCAACGAGCAGGACTTGCGCCACATGGGCGGCTTGCGCAAAGCCTTGCCGATTACGTTTATTACCTTCCTTATTGGCTGCCTGGCCATTAGCGGCATTCCGCCGTTCGCGGGCTTTTTCTCGAAGGATGAGATTTTGAGCCACGTCTATGAGCACAGCAAGCTGATGTGGGCCGTGGGCTTGTTCACCTCTTTCCTGACGGCCTTCTACATGTTCCGGCTCTTGTTTCTGGCTTTTTTCGGCGAATTCCGGGGCACCGAGCAGCAGCGCGCCCATCTGCACGAGTCGCCCGCGAGCATGACCCTACCCCTGCTTGTGCTGGCCATCCTCTCGGCCGTCGGCGGCTTCATGGGCGCCCCGATACTGCTGGGCCGGCACTATCTGGCCGATTATCTGGCCCCGCTCTTCACCTACTCGCGCCGCCTCAACCCGGCCGCCTTCACCGCTGAGCCTGACCACAACACCGAGCTGCTGCTGATTGGCTTATCCGTAGCGGCGGGCGTGCTGGGCATCGTCCTGGCCTACGTGCAGTACGTGGCCCGCGCCCAGCGCCCGGTGGCCGACGAGGCGCCGCGCTCGGCTCCGGAAAGCCTGGTTTACCACAAATACTACGTCGATGAGCTGTATGACGCGCTGTTTGTACGGCCGGTTATGGCTTTGTCCAGCGGCTTGGTGCGGTTCGTCGAAAACGGCATTATCGCGCCCGTGCTCAACGGGCTGGGCCGCGTCACGCTTGGCGGCGGGCAGCTGCTGCGCCAGGTGCAGACCGGCTCCGTCGAAACCTACCTGATTTTGATGGTACTCGGCATCGTGCTGATTCTGGGGCTGAACTTCGTGCGGCTGTAAGCTTTTCCCCTACCCCCTCCGTCGGCGCCGAAGCCACCCAGGGCCTTGTAGGGGGTAGGAAGGTGGCAGGCTCGTCAGGCGCCGCCGCTGGCCTTTAAACGAAAAGCCACCCCTGGCGCCAGGGGTGGCTTTTTGTTTAAAGGCCAGCGGAGTTAATTAAAGTAAATTATTTCTCCGATATAAGGCCTGGATGAGCTAGATAAGCAACTTTTTCAATTGCCGGGGGTATAGCGAGGTATTCTAACCGGGCCTACCCGCCCATATCCCCTCCTTTATGAACCTACTCTCACCCTCCCTGCGCCGGCTGGCGCTGGCGGCTGTGGGCGGCCTGCTGGCCGCCAGCACTGTCCAGGCCCAGACACCAGACAAAAAAACGGCCCTCAGCGCCAACGTCGGCCTGCTGCAATACCACGGCAACCTGGGCTCCGATTTTTGGAAAATCGGCGATGTGGACTCCGAAGCCGGCGTCGGCATCGGCCTGACCCGCTACCTCTCGCCTTCCTTCGATTTGGGCGTGTTTGGCTTCTATGAAAACTACAAGTTCTCGGGCACTCGCCTGCGGCCCTCCAGCCTCGATGCCCGCGTGGGCTTTGCCAATCTGGGCCTGAAGCTCAAGCTCAACAACGGCAAAATCCTCAAAGAAGAATCCTTTATTCAGCCTTACCTGATGGGTGGTGCGGGCGGCATGTTTACCAACACCAGCGGCGTGGTGAACGGCCGGCGCTTTAGCGATAAAATTCGGCGGCCCGATGTGTTCGGCACGGCGGGCCTGCGCTTTCGCCTCTCACCCGCCTTGGCCCTGGAGTTGACTACGACCTATATCTACCCGCTCACCGACAACTTCGACAATACCGAGGAAGCCATCGACGACCGCAACGACCGGTTTCTGCTGCATCAGGCCGGCCTGGTTTTGGCCTTCGGTGAGAAAAAGGACGCCGACAAGGATGGCGTGGCCGACCGCAAGGACAAGTGCCCCGACACGCCCGCCGGCGTCGCTGTGGACCCTAATGGCTGCCCGCTCGACAAAGACGGCGACGGCGTGGCCGATTACCAGGACAAGTGCCCCGATGAAAAAGGCGTAGCCGCGCTGCAAGGCTGCCCCGACCGCGACGGCGACGGCGTGGCCGATGCTGACGACGCCTGCCCCGACACGCCCGGCAAGGCCGAGCTGCGCGGCTGCCCCGACGCCGACAACGATGGCGTGCGCGACCAGGACGACAAGTGCCCCAACACGCCGGCTGGCGTGAGCGTGGATGCCACCGGCTGCCCCACGGACAAAGACGGCGACGGTGTGCCCGACTACCAGGATAAGTGCCCCGACCGCGCCGGCCCGGCTTCCAACCAAGGCTGCCCCGAGATTAAGGCCGAGTCGCGCAAGGTGCTGGACGAGGCCACGCGCTACATCCAGTTCGAGTTCAACAAGGCCCGGCTGCTGCCGGTGTCCAATGCCCGCCTTGACCAGATTGTGACCATTCTCAACGAAAACCCCGACTACAGCCTGAGTATTTCGGGCCACACCGACAACGTGGGCGTTGACGCCTACAACCTGCGCCTCTCGTATGACCGCGCCGCGGCCGTCCGCACCTATATTCTGGGCAAGGGCGTCTCCGCCACCCGCATCGAGTCGCGCGGCTACGGCGAGACCAAGCCCACGGCCACGAACAAAACCAAGGCTGGCCAAGCGCTCAACCGCCGCGTCGAGTTTGCGCCTTACCTGACTGGCGAAGCCAACCCCGACGAAGCCAAGTACGGCCCGGCCGTGACGCTGGCGGAGCTGGAAGCGCAAGGCAAAGCGGCTCCCACCGTCAAGAAGAAGGCCCCAGCCCGCAAAGCCCCGGCCCGTCGCCCGGCGCCCCGGCGCAAATAAGCCTGTAGCAAGCAGGCTTTCTGCCCGGAGTTACAATGAAAAACGGCCCGCTGTCGCAGCGGGCCGTTTTTTTGTGGGCAAACCTGCCGCCCACCGGGCTGGTTTGCGTAAAGCAGCGGGCTGAAAGCAGCGCGGACGTGGTAGTTGGCGAATGTGCCACGAGCCCGCTCGACTCGCGGACTACAAAGCCCGCGCTACTGCCAGCCGCACAATCCATAATTCCACTACTTCCCTACCCCCTCTCTTCGCTATGAACCCATTCCGACCAACCCTGACTCGCAGCTTGTTGCTGCTGGCTCTGCTCCTTCCGGCCGCGCTGCGCGCTCAGACGGCACCCACGGGCACAACCGTCACCGGCACTATTCAGAGCGGCGGCCTAACCCGCGAGTATCGGCTCTACGTGCCGGCCGCTTACCGGGCGGGTACGCCGGTGCCGCTGCTGTTTAATCTGCACGGCTTCGGCTCGAATAGCGTAGAGCAGGAGGCTTACGGCGACTTTCGGACCATCGCCGATACCGCTAATTTCCTGGTGGTGCACCCCAACGGCGCCCTCAACATCCTGGGTGTCCGCAGTTGGAACGTAGTATCGACCACTGGTTTAAGCGTAGCGGACGACGTGGCCTTTCTAGCGGCGCTGCTGACCGACATCCAGTCGAAATATACCATCGATGCCAACCGCGTGTACAGCACCGGCATGAGCAACGGCGGCTTTATGAGCTACGAGCTGGCCTGCAAACTCAGCGGCCGCATTGCCGCTGTTGCGTCGGTGGCGGGCAGCATGGCGCCCGACCGGCTACAAACGCCGGCGCTCTGCACGCCCCAGCACCCGACCCCCGTGCTGGAAATTCACGGTGTAGCTGATAGCACGGTTCGATATAACGGCGGAAGAGCGTTCGGCATATTCCCCACCGCGCCTATCCCCGCCGTGCTCAACTACTGGGTGCAGTTTAATGGCTGCGGCCCTACCCCCCTCGTGACGACGCTACCCAACCCCAGCGCCACCGACAACAGCACTGTGGAGCGCAGCGTGTGGGGCGGCGGCCGACAGGGCAGCGTGGTGCAGCACCTGCGCATCATCGGCGGCGGCCACACCTGGCCCGGCACCGCTTTCTCGCAAGGCGGCAGCGGCGCTACCAATTTCGACATCAGCGCCAGCGTGGAGGTATGGCGCTTTCTGCGCCCGTTTCGCCTGAGCGGGCTGCTGGGCCTGGCCACCCGGCCCGCGGCCGACCCAGCTTTGGGCCTGACGGCCGCGCCCAACCCCGCTGGCGAAGATGGCCAGGTGCTGCTGCGCGCCAGCCGGCCGCTGCGCCCGGCTCAGATTTCGCTGCGCGACGCGCTGGGCCGGCCGCTGCCGGGCCGCGCCACCGCCGGCCTCAACGGAGCCGTGCAGCTGAATATGCGCAACCTGCCCGGTGGCGTCTATGTGCTGCAAGTCGAGCAGGGCGGCCACCGCTACCAGCAAAAGCTAGTGCGGTAGGGGCGAGGCTTGCCCGCCCAAATGGTCACGCCACCCGAACGACTGGCCCGACTGGCTGGCACTCGCATCACTGGAAGAGCCTCGACCCATTGCCGACCTTATTTATTCGGCTCTCAATCAGACTGCCTGAGATAAGATGGTCGGACTGGCCGTTTGAGCGGTGCGAACGCCGGGCGGGGGCGAGCCCCGCACCCTACGCCTTTTCGGCAGACGTTGCCTGGTCCACTTCGGCCGCTTTAGCCGCTTCCTCCTCAGTGGCGGCGATGATGGAAATGACGCCATTGACTTCGAGCACGGCATACTTGATTTGACTCATGCGCTCCAGGCCCTGTAGCTCGCGGGCGGCGTTAAGAATATCGGCCTCATCGACTTGCAGCTGGCGCATCAGCTTGGGAATGGGCTGGCCGTGGTGCACGATGATGACGGGCAAGCCGTCGAGCAGGCGCGTGAGCCGCGGCGAGCGCTGCTTGGCCAGCGACAACCCCAGAAACAGCATCGAAAGCGTCACGATTTGCAGCAGCGCGTTGATGAGCGAGTTGTCTTCGCCGAGCAGCGCATTATCTGCCACATTGGCGATGATGAGCACCAGCACCAAGTCAAAAACCGAGCTTTGCGCGATGGCGCGCCGCCCCACGACGCGAAATATCAGGAGCAAAACCCCATACACAACCACTGCCCGCAGAACCGATTCCATACATTTTCAGGGTTGAGTAAGCGCCGCCGGACTGGCTTTACACCGTGGGAAAGCCGGCCGGCAGGGAAGCACGACCCGCGAATATCCGCGAATCAGGGGTAGATGAACTGCTTGATTTGGAGCGTATCGGGCCGGCCTACGAGCCCAATCTGGCCGTGCAGGCGACCCATCGTCTCGGTGTTGAGGTAGAACACCACGTCAACGGGCTGCTGGGCATCCGTGAGTTGAAACACGAACACGCTGTGGTCAGCGGCGGTGAGCGTAGCTTCGGGCAGGGGCGTGATTTGCTCACCGGCCACTTGGTCGAGGTAGTTCTTGCTCACCCACAGGCGCACCCGCCCGTCGGCGTCGGCTCCGCCCCGGCCCACGAACACCTTGGTGAGCAGCGGCGTGTCGAGGCGGCCAAACCGCTCATACTCTGCCCGAATCACGTCACCAGAGCGGCCGGCTTCGGCGTCGCTCAGTGGCCCCGAGCCGAAAATGCCCAGCACCCCGGCCACCAGAAACAGCAGCAGCAACACCCAGGCCACCACCTGGACCCGGTAGGAGCGCGATTGGAATTTCTCGTCATGGTCCAGCTCCAGGTCCTCGCTGACAGGAGATTTTTCACTCATAAATTAGACGGTAGTGGCGCAGCCTTGCTGGCCGTAACAAGGCGCTTACGCCACAAGTTATGGCAAGGCGCGGCTGGGCGGTCTATGCCCGTCGCCCGGACCTCCCTACCCCCCTACTCCGGCAGCAGCTCCCGCATTTGCCGGGCGTTGCCAATGGCCGAGGCATCAATATCATTATTGAAGTACAGGTAAGCGCCTTCCAGCCCGCTCCGGCTGCGCACTTCGCCCGCCACACGTTCCAGAAAAGTAAGGGGGTAGGGCGAGCGGTACAGGTCCGGCACGCCGTGAAAGCGGTAGTAGAGCAGCGGCGCGGTAGTCACCACGGCGTCGGGCAAATCGGGGTGGCTCTGGCCGCAGAAGCTCACGCCACGCTGGCGCAGGGCCTCATACACCTCGTCGCGCCACCACGTAGGATGGCGAAATTCGAGCACATTGGCGAAAGCCGGGTCGAGACAGTCGAGGATGCGCGCCAGGCGGTCGGGGTGGTAGGCCAGGCGCGGGGGCAGCTGAAAGAGCACGGCCGCGAGCTTGTCCTGCAAGCCCTGCGCCGTGGTGTGGTAGAAATCGCCCAGCAGCTGCCCGACCTGGTTGAACTGCTTGAAGTGAGTTATCAGCTTCGGCGCCTTCACCGCGAACTGAAACCCAGCCGGGCTTTGCCGGTACCAGTTTTCCAGAAACGAAAGCTGCGGAAAGCGGTAGAACGTGACGTTCAATTCCAGGGTGTGGAAGTGCTCGGCGTAGAACTCAAACCAGCGCCGCATGGGCAGCTTGTCGGGGTAAAACGCCCCGCGCCAGTGGCGGTAGTGGTAGCCGGAGCAGCCGACGTGATAGGTAGGGGGGGTAGGCATTTGAGTTGAGAGTTAAAAGTTAAAAATCAGAGGTGAATCGAGTTTTAACTTTTAACTCTCAACTTTTAACTCCTTACTTCTCTACGCGGGCGCTGGCACGGGGGCCGCCGGAACTCACGCCGCAACCGCTTTCTCGTCCTCCTTTTTAGCTTCCTCGGCTTTCTTCTTAAACTCCTCCAGCTCCTCCTTGCTATACGCCAGCTGGGTAATGAGCACGTAGCACACCGCTACGATAGCCGTGCCCACGGCCGTGGCCACCAGCAGCCCACCAAACACCGTCCAGCCGATGTGCTGACGGCTGATGGCGCCCGCGCCCGAGGCGATGATGAGCGGCACCACGCCCAGAATGGCCGAGAGCGAGGTCATCACGATGGGCCGGAAGCGCAGCCGCACCGCTTCGAGCGTGGCTTCCGTCAAATCGGTGCCCGCTTCCAGGCGCTCCTTGGCAAACTCGACGATGAGAATGGCATTTTTGCCCGCCAATCCCACCAGCGTGACGAGGCCGATTTGGGCGTACACGTTATTGGTCAGCTCCGGCACCAGGGTCAGGGTCAGAATGGCGCCCAGCGAGCCGATGGGCACCGACACGAGCACCGCGAACGGCACCGTCCAGCTCTCGTAGAGCGCGGCCAGCACCAGGAACACGAACACCAGCGACAGGCCGAAGATGTAGAGGCTTTGGGAGCCGGCCAGCTGCTCTTCGCGGCTCAGGCCGGAGAATTCGTAGTCGTAGCCGGGCGGCAGGTTTTCGGCGGCCACTTCTTCCAGGGCCTTGATGGCGTCGCCGGTGCTGAAGCCCTCGCCGGGGTCGCCGTTGATGTCGGCCGAGCGGAACAGGTTGTAGTGCGAGATAAGCGGGGCCGTGGCCGTGCGCGTGGAGCTGGTGAGGGCGCTCAGCGGCACCATGCCGCCGCTCTGGTTGCGCACGTAGTACTGGCCCAGGTCCTGCATGTCGCCGCGGTAGCTGGTGTCGGCCTGCGCCAAAACCCGGAACGTGCGGCCGTAGAGCGTAAAGTCGTTCACGTAGGCCGAGCCGAGGTAGGTTTGCAGCGCCTGCCCCACCTCGGCGATGTTCACGCCGAGCTGCTTGCACTTGTCGCGGTTGATTTCCAGCTTGTAGGCGGGCGTGCCGGCCGTGAAAAACGAGAAGCCCTTGGCGATTTCGGGCCGCTTGCGCATGGCGGCCAGGAAGTTCTGCAAGGTGCGGTCGAAGGCCTGAATGTCGGTCTGCGCTTCGCGCTGCTGCAAGACGAAGGAGAAGCCCGACGTGTTGCCCAGCCCCGGAATGGCCGGCGGCGGAATCACCACCACCCGCGCCTCGCGGAAGCGCCCCAGCCGCCGCTTGAGCGTGTCCACGAGCGCGGGCGCGGCCAGGGCCTTGTCTTCGCGCTTGTCCCAGGGGTCGAGCTGGCAGAAGATGGTGCCGCTGTTCGATTTCGAGGAGAAATTAACCGCGTTCAGGCCCGCCAGGCCCGAAAAGTGGTTGATGCCCGGCGTGCGCTGCAATTCCTTCATCATGCCCTGCAAGACTGCCACCGTGCGGTCCGTGGAGGCCGCTTCGGGCAAAGTGAAGGTGACGATGAGGCGCGCCTCATCCTCCGTGGGCACGAAGCCGGCGGGCTTGGCGCGGTAGAGCAGCACCGTGCCCACCAGTACGGCCACCACGAGGACGGCCATGCCGCGCGGGTATTTCAGGCCGAACTTGACGCGGTTGGTGTACCACTCGGTAAGCTGCTCAAACTTGCGGTTGAACCAGGCGAAGAAGCGGTTTAAGATGCCTTTGGGTTTGTCGTCCTTGGCAGCAACCTCACCCCCCCGGCCCCCCTCTCCTGCGGAGGAGGGGGGAGCTACGACAGCGCGCTTGTCTTTCTGTTCTTTCCTCCTTGAATCGTCCGGCGCCCCCTCCTCCGCAGGAGAGGGGGTAGGGGGGTGAGGTTGCCCGGCACCCGCATTCTTATTCTTCCGCAGTATCAGCGAGCACAGCGCCGGCGTGAAGGTGAGGGCCGAAAACGTGCTCAGCACCACTGAAACCGCAATGGTCAGGGCAAACTGCTGGTAGAGGCGCCCGGTGATGCCGCCAATAAAGGCGACCGGCACAAACACCGCAATTAGGATGATACTCGTCGTGACAACGGGCGTGGAGATGTCGCGCATGGCCTCAATCGTGGCCTCGCGGGCGTCCATGTCCTTCTCGTCCATGTTGCGCTGCGTGGCTTCCACAATCACGATAGCGTCATCAATCACAATGCCGATGGCCAGCACCAACCCAAAGAGCGTGAGCGTGTTGATGGTGAAGCCCAGCGGCACGAAGGCCAGAAACGGGCCCACGACGGCCACCGGAATGGCCAGCGTCGGGATGAGCGTGGCCCGCCAGTTTTGCAGAAACAGGAACACCACTAGAATCACCAGCACCAGCGACTCAATCATGGTTTGCAGCACCTCTTTTATCGACACCTTCACCACCGAGGCGGCCTCAAACGGAATCAGGTAGTCCAGGTCGCCGGGAAACTGCTTCTTGAGCTTTTCCAGCGTCTCCACCACGTTGTCGTAGGTTTCAAGTGCGTTCGAGCCGGGCGCCTGATACACCAGCAGGTAGGCGGCGCGCTTGCCGTCCACGAAGCTTTGGTTGGCATAGTTGTACTTGCCCAGTTCCACGCGGGCCACGTCGCGCAGGTACACCAGCTTGCCGGTTTCGGGCAAGGTGCGCACCACCACGTTGCCAAATTCTTCCGAAGAAAGCAGCCGCCCGCGCACAAACACCGTGTACTCGAAGCTCTGCCCGGTTTGCTGCGGCGCGCCGCCCAGCGAGCCGGCCGCAATCTGCGCGTTCTGCTCGCGCAGGGCTTCTACCACGTCTTGCGCCGTCAGGCCGAGCTGGGCCAGCTTATCGGGCTTGAGCCAGACGCGCATCGAGAAGTCGTCGGCGCGGGCGTTGATGTCGCCTACCCCCTTGGTGCGCAGCAAGGCATCCTTGAGGTAAATGTTGGCGTAATTATCCAGAAACGTCACGTCGTGCGTGGCCTTGGGGGCGTACAATGCTACCAGCATCAGGATGCTAGGGTTGCGCTTGCGCACGGTCAGGCCCAGGCGCTGTACTTCCTCGGGCAAGCGGGGCAGGGCAATGCCAACGCGGTTCTGCACGTCGAGGGCCGCTACGTCAATGTCGGTGCCGACCTCAAAGTTGACGGTCATGTTCATCTGCCCGTTGTTGGCCGACGAGCTATTGATGTAGCTCATGCCCGGCACGCCGTTCACCTGCGTTTCCACGGGCGTGGTCACGGTCTGCTCCACGGTTTCGGCGTCGGCGCCCACGTAGTTGCCCGTCACCGAAACCGTGGGCGGCGTGATGTCGGGGTACTGCGTGATGGGCAGGCTCAGGATGGCCAGCGCGCCGAGCA
>NZ_CAXTEF010000019.1:0-76232 GCF_964243305.1 uncultured Hymenobacter sp.
CCACCCCAGTTTTCACTTCGTGAAAACGTCCCCTCCTTAAAAAAGGAGGGGAGTTTGACCGCCTCGCAATTTCCTGCCCCCTTCTTTTGGAAAAAATAGCCATGATTGGCGGCGGCTCCTGGGCCACGGCGCTAACCAAAATCTTATCCGAAAACGGCGCCCGCGTCCACTGGTGGCTGCGCGCCAAGGACGACGTGCAGCACCTGCTGAGCACCCGCCACAACCCGCGCTACATCTCGTCGGTACAGTTTGATTTGGAGCGGGTAAGGCCCACGAATGAGCTGAAGGAAGCCGTGAAAGCCGCCGACTGGCTCGTGCTGGCCGTGCCCGCCGCCTTCGTGCAGCCCGTGCTCGACGGGCTGGACCGCGATGCGCTCAAGGGCAAGCGCATCATTTCGGCTATCAAGGGCATGATTCCGGGGCGCAACGTGCTGGTCACGGACTACGTGGCCGAGCGGTTTCGGCTGGCGCACACTTGCGTGGGCGTGGTGGCCGGCCCCTGCCACGCCGAGGAAGTGGCCCTGGAAAAGCAGAGCTACCTCACCATCGGTTCGCCCGACGCCAAGCTGGCCGAGGATTTCAGCGCGCTGCTGCGCAACCGCTACGTGAAGGCCGAAGCCGCCGAAGACCTCGACGGCATCGAGTACTGCGCCGTGATGAAAAACATTATTGCCCTGACCGGCGGCATCGCCCACGGCCTGGGCTACGGCGACAACTTCCTGGCCGTGCTGGTGAGCAACGCCGTGCAGGAGATGCGCCGCTTCGTGCAAGCCGTGAACCCGCAGCCGCGTGACCTTTCCGGTTCCGCCTACCTGGGCGATTTACTGGTCACGGCCTACTCGCAGTTCTCGCGTAACCGCACTTTCGGCAGCATGGTCGGCCGCGGCTATTCGGTCAAGTCAGCGCAGCTGGAAATGAACATGATTGCCGAAGGCTACTACGCCGTAAAATCCATTCACGAGCTAAATAAGAAGCTCCAGGTGAATATGCCGATTACGGCGGCGGCGTATAATATTCTATATGAACGAATTGCGCCGGCCGTGGAGCTGGAGATATTGAAGGAAAAGTTGCGGTAATGCAGTTTGTTTTCGTACTATTCAATCTAATGCTTTATGGGAGACTGGGGAAATCGAAATTTTGAAAATGACCAAGCGCTGGATTTTACAGACGAGTTTCTGGAGAATCCTAGCGACGCTGCACTGGTGGAAGCCTTAACTCTCGTGGCCGAGCTAAGCGAAGAATCGGAATACATTGAATCGGGAGAAGCTAGTACTGCCTTGGCGGCTGCCGAGATTATAGCGGCAACAGTAGGCAAGCCTTCTGCCGACTTTCCGGAGAAATTGCGCACTGCTGCAAACTCCTTGCAAACTGGCGCGAATGCCGACGTTAGGAAACTGGCCCGCAAGGCTGTTGAATTGATATTAAAAGAGTCTGAATTAAAAGAATTGTGGGCCGATGCGGAAGACGGAGAGCCCACTGAATGGCAAGCCGTGCAACAGGATTTGCTTGCGCGGTTAAAATAGCTCAGCTAATGAACTGGCTGCCGCTCGCCCTGCTCACGGCCCTGTGCCTGGCGCTTTATAACTTCTTCATCAAGCAGGCCTCGGCGCACGTGCCGGCGGCGGTGGGTGCGGTGGTGTTGCAGCTTGTGGCGGCGGGACTGGGCGGACTGTGGCTCTTGCGCCTCAAGCTGCTGGGGCAGCCGCTGCCTTCGCTGAGTGGGAGGGGGGTAGGGCTGGCGGCGCTGGCTGGGCTGGCGGTGGGGCTGGCCGAGATTCTGACGTTTATCGTGTTTCAGCGCGGGGTGCCGGCCAGCGTGGGCACAGGTGTGATTGTGGGCGGCTCGGTGCTGCTGACGGCGCTGCTGGGGCTGGTGGTATTGCACGAGGCGCTGACGCTGGCGCAGGCCGGTGGGCTGGTGCTGATTGTGGCCGGCATCGGGCTGCTGGCGCGCGGACACTAACGCGCCGGGCGCCCGCAGTAGAGACAGGCGCCGGAGCCGCGGTTGCTGCGCTTGCTGCCGTTTTACTGCTCCCGAACCGGGTCGTGGGGCACGGAGCGGCCGGGGGCGGGCAGCACGTAGATGTCATTGACCCAGTGGTGGTAAGTTGGCTGGGCCGGCGGCGCTGGGCGATAGGGACCCTGGTAGTCGGGCGCGACGATGACGTAGCGGTAACTGGCGCCCGGCTGCGGGCTGGTGTCGATTTGCCAGGAGCGGTGCGGGGTGCGGGTATGCGCCAGAAACAGAAAGTGCAGCCCCGTCTCGTTGACGCCCACCAGCACCCGGCCCGGCGGCTGGCCTTGCAGCCAGGCGAAGGTTTGCCAGATGCCGTCGATATAGGCCCGATTGGCTAGCACCAGGTAGTACATCGTGAAGGCCTGATACGACACAAACACGGTGAGGGCCAGCCCCGCCAGCCGGGGCCACCAGCGGCCGGGGCAGGTTCGCAGCCAGGCATCGGTGACGAGGCCGAGCAGGGTAAAAAAGTACAGGGCTTTGTAGAGCAGCACCCGCTCGGGGGGCAGCACCCGCTGCGCCGTGAGCAGCGCGTAGGGCAGCAGGGCAAACCAGAGGGCCGGGGGCCCCAGTTGGCGCACCGCTGTCTGCAGGTCGGGGCCGAGGCCAGCCTGATTGCGAGTGCGCCACAGCCACCCAAACGCGCCCAGCCCCGCCCCGAACACGACCGCCCCAATGGTGCGCTGCCCGGCTAGGGTGCCTTCTGTGAACCATACGAAGGCCGGCAGCTCCTGCCCAAAAGCTGCCCAAGGCCGCGCCACCACGTAGCCATTGGCCAGCAGCCGCTGCCAGCCCGAGAGCAGCAGCAGCGGCGCGTAGAGCAGGGCCGCGCCTACCCCCACGCCGGCCGCCAAGGCCGCCGTTTGGCCCAGCCGCTTCCACTCGCGCCGCTGCAGAAAAACCAGGCCCAGATAGCTCGTGCCCGATGCCACGACGTACACGAAGGCGGGCACCGTGTAGCAGCCCAGGATGCCACTGCCCAGCAGTACGGCCCAGGCCACGCGCCAGCCCGCGGGCCGCGCCAGCAGCGCCACCACCGCCAGGAAATGCAGCCCTGCCAGCGTCATCAGCAGCCAGTAGCCGCGCCCGGCCACGGCATTGTACATGCTCAGCTGCACCCACGAAAACAAGGTCAGGGCCACCAGCGCCGTCCGAAACGTGCCAAACCGCAGCAGCCCCGCAAACAGGGCCACGGTGCCCAGGGTGGAGGTGAGGAGCACCGGCAGCCGCAGCGTAAACCACACGCTCGGATTCAGCTGGAAAAACAGCCAGTTCAGCGTGTTGGGCAGCACGTGGTTGTTGGGGATGGGGTAGAAGCTGCTCACGGCCAGCAGCCCCCGGCTGATAAAGAAGTCGTAGGAGGCCACCTCCTCGGAGTGGTACGACTTGATAATGCCAAAATAAATCCGCGCTCCCGTGAGCAGCGCCAGGCTAAGCCCCGCCGCCCGGCGCTGCGCCGCCGGCAGGCCCGTCAGGCATCGGGCGGCGCCGGCCAGCGCAGCGCGGGTTTCGGCGGCCAGCGCCGTTAGCTGCCCCCGCCCGGCCCGGCTGGCCAGCAAACTTAGCCCGGCGGCCAGCAGCACACCGGCCCCGCCCAAAGCCAGACGCTGCGCCAACCTGAATTCAGCCGCCGACACGCGCACGGGGAGGTACTGATAGGCGCCGCCCTCGTGAAAGGTGATGCGGCCCAGGGCCCGCACCTCGGCGTAGGAAGCCTGGCCCAGCACCAGCGCCGCGTAGGCCGTGCACAAAGCCAGGGCGCTCGGCAGCAGGAGCGGCAGAAATTGGCGGTCAGCTGCCGGAGCAGGGGTAGGGCTGGCAAGCATAGGAGGCAAAGGGCCTGAAATCAGAAGCCCGAGGTGAGCGGCAGCGCGCCCAGCTTGGCCAGCTCCTCCCAGACGCGGTGCACGGGCAGGCCCATGACGTTGAAATAGGAGCCTTCGAGGCGCGTAACGCCGACCATGCCGACCCAGTCCTGGGCGCCGTAGGCGCCGGCTTTGTCGAAGGGTTGGTAATGGGTGATGTAGAAGCGGATTTCGGCCGGTGAGAGCGGGCGGAAATGCACGGTGGTCTGGTCGGAGAACACGACTTCGCGGCCGTCGCCGTGGCGCAGGCACACGCCGGTGAACACGTCGTGGGCGCGGCCTTGCAGGCGGGTGAGCATGGCGGCAGCCTCGGCGGCATCGGCGGGCTTGTTGAGCACGTCCTCGTCGAGGCAAACTATCGTGTCGGCGGTGAGCAACAGCTCGTCGGGGGCCAGGCCGGGGGCGTAGGCGGCGGCTTTGTGGCGGGCCAGGTACTCGGCGATTTCGGCCCGGCGCAGGTGGGGGGGGTAGGCCTCGTCTACTTCGCGCAGCCGGATTTCATAGCGCAGGCCCAGGTCGGTGAGCAGCTGGCGGCGGCGCGGGGAATTAGAGGCCAGGATGAGTTTCATATGTAGGGTGCGGGGCTCGCCCCCGCCCGGCGTTAGGGCCGTTTAAATACTGATTCTATGGTTCTAACGGCGCGAACGCCGGGCGGGGGCAAGCCCCGCACCCTACAAGAACACGCCCGGCGGCAGCGGCGCCTCATCGTAGGCGATGGAGGTGAAGAGAAAGCCGCCGATGGTTTTGGGGTAGAAAAAGGTCGATTTGGGCGGCATCACGGCGCCGGACGCGCACACGGCTTCCACCTCGGCCATTGTGACCTCGTTGGTGATGAAGGCGGCGCGGGCCTCGCCGCTAGTCACCCGTTGCAGGCACTCGGCAAAGTTGCGCACGTAGGCCACGCCCGGCCAGCTGCGCTGCCGGTCCAGGCCGACGATTCCCAATGCTTTTTCCAGCACGAAGAAGTGCAGTACGGTCAAATCCAGGGCTTTCACTTCCGGCGTCGTGTCCCAGTCCAGCTGCTGGTGCACCTCGGGCCGCAACCGGATTTTGAAGGTCTGCCCGGCCAGCAGCAGCCCGAACGCCCATTGCTTGCCGGCCAGCAACTCGGGCAAGTCGGTGGCTTCTTCCAGGGGCCGCAGGGTGAAGTAGGGCGCGAGCCGGACCAGCAGCTCGGCGTCGCTCAGGCCGCCGGGCAACTCCAGCAGCAGGCGGTGCGTGGGCAGAATGCGCAAGTCGTCGGCCGCC
Source organism: uncultured Hymenobacter sp. (assembly GCF_964243305.1). Taxonomy (GTDB): domain Bacteria; phylum Bacteroidota; class Bacteroidia; order Cytophagales; family Hymenobacteraceae; genus Hymenobacter. The sequence continues at coordinate 5,131 of NZ_CAXTEF010000019.1, forward strand.
GCGTTGGTCAGGTACATGAGGTGGTAGTTCCAGGGTTCGCGGCCGGTGGGGGGGGTAGGGCCAAGAACATTCTGGCCCGCCGCCGGGCTGCTTAGCGCGGCCAGCTCACGGGCCTGCCGATACGCTAGAGAGCCTTCGTAGCGGTGGTGCCCGTCGGCCAGGATGACGGTGCGCGCCGCCAGCAGCGCCTGAAACTCCCGAATCACCTCGGCGTCGTGAATCACGGCCAGCACGTCGCGGGCGCCCTGGTAGTCTTCCTCAGTCTGGTAGAGCGGGCTCTGGATGGCCTCATCGAGGTAGCGTTCCAGTTGAAAGTCCTCGTCCCGATACAACCCGTGGGTGGCGCTGGTCTGAAACTCGGTGGCGGCCAGCAGCTCGGCGCGGTCATTCACAGATGCCGGCAGCGTGTTTTCGTGGCGCAGCACCACGCGCTCCGCCCAATCGTAGGCCCGGATGTGGCACATGAAGCCCTTGCGGCAGTACTCGCGGGCCGCGCCAGGGAGCCGGAAATACTGGTAGTAAACGTAGATGCCCGGCAGCGCGTCCTGCGTGAGCACGCCGCCTTGCTGCCACTCGCGCAGGCGGTGGGCGGCTTCGGCGGCGGCCTCCGCGGCCCTACCCCCCCGCGGCACGGAAAGGTGGATGGAGTTAAGCGGGTTCTGATAAAGCGCGGCCCGCTGCTTAGCCGACACCACATCGAAGAGCGGCGCGACGTACTGGTCAATGTCAGCGCCAAGCGTCGCATTGTAGCGCCAGCCGCGCACGGGTTGAATTTCAGCCAAAGCGGTGAAATGATGAGATGGTGAAATAGTGACCTTTGTGGTGTCGAAATAAAGAAGTGGTGAGACAATCAGCTAATGTGTCCGAAGACATTAGTTGCGCCAGCGAAACATAACCCCACAATTCCACCATTTCACCTATGGTGCCAGCCGCGACAATTTCCAGCCCTGGCCCTCGCGCTCGTACACGATGCGGTCGTGGAGGCGGCTGGGGCGGCCCTGCCAGAACTCGACGCGGTGGGGCATGAGCAAAAAGCCTCCCCAGTGCTCGGGCCGGGGTAGGAGCTGCTCGGCGCCGAAGCGGCCGAGCACGTCGGCTTCGCGCTGCTCCAGCTCCTGGCGGCTGGCTATCACCTGGCTTTGGGGCGAGGCCCAGGCACCCACCTGGCTCGCGCGCGGCCGGCTCTGAAAGTACTGCGTGCTCAGCTCAGGCGGGGCTTTCTCGACGCGGCCCTCGATGCGCACCTGCCGCTCCAGGCCCGGCCAGAAGAAGGTGAGGGCTGCCAGCGGCTGGGCCAGCAGCTCGCAGCCTTTCTGCGAGTCATAATTGGTGTAAAACAGAAACCCGGCCTCGTCGGGCAGGCCCTTGAGCAGCACCACGCGGGCGCTGGGCTGCCCGCCGGGTCCCACGGTCGAGATAGTAAACGCCGTGGGCTCTTCGAGCTGGGCGGCCAGGGCTTCCTCGAGCCAGACCCGAAACTGCGCTACGGCGTCGGGCCGCACGTCGGCTTCGGAAAGGGTGCGCTGGGAGTAGGTTTTGCGCAGGTCGGCGAGAGCGTCCAAGTTGAGTTAGGAGTTATAAATTAGGAGTTAGGAATTGCCCGACGGCTGGGCTCGCGGAAGCGGGGCCCGGCGCAGGCCAAACCCGCGGCGGCTACTTCGGCGTAGTGCAAAGGTCAGTGCCAGCAGCTAAACCGCCATACTGGCCCCATGTTGGCTTCGCGCCAGCTTCCCAACTCATAATTCATAATTTACAACTCATAATTAAAAACGATGAAGCCCGGCTCCCTCCTCATTTCGCAACCCTTTTTGGGCGACCCCAATTTTGAGCGGACCGTAGTGCTGCTCTGCCGCCACGAGCCCGAGGAAGGCAGCTTCGGGCTCGTGCTCAACCGCGCCTCCAACCTCACGCTCGGCGACGTGCTGGAGCTGCCGCTTGGCGCCGCCGCGCCGGCCGCGCCGCTGCCCCTGCACCTGGGTGGCCCGGTGCAGCCCAACACCCTGCACTACCTGCACCAGCGCGCCGACCTGCCCGACGCCACTGACCTGGGCCAGAATACGCACTGGGGCGGCAACTTCGAGGTGCTGCTGGGTTTGCTGCAAGCCGGCGAAGTCGGGGCCGACGCGGTGCGCCTCTACGCGGGCTACTCGGGCTGGGGCGCGGGCCAGCTGGAAGCCGAAATCGGGCAGAAAACCTGGATAGTGCACCCGCCGGCCGCCGGGAAAGTATTTACTTTGGCTACCGATGCCTTCTGGCAGGCCATCTTGCGTGAGAAAGGCGGGCGCTTTAAAGCGCTGTCTAATTATCCGATTGACCCGCGTCTGAATTAGCTTTGCGGCTAGGGTTGAAACCGATGAGGGGGGTAGGGCCCGAAAGCCGGTCAGAGAAAGGCGGTCATGCTGAGTGCAGCGAAGCATCTCGCTCGCAGCAGTAATCCGCGGTAAACAACGATTGAATTACCTCTCCTGGCAAGACGCTTCGCTGCACTCAGCATGATCTCCCTTTTGCTTACTGCTAACTATTCACTGCCAACTACTCACTGCTAACTGATTTTTTCTGCTCTCCCATCTGGTCCGCCGCGCTGGCAGGACCGGTTTTTCGCTTGATTTATGACTCCCTCCGAAGAAAACAACCCCGCCGGCCAGCCTACCCCCCCGGCCGGGGCCGACCGTATGAGCATCCTGGAGCAGCGCCTGGCTGAAATCCGGGCCCAGCAGGGCGCGCCCGCTCAAACCCCCGCCGGCGGCGCCACCCAAACCGAGTTGCCCGAGCAAGGCCCCGCCGACCTGCCCGCCAGCCAGGACCCCGGCGCCGGCACGGCCGAGGCTACGCCCTTGGAGGTGAACGCCCAGGCCGCCCCCGCGCCCGACTCGCCCGAAATTGCTGCCGCCGTGGAGTCGGCCCGCCACCTGCCCGGCGATATGCCGGCCACCGAGGGCTTGCTCTCGGCCCCGCAGGCCCGCGCCGTGGCTCACTATGGCGAGGCGATGGCGCACGAAGCTGCCGAGTCAACCGCCGGCACGCTCACGCCGGAAGTCGAGGCGCTGTCGGGCGTCGCTGGGGACGCGGAAGCTGATTTTAACGATGAGGATTTTGCCACCGCGCCGGAGCTGACGCCCGACCTGACCCTGGCCGGCGAGGACGTGCCGGCCGGTCTGGCGCCTGAGCAAACCCCGCCGGCCAGCCCTACCCCCCCCGCGCCGCCCGAACACCACGACCACCCCGTAGCGCCCGTCGTGCCGCTGCCCGTAGCTGCCGACGCCCAGACGCTCGACACCTTGCTGGACCAGCAGCCCGAAGGCGTGGCCACGCTGCCAACTTCCAACACCGAATCGGCCGAAGTAGCCGCTGACCTGGCCGACGCGCACCGCGAGGCCGAACTGGCGGGCGGCGCGGCCGACAGCCCTACCCCCCAGCAGGCGCTCGAAGCCGCCGCGTCCATCACCAGCTCGCACGAGGAAATCATTCAGCCCGCCGCCGATGAGAGCACGGCCCTGACCATGCCCGCCACCGAAGCCGTGACGCCCGAAGGGGCTTTGGCGGAAGAAGGGGGGGTAGGGACTGCGAGCGGCGAAGCCGACGACTACGTGTCGGAAACGCCCGCCCCGGACTTCGCCACGCTCGACTTAGACCAGCAGGCCGCCTTTATTCTGGAGCTGCTGCGCCGGCCCGACGCGCGCCGCAACCGCCAGCAGATTCTCGACCTCAACCGCCAGTACGAGGCCGCCGTGGGCAGCGCCCGCGCCGCCTCGCGCCAGAAGTTTGGCGAAGACGCCAACGCGCCCCAGGAGTTCGCCTTCCAGGTCCCGGCCAATCAGGCCGAACTGAACCGGGTTATGCAGGAATTCCGCGAAAGCCAGCAGCGCGACCGCAAAACTGAAGACGCCAACCGCGGCCAGAACCTGACCACCAAACGGGCGCTCCTGGACCGATTGCGCGAGCTGGTCGAGGCCGCCGAAACCAAGGACAGCTCGGCCCGGCTCAAGGCCTTGCAGCAGGAGTGGAAGGCCGCCGGCCCGGTGCCGCAGACCGACAGCCAGGAGCTGTGGAACACCTACCACGGCCTGCTCGACCGCTACTATGCCAACCAGGGCCGCTTTAATGAGCTGAAAGACCTCGACCGCCGCCGCAACCAGGCAGCCAAAGAAGCTTTGATTGCTCGGGCTGAGGCGCTGAAAGAGGTGCCCGGCATCAATAAGGCCCTGGATGAGCTGAAGAAGCTGCACGAAGAGTGGAAGAACATCGGCCCGGTGCCCAACGAGCAGCGCGAGCCGCTCTGGCAGCGCTTTCTGGCCGCCTCCGAGCAGGTGCACAACCGCCGCAAGGAGTTTGCCGACGCCCGCTTGACGGAGGAAAAAGCCAACCTGCAAATCAAGAAAGCGCTGCTGGAGCGCGTGCTGCCCTTTGCCGAGTTCGAGACGGACCGCGTGAACCTGTGGCGCTCGAAGACCGACGAGTTGCAGGAAATCAAAGCCGAGTGGGAAGCCACTGGTCCGGCCCCGCGCAACCAGGCCGAGGCGCTGAACAAACAGTATTGGAGTGCCTACAAGGCGTTTTTTGGCCGGAAGAACAACTTCTTCAAGGCGATGGACGACGAGAAAACCGCTAACCTGCAAGCCAAGCTCGCCCTCATCACCCAGGCCGAAGAAGCGCTGGCCTCGGAGGATTACGAGGGCGCCCGCCAGACCGTCATCCGCGTCCAAAAGGAGTGGAAGGACATCGGCCGGGTGCCCGAAAAGCAGGCCGACCGCATCTGGAAGCGCTTCCGCGCCGCCTGCGATGCCTTCTTCGACCGGCCCAAGCAGCAGGCCCAGCAACGCCAGGTGCGCGCCGAGCAGGCCAGCGGCGCCCAGCAGGAGCTGCTGCAAAAAATGGCCACCGACGTGGACGCCCTCAGCCCCGACAACACGGCCACGCTCGAAGGCTACCGCGCCCACGTGGCCGAATGGCTGGCCTTTGATGTCGATGGCCAGCAAACCACCGACCGCGGCGAGGAGCAGTTCCTGACCCTGATGCGCAAATATCTCGACAAGGTGCCGGAGCTGACCTACGCCGAGCGCGCCGAGCTGCTGTTTCAGCTCGAAGTCGGCCGCCTCAAGGCCCGGCCCCAGGCCAGCCAGCTGCTCGCGCGCAAGGAAATGGGCCTGCGCAAGGAAATTCAGGAGTTGGAAAACGACAACGCCACGCTGCAAACCAACCTTGACTTCTTCGCCCGCTCCAAGAATGCCAGCCAGCTGCGCGAGGAGTACGAGGGCCGCATGAAGGAAGGCCAGCAGCGCATTGAGGCCCTGAAAAAGCAGCTAAAAGTGGTACGCAGTTAATCCGTCGTTTGGACGGGCGGGCGCAAAAGCCTACTTTTGTGCCCGTCCTAACGCCTCCTTAGCTCAGCTGGTAGAGCAATTGACTTGTAATCAATAGGTCGCTGGTTCGATCCCGGCAGGAGGCTCAGAAAAGTTAGTTGTAGCGCAAGCGCCGGTAATGTCCTTCATTACCGGCGTTTCTATTTTTGTACGTGTCGGTTTGCGCGTAGCTGAGCCGTAACCCTTTAAAGCCAAACGCGGTACTCCCAAGCTCCATCAAAAGCTACCGCTATGAAAACGCTTTTTCCACCGTCGGCGGCTTCACGCCGCGAGTTTATGCGCACCTTGTCGCTGGGAGTGGGGGTAGGGATTTCCGGCCTCCCGGCCCTGGGCCGGCCGCTTTCCTGGCTGGAAGAAAATCGGGCGCCGGCCCGGCCGCTGGGCGTGGCCCTAGTCGGGCTGGGCAAGTACAGCGCCGGGCAGCTGGCGCCGGCCTTGCAGCAAACCAAGCTCTGCAAGCTGGCGGGCATCGTGACGGGCACGCCCGCCAAGGCCGCGCAGTGGCGGCAGCAATACCAGATTCCGGCCGCGAATGTCTATGACTACAAGACGTTTGACCGCATCGCCGACAACCCGGCCATTGATATTATCTACATCGTGCTGCCCGTGGGCCTGCACGCCGAGTACGTGGAGCGCGCCGCCCGCGCCGGCAAGCACGTCATCTGCGAGAAGCCGATGGCCGTGTCGGCCGCCGACTGCCGCCGCATGATTGCGGCCATGCAGAAAGCGGGCAAGAAGTTCAGCATCGGCTACCGCCTGCACTTCGAGCCGCACCACCGCGAGATGATGCGCCTAGGCCAGCAGCAGGTGCTGGGCCCCATCCAGAAGCTCACGGCCGACAACGGCTTCCGCTTCGGCAACGACACGCCCTGGCGCGTGGACAAGGAGCTGGCCGGCGGCGGGCCGCTCATGGACATGGGCATCTACTGCGTGCAGGGCGTGATTTATACCAAAGGCGCGCTGCCAGTGTCAGTGACGGCCCAGTTCGCGCCCAAGACCGATAAAACTCTATTTAAAGAAGTCGAAGCCGGGGTGAACTGGCAGATGCAGTTTGCCGATGGGGCCGTGGCCAACTGCCGCACCAGCTACGCCGAAAACCTGAGCAGCCGCCTGCGCGCCGACGCCGCCCGCGGCTGGCTGGAGCTGGAGCCGGCCTTCGGCTACGGCGGCCTGCGGGGGCAGACCAGTCAGGGCCCGATGAACATCGAGAACGTGCCCCAGCAGGCCCGGCAGATGGACGATTTCGCCGACTGCATCATCAACAACAAGCCAACGCGCGTGCCCGGCGAAATGGGCCTGCGTGACATTCAAATCATTGAGGCCATCTACCGGGCAGCCGAAACCGAGCAGAAGGTTTCGACTAAGAACGTGGTGGCGGTGCTGGACAAAGTGGGAGTAGGGAAGTAGCCGTAGCGCGGACTTTGTAGTCCGCGAATGCGCTGTTAAAGCCGTAAAACTGTTCACTCACGGACTACAGAGTCCGCGCTACTTCCTACCGCCGGTTATCCTCGCCGCCGAGCATACTCAGGTAGCTCTCGTAGCGCGGCAGGGCGATTTTTCCTTCCTCCACGGCCTCACGCACGGCGCAGCCGGGCTCGTGGGTGTGCTGGCAATTGTGGAAGCGGCACTGGTTGAGGCGGGCCCGGAACTCGGGGAAGTAGCCGGCTAGCTCGGCGGGCTTCACATCGACCAGGCCCAGCTCCTTGATGCCGGGCGTGTCGATGAGGTAGGTGCCGGGGCGCACTTCCAGCATCTCGGCGAAGGTGGTAGTGTGAACGCCCTTATCCGAGAACTGGCTGATTTCAGCGGTTTTCAGGTCCAGGTCCGGCACCAACGCATTAATCAACGTGCTTTTCCCTACCCCCGAATGGCCGGTGAGCAAGCTCACCTGCCCGTCGAGCACGGCGTCGATTTCGCCTACCCCCTCACCCGTGCGTGCCGAGCACAAGTGCGACGGGTAGCCCAGTGAGGCGTACATGCTAGCTATCTGGGTTTGATAATCGGCTGTTTCTTCATCGTATAAATCAGCCTTATTAAAGAGCAGCCGCACGGGAATGTGATACGCCTCGGCCGTGACCAGAAACCGGTCGATAAACCCGAACGACGTGGCCGGCGAGACCAGCGTGACCACGAGCAGGGCTTGGTCGAGGTTGGCGGCGACGATGTGGGCGTGCTCGGACTTGTGCACCGAGCGCCGGATGATGTAGTTGCGGCGCGGCCCGATGGCGAAAATCACGCCCGCGCCCTCGGTCTGAGCTTCCACGTCAAACTCCACTTCATCGCCCACGGCCAGCGGGTTGCTCACCTTCAGGCCCTTGATTTTGAACTTGCCCCGCAGCCGGCAACGCAAGAGCTGCCCGCCCGCCGCCTCCCGCACCAGGTACCACGAACCAGTGGATTTGACGACAGTACCAGTCATTTTCAGTTAACAGTTAGCAGTGCGCAGTAAACAGTGAGCAAACGAGCGGAGTAGGAGAACAAAACTGCTCACTGCTCACTGCTCACTGTTAACTGTTTTAAAATGCGCGCCGTGGCGCCGGCCTGCTCGTGTACGTAGTCCAGGGCGGCGTCCTGGGCGCGGAGGCGGGCGGCTTCGTCGTGAAAGAGGCGGCCGAAGGTGGTGTGCAACTCCTCGGCGGTATGCACGGGGAAGGCGCAGCCCAGGGCCACGAGGTCCACGGCTTCCTGAAACTTGGTGTAGGTGGGGCCAAAGAAGAGGGGTAGGCCGAAGGCGGCGGCTTCGAGCGTATTATGCAGGCCCTTGCCAAAGGCACCGCCCACGTAGGCAAAGTGCCCGTAACGGTAGAGCTGGCTGAGCAAACCCACGTTGTCAATCAGCAGCAGGCGGGCTTGCGGGGCGCTGGCGGGCGTGGCCCGCGAGTAGCGCAGCGTGCGGCTGGGCAGCGCGGTTTCGACGGCCAGCAGGTTGGCCTCGCTGATTTCGTGGGGCGCCACGATGAAGCGCAGTTCGTGCTGGTAGCGCCGCAGCAGTGGCGTGAGCACCGCCAAATCTTCGGTCCACGACGAGCCAATGATGAGCACCCGGCTGCGGTCGCGCACGAAGGCGTCGAGCAGGGGTAGGGGGCGGGCCGCGGCGGCGGCGGTGGCTACCACCGTGTCGAAGCGCGTGTCGCCGGCCACGCTCACCTGGCTCAGGCCGATGTTGCGCAGCAGTTCGGCCGAGGCTTCATTCTGGGTGAAGATGTGGGTGAAGCAGGTCAGCATCTGCCGGAAAAAGCCGCCCCAGGACTGAAAAAATGCCTGCCCCGGCCGGAAGATGGCCGACACAGCGATGGTCGGCACCGCGCGCCGCTTCAGCTCGCGCAGGTAGTGATGCCAGAACTCATACTTCACAAAAATGGCCAGCTCGGGCCGCACCGTGTCCAGAAATGCCCGCGCGTTGGCGGCCGTGTCGAGCGGCAGGTAGAACACGTAGTCGGCGCCGGGCCAGCTTTTGCGCACCTCGTAGCCCGAGGGCGAAAAAAACGTGAGCACGATTTTCAGCTCCGGCCGCTGCCGCCGCAAGGCCTCCAGCAGCGGCCGGCCCTGCTCAAACTCGCCCAATGAGGCGCAGTGCATCCACAGGCGCGGGGCCGGGTCGGCGCCGACGGCGGCGGCAATGTGCGCCAGCAGCCCCTGCCGCCCGGCTACCCAGGCGGCGGCCTTGGGCACCACCGGCGCCGCCAGCCGCAACAGCAGCCCATACGAGCGAATTGCGACGTTATAAAGCAATGGCAAATCGGGACGTTAAGAGAAAAGAGGGGGGTAGGAAACGCAGGCTACGCGGCCGAAGCGGCCTGCCAGTTGGCCGGGCACACCTCGCCGTACTGCTCGAAGTGCTGCAAGGCATCGACGATGCGCAGGGCCTCATCGATGGAACGGCCCAGCGGCCGGTCATTGATGAGCTGGTGGCGTACGATGCCGTCCTTGTCAATCAGAAACAGGCCCCGGTACGCCACCGGCGAGCCCACGTAAGTCATCAGGCCCGCTTCGGAATAGTCGTAGTGGCCGCCGAGCACGTCGTAGTTGGAAGCAATGGTTTTGGTGGCATCGGCCACCAGCGGAAACTTGACGCCCATAATGCCACCGTGCTCGCGCGCGGTCTGCGTCCAGGCCAGGTGAGCGTAGTGCGAATCCGTCGAGCAACCGATGACGGCCACGCCCCGGCGGTCGAAATCGGGTAGCTGCTCCTGAAACGCTACCAGCTCGGTGGGGCAGAGCAGCGAAAAATCAGAAGGATAGAAGAACAGGAGCACGTGCTTTTTGCCCAGGTAGCGGTCCAGGGAAAATTCCTGCTCGAACGCGCCGTCGATGACGGCAGTGGCTTTGAAGGAAGGAGCGCGCTTGCCAACGAGAACGGCCATTTTGGGAGGGGTATGTGAGTGACTAAATTGAGTGATTGATGGCCCGTCATGCCGGACATTCTGCGCTTATAGCAGAGACGCAGCGGAGTGAAGCATCTCGCGTGGGGAAGTAATTTAATCGTTGAAGAAGCGGATTAGTGCTGCCCGCGAGATGCTTCACTCCGCTGCGTCTCTGCTATAAGCGCAGAATGTTCGGCATGACGTTCCTTTTACCTGCCCTTAAAGTCAGCCGGGCGCTTTTCCACGAACGCGGCCATGCCTTCTTTCTGGTCTTCGGAGGCGAAGGTGAGGTAGAAATTCTTGCGCTCAAAGTGCAGCCCCTCGTCCAGATGCGTCTCGAAAGCGCGGTTGACGGATTCCTTGGCCAGGCGGGCGGCCACGGGGCTCATGGCCGCCATCTTGGCGGCCACGCGGAAGGCTTCTTCCAGGTACTGCTCCACGGGCACGACCCGGCTCACCAAGCCGCAGCGCTGGGCTTCGGCGGCCGAGATGAACTCGCCGGTGAGCACCATCTCCATCGCCTTGCTCTTGCCCACGGCGCGGGTCAGGCGCTGGGTGCCGCCGGCGCCGGGCATGGTGCCGAGCCGAATTTCGGGCTGCCCGAACTGCGCCGTTTCGGAGGCCACAATCAGGTCGCAGGTCATGGCCAGCTCGCAGCCGCCGCCCAGGCAGAAGCCCGACACGGCCGCCAGCAGCGGCTTGCGGAAGCGCCGAATCTGGTCCCAGGTGCTGAACTGGTCGGCCAGCAGCATGTCGATGGCGGTGCGGCCGGCCATCTGCTTGATGTCGGCGCCCGCCGCGAAGGCCCGCTCGTTGCCGCTCAGTACTACCACGCGCACCGTGTCGTCCTCGTTCAGGGCCTTGAGCGCGTCGCGGATTTCGAGCATCAACTGCAAGTTCAGCGCGTTCAGCTCCTTGGGCCGGTTAAGCTGGAGGTGGGCGACGTGCGGGCGGGCCTGGGGCATGAGGGTAAGGAGTTCCATTAATCGTATCGCAGATGGTATAGATTAACCGTGATGTCGCAGATGCGAACGGCGCAGGTGAGTTAGGAGAGATAGTTATCTACAAACGGAATGTCAGTTTGAGAATCAAGCATCTTCAGAAAAACCCAGGAATCTAATGGTACTCCGAATTCTTCCAGCGCAAATTCTTTACAATCCTCAATTGAATCCTGGAGGTAGTCGTGAGTAGTTTCCTCCCCTTCGTATCGGTACAAATAGGCTCCAACCCGAGGGAGGTCTTCTTCAATTTCAAAGCGCAGGCCGTTGTGCTGAGCGCGAAATAATCGAAACTGCATTTTCATGCCGATACAAATTGAAATGTCTGCCGGGTGCGCTGCTCCAGCAGCAGCTGCCGGCCGGCGGTGAGCTGCTGCACGCTGGTGGCGTCGTAGTTTTTGATAGTGAATAAGGTTAGGTCGGTGTTATAATGGATGGCAAACTGCTCGCGCAGCAAGGCCAGCAGTTCAGCCAGGCGGCGCTCATTATAGTCGAGGCAGACCGAAAAGCTGATGGCGGAGTTCTGCATCAGGTTGATTTTCAGCCGCGCCTGGGCCAGCGCGCCGAAAATTACCTCCAGGTTTTCTTCCGAGATAAACGCGAAGTCCTTGCTCTCAAACGAAACCAGGCACTGCCCGGTCTTGCGGATGAAGGCCGGCGCCAGTAGCCCGTGGCGGCAGTCGTGGATGACGGTGCCGGGGGCCGCCGGGTCCAGAAACGACTTGACGTAGAGCGGGATGCCGCGCTCGGCCAGGGGTTTGAGGGTTTTGGGGTGAATGACGCTGGCCCCGTAGTAGGCCATCTCGATGGTCTCCTGGTAGGAAATCTCGGGGTAGCGAATGGTATTGGGAAAGATTTTCGGGTCGGCGTTGAGCAGGCCGGCCACGTCCTTCCAAATCGTGACGCTCTCCGCCTTAAGGCAATAGGCGAAGATAGCAGCCGAGTAGTCGGAGCCCTCGCGGCCCAGGGTGGTGGTGACGCCGGAAGCCGTGCTGCCCACGAAGCCCTGCGTCACGACCACGCCCCGCACCAGGCGCGGCCCTACTCCCCCCTGCACGGCGCGCTCGGTGGTGGGCCAGTCCACGCGGCCCTCGCGCCAGCTGCGGTCGGTGCGAATGAGCGGGCGGCAGTCGAGCCAGTCGGCCCCCAGCACACTGGCCACCAGCAGCGAGGCGAGCAGCTCGCCGTAGCTCACCACTTGGTCATACTGCCGGTCGTACTCGCCGGGGCGCATCCGACCCAGGCGCTCGCGCAGGCTTTCGAGCAGGCTGCCCAAGCTCGTGTCACCCACGGCCACGGCGAGCGCGCCATACTCGTCGCTTGCGCCGGCGCCGGGACCCAGCAGCTCGCGCCCGACGGCCAGATGAAACCCGGTGAGTTGCGCCAGCAGCGTCTGGTAGTCGTGCCCGGCGTGAGCCAGCCCGAATATTTCCTCCAGCGCGTTGGTGGTTTTGCCCATCGCCGACACCACAATCAGCAGCGGCCGGCCGGCGCCATGAGTCCGCACGATGGCCGCTAGGTTGCGGATGGCGTCGGCGTCCCGCACCGAGGCGCCACCAAATTTATAGACCTGCAAAGAAGCTGCCTGCTGCATGGCGCAAAGGTAGAAGCCCGCGCCGCCGGGGTGGGCATCCACCCGAAAAAAACTAGCTTTGCCCGCGCGCTGCGCCCCATTCTGCTGGTATTCCCTACCCCCCTTCCCACCCCGCAACCCCGTTTTGATGGACTCCTCCAAGTACGCCCTGCCCGTCGGCACAACCCTCGACCGCTTTATCATGCGCAAGCAGGAGGATTTCCCTTATGCCACGGGCGAGTTGTCGCAGCTCTTGCGCGATATTGCCCTGGCGGCCAAGATTGTAAACCGCGAAATCAACCGCTCCGGCCTCATCGACATTGCCGGCGCCTACGGCGACCAGAACGTGCAGGGCGAGGACCAGCAGAAGCTCGACGTGATTGCCAACATCCGCTTCATCCGGGCGCTGCGCAACGGCGACGAGGTCTGCACCATCATCTCGGAGGAAGACGACGAGCTGATTCAGACCGGCAACGTGCAGGGCAAGTACGTGGTGGCCATCGACCCGCTCGACGGCTCTTCCAACATTGATGTGAACGTGTCCATCGGCACCATCTTCAGCATCTACCGGCGCGTGTCGCCCACCGGCCGCGCGGGCACGGTGGCCGACTGTTTGCAGCGCGGCACGCATCAGGTGGCGGCCGGCTACGTGATTTATGGCTCCAGCACGATGCTGGTCTATACGACCGGCAATGGCGTGAACGGCTTCACGTATGAGAACTCGCTGGGCGAGTTCTTCCTCTCGCACCCCGCCATCCAGATTCCCCAATCCGGCAACATCTACTCCGTAAACGAGGGCAGCTCCGACTCGTTTTCGCCGGGGGTGGCCGCCTTCGTCAAGCAGTGCAAAGGCCAGCAGTTTTCGGCCCGCTACATCGGCTCGCTGGTGGCCGATTTTCACCGCAACCTGCTCAAGGGCGGCATCTACCTCTACCCGGCCACGGCCAAGGGCCCGCAGGGCAAGCTGCGCCTCATGTACGAGTGCAACCCGCTGGCCTTCATCGTGGAGCAGGCCGGCGGGCGCAGCTCCAACGGCGCTTCGCGCACGATGGAAATCGAGCCGCAGGCGCCGCACGAGCGCTGCCCCATCTTCATCGGCAGCCGCGAGCTGGTAGAGCGGGTCGAGGCATTTCTGGCCAAAGAGAAGGCGGCTGAGGCGACGGAGCTAGTTGCGAGGGCGTGAGGGGGGTAGGGAAACGTCCGTCATCCTGAGCGCAGCGAAGGACCTTATCCCCGCAGAACGAGGCAGTAATTGATAGTTAGTGCTTGTTCTAACTTGATAAGGTCCTTCACTCCGCTGCGCTGCGTTCAGGATGACGGACGTTTCCCTACCCCCTCTACCTCCTCAAACCCCTTCACGCCCGGCAGCTCCCGCACCAGCCCGGCGCCGTAGCACCTGGCGGGCGTCTGGAAGCCGGGCTGATAGTCGCCGCGCAAGACTTTCTCGGTGATGTGCAACGCGGCGAGCACCGTCAGGGTGTAGCCTTCGGGGCCCGACAAGCGAGCGGCCACGCGGCGGCCCTGCTTGTCGGAGACCTCGCCGTAGAGCTGGGTGCGGCCCTGGGCGCGCTGGGTGGCGTCGGGGCCGCCGGCCGGAATACGGCCCTGCAAAAACCGCTGCACGGGCCCACTGCTCAGCAAGCCGCCCGCGTAGCGGCTGGCGCGCAGCAAGGCCACGGCCGAGGGCGACGCGGCCATGAACACTTCCACATCCGGGATGCCGGTCGAGTAGAAGGCCGTCGCCACGTCGCCCCAGGGAATAGTGACGGCCAGCTTGGGGCCGCTGCCAAAGTCGATATGCCGGGTTTTCCAGGCCGGCGGCGTAGGGATGAGGGCGCCGTTGCGGCGCACGGTGCCGCCCGCGCCGGCGCCCAGCAGCATGGTGGCCTGCGTGCCGTGCGAGATGCCCACCCCCAGCCCCCGAAACGCGAGCGTAAGGCGGTTGGCCGTGGGCAGCCGGTCTTTGAGGTGGCGGGCCAGGCAATCCGAGGGCACCACGTCGAACCCCACGCCCGGCAGCAGCAGGATGCCCGCCGCCCGCGCCGCCGCATCGTGCCCGGCCAGCGCCTCAAATACGTCTATCTCGCCGGTGATATCGAGGTAGTGGCAGCCCGTGCGCAGGCAGGCCGCCACCATCGGCGCTGAGGTGTGGGCAAACGGCCCGGCCGCGTGCAGCACGCAGGCCACCTCGCCCAAAACCGTGTCGAGCCGCGCCGCATCGTCCAAGGCGCAGGCGCGCCAGGGTAAGTCCAGCGCCTCGGCCAGCGCCCGCACGGCGGCGGCATTGCGCCCGGCCAGGATGGGGCGCAGACCGCGCCGCACGGCTTCGCGGGCCAGCAGCTCGCCGGTGTAGCCGGTGGCCCCGTAGAGCAGGAAGGTGTCGTTCATAACCGGTAGCTCAGCAGCTAATTATAGATGGGCAGCGACAACGAAAAAAGGCCACTGCGGCAATGGCAGCGGCCTTTTTAATTTCTATAAAGTCGAAACTACTCTGCCTCTTTGCGGCTTTTCTTCGCGCCCGTCTGCGTCACTTCGGGGTCGCCGGTGGGGGTAGGCTCGGGGTCCAGCTCACTGATGATGCCGCCGGTGCTCAGCGGCTCGTCGGCGGTGGGCTCCGCGGTGGCGGGCGCCTCGGGGTTGGTCAGTGCCGACTCCGGTTCCGAAGCCGCCTCCTGAGCCTCCTGGTAGGGGCGGTGCTGGCTGACGAGCGAGTACCAGGTAACCAGCTTCTTGATGTCCGACTGGTACACCCGTTCGCGGTCGTAGTCGGGGATGATTTCGGCCAGGAAGCTGCTCAACTCACTTTCGCCGGACTTGGCCGACACGGGCAGAGTCGGGCCGTGCTGCTGATGAATGCGCTCAAACACCTCCGTGAGCGGCACGGTCACGTCGGGGTCCTCGGTATAGATGGAAATCTCACTCAGCAAGGACACTTTGTTTTTGGCCGGGGCCAGCGTGCGCACGGGCCGCTCGGCCAGGCTCTCGACCAGCACGCCGTGGTGGGCCGGGCGTAGCAGGCGGTGCAACCCCGGCATTCCGCTGATGGCGGCCAGCTCTTTTAAATCGTAGGGCATCTTTTACAGTGAACAGTTATCAGTGAGTAGTGAACAGGTTATCAGAAGCAGCTAAAACGATACTGTTCACTGCTCACTGATAACTGTTCACTGAAAGTTTATTGCGTCGTATTCGCGCCCGTCACGCCGAGCTTGAAGTTGATAGGCAGGCTGGTGAGGATGGGGTATTCAGGCTTCTTGAACTTGAGTTGGCGCACCACGCGCAGGGCCTCTTCGCCGGTGCCGCCGCCGAGCTGCTTGACCAGCTTGACGCCGCTCATCGTGCCATCGGGGTTGAGCGTGAAGCTCACAATGCACTGGCCTTGAATACGATTGCGCTTGGCCAGCAGCGGATATTTCAGCTCCTGCGCGATGAAGGCGTACATGGCCTCCTGCCCGCCCTCGTAGTACTCGGCTACCGGAATGGTCTTGCCCACGCTGCTGATGCCGGTGCCTTGCTGGGCCGCCGGGCGCGCCTCAGCCGTTTCGGACTGGGCGGGGGGGGTAGGGGCGTCGGTTTTGGTTTTCACCTTGACCTTGGTTTGGGCCTGCGCCGCCGAGGCCGCCACCAGCATCAAACTAAGAGTCAACGCGGGAAAAAGTGTCTTTTTCATGTATTTAAAGGGAGAAAAGGCAGAACTACCAAAGCGCCAGCCCTTTCAATTACGGGGCCAATCTACGCAGAAGTGCCGGTTTGGCCGGCTTCGGCGGCGGGAGGGGGGGTAGGAATTTCGGCCGCCTGCGCGGCCAGCTCGCGGTTGACGTCCCCGATGAAATCGAGCAGCTCATCGCGGCCCAGACCGGTTTCGGCCGAGGTGAGGAAGTAGCGCGGCAGCTCGTCCCAGGTTTCGCTCATCTTCTTTAAGTAAGCCTGCACTAGGTCGTGGGTGCGGCTGGCCGACTGCTTGTCGGTTTTGGTGAACACCATCACGAAGGGCACGCCCTCGGTGCCGAGCTTGGCCATGAACTCCAAATCGACGGCCTGCGGCTCGTGGCGCGAATCGACCAGCACGGCTACGCAGGCCAGGTTCTCGCGGCGCCGCAGGTAGAAGTTGATCATCCGGGCCCACTCGGTGCGCGACTCCTTGCTGACGCGGGCGTAGCCGTAGCCGGGCAAATCGACGAGATACCACTCCTCATTAATGAGAAAGTGGTTGATGAGCTGGGTTTTGCCCGGCGATTGCGACGTTTTGGCCAGGCCCTTGCGCTGGGTGAGCATGTTGAGCAAGGATGACTTGCCCACGTTGGAGCGGCCAATGAAGGCGTATTCGGGCAGGGTTGGGGCCGGGCACAGCTCCACGCGGGTGTTGCTGGTGACGAAGCGGGCGTCGCGGATGAGCATGGGGAAGCAAAAGAAACCAGAAGGACGAGACCAAAAACAGAAGAAACGCAAAAGTAATGGGTTACCCGGCGGCCCGACCGGTATATAGCAAAGGGCTGAAACCGGATTTTGCCACCTGCCTTTATATTTGCGCGCTTTGGCCGCGGCCGCAAAAGCCGCTCAACCGGGCCCTTAAGCCGGGCAACGGCGTAAATGGTGGCTGCTTGGTCGTCAAGGAGCAAAAGACCTATCTTTGCCCGGTTCGGTGCGGCGGCCCGGCTTGAAAAACCAGCTTGTCGGCACCGAAGCTCAACCCTAGACTTGCTTTTAAGTATAAGACGCCCACTAGAACTTTTGCTGCCCCGCCCGTCTGAATTCTCGTAGGCCTCCGGTCCTGCTCTTCCCTTCGCCATTTCTTTTTTACCCAACTCTTCCTCCAATGGACAACTTATCCAGAAGGTTACTGCAAGTTTCCTGCGCCTTCGCTCTTACGGCGGCCGTGGCGCAGCCCACGCTAGCCCAAAGCACGCGCAAGCAGCTCAAGGCCGCCAACAAGTTTTTCGAGCAGGAGAATTACCGCGCGTCCATTCCGTATTACGAGCAGGTGCTGACCAAAGACCCCAACAACGCGCAAGCGCTGTTTCGGGCCGGCATCTCGTACCTCGCCTTTGACAAGGAAAAGGCCAGCGACTACATCTATAAGGCTCAGCGGCTTAAGCCTAAGGTGTCGAAGGACGTGGAGTATTACCTGGGCCGGGTTGACCACCTGAACTACAACTTCGACGAGGCCATCACGCACTACCAGGCCTATAACGCCACGCTTAAGAAGAAGAACGACACCCGCCGGGAGGAAGTAGCCCAGCTGATTCAGCACAGCAAGGACGCCAAGGTGCTTTTCAACACGCCCAAGGACATTTTCGTCAAAAACCTGGGCCCGACCGTGAACACGGCCTACGCTGAGCACAGTCCGGTTATCTCGTCAGATGACAAAACGCTGATTTTCACCTCGCGCGGCGAGAACGTGGTGGGTGCCGACGGCAAGAAGAAAGGCCTGGCCGCCGATGGCGAGTACTACGAGGACATCTTCGAGACCAAGCGCATCGACGACGACAACTACGAGAAGCCCCGCTCGCTGAGCGGCGTGCTCAACGGCAAGGGCCACGACAGCTCGACCCAACTGTTCGACAACGACAGCAAGCTGCTCATGTACCGCAACGACAACAACGGCGACATCTTCGTCTCCGATAAAGTCGGCGGCGAGTGGACGGCGCCCAAGCCGCTGAACGGCAACATCAACTCCAAGTCCTACGAAGGCGACGCCTACATCACGCCCGATGGCCGCACGCTGTACTTCGCCACCGGCAAGTACTCGGAGGATGGCACGCTGGACCTCTACTACGCCACGCGCGAGGGCAATGGCGATTTTGGGACGCCCAAGAGCCTCGGCGCCGCCATCAACACCAAGTATGACGACGACAGCCCGTACGTGAGCAAGGACGGCAAGACGCTGTACTTCAGCTCGCGCGGCCACAACACGATGGGCGGCTACGACATCTTCAAGTCGGAGTACGATAGCGTGGGCCGCCGCTGGGGCCGGGCCGAGAACATGGGCTATCCGGTGAATACGCCCGACGATGACTCCTACTACCGCCTCGCGCCGGATGGCTCCTACGCCTACCTCAGTTCGTACCGCATCGGCGGCTACGGCGAGAAGGACATCTACACGATTAACTACATCAAGAACGCCAACATCCGCGGGCAGGTGTTCTCGGCGCGCGGCGACAGCACGCAGGTGATTCCGGGCGTCGAGCTGGTGTTCAGCGGCACGCAGGCCGACAAGACGCCGCTCAGCTACCGCGACGTGACCAAGCAGGACGGCGCCTACGGCGTGACCGTGCTCTCGGGCCGCACCTACCAGGTGGCGGTGAGCAAGGATGGCAAGAACATCGAAACCCAGGAGTTTGCCGTGCCGAACTCGTTCAACGACTCGACAACTATCACGAAGAACTTCTACGTGAACTACGTGGATACGACGAGCCTGGCGGCGGCCAACCTAGGCAGCATCTACTTCGATACCGACAAGTACAAGCTGCGCCCCGAGGCCATCACGGTGCTCAATGACATCAGCGCCCGCCTCAAGGCTAATCCCGGTTTAAACATCTCGATTGAGGGTCACTGCGACTCGCGCAACACCGACGAGTACAACCAGGTGCTGGGCCAGAACCGCGCCGACGCCGCCCGCCGCTACCTCACCCGCAACGGCATCGCCGAGAGCCGCCTGGCTACGGTAAGCTACGGGGAGCGCCGCCCGGCCGCCCCGAACGACTCGCCGGAGAACATGCAGCTCAACCGCCGCGACGAAATCCGCGCCGTGCTGCCCGAGCCAGCTCCCGCCCCGCAGCCGGCCGCTACCAGCGCTCCGGCTCCGGCAGCGGGCGATACCGCCGCTCCGGCTGCTGCGCCGCTGGTTCCCGGCAAGAGCAAGGTTATCATGTCGGATGGCACGAAGGTGAAAACCAAAGTGGACGAGGATTCCGATAAGGTGAAGGTAAAAACCAAAGGTGCTAACAACGAAAAGTCGAAAACCATCACCAAGGATGGGGAAATCGACTCGAAAGCCAAAGATGCTGATGGCCAGAAAGACAAGGTGAAAACCAAAGTCGAGTAAGCGTAAGCCATGCTAAACGGGAAGCGGGCCGGACATTTGTCCGGCCCGCTTTTTTGTGGGGGGTAGGGAATTGCAGCGCGCAACCTCTTTCGCTTGTGCGTCACGATTAACAAATACCGGCCGGCGGCGTTTGCACTGCACACTTTTTCCGGGGATAGTCCCGTTCTTTGCCCACTCCTATGGCCGTTGTCCCCTACAAAGAAGATTCTGCCGACAAGAAATCGCAGGTCGCGCAGATGTTCAACAGCATCGCTGGCAAGTACGATTTCCTCAACCACTTCCTCAGCGCCGGCACCGACATCTACTGGCGCCGCAAGGCCGTGAATGAGCTGAAAAGCCTGCGGCCGGCCCGCATCCTGGACATTGCCACCGGCACGGCCGACTTCGCCATCGAAACGCTGCGGGCCGCCGCGCCGGACGCCACCATCACCGGCATCGACATCTCGGAAGGAATGCTGGAAGTCGGGCGCCGCAAGCTGGCCGCCAAGGGCCTGAGCCACCGCATCGGGCTGGAGCTGGGCGACTCCGAGAACCTGCCCTTTGCGGACAATGAGTTCGATGCCGTGACGGCCTCGTTCGGGGTGCGCAACTTCGCCCACCTCGAAAAGGGCCTCGCCGAAATGCGGCGGGTGCTGCGGCCGGGCGGCCAGCTCGTGGTGCTGGAGTTCAGCAAGCCCACTGCGTTTCCGCTCAAGCAAGCCTATAACTTTTACTTCCGCCGGGTGCTGCCGGGCCTGGGCAAGCTGATTTCCCAGGACCGCGCCGCCTATTCCTACCTGCCCGAATCGGTGCAGGCCTTCCCCGACGGCCCCGACTTTCTGGCCATCCTGGCCCGCGTCGGCTTTACTGACCCCGCATGGCAACCCCTCACTTTCGGCATCAGCTCGGTTTACACGGCCCGCAAATAGCTTCGCGGCGCCCGGTTTTTTCTTTTCAAAATAGTGTCTCCCGTGGGTTGCTGCTGGCCCTGGCCCTGAGCTTGCCGCTGGCCGCCCAGGCCCAGCGCAAGCGCAGCAAGGACATCAACCGCGGCAAAAACGGCATGGTCAAGAGCGTGACGGTGGATAACCTGCCGGCCTACAACAACCGCTTTTTCCGGCCCGGCTTCTACATCGCGCTCAGCAACTCCCGGTTTCTGGTCGAGCAGTCGGCCACCTACATTCAGCAAAGCAACCTGGCGGCCAATGCCATTAATAGTCCCAGTGGGGGGGTAGGGTTTATCGGCGACATTCGGCTCGGACCGCCCAGCACGCCGTTTCACCTGCGCTTCGCGCCCGGCGTAAGCTTCCTCACCCGCCGGGTCGAGTTTGAGAGCCTGGGCGGGCCCAATGACACTCTGAACACCCAGGAAGTGGGCACCACGCAGCTGGAGCTGCCCCTACTGCTCAAGTATCAGTCGCAGCGCCGCCGCAACACCCGCGTGTATTTCATCGGCGGCGTCAAGCCCAGCCGCACCGTGGGCACCCGCCTCAACGACCCGCTGCGCAACCAGGTGCGCCTCAGCAAGCAGGACCTGACGCTGGAATATGGCTTCGGGCTGGACTTGTTCTACCCCCTGTTTAAGTTTGGGCCGGAGCTGCGCTTCTCGCACGGCCTGCGCAACCTGCTCACGCCCCGCCCCGACGGCTACAGCCAGCGTTTGCAAAGCTTAAAAAGCAACACGGTGACGCTGTACCTGAATATTGAGTAAAATTTCTTTCTGTCATGCTGAGCGGGCGAAGCATCTTCTCACGCCTAAACGACGCGGTAATCAAAAGCCACTGCTCGTTCTACGGGGGGAAGATGCTTCGCCCGCTCAGCATGACAGGTATAAACAAGAAACTGCCAGCTAAGAAGCCGCTCACGACATGAAGACCGC
This sequence comes from uncultured Hymenobacter sp., assembly GCF_964243305.1. Lineage (GTDB taxonomy): Bacteria > Bacteroidota > Bacteroidia > Cytophagales > Hymenobacteraceae > Hymenobacter. The sequence continues at coordinate 26,326 of NZ_CAXTEF010000019.1, forward strand.
TTTCATCACCGGCGCCTCGTCGGGCATTGGCCGGGCCACGGCCGTAGCGCTGGCGCAGGCCGGCTTTCAGCTCATCATTGCCGGCCGCCGACCGGAGCGGCTGGCCGAGGTAGCGGCCGAGGTGGCGCCGACGCCGGTGCACAGCCTGACCTTCGATGTGCGCGAGCAAGCCGCCGTGGAGGCCGCCATCAATTCCCTACCCTCTCAGTTTCAGCAAATTGATGTGCTGATTAACAACGCCGGCAACGCCCACGGGCTGAGCCCGATTCAGGACGGTGACCCGGCCGATTGGGACCGGATGCTCGACGGCAACGTGAAGGGCCTCCTCTACGTGAGCCGCGCCGTGCTGCCGCTTATAGGCGAGGGCGGCTTTATTATCAACATCGGCTCCATTGCCGGGCACGAGGCGTATGCCAACGGCAACGTGTACTGCGCCAGCAAGGCGGCCGTGGCCATGCTCACGCGCGGGATGCGGCTGGATTTGCTGCCCCGCGGCATCCGGGTGGCCGAAGTGAACCCCGGCGCGGTCGAGACCGAGTTTTCGCGGGTGCGCTTCAAGGGCGACGAGGCGCGGGCCAGTAAGGTCTATGAAGGCTTCGAGCCGCTACAGGCGCAGGACGTGGCCGAGCTGATTCAGTTCATGGTGACGCGCCCGGCGCGGGTGAATATCGCGGAGGTGCTGCTGCTGCCCGCCGCGCAGGCTGCCGCGGCTACCATTCGCCGGGCGGGCAGTTAGGGCAGTTTGCCGGGCGAGCGGGGGGTAGGGATTTGCCCGGCCCGACCCCTAATCAGCGGCCGGTTTACCGGCATCGCCGGCGAACCGGCCGCTTTCGGCTACCCAGTTCCTGATGCAGAGACGCCGCTGAAGCGCCGGTCACGCACCGCTTCAGCGTGAAGCAGGGGGGTAGGGATTTTCGGATTGCTATGAAGTTGAAGCCGGCAGCCGGCTGGTGCGCGCCCTGCAGGGGACGCTTGCCGGCCGGCTTTGCGCATTTTGGTAAAATGAACCGGACCGCCCGGCGGCGCTACCGCGCGGCCAGCTGCTGCAACACCCCCGCGTCCAGCGTGTGCTTGCCAGCGAATTGAATTACCTCCGGCTCGACGCCCAGCTTTCGCAGAAAAGCTTGCTGGACCCGCACTTGCTCGGCGCCGACGTACTCATCCTGCTCGCCTACCACCAGCGTCACGGGCAGGCCGCGCAGCAAGCTGGTGGCCACCGTAAAGTCCATATCGTCGGGAAAGGCGCCGGCCCAGAGCACCAGCCGCGTCGGCCGAAATGCCGCCCGGCTCAGCCAGCGGCTGGCGGTGGCGGCGCCCTGCGAAAAGCCCAGCACCGTGATGGCGGCGCGCGGCGCGGCGCTCAGCACCGGCGCGCCGAGCTGGTTGAGGTAAGCCACCTGGTCGTCGATTTCGCTCAGGCGGTCTTCGCGTGTCATCCAGGAGGCGCCCACGCGCCCGCCGTTGCCGCTGAGGTAAAAGCGTGAAAGGCCCTCGGGCGCAAGGACGACCAGGGCCGGGTCGGCCGCGGCCAGCGGCGCGAAGTGGCGCAGGAAATAAGCCGCCAGCTGCCCGTAGCCGTGCAGCACAAACCACACCCGGCGGGTAGCGGGCGTCAGCTCATTGAGCTGGTAGTAGCGGGCGCTGCGGGCCACGATAAGGTGGTGTTCCGTCATAAGGAGGGGGGTAGGGAAGTAGAATAGGCGGTCGAAGCTCCCCTCCTTTTTCAAGGAGGGGACGTTTCAGCGCAGCTGAAACTGGGGTGGTGCGCGTCGTTGAACAGCAAAGCAGAACGAGGCTTCGGCTGAATGCAGAGGTAGGAAATTAAATAACTCTTCTTCCCAATCGTTCAACGGCGGGCACCACCCCAATTTTGCCGGCGGCAAAATGTCCCCTCCGTAAAAAAGGAGGGGAGTTGGTCGTTCTGCTGGCCTCACTGCCGGGGCGGCAAATCGGCGGCCGAGAAGTGAAAGGGCAGCAAATCGCCGACCGAAGCGAAGCGGTAAATCTGGCCGGCCGGGCCGGGCAGCAGCAGCGGAATGAGCTGGCCCTGACGCAGTTCATACTCCACCATCACCTGCCGGCAGGCACCGCAGGGCATGGCCGGCCCGAAATCGCCGCCCGCCGGCCGACCCGCCACGGCCATACCCACGATGGGCGCGGCGCCCGGCTGGCTGGCGGCCAGCCCAAACAGGGCCGTGCGCTCGGCGCAGAGGCCGGAGGGGTAGGCCGCGTTTTCCTGGTTGGTGCCGGGAAAGATTTGCCCATCGGCCAGCAGCAGCGCGGACCCCACCCGGAAGCCCGAATAGGGCGCGTAGGCGTGGGCCGTGGCGGCGCGGGCGGCCTGCCAGGTGCGCAGCTCGGCCGGAGTCAGGTCGGCCTCGGAGGCGAAAACATCGACGGTGAGCGTGAGCCGGAGCAGTTGCAAGGTGAATGAGGGAATGAGTGACTTGGTGTGGGAAGCAGTGGGGAAAGGTAAGAGAGCTGGATTGGATTTAACACCAGTCGCCTACCCCCCGTAAGGACCGCGCATCCGCTGGGCTGACGTTCTTTGCAGTTCCACGTCACCACGTCACCGCATGTCCCGCCTCCTGCTGCTCGGCGCCGGCCGCTCCGCTTCCTCGCTGCTTCAGTACCTGCTGCGCCACGCGCTCACCGAGCGGTGGCAACTCACCGTGGCCGACGTGAGCCCCGCCCACTTGGCGCCGGTGCTGGCCGCCCACGGCTCCTACGCGCGCGCCGTAGCCTTTGATAGCCAGGATGAAGCGCGGCTCGATGAGTTGGTGGCCACGCACGACATTGTGATTTCCATGCTGCCGGCCGCGCTGCACCTGCCGGTGGCCCACGCCTGCCTGCGGCACCGGCGCCACCTGGCCACGGCCTCCTACGTGAGCCCCGCCATCCGGGCGCTGCACGACGAGGCCGCCCAGGCCGGCATTTTGCTGCTGATGGAGTGCGGCCTTGACCCCGGCCTCGACCATATGTCGGCCATGCAGGTGATTGATGACATCCGCGGGCAAGGCGGGCGGCTGACGTCGTTTAAATCGTACTGCGGCGGGCTGCTGGCGCCGGCCTCGGAGGGCGACAACCCCTGGCGCTACAAGTTCACCTGGAACCCGCGCAACGTGGTGCTGGCCGGGCAGGGCCCCGCCGCTCAGTTTCTGGACAATGGCCGGCTGCGCGTCATCCCGTATCAGCACCTGTTTGCCCGCGCCGAGACCCTGACCGTGCCCGGCGCCGGCCCGCTGGAAGCCTACGCCAACCGCGACTCGCTCAGCTACCGCGCCCCCTACGGCCTCGACGGCATCCCGACTATTCTGCGCGGCACCCTGCGCCGGCCCGGCTACTGCGCCGCCTGGCAGGCGCTGGTGCAACTGGGCCTGACGGATGACAGCTTTCGCCTGGGCAACGCCGCCACCCTGAGCTGGCCCGCGCTGCTCGAAGCTTTTCTGCCCGCGCCCGCCGCCCCGCACTTCGACCTGCCCCTGCGCCTGAGCCAGTACCTGCACCTGGCGCCCGACAGCCCCGAAATGGGCCGCCTGCACTGGCTGGGCCTGTTCTCGGAAGCGCGCACCGTGGGCCTGGCCGATGCCACGCCGGCCCAGCTGCTGGAAAAACTGTTAACCGAAAAATGGGCCCTGAGCCCGGCTGACCACGACCAGATTATCATGCAGCACCAGTTTGAGTTTGAGCTGCACGGGCAGCGGCACCGCCGCACCGCCTCGCTGGTCGTGACCGGCGCCGATGCCACCCACACGGCGATGGCCCAAACCGTGGGCCTGCCCCTGGGCATGGCCGTGCGCCGCTTGGCGCAGGGCTTGGTGGCGCAGCGGGGGGTAGGGATTCCGGTAACGGCCGAGCTATACGAGCCGATTCTGGCTGAGCTGGCTGCCGATTACGGCATCGCCTTCGTGGAGCAGCAGGGGTAGGGCAGGGAAGTAAGAATCAATAATTTAGAATTAAGAATTAACAAGAGCGTCATGCTGAGCGCAGCGCAGCATCTGGTGTGCAGCATTAATTCAAATGTTTGAACAACGATTGGATTACTACCCGCCCGAGATGCTTCATCCCTGGCTTGATGCGCCACATGCTCAGCATGACGCTCTTGTTAATTCTTAATTCTAAATTTTTTAAATGCCATCCATCCCTACCCCCCTCCTCGCTTACCTGCGCTTGCGGGCCCGCGTCGTGAGCCGGCAGCTGCGCGAGCTGGGCTGGTGGCGGCTGGTGCTGCTGGGTGCGCTGCTGCTCGCTTTTGCCGGCGGGGCCCTGCGGCAGGCAGCCCAGCACCCGCGCGGGCAGTGGGCCGTGCCGTTGGTGCTGCTCGGCTTGGTGTGGTCGGCCCACCGGCGGCGCCCCGACCTGGTCTTTCTGCGGGCGGCCGGGCCGGATTTTCGCCTCGGGCTGGCGGCCGAGTATGCCCTGCTGGCCCTGCCGGTGGCCGGGGCCCTGCTGGCGCTGGGAGCGGGGGTAGGGGCCGGGCTGCTCACGCTGATTTTGCCGTCACTGGCGGCGCTGGCCGGCCCGGCGCGGGAGCGGACGCCCAGGCTGCGCCGGCCGCGCAGCCTGTTTCGGAGTGAGGCTTTCGAGTGGGTGAGCGGGATGCGGGGGGTAGGGGGCGGACTGTGGTGGCTGGCCTTGCTGGCGGGCGCGCTCTGGCAGCACGCCACGCCGCTGGGCCCGGTGCTGGCTCTGGCCGGCTGGCTGCTGGTGGTGCTCTCCTGCTACGGCACGCCCGAGCCGGCCACCATGCTGCTGCTGGCGGCGCGGCGGCCAGAGTCGTTTTTGCGGCGGCGGCTGGTGCTGGCCCTGGGCTACGCCGCGCTCACGGCGGCGCCCTTTGGCTGGCTGCTGGCCACGAGCCCTGCCGGACCGGGCGCGGCGGGCGGCGCGGCGGGGCTGCTGCTCGTGCTCACGGGCCTGCTGATTCTGATTAAATACGCCTTTTACCCCAACGGTTTTCTGATTCGGTTTTCGCAGGGCATCGTCATCGGCTTCGTGCTGAGCCAGCCCGGCAACCCCGTTTATCCGCCCCTGCTGGCGGCGCTGCTCGGTGGGCTGCTGTGGCAGAGCCGGCGGCGGCTGGGGCAGTTCCGGTATGATGAGGGGGGTAGGGAATAAGAACAAGGTAGAGACGCGACACTTCGCGTCTCTACGCAGAGGGAGGGGTAGGGTAATCAAATCATCGGGATTCCTGCGCCCCTCGCCACGCGAAGAGACGCGAACTGTCGCGTCTCTTCATTATACTAACTTATTGTCAATTAAATGATTGAAATTCTAAACCTGCGCAAAGCCTACGGCGCCCAGCAGGTGCTGCACGGCGTGGACCTGGCGCTGCGGCCCGGCACGGTGCACGGGCTGGTGGGCGCCAACGGCGCGGGCAAAACCACCCTTATCAACTGCCTTTACGGCCTGGAAACCGACTACCAGGGCACCGTGCGCGAAACCACCGGCCGCGGCCTGCGCCAGAGCACCGGCCTGCTGCCCTACGAGCCCTACTTCTACCCCCGCCTGACGGGCCGCGAATACGTGGAATACTGCCTGCAAGCGCGGGGCCGGCCGCTGCTGAGCCTGGCCGGCTGGAACGAGCTGCTGGAGCTGCCCCTCGACCAGTACGCCGACGACTACTCGGCCGGAATGCGCAAGAAGCTGGCGCTGCTGGCCCTGCTGGTGCAGGACTTCCAGTACCTGATTCTCGACGAGCCCTTCAATGGCCTGGACCTGAGCACCAACCTGCTGCTCAAGGAGATGCTGCGCCGGCTGCGGGCGGCCGGCACCGGCATTCTGCTCACCTCGCACCTGCTGGGCCCGCTGCTGGAGCTGGCCGATGAGGTAACGGTGCTCGTGGCCGGCCGGGTGCAGCGCCACTACCGGGCCGCCGAGTTCGGCACGCTGGAAGCCGACTTGCTCGACACGCTGCACCAGGACAAGCTGCGCCGGCTGGCCCAGCTGCTGCCCTAACCGGCAGCTGCCAGGGTTAAAGCGCCAGGTAGAACCCGCCCAGCAGCGCCCGGAACGCCGCCGAGTAGCCGCCCGCCTCGTCCTCAATAGCCAGTTCCTGCATCCCTACCCCCTCGCCCGTCGCCAACCCGCGCCCGAAGGCCGCGATGTGGCGCTTCACCGGCCCGCCCGGCCGGTGCCGCACCCGTAGGTCAGCTTGCAGCGCCAATTCCCGGCCCGCCCCTACGGCCTGAAACTGTCGCAACTCGGCCGGAGGCAGCAGCAGCGTGAGCCGGCCGTTTTCCGTGAGAAATCTCGCCGCGAAATCGGCAATTTCTTCGAGCGTGAGCGAGGCGGCCGTCGCGTGCCGAGCCAGCCGCCGCCCTACCCCCGCCGAGAGCAGCGACTGCCGAAAAAACGGCGGATTGCAGATAATATGGCTGAATTGCTGGTCGGCGCCCGGCCCGGCCCGGCGCGCGGCAAGCTCGGCCAGGCTCAGCGGCCACACCCGCACGCGCCCGGCCCAGGGGCTGGCCGCCACATTGGCCGCTGCTTGGGCAGCGGCAGCTTCGTCAATTTCGACAGCCTCAATCTCGACGGTGGGATGGCGCTGAGCGGCCATCAGGGCCAGCAAGCCGGTGCCGGTGCCGATATCGAGCAGGCGCATGGCGCCAGCCAGGTCTGTGGCGCCGCCGAGCAGGCAGGCGTCGGTGCTCACCTTCATGGCGCACTGGTCTTGCTCAATGCGGAACTGCTGAAACTGGAAGTAGTCGTTGGGCACGGGCGTTGGGCACGGGACAGGGGGTAGGGACGCTACCGCGCCGGGCTGGCTAGCGCCTCGTAGCCCTCATCCACCAGCAACCCCTTACCGAGCGCGCTTTGCACGGCTAGCTGGTCGCAGCGCTCATTTTCGGGGTGGCCCTGGTGGCCGCGCACCCAGTGCCAGCGCACGCTGCGCTGGCTGTATATTTTGAGGAAGCGGCGCCAGAGGTCCTCGTTGGCTTTCTTGGCAAAATCGGGCTTCTGGGCCCAGTTGAACACCCATTTTTTCTCCACGGCGTCGATGACGTATTTCGAGTCGGAGACGATGAGCACGGGCAGCTCGGGGCGGGTGATGGCTTCGAGGCCGACGATGACGGCCAGCAGCTCCATACGGTTGTTGGTGGTGAGGCGGAAGCCCTGGGTCAGCTCCTTTTCGTGGGCGCCGTAGCGCAGAATGGCGCCGTAGCCGCCGGGGCCGGGGTTGCCGCGCGAGGAGCCGTCGGCGTAGAGGTGAATCATGGGGGTAGGGGCTTGGGGTAGGAAAGAACGTCATGCTGAGCGCAGCGGAGGGAAGCATCTCGGCTGCGTAGTAATCAAGCTTAATCAGACGATTGAATTAGTGCCGCGAGCGAGATGCTTCGCTGCGCTCTGCATGACGTTCTTTTCCTACCCCCCGCTAAAAATTCGTCTTGAACAGCTTGATGGCAATGGCCAGCAGGATGACGCCGAATACGCGGCGCAGAATGTCCTCGCCGGCCTTGCCCAGCTTCCGCTCAATCCAGGGGCTGGTTTTGAGCACCAGGTACACGAAAGCCAGGTTGACGACGATGCCGACCAGCACGTTGGGCAGCGAGTAGGCAGCACGCAAGGAGAGCAGCGTGGTCATGGTGCCGGCGCCCACGATGAGCGGAAACGCCAGCGGCACGATGGAGCCCGTGGAGGCCATGATGTCGGATTTGAACAGCTCGATGCCCAGAATCATCTCCATGCCGATGAGGAAGATAATGATGGCGCCGGCCAGCGCGAAGCTCTGATTATCAACGCCGAACAAGCTTAAAATGCTTTGGCCCACAAACAAAAACACAATCATCAGAACGCCCGCCACCAGCGTGGCCTGCTCGGATTTGATGCGCCCCTCGCGCTGCCGGATTTGGATGATAATGGGGATGGAGCCCACGATGTCAATCACGGCGAAGAGCGTGAGCGTGACGGAAAGGATTTCCTGAAGCGAGAACATGGGGTGTGGGGTAGGGAATCACGAGCAAAAAGGGACGTCATGCTGAACGCAGTGAAGCATCTCGCTCGGGTAACTAACTCAATCGTTGCTTACCGCTAATTACTATCCCCTGCGAGATGCTTCGCTCCACTCCGTTGCGCTCCGCATGACGTTCTTTTTTACATGACCGCCTTTTAAATTCAACTACAGCTTAGCGAACAGCTGCACGAGCTGCTCCATCGCCGCATCGGGCACGGCGGGGAAGTTGGCGATGCGCAGGCTCGTGGCTTTGAGCGGGCCGTAGCCGGAGCCCAGGTAGAGGCCGGCTTCCAGGGCCTGGCGGCGCACGTCCTCAATCTGGGGGGCGGCGCCTTGCAGGGCGAGCACGGTGGTGGAGCGGGTGTCGGGGTTTTCGATGAGGGGCCGCAGCGGGCCGGCCTGCTCGAAAAAGCTGTAGAGCTTGTCGGCGCGGTCGACGAGGTGGTCGTGGACTTCGCGGATGGGCGCGCGCTCAGCCATGAGGCGGCCCAACACGTAGATGGCCAGCACGTTGGGCGTGTGGGTCTGCTGGAAGTTGAGCATCTTGGCAATCTGCTCACTCAGCGAGTTGTAGTGGGCGCGCTCGTTCACCTCGCGCACGCGGGCCACGGCGCGGGGCGAGAGCAGCAGCACGCTCAGGCCGGCCGGCATCCCGAAGCACTTCTGCACCGAGGCAAACCAGATGTCGGCCCGGATAAACTTGAGGTTCAGGCCTGCCATCGACGACGTGGCGTCGACGGCCAGCAGGCTGCTGCCTACGCGGTTAGTGAGGTTGAGCAGGTAGGGGTCGCGCAGCTGGGTGGCGGTGCTGGTTTCGTTCTGCGTGACGCAGACCAGGTCGGTTTCGTCGGAGTTGAAGGGCAGGGAATTGACGTCGGGCAGGGCTTCGAGGCCAAATTCCAGGCCCGTGGAGGTCGGCCGCTGGGCCTGGGCGTAGGTCAGCCACTTCTTGCCAAAGTCCCCATTGTAGAGGTGAAACGAGCGGCGCGGGGTCAGGCTTTGGGTCAGCACTTCCCAGCACTCGGTGGCCGAGGACAGGAACAGGACGGTGTAGTCCTGCGGGATATTGAGCTTGGCTTTGAGGTCGGTGACGGTCTGGCGCACCATGCCCGTAAACCGCTCGGAGCGGTGCGGCACCGACACCCAGCCTTCATCAAACGCATCTTGCAAGTAGCCGCGCACGGCCGGATAAACGGCCGCCGGGCCGGGATTGAACGTGTACATGGGGGCAAAGGTAGGGGAGGGGGGTAGGGAAGTGGAACAACCAACTCCCCTCCTTTTTTAAGGAGGGAACGCTGACGCGCAGTGGCAACTGGGGTAGTGCCCGTCGTGGAACGAGGCGTGAACAGGGTTTAGCGCATCGGTCAAGTAAGGCTGTTCAAACCTTGTTCAACGACGCGCACCACCCCAATTTTGCCGGCGGCAAAATGTCCCCTCCTTAAAAAAGGAGGGGAGTGGTCGTTCTCCTCCCTACCCCCCCTCTACCGCCGGAAGCCCACCGGGCGCCGCTCCCGGCTCTGGAAATACTGTACGGCCAGGCGGTAGCTTTCAAGCCCGAAGCCCGAGATGGTGCCCACGCAGTGCCGCCCAAACAGGCTTTTCTGCCGGAAATATTCGCGCGCGGCCAGGTTGGTGAGGTGCACCTCCACCACGGGCACCTCGATGGCGGCCACGGCGTCGGCCAGCGCCACGCTGGTGTGGGTGAGGCCGCCGGCGTTGAGCACGATGCCGGTGTGGGCCTCAAATCCTATTTCGTGGAGCTTATCCAGCAGCACGCCCTCGTGGTTGGTTTGGAAGGCTTCGAGGGTCAGGTCGGGGAAGGCTTCGGTGAGTTCGGGCAGGTAGAGGTCGAAGGATTTGGTGCCGTAGAGGGCGGGCTCGCGGCGGCCGAGCAGGTTGAGGTTGGGGCCGTTAAGGAGGTAAACTTTCATCTTTGGAAACAAGTGGGAAGGACAACAAAGAACGTCATGCTGAGCGGAGCGAAGCATGACGTTCGGTTGGCTTGATTACTTCCCCGGGCGAGATGCTTCGCTCTGCTCAGCATGACGTTCTTTGTTGTCTTTTCCCTACCCCCTCATCCACTCAATGACCTGGCCCGCCGCTATTCGTCAGTTTGAAGGCTACCTGCAACTGGAAAAATCGCTCTCGCCCAACTCCGTCGAAGCCTACGCCCGCGACGTGCGCAAGCTCCAGCAGTTTCTGGAAATGGAGCGGGTAGGGGCCAGTCCCACGCAGGTCACCACGCGGCTTTTGCGCGACTTTCTGGCCACGCTCACCGATTTGGGCCTCGGCGCCACCTCGCAGGCGCGCACGCTCTCGGGCCTGAAGGCATTCTTCAACTTCCTCATCATGGAAGACTTGCTCAAGCTCGACCCGACCGACACGCTCGAAGCGCCCAAAACCGGCCGCCACCTGCCCGACACGCTCAGCTATCCCGAGGTTGAAACCCTGCTCGGCGCCATCGACCTGAGCACTGACGAGGGCCTGCGGGCGCGGGCACTGCTGGAAGTGCTGTATTCTTCGGGCTTGCGGGTGAGTGAGCTGACGGATTTGCGCCTCTCGAACATCTACGCCGACCAGGGCTTTATAAAAGTGCTCGGCAAGGGCAACAAGGAGCGGCTGGTGCCCATCGGAAGGGAAGCGCTCAAGCACCTCAACTTCTACCTCAGCGGCGTGCGCGGGCACTTGGACATCAAGCCCGGCTCCGAAGACATCGTGTTTCTCAACGCCCGCGGCTCGCAGCTCTCGCGCATCACGGTCTTCACTACCATCAAGAAGCTGGCCGAGCGCGCCGGCCTGCGCCTGAGCATCAGCCCGCACACCTTCCGCCACTCCTTCGCCACCCACCTTATCGAGGGCGGCGCCGATTTGCGGGCGGTGCAGGAAATGCTAGGTCACGCCTCCATCACGACCACCGAAATCTACACCCACCTCGACCGCGACTACCTGCGGCAGGTCATCACCGAGTTTCACCCGCGCAGCTAGGGGCCGCGCGGGCTTACAGCGGACCGCGCCCCGGAAAGGGTAGTCCGAAAAGGGTAGTTTTGTGGGCCCGGCCGGTCCAGTCCGGCGCTTACCTGCCAAACTTGCGCTCCCGTATAGCAGCTGTTTTCACTTCTTTGCCGTCCCGGATGCGGACTGCGCACGGGCTGGCGCTGCTGCTGCTGGCCGGGACCGGGGCTATTTACTACGGCCCTTACCTGAGCCGGCTGCCCTCGGGCATCCACGCCTGGGCGCAGGGCGACCGGCTGGCGCTGGCCCTCAACTTCTACGATTTTGGATTTGATTTCTGGCACCCGCGCACCTCGTCGCTGGCCTCGCGGGGGGGCGTGACGGGGGTAGAGTTTCCGCTGCCCGCCTACCTGGCCGCGCTGGGGGGGCTCGTGTTTGGCCGGGACGCCATCAGCGCGCTTTTTCGCCTGCTCGACATTGGCCTCGCCCTCACCGGGTTCTATTACCTGTTTTGTCTGGTCTACGAGCGCACACAGCACTTTCTGGCGGCGCTGGTGCCGGCCTGCTTCCTGCTCTCGTCGGCGGTGTTTGCCTTCTACGCCGGCAACTACCTGCCCGACCCGGCCAGCTTATCGCTGAGCTTCGTAGCCTACTATTACTGGCTGCGGTTTAGTGACCAGCGCGCGTTCCGTGATTTAGCAGTTAGCGTGGTTCTGCTCACGCTGGCGGCGCTGCTCAAGACCACCACGGCCCTGCACCTGGCCGCGCTGCTATGCTTCGCGTTCGGCTGGGCTTTCTTCGTGCCCGAGCTGCTCACCTTCCGCCAGCGCTTGGCCCTGGTGGGGCTCGGCCTGGTGGCCGTGGGCAGCGTGGGGCTGTTTTTCCTGCATAACCGCCAGCTCAACAGCCAGTACGCCTCCAGTCAGTTTCTGGCCTCGCTGCGCCCGGTCCGGGATGCCGAAGCGCTGCGGGCGGTTTGGCTGGGAATAGGCCAGAAATGGGGCGCTGCCTACGCCACCCCGCTGCAATATGGGCTGCTGGCGGCCGGCGCCGGCCTGCTGCTGGTTCGCGCCGGGCCCACCCTGCGGCGCTACCCGGCCCTGACGCTCCTGGGGCTGGCCGGCAGTGTCATCGGCGGCGTGTTCGGGGGGCTGATGGGCGGGCAGCTCGTTATGCACGACTACTACGCCATCTGCTCGTTTATGCCGCCGGCCGTGTTGGGCCTGCTGCTGGCCCTGCTCCACGTCGGCCGGGCGGGCCGCGCCACGACTGGGCGCTACTGGCTGAGTAGCGCGGGCCTGCTGCTGCTTTGCGGCGTGCTGCTGCGCGACGGCTACTGGCAGCTGCGCACCCGGATGCAGGAGCAAACCTGCCGCTGGCTACACGGCGCCCCCGCCCGGCTGGCGCGGGCGGGCGTGAGCCGGCAGGCCCTGGTGCTGGTAGTGGACGAGGCCCCCAATACGCCGCTGGTGTATGCCGACCGCCGCGGCCTGACCTGGAACCCGCCGGTAGGGCAGCTGCGCGTCGCGGACCTGGTGGCGCGCATGGCCGCCCACGGCCTGGAGTATGCGCTCCTACCCCCCGGTTATTACGCGGGCGTAGCCGGGCAGTCCGCCAGCCTGGCCGCCGCGTTCATTCCCGTCCAGACCGAGCCTTTTGTGGTGCTGCGGCGGCGCCCGGCGGCCCGCCCTCCGGTTGCCGGCCCGCCGCCGCTTCAGCCCTAGCCGTTCATCAGCCCTAGCCGTTCAATTCTTTGCAGTAAGCCAATCCCTTGTCGCCCGCTAGCTCCTGCTATTTCTCGCGCCCTTTGCGCCTGGCTTTGCTGGGCCTGCTGCTGTTTCTGCTGCCGTTTGCGCTGCTGCGGGCGCACAGCTACCTGCTTATTCACGACAACCTGGACACCGAAATCGGCAGCCCCTACCTGCTGAATAAGTTTCACGTCGTGTTTGACTACCGGCCCACGACGGTTATCCCGAGCATCATGAACGGGCTGCCGCGCAACGCCCTGCGCTCGGGCCTGAACCCGACGGTGTGGCTGTTCGGCTGGTTTTCGCCCTGGGCGGCGTACCTGATTAATCAGGCGCTGGTGCGGCTGCTGGGGCTGTGGGGCATGTATGCGCTGCTGCGGCGGCGCTGGCTGCCGGGGCCGGGGCGGCGCGGGCTGGCCGCCGGGCTGGCGCTGGCCTGGGCCACGCTGCCCATTTACTCAATTTATGGGCTGACCGTGCTGGGGCAACCGGCGCTGCTGCTGGCCGTGCTGCGCCTGCGCGAAGGTGACCGGCGCGGGCACCGCACTATAGGGCCGTGGCTGCTGGTGGCCGCGTTTCCGGTCTGGTCGTTTTTCGTGTTCGTGGGGCCGTTTATCGGCGGGGCGCTGGCAGGGCTGGCGCTCTATGACTGGGGCCGAGGGCGGCGGGCGGCGGCGGGCCGGGTAGGGGCGGTGGCCAGTTTATTGCTGCTGCTGTACGTGGTGGTGGAGTACCCGCTGTTCTACTCCTTGCTCGTGAGCCGGCAGTCCGTGTCGCACCGCGTCGAGCACGACCTGGCCCTGCTGGGGCCGCACGGGCTGGCGGCGGGGCTGGAGCTGGCCGCGCGCTACCTGGTTTTGGGGCAATATCATTCGAGCCAGTTCTTCCGGGGCGCGGTGGCCCTGGCGGTGCTGGCGGCGCTGGCCTGGGCGCCGGGCGGCTGGCGGGTGGCCGCGCGGCGGCTGGCGCCGGGGTTGGCCGCAATAGGGGGGGTAGGGATTTTCTGCGGCTTCATCGGGCAGGGCGTGGCCCTGGTGCAGCACCAGCTGCCGCTGCTGCACGCCTTCAATCTGGCGCGGCTGGGCTTTCTGCTGCCGCTGGCCGGCTTCGGGGTGCTGGCCCTGAGTTTGCGCCTGCTGCCGGCCCGGCGCCGGCCGGTGGCCGCGGCCCTGGTGGCCGCGCAGCTGCTCACGGGCCTGCTGATGAACCCAGAGTGGACCAACAACCTGCGCGAGCTGGCCGGCCGCCCCCGCCCCGATGCGCCCAACTACGCCCGCTACGTGGCCGCGCCGCTGTTTCGGCAGGTGAAAGGCTACCTGGCCCGGCACACCGGCCGCGCCCCCGCCGGCTACCGCGTGGGCTGCCTGGGCCTGGCGCCGGCCGTGGCGCAGCTCAACGATTTCTATACCCTCGACAGCAACCAGAATTCCTACCCCCTGCCCTACAAGCAGCAGTTCCGGCCGCTCATCGCCGGCGAGCTGGCCAAAGACGCCGCGCTGCGCGCCTACTACGACGGCTGGGGCAACCGCTGCTTTTTCTTTTCCCACGAGCTGGGCCGCGACTATCTGATTTCAGCCTCGCCCGTGCGCACCATCCAGGACTGGGCCCTCGACGCGGGCGCGTTCCGGCGCCTGGGGGGGCGCTTCATCCTTAGCGCGGCCCGGCTGGCCGCGCCCGCCCGCAGCGGCCTGCGCCTGCTGGCCGAGTTCGAGGACCCTGCCGCCCACTGGCGCCTCTACCTCTACGCCTTGCAGGCAGAGGAGGAAAGTATTACTCAGGAGCCAATTCTTCCTGCCGCCGTCCCCGTCCCTCAGTAGCGAAAGAGTGCTGCTGTTCGCGCAGCCAGATTTCAGCTTCGGCTACGCTGCTGAATAGCTGCAGCTCAAACTTGCCGGCAAAGGGGTTGTGGTCGCTGGCGACGGCCAGCTCGGCGTTGGGGTCGGGCTGCATCACGTGGGCGACGGCGCGCAGACCCAGCCGCTGGGCCTGGGGTGCCCAGACGCGCTCGAGCCACTCCACCGAGTCAAACCAGGGCCCCTGGATCCGGCTATTGTCGTTGAGCAGGTAGGGCGCGTGGGCAATACGCAGCAGCGAGAGAACTTCCAGGGCGCCGGCCTCGCCGTCCTGGGCCGTCACGAAACCCTTCCAGGTCGTGCGCATCCAGCGGTTGCCTTCGTCATATTCGGTGGTGCAGAATTCCTGGCCATTGCTGTGGGTAAGTACGTGATAGGACATAGAGAGTGACCAGGCAAGCTGACGAAGCACCGCCAAATGGCGGGTGGCAAATATAGGAACCAAGGCTCAGGTTGCTGCAAGCTCAACCATAGCCGCTATCGCCGCTGAAAAGCCTGAAAAGCTGCCAAGTGCGTAGATTTGGCTTTCCTGACTTTTTCGCGCATGGCCGCCAACAACTATAAAAACCCCCCGGCTGACTCTTCGGCCAACCGCCCCACTGGTCCCGCCGCGGGCGGCCCACCCCGCCGCAACGAGCCCCGCCCGGCGCCGCCCCCGGAGGCGGCGCCCGCCCCGGCTCGTGCCAACGGCCCCGCGCCGCGCCCGGCTGCGGCCAAGGCCGCCACCCGGCCCGCCACCAACCAGCCCGCGGCCCCGCGCCCGGCGGCCCCGGCCCGCCCTGCCCGCCCGCCGCGCCCGCTGCCCGGCGTGGGCGCGCTGCTGGGGCTGCTGCGCGACCGCCGCCTGCACCTGTTCGTAGGGTTTCTGCTGCTGCTGGCCTCGCTCTACCTCACCATCGCCTTCACCTCCTACCTGTTCAGCGGCCACGCCGACCAGAGCGTGGTCGAGAGCCTGGGTTCCGTGCCCGTGAAAGAAGCCGGGCACGAATCGGGCAACCGGCTGGGGCTGCTCGGCGCCTGGCTGGCCGAGCTGTTCATTTACCGGGGCGTGGGGGTGGCGGCGTTTCTGCTGGTGCCCATCGTGTTTTTTCTGGGCTATAAAATCGTGTTTCGCCGCGCCGCCGGCTCGGTGAGCTACGTGCTGGCGCTGGGCCTATTCAGCATGGTCTGGCTGAGCTTGCTGCTCGGCTACGCCGTCGTGAGCCTGCAAGACCCCGGCGCCGACCCCGCCCTGGCCCACCGGCTGGATTTTCTGAGCGGCAGCATCGGCTACGAGGCCGCCGCTTGGCTTACGGCCCTCATCGGCTGGGGCACGGTGCTGCTGCTGGCCTTCCTGCTGATTTCGTTTGTCGTCTTTTTCTTTAACGTCACTTCCCTCAACCTCAGCCTGGGCGGCTTGCGCGGCGAGGGGGGGGTAGGGGAGGAGCCGGCTGCCGCACCGCCGGCCACCGTCGCGGCGGCCGGCGGCCGGCCTCGCGCCGACGCGACATTATCAGACCAAGCGGCCGTAGCTGAGCCTGATGCCGATGAAGATGACGCCGATTTCAGCGCGCCACCCGCGCCGGCCGGCTTGCGCATTCAGCTGAGCGATGCCTCACTAGTTGACGCCAGCCCGGCGGCGGGCGAGGTGGAAATCCTGCGCACTGGTCCCGCCGGCCCGTTGGCCGCCGCTGGGGGGGTAGGGCTAGCCGCCAGCACCGCCGTGCCGCTGGTCGTAGCCACGGCCTCGGCCACGGTTGCCACGGCCACGGTTGCCGCGTCTGGCGCCGCCGGCCCCAGCTTTTCCGTCGAACTGCCGGCCCCCGAAGCCGAGTTCAGCGCCGCCGCCCCGGCGGCGCGGCCGGCCGCCAGCATCCCTACCCCCCTCTCGCTGGCCGACCTCGCCGACGCTGACTTGCCCAGCGCCAAGCCCCAAGCACTAAGCACCAACCTGGAAATCACGGTGCCGGGCCGCGCCGACCTCGACCCCAGCGCTGGCGCCGCCATCGCGGCCGTGGCCGACGAGGATGAGTCGGCCGACGCCATGCCCGACGTGAATTACGACCCCACCCTGGACCTCGCGCGCTACCAGTTTCCAGGTTTGGATTTGCTCAACGACTACGGTGTAGCCAAGGCGCAGGTCACCAAGGAAGAGCTGGAAGCCAATAAGGACCGCATTGTCGAGACGCTGGGGCACTACGGCATCACCATTGCTAGCATCAAGGCCACCATCGGGCCCACGGTCACGCTCTACGAAATCGTGCCCGACGCCGGCATCCGCATCTCCAAAATCAAGAGCTTGGAGGACGATATTGCCCTGAGCCTGGCTGCGCTCGGCATCCGCATCATCGCCCCGATTCCCGGCAAGGGCACCATCGGCATCGAGGTGCCGAACGCCAAAAAGGAGATGGTCAGCATCCGCTCGGTGCTGGGCTCCGAGAAGTTTGCGCGCTCCGAGATGGATTTGCCGGTCGCCTTCGGCCGCACGATTACCAACGAGGTGTTCGTGGCCGACTTGGCCAAGATGCCCCACCTGCTCATGGCCGGTGCCACCGGCCAGGGCAAGTCGGTGGGGTTGAACGTGATTCTGGCCTCGCTGCTCTACAAGCGCCACCCGGCCCAACTCAAGTTCGTGCTTGTGGACCCCAAGAAGGTGGAGCTGAGCATCTTCAACAAGATTGAGCGCCACTACCTGGCCAAGCTGCCCGACACCGAGGAGGCCATCATCACCGACACCAAGAAGGTGGTGAACACGCTGAATTCGCTCTGCATGGAGATGGACCGGCGCTATGATTTGCTCAAGGAAGCCGGCTGCCGCAACCTCAAGGAGTACAACCACAAGTTCGTCGAGCGCCGCCTCAACCCGAAGAAAGGCCACCGCTTCCTGCCCTTCATCGTGCTGGTGATCGACGAGCTGGCCGACCTGATGATGACGGCTGGCAAAGAAGTCGAGACGCCCATCGCGCGCCTCGCCCAACTGGCCCGCGCCATCGGCATCCACCTGATTGTCGCCACCCAGCGCCCCAGCGTGAACGTCATCACCGGCATCATCAAGGCCAACTTCCCCTGCCGCATCTCCTTTAAGGTTACCAGCAAAATCGACTCGCGCACCATCCTCGACACCGGCGGGGCCGACCAGCTTATCGGTCAGGGTGACATGCTCTTCTCGGCCGGCTCGGATTTGATTCGGGTGCAGTGCGCCTTTATCGACACGCCCGAGGTGGACCGCCTCTGCGACTTTATCGGTGAGCAGCCGGGCTACGCCGACG
Source organism: uncultured Hymenobacter sp. (assembly GCF_964243305.1). GTDB lineage: Bacteria > Bacteroidota > Bacteroidia > Cytophagales > Hymenobacteraceae > Hymenobacter. The sequence goes on from NZ_CAXTEF010000019.1 coordinate 44,081, forward strand.
CCTACCTGCTGCCCGAAGTGGCGGGTGCCGACGGCGACGCCGGCTCGGGCAACGAAGAGCTGGACCCCTCGGAGCGCGATTCCATGTTCGAAGAGGCGGCCCGCTGCATCGTGCTGCACCAGCAGGGCTCCACCAGCCTGATTCAGCGCAAGCTCAAACTGGGCTACAACCGCGCCGGCCGCCTCATTGACCAGCTCCAGCACGCCGGCATCGTCGGTCCCTTCGAGGGCAGCAAGGCCCGCGAGGTGCTCATCCCGGATGAGTATCAGCTGGAGCAGCTGCTGAGCACGCTGCCCAAGTAGCTGACTTGTAATGAGTAGCATTGCGCTGGTGGCACGCCCTGTGCAGCAGCGCGGCCGGGCGCGTTGCGGCGCTTTGGCGCGGCGAGGGGGGTAGGGATTGGGTCGCTCAATGCCCTACCCCCCTCGCCGCGCCAAAGCGCCGCAATGCGCCCGGCCGTGCTGGTACGAGCAGGCTGGCGCTCAGAAGCGGCGGCTACGAGCGTAATTATTCCAATAATATGCGGGAATAGCGCAATTACGGGCGTGGTTTGGCCGGCAGACGACTACTTTTGGCTAGTCTTTTGTTAAGCTGGTCTCGTACAGACTTCCCGCTGGCGCTACGGTGCTGGTGCTCTTATTTCAACCCCATGAAAAATACCCTGTCGCTGCTTTTGGTGGCTTTGCTGCCGGTGCTGCCGGCCGCCGCCCAGCAGGACCCCAAAGCGGCCAAGATTCTTGACCAGATGAGCGCCAAGTATCAGGCCCTCAGTGCTTTTAATGCTACCTTCACCCAGACCCTGGAAAGCCCCGGCCTGAAAGGCAAGGAGAACATCAGCGGCGACATCACCGTCAGCGGTCAGAAATTCCGCCTCAAGCTCAGCGGGCAGGAGGTGATTAACAACGGCACGACGATGTGGACCTACCTCAAGAATGAGAATGAAGTCAACATCTCCGACGCCGACCCCGAGGAGCAGGAAATGTCGCCGGCCCAGATTTACTCAATGTACAAGAAAGGCTACAAGTACGCCTACGTCGAGCAGGTGAAGGAAGGCGGCGAACCCTGCGACGTGATTGAGTTGTCGCCCGAAAGCCGCACGGCCGACGTGTTCAAGGTGCGCCTGACGGTGCGCCAGAAAGACCGCGCCATTAAGACGTGGAAGATGTTCAAGAAGAACGGCAACCGCTACACGTTCACTATCAAGAACTTCAAGCCCAACCCACCCGTCGATGCCACCACGTTTGTCTTCGACAAGGCCAAGTATAAGGGCGTGAAGGTGGTGGATTTGCGCTGATTAAATCAGCGGCCCGTTTTGCGCTGTCAGCTTCCGGTTCGTAATTCGTGAAAAAGGCCCGCTTCGAAAGAAGCGGGCCTTTTTCATGGGACTAACACTGCTACCTGGCCTACATTTGCTTTCCGCCTAAATGAGCTGTCCGCATCAGCCTCATTGCGGTTAATCAGCACCATCGGCGATTAAATGAGCGAAGATTTTCTGCATTACGTCTGGCAGCACCAGTACTTTGACAAGACCGACCTGCGCACGTCGGGCGGCGAGGAAATCACAGTGCTCAAGCCCGGCTTTCGGCACGAGGATGCCGGGCCGGACTTCCCCGGCGCGCGCCTGCGCCTGGGGGAGGTGGAGTGGAACGGCGCCGTCGAAATTCATTTGCGCGCCTCGGACTGGGCCCGGCACCACCATCAGGTAGACCCGAAGTACGACCAGGTGATTCTGCACGTCGTGCTCACGGACGATGTGCCGGTGCGGCGCACCAACGGTACGCCGGTGCCCGCGCTGGCCCTGGGCACCCGCCTGCTGCCGGGGCTACTGGCCCGCTACGAGGCGCTGGTCGAGGCGCCGGCGGTGGCTTTGCCCTGCGCGCCGCTGCTAAGTCAGGTGTCGGACCTGACCAAAATCATGATGAGCGAGCGGGCCCTGCTGGAGCGCGTCGAGCGCAAGGCCGATGCCATTATGGCCCTGCACGAGCACTTGGCGCAGGATTGGGAAGCCACTGCCTGGCACGCGCTGGCTGCCGCATTTGGCTTCCAGAAAAACAGCGAGCCGTTGGCCCGGCTGGCCAAGGCGTTGCCGCTGGCCGTGCTGCGCCGTCACCGGCACGACCAGCGCCAGCTGGAGGCGCTGCTGTTTGGTCAGGCTGGTTTCCTGGCTGAGAATGAGGAGACTGCGGCAGATGATTACATCAGCGATTTAAGAAAAGAGCACGAGTTTTTGCGCCACAAGTACGGGCTGGGCGCCGCCGCGCTGGCCGTCCACGAGTGGAACTACCTGCGCCTGCGGCCGGCCAACTTTCCACCCGTGCGCCTGGGGCAGCTGGCGGGTTTGCTCTTCGCGCGGCCGGCATTTTTCGAGGCCCTGCTCACGGCCCGCGACGTGGCGGCGCTCACCGCCTTTTTCCGGGCGCCGGCTCCGGCCTACTGGCGCACGCACTACCGGCCCGGCCGGCCCGGCAAGGTGCCGGCCCTGGGCCTGAGCAGCATCCACCTGCTCATCACCAACGTGGTGGTGCCCCTGCGCGTGGCCTACGCCCGCCACACCGGTGAGGGTACGCTCGTGGAAAGCAGCGTGGCCCTGCTCGCCGAGCTGCCCGCCGAGCATAACCAATACACTGACCGCTACGCCGGGCTGGGCTTTAGTCACCGCAGCGCCGCCGACTCGCAGGGCCTGCTGGCTCTGCACCAGGGCTACTGCCAGCCGCGGCGCTGCCTGCACTGCGCTATCGGGTCGCAGCTGGTGCGGCAGCCGCGCCTGCTGCCGACGGGGCGCTCCCTACCCCCCCCCACGCCGTGAAGCTGGCGCTGGCCCTGCTCCTGAACGCCGCCCTGCTGGCGCTGGTGCTGCCCTGGCTGCGGCGCGAGTGGCGGGCGGCCCCGCGCCCGCTGCGGCGGGTGCTGCTGCCGGCGCTGGCGCTGCGCCTGCTGGTGGGTGGCCTGGCCAGCCTGCGCCTGACCTATGATGCTTATCTGATGAGCAAGCTGGGCCACGCCCTCAATCAGTTGTTGTGGGACTTTCCGGTTTGGGCAGCTCAGACGCTACGTGGCGACTCCTATCAGCTGGGAGGCTGGGACATTGTCTATAACGGCGCAAACCGGAGCTTGCTATTTGCCTCTAACAGCTTTTTCTTCAGCAAAATCCTATTATTTGTTAATATAGCATCGGGCGGGTTAGATTGGCTCAACGGGGTATATCTGAGCCTTTTCGTGTTTGCGGGCAGCTGGGTGCTGGTGCGCACGCTGGCCGGCGTACTGCCGGCCACGCCGGCCGGCGCGGGCGCGGTGGCATTTCTGCTGTGGCCTTCGGTGGTAGGCTTTGCCAGCGGCATCACCAAGGAAACCCTGGTGCTGGGCAGTGGCGCCTGGCTGCTGGCGCTGGTAGTGCGGGGCCTGTACGGTGCGCCTGGTCTGGCCACAGTTGAACCGGGCCGGTTTGGGCGGACCTTGGGCTGGACGGGGGGGGTAGGGATTTTGCTGCTGGCGTTGCTGCACTTCAAGATGCGCTATTTTTTTGCCGTGCCGCTGCTGGCCGGGCTGGCCGGGCTGGCCCTCATCCGGCTGGGGCAGCGGCTGGGGCTGGCCCAAAGCCGCCTGAGCCAGGTAGGGCTGCTGCTGGCGGTGCTGGCGGTCGGAGCGGGGGTAGGGCCCGCGCTGAGCCCGGTTTTTCGGCTCAATAAGTTCACCGGGCAACTCATCAAAATCTACGGCCACCACCTGAGCACCTCGCGCGACAAGCCGCACTTCGAGTACCCCGCCCTGCGCCCGACCGGTGAAAGCGCCCTGCGCCACGCCCCGCAGGCGGTGTGGAACTGCCTGACCCGGCCTTGGCTGGGCGAGTCGGCGGCCCGGCCCTACGTGGCGGCGGGCCTCGACAATCTGGCCTTGCTGACCCTGCTGGCGCTGGCCGCGGCGGCGGCCTGGCGCGGCCGGGCCGGGCGGCTGCCCTTCGCGCTGGGCCTGGTGCTGGCCCTGCACTGCCTGCTGCTGGCCTTTCTCATCGGCCTGAGCACGCCCAACCTGGGCAGCCTGCACCGCTACCGCTCGGGGCTGCTGCCCTACCTGCTGCTGCTGCTGCTGCAAAACGACTACGCCGCCCGGCTGCTGCGGCGCGCCGGGCTTGGCAGCGGCCCCGCCCCGCCGGCTAATGAGCCCGGTTTAGAAGGTGCTGCCAGGGCGCATTCGCGGCCGCAGGCCGGCCTGGAGGCCGTATCTTTGCCTTCTTAGCCTTCTTCTCAATGGAAAATCCCGTTATCATTCTCGGCGCGCAGGCCGTGGGCACGGCCGTGCTCGATGCCTTTCTCAGCAACGACCTCATCGTGTACTGTCTGCTCGACGACGACCCCAAGCGCCAGAACTCCGAGCTGCTCGACGTGCCGGTGATGGGCAACACCGACGACGCGGAGCTGCTCAAGCTGCTGGGTAAAAAGTGCGAGGTATTCGTGGCTACCGACGACACGGCCTCGCGCCGCAGCCTGACCAAGATGCTGCGCGACGAGTACGAGGCCGTGCCCGTGAACGCCATTCATCAGCGGGCCAGCGTGAGCGCCCACGCCAGCCTGGGCCACGGCAACTACGTGGGCCCCAACGCGGTAGTGGCCGCCACGGCCACGCTCGGCGACGGCTGCCTGCTCGGCCCCAACGCCGTGGTCGAGGCCCGCGCCACGCTCGCCGACTTCGCGCAGCTCGGCGCCGGTGCCCTGGTCGGGGCCGACGTGAAGGTGGGCGAGCAAGCCTTTTTAGGCGCCGGCTCGGTGGTGGTGGCCGGCGTCAGCATCGGGGCCAAGGCCCGCGTTGGGGCCGGCTCGGTGGTCGTGGCCGACGTGCCGGCCGGGCAGACCGTGTTTGGCAATCCGGCGGTGAAAGTTTGAAGGGAGTTAGGAGTTAGAAATTATGAGTTATGAGTTTGGCCCGACAGACTCCTGCTCTATGTTTTCAACTCCTAACTCATAATTTCTAACTCCTAACTCAGAATGTACCAGGTTCTGCTTTACTACTGCTACACGCCCATCGACAACCCCGCGCAGTTGCGGGACGAGCAGCATCGCTTGTGTTTAGAACTGGGCTTGCTGGGCCGCGTCATTGTGGCCGCGGAAGGGCTCAACGGCACCGTGTCGGGCCCGCGCGAAAGCTGCGCAGCGTATATGGCTCACGTCAAGGCTGACCCGCGGTTTGCGGCGCTGGAGTTCAAGGTGGAGGCGGTCCCGGCCCACACGTTCCAGAAGCTGCACGTGCGCGTCAAGGCCGAAATTGTGCACAGCTCCCTATCCCACCTGCGGCCCTATGAGCACACCGGCCAGCATCTTACGCCCGCCGAGTTCAAGGAATGGAAGGACCGCGACGACGTGGTGGTCGTGGACGTGCGCTCGGATTACGAATACAACCTGGGCCGTTTCAAGAACGCGGTGACACTGGACCTGGAGAACTTCCGCGACTTTCCGGCGCGGGTCGAGCAGCTCCGCGAGTTCAAAGACAAGAAAATTCTGACCTACTGCACCGGCGGCGTGAAGTGCGAAAAGGCCAGCGCCTACTTGCTGGAGCAGGGGTTTGAGAACGTCTATCAGCTGCACGGGGGCATCATCAGCTACGGCATCGAGGCCGGCGGCGAAGACTTTGAGGGCCAGTGCTACGTGTTCGACAACCGCGTGGCCGTGGACGTGAACCAGGTGAACCCGACCGTGATTTCGCGCTGCCACGGCTGCCAGCAGCCCTCCGAGCGCCTCGTGAACTGCGCCAACCCGCACTGCAACGCTCACCTGCCGCTTTGCGCAAGCTGCGCCGCGGCGCTGCAAGGCGCCTGCTCGCCGTCCTGCGCCGCCCACCCCGACAAGCGCCCTTACGACGGCACGGGCACCTACCCCAAGCCCAGCAACCACTACCACCCGGCGCAGGGGCTGGCGTCTTACGCCGGCGCCAAGGCTTAATTAGGAATGCAGAATGAGCGGTGAGGAATTGCCCTGGCAGCTTCATTCCATTAATTCTTCATTTCTAATTCCTACTTCTTCATTCAAGAAAATGATAACTTCCTCCGAGCTGATGCTCAACCCCGACGGCACGGTGTATCACCTGCACCTGCTGCCCGACCACATTTCCGACACCATTATCTGCGTCGGCGACCCCGAGCGCGTGGCGATGGTGAGCGAGCATTTCGACTCCGTGGAAGTAGAAGTGCGGCGCCGCGAGTTCGTGACCCACGTGGGCTACTACCGCGGCCGGCGCCTGACGGTGGTGAGCACGGGCATCGGCACCGATAACGTCGACATCGTGCTCAATGAGCTGGACGCGCTGGTCAATATTGACTTTCCGACCCGGCAGGCGCGCCCGCATGACGAGCAGATTAAGCTGCGTATCATCCGCCTGGGCACGAGTGGCGCCTTGCAGGCCGATATTCCCATCGGCTCGGCGCTCGTGACCGAGCACGCCGTGGGCCTCGACAGCCTGATGCAGTACTACCCGCTGGTCGAAACCGGCCTGGAAGTGGCCGTAGCCACCGGGATTCAGCAGGCCCTGCAACTGCCGCAACGCCCCTACTGCGTGCGGGGCGACGATTTGCTGCGCGAGCAGCTCGGCGCCGGGCTGCTGGCTGGCAACACCCTCACCTGCCCCGGCTTCTACGGCCCCCAGGGCCGCAGCCTGCGCCTGGATTTGCGCCAGCCGGATATGATGCGCCAGCTCCAAGACTTCCGCCACCAGAGCGCCGAGGGCGAGTTCCGGCTCACCAACTTCGAGATGGAAACCGCCGGCTACTACGGCCTGGGCCGCCTGCTGGGCCACGAAGTTGTGAGTCTGAACGCCATTCTGGTGAACCGCGCCACGGGCGAGTTTGCCGCGAACCCGGAGCAAGTCGTGCACGAGCTGATTGCCCGCACCCTGCCGCGGCTGTAATTGCACCAGGGAGTAAGGACCGGCAATCGGCCCCAGCGGGGCAGTCCATTGGTCGAGGAAAGGGGGGTAGGGAAACGATAGAGCCCCAGCGGGACAACCAACCAGCCGCGCTACTTGCGCAACTGGGTTGGGGTGTCCCGCTGGGGCTTTGGCTCAGGGGAGGGGGGTAGGGATGCCACCACTAGGCCGCCCCGCCGCGGCTCACCGGCTATCCTTAATCATCGACCACTAACTGCTAATAAAAGTCCATCCACACCACGGCGCGCAGCGGCAGCAGCACGCCCGACTTGAAGGTGAGGTGGTCGGCGTCGGCGGCCCAGACGGTGGTTTGCACGCGCTTGGTGGTGCCATCGGCGGTTTGGAAGTAGATGTCGAGCTTGCCGTGGTAGGCGTTGCCGAGCGTGGCGGCGCGCTCGGCGTGGCGGCGGCGCAGCAGGCGGTCGGTGGGCTCACCCAGCACGTCGTAGGGCGAGAAGCGCAGGCTGGTGAGCGCCTCTTTGGGCAGCGTCTCCACGACGTCATTGGCTAGTTCGATAAGCATAAGGTAAGTGCAAAAAAGCAGGGTGGGATAGGGAAGTGAGGAAAGCCAACGGCTGCGCTTGCCGCACATATTAATCAGCGGCGCAGTGGATTATTGCCTAAACTTAAAGACAAAAAATAGTCCTATCGCAAGCAAAGATTCAGATAGAAGAAAATTCTACTATTTTCCCGGCAGGAGCTTATCTACCCACCGCTTTCTAGACCAGCCCGGCCAGAAACTGCATCGTGTCGATGCTGTCGGCGTAGTCGGCTACGCCCGGCTCCTGGGCTTTGCCAAACGGGAAGGAACCGGCCCAGCGCCCGCCGGCCGAAACCAGGCACTGCGTCTGGGCGGCGACGTCGGTGAGCTGGTCGGCGAGGTTTATTTCGTGCTGATAATGAGCATAATGCAGCACCGAGATGGGCGAAACCAGCGCCGCGCTCGGCGTGAGCAGCAGAAAGCCGGTGTCGAGGTGCGGCACCCGGTTGACGAGCAGAATGCTCTTGTTGTAGTCGTAGTTGTTCTGGTACTTGAAGTGGGTGAGCACGTGGGCCCAGGGCTGCAAGGCGTCGAGCACGGGCGTAAAGTCGTAGCCTTCCGGCACGTAGAGCTTGCTCACGTTGCGGCAACCCAGGCCGTAGTACTGGAAAATGTCGGGGCCCAGGGCGGCCAGCTCGTCGGGGCTTTCCTGGCCGCTGAGGATGCCCAGGCTGGTGCGGTTGCGGCGGATGATGTGGGGCTTCTTGCCGAAGTAATACTCGAAGTAGCGGGCCGTGTTGTCGGAGCCCGTGGCGATGGTCGCGTCGGCGTCATTCAGCCGCTCCACGAAGTTCAAGCGCTCCTTGAAGCGGGGCTCAATCTGGAGCAGCTCATTGGCCACCCAGCGCATGAGAAACGTGTCGCTGGCGCTGAGCTTGGCCAGCAGAATATGGCCGCTGAGCAGCACGCACAGCAAATCATGAAAGCCGACCATCGGGATGTTGCCGGCCATGACCACGCCCACGCGGCGCGGCGTGTCAGGCTCGGCGGGATAGTGGGCGGCCCAGCGGGTTAGGCTTTCGGCATCGAGCAAGTGGGCCACGCCGCGCAGGGCCGTGGTCACGTTGGGCTCATCGAACCAGGCATTTTGGTTGCTGGTGCGGGCGGCCAGCTCACTGATTGCGGCGGGCGTAAGGGTACGCAGGCGTTGGCCCAGGGCGATGAAGGCGGCCAGGCGGTCGGGGTGCAGCATGGGGGGTAGGGAATCGAAAGGAGGGAAGGAGGTAGAAAGAAAATTGCACAGATACAGATTAAAAGGCGGTCATGCTGGGCTTGCGAAGCATCTCGCTCGGGGAAGTAATCAAGCCTCTTCAACGATTGAATTAGTACCGCGAGCGAGATGCTTCCCTGCGCTCAGCATGACCGTCTGTTGGATCATATACCGCGCAAAATTCGCCCAACCGCGCCGGGGCCGCTACTTTTGCACCTAGAAACAAGCGCAGCCCGGCCGGCATTTCTTACGTAAGAGCCGAACAAGGTTGTTCCCTACCCCCCTCATCAGCTAACGACGCCGCTTTATATGGCCATCATGATAACCGACGAGTGCATCAACTGTGGTGCCTGCGAGCCGGAATGCCCCAACAACGCGATTTACGAAGGCGGCGCGCAGTGGCGCTGGGCCGACGGCACGAGCCTGAAGGAAGTGGCCACCGCCGACGGCGCTACGGTCACGGGCACGGCTCCGCAAACGCCCGTCTCGGACGAGTACTACTACATCGTGTCGGATAAGTGCACCGAGTGCGTGGGCTTCCACGAGGAGCCGCAGTGCGCCGCCGTCTGCCCCGTGGACTGCTGCGTCGATGACCCCGACTACCGCGAGACGCGCGAGCGTTTGCTCGAAAAGAAAGAGTGGCTGCATCTGACGGCCGCGTAAAGCTGCCGGAGCTTTTGCCCCGCCGGATACGGGCCGCTTCTTCACGGAAGCGGCCTTTTTCGTGCGGTTTGCCGCGCAAACAGGCGGTCAAAACAGGCGGTCATGCAGAGCGCAACGAAGTGAAGCGAAGCATCTCGCTCGGGGAAGTAACCCAATCGTTGTTCAATCATCTGGATTACTATCCCACGCGAGATGCTTCGCTCCACTTCGTTGCGCTCTGCATGACCGCCTGTTTGCGCGGCAGCACAGAAACGTACAAACGTACCTTTGCCGAAATACCCGTACCCCAACTTATGTCTCTCGCTACGACCTACAACCCTGCCGACGTGGAAGCCAAATGGTATCAGCGCTGGCAGGAGCAGGGCTTTTTCAAAGCCAGTCCGAACCCGAAGAAGCCGCCCTACACGGTTGTGATTCCGCCGCCCAACGTGACGGGCGTGCTGCACATGGGCCACATGCTCAACAATACCATCCAGGACGTGCTGGTGCGCCGCGCCCGGATGCAAGGCTTCGAGGCCTGCTGGGTGCCCGGCACCGACCACGCCTCCATTGCTACGGAAGCCAAAGTGGTAGCCTTGCTCAAAGAGCGGGGAATCAACAAGAAAGACTTGACCCGCGACGAATTTCTAGCCCACGCCTTCGCCTGGAAGGAGAAGTACGGCGGCATCATTCTGGGGCAGCTCAAGCAGCTCGGCGCCTCCTGCGACTGGGACCGTACGCGCTTCACGATGGAGCCGGAGCTGACGCAGGCCGTGCTGCGCGTGTTCGTGGATTTATACCGCAAAGGCCTGATTTACCGCGGTATCCGCATGGTGAATTGGGACCCGCAGGGCGGCACGGCTATCAGTGATGAGGAAGTTATTGCCAAGGACACGCAGGCGAAGATGTATTACCTGCGCTACGCGGTGGCGGGGCAGGATGGGCAGTTTCTGACCGTGGCCACGTCGCGTCCCGAAACCATTATGGCTGACGTGGCGGTAGCCGTTAATCCGGCCGACCCCCGCTTTGCGCATTTGGGGGGGGGTAGGGTGCGCATCCCGCTGCTGGGGCGCGAGATTCCCGTGATTTTCGATGAATACGTGGCGATGGACTTCGGCACGGGCGCGCTGAAAGTAACGCCCGCCCACGACCTGAACGACTACGAAATCGGGCAGCGGCATAACCTGCCGGTGATTGACATACTCCATGATAACGGTACGCTCAATGAGGCGGCGCAGCTCTACGTGGGACAGGATAGGTTTGCGGCGCGCAAGCAGATTGCCAGGGATTTGCAGGAAGCCGGCTTGCTGGAGAAGATTGAGGATTACGCCAGCGTACTGCAAACATCGGAGCGCACCGGCGCCGTGATTGAACCCAAGCTGAGTATGCAGTGGTTTCTGAAAATGGAGCATCTGGCGAAGCCCGCGCTGGAAGTCGTGGAGAATGACACCATCCGGCTGCACCCGGCCAAGTTCAAGAACATGTACCGAGCTTGGATGGAGAACGTGCGCGACTGGTGCATCTCGCGTCAACTCTGGTGGGGGCAGCGCATCCCAGCCTACTACCTGCCCGATGGCTCATTCGTAGTAGCGTTGACCGATGCCGAAGCACTTGAACTGGCGCGTGAGCAAAGTGGCAGTGCCGGGCTGACTATGAGCGACTTGCGGCAGGATGAGGATGTGCTCGATACCTGGTTTTCGTCCTGGCTCTGGCCCATCTCGGTGTTCGACGGTTTCAAGGACCCGGACAATGCTAACATCAACTATTTCTACCCCACCAACGACCTGGTGACGGCGCCGGAAATTCTGTTTTTCTGGGTGGCCCGCATGATTATGGCCGGGCTGGAGTACCGGCAGGAAGTGCCGTTTAAGAATGTGTACCTGACCGGCATTGTGCGCGACGCACAGGGCCGCAAGATGAGCAAGAGCCTGGGCAACTCGCCCGACCCGCTCGACCTCATCCGCGACTACGGCGCCGACGGTGTGCGCACCGGGATGCTGTTCTCGTCGCCCGCCGGCAACGATTTGCTCTTCGACATCAAGCTGGTCGAGCAGGGCCGCAATTTCAGCAATAAGCTCTGGAACGCCTTCCGGCTGGTGAAGGGCTGGGAAGCGGATGATTCCCTACCCCCCGCCAACGACAAGGCCGTGGCCTGGTTTGGGGCCAAGCTGCAAGCGGCACTAGTGGAACTGGACGAGCATTTCGACAAATTTCGCATGTCGGACGCGCTGATGACGGTGTATAAGCTGGTTTGGGACGACTTCTGCGCGCAGTACCTGGAGATGGTGAAGCCCGCCTATCAGGCGCCCATCGACGCCGAAACCCTGCGCTGCACGGTCAGCTACCTCGAAACGCTGCTCAAGCTGCTGCACCCGTTCATGCCCTTCATCACCGAGGAGCTGTGGCACGAGCTGGCCCCGCGCGGCCCGCGCGAGTACGTGTGCGTGGCCGCCTGGCCCAAGCCCGCGCCCGCCGCTACGCAAGGCGAAACGCTGGCCCAAATGGACAAGGTGCTGGCCATCGTAGCCGGCATTCGCACCATCCGCAACCAGAAAGGCCTGGGCCCCAACAAGCCCCTGACGTTAGTAGTCAATGCTGACTTTATCAGCAAACTAAAAACGACACTGTCCCCAACTGACGTCATACCTGAGAGCCAAATCATATCGTTAGCCAGTAGTGAAACTATTAACTCAGGTTTCAAAGTGGTTGAATCTTCAGGAATGACTACTTCAAATATGTCTGCTACCGGTCAGGTTTTATTTAATCCAGACCAGTTTTTGGTGAGAAAATATGCAGACATCATATGCAAGTTGGGAGGAATATCAGAACTAAGTTTCTCGGACAATGCGCTGGCTGGTGCGGTAAGCTTCGTGCAGGGTAGCAGTGAATTCTTTATTCCTCTTGAAGGTCAAATAGACCTTGGCGCCGAGCGCCTTAGGTTAGAAAAAGAACTCGCTTATACCGAAGGGTTCCGTGACTCAGTGCTGAAGAAACTAGGCAATGAAAAATTTATTGCCAACGCCAAGCCGGAGGTGCTAGAACGGGAGCGGCAGAAGTTAGCCGACGCAGAAACAAAGATTACGGCGCTACAACAGTCGTTGAATGGACTAACTTAATTCAGCCCTTTCACACTGAGCAGTGCCAACAACAAGCGTACCTTGCTGAGGCCTGTCATCGCTACGTGGCAGTTGTTCAATATTACTCAATGGAAACCTTTGTCTGCGCACTCATAGGCCTTGCTGGTATTTTGTGGATTTACTGGCGTTACAATTACTGTCCGCGTGGTAGCAGTGGTCATTCCTACCAAAGAAGCTACGGGGGACGAAATAAAGTTAAGCATACCTGTCGTGACTGCGGGAAAGTTGAATACGGATTTACTTCGGAATGGTAGGAGCAGGCCTTGGCGGGTTGGGGGGTAGGGAATTTGCCCCTTGCGTCCAAGCCCATCCTCCGGCCCCTTCCCCTGCGGGAGAAGGGGAGCCACGGCGGCGCGGCCTACCAGTTAAAAGGGAAGAGTTGAAAGTTAAAAAGCAGGCGGTCCTTTTAACTCTTTCCTTTTGACTTTTAATTCTTTTCCGGCTCCCCTTCTCCCGCAGGGGAAGGGGCCGGGGGATGGGGTGCCGCCGCCAAGGACGATTCTGGCAATAAGTTGTACTTTGGCGACGTCGGCAGCAGCCGCACCCCTCCACAACCAATTTCCCGCCATGAAACCCATTGTACCTTATCTCGCCGGGCTGCTGCTCTTTACCGCCGGTCCGGCCGCCGCCCAAACCGCGCCGGCTGCGCGCTCCGTCACTATGCCTACCCCCCCCGTCGCCGCCATTAAGCCCAAGGCGCTCGTCTCGCCCCACGGCACCCGCACTGATAACTATTACTGGCTCAACGAGCGCGAGAACCCGGAAGTCAGCAAGTATTTGGAAGCCGAAAACAGCTACTTTGACCAGCAGATGGCGCCGGTGAAGGGGCTGGAAGAGCGGCTGTTTCAGGAAATGAAAGGGCGGATAAAGGAGCAGGATGAGTCGGTGCCCTACCGCGACAACGGCTATTATTACTACAGCCGCTTCGAGGCGGGCGCCGAGTATCCGGTGTATGGCCGCAAGAAGGGCGACCTGAAAGCACCCGAAGAAGTGCTGCTCAACGGCAACACGATGGGCAAGGGCCGCGCCTATTTTGCGGTTGGGGGAATGAGCGTGAGTGACAACAATCAGGTGCTAGCCTACAGCACCGACACCGTGAGCCGCCGCCTCTACACGCTGCGCTTTAAGGACTTGAAGACCGGTAAGCTCTACCCCGAGAAGATTGCCAACACCGAGGGCGCCGCCGTGTGGGCCGCCGACAACAAGACCGTGTTCTACGCCAAAAAGAACGTAACCACGCTCTTGCCCTACCAGCTCATGCGCCACGTGCTCGGCACCGACCCCAAACAGGACGTGCTGGTGTACGAGGAAAAGGACAACACCTTCGGCCTCTACGTCAGCCGCACCAAGTCCAAGCGTTTCGTGCTGCTCACGCTGGGCTCCTCGCTCTCCAATGAGGTGCGCTACCTGGAGGCCGCGAAGCCCACGGCGGCGCTCAAAACCTTCCTGCCCCGCGAAGCCGACCATCTGTACCAAATCGAGGATTTAGGCGCTAACTTCTACGTGCGCACCAACTGGCAGGCGCCGAATTTCCGGGTGATGCAGACCCCGATTGCCAGCACGGCTAAGGCCAGCTGGCAGGATGTGGTGCCGCACCGGCCCGATGTGTTCGTGGACGAGATGGAGCTGTTCAAGGACTTCCTGGTGCTGAATGAGCGCAAAAACGGCCTGCTGGAGCTGCGCGTCATCAACTGGAAAACCAAGCAGGACCACTACCTCAAGTTCAACGAGCTGGCCTACACCTCAAGTATCAACGTGAACCGCGAGTTCGATACGCCCGTGCTGCGCTACGGCTACACCTCGCTCACGACGCCTTCGTCGGTGTTTGACTACGACATGAACACCCGGAAAAGCACGCTGCGCAAGGAGCAGGCCGTGCTCGGCGGCTTCAACCGGACCGACTACGTGACCGAGCGGGTGATGGTCAAGTCGCGCGACGGCAATCAGATTCCAACTGAAATCGTTTATAAAAAAGGCTTCCAGAAGGACGGCAACGGCCCAGTGCTGCAATACGCCTACGGCTCCTACGGCATCAACATGGACCCTACGTTCTCGGCCGCGCGGCTCAGCCTGCTCGACCGCGGCTTTGCCTACGTGCTCTGCAACATCCGCGGCGGGCAGGAGCTGGGCCGGCAGTGGTTTGAAGATGGCCGCATGGGCCACAAAATCAACTCCTTCAATGACTTCATCGACTGTTCGGAGTACCTGATTCAGAACAAGTACACCTCGCCGCAGAAGCTGTTCGCGCAGGGCGGCTCGGCCGGCGGCCTGCTGATGGGCGCGGTGCTCAACATGCGCCCCGACCTGTATAAGGGTGTGCTGGCCGCCGTGCCGTTCGTCGATGTCGTGACCACGATGTCGGACGCCAGCATCCCGCTCACCACCGGCGAGTATGACCAGTGGGGCAATCCCGCCGACAAGGTCAGCTACGACTACATGCTCTCGTACTCGCCCTACGACCAGGTGAAAAAGCAGGCCTACCCCAACATCCTCGTCACGACCGGCCTGCACGACTCGCAGGTCCAGTATTTCGAGCCCGCCAAGTGGGTGGCCAAGCTGCGCACTATGAAAACGGATAATAACCTGCTGCTGCTTCACACCGACATGAGCGCCGGCCACGGCGGCGCCTCCGGCCGCTTCAAGAGCCTGCACGACCAGGCGCGCAGCTTCGCCTTTATGCTGATGCTGCTCGGCGTCCGGGCGTAAGAGGGGGGTAGGGATTATAGGTAAAGCCGCGCCAAAAGGCGGTCATGCAGAGCGCAGCGAAGCATCTCGCGTGCGGCAGTAATCTAAATGTCAGAATAGCGATTGGATTACTTCCCCTGGCGAGATGCTTCGCTGCGCTCTGCATGACCGCCTTTTGGCGCAGCGCTACTTCCCCTTCACATAAAACGGAATGTTGGCCGTCGCCACGTTGTCTCGTCCATCGTAGGCGTACACGAACAAGCGATACGCCCCTTCCTTCGTGGGGGCTTTGAGGGTGGTTTTGCCTTTCGCGCCCGCCGGAATAAGGTCCGGAATGGCGACGGGCCGGCTTTCGCGGTCGCCGCCGGAGCCCAGGTCGGTGCTTTCCAGCAGCAGTTCCCAGCGGTAGGTGAGCGGGTCTTTGTTAAGGTCCGTTACGGCCGCCACGACGGGGTAGGGCTGGCCGGGTTGCAGGTAGATATTGTCGGTCGCTTTCTTTCCATCTAGTAGGAAGCTGGCCAGGTGCGGGGCGCGGTTGGCGGGCCACTGGCCGCTCCACAAATACTGCATCACGTCTACCACCTCCGACTCCTTGCCATCCTCGGTGAAGAGGCCGTACCAGGTGGGCGTGCGCTCCTGCTTCTGGCCCCAGAGGAACACGTAGGTGCCCAGGCACTGCGTCTTGTCCTTGGCCACCGAGGCTTCGTAGCGGCTCTGGTAGACGGCCGCTTTCTGGCTGCTGGTTTCCTCCACGGAGGCTTTCCAGGGCGTGACGGGGCTTTCCCAGTGGCCGGTCGGGCCCCACTCGGCTACCACGTAGGGCCCGGCCCAGCCCGTCTTCCGCACCTGCTCCGGGATGGCGGCCAGCCCGGCGTAGGTGTTAATGCTCAGGATGTCAATGGCTGGGCACTGCGCCTTGATATAGTCAACTTCCTTTTGGTTGAGGCCTGCCAGCACGGTGCTCGTGGGGTGGTTGGGGTCCACTTCGTGTATCATCTTGGCGATGTCGTTCACCGCGTCCCACACCTTGGGATTGGTGTATTCCAGGTTCAGCTCGTTGCCGATGCCCCAGAACAGCACCGCCGGGTCGTCCTTGTACTTGAGCACGTCGGCGCGCAGTCTCTCTAGCTGCGCGGCCACGGCCGTGGGGTTATTGTAGTCGAAGCCGTGCCGCTCGCGGGTCACGTCGAGGCCCAGCATCACGGTCAGCCCGTTTTTATTCGCATCGGCCAGCACCTTGTCCGCGCCGCCGGTGCCCCAGGTCCGAATCGAGTTGCCCCCACACGCCTTGATGCGCTCGGGAAACTGCCCGCCGCCCGCGCCCTTGATGAAGTACGGCTGCCCGCCGCGCCGCAGCTCGTAGCGCCCATCGGCTTGCCGGACTTCAACTTTGACGGGGCTCGTCTGGGCGCAGGCGGCGGTCGTGAGCATGAGCAGGGAAAAAAGGGGTTGAAATCTCATGAGGGGGTAGGGAGTAGTTTAGCGCAACATACGCAGCAGCCTGGTTCAGCCGCTCAACTTAGCTGCGATTTCCTACCCCCTCTTACTTTTTCAACCCACTATGACCACCAGCAACGACGTGCTGCTCTACCAGTCGTCCGAAGGCCAGACGCAATTAGAAGTGCACCTGCAAGACGAAACCGTCTGGCTGACGCAGGCGCAGATGGCGGAGCTGTTCGGGCGCGACCAAGGCGTTATAAGCCGCCACTTGAAAAACATCTTCAGCAGCGGCGAGCTGGATGAAGAAAGCAGCGTGCAGAAGATGCGAATCGCTTTATCATCAACTGATAATGAGGCAGGAGAGGGTTTTATGCAAAATATGCATAAAACCGCCGGTGGTCGTCCGGTTAGCTACTACAACCTTGATGCTATTATCTCGGTTGGCTACCGCGTCAACTCTATCAAGGGCACCCACTTCCGGCAGTGGGCCACGCGGGTGCTGCGTCACTACCTGGTGCAAGGCTACGCCCTGAACGAGCGGCGCCTGCGCGAGAGCGCCCGCCAGCTCGCCGACCTCAAGCGGCTGGTGCAGCTGCAAGG
This sequence comes from uncultured Hymenobacter sp., assembly GCF_964243305.1. Lineage (GTDB taxonomy): Bacteria > Bacteroidota > Bacteroidia > Cytophagales > Hymenobacteraceae > Hymenobacter. Next base: position 61,245 of record NZ_CAXTEF010000019.1, read on the forward strand.
CCAGATTGCCGCCAGCCAGGAGCTGAGCGCCGACCAGTCCGACGCGCTGCTGCGGGTGCTCGGCGACTACGCCCGCGCCCTCGACGTGCTCGACCAGTATGACCATCAGCGCCTGCGCGTGCGCGGCACCGCCACGGAAGAGCCCTTCGAGCTAACCTACGAAGCCGGCCTGCAAGCCGTGGATGGCCTGCGCCAGCAGTTTGGCGGCAGCGCCCTGTTTGGCCGCGAGAAAGATGCGTCGTTTCAAAGCTCGGTGCGCAGCATCTACCAGAGCTTCGGCGGCGAAGACCTCTACCCCAGCGTAGAGGAAAAAGCGGCCAACCTGCTCTACTTCGTGGTCAAAAACCACTCCTTCTCCGACGGCAATAAGCGCATCGCCGCTTTCCTCTTCGTGTGGTTCCTCGACCAGAACCGCTGCCTCTCCAAGCCCGACGGCTCCCGCCGCCTCGCCGACAATGCCCTGGTCGCCCTCACCCTGCTCATCGCCGAGAGCAAGCCCGAAGACAAGGACACGATGGTGACGTTGGTGGTGAATCTGATTAATCAGGAGAATTAGGCGTTCTACCTCACACCCGCTTATAGTACCGGTATCAATCCTGACCTAACCAGGTGAATTTACCAGTCTTTTTATCCAGATAGCCGAACTGTGTATTAATGTACGTAATCCAAATAACTTCTCTATTGGCTTTCGTTCTGTCGCCGCCAAAATTAAAGTAAACAATAGTGGGTCTTTTTACTCGGTATTCCTCCAGTTTATTGTCAACAGCCGGGTCTGTTATCCATAATACTTTGCCTACTTTATCAACTGCTGAAATACGAATTCTTTTTTTATCGATTATATACTTGAGACTCGTAGCCTTATCTACGAGAGTGTCATGTTTAATTTGGTCACGTAGAGAGAAATGGCCAACGTATTGAGCATTGACATTCTTTGAGTTCAGCGAACAAAGCATTAGGAATGCAAGAATAAAATAGTTTATCATGTTGGTTATTTTACAAGTTGTCATTATTTCAGAGTAGAAATCACTTGATAATATCTATGATATAATTCACTAAAGCTTCACAGCTTCCCCGCCATCGTAAACACCAGCTCCCCGCCGTTCACAATATCCTGATACGCGAGAAACGGGCGCATCAGCTTCTGGCCGTTTAGGCGCGCTTCTTTCACATAGACGTTCTTGTCGCTCTGGTTTTTGACCTGGATGCGGAAGGTTTTGCCGTTTTCCAGGTGTAGGGTGGCACCGTGGATGGCGGGGCTGCCCAAGGCGTAGTCGGGCGAGCCGGGGCAGACGGGGTAGAAGCCCAGGGCCGAGAAGATGTACCAGGCCGACATCTGCCCGCAGTCGTCGTTGCCGCCGAGGCCGTCGGGGGTGGGGCGGTACATTTTGGGCAGAATCATGCGCACGCGGGCCTGGGTTTTCCAGGGCTGCGCGGTCCAGTTGTAGAGGTAGGCGGCGTGGTGGGCGGGCTCGTTGCCGTGCACGTAGTTGCCGATGATGCCCTCGCGGGTGATGTCCTCGGTTTCGGCGAAAAACTTGTCGGGCAGGTGCATGGTGAAGAGCGAATCCAGATGCTCCACGAAGCGCTTTTCGCCGCCCATGAGCTGGATGAGCGCGGCCGGGTCCTGCGGCACGTAGAGGCTGTAGTTCCAGGCGTTGCCCTCGATGTAGCCCTGGTTGTTGGTGCTCAGCACATCGAATTCCTTGCGAAAGCTGCCATCGGCCAGGCGCGGGCGCATGAAGCCGATGCGCTTGTCATACACGTTGCGCCAGTTTTCGGCGCGCTGGCTGAATTCCTGGTAGATGTCCGGGCGATTGAGTTTCTGCGCCATTTGGGCAATGCACCAGTCGTCGTAGGCGTATTCCAGGGTTTTTGAAACCGAGGCGCCGCTTTTGTCTTCCGGCACGTAGCCGAGCTGCACGTAGGCGCCGATGCCGTCGTACCAGTGGTTGCGGGCGGTGGTCACGCAGGCGTCGAGGGCCTTGTTGGCGTCGAAGGGGGTAGGGCCTTTGAGCACCGCGTCGGCCACGACGGGCACCGAGTGGTAGCCAATCATGCACCAGTTTTCGTTGGCGTAGTGGCTCCAGACCGGCAGCATGTGCTCGGCGCTCTGGTCGTAGTGGGCCAGCATGGACTGCACCATGTCGGCGTTGCGCTTGGGCTGCAAGAGGTTAAAGAGCGGGTGCAGCGCCCGATACGTATCCCAGAGCGAGAACGTGGTGTAGTTGGTAAAGCCGTCGGCTTTGTGGGTGTTCTGGTCGAGGCCGCGGTACTGCCCGTCCACGTCCATGTAAGTCGTCGGGCTCAGAAAGGCGTGGTACATGGCCGTGTAGAAGTTCTCCTTATCGGCCCGCTTCGGCGACTCAATCACGACCTTGCTCAACTCCTGCTGCCAGAGCGCCTGGGCCTGGTTTTTCACCTTGGCGAAGTTCCAGCCGGGCGCCTCGGTGCGCAGGTTGTGCAGGGCGCCGGCCGTGCTCACCGGCGAGAGGGCAAACTTGACCTTGAGCTTTTCGCCGGCCGTGGTCTTGAAATTAAAATACATCCGCAGCTGCTCGCCGGCCAGGTCGGGGAAGTTCTTGCTCTGGTCGAACCGGCCCCAGAAGCCGCGGTACACCTCTTTTTTGCTGTAGTTGCGGCTGCCATAATCCGTGAACGGCTTGGAAAACGCCATCGCGAAGTACACCGTGCGGTTGCGGGCCCAGCCGCTGGTTTGGCGGTAGCCGGTCACAAGCGAGTCGTTTTCGACCCGCACGAAGGTCCAGACATTCTTATCGGGATAGTTGTAGATGCCAGCCATGAGGTCCAGAATCAAATGCGCCTGGTCGGACTTGGGGAAGGTGTACTGGTGCATCCCCACGCGGTTGGTGGCCGTCAGCTCGGCCAGCACATTGGGCTCCGTGAGCTTGACCTTGTAGTAGCCGGGCTCCGCCACTTCGGTGTCGTGCGAGTAGGCCGAGCGGTAGCCGCGCTCCGGGTGCGCGGCCGTACCGGGATTGAGCTGCAAGGGCCCGGTAGTGGGCATAATCAGAAAATCGCCCAAATCCGAGTGCCCCGTGCCGCTGAAATGCGTGTGGCTGAAGCCGACGATGGTTTTGTCACTGTACTGATAGCCCGCGCAGTACTTGTACACGTCGGGGTTGTACTTGCCGTCCTGCTCGTAGCTGAGCGTGTCGGTGTCGGGCGAGAGCTGCACCGCGCCAAACGGCACCGTGGCGCCCGGAAAGGTGTGCCCCATCTTGGCCGTGCCCACTATCGGGTGGGCGTATTGCACCAGGTTTTCGGTCGGTTTGGCTTTTTGGGCGCGGGCCGGCAGCGTAGCCACAAGCAGCATCAGCGCGACGAGGGGGGGTAGGGAATGCGGCAGCATCGTGGGCGGTCAGGTGAAAAAGAGACTGGCGAAAGTACCTTTTTCACGTCAGCAAACCGCGATGCCGTAGGGTGCGGGGCTGGCCCCCGCCCAGCGCGGGAACGATAACCGGGCGAGTGGCGCTGACGGCGGGCGGGGGCCAGCCCCGCACCCTACGCAGAACGTTTCCTACTTCCGCGGCGCCTTCGCTGCCGGCAAGGCCGGCTGACTTTTAATTTGCTGAGCCACTTGCATTTGGAGCTGAAACGTGACCTGCTCGCAGTCGGTAAAACGTTTTTGCGACAAGGCCAAGGCTTGCTCAGTCGCGTTCAGGCGCCAATACAAATACCCAATCAGGCCCAGCGAAAGCACGAGCGCGAAAATAAACAACAGGTTTTTCATGATATAAAAACACCAAAAAGCCCGTCGAAGTGACGGGCTTTCAAGCTAACTGCCTGGAATAAACTGCCTGACAATTAGCCGAAACCTAGATGGTCGTGTTCACGTCGAACTGCTCCAGATAATCGGCTACGCGGCGCACAAACATGCCGCCGAGCGAGCCGTCCACGACGCGGTGGTCGTAGGAGTGGCTCAGGAACATGAAGTGGCGCACGCCAATCAAATCGCCCTGCGGCGTCTCAATCACGGCGGGCTTTTTCTTGATGGCACCTACGGCCATGATGGCCACCTGCGGCTGCATGATGATGGGCGTGCCCATCACGTTGCCGAACGAGCCGACGTTGCTGAGCGTGTAGGTGCCGCCTTCCAGGTCTTCGGACTTGAGTTTGTTCTGGCGGGCGCGATTGGCGAGGTCATTCACCTTCTTGCTCAGGCCGTTGAGGTTGAGCTGGTCGGCATTGTGGATGACGGGCACAATCAGGTTGCCGCTGGGCAGGGCCACGGCCACGCCGATGTTGATGTCGCGCTTCTTGATGATATAGTCGCCTTCCACGGACACGTTGATGAGCGGGAAATCCTGGATGGCGCGCGCTACGGCGTGCACAAAAAGCGGCGTGAAGGTCAGGTTTTCGCCCGTGCGCTTCTTGTAAAGGTCCTTGTGCTGGTTGCGCCACGTCACCAGCTCAGTCACGTCGGCCTCTACGAAGCTGGTGACGTGGGGCGCGATGCGCTTGGAATCGACCATGCGCTGGGCAATGAGCTTGCGCATCCGGTCCATTTCCAGCAGCTCCTGGTTGCCGGAGACTGAGGGGGCGGGCTTGGCGGTAGCCGGGGGGGTAGGGGCCGAAACAGCCGGCGCGGCCGGCGCGGCCGGCGCGGGGGCAGCGGCCGGTTGAGGGGCTTCGGCCGGCGCGGGGGGGGTAGGGACTGCGGCCGGTGCGGGCGCGGCGGCCGGCGCCGTGGCACCGCTGTTTGCGGCCGGGGCCAGCGTTGGCTTGCCGGCGGCTACGTGGTCGAGAATGTCTTTTTTGGTTACGCGGCCCTCCTTGCCGGTGCCGGGCAGGTAGTCCAGGTCGGCGAAGCTGACGCCCTCCTCCCGGGCAATGCTGAGCACGAGCGGCGAGAGGAATCGGCCCGGCTGGGCCACGGCCGCCGGGGCCGCCCGCCGGGCCTCGGCCGCCTGTGTGGCCTGCGGGTCGTGCAGCTCCGGCAAGTAGGGCACCTCGCGGGCTGCCGCGCGGGCGCTGCCGTTGCTGCTGGCCGCGGCCACCGGCGGCGCAGCGGCCGGCGCTGGGGCGCCCGCGCTGGCCGGCTCGGTTTCCACGACGCAAATGGGCGCGCCCACGGCCACCACCTGCCCTTCCTGCACCAAAATCTCCTGTAACACGCCCGCGTGCAGGGCCGGCACCTCGGTGTCCACTTTGTCCGTAGCTACTTCCAGCACCGACTCGTCCTGTTCAATGGCGTCGCCGACTTGCTTGAGCCATTTCAGGACGGTGCCTTCCATGATGCTTTCGCCCATCTTGGGCATCGTCATTTCTATTCGGGCCATAGGGCGGGGTCAGGAGGGAGTAGGGGTGGGGAGGGGGGTAGGAAATCGGGCCGCGCAACCCGGCCCGTTGCGGCCCCAAAGGTAGGCGAAAAGCCGAAGCGCCCCCGGCGCACGGGGCAGCGGAGGGGCTTTACTGGGGTGCGTCGGCGTTTAATCCCGCACCCGGATTCGCGGAATGTCGGCTTCCTCCAACTGCCCGCCCCGCTCGGCCGCCACGGGCTCATAGGCGTTGAAGCAGATTTTGCGGTTTGGCGCGTACTTGTTTTTTGAGTCGACGATAACGACGACGTGCTCGAACGTGCCGAATTCCTTGCCTTCCCAGAGCAAGACCGTGCGCCGGCCCAGGGCGGGCGTGTTCGTCACATCGACGTAGATGTTGCGCCCGCCGGCCGGGCTCGGCTTGGCGTAGAGCACCGTGCTCTCGATGCGGCCGTTGCAGGGCGGCGCGCAGCCGGCGAACGTAGCCAGGGCGACGAGCAGCAGGGCAGGGATTTGCTTCACAGTAGGATGCGGGGCTCGCCCCCGCCCGGCGTTCGCGCCACTTGATTAGTATTTCAGCAATTGTCGTTTTTACGGCGGGCGGGGGCGAGCCCTACCCCCTACGCTAGGCCCGTCAGCCGCTGCCGCAGCAGGTTCAGCACCGCCTGCGTGGTGTACTCAATATTAATCTGCCGGCCGCGGTCCATCGTGAACTGCCGGCTCACCGTGCCCTGGGCGTCGGCCACGGCCAGGCACATTGTGCCCACGGGCTTTTGCTCCGAGCCGCCGCCGGGCCCGGCGATGCCGCTCGTGGCCAGGGCCACGTCCACGCCCAGGTGCTGGCGGGCGCCCTCGGCCATCTCGCGCACCGTGGCTTCGCTCACGGCGCCGTGGGCAGCCAGGGTTTCGGGCCTCACGCCGAGCTGCTTGATTTTTACATCGTTATGATACGCAATGACGCTGCCCAGAAAATAAGCCGACGCGCCCGCCACGCTGGTCAGCTTGCTGGCTACGTAGCCGCCGGTGCAGCTTTCGGCGGTGCCCAGCGTCAGGTTTTGCTCTTTTAATAACTTCCCAATAGCGGCTTCGAGCGGGACTTCGCCGACGGCGAAAATGTATTCGCCGAGGCGCTCGCGCAAGGCCGGCAGCTGGGCTTCGAGGCGGCTGCGCAGGTCGGGAAGGCCGTCGGCAGCGGCGGTGAGGCGCAGGCGCACGCTGCCCAGGCTGGGCAGGTAGGCCAGCTTGAAGTTGGGGGGTAGGGCGGCTTCCCAGTCGGCGATTTTCTCAGCCAGAAACGATTCGCCCAGCCCGGCCGTCATCACCACCAGATGCTCAATCGGGGCCAGCTGAAACCGCTTTTGCAAGCGCGGCAGCACCTCGTCGCTCATCAGCTTTTTCATCTCAAACGGCACGCCCGGCATACTCACGAACACCGTCCCGCCGTCCTCAAACCACATGCCCGGCGCCGTGCCCACGGCATTGTGCAGCACCTCACAGCCCGCGGGCACCAGCGCCTGCTGGCGGTTCACGTCGAGCATCGGGCGGCCGAAGCGCCGGAAGATGTCTTCCACGTGGCGCAGCGTGGGCGCGTGCTCCACCAGCTCGGCGCCAAAGTAGCGGGCCAGCACGTGCTTGGTCAAATCATCCTTAGTCGGCCCCAGCCCGCCGGTCATCAGCACGATTTGGGCGCGCTGCCGGGCCTGGTCCAGGGCCGCCACAATCTCGTCGGCGCGGTCGGAGACGGAGCTGATTTGGCGCACGCGCAGGCCGATTTTGCCCAGCTCCTGGCCCATAAAGGCCGAATTGGTATCCACGACCTGCCCGTAGAGCAGCTCGTCGCCGATGGTCATGATTTCAACGTCGGGCATAGGGCAATGGGTGAATGGGTGAGTAGCTGAATGGGTGAATGGGTACTTGGAATATGACCGTTTAGCTTAGTTAGCCATTCACCCATTTGCCCGTCCACCCATTGGTTTGGCCGCAAAATTGCCAACTTGCGGCCCTTGCAGCAGTAGGACAGCCATACGGGCTTTCCGGTTTTTCCGCCAAATTATTATTTAAGCTATGCGCCGCCTCTTCGCTTCCCCCGCCCCGCTGCTTGCCCTGGGCCTGCTGCTGGCCAGCTCGCTCTCCTCGCTGGCCCAGACCAGGACCAAAACCACGACTACCACGACCAGGAAGACGGCCGTCAAAAAGCCGGTTGCCAAGAAGCCGGCTGCTAAAAAGCTCGCCGCCAAACCCGCCGTCGTGGCGGCCCCCGCGCCCGTCGCGCCGGCGCCGGCCCCTACCCCCCTCACCCCGACCGAAGCCAACCAGGGCATCAAGGAGGCGCTGACCCAGGGCGTGACCCGCGCCGTGCAGTTCGCCTCCGAGCCCGACGGCTTCAATCTCAATGATGACATTCGCATCCCGTTTCCGCCCGATGCGCAGATAGTGGCCCTGACCATCGGCCGCCTGCCGCTGGGCCAGTCGGCGCTGGACAACGTCACTAACCTGCTCAACCGCGCCGCCGAAGCCGCCGCGCCCCAGGCCAAGGATATCTTCCTCAATGCCGTGCAGAGCCTGACCATCAACGACGCGCTGACCCTGGTCACGAGCCGGCAGTCCGACGCCGCCACGCAGGTGTTGCGCCGCACCACCGAAACCCAGCTGCAAGCCGCCTGCAAGCCCATCATCGAGCAGCAGCTCAGCCAGGTCGGGGCCACCAAGGCCTACGCCAACCTCATCAACCGCTACAATAAAATCCCGCTTATGACCCCGGCCAGCACCGACCTGACCGACTACGTGACCAAGGAAACGGTTGATGGCCTGTTCGTGCTGCTGGCCCAGCAGGAAGCCAAAATTCGCAAGAACCCCGCCGCCCAGGCGTCGGCCGTCTTGCAGCGCGTGTTCGGCGCCGCCAAGTAAGTTCAATATCCCTACCCCCTCTCGGTCATCCTGAGCAAAGCGAAGGACCTTCTCACATCAGAACGAATCGTTGTTACGACACTCGTTCTGACGTGAGAAGGTCCTTCGCTTTGCTCAGGATGACCGAGAGGGGGTAGGAGTTTTAAGAGCCGCCGGCCTCCTAGAAATCGTCGTCGTAGCTGCCGCCGCGGCTGCCGCCCCGGCCGGAGCGGGAGCCGAAGCTGTCTTCATCTTCCTCGTCATCAGCCAAATCGTCGTCGTCATCGAGGGAGGCAAAGCCGCTGCCGTCGGGGTCCTCGGCGGCTTCGGCGGTGGTGTATTCTTCCTCCGTCATGCTGGCCAGGTCCAGGGCCTCATCGTGCGAGGAGCCCGTGTCGCGCCACATCAGGTAGTCGGCGTATTTGGCCGAGAGGCGGTCTTCGGGGTTGCCGCTGGCCTTGGCGCCGCCTTTGCTGGCGTAGGAGTCCAGGTCGTCATCGTCATCGAGCAGGTCGTCATCCAGGTCGTCGTCGTGTAGTTTCATGGCCGGAGCGGGCGAAAAGAGGGTTTGAAGGGCAGAAAAAGCTTCGGGGCGAAGATACGCGCCGGAAGAAGGCGGGGTTGAGTGGCAGAGAGGTTAAGAATCAAAACCGGCCCGCTAAAAATAGCTGGCCGATGCTCAGCTGCACTCTTTATTGCCTAGCTCCTAGCTCTTTTCGCGGCGCACGCGATAATCCGTCACCAGCAGCTGCGCCTCGCAAAAGGCATATTCGGCCGGCACGTTGGAGCTGAGCAGCAGCGTGCGCCCGGCGCGGGTGGTCTGCACGTGCTCCTGGTACCAGGCCTGCCCGGCGGCGTCGAGGTTGGTCGTGGGCTCGTCGAGCAGGAGCAGCGGCGCGTCGGCGTACAGGGCCAGCGCCAGCTTGAGGCGCTGCTTCATACCCGACGAAAACTGCCGAATGAGCTGATTGCGCGCCTTTTCCAGGTACATTATCTCCACCAGCCGCTCCGGCGTCAGGCCCGGCCGCAGGGGCTTGAAGCGGGTGTGGAAGCGCAGAAACTCGCTCAGCGTCAGGTCTTCGAGCAGCTCCAGGTAGGGCGCGCAGTAGGCCAGGTGCTGCGGCACGTCTTCCACCGCCAATTCCCTACCCCCCAGGGAATACGTCAAGGTGCCGGCCGTGGGCAGCAACTGCCCGGCCAGCGTGTTGAGCAGCGTGCTTTTGCCCGCGCCGTTCGGGCCCAGCAGCGCCGTGGCCGAGCCGGGCCGGAAGCTGTAGCTCAGGTCCCGGAATATCCACTCGCGCCCGTAGCGCTTGCCAAGTCTTTGCGCGTCGATTAGCAATAAAATACCTAAAAAATAAATGTGTTATTAGGGTAATACCTTGAGAAAATATCTTTTAGCGACAGCTTGACTTCTTGAATAAGCACTTCATTAAGTTCGCGAATAAATATGATGAAGCAAGACTGAATCTCTGGGTAGGAAGCAGCGATAGTGCTCGTATTTGGATTGTCGCAGCTTTGTAGATAACACTTGTCAGCCGCAATCCACTTTACTTCGAATATTCTTGATTCGTAGCTGTCAGGAAAAAATACCAGGTCCTTGCGTATAGCTTGTTGTTCATCCTGCATCCATTTATAGAGTGCAAGAGCTAGTTCAATAAGTGGGGTGCCGGGTTCATAGAGAAAAAGGTTTCCATCTTGATAAATAGAAAATTCTCCGTCAATTTGGTAGGGTGCACTAATCAAATTAATCCAGTCAGGATAGTCGTGGTCTAGTGAGAAGCTACAACTAAGCATGACCAAAAGCTCCCGTTCAGATACTGCTTCAATCAAATACTACTCCTCCAATTCGCCGCGCCCTTTGCGGCCCGGCCCCTTGATGATGCCGCGGCTCGCGTCGCGCACGAAGGCCACGGCCAAATCGCGCTCCAGTGAGGGTTTGATTTCCTGCTCGATGCGCAGCAAGGCTTCCTGCGTGTTCATGCTGCCCAAAAACAGAAGCCGGTACATATCGTGAATCTCGTTGACCTGCTCCTCCGAGAAGCCCCGGCGGCGCAGGCCCACGGAATTGACGCCGGCGTAGGTGAGGGGCTCGCGGGCGGCTTTCACGAACGGCGGCACGTCCTTGCGCACCAAGGAGCCGCCGCCCACGAAGGCGTGGGCCCCCACGTGCACGAACTGATGAATGGCCGAGGTGCCGCCCAGAATGGCCCAGTTATCGACCGTGACGTGGCCGGCAATCTGCACGGCGTTGGAGATGATGACGTGGTCGCCGATGAGGCAGTCGTGGGCTACGTGCACGTAGGCTTGCAGCAGGCAGTGGGCACCCACCACGGTGCGGCCCTGGTCAGCGGTGCCGCGGTTCACGGTCACGCACTCGCGCAGCACGGTATAGTCGCCGATTTCAGCGGTCGTATGCTCGCCGGCAAACTTCAAGTCTTGCGGGATGGCGCCCACCACCGCGCCCGGAAACACCTGGCAGTGCGCCCCAAGCCGGGCGCCGGCCATAATGGTCACATTCGGCCCAATCCAGCTGCCCTCCCCAATCTCCACGTCGCCGGCAATGGTCGTGAACGGCTCAACGGTGACACCCGCCGCCAGGCGCGCTTCGGAGTGGATATAGGCAAGCGGGGAAATCATTCTCTCTGTTAATGAAGAATGAGGAATGAAGAATGAAGAATTATTTAGCGCTCCGAAAGCAACAATTCTTCATTCTTCATTCTTCATTAGTAATTCAAAATTAGGCGTCCTTGCGGACAATGGCGGCCGACATTTCCGCGTCCATCACCACTTTGCCGTTCACAAAAGCCTGGCCTTTCATCTTGGCGATGCCGCGCTTGATGGGCGCCAGCAGCCAGCAGTGGAAGATAATGGTGTCGCCGGGCAGTACTTTTTTGCGGAAGCGGCAGTTTTCGATGCCCAGGAAATACTGCCAGTAGTTTTCGGGGTCGGGCACGGTGCTCATCACCAGGATGCCGCCGGTCTGCGCCATCGCCTCGACTTGCAGCACGCCGGGCATGACGGGGTTGCCCGGAAAATGGCCCTGGAAGAAGGGCTCGTTCATGGTCACGTTCTTCACCGACGTGACGGCCTGCCCGTCGAGGTGAATGACTTTGTCAATCAGCAGGAACGGGTAGCGGTGCGGCAGCACGGCCATAATCTGATTCACGTCCATCACCGGCGTGCGGCTGGGGTCGTAGCGCGGCACGGGCGAGGAGTCCTGCTCCTGCATCTTGCGCTTGATGCGCTTGGCGAAGGCCACATTGGCGGCGTGGCCGGGCCGGGCGGCCAGAATCTGGCCCTTCAGCGGCCGGCCCACGAGGGCCAAATCACCCACCAAATCGAGCAGCTTGTGGCGGGCGGGCTCGTTTTTGTGGCGCAAATCCACGTTGTTCAGGATGCCTTCCTTCTTGACGGCGACCTTGGGCTTGCCCAGCATGGCGGCCAACTCGTTCAGCTCATCCTCGCTCACCACGCGGTCCACGACCACGATGGCGTTGCTCAAATCGCCGCCCCGGATGAGGTTGGACTTGTATAAGGCTTCTAATTCGTGCAGAAAGCAAAACGTGCGCGAGGAGGCAATTTCGGCCCCGAACTGCGAGATATCGGCCAGCGTGGCGTGTTGCGAGCCCAGCACCGGCGAGTTGTAGTCGACCATCACCGTGAGGCGGTAGTCGGGCAGGGGCAGGGCCGCGATTTCCACGCCGCGGGCGTTATCGACAAAGCGGATGCTCTCCGTGATTTCGTAGTAGTTGCGCAGCGCGTTTTGCTCTTCCAGCCCTACCCCCTCCAGCGCCTTGATAAACTCTGAAGAGGAGCCGTCCATAATCGGTGGCTCGGGGCCGGAGAGCTGAATCAATACGTTATCGAGCTGCATCCCGACGAGTGCGGCCAGCGTGTGCTCGACGGTGTTGACGCGGGCGCCGTTCTGCTCAATCGTGGTGCCGCGCGAGAGGTCTACCACGTTGTCCACGTCAGCATCGACGATGGGCTGGCCCGGCAAATCAACCCGCTGAAACTTGTAGCCGTGGCCCACCGGCGCCGGGCAAAAGGTCATCGTGGCTTCCACGCCCGTGTGCAGGCCGATGCCGCGCACGGTCACGGGCGCCTGAATGGTGTGTTGCTTATCGTTCATGTAGGATAGTGGTTAGCGGTTAGTGGTTAGCGGTTAGTGATTAGTTTGAAAGCCCACAAGCTCAGACCACTAACCACCAACCGCTCACCGCTGACCACTAAGGGGTGCAAAGCTAGGGTTTTTCGGCCGCCGAAACGGCCGCTTCCACGGCCCGCAGGCGCTCTTCCAGCTCCGGCAGGCGCCGGAATACAATCTGGGCCCGCTGGTTCTGCTTGAAGTCGAAGGCCGTGGAGCCTTGCAAAATCTGGCCTTCCTGCCGCACCGTTTTCCCTACCCCCGACTGCGCCGTCACCGTCGTTTTATTGGCCAGGCTTACGTGGCCGGCCATGCCGACCTGCCCGGCCAGCACGCAGTAGTCGCCGACTTTGGCCGAGCCCGCAATGCCGGTTTGCGAGGCAATAACGGTGTGGCGCCCAATCTCCACATTATGCGCCAGCTGCACCAGATTATCAATTTTACTGCCCTGCTTGATGAGCGTCGAGCCCAGCGTGGCGCAGTCAATCGTGGCATTGGCGCCGATGCTCACATCGTCTTCCAGCACCACATTACCGATTTGCGGAATGGCCTGGTAGGAGCCGTCGGGCTGCGGCGCAAAGCCGAAGCCATCGGCGCCGAGCACGGCGCCCGCGTGAATCACGCAGCGCTGCCCAACCACGGTATCGGGGTAGAGTTTGGCGCCCGCATACACGATGGTATCATCGCCGATGCGCGTGCGGTCGCCGATGTAGGCGTGGGGGAAAATCAGCACGTTGCGCCCCAGCACGCAGCCCTCGCCGACGTAGGAAAACGCCCCCCGGTAGCCGCCCTCGCCCACCTGCGCGCCCTCGCTCAGGTAGGAAGGCTGCTCGACGCCGCGCCGCCCGGTACGGGTCGTTTGCTGGTAAAACTCCAGCAATTTGGAAAAACCTAAATACGGGTCTTCAACCCGGATAAGCGCCGCCGAAACCGGCTGGCGCGGCGTAAAGTCCAGGCTGACAATGACCGCTGTGGCGCCCGTCGTGTAAAGGTGCGGCTCGTACTTCAGGTTGGCCAAAAAGGAGAGGGCGCCGGCCTGCGCCTCCTCAATCTTCGCCAGCTGGCTGATGCGGCCGGTTGTGTCGCCTTCTATGCTGCCGCCGAGCACCTCGGCAATCTGCTGAACGGTAAATTCCATAGGCCGGCAAAGGTAGTTTTCGGGGCGGATTCGAGGGTAGATGAGGTTGAAAACACGTCATGCAGACCGTAGCGCAGCGAAGGGAAGCATCTCGCTCGGGGAAGTAATCAGTGACAAACAACGATTGGATTAGTGCCGCGAGCGAGATGCTTCCCTCCGCTGCGCTGCGGTCTGCATGACGGAGAGGGGGGTAGGGATTATTCCTCCCGTAACTCCTTCGGGTAGCAGATGTAAAACTTGTCCACGCGCTTGCTCAGGGCCTGAATATTGGGCAAATCCGAGGCCTCCGCTACGTTCAAAATATGCCCGGATTTGGTCAGCACGTCAATCGTCTCACCTTTGGCCGCGTCATAGGCATTGTTGCTGAGGCGCCCAGCAATGCAAAGCAGCGCCGCTTCTTCCGGAGGCAGCTGAAATTTATCCGCGATTAGTTCCTGAATGCCCAGTTGGAAATCGGCGTCGAAAGGCGTCGGACTGAGCACGATTTTAAGCAAATGTCGGTCGAGTATACTGCGCGACAAGTAGCTGAGCACCAAGTCGTCGTGCGTGGCCCAGCACTTCACCGCCGACCAGATATCGAAGTCATCAAGCTGCACGAAGCGCTGCAAGATGTTCTCATCCTGCGCGAAATCATCAATTGTAATCGGCTTCGCCAGAAAGAAGTGCAGCGCCGCGTTGGCCGGCACGGCGCGGCCGGCGCGGGCCAGGTCGCGGGCGCGGCTCACGAGGCGGATGATCATCTGCTCGGCGCTGGTCACGGCCTTGTGCAGATACACCTGCCAGTACATCAGGCGCCGGCTCACCAGGAAGCTTTCGATGCTCAGAATCGCCTTTTCCTCCAGCGCCAGCCGCTCCGAGGCTGGGTCCACGGTCAGCATCTTGATGAGCCGGTCGCCGCCAATCTGCCCTTCCGTGACCCCGGTGTAGAACGAGTCGCGGTTGAGGTAATCCAGCCGGTCCATATCCAACTGCGAAGAAACCAGCTGATGGAAAAACGGCCGCTCATACTCGCCCTGAAATATGCGAATCGCCAGCGCCAGCCGCCCACCAAACTGCGCGTTCAGCCGCTGCATCAAATACAGCGAAAGCTGCTCGTGCGGCACATCCTGGAAAATAGCGGTTTCCAGCGCGTGCGAAAGCGGCCCGTGCCCGATATCGTGCAGCAGAATGGCCGCCAGCGCTGCCTCACCCTCCGCCGCCGTAATCTTCACGCCCTTGTCCTTGAGCGTGCGCAAGGCCAGTGCCATCAAATGCATGGCGCCCAGCGCGTGGTGAAACCGCGTGTGCAGCGCCCCCGGATACACGAAATCGGTCAGGCCCAGCTGCTTAATGCGCCGCAGCCGCTGGAAATACGGATGCTCAATCAAGTCGAATAATAGCTCCGTTGGAATGGTGACGAAGCCATACACCGGGTCGTTGAATATCTTTTTCTTATTCACGAGGAAATGAGAACTAAGTTGATATATGGTTGATGAACGACGTAGAGGCACAATATTTTGTGTCTTCTTGCGTGGCGAGGGGCGCAGTAATCCAAC
>NZ_CAXTEF010000020.1:0-58479 GCF_964243305.1 uncultured Hymenobacter sp.
ACTAGTCCCCCTCCCCATCGGGGAGGGGCTAGGGGTGGGGTTGCCGGGGCCGGGCGACAACTTGCACCATGTCCCTGAAACTCAAAATCCGCCTCAGCATCCTGGCCCTGCTGCTGCTCTTGCTCGGCCTGGGCACCTATGCCTTTTTCGCCATCGAGTACCTGCAAGCCGGTGCCCACGGCATCGAGGCGGCCGATTTCCAGGCGGCGCGGCAAACGGTGCTGGCTTTTGTGAGCCTGGGCACGGTGCTGGGCCTGATACTGGCCGTGCGGCTGCCGCGCATCGTGGTGCGGCCCTTGCGGCGGCTCTCGGCCGATGTGGCGCGGGTCGCGGGTCCCGGGCCGGCCACGCGCGTGGCCGTGACGCGCGATGATGAGGTCGGCTCGGTGGCCGCTGCCGTGAACCAGGTGCTGGCGCAAGCGCAGGATGCCCGCCGCGTCACGCTGGCCGAACTCATCGTGCAGCGCGACCGCATGGAAACGCTGGTCCAGAGCCTCGATGAAGGCTTGCTCTTGATTGACCAGCAGGGCTTTATTCTGCTCGCTAATCCCGTGGCCTGCCAATTATTAGGTGAAGACGCTGACAAGCTCCTGGGCCAGCCCGCCGCCAACGTAGCCGCGCGCAACGAGCTGCTGCGCCAATTTCTAGTTCCTGTGAATACGCCGCACCCCAGCACGGCCACGCTGCAAGGGCCGTTGTTCGCGGTGCCCAGCCACGGCGGCGAGCGGCATTTTCAGCTCACCGTGAGCCACATTCTGAGCCTGAACGAGGACACCGCCCGGCAGGAGTCGGCCGGCCATATTCTGTGTTTGCGCAACGTGTCCGACTTCAAGCGCCTCGACCAGCTCAAGTCCACGTTCCTGGCCACTATTTCGCACGAGCTGAAAACGCCCCTGGCCAGCATCAACCTGAGTTTGATGCTGCTGCGCGACGAGCGCACGCCCGCCGACGAGCGCCAGCGCCTGGCCGCCGGCATTGGCGAGGAAACCCAGCGCCTGCTGCGCATGGTCGGCCAGCTCATCGAAGTCGCCCGCCTCGACGCCGGCGGCCGGCCCGAATTGCGCCTGCAACCCGTCAAGCTGGCCGAAGTTGTCGGCTACGCCCTCGATACGGTGCAGCCCCAGCTTACCGACAAGCAGCTTCAGGTAGAGCTAAACCTGCCGCCGGAGCTGCCCGCCGTGCAGGCCGACCTGGAAAAAACCACCTGGGTGCTCATCAACCTGCTCTCCAACGCCATCCGCTACTCGCCGCCCGGCGGCAAATTGTGCCTGCGCGCCCTGCCCTGGGGCGAGATGGTTCGCCTGGCCGTGCAGGACCAGGGCCCCGGCATCGCGCCGCAGTACCACAAGCGCGTCTTTCAGCGCTTCGCCGATGTGCCCAAGCAGGCGGGCTACGGCGGCGGCTCCGGCCTGGGCCTGAGCATCTCGCACGACTTCATCACCGCCCACGGCGGCCAGCTCTGGGTCGAGAGCCAGCCGCCAAATGGTAGTTGCTTCCTCTTCACGCTTCCCGTAGCGCAGTAGCGCAGAAGTAGCGTGGACTCTGTGAGTCCGCGCGTGGGTAGTCCAACGGTTGTTCGGGTGTCGTTCGGGTATCGTGCGGGTATCATTCCCGCGCGGACTCGCAGAGTCCACGCTACATCGTCCACGCTACATCGTCCACGCTACTTACAATCCCAGCCGCAACTGCTGCCCTATCCCCATATTCCCTACCCCCTCCCCCGTGCTCAACGCCGACAGCGACACGCCCAGCAGCCGCACGCCCTGCGGCACCGGCAGCAAGGCTTCCAACAGCTCCCGGCTGAGCTGCGCCAAGGCGGCCAAACCAGCCAGCGGAGCACCGACGCTGCGGCTGCGGGTGATTTGCTGGAAGTCGGCGTATTTCACTTTCAGGGTCAATGTCCGGCCGCGGGCGCCGGTGCGCTCGCAATATTGCCACACGTCGTCGAGGCAGGGCGCGAGGGCGGCCAGCAGGTCGGGCAGCGCGGTCAGGTTTTCGGGGAAGGTGGTTTCCGAGCCGATGGACTTGCGCACCCGGTCGGGCCGCACGGGGCGCTGGTCGTCGGCGCGGGCAATGGCGAAGTAGTGGCGGCCCACTTTGCCGAAGTGTTGGAGCAAAAATGCCTCACTTTGCTCGCGCAAATCCAGGCCGGTGAAGATGCCCAGCGCATTCATTCGCCGGGCCGTGGCCGGGCCGATGCCGTGAAACTGGCCTACGGTCAGCTTTTCCACAAAGGCCAGGCCTTCTTCGGGTCGAATCACGAACTGCCCGTTGGGCTTGCGCAGGTCCGAGGCCAGCTTGGCCAGAAACTTATTATAAGAGACGCCCGCCGAGGCCGTGAGCTGGGTTTGCTCTAAAATCTGCGCCCGGATTTCGCGCGCGATGCGCGTGGCCGAATCAATCTGCTTAAGATTCTCCGTTACATCCAAATACGCCTCATCCAGCGAGAGCGGCTCCACCAGCGGCGTGTACTGCCGGAAAATCGCCCGAATCTGCCCGGAAACTTCCTTGTACACCGCGAAGCGCGGCGGCACGAACACCAGCTCCGGGCAGCGGCGCCGCGCCGTGGCCGAGGCCATCGCCGAGCGCACCCCGAACTCCCGCGCCTCATAGCTCGCCGCCGCCACCACGCCGCGCGGGCCGGCGCTGCCCACCGCCACGGGCCGTCCGCGCAGGGCTGGGTCGTCGCGCTGCTCCACCGACGCGTAAAAGGCGTCCATGTCGAGGTGAATGATTTTGCGCGCCATGCGGGGTAGCGTTCGGGCGTGGGGAGGGGGGGTAGGGCCAACGCGGAAGCCACCACAAACGGCTCCCGCGGGGGCCGCCTGTGATGGCTTGGAAGGGAAATTGACCGGCCCGACAGCGGGCGCGGTGGCCGAAAAACGCTTAGACGCTGACGCTATCGAGACCCTTTTGCAGGGCCGTCGGCTGCAGCTCGGGCACAGCCAGGCCCTCGGCGCGCGCCACGGTCACGTCGGTCATGCCCAGGAAGCCGAGCACGGCTTTCAGGTACGGGGCCGCGAAGTCGTAGCCCGCCGCCGGGCCCGACGAATAGACGCCGCCGCTGGCCAGGGCCACGTACACTTTCTTGCCCGTCACCAAGCCTTCGGGGCCGGCGGCGGTGTAGCGAAACGTGACGCCGGCCCGCGCCAGGTGGTCAATCCAGGCCTTCAGGGTCGAGGGAATGCTGAAGTTGTAAAACGGCGCGTCGATGATGATGGTGTCGGCCGCCTGCACCTCGGCAATCACTTCGTCGGAGTTGCGCGCGGCCTGCTGCTGCTCGGGCGTGCGGCCTTCGGCCGGCGACTGAAACGACTGGATGTTAGCTTCTTCCAGGTGCGGAAAGGGATGCTCGGCCAGGTTGCGCACCTGCACCGTGCTGCCGGGGTTGGCGGCTTGCAGCTTTTCGATGATGCCGTTGCCCAGCCGGTGGCTGTATGACTCTTTGCGCGGACTGGAAACTACGTGCAGAATGTTCATGGGAATTGGTTTTGGGCCGCGAGGCCGGCTAGCAGTGAAAGTGAAGGTGATAAGAAGTGATAGAAAGAGAATAGCTGGTTAGTTGTTTTAGATACCGGCCCGGAGCTTCCGAAAAAAGGAGGGGGGGGTAGGGCCGGCGGTCATCTGCCAGCAAGGTTCCAAAACTTCTGGCCGGGGCGCGTTTTCGGCACTGCTCACCTCATCTGCCCGCGGTTTGGGGTGAAAATCCCTACCCCCTCCTCCCTACCCCCCTCCTACTGGATGAAGCCCGGCCGAATCAGGTTCTCGAACGTGAAAATCTCGTCCCACTTGGCCTGCGTCAGCAAACGGCGGTTCGTGACGGCGATGTCGTGCACGGAAAGGCCGGTGGCCAGCGCCTCCTTGGCCACGCTGGCCGCCACCTCGTAGCCCAGCACCGGATTAAGCTGCGTGACGATGCCGATGCTATTGCGCACGAGCCGCTCGGCGTGCTCCTTGTTGGCCGTGATGCCGACCACGCACTTCTCGCGCAGCGTGTCGCAGGCGCGGGTGAGATAGGAAATGGAGGTGAACAGGGCAAAGGAAATCACGGGCTCCATCACATTCAATTGCAGCTGGCCGGCCTCGGCGGCCATCGTCACGGTGAGGTCGGGGCCGATGACGTAGAATGCGGTCTGGTTGACGACTTCCGGCACCACGGGGTTGACTTTGCCGGGCATGATGCTGGAGCCGGGCTGCAAGGCGGGCAGATTAATCTCATTAATGCCGCAACGCGGGCCCGAGGAGAGCAGCCGCAAGTCGTTGCAAATCTTGCTCAGCTTGACGGCCGTGCGCTTGAGCACGCCCGAGAGCTGCACGTAGGCGCCGGTATCGTAGGTGGCCTCAATCAGGTCGCCGGCCAGGACCAGCGGCAGGCCGGTGAGCTTGGCCAGGTAGTTGGTGACCAGCGCGGCGTAGCCGGGCGGCGTGTTCACGCCCGTGCCGATGGCCGTGGCACCCATGTTGATTTCCGAAATCAAACTGCGGCTGTCTTCGATGCGCAGCAGCTCCTCGCGCAGGTTCGTGGCGAAGGCCCGAAACTCGTCGCCCATGCTCATCGGCACGGCGTCCTGGAGCTGGGTGCGGCCCATCTTGAGCACGTCCTTGAACTCGGCGCCCTTGGCGGCGAAGGCTTCGGCCAGCGCGCCCAGCGCCTGGCTGTAGCCGACGAGCTTGTTATTCAGGGCGATGCGAAAGGCCGTGGGGTAGGCGTCGTTGGTTGACTGCGAGCAGTTGACATGGTTGTTGGGGTGGCAGAAGTCGTAGTCGCCCTTGGGCCGGCCCAGCAGCTCCAGGGCCACGTTGGCAATGACCTCGTTGGCGTTCATGTTCACCGACGTGCCCGCCCCGCCCTGAATCATGTCGGTCTGAAACTGCTCGTCCAGCTCGCCGGCAATGACTTTGTCACAGGCCTGGATGATGGCATCGGCGATGCCAGCGTCGAGCACGCCGAGGTCGCGGTTGGCCTGGGCGGCGGCTTTTTTCACGTAGGCCAGCGCCTGCACGAACAGCGGCTCCGACTTGATCGGGATGCCCGTGATGTTAAAGTTTTCCAGCGCCCGCAGGGTCTGGATGCCGTAGTAGGCGTCGTCGGGCAGGGTGCGCTCGCCGAGGAAGTCGTGTTCGGTGCGGGGCATTTTGGGGAGAGTTGGCGGGAAAGAGAGGGTAGGGAATGCGGCGGCAAAGAACGGCAGGCTGCGCCGTCTCTCCCGCCCGTCATGCTGAGCCTGCGAAGCATCTTGCTCAGGTAACTAACCCAATCGTTGTTAACCGCTGATTACTTCCCCACGCGAGATGTCTCGCAAGCTCGACACGACGGCCTGATAGCCTGATTATTGCCGCACGCAAGATGCTTCGGCTGCGCTTTGCTCAGCATGACGTTCTTTGCCCTTCCCCATTCTCTACCCCCCTCCCCTCACCCAATGCCCCCAGCCCTGCGCACCGTTCACGTCACGCGCTACGTCGCGCCCCTGCGCGAGGGCGGCTCGCTGCCGGCACTGGTCGAGGCCGACGATGGGTTTCTCTACGTGCTCAAGTTCCGCGGCGCGGGCCAGGGCCCCAAGGCGCTGATTGCCGAGCTGATTGTGGGCGAGCTGGCGCGGGCGCTGGGTTTGCGGGTGCCGGAGCTGGTGTTTATGGAGCTGAGCGAAGCCTTCGGCCGCACCGAGCCCGACGAGGAAATTCAGGACCTTTTGCAAGCCAGCACCGGCCTGAACCTGGCCCTGCACTACCTGAGCGGCGCTAGTACGTTCGACCCGCTCGTGACCACTATCAGCCCCGAGGAGGCCTCACGCATCGTCTGGCTCGATGCGCTCACGCTCAACGTGGACCGCACCGCCCGCAACACCAACCTGCTCTTCTGGCACCAGGAGCTGTGGCTGATTGACCACGGCGCTGCCCTCTACGTGCACCACACCGCCCCCGACTGGGCCGAGCGACCCGGCGGCCAGCGCCGCTTTTTGCAGGTGAAAGACCACGTGCTGCTGCCCCAGGCCACGGCCCTGGCCGCTGCCGACGCGGAAGGCCACGCCCGCCTCACCCCCGACCTTATCGAGGGCATCGTGGCCCTGGTACCCGATGCCTGGCTGACCGAGCCCGGCCGGCCGCCGGCCGCGCAGCGCGCCGATTACGGGCGCTTTCTGACGTCGCGTCTCGCTGATTCTCACCTCTTTGTTCAGGAAGCCGATGCCGCCCGCCCAGGACTTGTTTGAGTACGCTGTGCTGCGGGTCGTGCCGCGGGTCGAGCGCGAGGAATTTCTCAACGTGGGCGTGGTGGTGCTGTGCCGCGCCCAGGGCTTTTTGCAGTGCCGGTTTGCCGTGCCCGAAGCCCGCTTGCAGGCTTTCGGCGGGGCCGATTTAAACCTGGCTGAGCTGGCCGCGCGGCTGCGGGCGTTCGAGAAAATCTGTCAGGGCCGCCGCGAGGGCGGCCCGATTGGGCAGCTCGGCGCGGCCGAGCGGTTTCGCTGGCTCACGGCCACGCGCAGCACGGTGCTGCAAACCTCGGCCGTGCATCCGGGCCTGTGCCAGGATGCGGCGGCCACGCTGGCGCGGCTTTTTGGGCAGTTGGTGGGGTAGGAAATTTGCTGGCTCCTGCCAGTTGCCGGGTAGTGCAGCGGTTGGGTAAATAGTACCCAGTAAGCTGCCTTTCAGGCCGGTAGTACCTTTGGCAAGCCACTGCCCATTATCCGGCCTCATGTCCGCGCTTTTAAACCGTCTTTCTCTCTCCTCAACGGCCCTTGCCAGCCTGTGCCGGCAACACCGGGTTCGGCGGCTGATAGCGTTCGGCTCTGTGCTAACCCCGGCTTTCGGGGCGGAAAGCGACGTGGACCTAGTGGCCGAATTTGATCCGATGCCCATTGAGCACTACGCCGGCAATTATCTATCCCTCAAAGAAGCCCTCGAAGGATTAGTCCACCGAACCGTTGATTTGCTTGAAATCCAGGCGCTGCGCAACCCATATTTGCGAGCCGAGATTGAGCGCACTCAACAACTGCTTTATGCCGCAGCATGATATTCGGGTCTGTTTGCACGATGTGCAACAGGCCATCCTGGAAATCGAAAGCTTCTTTGCCGGGCAGCCGATGCTTTTTGAGCTGTATCGGCGGGATGTGCGCACGCGCCGCGCCACCGAGCGCAATCTTGAAATCATCGGCGAGGCCGTAGGGCGCATTCTGAGAATTGACCCTACTTTTTCGCTCGCCAACGCCCGGCAGATAGTCACCACCCGCAACCGTATTATTCACGGCTACGATACGGTGTCGGACGAGATGATATGGAGCATCATCATTCGCCATCTGCCGCTTCTCAAACAAGAAGTCAGCGCCTTGCTAGCTGGCTAATACCTCCTTCTTCCTCCTTGCACACCCTTGCCCAACTCCGCGCCGGCGAGCTGGCCGGCCTCACGCGCCTCGACCTGGCGGAGAGCCTGACCGAGTTTCCGCCCGCAATCTTTAGCCTGGCCGACTCGCTCGAAATCCTGAACCTGTCGGGCAACGCTCTCACGTCCCTACCCCCCCATTTGCCCCGGCTCGGCAAGTTGCGGGTGCTGTTTTGCTCGGATAATCAGTTCACGGAGCTACCGGCCGTGCTGGGGCAGTGCGCGGAGCTGGAGATGATAGGCTTCAAGGCCAACCAAATCCGCACGCTGCCGGCCGCCGCGCTGCCCCCGCGCCTGCGCTGGCTGATTCTAACGGATAATCAACTCGCAACCTTGCCGGCCGAGCTGGGCGAGTGCGCCAGCTTGCAGAAACTCATGCTGGCCGGCAACCAGCTCACGAGCCTGCCCGAAACGCTGGCCAATTGCCGACATCTGGAGCTGCTGCGCATCGCCGCCAATCGCCTTGATTCCCTACCCCCCTGGCTGCTGACCATGCCGCGCCTGGCCTGGCTGGCCTACGGCGGCAATCCGTTTTCGGCCGCCGCCGAAGACGCCGCGCTGCGCCGCAACGAGCGGCCCCAAATTCCCTGGTCGGCGCTGACGCTGCACCAGCAGCTGGGCGCCGGTGCCTCCGGCGTTATCTACCGGGCCGAGTGGCAGCCGGCTGGCAGCACAGCATCCCTCAAAGCCGTAGCCGTCAAGCTCTTCAAGGGCGCCGTGACCAGCGACGGGCTGCCCCGCAGCGAGATGGCCGCCTGCCTGAGCGCCGGCCAGCACCCCCAGCTGATTGCGGTCGAGGGTCAAATCAGCGGGCACCCGGCCGGCGCCGAGGGGCTGGTGCTGGAGCTGATTAGCCCGGAGTTTGGCAACCTGGCCGGACCGCCCAGCCTGGCCTCGTGCACCCGCGACGTGTACGCGCCCGGCACCATGTTCACGCTGGCGGCGGCGCTCTGCATCGCCCACGGCATCGCCGCCGCCGCCGCGCACCTGCACGAGCGCGGCATCCTGCACGGCGACTTATACGCTCATAACATCCTGACCACCAGCACGGGCGAAAGCCTGCTGGGTGATTTTGGAGCGGCCTGCTTTTTTGATAGCCATGATGCGGCCTCTGCCACCGCCTTGCAGCGCCTGGAGGTTCGGGCGTTTGGCCTGCTGCTGGAAGAGCTGCTCGCCCGCCTGGCGCCCAGCGACGCAGCCAAGACGGACGCGGCCACCCTCGACGCCCTGACGAGCTTGCAGCAGCAGTGCGGGAGCCGCCGGCTGCCGGAGCGCCCGCTGTTTGCCGAGATTGCGCAAACCCTGGCCCGCCTGCAACAAGCAGAAAGCAGCAAAATGGCCGAACCGTAGCGCGAAACTTCGTTTTGTGATTTCGCGCCGGGCGCCAGGCTTGGCTCGTTTGAGCAGGGGTAGAACTCGCGGCGCGCGGCGCAGAAATGGATTTTCGCGTTACTGGCTGGTTACTGTTAGCTTATCGGGACTAGCTAAGGGCGGCGAATCATGCGCGCCGCAGCTGCGTTATAGCAGCTTCACTTCTACTTTTTGTCGCTCATATCGCGGGCTTCGCACTTTCTATTCGAAAGCGGCTTGCCCATATCCCTACCCTCCTTATGGCCAACGAGACCCTGCAATCAGAAATAGCTTTCGAGCAAGCCGTTTTTCATAACTCGTTTGTCGACGAGCTGCCCGGCGAAAAAACGTTTAACAAGCAGCCGCGGCAGGTGCCGGGCGTGCTTCATTCTCGCGTGAAACCCACGCCCGTAGCCGACCCGCACCTGCTGGCCTGGGCCGATGAGCTGGGCACCTACCTGGGCCTGCGCCGGCCGCCAGAGCGCGGCCCGGCCGTGGAAGCGCTGGCGGGCAATCTGGTTACCGACAGCATGAAGCCCTTCGCGGCGCGCTACGGCGGGCACCAGTTTGGCTCCTGGGCTGGGCAGCTCGGCGACGGGCGCGCCATTGCCCTGGGCGAGCTGACGGCCGTGGACGGTACGAGCTGGGAAATTCAGCTCAAGGGCGCCGGCCCTACCCCCTACTCGCGCCGCGCCGATGGCCGGGCCGTGTTGCGCTCCTCGCTGCGCGAATTCCTGTGCTCGGAGGCCATGCACTACCTGGGCGTGCCCACCACGCGGGCGCTGAGCCTGGTGGCCACCGGCGATAAGGTGGTGCGCGACATGTTTTATTCCGGCAACCCGCAGCTGGAGCCCGGCGCCATTGTGGCGCGGGTGGCGCCCACGTTCGTGCGCTTCGGCAACTTTCAGATGATGGCTGCCGCCGGCGAAATCACCAACCTGCGCGCGCTGGCCGACTACGTAATCCGCCATCACTACGCCGAGCTGAGCGAACCCGGCCCGGCCGCTTATGCCGCCTGGTTTCGGGAAGTCTGCCGGCGCACGGCCCTGATGGTGGCGCACTGGCAGGCCGTGGGCTTCGTGCACGGGGTGATGAACACCGACAACATGTCCATCCTGGGCCTCACCATCGACTACGGCCCCTACGGCTGGTTGGAGCCCTACGACCGCGACTGGACGCCCAATACCACCGACTTCGGGAGTCGCCGCTACGCTTACGGGCAGCAGCCGGGCGTCGCGCTCTGGAACCTGGCCATGCTGGCGCGCGCCCTCTCGCCGCTAATAACCGATGTCGAGGAACTGAACGCCGCCCTGGAAACCTACCGCACTACTTTGGCCGAAACCCAGCACGAGCTGCTGCTGCGCAAGCTGGGTCTGAGCGCCCTGCCGCAGCTCGATGACGATGACCGCGCCCTGCTCGAGGAACTGCCCGACGCGCTGACTGCCGCCGAAGCGGATATGACGCTCTTTTTCCGCCACCTGTCTCACCTAGCGCCCGCCCTGCTGGCGGAGCCCACTGACGAGGAAGCGCGGTTCTGGGAATTGCTCGATGCCGCCAGCTACGCCGCGCCCGGCACCGGCGCCGCGCAGCTCATGCCCTGGCTGGGCCGCTACACCCAGCGCCTGCGCCAGGAAACCCGTTCAGCCGCCGACATTCAGGCCGGGATGCTAGCGGCCAACCCCAAGTATGTGCTGCGCAACTACCTGGCTCAGCAAGCCATTGAGGCCGCCGAAACCGGCGACCTGACCATGCTCAACCGGCTGATGGAAGTGCTGAAAAAGCCCTATGAGGAGCAGCCGGAGCACGAGGAATTGGCCGCCAAGCGCCCGGAATGGGCCCGCGAGAAGCCGGGCTGCGCGACGTTCTCGTGCAGCTCCTGATTTAGTTTAACGCAAAGTTTAAAAGAAGTTAAGCGCCAAGTTTCGCAAAGGCTACTTAGGCTTCGCGAAACTTGGCGCTTAACTTCTTTTAAATTTTGCGTTAAATCTTATCCAGCACTTCAAACTGAATGGGCTTAAACGAGTAATTATTCGACATCTCCGCTGAGCAGGCTGTTAGGCCGACTATCAAATCCATTTTGGCTTCGATAATCACGTAGTCGCCGGCGCGGCTTTTGGGTGGCAGCACGCCCACGCGACCAGTTTCGCCATCCACGGTTACGTGCATGAAGATGTTGAAGCAAATCGGGATTTGGTCGGGCCCGATGCCATAAGGCGCGAGCGCCTCGCTCAGGTTGCCGAAGCAGCCGCGGTGCGGGTGCTCGTGGCCGTAGATGATGCGAAACGTATCGGCCGAGCAGGGCGTGAGCAGGAAATCGTGGCGGCCTACAGTGTCCTCGACCAGCTCAAACATCACGTTGCTGCGGTTAGAGTAAAACGGGTGCCCGGCGGTCAGGAAGATGGTTTCGGCGTAGTCGATGGTGCGGCCCGAGGAGAGATATTCGGCCGTGTCGTGCTGATTGAAGCACACAAAATCCGACACCTGCTCGCCCTGCGGGTCGGTCACTTTCAGGCGCTGGCCGGCGCGCAGCAAAAAGGCCGTGCCGCTACGCGGCGGAATTAGCTGGGATGAACCTGGGCGGCCCGGGGGCGGGCTGGGCGGCGAGGCGGGGGGTAGGGAGTTGGGCGGAAGCATGTTGGCTGAGGAAGGGGCACTGCCAGGCATCGTCGAGCAGCTTGCCAGTATACTGGTAGGCTTCCGAGGAGTCGCCAAAATTGCGCAGCATGGGGTTTATCGAGCCGGAGTAGGCTTCGTCGCGGGCCCGGATGGTGTCGCGCAGCTTGTTGTAGGAGTTGTTATTACGAATCTGCTCGAACTGCTGGTGGGCGTTGAACACCAGCGTCGGATACTTAAATTGCCGGGCCGGCCGGCTGCTGCCAGGGTGCAAGCCGATGACGAAAAACGCTTCCTCCTTGAGGCTGAAGCTGAACTCCGGCGACGTAGGGTCGGCCACTACGCGTGGGTCGTAGCCGTAGCGGCGGGCGTCGAGATTGGAGAGGGACTGCATCCGTTGCCAGAACAGCTCCTCAAACTGCGCTTCGTCGGGCGCCGCGGGGCCGCGAAAGATGATGGCCGCGCTGTGGTAGAGCTTGCCGGACTGCCGGTAGGTATCCACGAAATCGTAGAGAAACTCCAGAATGGCAGCATCGTCCTTGGGACAAGCCAAGTGGTCGACGACCAGGCAGCTAAGCTGCTTCCAGTTCAGAGCCGTTTTGGCGGCCACGCAGGGAAACTCTTTCTTATTTATGAAATCTAAATACTCCCTGACTTCAGTATCTTGTTGTAAATCAACCATGTGAACTAGTAAAACCGCCGCCCGCTAATGACAAATAGATTAGGATTGCTTAACTAATCTTACGAGCCAGCGCTGGCTTTTGTTCAATGAAATCCAACTTAATCTTTAACAAATCATAAGGCTCAGCCTTCCAAGCCCGGCCTTGCAGCGGACGTAATTGCCTAATCCAAAAGAGAATGACTGACCACGTCCAAAGCCGGTCCGCGCGATTTATCAGGGAGCTTATTGGGGCGCTTCCGGCCGCCAGCCGGCCCGGCGCTCAGCCTTCGAGCCAGCGGCGGAAGGCGGGCGTTTGGGCGGCGCTGCTGATGAGCGTGGCGCCGTGGCGCAGCCTTACGGCGAGGCGGCCATTGAAGTAGGGCTCTGCTTTGAGCACGGCGCCGATGTGGAGCAGCTCGCCGCGGTTGAGGCGGAAGAACTGGGCTGGGTCGAGCTGCTGCTCCCACTCGCCGAGCGTGCCGGTGAGCGGGTGGCGCGCGCCCTGCCGGTCGATGGCAAATACCAGCCCCTCCTCGGCTTGCAGCAGGGCTACCTCGTCGGTGGGCAGCAGGTAGAAGCCATTGTTGGGCTGGCGCACGGGCAGGCGCTGCTTGTAGGCGGTGGCCGGCCGGCGCAGGGCCGCGCTGAGCTGCGCCAGCACGGCGGCCGACAGGGCCGGGACGGCGTCAGCGGGGAGCAGGCTGGCCGCGAACACGGGCGGCGCGGCAAGGGGGGTAGGCGGCGCGAAGCTGGCTTTCAGGCTTTCGTACTTGGCCAGCGCAGCGGCAAACTGACTGTAGTCGAAGGGCTTGAGCAGGTAGGCGATGCCGTGGGTTTGAAAAGCGGGCAGCAAAAACTGGTCGTAGGCGGTGATGAAGATGACGGGGCAGCTCACCGGCACCTGCTCGTAGAGGCTGAACACGTTGCCGTCGAGCAGCTCGATATCGGAGAAGATGAGCGCCGGCATCTCGTGCTCCTGAAACCAGGTCAGGGCCTTGGCCACGCTGCGCACCTCGTGCACGTCGTCGGCCGGCAGCCCGTAGCGGGCCGCAAACTGCCGGATTTGAGCGGCCGTGGGCGCTTCGTCTTCGAGGATAAGCAGGCGCATTTTTCAGTTAAAAGTTAAAAGGGAAGAAGACGCTCATGCTGAGCAAAGCGAAGCATCTCCACTGCGTAGTAATCAGTGGGACCTTACGATTAAGTTAGTACTGCGGTAGAGATGCTTCGCTTTGCTCAGCATGAGCGTCTTCTTCCCTTTTAACTGCTTACCGGCGCGGCGTTTGGCGCAGCAGCGGCACGGTCACCGTGAACTCCGCTTCCGTGGCTTGCACCCGCACCGGCTGGCCGGCCAGCAGGCGGTAGCGCTCCCGCAGGTTCAGCAGGCCGGTGCCGCCGGGCTCGCCCGTGGCGTGGCGCTTGGGGCGGCGCGGGTTGCGCACTTCCAGGCCGGTGGGTTGCACATCGAGGGTGATGAGCAGCGGGGCGTCCTCGTCGCCACGGTTGTGCTTGATAGCGTTTTCGAGCAGAATCTGGAGCGTGCCGGGCACGGCGTAGAGTTGCGTGGGGTCGAGGCCGGAAGCCAGATTCGTCTGGAAGGCGTAGGCGGCCCCGAAGCGGTGGCGCAGCAGATACATGTATTCATCGAGGAAGCGCAGCTCATCGGCCAGGGGCACGAAGTCGGCGTCGCGGTGGCGGATGAGGTAGCGGTAGAGGCCGGCGAAGCAGTTGAGGTAGTGGGCGGCCACTTCCGCATCCTGGCCGATGAGCACGTGCAGCACGTGCAGGTTATTGAAGAGAAAATGCGGGTCGACCTGCGCCTTGAGATTGCGCAACTCACTCTCGGCCTGGGCTTTTTGCAACAGCAGAATGCGGCGCTGGGCCTCGAAGTAGTTCTTGCCCACCAGCATAATACCCAGCACCCCGTAGCTCTGCCCGTGTCGAATAACGCCGCTAATCAGATTTAGCGGCGTCCAGGCGCTGGGTTGTTGCAGAATGAGGCCGTAGCCAACGTTGTAGAGCCCACCGCTCAGCAGCACAAACAGCGGAATCAGCAGCAGGCCGGCCCAGCGGGTGCGGGGCTCCAGCACCCTGGGCAGAAAGTAGAACACGATAAAGCCAACCGCCGCCGTGTCGAGCGCCACATTGTACGTCATGGCGGCCAGGGCGCGGGCCACGCTCACTTTCAGCACATACGTCGGAAAAATGACCAGTGAGGCCACCAGCCAGTAGGCGGCCACCAGCAGCAGGTCGGAGCGCGAGGGACGGTGAGCGGCGAGAAAGAAATTCATGGAGGAAAAGTAAGGGCAAGAGCGGCAGCCGGCAGAACGGTGCCTCCTACCCCCCTCTCCGGCGGGGAGGGGGGGTAGGAAGTGCGGTTGGTTTAATTAAAAATGAGAAATGAGCCCTTACTCAGCAGCCATTTTTCATTAATAATTTTTTTAATTAGAAGCTGTTTAGGAAGTCGGCCGAAACAGCTCCTTAAGCTCTAGCTCCCCCTTGCCAGCGGAAAGGAAGGGGGGTAGGAAAGGTGGCGCGGACGGCTATTCCTTATCTGACTTCACGCGCCCGCGCTCTTCCTCCAGGCCCGTGGCGCGCTTGCGGGCAGCCAGCAGCTTTTGGTTGCCGAACTTATAGCTCACGCTCAGCCGCAGCTGCCGCGACTCGCTCTGGGTGAAGAAGCGGATGTCCTGCTGCTGGTAGCGCACCGTGCCGCGCTGCTTATTAGTGAACAGCACGTCGGAGAGGGCCAGGCGCAGTTGCAGCTGCTCTTTCCAAATGGCTTTTTGCAGGCCCAGCGTGGCCGAGCCGAAGGGGCGGAAGGCAATCAGCCCGTTGAGGCCGGCCGAGTGGTAGAAGCCGGACACTTCCAGGCGCAGGCCGCGGGGTAGGGCCACGGTGCTTTGCAGGTAAAGGATGGCCGAGAGCTTGCCGCTGCGGTACGGACCGCCGAGGTACTGGCCGTGGTACTGGTTGTAGAACACGTTGGTGCCGCCGTAGCCGCTGAGCCGCTGGCCCAGGCGCAGGGGAAAATTCAGGGTGGCGCTGTAGTTGTCGAGGCGGCCCAGGTTGGTGGTGGTCGAGAACACGGCGCTGTCGGGCTGGGCCGTCACGAGGCTGATGGCGTCGGTCGTGCGCTTGTAGGCGAGCTGGAGCACGGGCTGTTTCTGGTACGTGATAGCGGCGCTGTAGGCGTGGGTGAGCTGGGGCCTGAGAAACGGGTTGCCCTGCTGCTGGCTGTAGGGGTCGAGGTAGAGGATGCTGGGGTTTAAGTCCTGGTAGCTGGGCCGGTCGATGCGCCGCCCGTAGGCTAGGTTCGCGCCCAGCTTCTTGGTCAAGGACTTATCAAGTGACAAACTGGGGAAGAGCTGGAAGTAGTCGCGGCCCACGCGGCGGCCCAGGGCCACGGACGTTGCCACGGAGTGGGTTTGCTCGCCGCGCAGTCCCGCCTGAAGTTGCAGGCCCGACCACTGCTTATCAAAGCTCAGGTAGGCGGCTGAAATCTGCTCCTGGTAGCGAAAATGGTCGGCGCGGCCCGGTTCCGGGAGCCAGCCGCCGGGCGCGAGGCGGGCAAAATCCAACTGGCTGTCGATGTCGGCGGCGCTGACTTTGGCGCCCGCCGCGAGCTTGGCCGTGCCGAGCGGCTGCCGGTAGTCGGCTTTGGCCGAGCGCAGCCCGATGGCGGTTTGCTGGTCGTAGCGCAGCAGCTGCGCGGCGGCGCCTTCCGGAGTATTGGTGAGGCGGTTGTCGGTGGTGGCCCGGTAGCGGGAGTAGTCGGCATCAAGCAGCAGCTCGCGGCCAGCCGAGTCCAGGGCCAGCTTATAGTTGAGGTTGCCGGCGTAGGAGTCGGTGCGGCGCTGGTTGTGGTTGCGGGTGGTGGTTTGGCGCAGCTCGGCGGCGCGGTGCACGGCGATATGGTTTTCGTAATCGACTTCGGTGCGGGCGGAGTAGCCGCTTAGCAGCACGCCCAGCGTTTGGCGGCGCGCGAGCGGCAAATCAGCTCCGGCGCGGACGGTGTTCACGGCCGAGGTGCGCGGCTGGTAGCTGCGCTGGGCGTAGGACGTCAGGCGGCCGGCGCTGTCGCGCACCACGCGGTCAGTATTGAGCTGCTCGTAGGTCGGGCGGTGATTATAGGCGTAGCTGCCGAACACGTTCAACCCCTTGGCCGTCCGGTGGTTGAGGTCGAGGGCGGCGCCGGCTTTGGCGGAGCGGCCGTAGCCGGCCGTGAGCGTGGCGCTGGCGTTGGTGCCGAGGTTGGCGTTTTTCTTGAGAATAAGGTTGATGATGCCCGCGCTGCCGGCCGCGTCGTAGGCGGCTCCCGGCTGCGTGACAACCTCAATCCGGTCGATGCTGCTGCTCGGAAAGTCCTTGAGCACGCTCACTACGTCGGTGTAGCGGGTCGGGCGGCCATCGAGCAGAATTACTACCCCCTCGCGGCCAGCCAGGCTGAGGCGGTCGTTGAGCACGACCAGGCCCGGCACTTTCTGAAGCACTTCCAGGGCGGTGGCGCCGGCCGCGGCGGGGCTATCAGCCACGTTGAGCACCATTTTGCCGGCTTGCATTTCCAGCAGCGGCCGCTGGCCGCGCACCTCCACGCCGTTGAGCTGCCGGGCAGCCGGGGCTAATTGAATGGGTGGCAATTGCAGGATGGCCGCGGCCGTCGTCAGCTCAAACGGCGCGGAGCGGAATGGTTGGTAGCCCAGCATGATAACCGTCAGGCGGTATTGATTGGGCGCCAGGCTCGTGAAGGCATAGCGGCCATCGGCTTGCGCCACGGCGCCGCGCACCCAGGTGGTGTCGCGGACCTGCCGCAGCAGCACCGTGGCGAAGGGCAGCGGCTGGTGCCGCTCGTCGAGCAGCTGGCCGGCTAGCTGGCCGGGAGCCTGGGCCTGGCTGCGAAAAGTGGTGGCGGCCGCAAGCAGCAGCAGCAGGAACGTAAACAGCGAGTGCATGGCGAGTAATTAGAAGGAGTGAATTGTGCCCCAAACCACGCCCCCTACCCTCGCTGCCGAAAGCGGCCCGCCCTGAACCAAGGCAAAAATCTGCTGAAGCCGGGAAAAAGGGCGCTGAGCTACGGGCAGCGCTGAGCCAACCGGCAGTGCGGGCCCAACCTTGCGCTCCGCCTGCGTATAGGCAGCAAAAATTTGAACGCCGCCGCCATGCCCGAACCCGCTCCTCAACCTGCCCTACCCCCCATTACTGGCTTCGTGCGCGTGCGCGGCGCCCGCGAGCACAACCTCAAGAACGTGGATGTGGACCTGCCGCGCGACGCGCTGGTGGTGTTCACCGGCGTGTCGGGGTCGGGCAAATCCAGCCTGGCATTCGGCACGCTCTACGCCGAGGCGCAGCGGCGCTACCTGGAATCGGTGTCGCCGTATGCGCGGCGGCTGTTTCATCAGCTCACGGTGCCGGAAGTGGATAGCATTGAGGGCCTGCCGCCGGCCGTGGCCTTGCAGCAGCAGCGCGGCACGCCCACCACGCGCTCGTCGGTGGGCTCGGTCACGACGCTCTCGAACCTGGTGCGGATGCTCTACTCGCGGGCCGGTGACTACCCGGCCGGGCAGGGCATTATCTACGCCGAGGCGTTTTCCAGCAACACGCCCGAAGGCGCCTGCCCCACCTGCCACGGCCTGGGCCGCATCTACGAGGTCACGGAGCAGTCGATGGTGCCCGACCCGTCGCTCACCATCCGGGAGCGGGCCATTGCGGCGTGGCCGCAGGCCTGGGGCGGGCAGAACCAGCGCGACATTCTCGTGACGCTGGGCTACGACGTGGACCGGCCCTGGCAGGAGCTGCCCCAGCAGGAACGCGACTGGATTCTGTTCACCGACGAGCAGCCGGTCGTGCCGGTCTATCCGGGCTACTCGCCCGAGGCAACGCAGCGCGCCCTGAAGCGCAAGGCCGAGCCGAACTACATGGGCACGTTCAGCAGCGCGCGGCGCCACGTGCTGCACACGTTCGCCAATACCCAGAGCGCGCTCATGAAGAAGCGGGTGATGCAGTATATGCTCAGCACCGAGTGCCCGCTCTGCCACGGCAAGCGCCTGCGGCCGGAGAGTCTGAGCGTAAAATTCGCCGGCCTCGACATCGCCGATTTCGCCGCCCTACCCCTGCAAAAAGCGGCCGCCCTGCTTCAGCCTTACGCCGCCGGCACAGCCGCCGCGCAGGCCCACGACGCCGCGCACCCCGAGCAGGCCGAAGTCGCGCGCCGCATTGCCGCCGACCTGGGCGCCCGCCTGGCCGTGCTGCTGGATTTGGGGTTGGGCTACCTGTCGCTGGAGCGCAGCACGCCCACGCTCTCGCCCGGCGAGCTGCAGCGGCTGCGGCTGGCTACGCAGCTGTATTCCAACCTGTTCGGGGTGGTGTACGTGCTCGATGAGCCCTCGGCGGGGCTGCACCCATCCGACACGGAGGCGCTGCTGAAAGCCCTGGCGGGCCTGAAAAAAGCGGGCAACTCCCTCTTCGTCGTCGAGCACAACCTGGACGTAATCCGCCGCGCCGACTGGCTCGTGGACGTGGGGCCGGCGGCGGGCGAGCAGGGCGGCGAGGTACTGTATAGCGGCCCTCCGGCCGGCTTGAGGGGGGTAGGGAATTCGCAGACGCGGCGCTTTTTGCTTGAAGAAGCCAACGCCCAGATGGCCCGCCCGCCGCGCCCGCCCCAGGGCTGGCTGGCGCTGGAAGGCATCACGCGCCACAACCTTGATAATCTCACCATCAGGCTGCCGCTGGGGGTGCTCACCACGGTCACGGGCGTGTCGGGCTCCGGCAAATCCACGCTCATCAGCCAGGTGCTGGTGGAACTTTTGAATGAGGAATTAGGAATGAAGAATGAGGAATTGAAAGAGGGAGAAGCAGAGGAGGAAATTCCTCATTCTTCATTCCTGATTCCTCATTCAAAATCTGGCCGTATTGTCTCTGGGCTGGAGCAGCTCAGGCGCCTCGTGGTAGTCGACCAGAAGCCCATCGGCCGCACGCCGCGCTCCAACATGGCCACGTACACGGGCCTCTTCGACCACGTGCGCCGGCTGTTCGCCGCCACGCCGGCGGCCCGGCAGCGGCGCTACGACGCGGGCCGCTTTTCCTTCAACGTGGCGAAGGGGCGCTGCCAAAACTGCCTCGGCGAGGGCTTCGTGATGGTCGAGCTGCTGTTTCTGCCCAGCGTGTACGCGCCCTGCCCGGTGTGCCAGGGCGCCCGCTACAACGCCCGGACGCTGGAAATCAGGTACCGCGACAAGAATATCGCCGAGGTGCTGCACCTGACTGTGGACGCGGCCCACGAGTTCTTCGCCGAAGAGCCCGCCGTGCAGCGGGCCCTGGCGGTGCTGCGCGACGTGGGCCTGGGCTACCTGCGCCTGGGCCAGCCCGCCACCGAGCTATCCGGCGGCGAGGCTCAGCGCATCAAGCTCGCCACGGAATTGCAGCGGCAAGGGCGCGGCCACTCGCTCTACGTGCTCGACGAGCCCACCACCGGCCTGCACCCGGCCGACGTGGAGCGCCTGCTCGCGCAGCTCGACCAGCTCGTGGAGGCCGGCCACACGGTCATCGTGGTGGAGCACGACATGCGCGTGGTGGCGGCCTCCGACTGGGTGGTGGACCTGGGCCCCGGCGCGGGCGACGAGGGCGGGCAGCTAGTCGCCCAGGGCCGGCCAGCCGACGTGGCGAAGATGAAAGCCAGCCGCACGGCGCCCTACCTGGCGCGTTTTCTGGGGCGTTCTCTGGCGGGCTAGGCGGGCTGGAGGGGGGGTAGGGCAATCAGCCGGCTGTCCCTACCCCCCGTCTCCGTATCAGGCCGGCTGGGCAGAAGTTCGCGCGCCGGCCCCCACCTCAATCTGCTCCCAGGGGTGGAAGGTGAGGACCGGGGCGGCCGTCTGCACGGCCACGCGCTCGGCGATGCTGCCTTGCAGCAGGTGCCAGAGGCCGGTGTGGCCGTGGCTGAGCATCACCACCAGGTCGGTGTGGGCGTCGGCGGCGTAGGGCTGAATGCCGGCCGGCACCCGCGCTTCGTCGTGCACGGTGGGCTGGCAGTTGGGCAGGGCGTGGCGCCGGGCAAAGTCGTGGATGCGCGCCAGGGCCGCCGCGCGGCGGGCGGCGCCGGTTGCCACGTCGAGCAGCCGCAGCATGGCGCCGGGGAAGGCGGCCTGCAGCTGGCGCAGGGCGGGCACGGCGCGGTCGGCTTCGGGGGCGAAGTCGGAGGCGAACACGATGGTGTGCGCCGCGAAGGCGGGGGCCGGGTGCTTGACGGTGAGCACCGGGCAGGTGGCGCGGCGCACGAGGCGCTCGGCGTAGGAGTCGGGGCCGAACAGCGGGCGCGCGGAGGCGTGCTCGTGGGCGCCGATGACGACGAGGTTGATTTGGTGGCGGCCAATCAGCTCCAGCACGGCTTCCTCCAGGGTGCCGGTTTCCACCATGTCGAGCACGCGCACGGCCGGGGCGGTTTCGGCGGCTTCGGCCAGCAGCCGGGCCATGCGGTGCTTGGTCATCTGCAGGCGCCGCACCATGAACAGGTCGTCGAGGTCGCCGCCGCTCGTGCGGCCCCCGGTCGTGACCATCGCGCCCCCGCCGCTGGGCGCGTCGAGCAGCACGTGCAGCAGCAGGACCCGGCCGCCGGTGCGCTGCGCCAGCTGCAGGGCCACCTCAAAGGCGTTGTGGGCTTCGGGCGAAAAATCGGTGGGTACGAGAATGTGCTGCATAACGGGAATGGGGGATGAGGTGGAAAATGCAGCGCCCGCGCCAACGGAGCGCCATTGGGTCCCAAGATAGGAAGGAAAGAGTATTTTTTACTATATTATTGATACGATTCTCTAAAATATCTTTCGGCTCCGGGCCGCCCTGGCTGTGGCTTCGCCGGGCGCCCCGGCGCTACTTTTGGGCACCCTGCTCCCAATCGGCGAAACTTTCCTTTCTCCTTCCCTACCCCTTCCCATGAAGCTGATGTCCCTCGTGGCCGGCTGGCTGAGTCTCGGCCTGCCGGCGGCTGCCCCCCCCACCGAGCCGGTGGCGCCCCTCAAAGCCCAGGCCCTGCAAGAGCTGCAAGCCCGCTACGCCGACTACCGCCAGGTGGCCCTGCAAATCTGGGGCTTCGCCGAGGTGGGCTACAAGGAAACCCGAAGCTCGGCCCTGCTGCAAAAAACGCTGCGCGACCAGGGATTTAAGGTAGAAGCGGGCGTGGCGGGCATCCCGACGGCGTTCGTGGCGAGCTACGGCAGCGGGCAGCCGGTGATTGGCATCTTGGCCGAATTCGACGCGCTGCCGGGCCTCTCGCAGCAGGGCGGGGCTGAAAAGCGCCCCGTGGCCGGCCAGGACGCGGGCCACGGCTGCGGGCATCACCTGTTCGGCACGGCCAGCGTGGCGGCGGGCATCGCGCTGAAGAAACTGCTTCGGGAAGGCAAGCTCCGGGGCACCGTCAAGGTGTTCGGCACGCCGGCCGAAGAGGGCGGCAGCGGCAAGGTCTATATGGTGCGGGCCGGGCTGTTCAAGGACGTGGACGCGGTGCTGCACTGGCACCCGAGCAGCGTCAACCAGGCGATGATGGCCACGTTTCTGGCCAACTCGTCGGCCAAGTTTCGCTTCCACGGCGTCTCGGCCCACGCGGCGGCGGCTCCGCAGCGCGGGCGCAGCGCCCTCGACGGCGTGGAGGCCATGAACCACATGGTCAATATGATGCGCGAGCACGTGCCCCAGGAAACGCGCATTCACTACGTCATCACCAGCGGCGGCAAGGCGCCCAACGTGGTGCCGGATTTTGCCGAGGTGTACTACTACGTGCGCCACCCCAGCCGCGAGCAGGTCAGCGCGGTGTTTGCCCGCGTCGTGAAGGCAGCCGAGGGTGCCGCCCTGGGCACGGGCACCACCGTGGACCACGAAATCATCGGCGGCACCCACGACTTGCTGCTCAACGAAACCCTGGGCCGGGCCGTGCAGCGCAACCTGGAGCAGGTCGGCGGCGTGAGCTACTCAGCCCAGGACGAGGCATTTGGCCGCCAGATTCAGGCTTCGCTGGGCGCGCCGGCCCCGCCCCTGGCGTCGGCGGCCACGGTGCAGCCCTTCGGCCCTTCGGATGGCGGCGGCAGCACCGACGTGGGCGACGTAAGCTACGTGGTGCCCACCGTGGGCCTGATGGCGGCCACCTTCGTGCCCGGCACGCCCGGCCACAGCTGGCAGGCCGTGGCCTGCGGCGCCCAGGAGTCGGGCACCAAGGGCATGATGGTGGCCGCCAAAACCCTGGCCCTCACCGCCATCGACCTCTACACCGACGCCGCGCTGCTCACCAAGGCCCAGGAAGAATTCCGG
Organism: uncultured Hymenobacter sp.; assembly: GCF_964243305.1. Classification (GTDB taxonomy): domain Bacteria; phylum Bacteroidota; class Bacteroidia; order Cytophagales; family Hymenobacteraceae; genus Hymenobacter. The sequence goes on from NZ_CAXTEF010000020.1 coordinate 22,287, forward strand.
CAGGACGTGGGCTCCTACGTCTACAAGCCCCTGCTGGGCGACCGCCAGCCGGCGCTCAACTACCGGGACTAGCGGGCGGCACCTCCCTACCCCCCTTCCCCGCAAGAAAGGGAGGTAAGGAATGGACTTGCTCCTAAATTAAGAACAGGGAAAAGGCGGTCATGCAGAGCGCAGCGAAGCATCTCGCTCGCAGCAGTAACCAGCGGTAAACAACGATTTGATTACTACTCCGCGCGAGATGCTTCGCTGCGCTCTGCATGACGTTCAACTTTTCTAATTAAGGAGCAAATCTAATATCTAAACCCAAGCTGAATCCGGGCGCCGGGCCGGCGCGGCGCCGGCCCCTCCTGCCAAAAGACCCCGCTGCGACGTGCAGCGGGGTCTTTTTATTAAATCTTCTACCCCTGCCTTTGCCTGGGCGGAGGGGGGTAGGCGCCGACTGCCGCCCCGGCGCCCAGAGCGGCCAGCGCCAGCGGGGAGGCCGCAGTCTGGAAGCGGCGGACGCGGTCAGCCTTCGCTCAGGCCGGCCCTACCCCCTCTGCTACTGGAAAGCCGTGCGCAGCTGCGTGGCGGCATAGTCCTGGGCCTCATTGGCCTTGGGCACCACGTCGTGGGTGCCGAAAAACTCGTGGGTGGTGCCGGCGTAGAGCTGGTAGTTCACCGTGACGCCGGCGGCCTGCAGCCGGTCGCGCAGCTGTCCGCCCTCGGTTTGGAGCGGGTCGATTTCAGCCGCGATGATGGTGGTCGGGGGCAGGCCGCTCAGGTTGGCTACATCGACTAGCGAAATAAGGGGGCTATCACCATCGGCGGGCGTGCGCAGGTAGTTGGCGAAGAAGTACTCCATGCCGGGCTTGTCCAGCGGCTTGGCCGTGGCATACTGCTGGTAAGAGGCCGTGTTGGTGTCGTTGTTGGCGATGGGATAGACGGACAGGATGTGAACCGGCAGCGCCAGGCTCCGCTCCTTGGCCAGCAGGCTCACGGCTACGGCCAGGTTGCCGCCGGCACTCTCGCCGGCCACCGCGATTTTGGCGGGGTTGACGTTGAGAGTCGTGGCCTGGTCGCGGGTCCACTTGTAGGCGGCGTAGGAATCTTCGTGGGCGGCCGGAAACTTGTTTTCGGGCGCCAGACGGTAATCCACCGAGATGACGATGGCCCCCGCCTTGGCGGCCAATGCCTTGGCCGACGGCTCATACACATCCAGCGAGCCGATGACCCAGCCGCCGCCGTGGTAGTACACGATGGCTGGCAGCGCGCCGCTCACCCCGCTGGGCGTGTAGATGCGCACCAGAATACCATCCGGGGCCGACTGCGGGGTGTAGGAGCCGGGAATGACGCGCTGGGTGACGGTGCCGTTGAAGGCCCGCGCCTGGCGGTTGTTCTTGGTCAGCAGCTCCTGCACGGCGTCGGTGATGCTCGGGGCCATGCGGGCCTGCCGGGGCGAAAGCGTGGGCAGCGGCGGCGTGCCAAAGGCCACGAACTGCTCAACCACGGCCTGCATTTGCGGGTCGATGGTGGGCGCATACGCCGGCTTTTCGCCGGTGGGCTGAATCAGGCCGGCCGTGGCGTCGCCGTCGTCATCGTTATCGCAGGAAGAAAGCGACAGGGCGGGAACCAGGGCCAGCAGCAGCAAATAGCTCAGGTGCCGGGCGCGCCGCCCAAACGGGCGAAAGTGAATATTTTGCATAGAAGAAAGAAAAAGTTGAACGGGAGATAGGAAACGGCCTGCTTTACGGCTGGGCTACTTCCAGCGGATTCAGCTGAACAGGAGATTTCCGTATTTGCGCGGCCGAAATCCGGGTTTCTACGCAGCTGGTAGTAGCCCGGTCCGGCATAAAAAAAGGCCCTGGCAACTGCCAGGGCCTTTTTGAAACTAGTGGGTGAGCGAAGCCGACCCGGCGCGGCGCACCCGTTTTCCTACCCCCCCGCCGGCGCCCTAACGCGCCACCACCAGACGCTGCATCGTCACGACGCGGCCCGTCTGAATCCGCACGAAGTAGGTGCCGGCGGCCCAGGCGCTGGTGTCGAGGGTGTGGCGGGCGCCGCTGAAAGTGGCCGCGTGCTGGCGGCGCCCGGTCAGGTCATACACGCTGAGCTGGCGGGTGGCGGCGGCCGGGGCATTGCGCAGCTCCAGGCGCACCTGCGTGGCGGCCGGGTTGGGGTAGAGCGCCAGCGCGAGCGGGGCTTGCGGGCCGGTCGTGGCCGTGGCAACCTGCGCCCGGCTGAGATGCAGCAGCCAGGTCTGGTTGGCGGCCAGCGCCGGCAGCGCCGCCGCCCAGCCGCTGAGGGCGCCCCGCGCATCGACCGTGACGGGCCCCGCCGCCTGGCCCGAATACAGGTCCGTGGCCTGGTAGGTGCCGGCCGGCAAGGTCGAGACGGCCACCGAAACGGCTGGCCGGGCGGCCGCAGCGCTGACGTTGGCCACCACGATGGTGGCCTCGCTGCCATACACGCGGCCGTAGCTCACGACGCCGGCCGTGGGCGTGGTCACGGGCAGCAGGTAGCCCTTGCGCAGGTCTTCGTGGGCGGTGCGCAGGCCGATGAGCCGCTGGTAATGGCGCAGCAGCGAGCTGGAGTCGGCTTGCTGCGTCGCGACGTTGGCCTGGGCCAGGTTAGCGCCCACGGCCCGCCAGGGGGTGCCGGTGGTGAAGCCCGCGCCGGCCGCGGCGGTCCACTGCATGGGCTTGCGCTTTTCCTCGTCCGGGCCCTTGCCGAGCAGCCCGATTTCTTCCCCGTAATACAGAAACGGCACGCCCGGCATGGTCAGGTAGAGCGCGGCGGCCTGGCGCATCCGGGCCGCATTGCCGCCCAGCGCCTCCAGGATGCGGTCCTGGTCGTGGTTGGCCAGGAAGGTCGCGTATTGCAGCTGGGGGTAGGCATTGGCCACCTGGCTCAGCTTGGTCGTCAGCCCGGCGGGGTTGCCGAAGTTGAGCGCGTCGATGGTGGCAACGGCCAAGTCAAACTCAAAGCAGGCATCGAGGCGGCCCTGGCTCACGTAGGGCACCACCCGGGGGGTAGGCGACCAGGCTTCGCCCACGGTGAACGCCGCGGGCCGGGCCGTGCGCACCACCTGCCCGAACTCCTGGAGCGTGGCCAGAGTAGCGGGCGTGTTTTCGAGGGCGGCGCCGTCCTCGTTCAGGTACTTCACAGCATCGAGGCGGTAGCCGTCCACGCCCTTGTTCAGCCAGAAGCGGGTGGCGTCCCACATCGTGGCTTTCAAGGCCGCGTTGTTCCAGTTCAGGTCGGGCATCCCGTCGTAGAAGAGGCCGTAGTAGTAGCTGCCGTTGCGGGCGTGCCACACGTTCTGGCCCCAGGGCCCGGCGTAGGCGGGCCGGGTGGCCGACCACCGGAACCAGTCGCGGTAGGTATTAGCGGGCGAGTTGGCGGCCTGCTGAAACCAGGGATGCTGGGAGCTGGCGTGGTTGAGCACCAGGTCAATAATCACCTTGATGCCACGGGCGTGGGCGGCGGCCAGCAAGGCCTCGAAGTCGGCCATCGTGCCGTAGTCGGGCTCGGTGGCCTGGTAGTTGGTCACGTCGTAGCCGTGGTAGCTCGGCGACTCCATCATGGGCATCAGCCAGATGCCGGTCACGCCCAAATCGGTGGTGGTGGCCGGGTTGCCGTCGTTGAGGTAGTCGAGGCGGGAAATCAGGCCCCGAAAGTCGCCGATGCCGTCACCGTTGGAGTCCTGGAAGCTGCGCACAAAGACTTCGTAGAACACGGCGTCGTTCCACCAGTGGGTGGCGTAGTCGGTGCGGGGCGCCACCTCGCCGCAGGGCGCGCACTGCCCGAAGCACACAGCCGGCGGCGCGCTCACGGCGGCCGTGGCGTCGAGCACGCGGTTGAGGTTGCCGCTGCCGTCGTCCGTGCCGCAGGTGGCGGGCACAGTTTCGGCCCCGGCCCAGGCCGCGCCATTAATAAACTTGTACTGGAAGCGGCCCGGCGCGGGCAGGGCCAGCCGCACCTCGTAGGTGCCGTCGCCGTCGGGGTCGCTCAGCGGCAGGCTGGCCGGGTCCCAGTCGGGGCCGTAGCCGGCCATCGCCTGGAAGTTGCCGGCCACGTGCACGCCGCCGGCCGCCACGGCCTGCCCCTGCATATTCACGCTGAGCTTTACCTGGGTCAGGCAGCCGCCGAAGGCCGGGACGGGCAGGCGCAGCGCGCCGGCGCCTACCGTCACCTCGCGGTTGAGGTTGCCGCCGCCGTCATCGACGGCGCAGCCGGCGCTGAGCGGCTCGGCGGCAGGCCAGGCGTTGCCGTTGATGAACTTGTAGTAGTACACGCCGGCCGGCACGCTCACCGTCACCTCGTAGACGCCGTCGCCATCGAGGTCAGTCAGGGCCGTCGTGGCCGGGTTCCAATCGGCCGGAAAGCCGGCCTCCGATTGAAATGAGCCCGCCACGTGCACGCCGCCCACGCCGACGGTCTGGCCCTGCATATTCACCCGCAACGTGAGCTGGGCGGCCTGGGCGCCGAGCGTGGCCGCCGCCAGCAGCAGAAAAGTAAGTAAGCCGTGCTTCATTAAATGCGATGCGTATAAAAGTGATGATTACGAAAACAGCTGTGGCCGCCCAAGCAGCTTTAGGTCCAAATAAATCCTTCGCGCTACAATCAGGCTGGCGCGCAGGCTAGCCCGGCTTTCGCCCGGCGCGGCTCCGGCCGCCAACTCCCTACCCCCCCTCGCGCGAGCCAAGCCCCGGCAGCGCGACCCACCGGCCCGAATGCAACAATTCGGACAAGCTGGGTCGCCCCGCCGGGGCCGGCTGGTTTTCCTACCCTGCGCTACCTGCTCAACCACAAGCGAGCGTAAGACCCGCCGGGGCGCTGCTGGTTTTCCTACCCCCTTCCCTAGGCCGGACGGCGGTTCAGGGCGTTGAGGTCCTCGAAGGCCTGCCGGAGGCGGGCGCCGAAGGTTTCCTCGCCCTTGCGCAGCCACACGCGCGGGTCGTAGTACTTCTTGTTGGGCGAGTCGGCCCCGCCGGGATTGCCAATCTGGCCCTGCAAAAAGGCCTCGTTCTGCACGTAGTAGTTCTTGATGCCTTCCCAGAGCGCCCACTGCAAATCCGTGTCGATGTTCATCTTGATGGCGCCGTAGCTGATGGCCTCCCGGATTTCCTCCTGGCTGGAGCCCGAGCCGCCGTGAAACACGAAATCGACGGGCTGCGGGCCGGTGCCGAAGTGCTCCTGCACGTAAAGCTGCGAGTTGTGCAGAATCTTGGGCTGGAGCTTCACGTTGCCGGGCTTATAGACGCCGTGCACGTTGCCAAACGCCGCCGCAATGGTGAAGCGCGGGCTTACCTCCATCAGCTCCTTGTAGGCGTAAGCCACCTCCGAGGGCTGGGTGTAGAGCTTGGAGCTGTCCACGTCGGAGTTGTCCACGCCGTCTTCCTCGCCGCCGGTCACGCCTAGCTCGATTTCCAGCGTCATCCCGATTTTGCTCATGCGCTCCAAATAGCGCTTGCAGACTTCAATATTTTCCGCAATCGGCTCCTCCGACAAATCCAGCATGTGGGAGCTGAACAGGGGCTGCCCGAACTGCTGGAAGTGCTTTTCGCCGGCCGCGAGCAGCCCGTCAATCCAGGGCAGCAGCTTTTTGGCGGCGTGGTCGGTGTGCAGCACCACCGGCACGTCATACAGCTCCGCCATCAGGTGTACGTGCTGAGCCCCCGAAATGCCGCCCGCGATGCTGGCGCGCTGGTCGGCATTCGGCGCCGTCTTGCCGGCGAAAAACTGGGCCCCGCCGTTCGAGAACTGGATGATGACCGGCGAGTTCACCGCCTTGGCCGTTTCGAGCACGGCGTTGACGGTGTTGGTGCCGGTCACGTTGACGGCGGGCAGGGCGAAGGCCTGGGCTTTGGCGAGTTGAAACAGGGCCTGCACCTCGTCGGAGTGCAGTACGCCGGCCCGCAGGCTGGTGGCGGCGGAGGGGGGGGTAGGGGTCATAGGGAAAATGGGAGCGGGGCGCGGTGAGAGTAAGCCGGAGCGCGGACGCAAAGAAAACACGTTTCGGCGGGCGACCCCGCCCCGCCCCATAGCCGGCGGACGATTTCGCCGATAACCCTGGGCGCTAAACTAGCGTTTGTTCAGTTGTATCTTCTTGTTGTGCTGCTGTGCCGCGTCCAACGATTGTCATTGCCTTGTTGGGCGCCGGGCTGCTGGCCGTCGGCCTGCTCCGGCACCGGCGCCGGGCGGCTTGTACATCCTCCCTTCAACCCTCTACTACCATGACTGACGCCCCAACCACTCCCGACCTCTCGCAGCCAGCCGCCGACGCGGCCGCTGCTACCGCCGACAACCAGGCTGAGCAAGCCGTCGACCCCGAAACCAACCCGCTCAAGCGCTACCAGAACCTGGTGAACTCGCCCGCCACCCCCGACGGCCACAAGGTGGTGGCGGCCGTGGCGGCGGCCAGTACCGTCACGGTGGCGGCCGTGGCCAACTGGCTGATGAAGGCCACGAAAAAGTAGGCCGGCTACCCGCCCGACGACTGGCGTCGGCGGCGCCATTATATTCTTCCTGCAAGCTGCAAATCCTAAAAAAGGCTGCTCTCGGTTCGAGGGCAGCCTTTTTTAGGATTTGCAGCTTGCGGCCCGCTCGCTGGCCGGGGCTGCGGGGGGGTAGGGACCGGCGCAGCGGCGCGCGCCCGCCGGGTGCGAGCCGCCACCAGCGCGGAGCCATCCGGGATTCCTTCTATTCCATCAGTTGAAATATAAATTTTCCTAATATCACAGTATTTTACCAGGAAATTCTGTGATTTTTAAGGGCAACTGTTTTTTACATTTTAAATTTAAGTTCAGAATTCCGGCTTCCCGCCGGGGCGGCGCGGACGCATTTGCCGCCCGCCCGCTAACGTGCCTTATCTTCTTTTCCACTTTCCTACCCCCTTTTTACGAATGAAACACTTCTCCCAAAAACTGCTGCGCCTGACCTGGCTCTGGCTGGCGCTCAGCAGTCTGCCGGCGCTGGCGCAAACCACGGTGCCCTCAACGGCTGACGACTACATCCGGCCCTACACCGAGAACTTCCAGTACGGCTGCAACATCGGCTTCTACGGATATGGCTGGAACGACGAAACGCTGGCCGCCGCAGGCCAGAAAACTGGCGTGCACTCGCTGCGCCCCACGCTGCCCGAGTCGTTTGTGGAATACTACGGCTACAATATTCGCCGCGCCACGTTCACTAAGTACGTGAACGAGCTGGGCATGAAGGAAATCACCTGCTTCATCGAAAAGCCCTCGGAGGCCCACCGTGACACCATTACGTATCCGGGCAGCACGAAGCAGGCCAAGCTGTTTGCCCGGCTCTACGAGCCCATCTGGAACCCCGACGGCACGGTCAACTTTGACAACTACTACGCCCGCTACGTGTACCGACTGCTACAGACCTACGGCAGCCAGGTGCGCTTCTGGGAGGTGGTCAACGAGCCCGACTTTGCCAACGGCGCCGACGTGAGCGCCTGGCTGACCCGCGCCCCTACCCCCGCCGAGCAGCTCAACACGCGGGCCCCGTTCTACCACTACGTGCGGATGCTGCGCATCACCTACGAAATCGTGAAGAAGTACCGCCCCGACGCTTACGTGACCACCAGCGTGGGCTACCCCGAGTACGTAGATGCGCTGCTGCGCTACACCGACAACCCCGACCAGGGCCTGCCCACCGACGCCTACCCCCGCACGGCCGGCGCCTACTTCGACGTGCTGAGCTACCACACCTACCCCAACTATTCGCTGCACTACTGGGACGGCGCCGTCAACGCCATGCGCTACCGGCGCAGCTCCGACTACGCGGCCGAGCGGGTTATTGAAAATAAAAACCAGATGGCGGCCGTGCTGGCCAAGTACGGTTACGACGGCACGCTGCACCCGGCCAAGCTCTTCACCCTGACCGAGTCCAACGTGAGCCGCCGCACCTCCGGCACCCGCACCGGCTCCGACGAGGCCCAGCGCAACTTCGGCATCAAGTCCTTGGTGCTGACCCAGAAGAACGCCATCCGGCAGTTCTACTACTATAGCATCGGCGAGAGCGTCGATGCGCCGGCGCCGGGCGTATCGGTGTCGGGCGGCGACGAGCTGGGGCTGATGGGCCTCTACGAAAATCTGAACCGCGCCACGCCCACCACCACCAAGCAAACCCAGTTGGGCCAGGCCTTTCAGACGACCTCGCAGCTGCTCTACGGCTACCAGTATGACGCCGCCCGCACCACCGCGCTGGCCCTGCCCACTGAGGTCAATGGGGCCGCCTTCGGCAAGGATGGCAGCTACGTGTACGTGCTCTGGGCCAAGGCATTAACTGACAATTCTGAAGAAGCCAGCGCCAGCTACCGCTTCCCCGCCGCCTGGCGCGTGGACAGCGTGCAGCGCCGCGAGTGGGACTACGCCCTGACCGGCGCCGCGCCGCGGCAGTCGGCCGCCCAGGCCCTGCCCCTGACCGGCGTGCCCGCCTTTTTCACCACCATCGTCACCCCCGACTGCGCCGCTACGGGCAGCCTGCTGCGCGAGCAGTGGAACGACGTGCCGGGCAGCACCATCAGCAGCATTCCGCTGAAGTTTGAGCCCAGCAGCCGCAGCGCCCTGACGCAGTTTGAGGCCCTCACGGGCCAGGACCACAACTACGGCGCCCGGCTGCGCGGCTACGTTTGCCCGCCGCTGAGCGGCGCCTATACTTTCTTCATTGCCGGCGACGACCAGAGCGAGTTGTGGCTGAGCACCGACGAGGACCCGGCCAACAGAGTGCGCCTGGCCAGCTGCACGGGCTGGACAGCCTCGGCGCGCGACTATACCCGCTACCCCAGCCAGCGCTCGGCGCCGGTGAACTTGTTGGCCGGCCGGCGCTATTACATCGAGGCGCTGCACAAGCAGGGTTGGGGACCGGGCTACGTGTCGGTAGCGATGCGCCTGCCCGATGGCAGCACCGAGGCCCCCGTGGCCGGTAGCCGCCTCTCGCCGTTCGTGGTGGTAGCCACCTCACCGCCGCCCCCGCCGCCTACCCCTGACACCTGCACCGCGACGGGCACCCTGCTGCACGAGCAGTGGAACGGCGTGAGCGGCAGCACCGTGGCCAGCATCCCGCTGGGCACCGCGCCCAGCACCACCGTGGCCCTAACCCAGTTTGAGTCGCCGGCCGGCCTGGGCGCGAACTACGGCGCCCGGCTGCGCGGCTACGTTTGCCCGCCGCTGAGCGGCGCCTATACTTTCTTCATTGCCGGCGACGACCAGAGCGAGCTGTGGCTGAGCACCGACGAGGACCCGGCCAACAGAGTGCGCCTGGCCGCTTCGACAAGCTGGACTTCTTCGGCCCGCGACTACACTCGCTACGCCAGCCAGCGCTCAGCGCCCATCAATCTGGTGGCGGGCCGCCGCTACTACATCGAGGCGCTGCACAAGCAGGGCTGGGGGCCGGGCTACGTCTCGGTGGCGATGCGTCTGCCCGACGGCTCGTTCGAGGGACCCATCGCCGGCAGCCGCCTGGCGCCCTACCCCCTTGCCGCCCCGGCAGTCGCAGCCCAGGCCTCAGTCCAAGCCTCAGCCAGCCTGCGGGGCGCCGCCGGGGAGGCGGCTACCGCCACGGCCACGGCCACGGAGCTGACGGCGTTTCCCAATCCGTTCAGCCGGCAGGCCACGGTGCAGTTCCGCCTGGCCGCCGCCGGCCCGGCCACGCTCAGCGTCTACGATGTGCGCGGGCAGCTCGTGCGCCAGCTCTTCCAAGGCACGGGCGCGGCCGGCGCCGTGCAGCGCCTCAGCCTCGATGGCCAGGGCCTGAGCCAGGGCATCTACGTGCTACGCCTCGTCACGGGCCAGCAAGTGCTCACCCACAAGCTGGTACTGAATAAGTAAGCCCGCGCCGGCCGCGCCCGGCCAGATTCCCTACCCCCCCCGCGGCGGGAAGGTGCCAGCCGGGAGCAGCTTATCCAGCCCCGCCTGCAAATAGAAAAAGCCCTGTTTCCAAGCTGGAAACAGGGCTTTTCACGTGCCTACCCCCTCCCCCGGCCCCAACCCCACGCCGCTCAGCGCACCAGCTTTTCGGCCCGGAACAAGTCGTCGGCCGCTTGCAGCAGCTTGGCTTGCAGCCGGGGGTTGTAGCCGGGGTGGGCCTGGGTAAAGGCGCGCACGGTGCGCGCAGCGCTGGCGGTCTGGTAAGCGCCGAGCGTGGCTTGCAGCCAGGAATAGGGAAAGAAGATATCGCCGGTGCGCTGGATTTCTTCCAGTAAGTCCAGGCTGGCGGGCAGGTATTTCTCGGACGTGGCCTGGCGCAGCGGGTGGTGCAGATACGCCAGGGCCGAAGTTACCCAGGCTTCTTTCTCGCGGTTTTTCTCGTCTTTGAGCCCGGCGAAAAAGGCATCGCGCGTCGCTACGTCGGCCGCGAGGGCGGGCAGCAGGAATTGCAGGCGCTGGCGGCGGTCTTCGTTTTTGATGCGGGCAAGCTGCTGGGGCAGAATGGGCTGCGCCGCCGGACCCGGTCCAGTAGGATAGTCGCGCACGGCCAGCGCCAGGGCCAGGGCGGTGTAGTCGTCCTTGGTCAGCTTCACGCCGGCCGGCGCCCGCTGGGTTTGCCAGATGCGGTAGAGGCGGGCCTGCGCCGGCCGGGTCAGGGCCACGGACTGGTAGGCTTTGAAAAGCAGCTTTTTGGCGTTCGAGGCGGGGTTTTTCCGCATGGCCGCCCACAGGTCCTGCTCCAGCGCGGCCCCTACCCCCTGCCGCTGGGCCGGACTCAGGAAATGCCAGAAAACGTCACTAACCTGGCCGGTGAGCAGCTTCAGGTTCAGCTCTTCGGGCTCGTCGGCAAGCGCTTGCCGGCACACATCCAGCAGCTGCAATGGCGAAAGCACCTGGCCATTCAGCATGTTCTCGTAAAGATTCACGTAGGCCGCGGCGCGGGCGACGGAATTTTTCAAGCCCGAAACCTGCGCGGGCAACGGCGCGGCCACCGGAAAAACGCCGTAGCCGAGCCCAGTTGAGTTGAAGAGAATGAAGCTGGGCGCGGGTGCGCCGGCGGCCTCGGGCAGGGGCACGACGCGCTGGTTCATATTCACAGTCAGCTCCTTGGTTTGGCCGCCGGGGTACACCAGTAGCACCTCGAAGAGCTGGGGCCAGAGCCGGTCGGAACCGTCTTCGGCGCGCTGCGTCAAGGTCAGACTATTGATTTTGCCGGCGCTGGTTTGCAGGTCAGCGGTGAAAACCGGGCGGCCGGGCTGGTTGACCCACACCTGGTTCCAGGCGTGCAGGTCGGCGAGGGTGCGGGCGTCGAGGATGGCAATCAACTCGGGCCAGGTAGCGTTGCCGTGGGCATATTTTCGCAGGTATTCGCGCAGACCTTCTTGAAAGGCGGCGGGACCCATCAGGCGCTCCAATTGGCGCATCATGATGGGCGCCTTGTGGTAGATGATGTTGCCGTAGAGCGAGCCCGCCTCCTGCAAGTTGGCCAGCGGCTGGCGGATGGGGTTGGCGCCGGCCGTGCGGTCGATGCCGTAGGCGGCGGGGTAGTGGTCGAGGACGAACCTGAGGTCGTAGTTCGCGTTTTTCACGGCCACCTGCGTGATTTTATCGGCCATAAAATTGGCGAACACCTCCTTCATCCACACGTCGTTAAACCAGCGCATGGTCACCAAATCGCCAAACCACATGTGGGCCGTTTCGTGGGCCACGAGGCTGCTGCGGGCCAGCACCTGGTCCTGGGTGGCGCCCTGGTCCAGAAACAGCGTGGCCGCCTTGTAGTCAATCGCCCCGACGTGCTCCATGCCGCCGTACTGAAAGTCGGGAATCGACACGAAATCCAGCTTTTGGAAGGGGTAGGCAATGCCGGTATACTGTTCCATAAAGCCCAGCGCGTCGGCGTGCAGCTGGAAGATGGGGCCCAGGCTGAGGCGCAGCTTGGCCGGGTCGGTTTCGCGGTGCAGCAAACTCATGGTCCGGCCGCCAGCAAGTTGCGTGAGGCGCGTGAAGTTGCCCGCCGCGAAGGAGAACAGGTAGGTGCTGATGCTGTCGGACGGCGCGAAGGTGTACTGCTTCGTGGCGCCGGTGCGCACCGAGTCTGTCAGCGGCGCATTAGCCAGCGCCTGCCAGCCGGCGGGCACGGTGAGCGTCAGGGTGAAGGTGGCTTTCAGGTCGGGCTGGTCGAAAACCGGCACGACGGTGCGGGCGCGGTCGGGCACGAGCAGCGTATAGAGGTAGTCGGCGTTGCGGTTCAGCGACTGCTCGCCGGCCAGCAGGCTGATTTCGACCGTGTTGCGGCCCGGCCTGAGCGCGGCGGCGGGCAGCACGAGGTGCTCGTGGCAGAAGTCGGGGGGTAGGGACTGGCCGTTGACGCGCAAGCGACGGAGGCGGTCGGCGGGGGCTTTGAAATCAAGCTGCACCGGGTCGCGGCTGTCGCGCAGGTTGAACGCCACCTGTTCCTCCACGGCCACGGGCTCCGTTTGTAGGGCCGGGATGGTCAGGTGGAGCGTGTAGGCCACGCCATTAATAGTGCGTCGGCGCGCTTCGGCCAGGGCCTGCGAAACGCCTGGCTCCACCGGCGGCGCGGGGCGCCCGGCGGCCGGCCTGGGGGCGGCGGAGGGGGGTAGGGAAGTGCGAGCCGCGGGCTGGCGCTGGCAGGCCGCGGCGAGCAGTGCTAGCGCCAGCGCGCCGGCCCGGCCATCTTTACAGAAGCTAACCATCAGTCGTTTTCAGGGCCCGCCACCCTTAGCCGGCCATCCCAAAAGTAACCGCCCGTGTTCAACGCCCCTGACCTGCCGCCCGAAGCAGCCCCCGCCCCGCGCCTTTTCCCGCTCGGCGACGCAGCCGTGGTGCTTGAGTTCGGTGACCATATCAGCCCGGCCACGCACCGCGCCATTCAGGCGTTTGCGGCTTATCTGGCGCGGCATCCTTTCATTGGCCTGCGCGAGTGCGTGCCCGCGTTCACGACCCTGACCGTGTACTACGACCCGTGGCTGCTGAGCGAGGATGGCCGCTATCAGCCCTACGAGCGAGTTGCCGAAATGCTGCGCCAACTGCTGCCCGCGGCGCTGGCCCCGGCGCCCGGCGCGGCCGTGGTGGAGATTCCGGTGTGCTACGGCGAGGAGTTCGGGCCGGATTTAGCGTTCGTGGCCAGCCACGCCAAGCTGAGCGCGGAGGAGGTAATTGCCCGGCACTGCCGGCCCGACTACCTGGTGCACATGATAGGTTTTGCGCCCGGCTTCCCGTATTTGGGCGGGCTGGATGAGCGCCTGCACACGCCGCGCAAAGCCGCGCCCCGCGCCCTCGTGCCGGCCGGCTCGGTGGGCATTGCTGGCGCCCAGACGGGCATTTATTCCCTGCCCACGCCGGGCGGCTGGCAGCTTATCGGCCGCACGCCGCTCCAGCTGTTCAATCCGGAGTGGGCTGCGCCGAGCCTGCTTCAGGCCGGTCAGCGCCTGCGCTTCGTGCCCATCGGCGCGGTGGAATATGAGCGGCTTTGGAATAGATAAAGGCGGGGCGGATGGGTTGTTCGGGAAGTTACCGCAGAGGTGCGCGGAGGATGACGCAGAGGTACGCTGAGTGCAGAGTTCATTAATTTTTTTAGGTGGCTATGAGCCTGCATATTCTTCGCCCCGGCCTGCTGACGACCGTGCAGGACCTGGGCCGGCCCGGCTACCAGCAAGCCGGCATCGTGGTGGGCGGGGCGATGGATGCCACGGCCCTGCGCGTAGCCAACCTGCTGGTAGGCAATGCCGAAACCGCCGCCGGCCTGGAAACTTCCGGGCCCGGCCTGCGCCTGCTTTTTGAGGCCGATGCCCTCATCGCCCTGACCGGCGCCCACTTCTCCCCCACCCTCAACGGCCAGCTGGTGGGCCTGAGCCGCCCGGTGGGGGTAGGGGCCGGCACCGAGTTGGCTTTCGGGACGCCCGTAGCGGGCAGCCGGGCGTATCTGGCGGTGGCGGGCGGCGTGGCCGTGCCGCCGGTGCTGGGCAGCCGCGCCACGTATTTGCGCGCAGGCTTCGGCGGGCTGCGCGGCCGGGCGCTGCTCGCCGGCGATGGGTTGCCGGTGGGCGAGCCCACGGCCATCGGCCGCCGGCTGGGCGCATCGCTGATTCCCTACCCCCCTCCCGCTACCCAACCCGCCTGGACGGCGGCCCGCTGGACGCCGGGTCCGGGCCTCTGCCCTACGCCGCTTCCCAACCCGATTGTCCGGGCAGTGGCGGGGCCGGAATACGAGCAGTTTTCGGCGGCCAGCCAGCGCGCTTTTTGGCAGGAGCCGTTCACCATCACGACCGCGGCCGACCGCATGGGCTACCGGCTGCGCGGGCCGGCTTTGGCCCGTGATACGAACGTAGAGCTGCTTTCCAGCGCCGTCGCGTTTGGCACGGTGCAGGTGCCGGCGGGTGGACAGCCTATTGTCCTGCTGGCTGACTGCCAGACCACGGGCGGCTACCCGCGCATCGCCCAGGTTATTTCGGTAGACTTTGCGGTGTTGGCGCAGGCCGCGCCCGGCCAGTTCCTGCGCTTCGAGCGGGTTTCCCTGGCCGAAGCCCAGACGCTGTACCTTGCGCAGGAGCGCCGCCTGCGGGCCCTGAAACGCGCCATTGACCTCAAGCTGGCCCTTACCGCATGATTCCTACCCCCTCCGTTGACTTAAACTGCGACCTGGGCGAGAGCTTCGGCGCCTGGACGCTGGGCGACGATGCGGCCATCCTGCCCTTCGTCACTTCGGCCAATATCGCCTGCGGCTTTCACGCCGGCGACCCGGCCGTGATGAAGCGCACCGTGCGCCTGGCTCTGCGTCACGGCGTGGCTATCGGCGCCCATCCGGGCCTGCCCGATTTGGTGGGTTTTGGCCGGCGCGAAATGGCTATTTCGCCCGAAGAGGCCTTTGATATGGTGGTGTATCAGCTCGGCGCGCTGGCCGCCGTGGCGCGGGCCGAGGGCGGGCAGCTGCACCACCTCAAGCCCCACGGCGCCCTCTATAACATGGCCGCCACCAGCGCCCCGCTGGCCGAGGCCATTGCCGAAGCCGTGTATAAAGTGCAGCCTGAGCTGACGCTCTACGGCCTGGCCGGCAGCGAGCTGATTTGGGCCGGCGAAAAGCTGGGCTTGCGCGTGGCCCACGAAGTCTTTGCCGACCGCACCTACCAGGCCAATGGCACGCTCACCTCCCGCCGCCAGCCCGATGCCCTCATCACCGATGCCGACGTGGCCCTGGCTCAGGTCTTGCGCTTGGTGCGGGAGGGCCGGGTGCGCAGCCAGCAGGGCGCCGACGTGGCCATCCGGGCCGATACAGTGTGCCTGCACGGCGACGGCGCCCACGCCCTCGAATTTGCGCAGCAGCTGAATAAGGCACTCACCGAGGCCGGGGTTCGGCTGGAAGCGGGGGGTAGGAAACCTGCTGCCGCATGAGGCCGCTGCCGAAAACCCGCTGGTTTGGCGGGGCCAGCCTGGGGGCGGCATTTCTGATGGCTAACTCGTCCATCGGGCCGGGCTTTCTGACCCAGACAACGGTCTTCACCCAGCAGCTGCTCACCAGCTTCGGGTTTGTCATTCTCGTGTCGGTGGTGCTGGATGTGGGCGCCCAACTCAACACCTGGCGCATCCTGACGGTGAGCGAGTTGCGGGCCCAGGATTTGGCCAACCGGCTGCTGCCGGGCCTGGGCTACTTCCTGGCCGCGCTGGTCATATTGGGCGGCTTTGCCTTCAATATCGGCAACATCGCCGGCTGCGGGCTGGGGCTGAACGTGCTGCTGGGTTTCTCCTTCGAGCAGGGCGCCCTGATTAGCTGCGCGGTGGCCTTGCTGCTGTTCTGGGTGCGCGAGATTGGCCGGATGCTCGATGGCTTCACGAAAATCCTCGGCACGGTCAAGATTCTGCTCACGCTCGGCATTGCCTTTCGGGCGCACCCGCCGCTGGTGCAGGCATTGCACCACACGCTGCTGCCGGCCAAGCTGAGTGCGGCGGCCATTGTTACCATTGTGGGCGGCACGGTAGGCGGCTACATCACGTTTTCCGGTGCCCACCGGCTGCTCGATGCCGGCATCAAGGGCGTGGCGCAGCAGGCCGAAGTCACGCGCAGCGCCCTGAGCGGCATCGTCATCTCCACCCTGATGCGCTTCGTGCTGTTTCTGGCCATCGTGGGCGTGCTCAGTCGGGGCGCGGTGCTGGCGGCGGAAAACCCGGCGGCGGGCGTGTTCCGAGCGGCGGCGGGCGAGGCGGGCTTCCGGGTTTTCGGGGTGATTTTGTGGAGCGCGGCCATCTCGTCGGTGGTGGGCGCGGCCTACACGTCGGTGTCGTTTTTCAAGACCTTCCACCCCGTTTTCGCGCGCCACGAGCGGGCCTGCATCTCGGTCTTTATTCTGCTCTCGACGGCCATTTTCGTCCTGATTGGCAAGCCCACGCAACTGTTGGTTTTCGCCGGCGTCCTCAACGGCCTCATTCTGCCCATTGCGCTGGGCATCGTGCTGGTGGCCGCCACCCGGCCCGGCCTGATGGGCGGCTACCGCCACCCGCGCTGGATGCTGGCCGCCGGCTGGGTCGTGGTGCTGGTAATGGGCGCGCTGAGCGTACCGGTGCTCGTCGAGCAAATCAGCCGCCTGTTGCCTTAGCGCCGGGTTGCGGGCGGCGAAGGGGGGTAGGAGGTCGGCCGCCAGGCCGGCGTCCCTTTTCTGCTACCTTAGTTGGCGCATCTAGCTTACCCTATCCTTATCGCTCTTTGCTGCTCATGCTTTCTGGTAATCAGCCTTTATCCGGTCAAGAAGAGTTTTTCGAGGCTCCCAAGCCCGCCGGCCTAGCGCCCACGACCACCGGGCTGCGCCGGGCCGCCACCCCCGCGGGCCGCCAGCGCCGGCGCCTCAGCAGGGCCGTGGCCGTCACGGCGACGAAACTTCTACCCCTGGTGGCGCTGCTGGACACGATTCAGCCGCAACTCGCGAATGAGTCCGTGTTTCGTGCCCGGCGCAAAAAGATTCAGGCGCACCTGGTTTTGGTGCACGAAGAGCTGCGCGCGCCCCGCCCGCGGCGCCAGGCGCTCACTCATACCTTCCAGGTGCTGGTCGAGCTGGTGCGCGAAGAAACGCGCGACATCAGCAAGGATGAGCTGAAACAAGCCGCCAAGGAGCTGGTGCTCGCCACGCTGCAAAACGCGCCAGCTCTAATCAACGCGGCCCATCAGGCCCGCCTGCTGTCCTAGCTTCTGCTCTTATGCGCACCTTCAACTGGGCTATTCTGGGCCTGGGCCACATCGCCCACAAGTTTGCCGAAAGCCTGGCTTTGCTGCCCGACGCGCGCCTGCACGCCGTGGCCTCGCGCGACCTGACCAAGGCGCAAACCTTCGCCGCCGAGTTTGGCGTGCCCCACGCCCTGGGCCGCTACGAAGGCCTGCTGACGGTGCCCGACCTCGACGCCGTCTACATTGCCACGCCCCACTCCGAGCACCACGCCCACACCCTGCTCTGCCTGCGCGGCGGCCTGCCGGTGCTCTGCGAAAAGGCGTTTGCCCGCAATGCCCGTGAGGCCCAGGAAATGATTCAGGTGGCCGGCGAGCAGCGGGTGTTCCTGATGGAAGCCTTCTGGACGCGCTTCTTCCCGGCCGTGGCCAAAGCCCTGGAGCTGGTCGAAGCCGGCGTTATCGGCGAGGTGAAGCACCTGGTGGCGGACTTCGGCTTTGCCGCGACGTATAACCCGGAGGGCCGGCTGTTCAACCCCGCCCTGGCCGGGGGCTCGCTGCTGGATATTGGCGTCTACCCCCTCTTCATCAGCAAGCTCTTCCTGGGCGAGCCAACGGCCGTGCGCGCCGTGGCCACGCCCGCCCCGACCGGTGTGGACCTGAACTGCGCGATGGCGCTGGCCTACGCCAGCGGCGCCACGGCCACTTTATTCTCCACCGTCGCCGCTTCCACCGACAATCAGTGCATTCTCTACGGCACCCAGGGGCAGTTGCAGCTACTGGGCCGTTTCCACGCGCCCAGCGGCGTGCGGGTGCAGCGGCCGGGCGAGGAAGCCGAGGTGATTCCGTTCGACAAGCCCGGCTACGGCTATCACTACGAGGCCGTCCACGTGCAGCAGTGCCTAACCCAGGGCCTGGCGGAAAGCCCGCTCTTGCCGCTGAGCTTCAGCCTGGAACTGATGCAGCAACTCGACGAGGTGCGCCAGCAAATCGGGCTGCGCTATCCGGGCGAGTGAGCCCGCCGGAAGCTGGTGTTCACGTCAATACGTTGGGCATTTGAGGAATTACTGCTGCTTTGACAAACTGTGACTTGAGCCACCACGCCAATTGCGGTGGCGCCAAGTAAGGCTTTCGGCAGTTGCCTACAAGCAATCATTTGGTGCTTAAACTTCGGCCACTGCTACGCTGACGCGCACCGCATTCCGTTCCCGGCTGCCCAAGCTGACTCATGTTGAAAATCCTTACCCTGCTGCTCGTACTCGTGCTGCTCGGCGCAACCGGCTCCCGGCGGGCGCACGCGCAAGTCCAACCTGCGCCGTTGAGCATCGGGCAGACCTTCCCGCTCGCCTCGGCCGTGCTAGGCGAAACCCGCCGCATCAATGTGTATGTGCCGCCGGGCTACGCCGACTCGACCGCCGGGCGCCTACCCGTCCTGTACATGCCCGACGGCGGATTGGCGGAAGATTTTCTGCACGTGGCCGGCCTGGTGCAGGTATTGGTCGGCAATGGCACGATGCGGCCTTTTATCCTGGTCGGCATTGAGAACACCCAGCGGCGGCGCGACCTCACCGGCCCCACCACCAGCCCCGAGGACCGAAAAATAGCCCCGCGCGTGGGCGGGTCAGCCGCCTTCCGCACCTTCATCCGCACTGAGCTGATGCCCGCCATCCGGCAGCGCTACCGCACGAGCGCCGAAACCGCTATCGTCGGCGAGTCGCTGGCCGGCTTGTTTGTGGTAGAGACGCTGGTGCTGGAGCCCGCCTTGTTTGACACCTACCTGGCCTTCGACCCCAGCGTGTGGTGGAACCAGGGCGCCCTGGTCGGGCAGGTTGACAAAGTGCTGCGCACGTATGCCGGCCCGGCCAAAACGCTGTACGTGGCCTCCAGCCGCGATAACGAGAAGATACCTGAGTCGCGGCGCCTGGCGGCGGCGCTGCAAGGCGCGCCCAGGCGCCGCATCACGTGGTATTATCAGCCGATGCCGGACGAGACGCACGCCACCATCTATCATCCCGCCGCGCTCGGCGCATTCCGAACCGTTTTTAAGCCGCAGCCGGCCCGCGCCGGCCGCTGAGCTTGCGCCCCCGGAGGGGGGTAGGGATTTTGCCGGGTCGGGCGCCGGCCTTGCGCCACAACCCTCGCCCGGCAAGTGCGGTAAACAGGCAGCTACCTTCTCCAACTACTAGCCCGCCCATGAACCGTTTACACCCACTTTTACTTGCCCTATGCCTGCTGCTGGCGGGCCTGACGGGTTCTCTGCCAAGCAGGGCCGCCGCACCGGGCCGCGACTTTTACCAGCTCCGGATTTATCATTTGCAAACCCCGGAGCAAGCCGGGCGCCTTGACCAGTACCTACGGCAGGCTTATTTGCCCGCGCTGCACCGGGCCGGCGTGGCGAAAGTCGGCGTTTTCAAGCCGGCAGAGCCGGCAGCCGGCGCCCCGGCGCCGGCCGAGCAGCTGGTGTTTGTCCTGGTCCCGTGCCGTTCCGATGCCCAGTATCTGGGCCTCGACGCCAAGCTGGAAAAAGACCCGGCTTATCAAACTGCCGCGCAGGATTATCTGAACACGCCCTTCGACCAGCCCGTGTATGCGCGCATCGAAACCGTGCTGCTGCGCGCCTTCATGGGCCTGCCCGCCCTGCAAGTGCCGACGCTGAAGGCGGAGCTGCCGGCGCGGGTGTACGAGCTGCGCAGCTACGAGGGCGCTTCAGAAAAATTGCACCAGAACAAAGTAGCCCAGTTCAACAATGGAGAAATCAGCCTCTTCAAGCGGCTGAATTTCAACACTATATTCTGCGGGCAGGTAGTGGCCGGCAGCAAGATGCCCAACCTGATGTACCTGTCGGCCTTTGAGAATCAGGCGGACCGCGATGCGCACTGGCGGACATTCGGCGAGGATGCGGAGTGGAAAAAACTCAACGCCATGCCCGAGTACGCCCACAATATGCTGCGCATGGACATCTACCTGCTGCACCCGGCCGCGTACTCCGAAATCTAGACCGCCCGCCTAACTAGGCCTACCCCCCCGCCGAGGCCGTGCCCTTGGGCATCAGGTACTTGTTGTACCAGGCCAGGTAGCGGGCGTAGCGGTCCTTGACGTAGCTGGGCGTGCTGATGCCGTGGAACTGGCCGGGGTAGATGACGAGCTGGGTGGGCACGTTCAGACTCTTGAGGGCCTGATACATCTGCTCGGTGTTGAGCAGGGGCACGTTGAAATCCTTCTCGCCGCACACGAAGAGCGTGGGCGTTTTGATGCGGTCGGCGTGGAAGAAGGGGTAGGAAACGCGCAGGTACACGTCGATATTCTGCCAGGGCGTGCCCAGCTCGGTTTCGTAGTCGCGGATGTACTGGTCGGTGCCGTAGCCGGCCAGCACGTTGGCGATGCTGGCCCCGCTCACGGCCGCCTTGAAGCGCTGGTCGCGGGCAATGACCTGGTCGGTCATGATGCCGCCGTAGCTCCAGCCGCCCACGCCCAGGCGCGCCGGGTCGGCCAGGCCCTGGGCCACGGCGTAGTCCACCACGGCCAGCACGTCGTCGGTGTCCTTGTTGCCCCAGTCGGCGTAGATGGCCTGGCTGTACTCCAGGCCGCGGCCCGAGCTGCCGCGCGGGTTGGCTGCCACCACGGCGTAGCCGTGGGCGGCAAAGTACTGCCACTCAAACGAAAAGCCGTAGCCGAACTGCGATACTGGCCCGCCGTGAATGCGCAGCAGCGTCGGGTATTTGCGGCCCGCCTGGTAGCGCACGGGCTTAATCAAAAAGCCGCTAACCAGCGTGCCGTCCTTGCTTTTGGCTTGAATGGGCTCGACCGCGCCTAGGACCAGGCCTTTCAGCCAGAGGTCGTTCTGCTGGGAAAGCGGGCGTAGCGCGCCTTTTTTGCCCAGAGCAAACACCTCGGCCGGCATCTGGGGCTGGCTGCTGAGCACGGCCAGCTGGCCGGTGCGGGCCAGGGCGAAGTCGTTAATCTCGCGGGCGCCGGCCAGCACTTTTTCCAGCTTGCCGCCCGCGGCCGGCACCCGCATCAGTGACTCGGCGCGGTCGTCTTCGAGCAGAAAGTAGAGGCTTTTGCCATCGGGCGCCCACTGCGGCTTGGTGGTGTTGCGGTCGAGGCCGGCGGTGAGGGCGCGGGCCGGGCCGCCGGCCACGTCTACTACCATCAGCTGGTGCAGGGCGTAGACGAGCTGCTCCTTGGGGCCGCCCTGCACGAAGGCGATGCGGCGCCCGTCGGGGCTCCAGGCGGGGCGGCTGCCGTAGCCAGGGGCGCTTTCGGGCAGGTCGGTGCTGAGCAGCGGGCGGGCGGTGGCGCCGGCCTGCGCGTCAATCAGGAAGAGGTCGTAGTTGTCGTGGCGGTCAGGGTCGGGGCCGCGCTTGCTGCTAAATACCAGCTGCTTGCCGTCGGGGCTCCAGGCGGGCAGGTGCTCATCGTAGGGGCCGGGCGTGAGGTTAGTGAGCCGGCGCGTAGCCACCTCAAACACGTAGAGGTGCTGGCGCTGCTGGTTGAGGTAACCGTCCACGTCCTGCTTGAACTGAAATCGGTCGATGACGATGGGCGGCGCGGTTTTCTTCTTCACTTTTTGAGCGGCCGTGAGCGAGTCGGGGTCGGCATCGCGAATAATCAGGGCCAGGCGCTGGCCGTCGGGCGCCCACACGTAGTCCGCGATGCTGCCCTTGAGCTTGGTCACTTTCTCGGCTTCGCCGCCGGCGCGGTTGAGCAGCCAGAGCTGGGCGTCGGCCCCGTCGGCCTCGCCCCGGCTCGAGATGAAGCTCAGGTACTTGCCGTCGGGGCTGAAGCGGGGCTTGGTTTCGCTGGCCGGGGCGGTGGTGATGCGCAGGTTCTGCGAGCCGTCGGTGCGGGCCATCCACACGTCGGCGTCGCGCTTGTCGGCGGCGGTGTCGGGGCGGGTCACGGTGTAAGCCACCCAGGCACCGTCGGGCGAAAGCTGGGGGTCGGCCACGTCGCGCAACCGGGCCAGGTCGCTCAGGGTCAGGCCGCGCGGGGCGGCGGGGGCGGTTGGGCTGGTTTGAGCACTCAGCGCCAGCGGCAGCAGGCCGGCGGCCAGCAAAATCAGGTTTTTTCTCATCACGCCACGCAGAAAACCGGCGCTGCCATCCGTTGGCGAGGCCGTTGAGCGAAGCTACGGCGGGCCCGCGGCTTACTGGCTGGCCGGCTGCCTCACCGGCCGCCTCACTGCTACTGGCTTAAAACAGGATGCGCCTCGAAATACTGCCACCCCCAGCGCAGCAGCGCCACGCTGCCCCAGCCCACCAGGCCAAACACCACCAGCAAGGCCAGCAGCACCAGCGCGACCAGCCCTTTGCCGCTGCCCGTGTGGCGGCCTTCGGCGTAGTGGCGGCGCAGCAGGGCCACGTTGCGCTCGTTGCTTTTGTAAGCGAAATCGAATACATTGCCCACCAGCGGAATGGCGCCCACCACGGTATCGACCAGGATGTTGAGGGCCATGCGCACGACCACCGCGCCGCTGGCACCGTGGCGCAGCATAGTCAGCAGCAGGGCCACGGACACGGCCGTGGACGAGAGGTCGCCGACGACGGGCAGCAGGCCCAGCAGCGGGTCGAGGCCGAAGCGGAAGCGGGTGCCGGGCAGCCGGAACTGGCTGTCCATGAGGCGGGCGACGCGCTCTACCCAGCGCAGGCGTTCGTCGGCGGCGAGGGAGGTAAGGAATTGCGGCGGCGAGGGCTGGGGCATGGGCGGGAGAATGGGGCGTTTCCCTATACGCCCCGCCGGGCCGAAAGTATATTGCAATATATTGCAAGCAGTGCGCCGCCACCTGGCAACCTTCCCTACCCCCGCTCGCCAGCACTAGCACTAACCCCCTTCTCCACCTGCCCGCAGCCAGGCTCAGGCGGCGCGGCTGCTTCCGGCCAGCTCAATTGTTGCTCGGACCTGCCACTGCCGGCCATCGTGGCGGAAGAGGGTAAGGTGCCGCACCTCAAACGCCGCCGCGTAAGTTTTGGCTGCGAACAGCCGCCGCAGCTCCGGCACCTGGGCGGCGGGCAGGTCGCGGGTGGCCAGGGTGAGGTGGGGCGTAAAAGGGCGGTTTTCGGGCCGCACCTCCGGCAAGTGCCGGGCGCACCAGGCCATGAGCGCCGCGTGTAGGGTCTGGATGGCCGCCGCCTCGCTCACGTGCACGAACAAGGTCCGGCTGCCGAACCAGGCGAAATCCTGCAAGCCAACCCGAACGGGCGCCTGCGTAGCGGCAAAATCCGTCAGGGCCGCCGTGCAGCGGGCCTCAAACTCGTCGCTTTGGCGCAGCGGGGGCATTAGCGTGATGTGCGGGGGTAGGCGGACCGCGTTGCGGCTGCCCGTGAGCTGCTGCACCTGCTGCTTCAGGGCCCAGGTTTGGGAAAACACGGGCTCGGGCGGGAGCACCGCCACCAGGTAGAGGGTTGCCATATCGAGGAGGGGGTAGGGAATTAGTGTGCCGAATGCTACGCAATAGTCCCGATAAAAGAAAAGCCAGCGGGCGCGGTGGTGGCACGTTATAAACATAGATAGGCGGTCCTGCTGAGCTTGTCGAAGCATCTCTACCGCTTCGTTGAACGATTCAGATGGCGCGGTAGAGATGCTTCGACAAGCTCAGCAGGACCGTTTTTACTTAACTCAAACAGCTTCTAAGTCAATCGTCCGGTCAAGTCGATTAGTGCTGCACGCGAGATGCTTCGCTGCGCTCAGCATGACCGCCTGTTCTGAGCATGACTACCTGCTTATGACATGTCACGCGACCCCGGCTAGCTCGGTCATAACCCCACGCCGCGCATTCGCGCTACAACCCAAATTCCCTACCCCCCTCCCCTCATGGCAACCTCCAAACTGCGCGGCAACGACCTGCGCAAGCTCGGCTACCCCGCAGGCCGCGCCACCACGCTGGCCCTGGATATTCTCACCGACCGCCAGTTCAGCAAGCTCGACAAGGGCAGCGCGCTGGCCTTGCTTCAGAAAATCAAGGACGACCCCTATGCCTACCTGCGCGACTCGCTCTGGCGGGAGCTGGCCCGGGAGTTCGTGCCCGACCCCAGCCGCAGCGTCGGCCTCAATCCGCAGGTGAAAGACTACCGCCGCTACGGCGACGCCTTCATCGAGGACGGCGCCCGCCGGCAAATGGACCTGGCCATGCAGCTGCCCGTCACGCTCGATGGCGCGCTCATGCCCGACGCCCACCAGGGCTACGGCCTGCCCATCGGCGGGGTGCTGGCCGTCGATAATGCCGTGATTCCCTACGGGGTGGGCATGGACATCGGCTGCCGCATGGCCTTGTCGGTGTTCGATTTGCCGCCCCACTACCTGGCCCAGCGCACTCAGGAGCTGAAGAAAATCCTGCACGCCCACACCCGCTTCGGGGGCAAGGAAGTTTTCAAAAATCCCACCGACGACCCCATTCTGGCGCAGCCTGAGTTCCGAGAAATTGCCGTGGTGCGCGGCCGGCGCGAGGCGGCTATTAACCAGCTCGGCTCGTCGGGCTCCGGCAACCACTTCGTGGAATGGGGCATCGTTGATATCACGGCCGAAGACCCGGCGCTGAACCTGCCGCCCGGCCAGTACCTGGGCTTGCTCTCGCACAGCGGCTCGCGCGGCCTGGGCGCGGCCATCGCCCAGCACTACACCAAGATTGCGATGAGCAAGTGCCCGCTGCCGCCCGAGACGCGCTACCTGGCCTGGCTCGACCTCGACACCCAGGAAGGGCAGGAATACTGGCGGGCCATGAGCCTGGCCGGCGACTACGCCGCGGCCTGCCACCGCGACATCCACCGCCGCCTGAGCCTGGCGCTGGGCGAAAAGCCGCGGGCCAGGGTCGAAAACCACCACAACTTCGCCTGGCGCGAAACCTTGGCCGACGGCCGCGAGGCCATCGTGCACCGCAAGGGCGCCACGCCGGCGGGCCAGGGGGTGCTCGGCATCATCCCCGGCTCGATGACGGCGCCCGGCTTCATCGTGCGCGGCCGGGGCGAGCGGGATTCTATCCAGTCGGCCGCGCACGGCGCGGGCCGGCGCATGTCGCGCACCCAGGCCAAACAGCAGGTCTCGGAGGGCGAGCTGCGCCGCCTGCTGCGCGACCAAGGCGTGGAGCTGATTGGCGGCGGTATCGACGAGGCGCCGATGGCGTACAAGGATATCCATCAGGTGATGGCTCACCAGCAGGAGTTGGTAGAGGTGCTCGGCTCATTCACGCCCCGCATCGTGCGCATGGACGCGGGCGGCGGGGGTGGCAAAAGCAGGTACGGCGGCGAGTAGGCGGCTGGGAAACTCCCTACCCCCCTCCTGCTCCGCAACCCCTCGCCAGGCCGCCGGGCTCTCACCGGCCACCCGAGTAAAAGAAAATGGCAAGCCAACTGCCGCCGGCCCGCCGCGTATAGCTTGGAAAGCCGCCTTTATTCTTTCCACTTCGCCCCTCACTCACCTTATGGACCCGAACGAGCACCACCGCACCCAGGCCAACGCCGCCAACGACGGCACCGACGCGCCCCGCCCCGAAAACGCCCACGGCCTCGCCGGCCAGCAGCAGGGCGGCGCCTCTCCCGCTGCCTCCGACAACACCACCGGCACCTCCCAGGGTCACCACGGCGGCAACCACGGCAACGACCGTCAGGACGCCCCCGACACCGGCGGCACCACCACCCAGGACAATGCCCGCGGCAGCAGCCACCGCGGCGACGAAGCCAATGCCGAATCCAACAATACCGGCGGCGGCGCCGACAACGAGCGTAAAAACCAAACCAAGAATACCACCGCCGACCAATCCGACTACGCCGACGGCAACGCCGCCCCCAGCTCCGCCAACGATGGCGGCAAAATCGGCGATGCCGATAACCCCGTGTAAGGTAGCTGCCTACCCCACCCTGACCAGCGCGGCGTTTTGATTAGCTGCGTTGACTGAAGCCCGGCCCAATGCGCTAGCATTGGGCCGGGTTTTTCGTGGCTGGACCAGGAGCTTTTAATATAGTCATGCCAGCCACCCCGTGGTAGCCAACGCGCCGGCTCAACGCGCTCAACGCGGCGCGCCCACCCTCGCGCAAGCCCCCAACCCACCACCTGTGCACCTGCACTGCCGACCTGGGCCCTACCCCAGCTGCCACCGCCGACAACCCCCACCCGCGGCCGGGCATTGGGCCCGGCACGTTTCGGAGGTTGGAATGCGGCCGGCAGGGGTGGCCAGGCTACTGCGGCTGGTCAGGCGGGCGGTGCTTGGGCGCGAACAAGGCTTGCAGCATTCCCAGGTTGGCGATAAGGAGCACGGTGGTGAAGTAGGCGAGCAGAATCTCGCTCGTCAGGTAGGCTTGCGCCAGGGTCGTGGTGGCGTATACCCCGCTGCCGCCGGCGGTGGTAAAGCTGCCAGCGCTCAGGTAGAAGAACGTGACGAGCTGGGCCACCGGGTCCTGCTGACCGAAGGGCAGATGGAAGGAGTTGGGACGGATGCGGTTGAGGCAGTAGTAGTCGATGCTGTAGGAGCCGATGATGAGCAGCACGCTCAGCAGCACGAACAAGAGCAGGTGCTGGCGGTGCTCGTCGTGGCGGGTCGATTGCCGAATCCAGCCGAGCAGCGAGCGCACGAAGTACGTGAGCTTGCCCAGCGTGAGCAGCATCAGCAGGCCCGTGGCCAGCGCCTTGCTGCCCAGCTCGTACCAGTCAATCAGAAACAGCAGCGCGCCGCCGGCGATGAAGGCCAGAAACAGCAGTACGGCCCGCACCACGGGATGAAGCATACGCGAAAAAAAGCGGCGGCGGAACCAGATAGCGCCCCCGACTGGCGTTAACGACAAGCCCGCCCCTTACAGCCGAAACTGCGCCGTGAACTTGACCCCGAAGCTGCGCGCGCCGGCCGGTTCAGGCCCCGGACCAGGGGTAGGGAATTCAACATCAGCCCCCGAAGTGCTGCTCGACGCGCAGCGACACCGAGCGGTCGGTGACGAATTCGAATGTAGGGCAGCAGGTTGAAGGCGTTGGGGCGGAGAAAGGACGGCTCGTTGCCGAGCGGCATTTTCAGGACGGGGTAGGGCCCCGCGCTTTACGCCAAAGGGGCCATTCCCCGCGCGTGCCACGCCAGGAAACGGCCCCCAGGCTCCCCGGCCGGGCCCCCGACCAAGGAATTATGGCCGGAGCACCTACTTTTTGAGTAGCTCGCGCCCGGCGGCGGTGAAGAGCACGTCGCGATTTTTGCCGTTCTCGCGCACCTCGGCCTCGTATTTCACCTCGCCGGTCGAGGCCACGATTTTGGCCTCGGCTAAAAGTTTGGTATCTCAGTTAAGTGAGTGGCTGCCAAACGGGTCCTTTTTACAGCAGCGGGGGAGTAAAATCACCTTCAGCTCTTCTCAATAGCCGTTCTACTAGCTGCGCCGGCAAGTGCTTGCGGTAGTGCTTGACCCTGACAAGGCCGCGGCCAGGTGCTGCCGGGCAAGGCGCAAAATGCCGATGCTTACGGTTTACGCAGTTGCTTCTTTCTGGAAGATATTGATAAAATTGCCGTCATTGTCCCGTATCATCGTCGAGAAGTGACCTTGGCCCGAGAGGTCCACTTCTTTCCAGGCAAAGGTTACGCCCCTTTCTTCTAGCTCCACGGTCGCCTGGTGCAGGTCGTTCACCTGCAACACCAGCGATTTGTTGCCGATGGGCAATAAGTGATTCGGCGCATCGGCAAACATTTCGTCGAGGCGAAAGCCGTCTCTGGCCTGTACTACTTCCAGCTGAATATCCGCCAACTGCAGAAAGACGACTTGCGCCCCGATGGCCGGAATGGCGGTTCTACTTCGCACTTTAAAGCCCAGCGTGGTTTCGTACCAGTGGATGGTTTTTTCGATATCCGATACAGTGAAGGCCAGATTATGAAAACCGAGGCTTTGCAAGCCGTGAGCTGAAGAGGGGGACGTGTAAAGCAGGTGCTGGTAGTGTTGAAAGACGGTGGAAGACGCTTTTTCACCCGGCAGCAAAAAGGAGCTAGCCCGGTGTAAATTTGCTTGCACATTGCAAGCGCAAAGGTAAAGGAATTTACTTTCACTTTGCAAGTTTAATTTAGACGTCTACTTTATGAAGCAGCTAACGCCTCGTTCCGACTGCCCCATTAGCTTTTCCCTGGATGTGCTGGGCGACAAGTGGGCGCTCTTGATTGTGCGCGACCTGGTATTCGCGGGCAAATCGACCTATGGCGAGTTTCTGCAATCGGCCGAAAAGATGGCGACCAACATCCTGGCCAACCGGCTGGCCATGCTCGAATCCCAGGGTTTTATCACCAAAGAAGTGGCGGCCGATAAGCGGTCGAAATTCACCTACCGCCTGACGGAGAAAGGCCTGGACTTGCTCCCGCTTCTGCTGGAAATCACCCGCTGGGGAGCCAAGTACAGCCCGGCCGGGGGCCAGGTCACCTTGCTCCAGGAGCTAGCAGCTGACAAGGAGGCCACCATCCAGAAATACCGGCAGCTCGTGCAGGCCCGAAATGCCGGCTAGTGGCGACCGGATTTGTTCCAATGGCCACCGTACAAGGTTGTTGACAGAATGTTGCCCGGCTGGCGGCTGGCGTAGACAACGGCGGTGCTTGTCACGGCGGCGGGCACCTGGCTCGGCTTCAGCGTTTAGGCATTGGCTGCGCCGGCCAGCATCAGCAGGGCAGCAAGGGAAAAGAGAGGGTTTTTCATAGGTGAAAACGGGTTAGATTTAAATACCTGTCAAAGCTACCGGCCGATTTTGGGGGCATTTTGGATAATGACCCCGCCCCCGGCGTAGGCCCCGGCGATGGTGAGGGCGCTTTTGGGCGCTTGCCGGGGGTCGGGCTCTTCCAGGCCCAGCTCGTACTTCATCATGAACTTGACCCACTGCGCGGGGTCGGCCGTCAGCTCCCGCACGGCCAGAGCCTGCGTGGCAGGCGAGAAGCTCATCTCGGCCAGCAGCTCCTGCACCGCGCGGCGCTCCGCGGCAGGCATTTCCTGCACCTCGCGGCGTTCGCGGGCCAACTCGGCCTGGTAGTGCTCGACCTTGGTGCGGCCGGCCGGGTAGCCGCCCAGGCCCATCGCAATCGAACCAGCCACAATTTCAGCCAACCCAGCCGTAATCACCAGGCTCGACGAGTGCACCGCCCTGCTCAGGCCGGCGGCCAGCGCGAAGGGCACGGTCAGCTCATCGAAGAAGCCGATTACGATATCTTGCAGCATGGCCGAGCTGGTCAGGTGCTGCTCCGCGTGGACGGCGGGCGGGGTGGGAACGGGGTTCATAGCGAGATGAAAAAATGCCTTGGAAGTTGCTTGAATTAAGCAGAACGGGTGTAGAGACGCGACACTTGGCTACGCCGACCTTCGGTTCGCGTCTCCTTGTGGTGCGGGGGTAGGGTAATTTAATCATCAGGATTACTGCGCCCTTGCTACCCGCGAGCATACGCGAACCGAAGGTCGGCGTAGCCAAGTGTCGCGTCTCTACACCCGTTCAAGTAGTTTTTAAACAAGCCGAACACCCTCTTAAAGAATTAAAGAAGTACGAAAAAGAAGTCGGCGCCAGCGCGTTCGCCGGTGCGGCTCACTCGCCGCCCGCGTCCTGGCCTTTGCCCAGCTCGGCGGCCAGGAAGTAGGCGCCGCGGCGCACGAGGCGCGTGGTATCGGGCACCGGGTCGAGGGGGACGACGGCGGTGTTGCCGCTTTGCGAAGCGCCGGTGCGCACCCGCAGGCGGCGGAAGGTGGCGCGGCCGTCGGCCGCCCGGCCGGTTTGCACGAAAACGTAGCTGAGCGGGCCGGCCTGCACCAAGCCAGCTTCGGGCAGCGTGCGCTGGCGGGCGGCGCCGGTCTGGATGCGGGCGGCCACGAACTGGCCGGGCAGCAGGTCAGCGCGCTCGGGCTCCAAATGGGCGTGCACGCGCACGGTGCGGGCGTCGTCATCGAAGGCCTTGCCCACCAGGAATACCCGCGCCCGAAACTGCTCGTCGGAGCCCCGGTTCCGGACCGTGAACAGGATAGCCTGGCCCACTTTCACGCGGGCCACGTCCTGCTCAAAAACCTTCAGCTCCAGGTGCAAGTCGCTGTTGTTCACCACTTCCACCAGCACGTCCTGGGGGCTCACGTACTGGCCGGGATTAATATTGACGGCCTTCACGGTGCCGCCCACGGGCGTGGTGAGGGGCACGCTGGCGGCTATCTGGCCGGCGTTCACCCGCCCGACCGAGAGGCCCAGCAGCCGGAGCTGGGCGGCCCCGGCCCGCACGGCGGCCCGCTCGCTGGCGTAGTCGGCGCGGGCCTGCTGAAGCTTGCGCTTGGCCCCCACGTCCTCGGCGTCGAGCACCTGCTGGCGCGCCAGCTCCTGGGCCAGAAACGTGGCGCGGGCCCGGCTCTGCAAGTAGTTCTGCTGCAAGGTGATGAACTCCGGACTCCGCAGCGTGGCCAGTATCGCGCCGGCCCGCACCGGCTGGCCCGGCAGCACGTTTACCCGCACCACGTAGCCGCCCAGGACGGCCGAGACGGACGCCTGGTTTTGGGGCGGCACCTCAATCGAGCCCGTGGCCTGCACGTCAGTCGTCAGGTCCTGGTGCTGGAAGGGACCGGTTTCAATGCCGGCTGCCTTCTGCTGGGCGGCGCTCAGGGTCACTTCGTCGGGGCGGGCGGGGGTAGGGTTTCCGGTCGCCGGCCGGGCCGGGGCCGCGGCGGCCGTCTCGGCGGCTGGCTGGCCGCCGCACGCGGCCAGCAGCGCCGACAGCAGGGGCAGTAGCAGGGGCAGTAGCAGGGGAAGAAAGCGGTATTTCATAGGAAGCGAGATTCTGTTTTGAAGAGGCGCCGGACTCATCGGGCTACTGCTCGCGCCAGCTGGCGGTCCAGACCGCTTGGTGGCGCGAACGGCGGGCGGGGGCAAGCCCCGCCCCTACGGCACCTCGGCACCGCCCAGGGCCTGGAAGCTGACTGCTAGCTCATTGTAGCGCTGCACCTGGTCGAGGTAATTGGTTTGGATAAGCCAGGCCGGGTCGGTATTGACCACATATTCCACGTATTCGATGTCGCCGGCCCGGAAGCTTTTCTCAGCCGTGTCGAGGATGAGCCGGGCCTGAGGCAAGGCAGTTTTTTCGTAATAGTCGAGCGAGGCCCGCGCCCGCCGCAGCTGCTGGCGCAGGGTGCGCAGCTGGGTGCCGAGTTGGCTTTGGGCATACGTGAGCTGCTGGCTGGCGACCTGCTCGCCCAGCCGGGCGGCGGCCACCCGCGCCCGGCCGGCGCCGCCCAGCAGCGGCAAGGCCAGTCCTACCTGTCCCACGCTCAGCGAGCGGTACTCGGGGCGGATGCTCTGGTTGAAGTAGCCGACCCGCAGGTCGGGCAGGCGGCGCAGCTGCTCGACCCGCGTCTGCTGCTGGCTCACGGCCACCTGCTGCTGGAGCAGGCCCAGCGTGGGGTTGCTCTGGGGCGAGAGGGCGGCCGTGTCGGCGGGGCTGAGCGCAGCCACGAGCGCGGCCGTGGTGTCGATGGCGGCCGGCCCGGCGCTGCCCAGGAGCTGGCCGAGCTGCTGGCGCTGCACGCTCAGGTCCGAAACCGCGGTCAGCAGGCGGTTTTCCAGCTCGCGGGCGCGGGCCTCGGCCGCGACTTGCTCCAGGCGGTTGGTTTCGCCCACCTGGTAGCGGATGCGGGCCGCGCGGGCGGCGCGGCGGTAGAGGCTGTCCTGGCGGCGAAGCAGCGCGGCGCGGCGGTAGCTCACCAGCAGGGCGTAGTAGCTGCTCCGGATGGCCTGACTGAGGTCGCGCCGGCTCAGGCGCGCCTGCTGCCCCGCCGTCAGGCTCTGACTTTCGAGCAGCCGGCGCTGGGCCGCGTACACGCCCGGCAGGGCCGCCTGCTGAATCACGTTGAACGTGCGGTCGGCCCGCGGGCCCGATACCTGGCCGTACTGAAAGTCCACCACCGTGCGCGGCAGCTCGGAGCCCGTGCGCACTAACGCCCGCTGCTGCTCGACCTGCAAAGCGCTGGTTTGCAAGCTCAGGTTCTGGCCCAGGCCGGTTTGCAGGGCCTGGCTCAAACTCAAGGGGGTAGGCGCCCCGGCCGTCGAGCCAAGCGTGGTCTGGGCGCGGGCGGGGAAGGTTAGGAGTAGCAATAGGAGCAGGCCCGCAGCCCCACCCCTAGCCCCTCCCCGATGGGGAGGGGGACTAGTCTCTAGCTCTAAGCTAGAACTAGAATCAGCTTGATTGCTGACGTTAGAACCAGAGCTAAGACTAGTTCCCCTCCCCACCGGGGAGGGGCTAGGGGTGAGGCTGGTTTCCGCCGCTGCCTTCGCCTCCTCGGCGGCCTTGGCCGCGTCAACCGGGTTGGGCTCGCCGTCCTTGGTGAGCAAGGTGTAGAGCACCGGCAGCACGAGCAGCGTGAGCAGCGTGGCCGAAATCAGCCCGCCGATGACCACCGTGGCCAGCGGCTTCTGCACCTCGGCGCCGGCCGAGGTGCTTAGCGCCATCGGCAGAAAGCCCAGCGAGGCGACAGCGGCCGTCAGAACCACGGGCCGGAACCGCTCGGCCGTGGCCCGCAACACCCGCTCGCGCACCTTTTCTACGCCCTCGGCGGCCAGCTCATTCAGGCTGGCGACCAGCACGATGCCGTTGAGCACGGCCACGCCGAAGAGGGCGATAAACCCTACCCCCGCCGAGATGCTGAACGGCATCCCGCGCCCCCACAACGCCAGCACCCCGCCAATGGTCGCCAGCGGGATGCCGGTAAAAATCAGCGCCGCCTGCTTCGCCGAGCGGAACGAGAGGTAGAGCAGGACGAAAATCAGGAGCAGCGAGATGGGCACCACCACCTTCAGGCGGTCAGTGGCCTCGCGCAGGTTCTCGAACGAGCCGCCGTACTTGATGCTGTAGCCGGGGGGTAGGACCAGGCCCTTGCTCAGCTTGGCCTGAATTTCCTGCACCAGGCTCTGCACGTCGCGGCCCCGCACGTTGACGCCGATGTTGATGCGGCGGTGCGCGTCGTCGCGCGAGACCTGCACCGGCGCATTGCGGAAGTCCACCGTCGCCACCTCGTCCAGGGGCACCTTCTGACCGCCGGGCGCGTCCACGAACAGGCCGCGCAGGTCCTGGAGGCCGGTGCGGCGGGCCGAGTCGAGGCGCACCACCAGGTCGTAGCGCCGCTCGCCCTCGTACATGTCGCCGGCCACGTCGCCGGCGAACGAGGAGCGCAGCAGCGTATTCAAGTCGCTGATTTTAAGACCGTACTGTGCGATTCGGTCGCGGTTGTAGGTCACGCGCAGCTGGGGCAGGGCCGCGATTTGCTCGACTTTCAAATCCCCTACCCCCGCCAGCGGCCGGATGAGGTCGGCGGCCCGGTTGGCCTGCTCGAAAAGCACGTCCAAATCGTCACCGTAAATCTTGATGCTGATATCGGACTTCACGCCCGAAATCAGCTCATTGAAGCGCATCTGGATGGGCTGCTGAAACTCCATGCTCACGCCCGGCACGTCGGCCAGCGCCTTTTGCATCTGGTCGGCCAGCTCGACCCGCGACGTGGCCGAGGTCCACTCGCTGCGGTCCTTGAGAATCACCATCTGGTCCGAGTCTTCCATCGACATCGGGTCGGTCGGGATTTCCGACGTGCCGATTTTGCCCACTATCTGCACCACTTCGGGGAATTTCTGCATCAGAATCTGCTGCACCCGCGAGGTCGTGGCGATAGTCTGGGCCAGCGACGAGCCCGGCGCGAGCGTCACGTTCAGGGCGAAGTCGCCCTCGTCGAGCTGGGGAATAAATTCGCCGCCGAGCCGCGTGAACAGCCAGCCGCCGAGCACCAGCAAGGCCACGGCCGCGCCCGCCACCAGCCCGCGCAC
This sequence comes from uncultured Hymenobacter sp., assembly GCF_964243305.1. Lineage (GTDB taxonomy): Bacteria > Bacteroidota > Bacteroidia > Cytophagales > Hymenobacteraceae > Hymenobacter. The sequence continues at coordinate 56,151 of NZ_CAXTEF010000020.1, forward strand.
GCCCAGCGCGGCCCGAATCACAGGGTCGTAGCCGCGGTGCAGAAACTTCATAATACGGTCGGCGATGCTGCCTTCTTCTTGCACGTCCTTGCGCAAGGCCCAGGCCGAGACGGCCGGCACGTAGGTCAAACACAGCAGCATGGCCCCCAGGATGGCGAAGCTCACGGTGAGCGCCATCGGCCGGAACATCTTGCCCGCCACGCCGGTGAGCGCGAGAATGGGGAAGTACACAATCAGGATGATGAGCTGCCCGAACAGCGCCGAGCGCATGAGCCGGGTGGCCTGAGCCTCGGTGATGGCGTCCATGGTCTCGCGGGCGGCCTGCTGGCGCTGGTGCACGAGGTGAAAAATCATGGCCTCCACGATAATCACGGCCCCGTCCACAATGAGCCCGAAATCCAGCGCGCCCAGGCTCATCAGGTTGGCCGACACGCCAAACGTCTTCATCATGCCCAGCGCAAACAGCATACAGAGCGGAATCATGCTGGCCACCACCAGCCCCGCCCGCCAGTTGCCGAGCAGCAGCAGCAAGACCACCAGCACGATGACGCCGCCCTCGACCAGGTTGTGCTCCACCGTGCTGATGGCCTTGTCGATGAGCTTGGTGCGGTCCAGAAACGGCTCGATGACCAGGCCCTTGGGCAGGCTCTGCTGAATCTCCGCAATGCGGGTTTTCACGCCCTTGATGGTGGCCTCGGAGCTGGCGCCCTTGAGCATGAGCACGATGCCGCCCACGGTTTCGCCCCGGCCGTTGCGGGTCATGGCGCCATAGCGCACGGCGTGGCCGAAGCGCACCGTGGCCACGTCGCGCACCAGCAGGGGGGTGTTGGCCGCCGCCTGCTTGACGACGATTTTGCCCACGTCATCGAGCGAAGTAGCCCGGCCCTCGCCGCGGATGAAGTAGGCGTTGGGGCCGCGCTCCAGGTAGGCGCCGCCGGTGTTGGCGTTGTTGTCCTGCACGGCGGCGAACAGCTCGGCCATGCTCACGCCGCTGGCGGCCAGGCGGTTGGGGTCGACGCTCACCTCGTACTGGCGCAGGTAGCCGCCGAGGCTGCTCACGTCCACCACGCCGGCCACGCCGGCCAGCTGCCGCTTCACGAGCCAGTCCTGCACGTCGCGCAGCTTGCTGAGCGGAAACTGCTTTTCGTAGCCTTTTTCGATGCGGATGCTGTACTGGAAAATCTCGCCCAGCCCCGTCGTGATGGGCGCCATGCCCGGCGTGCCGAGGCCCGCGCCCAGGCTGCCCTGGGCCTGGGTGAGCTTTTCGCCCACGAGCTGCCGGGCGCGGTACGTGTCCACGTCATCAGGAAAAACGACCGTAATCACCGAGAGCCCGAAGCGCGAGATGGAGCGGATTTCGGTCACGCCCGGCACCGTGCGCAGCTGCAATTCCAGCGGAATGGTGAGCAGCTGCTCGACTTCCTGCGCCGCCAGGGCCGGGCTTTGGGTGATGACCTGCACCTGGTTGTTGGTCGCGTCGGGGATGGCGTCGAGCGGCAGGTTCAGGGCCGAGTAGCCGCCCCAGCCGATGAGGGCCAGCACCAGCAGGGCCACGAGCAGCTTGTTATGGACGCTGGCGGCAATGATTTTCTGGAGCATGAAAAACGAGACGGAATGAGTTGGGTAGCAGCCGAAAACCTATAACGGGCCGAGCCACTTAGCGGGGGGTAGGAAAGTTGGGAAAATCACCTCAGAACGTCCTGCTCATCTGGCGTCCGCGCAGCGTAGCGGAGTCGAAGCATCTCTACCGCGTAAGTAATCAGCTTCTGCAACGATTAAGTTAATCAGCGGTAGAGATGCTTCGGCAAGCGGACGCCAGATGAGCAGCACGTTCGGAGGTGATTTTCCTACCCCCCTCCTAGCGGACCAGCCGGCGCCCGCCCGTCCCGGCTTGCTTACTACAAGTGCGGGGCGGCAAACAAGGCTACTGCGGCAGCCAGGATATAGGCTTTCATAACAAGAGGAGGGTAGGGAAAGGCAGCAGGACAACGGGCGGCCGGCGACGGGCCAGGCTATCCTTTTCCCGTTGTTTGGTCCCTTAACTCCCTAGCCCCTTAAGGTTTCCTTAGCGCCATCTTAAAATCCGCTTAAAAAGCCGGAACCGGCCGGCGTCGGCCCCGAAAATGCGGTTATTGCGGCGGGCAGCACCCGCTGCCCCCGATTTTACCCGCCCCGTGCAGCTGTTAGTAATTGAGGACGAAGCCGGCATTGCCCGCTTCCTGAAGCAGAGCCTGGAAGAAGAAGGTTTCTCGGTGACCGTGGCCGAGGGCGGCGCGGCCGGCCTGCGCCTGGCCCTGGCCCAGCCCTACCCCCTGCTGCTGCTCGACTG
>NZ_CAXTEF010000020.1:58579-74718 GCF_964243305.1 uncultured Hymenobacter sp.
CGGCCGGCCTGCGCCTGGCCCTGGCCCAGCCCTACCCCCTGCTGCTGCTCGACTGGATGGTGCCCGGCCTGACGGGCCTGGAAGTGTGCCAGCAGCTGCGCGCGCGCAACAACCCGACACCATCGCCGGCCTGCAAGCCGAGGCCAACGACTACATCAAGAAGTCTCTTCACTTTGAAGAGCTGCTGGAAAGCGTCCGGGTACAGCTGCGGCCGGGGCCGGACACGGGACCGGCCGAGCGGTTTGCGGTCGGCCCCATCGTGCTGGACGTGGAGCGCGAAAAGCAGTTCACGGCCGACGCCTCGCACGAGCTGCGCACCCCGCTGGCCGTGCTCAAGGGCACGCTCGAAGTGCCCATCCGCAAGCCCCGCACCGCACCAGCGCCGAGTACGTCGAAAACATCACGCTCGGCATCCGCGAGATTGACCGCCTCACCCATTTAGTAGACCAGCTGCTGCTGGCGCGTTTCGAGAACCACGCGAAGAATCTGAACCGGCAGGAGCTGTCGGTGCTCAGCAGCGTGCACGACGTGCTGCACCGGCTGCGCGGCGAAGTCAACGCCAAGCACCTGCGTGCGGGTAGACGTGGACGACGCCGACACCCCCGCCATCCCGTCGGACCCCTACCTGGTTGATTTAATTCTGGACAACGTGCTCACCAATGCCGTGAAGTATTCGCCGGCCGGCTTGCTCATCAGCGTCGAACTGGACCACGCGCCTGGCCGGCTCATCTGCCGCGTGGCCGACCACGGCATCGGCATCCGGCCCGAAGACCTGGACCAGACTTTCAACCCCCTCTACCGCTCCGACGCCCTGGCTCACAAGCACATCGGCGGCACCGGGCTGGGGCTGTCCATTGTTGCCAAGGCCTGTACGCTGCTGAATATCGAGCTGGCCGTGCAGAGCGAGCTGGGCCAGGGCACGACGTTCACGCTGCGGTTTCCGGCATAGCCCACGCCGCTATTGGCGGCTCCTGCTCCGGGCACCCGAAGCGCCGCGCGGAGGTAGCCGCTGAGCGTGACGCGCGATTGGACCTGACCTGGCCCGGCCGGGTAGCAGGCTGCCGCCAAGCGGTAGTTTTTTCAGGGGTGCGGCTGGTCCTTCAGGGGCCAGGCAGCGCAGGTCAGGGGCCGATTCTGCCGGCTTTCTGGAATAGCAACTGGTTATTTTTCAGCCCCGAGCGTATTGGTACGGTGCTCCAACTTTTCTCCAGAATTGCCGGCGTGTTTTGCCTTGTCATTTTCCGCCCGCTCTTGCTTCTTGCCGTGGCCCTTCGTTCGTTTAGACCCTTGCTCCGGCTGCGGCTGGCCCTCGCGGCGGCGCTGCTGGCCGGCGGCGGGCGCGCCCAGGCCCAGCAGCCGGCGGCCGGCGCGCCGCCCGTGCTGGGCCAGCTGCCGGCTTACTCCTCGGGGCTGCCCGCCAGCCCGCGCCGCCTCGACGACTTCGTGGCCGTGGCCCGCTACAACAGCCCGCTGCTGCGCGACCTCACCAACCAGGTAAGCCAGATTCGCCTCGACAGCTTGCGCCGCAAGGCCCAGAACGGCTTTCAGGTGAACGGCACGGGGGCGGCGGTTTACTACCCCTCCATCAGCAACCGGGCCGGCGAGGCGGTGGTAGGCTACGATCAGGCCGTCACCAACGGCGGCAACTACGCGGCCGTGGGGCAGGTCAGCAAGCCGATTTTCAACCGGGCTTTGCTGCAAAACGACTACCGCATTCTGGGCTCCCAGGGGCTGGTGCTGCGCAACAGCGGCCGGCTCAACGCCCTGGATTTGCGCCGCTCGGTGACCGACCAGTTCCTCACGGCCTACGCCGCCCAGCTCCAGCTGGAGTTCAGCCGCGGGCTGCTGACGCAGTTGCGCCAGCAGGATAAGCAGCTGCGCCAGCTGGTTGAGGCCGGCATTTTCAAGCAGACTCAGTATTTAAGCTTCTACCTGTCGGTGCGCACCCAGGAAGTGACGGTAGAGCAAAACCGGCTGGCCTACCGCCGCGAGCTGGGCACCTTGCGCGCCCTGGCGGGGGTAGGCGACACGGCGCTGGTCAGCATCGAGGTGCCGGCCCCGCCCCGGCGCCGCCCGCTGGCCGGGCTGCTGGCCCCGGCCCTGCGCCAATACACGCTCGACAGCCTGCGCCTACAGCTCGACCGCCGCGCCGTGGACACCTACTACCGGCCCCGCGTGAGCGCCCTGGCCGACGCGGGCTTGCAGTCGATTTCCTATATGCCCCGCGCCCTAAGCCGCAGCCTGGGGGTGAGCGGCGGCCTGCTGCTGAACATTCCCATCTTCGACGGCCATCAGCGCCAGCTGCAATACCAGCGCATCGCGCTGAGCGAGCAGAGCCGCCAGGGCTACCGGCAATTCCTGACCGGGCAGCGCCGGCAGCAGTACGAGCAGCTCGAAAATCAGATTCGGGCGTCCGACGCGCTTATCGTCCGCATCCGCGCGCAGCTGCGCATTGCCGACGCCCTGGTGGGGGCTACGCGCCAGCAGCTGGCCACCGGCGAGGTCTTTATCCTGGACTACCTGAACGTGGTGACCAGCTACCGCACCCTGCAATTCAACCTCACCCAGGCCGAAACCGACCGCCTCAGGAGCTTGTATGCGCTGGATTATTTGGGCGAGCAGTAGCGCGGACTTTAGCTACGCTGACCTTTGGTTGTAGTCCGCGAATGGACCGCAAGAGTCGTTCAACTCGCGGACTACAACCAAAGGTCAGCGTAGCTAAAGTCCGCGCTACTTCGCGACCGCATTGTATTGCCTTTATGAATTCCCTACCCCCCCTCCTGCTGCTGAACCTGCTCCTGCTGCTCGGCCTCGCCGCCTGCGGACCCAAAGCCCCGGCCGACGCCGAAGCCGAGGCGCCCAAGCCCCGCGCCCTCGTAACGGTGGAGGCGGTGCGGGCCGACACCGTGCGCGATGTGCTACGGCTCTCGGCCGTGTCGGCCTACCCCGCCAAGGATGTGCTGCGCGCTACCACCACCGGCTACGTGCTGGCCCCTACCCCCCTGCCCGGCCAGAACGTGCAGGCGGGCCAGACCGTGTTTCGGGTGCAAACCAAGGAAAGCCGGGTGCTGCATTTAGACCAGCTCACCGGCGACCCGCGCCTGCGCTTTTCGGGCATCATCGCCGTAAAGTCGGGGCGGGCCGGGGTGCTCTCGACCGTGGACAAGCTGGCCGGCGACTACGTGCAGGACGGCGAGCAGCTGGGCATGGTCTACGACCGCGCGCGCTTCGGCTTCGTGCTTGACGTGCCCGTGACGCAATTGCGCTTCGTGCGCGTGGGCCAGGCCTGCCGCATCTACCTGCCCGACGGCCGGACCCTGCCCGGCCGCGTGGAGCAGGTGCTGGCCACGGCCGACGTGGCCATCCAGACCCAGCGCTACACCGTGCGGGTGCTGGGCCGGGTGCCCGACCTGCCCGAAAACCTGGCCGTGCAGGTTGGGCTGGACCGCACCGCGCCCCACCTGGCCCCGACCGTGCCGCGCGGGGCCGTGCTCACCGATGAGACGCAAACCCAGTTCTGGGTGATGCGCCTCTTGAATGACTCCACGGCCGTGAAGGTGCCCATCAAGCGCGGGCCGGAGCAGGGCGGGCGCATCCAAATCGACAGCCCCGCCTTCCGGCCCCAGGACCGGATTCTGGTCTCGGGCAACTATGGCCTCGATGACACGGCGGCGGTGAGGGTGACCAAGTAGGGTGCGGGGCTTGCCCCCGCCCGGCGTCAGAACGATGGCATTAGAACGATAATTTAGTCAGTAATCAAGCGGCGCGAACGCCGGGCGGGGGCAAGCCCCGCACCCTACGCATGACCTCCCTTTTTCAAACCTACAAAGCCCCCATTACCGTGCTGCTGACCCTGGTGCTGGCCCTGGGCGGGCTGGCCTACCGGCGCATCAACGTGGCCCTGTTCCCGGAAGTCACTTTCCCCAAGGTGAAGGTGATTGCCGACAGCGGCCTGCAACCCGTGGACCGCATGATGGTGACCGTGACCAAGCCGATGGAGGACGCCCTGAAGCAGGTGCCCGGCCTGACCTTGCTGCGCTCGACCACCAGCCGCGGCTCGTGCGAGATTTCGGCGTTCTTCAACTGGAGCGTGGACGTGGTGCAGAGCCAGCAAATAGTAGAGTCGCGCCTGAACCAGATTCGGCAGGATTTGCCGGCCGGCACCCAACTCAGCGTCGAGCGCATGAACCCCGCCATTCTGCCGGTCATGGGCTACACCCTGGAGGCGCCCGGCACGTCGGCTCTGGCTTTGCGTAAGCTGGCTTTGTACACGATTAAGCCCTTTCTCTCGCAGGTCGATGGCGTGTCGGCGGTGCAGGTGCAGGGCGGGCGCACCAAGGAGTACCAGGTCGAGCTGCTGCCCGACCAGCTGGCCGCGCTCAACATTACCCCGGCCCTGGTTTCGACCATGCTCGGCCAAACCAACTACGTGCAGAGCAACGGCTACCTCTCCGACTACCACCGCCTCTACCTGACGGTCACGGACGCCACGATTATCACCAAGAGCGACCTGGAAAATGTGGTGCTGCGCAACGACGGGCGCCGCGTGGTGCGCCTCGCCGACGTGGCCACGGTGCGAGTGGGCGAGCAGCTCGAATACACCCGCGTGAACGCCAACGGCCACGACGCGGTGCTCATCTCGGTCTTGCGCCAGCCCGACGCCAACGTGGTGCTGGTGAGCGAGGGCGTGCGGGCCAAGGTGGCGGCCCTGCAAAACGGCCTACCCCGCGGCATCACCCTGAAGCCCTACTATGACCAGGCCGACTTCGTGGCCGAGGTGGTGCGCTCGGTGCAGGATTCGCTCTGGATTGGCCTGGCGCTGGCGCTGGTCGTAACGGCCCTGTTTCTGCGCTCGCTGCGAGCCACGCTCACCATTCTGCTGGCCATTCCCATTGCCCTGGCCATGACGCTGGCCGTGCTCTACTTCGGGCTGGGCTACTCGCTCAACATCATGACCCTGGGCGCGGTAGCCGCCGCCATCGGCCTCATGATTGACGACGCCGTGGTGATGGTCGAGCAGCTGCACCGCGTGGGCGAGGAGCACCCCGACCTGGTTCCGGGCGAAGTGGTCGAGCGCTCGGTCCGGCACCTGCTGCCGGCGCTGGTCGGCTCGTCGCTGAGCACGATTGTCATTTTTCTACCTTTCGCCCTGCTGGGCGGGGTAGCGGGCGCGTACTTCAAGGTGCTGGCGACGACGATGGTCGTGGCGCTGGTCTGCTCGTTTCTGGTGGCCTGGCTGGGGTTGCCGGTCATTTATCTACTGCTGAGCAAAGGGTCGCCGGCCGCGGGCACCTCCACTTTTGAGCCTCCTTCGGCGACTTTATTCCCTACCCCCCTTGCGTTGACCCTACCCCCTAGTCCCTTCTCCGCTTTAAGCGCGGAATCCGATGGGGAGGGGGGACTAGTCTTTAGCTCTAGTCCTAGATTCAACTCCGGTTCTAGCTTAGAGCTAAAAACTAGTTCCCCTCCCCATCGGGGAGGGGCTAGGGGCGGGGTCAACGCAAGGGGGCTAGGGGGTGAGGCAATACGGCCGGGCACCTCCCACCACGACATTCCCTGGGTCCGCTCGGTCATTCGCCACCCGGCCTACAGCCTCATCGGTATCGCGGTGCTCGCAGCCACGCTCTGGGTAATTATTCCGCGGCTGGCGACGGGCTTTCTGCCCGAGATGGATGAGGGAGCCATCGTGCTCGACTACAACTCGCCGCCCGGCACCAGCCTGGAGGAAACCGACCGGCTGCTGCGCCAGGCCGAAAAGCTGATTGTGCAGGTGCCCGAGGTGGCGAGCTACTCGCGCCGCACCGGCACGCAGATGGGCTTTTTCATTACCGAGCCTAACCGGGGCGACTACCTCATCCGCCTCAAAACCAACCGGAAGCGCACGACAACGGAGGTCATCGACGATTTGCGCCAGCGCATCGAAGCCACTCAGCCGGCCCTGACTATTGACTTCGGCCAGGTCATCGGCGACATGCTGGGTGATTTGATGAGCACCGTGCAGCCCATCGAAATCAAGGTTTTCGGCCCCGACGCGGCCACCCGCTACGCCCTGGCCGACCAGGTGGCGGCCGTCGTGGAGAAAGTGCCGGGCACGGCCGACGTCTTCAACGGCATCGTACTCCTGGGTCCCAGCGTGGACGTGCGCCCCGACCCGCGCAAGCTGGCCCAGTATGGCCTCACCGGCCCCGACTTCCAGGCCCAGCTGCAAACCCAGCTCGCGGGCGTGGTCAGCGGCAGCGTGCTCGAGGGCGAGCAGCTGCTCAACATCCGGCTGCGCTACCCCAACGCCGCCCAGGCCAGCCTCGACCAGGTGCGCGCCGAGCCGGTATTCTTGCCCAACGGCCGCCGCCTGCGCCTCGACGAGCTGGCCACGGTGGACGTGCGCGCCGGCGACGCCGAGCTGGAGCGCGAAAACCTGCAGGCCATGACCGCCGTCACGGCCCGCCTCAACGGCCGCGACCTGGGCACGGCCATGCAGGAAATCCGCCAGCAGCTGGGCCAGCAGGTGGCCCTGCCCCCCGGCTACTTCATCCAGTACGGCGGCTCCTACGCCGAGCAGCAGCAGTCGTTTCAAGAGCTGCTGACCATCCTGGCGACGGCCTGCCTGCTGGTGTTCGCCGTGGCGCTGTTCCTGTTCAAAGACATCAAGGCGGCGGGGCTGATTCTGCTAGTGGCGGTGCTGGGGCCGGCCGGGGGCAGCGTGGCGCTGTTCTTCACCCACACGCCGCTCAACGTGGGTTCCTACACCGGCCTTATTATGGTCGTCGGCATCATTGGGGAGAATGCCATCTTCACCCTTCAGCAGTTTTTCGAGAACCGGGCCGAGGGCAACCCCGTGGAGCAGGCCATCGGCTACGCCATTGCCGCCAGGTTGCGGCCCAAGCTGATGACGGCGCTCGCGGCCATCGCGGCGCTGCTGCCGCTGGCGCTGGGCATCGGGGCGGGCGCGCAACTGCACCAGCCGCTGGCCATTGCCGTGATTGGCGGATTGGTACTGGCCCTACCCCTGCTGCTGGTGGTGCTGCCCAGCCTGCTCCGGCTGGCTTACCGCAACGCGACCCAGCAGCCCCAGCCCCCGGCACCCATCCCGGCGCTGGCGCCGGCCTAGCCGCCGGCCGGCTTCCGAACGTCAGGTCCGCCTTTCCATCCTTCCTTTCCCCAACCGCCTCATGGCCATCGTAAAGCCGTTCTACCACCACACCCAGACCGTCACGGGCATCATGGCCGCCGCGCCGGAGCCCGAGCGCTACCCCTACCACGACGACGACCAGTGCCCCGTGGGCCAGCAGGTCAAGGCCAGCGACGAGTGGCAGTACTACCGCGACGAGCCCGGCCGGGAGCGCGACTACTGCCCGATGTGCGCCGAACTGGCCGCCCCCACCGCGGGCCGGCCAGCAGCACGACCGCCAGTCCCAGCAGGGGGGTAGGGCCGCCCATCAAGCCGTCGTTTTCCCAGATGTCCTCGGCCACGCTGATGAACACCAGCCAGGTCCCCCGAAGCCAAACCGCAGCGCCCGGTACGTTTTCGGGCGCTGACGCAGCTTCGGCCAGCGGGAAGCCAGGGACATAGCCAGGGACATAGGGGTAGGGAAAATGGGAAATTTGGCTGGGAGCTGCACTGCTAGCCACGTGGGGCCGACCCGTCGCGCCCCACACCTGGTCGCGACGGGTCGGCCGGGTCGGGCCGCCTCGTGGCGTAGATAATCAGGCCGACCAGCAGCCCGAACAGAATCAGCGACGAGCCCTGGGTGCCGAAACCCAGCCCGTGCTTCTCGACGGGCTTAGTTAGCAGGTCGCCAAACGTGGCTCCGAACGGGCGCGTGAGCACGAAGGCCACCCAGAACAAGAGCACCCGCGAGATGCTGGTGAAGTAGTACGCCAGCACGACGACGGTCAGCAAGGCCCCAATCAGCAAAGCGCCCCCGCCGAAGCCCAGGCCGGAGTCATCCGCCAGGTAGTCGCCCAGCGCAGTGCCGAGCGTGTTCGAGAATAGAATCGCCGTCCAATAAAACAGCTCGCCCCGCCGGGTGGTGATGTCGCTCACCGACAGGGTTTTCTCGCTCAGCCGCCACCAGGCCAGCACCACGGCCAGGAGGCTCACCAGAATCAGCGACCCCGTGGCGTAGCCCAGTCCGAGGGTGCGGTCCATGTAGTCGGACATAGTGGTGCCAGCCGTGCTCGTGGCCAGAATCACGGCCCAGTACAGCCACGGAATGTAGCGGTTTGCCGCCAGCTGCCCGAGCAGCACAACCAGAAAGATGCTGAGGAGAATCAGCGAGCTGGTGCCGTAGCCCACATTCATAGTTTGGGCCAGCAGGTCGCCGGCCGTCTCACCGAGCGTGGTGGCGCAAATCTTCATCACCCAGAACAGCAGCGTTATGGCGGGAATCTTTTTCATAGTAGAAGGAATCAGGCTGGCCGGGGCTTAGCGTCGCTTAGCGAAAGGTAGGGCAAGGGCGGCGGGGCCGCCTATTTAGGGCGCCAGCTCAGCGTCAGCCCCGGTGTGCTCCCGCCGAAGTACGCCGGGGCCACGTTCAGGCCCACGAGCCGGGGCGGGCGGCCCCAGCGGTTGCGGTGGCTCAGGTACGCCCGGTGGGCCGAGAGAATGCCGAAGCCGGCGCCGGCAAACACGTCCGATTCCCAGTGCTTGTTGTTGAGTATCCGCAGGGCCCCTACCCCCGTAGCGATGGTGTAGGCCCCGATGCCGTACCACTGGCCTTTTGTCGCGCAATTCGTTGTGCACGATGCTGGCCGCCAGAAAGGCCTGGGCCGTGTGGCCCGACGGAAAGGCGTCTTTGGCCCCGTTGGGCCGGTCGATATTGGTGATAAACTTGGTGGCGTACACGCTGGCCAGCATGATGGCCTCCTACTTGCCGATGAGCAGCAGCGTGTTGAGTCGGTCGTCGCGGGTTTCCACCCGGAGCAAGGTCACGCCGGCCAGCTCCAGGTACGGGGCCAGCAGCAGGAAATCGTCGGCGCGGGTATGGAAGTTGGGGAAGGCCCGCCGCAAATCGTTTTTTGCCTCATACGACGAATAAAAGCCGTGCCCGTTGATGGTGCTGCTGCCGTAGCCGATGAGCACGGCCGGCACGATACTGGCCCGCACGAGCTTGCGCTGAAAAAATGGCTTGCGCCCGGCCGCTGCCGCCGCGTCGGTGGGCTTTTCAAATTTGTGCAGCGTGTCGGTGGCGGCGGGCGCGGGGTTGAGCGGCACTTGCGCGAAGGCTGGGTGCGCTGCATTCAACAAAGTCGGCGGCACGGCCAGGGCCGGGTCGGTGGTGGGTGTGGTTTGGGCCAGGGCGGCGCTGCTGGTGCCCAGCACGACGGCCAGCAGAGGCAATAAGGTCTTTTTCATGGGTGGTAGGCGGCACCACGAACGCCGCCGGGCGGGTAAGCAATGGACCTGCGCTGCTTGGCGGGTACGGCCGGTTAGAGCAGGGCTGTCGGGCTGTTACAAAGGTGAAGGGGGTAGGGAATTAGCGGCGGGCCAGCGCATCCAGGGCCAGGTTAAGCCGGAGCACGTTCACGTGGTCGGGGCCGAGCAGGCCAATTTCGACGTGCTGCTGCACCAGGGCTTGCACCTGGGCGGGGGGGGTAGGCGCCGGGCCGCCACGCGGGCCACCTGCACCAGCGCGCCCTGCGGCGAGGGGTGCGGGTCGAGGCCGGAGCCACTGGCCGTCAGCAGCTCGGCCGGCACGTCGGCGGCGCGCACGCCGAGGTTTTGCAAGAGAAAAGTGTCGAGGCGGGCTTTGACCACGGCCAGATACTCCGGATTGGACAGGCCTTTGTTCGAGCCGCAGGAGCCGTCGGCGTGGTAGTCGGCGGCAGCGGAGCGCGAGTTGAAGTACTCGGACTGCGTGAATTTCTGGCCCACGTTGGATTTCTGGCCCACGTTGGCGAAGCCGACCACGCGGCCATTGCGGCGGAGCTGGACGCCCGCGCCGTGGCCGGGCGCGAGCTGGGCCGCGGTCCAAACCACGGCGGGATAGAGCACGCAGCACAGCACCAACATGGTCAGGGTGAGGCGCAGGGCGGGCAGGAGTTGGTTTTTCATGAGTCTTATTTGGCGGTCTTGTTGATTTGGCAGTACGGCCAGGCGGTAGTACAGGTCAGGGCGGAAATGGCCCTGCTCGGCTTCCTGCCGCAGGTCGTAGTTGGTGGCAGCCACGAGGCGCACGTTCACGCGAGTGCACTTGGTGTCGCCGGTTTTCACGAACTCCTGCCCTTCCAGCACCCGCAGCAGCTTGGCTTGCAGGCCCAACTCCAACTCGCCAATCTCATCCAGAAACTAAGGTGCCGCCGTGGGCTTCTTCCAGCAGCCCTTTCTTGTCGGTGAGCGCGCCGGTGAAGGCGCCTTTTCAATAGCCAAACAGCTCGGATTCGAGCAACTCCTTGGAAAAGGCGCTGTAATTAGCCGCCACGAAAGCCTTGCCCCGGCGCAGACTGGCCTGGTGGCTGGCCTGGGCAAACAGCTCCTTGGCGCTGCCCGTGGAGCCTTCCAGCAGCACCGTCGCGTCGGTCGGCGCCACTTGCTCGGCTAGCGCTTTCACCCGCCGTAGCGCCGCCGACAGGTCAATTATCGAGGCGAAGCTGTGCTGCAAGCCCACCTGCTTTTTCAGCACTTGCACCCGGCGCTGCAAGCGCGCCTTTTCCACGGCGCGGGCTACTACGACTACGAGCTGGTCGTCGGAGTCGCCCTTGGTAAGGTAGTCGAAGGCGCCGGCTTTCATGGCCTGCACGCTGTCGGGCACGTTGCCGTAGTCGGTGAGCAGAATGATTTCGGCCAGCGGAGCCTCGGCCTGGTAGCGGGGCAGCAGGGCCACGCCGTGGCCGTCGGGCAGCTTCACGTCGGAGAGCACGACCAGCACTTCATCGGCGTGAGCGCGCAGGGTGTCGAGGCCCCGGCGGGCGTCGGGGGCTTGCAGCACGGCGTAGCCTTCCAGTTCCAGCATCCGGGCAATGGCCTGGCGCAAAGGAATTTCATCGTCGATGAGCAGCAGGGTGCCTTCGGGCATAGAGGGAGGGGGTAGGGAAAGAAGCGCGGGCCTCTATTCCGACAAAAAAACGCTATATAAAACACCGGCAATCAGTGCCTTATATAGCATAAATGTGGACCCACTTGGGCATGAGCAGGTGCCGGACGGTGCCGAGATTTACCTATAAAAGTGCTTTTATGAGCAGCTGGCCGGCATTCGAGGTGACTTTAGCAGCAAGCTTCGGCAACGATATTCCTGGAAACCGGAGGCCATTTATAGCTTTGCCCCCACCCTATTGCTGTCTCTGGTAACGGGGCTAACGCCGTAGCCCAAGCTTGGAGCAGTTGCGGCCCATAGCGCTCTAGGTGTATGGTCTCAGGGTGAGGTGGTTGGTGCATCTTCCCTAGCGGAACAGTCAGCGGCTTTTAAAACATGACACTGCACCTTAAGCTAGTCGTTATGCACTTATAAGGTATTGATTATGAGAGATTAGATAGCTTATTTTCAGGAGCGTTTTGACTGCTCCGCTAGGGAAGATGCACCAACCACCTCACCCTGAGACCATACACCTAGCTTAGGCGCACAGAAGCAGGACGTATATTCCCTGCGTCATGAGCACAAAAAGCAGCAAGCCCACGCCGGATAAACGGCGCAAATACGATGACGCTTTCAAAGCCGAGGCCCTGCGGCTGGTCTCGGAGAGCCGCAGCACGCAGGCCGCCGCTCAGCAGTTAGGCATCAGTCCTAAGCTGCTCTACCGCTGGCAGCAGGCCCAGCTCATCGCCGAAGTAGGCAGCGTGAAAGTGGCCCGCGACCCGGAAGTGCACCAGCTGCGCGCCCAGCTCAAGCGGGCCGAACAAGAACTGGACGTTTTAAAGAACCTTGGTCATCTTCGGCCAGCCGACTCGGTAAATACCTACCAATACATCGCCCAGCTCTGCTAGGTGCTGGGCGTGGCGGCTAGTGCGTATCACACCTGGCAGCGGCAACAAGCACCCGCCGCCGAACCAGCTTGGCAAGTGACTGTCCGCAATGTATTTAAGTGGCATTCGGCGCGCTATGGCACCCACCGCTTGCGCGCCGAGTTGCGCGCCCAAGGCCATTTAGTGGGCCGCTGGCGCATCCGGCGTGCGCTAGCTGCGGCAGGCCTACGCGCCCAACAGCCGCGCTCGTTTGTGCTGCGTACCACCGACTCGGACTCCACCGCGCGAGCTGGGCCGAACCGCTTGCTGGGCCAGTCGGTCCTCACCGCCCCGAATCTAGTCTGAGTGGGCAACATCACCTATTCGCCTAAACAGGGCGGCGGCTGGCCCTGCCCGGCCACCTGGCTTGACCGCTACTCGCGCAAAGTCATAGGGTGGAACATGCGCGAAACCACGCCTAAAGCCTTGGTCAGCGAGGCCTTGCGTCGAGCGCTGGCCGTGCGCCGACCAGCAGCGGGGCTCGTGGTCCATTCTGGCCAGGGCAGCCAGTACTCCGCCACCAATTTCAAGACCTTGTTGGTCCGCCACGAGGCCCTGCAAAGCATGAGCCGGCACGGCAAGTGCTATGATAACGCCCCCGCTGAATCGTTTTAGAACTGGTTTAAACTCTTAATTCTCGCTAGATGGCACTTCTCCGCGGGAATGCCCTTATAGTGCACAAGTTGCATACATGCTTCGCGCTCTGCTAATGCTGCTAAACAGGTAAGAATCCGCTATTTTTATGCGTTTGGTGTGCTCACCTCGTCGCTGCATTACTACTCTTGGTATATGTATTTTCATAAGCTGGCTCCGCCGGGCGACCTTCGCGGCTACGTGCGCTATTTTTGGACGCTGGAAAGCAGTAGTGAAGCGTCATTGCCTAGCGCTTTCACGACCCTCGCCGATGGGTGTCCGGGCTTAATCGTCCAGCGGGCGGGCGATTCCCCCTTCTGTGACGGCACGGGCAAGGCCTGGCCCCGTAGCTTTCTCTATGGCCAAACCACCCGCGCCAATCACATCAGCACGAGTGGCCCGTTCCAAACCCTCGGCATCTGCTTCGAACCCAGCGCGCTAACGGCGGTTTTCGGACTTAATGCCGCCGAGCTGACCGACGCCTGTCTCGACCTGCCCCTACTGGCCGCTCCGCAGGCGGGTAACTTGGCCGAGCAGTTGGCCGCCATTTCTGCCGTGCCCGAGTGTGTAGACCACTTAGCCGCCTTCCTGCGGGCCGGCACCGCGCGCCACCGCACGCAGGTCGATTCCCGCGTTCGCCAGTCGCTGGCGCAGTTGCTGGAGTCGGGCGGGCGCGTTTCCCTGCCGGACTTGCAGCGGGCGGTGGGGCTCTCTGAGCGCAGCCTGCAGCGCAAATTCAAGCACAGCGTAGGCATTTCGCCGCAGCTATTCGCGCGCATTTGCCGGTTTCAGGCCTCGCTTGCCCAGCTGCGCACCCGGCAGTACGGGAAGTTCTCCGACCTGGCCTTCGAGTTAGAATACGCCGACCAGTCGCACCACATCCGCGCCTTCCGCGAATTTGCCGGCGCTTCCCCGCAGCAGGTGCGGCAACGGGCCCAACCGGGCGTACCCGAGTTTCCGGAACTGCTGCGCTAACGTTGGCGGATTCGTTCTATTCGCTCGGGTAGGGGAGCCACGTTCTTTGTTAAAAAAACAAAGACCATGAACCTACTCGTTTTTGGGGCCACCGGCGGCACCGGCCGTCAGCTCGTTGAGCAAGCCCTCACCCAGGGGCACACCGTCACGGCGTTTGCCCGCACCCCCGCCAAGCTGGCCCTGCAACACGCTAACCTACGCGTCGTACCGGGCGACGTATTGGATGCGGCCGCGGTCCAGACTGCCTTAGCCGGGCAGGAGGCTGTGTTATCAGCGCTCGGCGCCCCGGCCGGGCACAAGACTCCCGTGCGCTCGGAGGGCACCCGCCATATCCTGCACGCCATGCAGCAGGCCGGGGTTCGCCGCTTCGTGTGCTTGACCACCCTCGGCATGGGCGACAGCCGGGAGGCGCTGCCCTTTTCCTACAAGTACCTGATTGTTCCCTTGTTTCTGCGCAGTGCTTTTGCTGATTCAGAACTCCAGGAAGCCTACATCCAGCAGAGCCTAGTGGAGTGGACCATTGCGCGCCCCGCCACGCTCACCAACGGGCCACGCACGGGCAACTACCAGCACGGGTTCCCCGCTACCCAGCAGGGGCTAAAAATTAAGATTTCGCGGGCCGACGTGGCGGACTTCATGCTCCGACAGCTCCACGATTCCACCTACCTGCGGCGGGCAGCTAGCCTCTCATATTAACCCACTACCCCTGGTCATATGCAAGGCAAACCCATTGTGCTGGCCCTGGCCACTGTGGCAACGGGCCTGGTCGCGGGCGTGTATTACGGCTTTTCGGTGGCGGTCAACCCCGGCCTGGCTCGCCTGCCCGCGCCGGCGTACATCGCAGCCATGCAGGCCATCAACGACGTCATCCAAAACCCAGTCTTCGCAGCCAGCTTCTTCGGCGCCCCGTTGCTGTTGCCCTTGGCTACAGTTCTGTATGCCCGCCGGCCGTATGTCCGCCGGTTTCGCTTACTGACGGCCGCCACTGGCCTCTTTTGGGCAAGCCTAGGCGTGACGGTGGCCGCTAACATTCCCCTCAATGAAACGCTGGCGACCTTTTCACTTCCCAACGCTACGCCCGCACAAGCCGCCGTCGCCCGCGCGCACTTTGCCGGGCCCTGGAATAAGTGGCACGGCGTGCGGACGCTAGCCAGCACGCTAGCCTAGCCTTGGCGCTGGCAGTGGGGGCCTGCTTGGCTACACCAGCAGGCAGCATTGGGCCTGCACTAGAGTAGGCACAGAGAAGTGATTGGTGGAGGTCACTGAAGGGAGTTCTGCTTGCAAAAGGGCGGATTTACAGGTCAAGCAGTCAATTTGCTGATTTTTAAATTATACGGGCAAAGTAGATTTGCTCTATCAGAATGAATATCCTTTTTAATAAGCTTGGCACACCCGCTGGATTGCATAGAATTGCCCTTTTTGATAAAGCGCTACCGAAGGGCTTAGCGTATAAATCCGCCCTTTTGTGCTGTCCGTCGGGACGTCGTAGGGAAAGCCGTCGACGTCGGACTTATAGAGGCCGAAGACGAGAGTCCAGGCCGTGATGCGCTGGGCTCCGAGCAAGGCGTAGTTGGAGCCGTTGGCACAGCCCGAGTCGGCGAGCATTTCGCATAGTACAGAGGCAGCTCGTTCGGGCGCAGCCGGTGCTGGAGGCCGCGCAGCAGTCGGGGCTGGTGCCGACTGGCGCGGCCATCCGCGTAATCGGCCTGCACGTGGCTGATGACGACGGTGGTCGTGTCCACGGCCAAATTGCAGAGGTAGTTCAGGGCGCAGGCTTTGCCGGAGATGCGCGCGTCGGGGTCGATGAGGCGGTAATGCGTCTTGTTGCTCGGCAAGCGGGCCTTGGGATGCTGCGCTCCCGGTAGCCTGGTGCGTGGCTAGGTGGCGCGTGAAAATCGGTTTGATTTTTACAAGTAAAGGTTCGATATCCGTTTTAACCCGACAACCGGGAGCCGGACCTTTGTCAGGAAATCAAGCGGCTGCCTTGGCCTGGCTCCACTACCTGTAATTACTGCGCAAATCGCCAAAACAACCCTGTCCTTCGAGCAACAGGAAGGCCTCTAGTAGGGGTGGCAGGAGAGCTATGCCCACCTTTTGCGTATTGCAGAAGGCTTGGTTGTTCGCCACGCTTGCGGTGGCAGGAGAGCTATGCCCACCTTTTGCGCAATACCCGGCACTGAGGCTGGCTAGGCGGTTGCTTAACACTGCCCAATCTATTCACCCGCTTTTCATCGGAAACCCTTTCCGGCGCCTGTGTGCGGATAAAAGAAAGTGGTGTACACCTTTTTTATAGTACAACCCCAAATTTTGGAAATCATGAGTCAACCCACCTCCGAATTCGCACGTCCGGGTTCTATGCGCCGTTGGATAGTACAAGCCGGGGCCACCAGCCTCGATAGCCTCGTTATGCAAGAAGCTCCGATACCCGAGCCCGGCCCCGGCGAGGTACGAATTAAAGTACACGCTGTTTCTATCAATTATCGCGACCAGATTATCCTGACCGGTCAGTTGGGCCAGACCCTTACCACCGACGTGGTTCCCTTGTCGGACGGAGCCGGGGAGATTGATGCCGTGGGCCCCGACGTTGCCCAAT
>NZ_CAXTEF010000021.1:0-72758 GCF_964243305.1 uncultured Hymenobacter sp.
TAGTATGAGAGTTTCCGAAGCTCTTGATCTAGGTTCGATTCCTAGCGCGACCACTGAGAAGGCCGTTTCCTCACCGGAAACGGCCTTTTTGCATTTAGGGAGGCAGTTTCTGTGGCAGTTTACCGAATCTGCGCCCCACTCCTATCCGCTTCGCGCTCGCTGAGCCGGGTTTCGACGTTGGCCGTGTCCTCGGCATCCCAGTCGATGCGCAGCCGGGAAGGAATGCGCTCGATGCCGTCGCGAATCTGGGTTAGCAGCTGCTCGGATTTATCGGCCCCGCCGGCAGCGGGCGCCGGGCCGGCGGCCGGCGCGGCGCCAGTTACGCCCCCCTCTTCGTAGTAGCCGCCCGGCCGGCGGCGCACCGGGGCGCCGCCGCGGTGCAGGCTCGTGTCGAGCAGCTCATCGACCAGCTCGCGGTTGTTGGCGTAGGTCGAGCGGGATAAAATCATGTAGGGCTCGCCCCGCTCCCACTCGCCCAGGTGCTCGCCGGTGGCCCCGTCAACCATGCGGATGCCGCCCCCACTGTGCAGCTGGCCCGCATTCGCTACGCCGGCGGTGGGGTTGATTTTGCCCCCGCTGGCGAAATGCCGCACCTTCTCGCGCCAGCTCAGCTTCGGGCCGACCACCCCGCCCTTCGCGAACTCTGGAATGGGGGTAGCAATGATTTTAGCGACGCCGGCGGCGGCCATCAGGCCGGTAGCAATCTGAAGCGGAATATTGGGCGCGGCCTCGATGACGGCCAGCGTACCCGAAATGATGGCCTGCGCAATCGCAAACTGCTTTTCCTTTTCGGCTGCCTGCTTTTTAATGGAGCGCGTTTTCGCGTCGTAGTTTGATTCGATGGTGGACTTTTGCTGCTCGTAGGCGTCCTTGCTGATGACGCCGGCCTTGTACTCCTGGTCGAGCTTCAGCAGCTTGGCTTTCTTGTCTTTCTCGGCGCGGGCCAGGGCCTTGTCCGAGCCGATTTTCTCGAAGTCGCCAACCACCTGCACGGCCTGCTGGGAGACTTGCAGGCCAAACTCGGCCGTGGCCCTGTTCCGGCTGCGGGCGCGGTCGGCGAATTCCTCTTCCAGCACGTCCTTTTCCTCCAGGTAGCGGCGCGAGATGGCCAGCTTCTCGGCTTCGGTCAGGTCCGCCTGAAACAACTCGGCCGCGTACTGGCTGTCGAGCTTGGCGCGCTGGGCGGCCAGCTCGTCCTCATCGGCGCGCTTGCGCGCGTCGCTGCCCTCCGGGGCGCGCTGCCCCGCGCGCTGCGCCCGGCTCAGAGCAATGTCCTGGTCAATCTGCTCGATGCGCCGGACAATCTGGCCCTGCTTCTCGACCCGGTCAGCCTCCAGGGCCAGCAAGTCCTGCTGAAGCTTGGCCTGAATCAGGCGGCGCTGCTCGGCCACCTGACTATCCGTGCCCTTGAGCTTAACCGACTCGGCCGCGGCGGCAGCGCGCAGCTCCTCGGCCCTACGCTTATACTCGTCCTTCTCCAGGGCGGCCTGCCGGCGCAGGATGTTGGCGGCGGCTTCGGCTTCTTCGAGCGCCGCTTTCTCAGCCTCCTTTCTATCGGCTTCGGCCTGCTTGCGGGCGTCCTCGGCTTTTTTCTTGCGAAAGTCAGCGTTGAGCTTGTCCAGCTCCAGCTGCGCTTTGCCCTGAATCAGCACCCGCTCGTCGGCGGTTTTCTTGGCGTCCGCCAGCTCAATGTCGCGGGCCACCAGCACGAGCTGCTTCTTCACCTTCAGCTCCTGCTCACTGCCCTCCTGGGCGGCGGCCAACTGGCGCTGCAACTGAATCTCGCGCAGCTTGAGCTGCTGCACGTGGTTTTTCTGCTCTTCCTCGGCCAGGGCGGCGGCCAGGTTGGCGGCGGCCTGCTTTTCACGCTGGAGCTTGTCGGCGGCGGCTTTCTGGTCGCGGGCGGTGTTGTCCTGCTGGCGCTTTTCCTCGCGGCCGCCCTGGGCGGCGTGCTCCTTGGCCTGCTGGGCAGCGAAGCCCTCGTTGTAGGCTTTCGAGACGTCGCCGCCGGCCTTTTTCAGCTCGGCCAGGCCGGCCTGAATCTGGGCCGGGTTGAAGGTGAAGATGCCGGCCAGCAGGTTGCCGATGCCGCCCAGCGAGGTCAGGGCCACCTCCTTGATGTTGGTGAACACGAACCTGGCCACATTGCCCAGGCCCGCGATGGTTTCGCGCACCCGCTCGCTGCGCTCGTAGAGCGTGATGAAGCCGCCGACGAGCAGCGCCACGGCGGCCACGACCAGGCCAATAGGGTTGGCGGTCATGGCCCCGTTGAGCAGCCGCTGGGCAATGGCGCTGGCCCGCAGCGCCACGGCCCGGCCTTTTTCGACCACTGTGCCGTAGAGCGTGGCCGCATTAGTGGCAATCTGCTGGGCATTGAGCGCCAGCAGGGCCACGGCCAGCCCCTTGAGCACGGCACTGTTCTCGCGTACGAACGCCGGGATACCTTTCAGAATGGCCAGGAACAGGCCTGAATACTGAAGGGCAGCGATGTAAATCGGAATCAGCTGCTCCCCCAGCTCGCGCCGGTACTGCGCGAAACCCTTCTCGGCCTTGGCAATCTCGGCGGCCGAGTTGGTGTTTTTCTTGGTGAACTCCTCCGTCAGGCTCGTGCCCTTCTGCATCTCGGCCGCGGCCAGGGCCTGCTTCTGGCGCACGATGTCGGTCTGGTTGGCCAGCAGGCTCACCACCTTGGTAGCCTCCTGGCTCTTGATGCCGAGCTTGTCGAGCGTGGCCACAATCTCCGTGTTGCTGGCGCCCTTGAGGCTTTCAGCCAGCTTAAGAATCACCTCGTTAGGGTCGGAATTTAGCAGCCCTACGAACTGCTTCTGGGTCAGGCCCAGCTGCTTGGCGAAGCCGGCCGTGTCCTTCGAGGCGGTGAGCAGCACGTTGGTGAGGCCGCCGCTCGAAATCTCGGCCGACAAGCCCAGCTCCTGAAAGGCGGCGCCCAGGCCCAGGGTCTGGGAAATCTGCGGGGCCAGGTCGCCGAGCTGGCCGATGCGGGCCGCAAATTCGGCCACGACCGGCGCCGTGGCCGCGCCATCGGCGCCCAGGGCGTTGAGGGCCGAGCCAATTTTGGTGATGGCCTGGTCGGGCTTTAAGTCGGCCGTCTCCTTGAACAGCTTTTGCAGGCCGCCAATCTCCTTGGTCACCTGGTCCACGCCGCCGGTGAACTCGTCGCCCAGGGCGACAACGGCCTGGTCCACGGCGACGGTGAATTCGTCCACGTCGGCGGCGGCCACGCCCAGCTGGCCGCCGGCAATGGCAATGCCCTCCAAATCTTCCTGCGTCGTGCGCGTGTCGATGCCCTCCAGTTGCTCGCGTAGGGCCTTGGCGCCCTCCGTCGTGACGCCCAGGCTCTTTTCCATGTCGGCGATGGCATCCGAGCCTTCGGCCGCGGCGTCGATGCTCTCGGAGCCCAGCTGCCTGAGACCACTGACCACGCCCTCGATGCCGAGTTGAATGCCGGCGAAGGCGGCCGACTTCTTCACGAACGAGAGGAAGCCGTTGCCGCTGTTTTCCAGCTCCTCCTTTACCTTCCGGGCTTCGTCGCGCACCTGGGCCAAGCGCCCATCCACCTCGGCAATTTGCTTGGCTTTGTCGGTGAAGGCCTGCGTGCTGGGCGTGAGCGTGAGCAACTCACGGTTAAGCTGGCCCGAGAGGGCCCTGAGCTGGTTGATGTTGAGCGAGGTCAGCCCGATTTCCTTCTGCAGCTCGCCCATGCGGGCGGTGACCTGGCGCAGCTCCTGGTTTTTATCGACGTACTCCTGGGTGCCCTTGCGCAAGCCTTTGAGGTCTTCTTGCAGCACTTTGGACTTGCGGCTCAGGTTGTCGAGTTCGGTGCGCGACTGCGAGCCGTCGATTTCGAGCTTAATCTGGACGTTATCCTGTCTGACGTTAGCCATGATGCGATTAGAGGCGGATGAGGCCGGCGATGTGCTGGCCGGTCTGGGCGGCGTAGCGGGTGGTGACCGCGTCGATGAAGCGGTTGATGCTGGCGTAGAAGGTTTTGGCGAACCAGCGCTTGGGCCGCACCTCGCTCTTGTCGCGCAGCTTGGCGCGGGCGATGCCCCAGGCGATGCGGTTGATGGCCATGCTCGAGGTGGGCGACACCTTCGAGCGGTCCGTGTAGCCGGGGATGTAGTCGAAGCGGGCCAGGCCCACTTTGCGCACGAACTTCTCAATCTCCTCAATGGGCGGGGCCTTGGTGCGATTGAGGCCCTTCATGTCGCGGATGCGGCCGTACTGCTCGAAGGCGATGCCCATGCTGGCCACGTGCTGGGCGCTGGCGGCCACGACCTCCGAGCGCAGCGACTGAAGCAGCTGCTCGCTCAGCACGAGGCCCTTAGCCTGAATGGCAGCGGAAAGCAGCGCCAGCGCCCGGGCGGCGTAGTTGCCCACTTCCTCGTCGAGGATGCGCTTAAAGTCGGCCTGGAAGTCACTCATGCTCCCAAGATGCGGGCGCAGGCCAGCGGGGAGTAGGACTAAAAATGCCCCAGCGGAGGGCCAGGGCATTTTGTACTATTTATAATAGTGATAATAGCACAAATTCACATGCCGGCCGTATATTTGTTCCGATAGTCAGCACAGTAAACAAGGGCCGCCCCTCGCGGCACGGCCCTTGTAGCCTACTTAATCCAATGAGCGGCTGCCGATAGGGCGCTGCCACTCACTAGAAACCCCACGAGCCACTTGACTAGCTCAGGGGGTAGTCGGAGCCTGACCTTCAGGTCGAGCCCCGTCTTCGCACGTTCGTCTCTCATGTTGGAGAAAGAAGTTAGGTGCTTGTTCCACCTGCTTCTTTAGAACCCTGGCCGTCCTACCGGCCAGGGTTCTGTCTTTTTAGGGACTAGCCGAGGTGAGGTGGAGTAACCGTGCGATAAACCAAAGGTAGCACCTACATAGCGGTACCAAAAACCTTAACGGGGCATACATAGCAAAACATATATGCTCTGCTCGCGCGCGCCCGCACACGTATTAATTGATAACATATACTAATTATATTAACAATACGCGCGAGGGATTTTCTTGAAAAAATATTTTTCTGAAGGGCTAAAAAATTTACACTATCTCTAATTTACCCTTGAACAAGAGGTTTCAAAGCATTATGGCTAGCAGGCGCTTGCGCTGCCAGTAGAGCAGCCCGACCGCCGGCACGAGCAGCCACCAGTAGCTCAGGCCGCTCTTCGTAGTGGCCGTGGCCGAGGCATCGGGGCCTACCGCGCCCGCACCGCCTCGCTGGCCCTGCTTGCGGGCATCCGTGGCCGTGCTGCCGGCGCCGGTCGCTACCGGCGCCTGGGGCTTGCTGATGGCCACGGCCCCGGCGCCGGCAGCCACGGTGCTTTTGTGCAGCTTCACTTTGGCCGGGGCGTGGCCGGCGCGGGCCAGGTTGGCGGCCTGGGCCTTTTGCCACTGCCGGCGCTGACGCGGGCTGGAGCCGGCCGGCGCCGGCACTAGGTACGCCGGCAGCTGGGCCAGCGAGTCGAGGCTGACCGAGCTGCTTCGGGAGGTGGCCGGAGCCTCGGCTTCCGCCACGAGCCGGTTCGTGGTGCAGCAGGCCAGGCTTAGCGAACACAGGGCGATGAGGAGGGCTGTTTTCATGCGTGCAGGTAGAGCGCGGCTTCGCGGGCGCGGCGGGCGGTGAGGCCGGCGCTGGGGCGCAGCAGCTTGGTTTTAGGGTCAGTTACTTTGTTCCAGGCCGCGAACGCGGCCGTGATGGCGGCGGCCGTGGCGTTGCCGGCATTGGTCAGGCGCAGCACTGACGACTTGTCGAAGCCGCCCGTGCCGATGTTGAAGCACAGCGACACCATCGCATCAAACTGCTGCTGCGTTACTGGGCGCGTGAGGCGCCGGGCCACGTGGGCGCCGTACTGGCGGCTCACGTCCTGGCGCAGCAGCTCCGTGGCCTGGGCTTCAGTGAGGCGCGACTTATAAAGCTTTTCTTCGCCGGCCACTAGCACGTGGCCGTAGCCGATAGTGGGGCGGCCGGCCTCACAGCGGTACCAGGTGGCGCGGAAGGATTCCTCGCGCTTAATCAGGGCCAGGCCCGTTTCGGAAATCTGCCTCATAAGCTACTCTTTTTCGGCTTCGCGCCGGCGGCGGGCCTGCTTGGCCTGGTTGAAGAAAATGGTGTGCAGGCTCGTGGTAGCCGTCTGCTCGTAGGTGCCGTAGGTGCCGCGCTCGGCCAGCTCGGCCAGCAGCTCCAGCGCCTCCGTGCCGTCGCTGCTGGGCGGCGGGGCGGGGGCGGGCCCCGCCCCGGGCGTCAGCTTCTTAAATAAGTCGGGATAGGCGCTGTGAATGAAGCGCTTGGCCTGGAGGAAATGGTGCAGCACGACGATTTTTACCCCTAGCGGCAGGTCGGCCAGCTCCTGGGCGCGGGCCTCCGCGATTTTGCCGTTGTACTTCTCGCGGCGCTGGCCGTCCCACTGCGGGTCGTTCACGTCGAGGCTGGCGGCCTGGGGGCGGCAGAGCGTGGCTACGAGCTGGTCGAGGGCCTGCGGGCCGGCGGGCTGGCGCCCCGGCCGGGCAAACTGCTGAAAGAACACGCAGGCCATCGCGTACTCCACGAGCACGGCATCGAGCAGCTGCGCTTCGGGCAGCAGGTAGACCCGGCCCCGGTGGCGGAAGCTGGCCAGGGCGCTGGTGTTGACCTCCTCGCGCCAGACCCAGCCGACCTCACTCAGCAGGTCCCAGAGCTGGTCGGCCGTGAGGCGGCGCACGTCCTTATCCCGGAGCTTGGGGCACCAGGCGCGCACGATGGCCAGCCGGGCGGCGGCCGAGTCGGGGCCGGCCAGCTGCGGGGCGGCAGCCAGCAGCTGGGCCTGGCTCAGCTCGGCCCAGCGCTCGGGCAGGTGGTGGGGGCGGCCGTCGAGGCGAAACGTGGGCATCAGGCGGCGGGAAGGGCGGGTTGCGGTTCAGGCTCGGCTACCGGCTTCGGCAGAGCCACTGTCGCCTCAGCCGCCGCCTCAGCGGCGCGCGTAATGCGCTTGCCCAGCAGGTCAGCGACCTCATTATCAACCAAATCCAGCTTGCCGAAGGTGATGATGAGCCGGCGCATGTGCACGATGACGAAGGGAGCCAGGGCCAGCTGGGAGAGGAAAAACAGCCCCTTCTCGTGCTGGGAAAAGCCGTGGGCCAGGGCCAGCAGCACGGTGTAGGCCATCAGGCGCAGGGCCAGGTTGCGCGGCACCAGGCGCTTGCCGAGCAGAAAGTTGTTGGTCACCACGTCGAGCACGACGAGCACCAGCAGCAGGTAGTAGGTGTAGGCCGGCGACCAGATGTGCATCTCCACAAAGCCGCCGAGGCCGGCGGCGCCGATGGCCAAGTACTGGAGCATTTCCAGGGGTTCGAGTTTGAGCAGGCGCAGCATCAGACGCGAAAGGAGGGGGAGTTGGAATTGTCGGGCAGCTCGGCCGCCCAGGGCTCGTCGCCCGGAGCCGTGCGCCCGGCGTCGACCAGGCGGTTGAGGCGTTCGAGGTACTGCGTGGCCAGGCCCTGCGCCCGGCGGCTGAGGCCGGCCACCACCTCGGGCGAGGCGGCCTGGCGCTGGCGGATGCCGTCGTTGTCGCTCAGCACCCGGATGCCGGCGCCGGTGACGCTCACCGAGAGTTCGGGCAGGGCCGCAGCCATCGCCCCGTGCGCCAGCGCCGGGCGCACGGCGGCCAGCAGGTCTTTATCGGCGGCGCTGAGCGCCGGGCCGGCGGCCAGGGCTTCGTGCAGCGCGTCGAGGCGCTCGTTGCCCAGCAGCGGGCGCAGGTCCAGCTCCTCGACCCGCGAGAGGAACGGCAGCAGGGCCAGGTAGGCGCGGCGACTGTTCTTGATGCTCAGGTACTTGCCCAGCTCGTGGGCATTGCGCAACAGCTGGGCGCGGCTTTCGCGGACGGTTTCCGACTCCGCGTACTCGGGGAACTCGGCGGCCTTGAACTCCAGCCACACCAGGGCCACGTCCAGCAGCTGGTCGGCCTGCTCGGCGGCGGCGTCCACGAAGTTGTGGTACACCCATTGGCGGGTGGGCGTGGCGTTGCCGGCGCTCTGCTCGACCAGGCCCAGCTCGCCCATGGCCACGGCCAGGAAGGGAGCGGCTTCGAGCACGGCATAATGCACCAGCGGCGCCCGCAGGCGGGTGCGCAGGGCCAGGTAGTCGGCGCTGAGCTGGGCCGTGGGCTCGGCGAGCTTTTCGAGCAGCTCCAGCCCTACGGCCGGCGCCAGGTGCTTGGCCTCGGCCTGCTCCACGAAGGAAAGCAGCGTCTCGAAGCGCAGGTTTTTGTGCAGCGTGCCCAGGGCGGCCTTCAGCTCGTCGGTACTTGTAAACAGCATTGACAACTTAACTTATAAGTGAAGTATGGCCCTACATCGACTGGTTGACGGTCTTCTGCTTGCCCGTGGGGTTCTCGGCAATGGTCACGATGTCGATGTCCTCGAAGCCGAAGACGTGCTCGGGGTTGAAGCCCATGATTTTCTTGGCCGCCTCGAACTGGCCCAGCAGGATGCGGCGCTTGACGGGCGTGCGCAGGGCGATATGCAGCTGGTAGCTGATGCGCTTCTCGCTGCCGCTACCCCCCATTTTGCTGCCGGTGTCGATGCCAGCCAGGCTGGGGTCGATGCCGTGGCCGGAGGTGTGGGCGATGTTGGCCTGGTTGTTCACCGAGTCGTAGGCCTTGTCGGTCATCTTGTTCTCGATGGGCACGATTTCCCAGCCCGGCAGCGACTTGCCCTGGGCATCGACGCCGAACTTGCTCACGAAGGCCTTATCGACGTTGTCGACGCCGGCCAGCATCGTGTTCATGTTCTCCATCAGCTCCTTTTCGGCCTTGGCCTGGGCCTTGGCGTCGCCGAACTGGAGGAAATAATCCTTCGGGATTTTGATGTGGTACTTGACGTTGTAGCCGTTATCGAGCCCGGAGGAGTGGTATTTGGGAATTTTGTTGCTGACCTCCGTCCACTTGCGGGTGCCCCACCAGGCGGTGGAGTCGTAGTACTTCTGCCCCGGCGTCCAGTCGCGGCCGTGGTAGATGAAATCGCCGTACCTGGCCGGGTTGCGGCGGTCGTAGGCCGGCAGGGTCTTCACCTCCGAGGCCTTGAAATTGGCCCAGTCCGGGTGCAGGTGGTACTTCTCGGGCCGGCGGGCCGTGGTGACGGCGGCGCGCACCGTGGGCGCGTCGAAGGGCACCATGTCGCCGACCGACGAGGCGCCATCGAGCGAGAAGGCCGTGAAGTAGTTGCCGAAGTACTCCAGGTTCATGGCCGAGCTGGCCAGCACGAAATCGGCGTCAATCAGCTCCAGCCACTCCTCCATTTCCCGGTCAAGCACCGGCTCCAGCACGAGCTTGCCGGCCACAATCTGGCGGGTGAAAATGCCCAGGCGCGAGCCGAGCAGAAAATCCCGGCTCGTGAGCAGTAGCTGGGGCTTGAGGTGGTTGTTGAACACCAGCTTGAGCATCTCCTGCGGCTGCAAGTTGCTGGCGCCCCAAGGCGCGATTTCCAGCCCGCCGCTCTTCAGCGCCGACTGGGCGCCGAAATTCACGTCCTGGCCCTTGCCGCCGGCAAACTCGACCACCGCCCCTACCCCCTTCAGGACGTAGAGGTCCTCCCCTATTTGTTGGATGTTGTCCGTCATGTGGCTAGGCGTGGCGGATGAGCACCCCGTTGTAATGCGTGAGCAAAATGATTTTCAACCCCAGCGGCTTGCCCGTTTTCTGGTCCACGACCTGGAGGGTGCCCTTTTCCTTAACCTTGTAGCGGAAGCCGCCGCTGCCGGCAGCCGGGCCGGGGCCGGCCCCGCTGGCGCCGCTCTTGCGCAGCGTGGCCTTGCGCCCCTTCGTGCCGTCCGTTTTGTAGTACTGAAGCGAGAAAGTGCGGGGACTGCCGTCCGCCTCGCCCAGGTCAATCTCGGCCAGCACCGTGCTGATATGAATGCGTTCCATAGCCCTCAAGATGTCGCAGTTGCCCGCCGGCCCGTAGGACGGAAATAGTAAAACCGCATTTTATTGCGGCTTTGGGGGGTAGGCGCCCGAAAATCAGCGCCTTGACGCCGGAATTGCCCGCTTTTTTATTGTCTGACGCACGCTAGAGAGCGCGCCCTTTAGCATCCGGCAATTGCCAGAGCGGCAATTTTTAGGGAATATATGAACGGGGTGTCCGGCTGGCGCGGACAGCAAAAAGGGCCCTGGCAATAGTGCCAGGGCCCTTTCTTAGTACGTTCAAATGGCAATTGCCGCTAGTAAGTCTGCCTCATGTCCTACCTGTCTTAGCCGCGGCCCAGGAAGTACACCTGGTAGGAAGTATCGGCCCGGCCGAAGAGGTGGCCGTACTTCCGATAGACGATGTTGTCGAAGCAGTCCGAGAGGTGAGTAGCGCGCTCCTGGGGGATGTTCATCTTCTCACTGTTTTTGTTCTTCTTCCAGTCGGGCGTGATGGGCGACTGCTGAATGGAGATGATGAGAAACTTGGCCTTGTTGCGGTTGATGCGGATCAGGGGTAAACGCGGGTTGGTCTCGGCCAGCAGCTCGTTGATGGCAATGTGCTTGAGGCGGTGGTCGGGGTCGAGGCCATCGACCATCACCTCCGAGGACCAGCCCCGCTCCTGAAGCTTGAGCTGAATCTGCTGGTAGTAGGTCAGGTTGGAGTTCGCCTGCTTGTTGTTGCCGTTCCTATCCCCGTAGATAATGAGGTGCTTGGCCTGGTGGTCCTCGTAGTTGTCGCAGAACTTGGCAACCAGCGCATCGAGGACGCTGGTGGTGCTCTGGGTCACCCACAGCGCGTCAAGGGTGCGGAACTCCATGCCGTGCTCCTGGTGCAGGGTCAGGGAGGTGAAGGCCGCGTTGAAGTCAAAGCTGGCCTCTAGGGGGCGCTTGCTATCACGGTCGCTGTCCGTGGGCAGGGTCAGGCCCGTGGCCTCGTCATACTCGTAGGAGTAGGTTTTCCAGACCCCGTGCTTTTCCTCGTTGAAGGCGGGGTAGAAGGAATTAGGCAGCTTGGTGAGGCGCTGGTTCATCACCTCCACGTCCCACTCCAGCTGGCTCATGCCGTTGCGCAGGTTGCGCAGGTACTTCTCGCCCAGCACGTCCACGTTGTCGTAGGCAGTGGATTCCAGGAAGAAATAATCTTCCGGCTCCGACTTGGCCAATTCTTCCGTGTTGAACACCCACTGGCCCGAAGGCAGCCAGGGCACGGACGTATAGTCGCAGAGCGTTTGGTGCAGGTAGTGGCTGAAGCGGTAGATGTTGCCCCGAATCATGGGGCTCAGAATCTTGGTCACGTGCTCGTGCCTGACCAGGCCCGACTCATCGATGTGGCCGCCGTCGAAGTTGCCGCCCCGGTTCAGCTCGGAGCGGTCCATGCTCAGCAGCTGCACGGTGTAGCCGTTGATAAACGAGACGACGTTTTCGTAGGTCTGGGGCGGCTGATAGGGCTTGAGCCAGTCCACCGGGGGGCGCTTGCCGATGACGTAGTGCCCTACCCCCAGCTTGTCGTTGTACTCGCGCAGGCCGTGCGCCTTCCACGAGTCCTCCATCGCCGGCACCGTGTTCAGGCGCAGCTGCGTGTAGGTGAGGCCCGCCAGGAACACCTTGGCGCGGGGCAGGTAGTTCATCTCCATGCGGGTCTGGTGGCCGGCCACGGACGTTTTGCCACTGCCCCTACCCCCCACGTAAGTCCGGCGCTTCTGCCGGGCGCTGAGAAATTGCCGCTGCTTGTCGTTGACGTAGACGCGGCGCTGCTGGTCCTGGAATTTGCTACTCCGCATCCTCGTAGTCGGTGTAGTCGGTATCTTCCTGCTGCTGCTCGCGCAGCACGGCCGGGTCGGTGGTGAACATCATCGGCACGGGCACCAGGAAGGCTTTGGGGTCCATGCCCGCCTTTTCCGGCTCGAACAGGCCTTGCAGCTTGTCGGCATTCTCCTGGGCGCGAATCGCGGCCGCGTAGTTGCCGTCCTTGCGGGCCAGGTTGGCCAGCAGCTCGTAGCGCTCGATGGAAATCTGCCGGCGGCCCTTGCGGTCGATTTCGGCGACGCTGCCGTAGAGTTCGGTACTCTCGCGGATGATGGCGTAGAGCTGGGGGGTGCTCAGCTCGTACTCCTTCTCCAGAGCCGAGAGTACCTGATTGCGCGAGAAGCCGAGGCTGGCCAGGTTGTAGGCCTTGCGGTAGCGACTTAGCATGAGCAACTGCTCCTCGCTCAGCTCAGCGCCCTCAAAGAGGAAATTGCGGTATTTATCGAGCTTGTCGGGCTTGCCGAGTTGTTTCTGGGCCATAAAAAAGCGGGGTTGCTACCTAAGTAGCAGCCCCGCTCAGCGCGCCCGTAGGACGTAATTAGCCGGTTTACTGTGACATTTACTGTGACATTGAATGTCACAGTAAATGTCACAGTAAACCGGCCACAGCCTGCGCCGGCACCGGCCGGATGGTCAGGCAGCCGTCCTCGACGACGATTTCCACTTGGTCGCCGCAGCCGAAGCCGGCGGCTTCGAGCCACTTGCCCTTGAGCAGAATCTGAGCTACGGGCGACTGGACGCCCCACTTGCCGGCGCGCCAGCGGCGCTCAATGCGGAGGTTACGGGTATTTTTCATGCTGTTGTGGGATGAGATGAAGGGGTGAACTGATGATGTAAAGGTCTTCATACAGAACGAGTTACAGAAATTTAACAACCTTTATTTGTTGCTGGAACAGCATTTTTTTCGGCTTTCTTGTAGCTTTACAGCTCATTCTTCGACAGTGAGATGACGAAGGGTGAACTGAAATAGAGGCCCCGGCAATTGCCGGGGCTTTTATCATTTAAAACGGCGGCTCTTCGTCCTCTTTTGACTGCTGGGCCTGTATCAGACCGAGCAAGTCACTGGCAAACTGGTAGGTGAGCCGGAAGCCGGCCACGCGCCGGAAGGAGGCCGCCAGGCGCTGCCCGTAGGTGTCGGGCGCGTAGGTGTGCTGGCCGCCCGGATGCGCCACGATGAAGGCCCACAGCTCATCCGGGGCCAGCTCTACCCCCCCTTCGTGGCTCAGGCCCTGGGCCTGCACGTCGAGCGGCTGGCCGCCCGGCCGGCAGTAGCGGCGCAGCAGCTGCGGCGTGAAGTGGGCCGCGTCGCCCCAGCGCCGCAGGCTGGCCTCACTCGTGGCCACGAGGCCCGCCGCGATGCGCCCCCACAGTGTGGCGTCCGGCTCCTGATCACCGCCCACCTCCACGTAGGTGCGCAGCAGCGTCATCGGGCAGTTGCTCTGCTCGATTATCCACTCCATCAGCTCCTCGCCGGGCAGCGCCGGCGGGGCGGGGCGGCCCTGCCCGTCGAGCAGGGCCAGGGGCTCCAGGCCGTAAGCTGCCAGCAGCTGGGCCGTGCGCACGTTGAAGTGGCGCTGCTGCCCGACTACCGACGCGAAGGCGTAGTAGCCGGGCTCATCGAGGCCGCGCTTGCGCATCACGCGGCTTTTCTGCTCTCCCCTACCCATCCGTCGGCTCCGCTGAGGGGGTAGGGATTTCCAGCGGGAACATCGACGGTACGCCCTGGCTGCTCACCGCTTCCATCGCCCGGTGCCGGTACTCCGCCTCCTGCGGCACGGAGCCCGACCGGTCGAGCTGCGTGCCTTCGGCGAAAAAATGCTTCCAGCCCCTCCCCAGCCGCCGGCCGCGCTCGTTGTGCTTGTCCAGGGCCACGTCGGGCACGTCCAGATGCACGTGCTCGTGGCGCATCCAGTGGTAGAGCAGCGCGTGGTCCACGACCCGGCTTTTGGGGGCGCGGCAGAGCATCAGCACGGCGTGGGTAAGAAACAGCCGCTCGGGCTGGTTCTTATCCTCTTTCTTAACAGCTTGCAGCTTGTGGTGCTGGTAGAGCGCCTGCACCTCGGCCACGATGCCGGGCTGGGCCAAGCCTACATCTTCTGAGGCCATGATGCGCAGCCGCTTCCAGGCGTACTCCACGTAGCCGGAATTAAACAGCTCCACGGCCCAGTACATGGCGTCGTCTTCGAGGCCCCGGCGGATGGACTTTTGCAAGGCGCTCGACACCTCGAAGAAGTCGTAGCCTTTCGCGGTCTTCAAATTGTATTTGGACATACTTTTTTTAGCAAAGCAGCGGCTAGGCCCCGGCCAGTTCGGGCCGGGGCACAGGACGCTAAGCGGGAAATGAGAGGGTTAGGCGCGGGCCAGGTAGAACTGGTGCGCTTCGATGTGACGGCCGATGATGAGGCCACTGGGCGTGGTTTTCAGAGCCTCCGTGGTGTGGTTATAGATGTCCCACAGCGTGCCATTGCCGAAGTTGGTTTGCTCGCGCAGCTCGCCGCGAATGATGCGCAGCTGGGCCTCGCTCACCACGGATTCCGAGTAGAATAGCTCGCCCAGGATTTCGTGAATCAGGCGCGGGTTCACTTCGACCTGCTTGAGGCGGTCGCTGTCAGCCTGGAGCTTGCGGTAGTGGTCTTCGAGGCGGTCGGCCGCCTTGCCCAGCATCGTGTTCAGCTCCTGCACGACGTTACCCTGGTGCATTTGCAGGGCCTTGAAGTCGCCGGCAAACATCATGTTCGAGCAGACGATAACGCGCGAGCCGCCCACTACGCCGACCTGCATACTCTTGTCGTAGGAGTTGCGAAAGCCCAGGCACATATCCTGCTCGCCGTTGAGGCCCTGCACCGTCACGTGGCCGAACATCTGCTGGCCCTTGCGATTCTCGCTATAGCGCTCGTCTTTCACGACCAGGCCGCGCTTATCAAGCTGCTCCTTGACCGAGTTAATCAGGTCGAGGTGGCTCAGCGGCGAGTACGTTTTCGTACTCGCCGGCACCTGGGCGCTCAAGATAAGCTCCAGCGCCTCGGAGCGGAAGGCCTGGCGCTCGGCCGGCGTAACCTGATGCACTGACTCCGGGGCCGCAACTTCGGCCACTACGACCACGGCCGGGGGGGTAGGCGCGGGCGCCTCGACTACTAGGGCGGCCTCGATGGAGGCAATGGGGGCGGCGGCTACTGCGATGCGGCGGGCCTTGCGCTTGGCCGGCTGGGTGCCGGCGGTCTGGGGTTGCACTTGCTTCTTCATGGGGTTTGTGAGATGAGGTTGTAAAGTGGTGAACTGATGATGTAAAGGTCTTCATACAGAACGAGTTACAGAAATTTAACAACCTTTATTTTCATTTATTTTCTAATAAAATTCTGGCAAAAAAAAGCCCCGCGGCGGGTGCTGCGGGGCTTTTGCGTCGAGATTTTAATTAACCCAACTAATCCTCTCTGTGACCTTTTTCGAATACTATAAGTAAGTCTCCAGATGCCATGATTGACAGCAGACATTTGAAATCGATTCGGTTGCCTATTTCAAATTCATGGCCGATAGCACTACAAGCAGAGCGTACACTAAGAGGGGAGTCACTTTCCTCATCTTGAGCAATCAAACCTTCAAGTGTAGCCCTGTTAATAAGAGCTTCCCTAGCTGTGTCTGAGTGGCGGAATTGCATAGTCGTCGCTTGCTCCGTACTAAGCCATAGCAAGAATGGCTCGACCTTCGTGAATTTCCGTAAGTCGTCTTGAGTCCTGTTAGCAATCCTACTACGGCTCAGCTTTCCTACTAAGCGCTGATTAAAATCGCTTCTATTCCATTCCTGGTCTTCCATAGCTTCGGGTTTAGTGAATACCTCTAAACACAAGGTAATCATCAAAACGGCAGCTTCATCGTCTTCTGAAACTGGTGCTTGCGCTTGGCCAGCACCGAGTCTTTCTTCTCCTGTACCGCCTCGCCGAAGCACTGGCGCAGCAGCTCAAAGTCCTGGCGCTCGGCGTCGATGTTGCGGAACTCGGCCAGGCCGCCCTGCCCAACGAACGTATCCTTCTGGATGAAGCCAAACCGCATATCCTTCCAGATGAGGCGGTGGTAGTAGGCGTTCAGGCAGGAAATCCAGTAGTCCTCGTTGCAGATGATGCTGGAGTTGTACCAGAGCTTCGAGCCGGCCAGCAGCCCGGTGGCGCAGCCCGTCACGTAGCCCGTCAGACTGAGGGGGTTCAGCGTCTTGTACATCGTCGGGTTGGGGTTCGAGTTGAAGCCCCACAGGTAGGCGCCCGCCTGCTTGGCCGCGTAAGCCGTCTCGGCAATGATGGCCAGGGCCCGCGTCTCCCCGATGCTCACCGGCTCGCCGGCCGGCAGGTACATGCGCCGGAAGTCGGTGATGTCGTCGTCGAGCATGAGCAGGTTGCCGAAGTGCTGGTACATCCAGTTGCGCTTGGCGGCCAGGCCAACCACCGAATCGGGATGCAGCACAAACTGCGCCTGCGGGTGCGCAGCCCGGTACTCGGCCGCCTGGCTCGCGGGCACGCACACGATGGCCGAGGGAAACAAAGCCAGCGTAGCCAGGCGCCCGGCCCGCTTGTGGCTGGGAATGACTACTTCAACTTGCATCGCTCGGCGAAGGCCTTGGCCTCAATAACGTGGGTTTGCCCTACTTCCTGGCTCTTGTAGCTGCGGCGCTTCTCCACGCCCAGCAGCTCGCGCACGTTGTTCTCATCAATCTCATTGCGGCAGACAATGATGTAGGCGCTGTACTTCTCCGAGAATTCGGCCACGATGGGAAACTCCGGGGTTGCTTCTTTTTTGCCGTTCGCGTCGGCGGCCAGCTGCTCATCGATGGCGCCCAGCATCACGCCCATCTCATCGAGCACGTCGGCGTACTGCTCGCGCAGGATGTCATCAATCCACTCCCCCTCGTTCACGTTCGAGGCCAGGATGATTTTCTTGCGCACATCCTCGCTCAGCGCCTGCTCCGGCACGAGCACCGTCACCTCGTAGGCCGGGCCGTAGAGGCCCAGCAGTAGGTTGTGGCGCTTGTTGAAGGTCAGCAGCACGCCATCGGCATCGACCGTGGCCGCCTCAAAGGTGCCCAGCTCCTGAAGCTTCTGCTCCAGGCGTCGGCGCTTGGCCTGGCTGATTTTGCCGAACGGGTTATTCTCCAGCGGCGTGAGCTGGTCGAGGCGGCGCTGCTCAGGCCGCCACTTAATGGTTGTCTGTTCCACGAGGGGTAGGAATGGGTAGGGATGGGTCGCGGTGCACAGTGCGCGGCGCGGCCGAGGGGTAAGGATGAGTGCGGTAGTAGTTGCGGCGGCCAGTTACGCCCGGCTGGCCCGCGCAGCTGCTCAGCAGCAGCACGGCCCCGAAAAGCAATCCTTTCATTTGGGACGGGGCGTGTAGTAGCTGCGCATTCGCGCCCGGTGGGCCTGGCGCTGGGCCTCCTCCAGGCTGCGCGGCGCGCGGCGCGGCAACCGGTCAGTGAGGCAGCAGCTGCTCAGCGCGCACACCAGCACTACCAGCAGCGCGCCGATGAGAAGGGCCAAGGTGCGGCGCACTTGGCGCCGGCCGGCTAGTGGGGGGGTAGGCGTCATGCCGGCAGCTGCTTAATCTGCGTTTCCAGCACGTCAAGTTCCACTAGTAGCTTGGCCACCTTCTCGGCCTTCAGCGCATCGTCGGGATGCTTAGCCGCTGCGGCTTTGGCCTTGCTCACCTGGGAGCGCAGGTTGCCGCGCTTCTGGAGCAGGTCGGCCCGGTCAGCCGGTGCGGCTGCGACGTCACCGGCGGCAGGGGGGGTAGGCAATTCGGCCACGGGTTCACCGGCCAGCAGGCTGCGCCGCTTCCCCGAGAGGGCGTTGTACTGGTTTTGCAGGCTCAGGATTTCGGCCACCACGCGCGGCCCCTCCCCTTCCGGCAACTCGCCCAGCGTGTTGCTCAGTTGGCAGCGCTGGTTGTAGACCTGTTGCATGAGCCGGGTTAGGTCCTCGACCTGGCCACGGGCGGCTTCGGGCACCTGCTCAACGCCGGGGGCCGGCTCTTCGGGCTGGGTGAGGGCGGCTACGGCCAGGCTGGCCAGCGCGGCGGGCACGGCCTTCTGCACGGCCTGGGCGAAGTGGCTCAGCACCTCGCTCACGTCCGCGAGGCGGCCACCGCAGCCGATTTTCACCAGCTCGTAGCGCAGCTTTTCGTGGTTGTTCGCGGACTCCTTGCGCTGGAGCTGGCTCACCAGCGAGCGGTTGCGGCCGTGCGCTTCGAGCAGGCGCACGCCAGCGCGGTAGTCGGCCGCCTCACCGGCTTCGAGCCACTCAATAACTTCCTCAAGAGGGTTTTCCATCGGATAGACTAAGATTTCAGGTTGATTGAAATCAAAGCTATCCGATTCGCTTACCGGCCCGTAGGACGGAATTAGAGCTGGTCGAGGCGGTCAGCGAAGCCCTGCACCACCTGGATGCGGTCGTGCTCGGCCACGTAGTTCAGGGGGTCGCGGTACTCGTCCCGCCCTTGCAGCACCAGGTGCGCTTCCTCCAGCCAGGTGGTAAGGGCCTTGCGCAGCTTGCCCAGCCGGATATCCTGCTCGGCCAGGTAGTCGGCCAGCGAGGGCAGCTGCGAATCCGCAATCTGGTAGGGGTCAGTGGGGGCCATCCGCGGGGCGAGCCCCTGGAAAAGCCGGAGGAATCGCTGCGAATACCTGCGCGACTGAACGCGGCAGATGTTACGGGACTTTCACCCGCACGCTCCTCCGGCCGGTTCCTGGGGTAGGGCACGGCCGCAAGCGTTCAGTCAGCATCAGCAGGGCAACAGGTATTCGCGCTGCGAAGATAGCCTAGCCACTGGTAAGCCAACAAAAAAAGCCCCGCCGGTTGGGGCGGGGCTTTTTTTACTACTTACGACCGGGCAGGCCTTACTTGTCCTGCTTCTCGCTGGCGGCCTGGGCCTTGGCCACTGCCGCCGGCGTCTTAGCCTTCAGAATGTGGGTCTTGCCCACCAGCTGCTCGGCCATCTCGTCGGTGATGTCGGCCAGCTTCACGAAGTCACCGTTGAAGTTGATGCCCGACAGACCACTGGTGTTGACCAGCTCGTACTTACTAAGTGCCATGTGCTTGACTACTAGAACGTGAGGAATAATTTACCTGCCTGACGCGGCCGGGGACTAGCTGCCCGGTACGGCCATTACCGGGATGGCGGCCGTGTAGTAGTAGGGCACGTGGGTAAAGCCCTCCCCCGCGAACTTGAAGTCCGTGCCGTTCTTGTCGGTGCCCTTCTTGCCCGACTTGTAGTCGTGCTCGAACTTCACGCCCCGGCGCTTGTCGCCTACCACGCGCTGGTAGCCGTTGGAGTCGCGGCCAATTACGACGAAGTCGCCGTTCAAGGCCGCCTGCACGACGGCGTCAGTCGAGGCCGAGCCGCGGGGCACGTACACGCCCAGGTCGTGGGCGATGCTCTGGTTGCCGGCATCCCCGGAGCTTTTGTGGTTGACCTCGCCCGAGTCGGCGGCAAATTCCCACGGCACGAAGCCGCAGCCCGGCTTGGGCACAATGGCCGTGCTCAGGGTCACCTTGTCAGCGTCCGGCTCCGGGAAGGTGAGAATGTCGCGCCGGCGAATCACGTGCAGGTCGGTCAGGCCGCCGGGGTTGGGGCAGTCATCGAGCACGATGCTCGTGATGGGCACCACCACGCAGGCCAGGCTCACGCCCGTGGCGCCGCCCACCAGGGCGTGCAACACGTCGGCGCCGTGGGGCACGGCCAAGGCCAGCGCCAGCGCCTGGGCGGGGAAGACGGTGCTCACCAGCGTGAGCAGGCCGACTATAAACAACACCATCGTAGCGATGGAAAACAGCTTTTTCATGGGGGTAGGGAAAGTTTTTATAAGTCAGAAATGGGGTATCGACCGTGAGATGAGGCAGTTGAACTGAAGCCCGGCTAGGCCCGGCTACCTGGTCGGCAGCCGGGCTTTGCTGGCGGCATTACTCGGCCGGCTCGGCGGCGGCGGCGGCGCGCAGGGCCACCCCTTTGGCCAGCGTGAGGTCCGTGGTCCAGACGTACTCGGCAATGGACAGGTCCGCCGAGGCCTCGAAGTCGGCCATGATTTTCACCACCCGCTCCGCCTTCTCGACGGTGAAGGAGTCCTGCTTACTGAGCTGACCCGTGAGCCACACCAGGTTTTCCTGGGGCGTAATCATCATGCCGCCC
Source organism: uncultured Hymenobacter sp. (assembly GCF_964243305.1). Lineage (GTDB taxonomy): Bacteria > Bacteroidota > Bacteroidia > Cytophagales > Hymenobacteraceae > Hymenobacter. The sequence continues at coordinate 19,929 of NZ_CAXTEF010000021.1, forward strand.
GTGGAGGCCAGGCCGGGCTCGGCCACGATGCGGATGTTGGTGCCGTCGAGCGTGGTGTGCTCGAAGCCGCCGGTGTTGTTCGTGTTCGTGCCGAAGGTGGCGCGGTAGTCCCGGTTGTAGAACTTGGCGACGGTGGGCTCGCAGAGTAGCACCAGGTTGGTGTTGACCAGGTGCGAGGGCACCTTGTCGGCCAGGCCTTCGAGCTGGTCGATGGCGTTGGCCTGGGTCACGACGTCGCCGTCGAAGATGTTGCCGGCCGGCACGATGCCGGCATCGGAGAGCAGCGGCAGGATGCCGTCGAACACGCGGTTGGCCTGGTTCGAGTCTTCGCGGTACACGCCCTTGAAAACCGCCTCCAGGTGCATTTCCTCCTTGCCCTTGGCCGCAATCATGTCCATGATGTACTGCTGGAACGGCACGTCGTACACCTCGCCGCGCTTGCTCTTGGCAATGCGGCCCAGGTAGCCCTTCCACATGGAAGTAATCTGCTTGGGCGTGAGCTTGAAGTCAATCTTGCACGAGCGAACCTTGCCGATGCGGTTCTTGAACTTCACGGCACCCTTCGGGGTGAAGGTGTCTTTGTTGCCCGGCTGGAGCACCGAGTCAACGAACATTTGGGTTAGCGCCTGCTCATCCTGCACATCGACCAGCAGGCCCATGTAGGTGAGAAAGCTTTGGTTGGTGATGAGAATCTGGCTCAGCAGCGTCTCTGAATCACGGGTCGAGTACGATTGAAGACGAGCGGGCAGGCCGCTGAAATCAACCCCGGTTGTTCCTGCCATGGTAGTTATCCTGGAAAGGGTGAGGTGGAAAAATTGAAAAATGAATGCGTTGGGGCGGGCTTATTTTTTCTCGCCGAGGCGGCTCTTAACCCGCGAAATCTGGGCGGCAGCCTCCAGCTCGAAGGCGGCTTTCGGCTCAGTGCCGTTGTCGTCGAGCTTGTTGCTCTCGTCCTCGCTGCGGCCGTCGGTGGCCTGCTGCGCTTTCTTCCAGCCTTCGAGCGTGGCCACCTTGCCCTCAGCGGCAGTCAGCTTGCCCTGGGATTCGGTCAGCGCGCCCTGGGCGACGCCCAAATCGGCCGTGGCTTTGTCGAGCGAAGCCTGCACCGTGGCCAGGCTGCCCTCGGCCGTGGTGGCGCGCAGCTCGGCGGCGGCGCGGGCCTGCTCGACGCCGGCGATTTTGTCGTCGGCGGCCTGCAGGTGGGCTTCGGTGACGGCCTCCTTATCGGAGCCCATGCCCAGGAAGCCTAGGATATTGGCGAACTTGTTTGCCATGCGGAATTAAAATTTTGGGTGAAGGAGGAAGCGGAGTTGCCCGCCCCCTGGCCCGACTGGGCCAGCTGGGCGGCTTTGTTGACGGCGTCTTGCAGGGAGCCGATGGCATCCACGAGGCCGTGCTTTTTGGCTTCGGCGCCGCGGTACACCTTGCCGGTGAATACATCTTCTTTGGTCGAGAGCTTGCCGGCGCGCCCGCGCTCGACGGCCGCGATGAACGTCTCGCCAATCTGGTCCAGGTCGGCCTGCACCACGGCGCGCACGGCGTCGCTGAGCGGCTCCACCGGGTTGAGGCGGGCCTTGTCCACGGCGCGGGTCGAGCGCAGGATTTCGACCTTGTAGCCCTGCTTCTCCAGAAACACGGTCTGGTCGATACTCATGCAGAGCACGCCCAGGCTGCCGGCGTAGCCGGTGCTCGCGGAGTTGAGGAAGATGTAGCTGCACTGGGCAGCAATCCAGTAGGCGGCCGACGCCACCAGGCCGTCGCCGTAGGCCACCACCGGCTTGCTGGAGCGGCGCACGGCCTCAGCGAATTCCTCCGTGCCATCGACCTGCCCGCCGGGCGAGTCGATGTCGAGCACGATGGCCGACACTTCCGGGTCGCGGCTGGCGGCCTGGAGCATCGACACTAAATCCTTGGTGCCCAACGAGCAGTAGCCCCCGCGCTTCTGGATGGTGCCCTGCACCGGGATGATGGCCACCTTCGAGCCAGAGGTGTTGGCGCTGCCTGCGCGGCCGCTGGCTCCTACAACTACGCCGTTGCCGGCCAGCACCTGGGCCAGCACCTGGGTCAGGCCCACGGCCAGGTTCAGCCCGGACTCTGGGGAGGCGGGGGCCAGCGCAACGCCGGCGCACTCGCCGGCTTGGCTCACCCACATCGTGGGGTAGCCCTGGGCGTCCACGTGGGGGTAGCGCCGGGGCCGGGCCTCGTCAGCCGACAAGGCCGACAAGCCCTTCCCAATCCGCGCCAGGATGCGCTCCTTGGCGATGGAGTAGAACTTCGATTCAAGGGCCCAGGCGGAGCTGGTAAGCAGGTCGTACATAAAGGGGCCGCTTAGGAGGCGGCATACAAGGTTAGCCAATTAGGCCCCCGACCCATAGGACGGATTTAGCATTCACGAAAAAGCCCCGCCTTATTAGGGCGGGGCTTTGGCGTTAGGGGCGGCGCGTGGCGTGCCAGACGACGCGGGCCACGCCGGCGAGCAGCAGCCCGGCCGCGGCCCGCGGCAGCCCGGGGGGTAGGCTCCTCATGCGAAGCGGCCCATCGCGTCGGCTTGCTGAATGTGGTGCAGCAGCAGCGCGCGCAGATTGATTTGCTGCGTGTCGCGCACCAGCAGGAAAAAATTACCTTGCAGCATCGTCGGCAGGTGCTCAAATTTGGCCTGCTCGGCTTCCCAATCCGCGCCGAACTCCGGGCTGCGAATGGCTAGAATCCGCCCGAAGTCGGGGCTGGCCGGGTCGGAAACGTCCACCAGCGTATCGTTGTCGGCCGTCAAAAAATCGGGATAGGAGTCCGGCAGCGGGTATTGCAGCCGCTCGCCGTAGCCGTCCCCGTCCGGCGAATACAGCCAGATTTTCAAGTCAATGCGGGCGCTGGGAAACCCGCGCTGGCTATCGTCGTGGGTCAGGCGCAGGAACTCGACGCGCTGCTTGACCAGCAAATCGCCCTGGCGGCGGTCGCAAACGTCGAGTAGAATCGGGTCGTGGGGGTAGGGCTGCTGGGGCATGAGGAGCGGAAAAAGGAGGGGCTGAAATCGGGGGTAGGCACTTACGAAATGGGGTAGCTGGCCAGCAGCACCTGCTCAATCTCGGCGCGGTAGGGGTCCGTCAGGTCGTCCAGGTAGACGCGGGCGTGGTAAATAGTGCCCTGCCAGGTATAGGAGCTGTTGGTGTCGCCGCCCAGCGTGAAGGTGTCGGACCAGGTGCGCGGCGGCAGCCCGCCCGGATAAAGGCTCAGGTTTTGCAGCTGGCCGTTGAGCCAGAGCTGCAAATTATTATTAATAGTATTATTGTAGAGCTTGGCCGTGAGCAGCACCACGCGGCTGTTGGCCAGGTTGGCGTTGAACGTCCAAAAGCCGGAGCCGTAGCTGTTGAGGCCAATAGCCCGGTTCGGCGTGACTTCGGTGCCGGTATAGCACAAGTCCGTGCGGGTGCCGTCGAGAACGTAGGTGCCATTGGCTTGGCGGGTGCCGGTTTGGATGGCGCACATCATCTTAAAGCTGTCCACGGCCGCGGCCTTGGAGAACACTAAGAAAATAGTGGCGACCGGCGCCAGGCCCAACCCCGGCACGGGGAAGTTCTGAAAGGCATTCGTGAGCGGCCCGCTGACCAGCAAGGCCGCGGGCGGGCGCGGGTCTTTGCTGAGGATGCTGCCCAGAAAGGCCAGGTCGGCCAGGCTGTGGGGGTGGGACGAAGGCATGGCTTAGGATTCAGCGCCGTAGGCGGCCCAGATGGTGTTTTCGGCCGGCTCGGCGCTGCTGCTTATGCAGCGCAGAGTCAGGGCCGCGGATTTAAGCGGGCCCAGACTGCTGGGCTTGACGCCCACGAACTTCCACGCCGCCAGAAAGCTGAGCGCCAGCGGGGTATTCGTGGTATTGACCAGGTAGAGCTGCACGTAGCGCAGCGGGGCGCGGTTGAGCGAGGCCGTGAAGCTGACGGCGCCGCCGACGTTGAGCAGCTGCACGGTGGCGCCGCTCAGGTCCACGCTCATGCCCGCGCCGTTGTAGGCGAGCGTGCTCAGCGTGTCGGCGGCCTGCTTGCCGGGCAGGGCGGCTTCTACTTGGCTTACGCGCAGCTTTAGGGCGGTGTCGTCGTAGGCCGCGGCGGGGGTGGCACTCGCGCCGAGGCGCTTATAATTGGCGTTTGCCTGCGTCGAGCTGGTGCTTAAAAACGGCTCGACCTGCGGGTTGGTCAGGTTCGAGCGGGGGTAAAAGTCGACGCCCTCGCTGTTGAATTTCAGCTCGCCGGCCAGCAGCTGCTGCCCCGGCACGAAGGCCGTGGCGACGGCGGGGCCGGCCGGGAGCGGGCTGGTGGCGTCCGTGTTCAAGTCGTAGCCCACCAACTCGCGGCCCAGCGGCAGCCCCAGCGGGTAACTGACCAGGTAGCCGGTCGGCTCCAGCTCGGCCATCGTCAGGGCGCGCACGCGCACTTCGGGCAAGCGCACCCCCGCCGCGTTCACCCGCTCGTGCACCACGTAGAGGCGGCCGGGCACAAAGCCGCCGCGCAGGCTGCGCAACTCGGCCAGGCGCACGAACTGGAAGCTCACGTAGGCCGGCGTGGGCCGGGCCACGGCCTGCCAGTTATAATCCCCGTTGGCGCTGGTCGGGGCCGGCAGCTGGCCCGCCACGATGGATTGAAACAGCAGGAACGTGGCCAGGAACTGGTGGGTGACCGTGAAGCCCACCGGGTAGCCCGGCGGGGTGCCGTTCTGGTTGAAGGTGGCGCTCCAGGGCGGTACGCTGGCTACCAGCGCCTGCTGGGCCTCGTCGGAGTCCAGCAGCACCCACCTGGCCCCAATCTTCTCCCCGCCGAACTCGCGCCACACCACCAGGTCCGGCGCGGCACGGCCGTCATAAATCAGCTCGTAGCGCTGGTGGACGCCATCGGGTCCAAACTCCACCAGGCATTGCGCACCCAGGGCCAGAAATTGCGTTTTCAGCCCCGTGAGCAAGTCGCCGCCGTACTCGTCATCCACCCACGCGGCCGAGTAGAAGCGGGCAACCTTGAAAAAGTCGGGGCGGTCGTTGGGGCCGGGCAGGTCAGTGCCCGGCACCTCGTTGCCCGGCACCTGCGGGTCGCTGGCCGGCAGCAGGGCCGAGTCCACCAGCTCGCTGAGCACCAGGCGCATGTCGGCCGGGGTGATGTCGCCGGTGTCATTGTCGGGCAGGCGGTCTACTATCAGGTCGCGCAGCTCTTCTCGCTCACGTTGGGCCATGTCAGGTATCAGCTAAAGTCCAGGGAGAAGCCGGCCGACCAGGCGCGGCGGGTGGCCGGCCGGTTGATTTCCTGCTCCAGGTAAAAGGGGGCCCGCACGGGCAGCTCGCCGGCGAAGGAAAATTGCAGGGCGTTGCGGTCGGTGGGGCGCTTGCCGGTTTCGGTCCCCACGAGCAGGCGCAGCGGCCACTCAGGCGTACCAGCCAGCTTGGTGCGGCCGTTGCCATCCTGGAAGGCGACGAGGTAGCGCCCGCCCGCCAGCGTGGCTACGGCCTGGCTCACGTCCGGCGCGTCCGCCGGCACCAGCAGCACCAGCTTGGCTTTATAAAACAGGCCCTGCTCGTTTTCGCCGGGCTCCTCGTCGTAGCCGGCCGAGCCATCCAGGAAGTACACGTCGGCGTACTGCCGGGAATCGAGCAGCTCCAGCGCCTGGCTGATGCGCCCCCCTGCCGGCGCCGGGTAGCGGCGCACGTTCGCGGCCGGCCACAGGCGCAGGGCGCCCAGCGACAAGCCCCCGATGTTGGGGCAGTAAGTGGGCGGTATGGAGCGCGGCGCCAGCACTAGCGGATGGTCAGCTCGATGCTCGAATACTTCACCAGCTCGCTCATCAGCTGCTCAAAAGCTTCCCGCGAGCGGTAAATCTTGGTGTTGCTGGGCAGCTTGGCCAGCCCGATGAGCAGGCAGCCCAGCGTGTCGGCGCTCGTGTTGCCGGCGTGGATGCGCACGCCCGCGAAGCCAGGCACCGCCCCGAGCAGCGGCATGAGCTGCTTGAAGCGCCGGCTGATGCTGAGCGTGACGGGGTAGGTGCCGGCGCCGATGGCCGTGCGGCCGGGCACCTTGGTGGCCTTGGGCCCCCGTACCTCGTCTTCGAGCGTGTAGCAAAAAAACTTGCCGTTGAGCGACAGCTCCCCGATAGTGCAGCCATTGGCCGACGCCGCGCGCCGCACCTCTAAAAATACTTTCATGCTCCCAAGAAGCTTCGCGCGCGCACCGGCGCGTAGGCCGGAGCCGAAGCGGAGCCGGGCGGGAGCTAACCAAGAGCCAGCGGCGGCAATTGCCGGCTGGTGCCGGATGCGGGCGGAGCGGAGCGGACCGGGCCTGGGCCACAAGTGGCAAATCCTGGGCCCCTGGCGGCAACTCTTTTTTTTGAAAAAAGAAACCTGCTGCTACGAGGCACGTACCAGTTCGGCCCCAACGGGTTTGCGCAGCGGCACCGTGGGCGAGAGCTTGCGCACGAAGTATTCCACGCCGTCGAGGCGCACCTTGCGGCTCAGGTCGAGCCGGCCCAAATCGAGTGAACTCAGGCGCAGCGCCTGCTTCACTACCACGCCCCGGCGCTGCACCTCCAGCCAGCCGCGCAGCAGCTGGACGTAGGTGCCGGCCGGCCCGCTCAGGCGCAGGCTCAGCTGACCAACCGTCTGCCCGGCCTGGTTGGTGTGCAAGGGGGTAAGCAAGGGATAAAGGCTGGTGCCGTCGCTGGCCGGCTGCAGGCCGCGCCAGAACAGCAGCCGCAGGGCCGTGGGCCGTCCCGGAGCCGTCGGGTCCAGGTTGCCCGGCTCGAAGCCCGGCCGCCGCATGGCCGGTACTTCCATGAACTCGGTAGCCCTCGGGTCCAGCTGGTAGGCATTCGCCGGGTCGAGTTGAAACGGAGCCCGCCCCAATTGCGTGAAGGCGAAGCCCTGGGCCTGCTCCGGGCCGCCGGCGCCCCCTACTTGGACGCCATCGAGCTGCTCGGCCAGGAAAAACCAGCTTAGCTCCGTCGTAGAAGCGGCGGAGTAGGTGGCGCGGCTCCGGTAGTAGGCGCCCGCCTGCCGCACGAGCCGGGTTTCGGGCGGCAAGCCGACCAAGCCCACGCGGGGCAGTTCGGCCAGCGTGTCCACGGCTGGTCCGAGCGTGGCCGGGTCGGGCGCCTGCTGCAGCAAGTCCTTGGTCAAGGCGTCGTCGGGGTCGGTTTCATAAACCAGCTTCAGGGCCGACGCGCCGGCAATCTCCACCTCGGCCGGGCCGGCCAGGCGCCCGGTCCAGTCGTCGGCTTCCGCCGCCGGCGTGGCCACCAGCTCGTGCAGGTAGCGCGTGTACACCAGGCCCGTGGCCGGGTCGGTATCCACTACTACGCCCAGGCCGCGGCGCAGGGCCAGCAGCAGCTGCGCTACGCTCACGTCGGGCAGGGCGTCCGCCAGGCGAAAGCTGCTTTGCAGAACGCCGGCCGGGTCGGGCCGGCCACTGAGGGCATTGTGGGGGCTGACAATGACCAGCTCCCCTAGCTCGCCGGGTAGAAACCGCGGCTCGTCGAGGCGCTGTCCGCTTTCCTCGAAGATGCAGCGCAGCACGTAGCGCAGCCGCGGGAAGGGGCAGGCCAGCTGCCCGAAGACCGGCAGGACAATCGTCTCGCCCGAGGGCGTGGTGGGCTGCACCGTACCCAGGCCTCCACTGCCGAAAATGTTGGGCAGCGTCAGCCGCACCCGCTGGTAGCCAATGAAGCCGTTGGGCGTGAACGTGCCGCCGGCGGGCAGCCCGTAGGCGTTGGCGGCGTTGGAGTTGGCCACCCAGGGGTTAAGCACGATGGGCGGCACGGCCGCCGGCGGCGGGTCGGTTGCGGCCGGGGCGGGCTCGTAGAAATTATCCACCCGAACCGGGGCAAACACGTAGTCGTAGCTCTCGGGGTGGCGCACCACCTCGTTGGCGTGCAGTACCCAGCCCGGCACCTGGAGCAGGCCGCCCACCTCCCCGCCCCCGTAGGGCTGAGCCGGGGGCATCTGGCGCAGGCCACCGTACTCGAAGGAAGGAATGGCCCGCCTACTCAGGGCCGCGGCTAATCCGCCGAGCGTACCATTCAGGCTCACGCTGTACTTTTTCTCGCCGGCCGAGCGCACCCGCTGCGTACCCAGCAGCAGGGGCAGCCCGTCCAGGCGCAGCTCGGCCGGCAGCTCGGCGCCGGGCGGCTGGTCGGCGTCGAGGCGTTCGGGAAAGCCGTAGAGCGGGCCGTTGGGGAAGGCCGGGATGCTGAACGAGTACGCGAACGAGCCGCGCACCACTTCCTCGTCAAAGAGCGGTGAGTTCAGCTCCAGCTGCAGGCTGGTGCCGGGGCTGAGCGCGACCGGCCGGCCGGCGGAAGAGAGTTCGAGCATGAGGTAAGCTACAAGCTACAGGTGAACAGCAGCAGCGCACTGCTGAGTAGCGCGCTTCTAGCGCAGGGAAGCGTAGGCGCCAGGCACGAACGCGTAATCGAATTCCAGCACCACGCCGCGCAGCGCGTCGGTATCCGACTCGAAGAGCAGCTGGCGCCTGGTCAAGTCCAGCGGCAGCAGCCGGCCGCCGGCCGGCTGCCACTCCCACACTTCGCGGGCGAGCATCAGCTCCTGGAGCCAGCGCAGCTCGGCTGCCGTGAGCCAGCCCGTGGCCAGCTTGAGCTTGCGCTGCGCACTCACGTCGAACGTGAAGCGCTCGGCCGCGGGCGCCGGCCCGGACCCGCTGCCGGGGGGTAGGAAGGGCAGCTCGGCGCGGTCAGCGGCCACTTCGAGCACGGCTTCGAGCCGGCCCTCGGTGCGCAGCGTGTCGAAGCCGCCGAGCGAGTTGGTGAAGAGCAGGTAGCGGCTGCGCTCCGTGGCGGCCACCACCTCATAGCGGGCTTCGGCGCTGAGCGCCACGCCCTGCTCGGAGTACAGGCGCACCACGACGGTGGTGCCCGCGCCGCGCGGGCGCACGGGAATGGCCAGCAGCTGCCCTTCCACGATATATACCAGCTCGGTTTCCGTGGCCGGCAGCAGCTCCGCGCCGGCATAGTGGCAGCGCACTTCCACCGCGCCCGGCGCGCCGGGCGGCACGAGCCAGAACAGCCACTCCGGCTGGACGGCGGTAATGGTCTTGCCCGGACCGGGCTGCCAGCTCAGGAACGGCACCCCATCGGGCCGGGCGAGCCGGTACTGAAAATAGTCGACGTCGCGCAGCTCGGCCGGCAGCGCCCCGCGCAGGGCTATGCGCAGCGGGCCGTTGACGAAGGCCGCCGGGCGGCCCGGCGCCGGCACCACGGCCGTGCGCACGAAGTAGCCCAGCAGTTGCGTGGAGCAGTCCACGACCCGCGCAGATGCGGCCGGCGGGGCGAAGGCGCGCAGCAGCGGGGCCAGCAGCGGGTCGAGGCGGAAATTGACGCGGCCGAGGTGGTCGGCCTGCCGCCGCAAGCTCATCACCAGGCTAAAGTCCGCCAGGCCGCGCCGGCTCTCGGCGTAGAGGTGAAGCACGACCTGGGCGCCCGCCGGCGCCGAAACCGAATACCAGATGGGCTGCAAGGCCAGGTCGATGCCGGCGGGCGGGCCCGCGGGCGCGGCCGCCGGCGGCGGCGCGGCCACGAGTACCTCCACCGTGCGGGCGCAGCTGCTCACGCCCATGTCCTGGGCCTGGAGCACGTGGCGGCCGGGGGCCAAGTTGTAGAAGCGCGGGCTGAGCTGCGCCGGGCCGCCGTCGAGGCGGTACTGCACCGCCCCGTGGGCCGCCTGGGCCTGGGCGAGCAGGTCGGCGCCGACGGCCGTGGCGGTCAGCTCGTAGCTTACCACCAGCTCACACGTGGGCGGCTCGGCCGGCACGAAGCCGCAGCTGAGGCTGTTGGCCTGGGGCTCCACCGTGAAGCCGCCAAAGCCATCGTGCACGTAGCTCAGGCGCGTGGTGCCCTCGCACTTACCGAAAAACTCCCCCTCGTAGCTGAAAGCGTACTGGTCGGGCGAGTTCTGGTCCTGAAACGAATCATAGGTGCCCACGCCGTGGCCGACGGTTTCGGTTACCTCGTCAAAGTGGTACGTGTCGCTGCGGTAGCGGGTGCCGTAAATACGGTCGTCGTTCTCATCAACGTAGTTCTGGGGCTCGGAGTAAGCTTGCAGCAGTAGAATCACGGCGCTACCACTCCTTCCTGCGCGGGCTGGGCCTGCCAGCGGCTTTCCTGGTAGGGCAGCGGCACGTACTGCTCCAGCGTGAACTCCAGGCGCCAGCCGATTTCGTTGTCCACGGTGAGCGTGGCCACGGGCTCCAGGGGGTGCTCATTAAGCGAAAAACTGAACTGGCGCGCCTTGCGGTCGCGCACCATGCGGCTGAGCACGTCCAGGGCCAGGCCTTCGGTTAGCGCCCAGCCCGCGTCCTGGGCCTCGTAGTCATCGGTGGGCACCCCCAGCAGCACCACGAAGGCGCAGTGGCGGCGGCCCAGGGGGGCGGTGCCGTCTTTCTCGCTCAGGGCCAGCGTGGGCGTCTCCAGCCACAGGCAGGGGTAGGTAATGCCCGAGCGGCTGCCGCTGATGATGCGCCCGGCCGCGCCGTGCACGAAGCTCTGCAGCTCGACGTGCTCGGCGGCCAGCCGGCGGAAGTAGTCGATGAAGGCGGGCAGCGTATTCGGGTTAGCGCACATTAGTCGGCCGCGGCGTAGTCGGAGAATAATTCTTCGGCCTGCTCGCCGTAGAGCATAGCGAAGTGGCCGTTGGCCTTGAGCACCTTGTCCTTGTAGTCGCGGAACACCTTGCGCGCGGCCTCCAGGTCGTAGTCGGAGGGGTTAATTTCGTAGAGCTTGAAAAAGGAGCGCAGCGCGGCGCGCTCGTTGCCCGTGACGGCAATCTGGCCCTTGACGAAGAGAATCAGCTGCTGCTGGAAAAACTTGTCGAGCGTCTCGCCCATCTCCCGCAGCGACTCGAGCGTGAGCACGTAGTGCTTCAGGGCCGTGGGCAGGGTCAGGCGGTAGCTGGCCTGCTCGGACGGGGCCACCACGCGGTGCAGCTGCCGGTAGGGCTGCTTTTCCACGTTCATGGCCACCATGCGGCCCAGGAAGGTGTTCTGGTGAATCTGAAGCGGCTCGGGGCCGAACTCCTTTAAAAAGTACTGTTTCACATGCGGCCGCATGGGAATGGCGAATGCCGGGGCTTTGCTCACGGGGGGGGTAAAGAAGTAGGAGTGCTTCAAATCTAGCGGGGTGGGGTGGCCGGTACTAGGACGCCTCTGGCGGGGCCGCCAGGGGGCTCAGCTCACCGCGCCGGACCAGCGCGGCCCGTACCTTCTGCACCGTGAACTTGGAGCACTTAGCGATTCCCATCGCCTCACGAATGCTAATATCTCTACGCAACAATTTAGCCACTTTGTCCCATTTCTTTAGCAAGGCCTCGTCGCCCTGGGTCGTGCCGACCGGGCGGCCCTTTTGCGCCCCCTCGGCGTAGGCTTTGGCCTGGCCGGAGCGGATGCGGTGGCTGGTGCGCTCGGTTTCCATCTCGTCCACCTCCATGAGCACCGTCATCACCAGCCGGGCAATGGGGTTGGGCTTGCCACCCGGCAGCAGCGAGCCGAGCTGAATGTTGAGGGCGAAGACCGACACGCCCAGGTCGGCCAGCTCCTCGACGATTTTGCGCGTCTCGCGGGCCCGGCGCCCCAGGCGGCTCAGCTCGGTGACCAGCACCTCTTTGATGCGCCCGGTTCGGGCCAGCGCCAGCAGCTCATCCAGGTCGGGCCGCCGGCTGCGGCTGCGGCGCGAGCCGCTGAGCTTCTCGGCAATCGTGGCCACGACCTGCTGGCCGCCGCGCTCCGCATGACGTTGCAGGTCCACGAGCTGACGGCCGAAGTCCTGGGCCTCGGAGGAGACGCGGGCGAAGAGCACGACGGGGGTAGGCGCCTCGGGCGGCTGGGTCATATTAAGCAGGTGGTTTTCGCAGCCCGGTTTTTCAGCGTGAAAAACGGCACCGGCGGGCTCGTTTGGGGGGTGTTTTGCGGCAACACTTAAAACAGTACACTCTCAGCCGGAGAACTTGATGAAGCGCTCCAGATTCAGCGACTTCTGGTGAAACTTGCCCAGCACCGCCGGCAGCTGCTCGCCCCCTACGATGCTTTGCAGCGAGGTTTGAAACTCGCGCAGCGCCACCAGCTCGGCGTAGGGTACCCGCAGCAGCCGCGGCCTGGCCGCTCGCCCAGGGCGCAGGGCCTGCCAGCTCTCCGACTCGTGGCGCCGCAGCAGCCGGCGGCGCAGCAGCTCCAGGGGCGTCAGGGCCAGCGCCTCCTGCCAGTAGAGCTTCTGAGCGTAGTCGGGCCGGCTGATGGCCTCGGCCAGGTAGCGGCCGATGGCGTGCGCCACGACGAAGGCCTCGCCGCGGTGCAGCGGCACGAGCTGGTCAAGGAGCGGCAGCTTCATCTTTTAAGCGCTTTTTTAAGCTGCGGGCTTCCGCATTATTGGCTTGGATACAGCCCCTGAGCACCTTGGCGTTTGCGTACTCATCCTCGTCAATGAGCTGAGGGATGGCAATGCGCATCTGGGCGTTGTCAGCGGCCAAAAATTCGAGGCGAGCAAGGATTTCTGCGTGGGTCATTTGGAAAGCGCAGCCAAGGCTTTGCCGCGGGCTAAGATGATGCGCTCCTGCTGCTGCTCTTTTCCCGCCTCGCTCAGCGTGGCGTCGCGGCCGGCGGCTCCGAGCAGGCGCCGCGCCGCGGTGCGGATGTCGCCCTCACTGGCGGTGGGCGGCAGGCCCAACACGGCTGGCCAGGGCTCGTCGGCATTGGGCGCCCCCGTGCGGGCCGGCGCCAGGGCCAGCAGCCCGCTAAAGGTGCCGCGCAAAATATCACTACACCCCCAGCGGTCGAGCCCGCGCAGAGCTTCCACAGTTTTGCGCAGGGCCTGCACGTTGTGCTCGATGGCCGCCCACTTGTCCGAGGCCAGCACGCGCTGCCCGTCGAGGTACGTGAAGTACACCGCTACGCCGGGGTCCGTGATGCCGACCTTCTGAGCGTATGGCTGCCCATTGGCCTTCACTGGCAGGTTAGAGCTGACGATGACGCCGGTGGCGCCCAGCTGCCGCAGCTCGTCGTAGAGGCCTTTTAAGGCGTTGCCCAGCAGGGTCTTAAAGGTCGCGCTGGACCGCTGACTTGTGCGCGGAAACTGCACGGGCCATTGCAGGGGGTAGGCCGTGATGGTCTTGCCGGTTTCGTCGGTAGTATAAGTGCTCATGGGGCAGGCAGTGGTTCAGGGTGGAATAAATCCAGCACCTGCGCGGCACCGGGGTATTTGGTCGTGGCCGCCGCCTGCGCGGCCGTCACGGGCTTGTCATAGCGCACGTGGCACTGCTGGCACATCAGACCCAGGTTGGCATCGGAGTGGTCTACCAGCGAGTGGTCGAGGTGCACGACGTTGAGCAAGATGCGCAGGAACCGGAAACCAGCCGGCGGGGCGGCGCCCTCGGCCAGCTCGTGGAAGCGGCCGGCCGAGTCGCGGTAGCCGCCGGCGTGATTTTCCACCCGGCAACAGCGGCAGCGGTTGCCGTCGCGGGCCAGGATGCGGGGCCGCACTTCCTTGCGCCAGCGCTTGGGGTATTTGAAGTAGTCGAGCGGCATGTTAAGAGGCGGTGACCGGCACGGGCTGATAGTAGCCGGCCCATTCCAGAATCCTGTACTGGCGGCCGTGAGTGCGTTCGCAAATTCGATAGTAGGCCAGTTGCTCGCCCAGGCGGTTGCGCAGCACCCGCAGGTACTCCAGCCCGGCCGCATCGTTGGTGTAGGAGTAGAAGGTGCATTTGCGCTGAATGCCCGCCGCCGCCGGCGTGCCCGGCGCCCGCTCCTGGAACACGGCCCAGAGCCAGTAGCTGGCCGTCTGGCTGAGCTTGCTCGGCTCGGCCCGCCGGGGGGGCAGGGGCTTGCTGGGCGGGGTTTTGGTGAGGAAGTCGTTGAAGTCCTTGTAGCCGCGGTACAGTTCGTTATGGGCCTGCACGCGGCCGGCCGGCAGGGCCTGGCGCAGCAGGCGCAGCGCCCGCTCGCCGGCCGCGTCGTTGTCGCCGAACCAGTGCACCACGGGCGCCTCCAGCAGCTGCGGCAGCGACTCCATGAGCAGGCTCACCGAGTTGAGCACCAGCACCGTGCTGTTGAAGTACGGCCGCTTGTAGTAGGTCAGGGCGCTGAGGTAGTCCATGAAGCCCTCGAACACCACCACGCCCGGCTCGCGGCCCGGCAGCCAGGTCAGGCCCTTGCCGCCGATGGTGCCCTGGAACTTCGGGCTGCGCACCTCCCAGCCAGCCGCGGTCTTCCAGCCCAGCCCGAAGTACGGCTTCTCGCGGGTGCTGCCGGCGGGGCGGTAGAATATCTGCTGCAAGTGGGCCAGCAGCCGCTGGCTGCGCTGCACCAGGCCCCAGTCGATGCCGCGGCCCGTCAGGTACTGAGTCAGCGCCGCCCACTGCAAGGGCTCGGTGCGCACGTCCTCGAACGTGAGCCGGCCGCTGCTAATCTGCCGGCCCTTGGGCACGGGCGGCAGGCCCGCCAGCTCCTGGGGCGTGGCCAGGTCGGCCGCCCAGGACCGCAGCACCTGGCGGGCCTGCGGCAGGGCAAAGCCCGTTAGCAGCATCACGAGCTTGAGTACGTCGCCGCCGGCGGCTTTTTGGCCGGGGTCCGGGGCCATGCCGAAGTCGGCCCACACGTTTTTATGCTCGCTTACCACGAAGGAAGGCGTTTGCTCGTCGGGCCGGAAGGGCGAGATGAAGAAATGGTTGCCGCCGGCGGAATGACCCAGTTGCCGGTGGCCCAGGCGGGCCATCAGGTGCAGCAGCGACACCTGCTTGTCGGCCGCGCGGGCCGCTTTGGCAGAAAGCGGAAGCGGTGATGACACGTTTTTTTAATTTTTGGGTAAAGCGGCCCCTACCCACGCGCCGGGAGGCGGTAGCCAGGGTGTAAAACCGGCCGCGCGCTGCGGCCCCCCTGCTTTTTTTTCTAGCCAGCCCTGGCTTATGCACCCTGGGGCTGTGGAGAAAACGTCCGAAAACCGACGTTCCTATGCTTCATAGCTTTCTTGGGAGGTCTTCATCCTATAAAGCCACCCAAAATGCCCGCTTTGAGTTTTTTAAGTAGGCCGCCGGCCCAGGTTAGCGAAATTTTGGGCCAGGGCGCGCAGGGCGGCCAGGCCCTGCTCCGGGGTGACCAGGGGCAATTCGGGCGCCTGGGCGGGCCGGGAGGCTAGTCCCGCGGCCTGCACCACGGCTGGGACCGCGTCGAAGACGATGAGGTCAGGGCAAAGCAGCAGTTGCAGGCCGCCGCGCACGTGCACCTTGCCCCGCAGGAAGCCGTGCTCAATCAGGGTCAGGATGTGACGGTAAGCAGTCTTGGGGTCCAGGTTCTGGCAGCGCTTGGCCAGGCTGCTGCGGGTAGTCTGGATGGCCAGGTTGATGGGCCGGGGAGCCTGGCGCCACTGGGCCAGGAAAATGGTGAGAATCTCCTTCATCGTGTGCAGCACGTTGCCCTTGAGGCCGGGATTGCCGGCCTTGAGCGGCGAGCCCAGGTGCTCGGCCAGGTGGACGGGCGGCGCGGCCGGCCGAATGGGGGCCGGGTTGCGGAAAAAGCGCGTGAGCTGCTGCCAGGTCTGGAGGTAGTTGATGCGGAGCTTAGGAGTAAAAGCTGGTCGATACATAGAGAGGAAAAGGGGTAGGGAATGGATAGGTAATTGGTTTTCCCGGCCAGTGTCGAGCTGGCATCTGCGCGCTAGAGGGGTCTCCCCTACCCTTCCACAGGTGGCGCGCCGGCTTCGTTAGCCGAAGGGAAAAAGAGTGATGGTTCGTTAGCTACTCCGCCACCCCTCCTTTCTTTAGCCCGACCAGCAGGTACTCCCGCGTCAGGATTTCGAGCACCTGCTTGCTGTTGGCCTCGACATTCATTTTCCGAATTGAATAGTCGATTTCCAGCTTCACGCACGCCAGCAGCATGACGCGCACCCATTCGTGCACGCCTTTGGTTTGGATGCCCGTGCGCTGCTCCATTTCATCCTTGATGGTCTTGGCTACGGCGAGTTGGTTGGACTCGGTCATGGCGCTGAAATCAAGGGTTTTGATAGTTACCTCAGCCATCACCCAGCCCTCCTTCCTGCCGGTGGCGCTGCTCTTCCCAGTCCATGCCCAGGTAGAAAATGTCGTCTACCGTGGCCACCTCGACCGTGAAATACTGGTTTTCGCGCACGTCAACGATGCGGGCGAACTGCTTCAGGACGCTGTCCTGGCCGAACTTGCCGACCAACTCGCGGAAGCGCTGCTGCTTGGACTCGGCCAGGCTCAGCGTGAAGCGGACCGGGCGCTCATCAGACGGCGCCAGCTGCGCCTCCAGCAGCTCGTTCTGCCGCTCCAGGGCCTCGGCCGTGCGCAGCGCAATGCTGAGTTGCATCAGCTCCTTATCCTGCTTGCGGCCTTCCTCATCAAAGAGGAAAAGCGCCGGGTTGCCGACCCCGAGTTCCTGGCGCGAGTAATCGCGCAGCGGCGTGAGCGTAACTTCCCGGCTCATCGCTGCGACCCTCCTTCCTGCTGGCTGGCCGGCGCGGGGCCGGTCGGCTCATCATCTTCCAGGAGCCAGCGGCAGCGCGAGCCAGCCGGCGCCGGGGGCGGCAGTTCGGCCAGCGGGCGCACCTGCACGGGGCGGCCAGATGCCGCGACTAGGTGGCGGGCGGCGCGCAGCACCTCGGCGCTGGCCGGCACGGAGGTATATAAGTTGATGGTTTGCATGGGGTTAGGCAGCGGTTTGCAGGTAGGCGAATCCGTCCAGAAGGGCCGTGGTGGCGCGGCGCTGGGCTGCGCGCGGGCGCAGCTCCTGCACGCGCTGGGCGTGCAGCTTGCTGAGCGTGTGCACGCGGCCGCACTCGGTGCTGAGCGCGTCGGCTTCGGCGAAATCGGTGGTGAGGGCCAGGCGGGCGCGCAGGGCGGCCAGGCGGTGGCGGTAGGCGCGAAGGGCGGCCAGGTGGTCCGAGAGGCTCAGCGACGCGAAGTCATCGAGCGTGAGGGAGGGAATCAACATGGGGGTGAGATGAAAAAGGGTTAGGTGAACTGAAATGGGAGAATCAGGGCGTCAGGCCACGCGCAGGGCCTTTTCGGAGGGCTGCGGGGGCGATTTCTTGTGGCGGGTAGGCTTGCCTTTCGGCGGCGGCTCCGCGCTGCTCAGCAGCTGCGGCCGTACGGTCACGCCCAGCCCTTGGGCGTAGGCGTCCACGTCGGCGCGCTTGAAGCGCAGGCCCTGCCCGAAATCATGCACCGGCAGCCAGATGCGCTTGCCGCTGCCGTGCTTCTCGAAGCGGCCCTCGGTGTACCAGGACTTGACCACGCGGCGGTCAAAGCCGGTGTAGGCGGCCACCTGGTTGGTATCGAGCAGGTCGCCTGCGTGGGGGCCGGGCTGCTGGGCCAGCAGCTCGGCCACCTGGGCGAGCCACTGCTGGCCGAAGCGGGCCAAATCGGCGGGGGTGAGCAGCTCCACGTTCATGGCTCTACAGGCTGAAGGTGGGCGGGCAGCAGCGCGCCGGAAGCCAGCGCGGCGCGGCGGGCCTCGGCGTAGTAGACGTTGCTGAGCAGCAGGAAGCGCGCCTCGCGCTGGCGGTTGACCTGCGCCTTATGCACGAGGCCCGCGTGCATCATTCCGCGTGCATCCAGCTGGCCCAGGAGCTGAAAAATGCCCCCCTCGCCCGGCACGAAGGCGTAGCTCACCCGGTAGAGGGTGTCATCGGGGCCTCGCCAGGCCGCTTCCAGCGACGTGGGCGCCACGCCGCCCTGCTCAGTGACAAGAAAGCCCATGCGGCGCAGCCACGCCGCGAGCGGGCCGGCTAGGTTGTGCGGGCCTTTCGGCGCGGCCGGGGGGGTAAGAAGCGGCTCCACGAGATTAGGAGAGTTGAAGCTGTTGCTGACCCTTCTGCTTCATGTGAGCCGGTATGTCATCTTCAAAAAGATAGATATGTGTCCCTTTGAAGTTTTCCTCTAACCACGAGCGCAGAACGCGGGCTTCTGTTACCGTGATAGGCTGATTGCCTTTGTTTCGAAAGAGCTGTGTGAAGCGCTTCGCGCTCATGCCCCATTTCTCTAATTGTACATCGGTCAGTCGGGGCTGGTGCAGCCCTAGCTTGCCGAAAATCTCAGAAAGGCGGTTGACTGGCTCCATGTTATTCCTGTTTTGGCGGGCTTTATTTTGAAAATCACAGCCGTCTTTTCATCTTTGAGGTGTGATAACGATGCAATACTAACACATTTGCCAATTATTCACAAATGTGTGAGGGCAAAAATGACATCATTTTTACAATGTTGGGTCATATTCTTCAAAAAGCTATAAAAAATGCTGACATTCCCATATCTGATGCTGCATCATATATGGGAATCAGTGAGACGAATCTGTACAGGCTCTTCAAAAAAGAGAGTTTTGAGGTTTCATATTTGAAAAAGGCGGCGGCATTGCTAAATCTGCCCCTCACATATTTCTTCGAGGATGATGTGCCAGGGGCCACTACTCAATCTGGCACTTACAACCAAGCTGGCAACGGCAACACCCAGAAGATTAAGACCAGCAAGGCCCCCTCGCAGGAGTTGGCCGCCGACCTGGCCGCCTGCCGGCGGGAGTTGGCCCTAACTCAGGCGCTGGTCGAGAGCCAGAGCGAAACCATCACCCTGCTGCGCGCCAGCTACAACCGCCCCAACTAACATGCTCGGCCAGCGCCTAAAAGATGCCATCCAGGCTTCCCCGCTCACCTTTGAGCAAGCCGCCGCCGCTATGCAGGTGAGCCGGTCAGGGCTGGACAAGGTCTGTCTGAAGGAAAGCTTTGACGTGAGCTGGCTGCGCAAGGCCTCGGCCGTGCTGGGGCTGCCGCTGAGCTACTTCCTTCCCGAGATGGATGGGCCGCCGCACGCGGCCGTGCTAGCTGCGTGCCAGCAGCAGTGCCAGGAGCTGCAAGCCCAGTTGGCCGAGGCGCGGGCCCTCACCGCACCCGCCTTGGCCCAGGAACTGGCCACCACCCGGCGCCGGTGCCGCGAACTGGCCGACGAGCGCGACCAGACACTGGAGACGCTGGCCACCAAGGAGCTTATCATCACTCAACTACGAGCACGTCAGCCTCGGCCAGCCCATGCCTTGAGCGGCAGGCCGCCCGCCCCCAAACGGAAATCCTAAACCGGCCACGCGCCAGCTATAACCGTCCTCAATTATCAATTAATCAATGAAATCAACTCTACTTGTTCTACCCCTCCTTTTCTCCCTCACTGCTACTGCCCAGAAGCTAATGGCAACTGCGCCGCCCAAAACCTACCGCGTGGGCCCGGAGCGAGCGCCGCTTTATCGCAATGTGGCCGATACGCTCAAATCCCCTTCAACCCACCTGCCAGCCAATGAGGAAGCGACGGTGGTAGGCCAGTTTTCGCCACGCTGGCTCGTAGTGAAGCGGCAGGGCTTTCTGTATCTGGCGCCCAGTGCCCGCCTACGGGCCTCGGATGCCCCGTTTACCTCGGCGGCGCTGCTCGATGGCACGGCCTTACCCTTTGATGAGACGACCCACCAAATCACCTATCAGGGCGTCGTGGACGTGCCGGGCCTGACCAAAGACCAACTCTATGTGCGCGCCCACGAGTGGCTGGCCAAGGCCTACCGCTCGGCCAACGACGTGATTCAGATGCAGGACAAGGAAGCTGGCCGACTGGTAGGCAAGGGCACCACGCGAGTGATGGTGCGAGGCTATGACGCCGGGTATGTGCGCCATACCCTCACTATCTACTTGAAGGACGGCCGCTATAAGTACGTTCTCACCGACCTAAGCCACGACGCGCCGGGCCTCAAGAATTTCGTATCGGGCGGTCCCCTAGAGCGCCCCAACGGGGAAGTAATGGTAATGGGGGGTAAAAAACAGTGGGACGAGGTTCGCCGCGACGCCGACCGCGACGCCCGGCGCCTAGTGAGTGAGTTGCAAACCGCGATGAGCGTCAAGGCGGGCAAAGACCCCAGCGATTTCTAACCCAACCCTAAAAAAAATGCCCCACTCCCACTACGCCTTCCGCGCCTTGTCCTTCGAGCAGCAGCTGCCGCTGGTGTGGCAGGAAGGCACGTTCCTGGCCCGGCGCTGGGAAGAGGAGGATGGCGTGGCGCTCTACCAAATGGATGACGGCTTCTTCTGCGAGGTGTACCTCGAGCTGGAGCACTACAAGGTGCTGCGGCTGCGCACCTTCACTAGTTCGGCCGACCTGGAGGATTATGCCTGCTACATCCGGCTGGATGACTTGAGTGAACCGAAACTCTAGGGTTCTGTGCGGCAGCTACAATCGACTGAACTGAACCACTAAACGACTCTGATCTGTGGCAAAACCCACTACCGGCATCAAAGGCTTTATCCGTCTCACATCGATACGAGACGAACATTTGTTGATTGGCCTTCATAACATCTCGACCGTTCGACCAACGGGCGAAAACTGCTTACTCCTTTTGATAAATTCTCCTTATGTGCAGCATATGGGCTCGCATGAGTTACATATAAAAGAGAGCTTTGAGGATGTAGCTCGTCTTATTAGTGAAGCACAATAACTATGGCAAAACCAGTCAATGCTATTAAGGGCTTCATTGAAGTCACGATTCAGGGAGATTCTATTCCGATGCTCATCCCGCTCCATAATATTGCTGGCGTCACTCAGCGTAATAGCATTACAAAAATTACGGTAATAAAATATTTCGCTGGAGTGGATGTCAACAGTCATACAGTCCTTGTGGCACAATCATATGAGGAAGTGCTAAGACGTATCAAAGAATCTGCACAATAAATAGTCTTTTATTACTTAGCATAATTAGCATGACAGCTAAAGAGAGGAACGAATGTGTTGACGCCTGCGAACATATTCAAGCACTGGACATCGAGGCACTAGCTGCCAAGCAATACAATAATTTAAAATTAGAAGAACTCGAACAGTTCAGCCTGCCTGAGGTAATCAATATGCTCAAACGGGCTGTTAAACAACTTTTAAACCAGCTCCAGACAGATAACTGGAAGCTCTTACCCAATGAAGTGTCTGACCCAGCGATCAATCTAACTGGTGCTAAGCAGAACGTTGCAAAATTAGAAGACCAAATAAGTTTTATACATTCCTCACTTCTAGACGAGGATTCCTTCACAAATTGGTTACCTGAACTACTTTTCGTAGTTAGGTATGAGATGCACCACGGATTTTGGGACCGCGCCGAAGCACGTGTCCACAGTCCTGATGAGCTAGCATTGAG
This sequence comes from uncultured Hymenobacter sp., assembly GCF_964243305.1. Lineage (GTDB taxonomy): Bacteria > Bacteroidota > Bacteroidia > Cytophagales > Hymenobacteraceae > Hymenobacter. The sequence goes on from NZ_CAXTEF010000021.1 coordinate 41,111, forward strand.
CGAAGCGCAAACGGAGGTAGGGTTATTGATTCAACAACTCAAAAATGGCCTGAACGAAGCCAGTGAGGCACACAAGCGTCTTGAGGAGAAAACGCAGTCAATCAACGAATTCCAGCTTTTAAAAGAAAAGCAGTTCACAGACCTTGATGAAAATCTTGATTCCCTAAAAATATTACTGTCCTCTGTCCAAGAGTCTGAAAAACAAGCTGCTGTAGGTAACGGTAAAATATCAACGTTGTTAGAGCAATCCGACAAAACGCTGGAAGCATCACGTAAAAAGATAGCACAAGACCGCAAAACTTTCCATGAATTAGAGTCACATATTGACCATTTAACGCATCAGTTTTCGCAACAATTACAAGATCTTAACGTGCAAAGCGAAAGTTTTGATGGGCTAATTGATTCTGCTCGTGAAAAAGAGCAAAATATACTTGCTCAAGAGAAAGAAATTATGCGGCTTATTGGCCATGCAGCCGATGGTCGCTTGGCTACAGCCTTCAACGACCGAGAAAAAGCAGTAAGCAGTCGAGTTGACTGGTGGCGTACGGCAAGCCTATGGGTCGTGCTTCTTGCTATCTGTTGGATTGTCGCAATTTTCTTTATTAGCCCAATTCAAAGCCAGAATGGCATCAACTGGGCTATCATGGTGGCTAATATAGTCCGTACTGCTCCCGCGTTTATTCTTGTATTTTTCTGCCAATCTCAGTACACCAAAGAGCGGAATATCCAAGAAGAGTATGCCTTCAAAGCTGCCGTTTCCCGCACGGTTACGTCATATGCTGACATGATTGGCACAGGAGAAGTAAATGAGCGGGTGAAAATGCTTGTCGATACCATTCAACGCATCTACTCGCCGCCAGTACTAGGCAAATCTGTTGAACCCATTTCACTCAAGTCCGAGCACATTGCTCAGACCGCAAAGAGCATGTCTGATACAGCGCAAAATCTAAAATCCGCTGTGACAGATATACTGAAACCTTCTAAATCAACGCCAGAAGTTTAAACTACATAAACTCGCATTAAAGCTACAAATCATGACTGACCAGCAATACAACACATTAAGAAACATGATGCAAGAGTTGCTTGAAAAGCAAAAGGTTGTTCTCAACAATCAAGTCATCACAGGAAATAAGCTGAATGCCTTACAGCAAGATGTTAACAGCATTAAAACTTCGGAGGGCAGAATTTTGGGAGAGTTAGACCGTATCAAACGCAACACGAATAAATAGTTAACTAAATAGTCTGATGAAAATCAGCCGGCAGCTGCGCCTGGACCAGCTCAACGCCGACGGGCAGGCCCCGATTCAGCTTACCATTACGTGGGAGGGTAACCGGGTGCGCGTCGGAACGGGGGCCACGGTGCTGCCGGCGCACTGGGATGCAGAAACGCAGCTACTTAAAACCATCAACGGCACGGCCCACAGCAGCATCAACCCCCGCCTGAACCGCGCCACGGAGGCCGCCGGCGAGGCCCAGGAAACTGCCCGCAAAGAGTTTCGCCGCCTGCCTCTGGTCGAGCTGCGCGCGGCCGTGCTCAGGTCGCTGGCCCTGGCCGAAGCCTCCCCTACCCCTGCCGCAGCCGAGCCGACAACTGCCCCCGAGTCGGCGGGCTTCCTGGCGCTGATGAGCGAGTGGATCGAGCAGTACCGCCTGCGCTTCAATCCGCGCACCCACCTGCCCATCTCGGAAACCTACATCCGGGCCCTGCACTCGACCCGAAGCCGGTTCGTGGAGTTTGCGCAGTTCTGGCCGCGGGAGCTGAGCCTGGCCAACATGGACCAGGGCTTCTACCACGACTTCTACCGCTACGAGCGGGAGCACCTGGGGCAAAAGCTTAACACCTTCGGCAAGCACATCAGCCGGCTGGGAGCCTTTCTGGAATGGTGCGAGCAGGAAAAGGACTTGGCCGTCAACATCAAATACCGCAAGTTTCAGGCCCCTACCGAGTACGTGGGCGTGGACGCGCTCACCGAAGCCGAGCTGCGCGGGCTGCAAGCCCTCGACTTTTGCTCGGCCGATATGGCCACGCGCCTGGTCGAGCTGCGCGGGCAGCAGCGGGCCAAGGGCCTGCTGCCGCAGCAGGCCAGCTTTCAGCAGTGGGCGGCTACGCTGGAGCTGGCCCGCGACAAATTTTTGCTCTGCTGCTACACCGGCCTGCGCATCAGCGACGCCGAGCGCCTGGGCTGGCAGCACATTAAGGGCCAGGTCATTAAAATCCGGGCCGGCAAGAATCAGCACGACTGCTACATCCCCTACTACGATGACGAGCTGTTTCACCTCGTGGCGCTGGTAGCCCGCTACGATGGCCGCGCCCCGCAGGGGCTGCTGCTGCCCACGTGCAGCCACGTCAACGACGCCCTCAAGCTCGTGCAGCAGCTGGCCGGCATCCGCCGCCTCTCGCTGAGCACGAAGCTGGGCCGCAAAACCTTCGTTACCCTCAAGCTCTACCAGGGCGTGCCGGCGCGCACGGTGATGCAGACCACGGGCCACACCACGGAAAAAGCGTTCAACCAGTACGTAGGCGTCGACACGCTGGAGCTGCTCAAGGCCTTCGTCACCAAGTCGCCGGGGATGCGCCGGCACGCGGCATAAGAGAGGCAGTTTGAGTGGCAGATTCGCTGTAAACGAGTGTCAGCTGATGAATAAGGACGCGCGGGTTTGGTAGTTTCTAGGCCGGCCAAGCAACATTTAGGTACATCTTATGACAGGGGTACGCGGGCGGGCAATCCTAGCGCGACCACTAAAAACCCTCTCTACAAGCTGTAGAAAGGGTTTTTTCGTACCTGGAGTACAGTATAGGGTACAGATTGACTTTTTGAATTTCTCCCCTAGCGGCCCTCAAGGCTAGCTAGTCAGAGGTCGATTCGTTGGAGCAGTAAGCTGAACTCATCGAACGCAGGCTGAGCTTCGCACGCGGCAACAGCTCTTCGCGACTGAAGCGCCAGGGTGAGTAGCTGACTATCTGCCCCAGCATATCACATCTCTGCTCCGCTCTGCTGCTTGACAGCACGCTGGCCCGGTTGGCCCCGTCGCTGAAGCCGCCCGGCAGGCCCACCGGGCGAGTGGGGACGAGCAGGGCCGGCGCCTGGACGCGGGCTATGACCCGAAACAAGTACGTAACACGCTGGCCGCCCTGGGCTACACGGCCCACATTCGGTCCCGGAGTCAGGAAGCCCAAGCCAAACAGGCGGACCAGCAAGCCCGCCGCTGGGTCGTGGAGCGTCCCCATTCGTGGCTCAACCGCTTTCGGTACCTGCTCATCCGCCGGGCCAAATAGCCCGAGAACCGCCTGGCCATGCTCCATTTTGCTTGTGCGCAAATCACCAGGCACAACTACCTATTTGGATAACTTCTAAATCGAACCGCCGGTGCGCATCGGCAAAAAAGGCTTGAAAATCCGAGCGGTGGCCCGTGCCGCCGGACTCCTGCTCCACTCCTGCGTAGACCGTGTAGCCGTGCGCTTGCGCAAAACGCCGCAGCTCGGGCAACTGATTCTCGGTGCTCTGCCCTTTGTCCTTGGTTGAGATGCGGACACACAGAGCGACGGTCGTCATGTTCCGAAGGTACTCCAATAAAGGCTAGCCGAAAAAGTCTCTCAAAAAGCGTCTCTACGCGCTGGAAACACCAGCGATGAAACCATTTAGTAAGGGCCTCCTTCTGGAAGGAAGTGGTCGCCTCGCGCCAACGGCCCGGCCTGTGCAACTAGCCTTTGGGCTTGCTAAGGACGCTGCACCACGGTTGGTGCCCACCTTAAGAGCGCACGGTCAGCCGCCACCGACGTATTTTGCCCCCGCCGGCGATGTTTTGCGCCGCTGAGCCCGTGCTAGTTTCCTCCCGCAGCTATTCCTTGCCCCATGAGCGTTCCTACTGAAGTCTTCGTACACCACGTCTTGTTTTACACGAACGCCGCGGCCAGCGACGCCGACCGCGGCCAGCTGCTGGAAGGACTGCATAAACTACGGAGCATTCCGACGATCAAGCTGGCGCATATCGGCACGCCGGCGGGGACTGACCGCGCTGTCATTGAGCGTACTTATACCTACTCGTGGCTGTGCTTGTTTGAGAGTGCCGCCGATGAGCTAAGCTATCAGCAGCACCCGATTCACGACGAGTTTCGGCGCCACTACGCGCGCTACTGGGAAAAAGTCGTCATCTACGACGCGGTAGGGCCGACGCTAGTCGCCTAGGCTACTGCCAACGAGGCGGCGGCCGCCCCTGGTGTGCTCATTGCGCGCCGGGGCACGCTCTTTGCCCGTCACCAACTCCGCACCAACCGTTGGCTACCCTGCTCAGGTGCGCTGGTGCCTGGGGTGCGCCCGGCCACGCATTCAGCTGTTTTCCATCCTTTTCGCTCTCTTTCTTGTTAATGGTCACTGCTGCTCGCATCCCCTCACCTGCCAGCCAGCCGCCCCTGCCGCCCAGCAAGCGCGCCCGCCTGAAGGAAGTGCTCTTTTTGAGCCAAAACATTGTGCGCGGCAATCTGCTCCACAACACCGGCGGCGGCTTTCAAGTCCTGCGCCTGCTCTCGGTGCATAAAATGCGGGCTGGTCTGCTCGCCGCTGACCACCCCTGGGTCACGGGTTTGGCCCCGCAGGACCACTTGCCCATCTGGCCCCGCAACGTGGTGTTTCGCACCCCCGTGGGTCGGCACTGGGCGCAGCCTGACTACCAGCCCGAGCCCGACGAGGTTATCGTGAGCAAGATTGGCAAGTTCCTGGCCGCGATGGTGAAGAAATCGGGGGCCACGCCCGAAATCCCGCATGGTCCTACCCGGCGCATGCCCCATGCCATTAACTACCTGCACGGGGCCGTCCACTACAATGGCCTGACCCTGCTTTTCAACCACTTCGCCGAGGCCATGCACTACCTAGCTGATCCGCAGTTCCGGCGCGAGCTGCGCCGGCTCGTGCGGGTAGAGCAGCGGGAAGTGACGCTCGTCTTTCGCGAGCGGCACTACGACCCAGTGGAGTTCGCTTACTTCTCGGCCTTTGTCATGTCGCACCTGCCCTGGTTTGCTAACGTTAATGGGGCTGGTCGCAAGGTGATGTGGGGCAATCCCTCGCCCTACCCCGCCGTGAACATCATCACCGGCGCCTGGGTACCGGATATGGAGCGGCTGCGGCACGGCGAGACGGAGAAGATTGTGCGCCCGCCACTGGAACCCGGGCGCTACTTTCAGGGCACCTACGGCGTGTCGACGCGCAGCTTTTGCACGCTGGAGCGCACGCATGCGTTTCTGATTAATGGCTGGGTGCGGCGCCGGGGCTTTCAGGCGGGGCTTTACTTCGTGGACCGCCGCCGCCTGGAGCCGGAACGGTACCGGGCTTATCGGGAATCAGGGGGGCTGGCGGGGCCCACTAACCAGCCCCTGCCGAATCCCTTACGCCGGAGCCGCTTCGCCCGGCCATCGCAGTAGCCCAACCTGGAGCCAGCCAGGCCATACAAAGCCCGCTCACTAAATTGATGCGGCTCCAAAGGGGTGCCTTTTAGAGCCAGGCGCGTCATACCTGCTAAGGAGCACTGGTTGCAGCTTGCACAAGGCTGTTTAGCCCACTGGAGCCTAACACGTGCCAGTGCCAGGTCCTGGTGAGTTGCGCCTAAACGCCGGTGAATTTCACCGTCACGATGGGCTGGGTTTCGTCGCACCGGACCAGATAAGGTTGAGTGTCTGGTAACGCCGCGGAGTCTTTATAAGCAAAGTCGAAATAGGCAAAGTCGAACTTCTGCAGCAGGCTGCTGTCAACGGCGGCGCAACGGCGGGTGAAGCTGATACTAGCCAAAGCCCAGTTGCCGGAACCGTAATCCGTAATGCTGGAGCCGCAACTGCTCGTGCGCGCCTCGTCGCGGAAGCAAGCCAGGGTCGGCCGGGCCCGGAAAAGCAAGCAGGAATGAGGGATTTGGACTTCGCTCCGCGACGGGCTAAGTAGCAGCAGGGGCAGCGAATACGTTGAATTAACCGTCGGGTTTGCTTAACCGCGCAGGATGGGAATTAGAACAGCTAAGGACGCCGGCGGAAGGTAACCGCATGAGAAAATGGAAGGGGGGGTAGAAACCTTCAGGTTGGCTATGCAAAGCCTTGCATAAACCAAAAATAAGCGGCTATCTTACCAGCCAATCAATTTTGCAGCTCAAAGCAGGTAGCGAGGCGCACTATTGGAATCCTTACTGATAATGGCATTGCAGGATAAAAAAAGCCAGTTGACAGCGTCGTAATAGAACTTGCTTTTTGCCTTCTTCTCTACCTTTCTACCTCTCTATTGTCTGCTCTACTTCCATTTCAGCTCACGGGCAAGCTAGCGTTGATTACGGGCGGCGGCACCGGCCTGGGCCTGGGCATTGCCCGCGCCTTTGTGCGGGCCGGGGCCCGGGTGGTGCTCACCGGCCGCCGCGCCGACGTGCTGGAGCGGGCCTGCGCCGAACTAGGCGAGGCCGCCACGTTCCGGACCAACGACCTCAGTGAGCTGGCCACGCTGCCGGAGCTGGTGCGCGAGGTGGAAAGCACCCTCGGTCCGCTGGATATCCTGGTCAACAACGCGGGTATCAACCTCAAAAAGTTCGCGCTGGAAGTGAGCGACGAGGATTTTCAGCGCATTCAGCAAACGAACGTGGCCGGTTTGTTTGCCCTCACCCGCGAGGTGGCTCGCGGCATGGTGGCCCGGCAGTCGGGCTCCATCATCAACATCACCAGCATGGCCGCCCTGTACGGCCTCTCCCAGGTGGCGCCCTACTCGGCTTCGAAAAGCGCCGTGCTGGGCATGAGCCGGGTGCTGGCCTCCGACCTTTCCCCCCACGGCGTGCGCGTCAACTGCATCGCGCCGGGTTTTATCGATTCGCCCATGCTGCGCCAAGCCCTGGATGCCGACCCGGCCCGCCAGCAAAAGGTGCTGGGCCGCACCCCCCTGGGCCGGTATGGCCAACCCGCCGACGTCGGCTACGCGGCGGTGTTTTTGGCCTCGGACGCCGCTCAGTTTATTACCGGCGTCAACTTGCCCGTGGACGGGGGCAATTCCATCGGCTTCTAGCTTCCTTCTTCACTCCCTGCCTAACGGCTGTTTCGATGTTCTTCGACCAATCTCTCCGCTGGTTTGGCCCCGCCGACCCGGTGTCGCTGCGCGACATTCGGCAGGCGGGCGCGGCGGGCGTGGTGACGGCCCTGCACGAGCTGCCCAACGGCGCGGTCTGGCCGGTGGAAGCCATCCGGGCGCGCCAGCAGCTTATTGCGCGGGCCGGCCTGCGCTGGAACGTAGTGGAAAGCGTGCCCGTGCCCGAGCAGATTAAAACCGCCGGCCCGCGCCGCGACGAGCTGCTGGCGAGCTACGCGCAGACGCTCCGCCACTTAGGGGAGTGCGGTATTCGGACCGTGTGCTACAACTTCATGCCCGTGCTCGACTGGACCCGCACCGATTTAGCCTACGAGCTGCCGGACGGCGCGCGGGCCCTGCGCTTCGACCAGACGGCTTTTGCCGCCTTCGATTTGCATCTGCTGCGCCGGGCGCGGGCCGCGGCCGACTACGACGAGGCCCGGCAGCAAGCCGCGCAGCTTTATTTTGATGGCCTCGATGCGGCCGGGCGTCAGCAATTGCAGCGCACCATCCTGGCTGGCCTGCCGGGGGCCGAGGAAGGCTACTCGCTCGAATCATTTCGGCAGGTGCTCGACACCTACGCCGACATCGGGCCGGCGCAGCTACGGGCCAACCTCCTTTATTTCCTGGCGGCCGTGGTGCCCGCCGCGGAGCAGGCCGGGGTGCGGCTTTGCATTCACCCCGACGACCCACCGCGGCCTATTCTGGGGTTGCCGCGCGTGCTGAGCACGGCCGCCGACGTGGAGGCCGTCTTCCGGGCCGTGCCCTCGCCCCACAACGGGCTGACGTTCTGCACCGGCTCGTTCGGAGTGCGCGCGGACAACGACCTGCCCGCCATGTTCACTCGCTTTGCCGACCGGGTTCACTTTCTGCACCTGCGCAGCACTCAGCGCGAGCCCGCCGACGAGTTGAGCTTCCATGAGGCTGGCCACCTGGCCGGCGACGTGGACATGTACGCGGTAGTGCGCGCCGCCGTGCTGGAAATGCGCCGCCGCCAAGCCGAGGGCCGCCCCGACCATAGCCTACCCATGCGCCCCGACCACGGGCATCAGCTGCTCGACGATTTAACCAAAAAAACCAATCCGGGCTATTCGGCCATCGGCCGCCTGCGCGGTCTGGCCGAGCTGCGCGGCCTGGAATTAGGCATTCAACGGTCATTGGGGCCGCCGGCCGCCGCCTCGCCCGCTTAGCTGAAAAACCATGAAGCCTTTTCTGGATGCTGATTTCCTGCTGCGCACGGCCACGGCCCGCACCCTCTACCACGAGTACGCGGCGGCCCTGCCCATCCTGGACTACCACTGCCACCTGCCCCCGAACGAGATTGCCGAAGACCGGCAGTTTGAGAACCTGACCCAAATCTGGCTGGCCGGCGACCATTACAAGTGGCGGGCCATGCGGGCCAATGGCGTGGCTGAACACTATATTACGGGGGCGGCCTCGGACTGGGAAAAGTTCGAGAAGTGGGCCGAAACCGTGCCCTACACCCTGCGCAGCCCGCTCTACCACTGGACCCACCTGGAGCTGCAGCGCTACTTCGGCATCACCGAGCTGCTGCGCCCGCAGAGCGCCCGGCACATCTGGGAGCAGGCCAACGAGCAGCTGCAAACGCCCGCCTTCTCGGTGCGGAGCCTGCTGCGCCGCCTAAACGTCCAGGTCGTCTGCACGACCGACGACCCGGCTGATTCACTGGAACATCACCAGGCCCTAGCGGCCAGCGACTTTCTGCTACGGGTGCTGCCCACGTTTCGTCCCGACCAAGCCCTGGCCGTGGAAAATGTAGCGGCTTACCACGCCTACCTGCGCAAGCTGGGGGCCGCGGCCGAGGTAGATATTCAGACGTACGAGGACCTGCTGCTGGCGCTACGGCGCCGGCACGACGTGTTCCACGCCCTGGGCTGCCGGCTGTCGGACCACGGTTTGGAGCGCCTCTACGCCACGGACCACACCGCCGGGCAAGTCAGCCGGGCCTTCCACCAGGTACGGGCAGGCCAGGCGCTGAATCCGGGGGAGCGTGACGTTTTCAAGTCCGGCCTGCTGGTGGAGCTGGCCCGCCTCGACCATGCCCGCGGCTGGACCCAGCAGTTTCACCTGGGCGCGTTGCGCAACACCAACACCCGCCTGCGGCAGCAGGTAGGCGCCGACGCGGGCACCGATTCCATTGGCGACTTTAGCCAGGGCCGGCACCTGGCGGCCTTTCTCGACTGCCTCGACCGGCAAAACGAGTTGGCCCAAACTATTATCTACAATCTAAACCCGGCTGACAATGAGCTAATGGCCAGCATGGTGGGCAACTTTCAGGATGGGTCCGCGGGGCCGGGCAAGATGCAGTGGGGCGCGGCCTGGTGGTTTCTGGACCAGAAAGACGGCATGGAAAAGCAGCTCAACGCCCTCTCCAACCTGGGTTTGCTCAGCCGTTTCGTGGGAATGCTCACCGACTCGCGCAGCTTCCTTTCCTACCCCCGCCACGAGTACTTCCGGCGCATCCTGTGCAATCTGCTGGGCCAGGACGTGGAGAACGGCGAGCTGCCCGCCGACCTGCCCGGCTTGGGCCAGCTGGTGCAGAACGTCTGCTACTACAACGCGCAGCGCTACTTCAAATTCGACCCGGTGACGACGCCTGTCCCGGAACGCGACGCCAACTAAGGCCAGCTTCCTCTTTACTCCATCTTCCGCCGAAGCAGACGCCGCGACCTTTCCCAACCGCATGAAGCACATCACGACGTTCGGCGAAATCATGCTGCGGCTCTCGCCGCCCCTACACTACCGGCTGGAGCAGGCCGCGACGCTGGACGCAACCTACGGCGGCGGCGAGGCCAACGTGGCCGCTTCCCTGGCCGGCTTCGGCCTGCCCGCCGCCCACGTCACCTGCTTGCCGGACAACGCCCTCGGCCGCGCGGTCGGGCAGCAGTTCCGCGGCTTGGGCGTGGACATGCGCCACGCGGTTGTGAGCCCAGGGGGCCGGCTGGGCCTGTATTTTCTGGAAGTAGGGGCTTCGCTGCGCCCCAGCCGCATCGTGTACGACCGGTTCGACTCGGCCTTCGCCCGGCTGGACCCGGCGGCTTTTAACTGGTCCGACATCTTGCAGGACGCCCAGTGGCTGCACTGGACCGGCATCACGCCCGCCGTGTCGGCGCCGGCCGCGCGGGCCTGCCGGGCGGCCATCACGGAGGCCCGCCGCCGGGGGCTGACGGTCTCGGCCGACGTAAACTACCGCCGCAATCTGTGGCAATATGGGCAGCGGGCACAGGACGTGATGCCCGAGCTAGTGGCCGGCTGCGACGTGGTGGTCTGCTCGGAAGATGACGCTAAAGATTTATTTGGCATTCAGGCCGAGCCCGGCGCCACCAACGGCTTTGCTTCGATGGCCGGGCAGCTGATGCGGCAGTTTCCGCAAATCAGGCAGGTGCTGGCTACCCGGCGCGAAACGCGCAGCGCCTCGCACGAGCGCATCAAGGGCCTGCTTTACGAGGCCGGGCAAGGCTACCTGGAAACTCCTTTCTTCGACATCACGCCCGTCGTGGACCGCATCGGGGGCGGCGACGCCTTCCTGGCGGGCTTTATTTATGGCTCGCTCCAACTTAATTCAACCGCCGGGGCGCTGGCCTTTGCCACGGCCGCTTCTGCGCTCAAGCACACCATTGCCGGGGACGTAAACCGGGCGACGGTGGCCGAGGTGGACTACCTGATGCAGGGCAATACCTCTGGCCGCCTCTTGCGCTGAAAAGTCGCTGAAGCTGAGCGTTGAAGACTAGAAGAATTACGTGCTTTTAGCTTCATCACCAAAGCTTCAGGCTTCCAACTTTATTGTACCACCTGTCACCAGAGCCAAGGTAGCGGCTGGGTGCCAACGCTACGGGTGGCCCTGGACGCCAGGTGCCGCTGCCTTGTCCATTCGCCTCGCCAGCCTGCTGGCCGCAGCTCACCCTTTCGCCGCCTACCCCCCTATGATGAGCCTGCCTAACGCTGACAATCCCGGCAAGTACCGCTGGACCGTGGTGGCCCTGCTGTTCTTCGCCACCAGCATCAACTACCTCGACCGGCAGGTAATTGGCCTGCTCAAGCCCACCCTCGAAAGCGAATTTAGCTGGAGCGAAACCGACTACGGCCACATCGTGATGGCGTTTTCGGCGGCCTACGCCCTGGGGCTGCTGCTGTTCGGCCGCGTGATTGACATCATCGGCACCAAAAAGGGCTACATCATTTCCATCATCGCCTGGAGTGGCGCCGCCATTGCCCACGCCCTGGCCACGAGCACCGCGGGCTTCGGCGTAGCGCGGGCCGCGCTCGGACTGGGCGAGGCGGGCAACTTTCCGGCCGCCATCAAGACCGTAGCCGAGTGGTTTCCGAAGAAAGAGCGGGCCTTGGCCACGGGCTTGTTCAACTCCGGCGCCAACATCGGGGCCGTGGCCGCGCCAGTCATGGTGCCCTGGATTCTGGGAGTTTACGGCTGGGAGCAGGCCTTCGTCATCACCGGCGCCACCGGCTTTATCTGGCTGGCGTGCTGGTGGCGGTTCTACGAAACCCCGGCGCGCCAGCCCAAACTCAGCCCCGCCGAGTACGCCTACATTCACTCCGACAACGAGTCCGAAGAGCCAGCCGGAGGTGACTCCGGCGCGGCCATCTCCTGGGGCCAGCTGCTGCGGGTGCGCCAGACCTGGGCCTTCGTGTTTGGCAAGCTGCTCACCGACCCCATCTGGTGGTTTTTTCTGTTCTGGCTGCCCTCCTACTTCGCCACCTCGTTTCAGCTCGACTTGAAAAAGCCCAGCCTGCCCCTGGTCATCGTGTACTCGGCCACGACCATCGGCAGCATCGGCGGCGGCTATTTGTCGTCCTACCTGATTAAGCGCGGCTGGAGCGTATACCGGGCCCGCAAGCTGGCCATGCTGCTGTTTGCCATCCTGGTGGTGCCCATTATGCTGGCCCGCTACGCGACCAGCATCTGGGCGGCCGTGGCCCTGATTAGCCTGGCCGCCGCCGCGCATCAGGCCTGGAGCGCCAACATCTTCACCACGGCCTCCGACATGTTTCCCAAGCGGGCCGTCAGCTCCATTGTGGGCATCGGTGGCATGGCCGGCTCGGTCGGCGGCATTCTCTTCCCTCTGCTGGTGGGCTATCTGCTCGACTCCTACAAGGCGGCCGGCAACCTGAACGGCGGCTACAACATCATCTTTCTGCTCTGCGGCTCCGCCTATCTGCTGGCCTGGGGCGTCATGCACCTGTTTGCCCCGCGCATGACGCCCGTGCAGCTCGAAGCCCCCGCACTGACCGCCGCCCGGCCGTAGCGCGAAGCTTTTGCTTCGCGCCTCACTGTCCACCCCGCCCGGCGAGAACCCAGGCCGGCAACTGCTCTAAGCTGGTTATTAAGTTGAAATAAACCTCGAACAACTAGTATCTTGCCCTTCCTACTCCGCCAACCTACTACTATGAAAAATCGCGCACTCCTGGCTGCCGGCGCCTGCGCCGTGGGGGCGGCCCTGGCGTTTAAGTCGCCGCGGCCGGCTCCTACCCCTACCCCCCCCGCCGCCCCGGTTTCCGCGGCAAGCCAGCCGCTCTTCGATGGCAAAACCCTCAAGGGTTGGAAACGCCTAGGCGGCACGGCCGACTACAAAGTTGAAAACGGCGCCATCGTCGGCACGACGGTGATGAACTCAGGCAACACGTTTCTGGTGACGGAAAAAGAGTACGGCGACTTCGTGCTGGAGCTGGACATCATGCTCGAAAGCCCGGTCAGCAACTCCGGCGTGCAGACGCGCAGCCATTTCGACTCGCCCCAGCAGCCGGGCAAGGTTTATGGGCGGCAGGTGGAAATTGACCCTTCGGCCCGCAGCTGGTCGGGCGGCGTCTACGACGAGGCGCGGCGGCAGTGGCTCTACCCCCTGGATTTGAACCCGCAAGCCAAGACGGCCTACAAAGCCGGGCAGTACAACCACGTCAAAATCGAGTGCATCGGCGCGGAGATGAAGACCTGGCTCAACAACGTGCCCGTGGCCTACGTCGTGGACCCGGTGGACCCCAAGGGCTTCATCGGCTTGCAGGTGCACGGCATCACGACCAAGGAGCAGGAAGGCAAAAAGGTGTATTTCAAGAACCTCACCCTCACAACCACGGGCCTGAAACCCAGCGCGTTCCCGGCCGACGTGTACGTGGTCAATTTCGTGCCCAACTACCTGACGCCCTACGAGCAGCAGCACGGCTGGAAGCTGCTCTACGACGGCAAAACGGCCGCCGGCTGGCGCAGCGCCAAGGGCGATGCCTTCCCGGTCGGCGGCTGGAAAACCGAGGGCGGCACGATGACCGTTCAGGCCTCGGAAGGCAAGGAAGCTGCCAACGTCGGCGACATCGTGACGGAGGACCAGTACCGGGCCTTCGACCTCTCGTTTGAGTACAAGCTCACGCCGGGCGCCAACAGCGGCGTGAAGTACTTCGTCACGCTGGCCGAAAAAACCGAAGGCTCCGCCATTGGCCTCGAATACCAGGTGCTCGACGACGCGCTGCACCCCGACGCCAAGCTCGGGCGCGATGGCAACCGCACGCTGGCCTCGCTCTACGACCTGAAAAAGGCCGACAAGCCCGCGCGCTTCATCCACCCCATCGGCGAGTGGAACGTGGGCCGCGTGGTGGTGTACCCCGACAACCGCGTGGAGCACTACCTCAACGGGGCCAAAGTGCTGGAATACCGGCGCGGCTCGCCGGAGTTTCTGGAGTTGGTGGCCCAAAGCAAGTACAAGGTCTGGCCGAACTTCGGCGTGGCGCCGGCCGGCCACCTGCTGCTCCAAGACCACGGCAATGAGGTGTCGTTTCGCAGCCTTAAAATCAAGGAGTTGAAGTGAGGGGGTGAGGAGATTGCTCGGTGGGCAGGGGGTAGGGAAAAAGGGCGGTCATGCTGAACGCAGTGAAGCATCTCTCCCGCGTAAGTAATCAGCGGCAACAACGATTGGAGTAGTCCGCGGTAGAGATGCTTCGACAAGCTCAGCATGACCACCCTTTTTCCCTACCCCCTGCCTGCCCCGTAACCCCCTCACGCCATCACCTCCTCACCCTACCCCCTTTACCACTCCCCAGCCCTATGCCTACCCCCCGTCGTGAATTCGTTAAGAAAATAGCCCTGGCCGGCACGGGCGTCCTGTTTGCGCCCGTAACTTCCTGGTCGGCCAGCAGCTACAAGCGCATCATCGGGGCCAACGACCGGGTGCGCGTGGGCGTGGTGGGCTACTCCGACCGCCACCACGGCTCGCACATGCCCTGCTTTCTCAACCACTACAAGGAATTGAACTTTGACGTGGTGGCCGTCTCTGACATCTGGAAAAAACGGCGCGAAGAAGGCGTGGCCACCTGGAAGGAAAAGCTCGGGCACGACATCGTGGGCTGCCGCAACAACGAGGAGCTGTACGACCAGAAGCTGGTCGATGCCGTCTTCATCGGTACGGCCGACTTCCAGCACGCGCTGCACGCCATTGAAGCCGTGCGGGCCGGTTGCGATGCCTTCGTTGAGAAGCCGTTTGCCGAAACGATGGCCGACAACCGGGCCGCGCTCAAAGCCATCAAGGCGTCGAAGCAGATTGTGCAGATTGGCTCGCAGCGCCGCAGCGGCGCCAACTACCACGCCGCCGAGGCGTTTATTAAATCCGGCAAGTTTGGCCCCATCACGATGGTGGAGCTGACCTGGAACGTGAACCAGCCCGGCCGTTGGCGCCGCCCGGAGCTGCTCCCGCAACTCCGGGAGTCCGACACCGACTGGAAGCGCTACCTGATGAACCGGCCTAGTGAGGCGTTTGACCCGCGCAAGTACTTGGAATACCGGCTGTTCTGGCCCTACTCGTCGGGCCTGCCGGGACAGTGGATGAGCCATCAGATTGACACCGTGCACTGGTTTACGGGCCTGCCCCACCCGCGCAGCGTAGTCGCCAACGGCGGCATCTACATGTGGAAGGACGGGCGCCGCAACTGGGACACGATGACGGCCGTGTTCGACTACGGCCCGGCCCAGGACAGGAGCAGCGGGTTTCAAGTCACGTTCGGCGCCCGGATGCACAACGGCGACGAGCGGCCCACCGAAATCTACTACTCCAACGGTGGCGAGCTGAACCTGAATACAAATACGATTTCGCCCCGGGGTGGCCTGACCAAGCAATTTGCCGACGCCATGCAGATGGCCCCGAACCTGCTGCCGGAGTCTAAGCTCTCGGCCGTCGAGGCCGTCGTGGCGTCAGCCAACACCGGCGGCGACCGGCTTACTTCCAACCACGTGCGCAACTGGATGGAGTGCGTGCGCAGCCGCCAGCAGCCCAACGCGCCCGTCGAAGCCGGCTACAGCCACTCCATCGCCAACATCATGACGACCGCCGCCGCCCGCACGGGCCAGAAAGCCACGTTTGATGAGAAAACGCAGGAGGTGATGGTGGGCGGCAAAGTATTCACGTATTAATTTTTCTACCGCCGGTGAGGCAAGGTGGTTGTCTAATGAAGGGCTAGGTGTGTAGTCCCAAGGAAGGAGCGTTGAAGTATTTTCGGGGCTAGGATTTCGCATTTTGGGGCCGTAGAGCCAGAGCCCGCAGGATGCTGCTCAATACAATAAAAATGCGGTTGTTGATTGACAACAATATGATAATGAGCGAGTAACATGACCGCTGGTATTTTTGCGCCTTCACCTAACGCAAGAAGCGGTAGTGGGCAAGCGCATTACCATGATGAAGTACTACTCGGGTGTCACGCTACTAAGCTGCCTTTTGGGTTTAAGCGGCTGCTTCGGCTCCCAGCCCGAAAAGGCGTCGGCAGGACTGGAGCAGGCCACTCTGCACAGCTCCTACGACGACAGTACCTTGCAGCGCAACGTGCTGCCCGTGCTCCTGCCCTATAACCGGGTGATTGCGCCGGCCGGCCACGTCATTAGCTACGGCAATCCCGGCCTGGAAAACCACAGCCTGGACGTGCAGCTGGTGCCGCAAACGCCCCTGCTGGCCGTGGAAGACCGCTACGGCATCGCCCTGCTCGACACGCTTAGCCGCCGCGTAGTTGCCCGCTGGGCCTACGCCGATGAGGCCGGCTACCGGGGGTTTATGAGCACGTATTCGGGCCTGAAAGTGGCGCAGCAGGGGGCCGAAACGCACCTGTTCTGGAGCGCCGCCAACGGCCAGACTCACCAGTCGTGCGTGCTGGAAGCGGTGTACGCGGCGGGCCGAATCAGCATCAAGCGGGCGTTTGCCTTCGCCCCGGTCAACTCCCCGCTGGCCCTGCCCAACGACCTGGCGCTCACGACCGAGAACGGCCGCCGCTACCTCTACGTCGTGCTCAACGGCAACAACCAGGTAGTCAAGCTGGACCTGGCAACCGGCCAGTCGGTCTGGACCCGACCAACCGGAGTTGCTCCCTACGGCGTGGCCGTGGCGGGCCAGCGCCTGTTCGTCAGCAACTGGGGCGGCCCGGTGCCCACCGATACGCTAGGCCGGGAAGTGGCCGGCGTACCCTACGGCCGCGCCTACATTGAGCCTAAAACCGGGGCCACGGCCCAGGGCACCGTCACGGTGCTGAATCTGGCCGACGGCCAGCGGCTGAAGGAGCTGCCGGTCGGCCTGCACCCCAATGCCGTGCTCGCCAGCCCGGATGGGCGCTACGTGTACGTAGCCAACGGCAACAGCGACCTGGTGACGGCTATCGACGCGGCCCGCCTGCAAGTCAGTGAGCGCATCCCGGTGCAGCTCATGCCCGGCTCGGCGGGCTTCGGCGGCGACACGCCCAACGCGCTGGCCCTCAACGCGGCCGGTACCACGCTCTACGTTGCCAACGGGCTGGATAACGCCGTCGCGGTCGTGGGCCTGGGCCAAGAAGCTTCTGGCGCCGGGCCCGACAGGCCGAGCCGGGTGCTGGGCTTCATTCCCACGGAAGCCTATCCGGGCGGGCTGGCCCTGAGCGAGCATACGCTGTTCGTGACCAACCTGGAAGGCGAGGGCGCGCGGGTGAGCAGCCAGGACATCCGGGCGGGCGGCGGCGACGTGGACGCAGCGGGCCAGCGACAGGCGGGTCCGCCGGTCTATAATTCCCACCACCAGAAGGCCACGGTCTTGCTGATTCCACTCCCTACCCCCGCCCAGCTGGCCGAGTACTCGGCCCAGGTGCGGCAGCTCAACCTGAGCTTTCGCCAGGAGCTGGCCCGGCGGCGGCCCCGCCCGAACGTGGCGCCGCGGCCCATGCCCGCCCGCATCGGTGAGCCCTCGGTGTTCCAGCACGTGGTATACATCATCAAGGAAAACCGCACCTACGACCAAGTGCTCGGCGACCTGCCGGGCGGGCGGGGGCAGCCGTCGCTGTGCGTGTTCGGCGACAGCGTCACGCCCAACCAGCACCAGCTCGCCCGCGAGTTTCAGCTGCTGGATAATTACTACGTGTCCGGCAAATCGTCGGCCGAGGGGCACCAGTGGACCGACGCGGCCATCGTGACCGACTACGTGGAGAAGAACGTCCGGGCCTGGTTTCGCTCCTACCCCCACGTGCAGGAAGACGCGCTGGTGTACAGCGCGGGCGGCTTCATCTGGAACCACGCCGCCGACCACGGCAAGACCGTCCGCATCTACGGCGAGGCCTGTCAGCCCCACTACGACGACAAGCTGACCTGGACCAATATTTACGAAAACCATCAGGCCGGGCGGCCCTTGGTATTCACCAACACCAGCACGATTTCGCGCGTGAGGCCGCTGCTCTCGCCGGCCTATCCGGGCGCCGACGACCTGCGCATTACCGACCAGCTGCGGGCCGACGCCTTTATTCAAGAACTGACCGCGTTTGAGAAGCAGCCCGGCGAGGCGCTGCCGGCGCTGTCCATTATCGCGCTGGCAACCGACCACACCGTGGGCACCCGGCCGGGCTACCCGACGCCGCGGGCAATGGTCGCCGACAACGACCTGGCCCTGGGCCGCATGATTGAGGCGCTGACCAAGAGCCGGTTCTGGAAAAACACTGTCGTGTTTGTCACCGAAGACGACTCCCAGGCCGGCTGGGACCACGTGTCGGCCTACCGCACCACGGGCTTCGTCATCAGCCCCTATAGCCGGCTGCAGAAAACGGTGTCGACGAACTACAACCAAACCTGCGTGGTGCGCTCCATCGAGCAGATTCTGGGTTTGCCGCCCATGAACATCATGGACGCCACGGCCCTACCCATGTTCGAGTGCTTCGCCGACCAGCCTTCCCGCCGGCCCTTCCAGCACCTGCCCAACCGCATTCCGCTAACCCAGCTCAACCCCAGGCTTTCGACCCTGACCGGCGAGGCCCGGCACTTCGCCCGGCTCTCGTCCGGGGCGGAGTTCGACCACATCGACGGCGGGCGCGACGACGTGCTGAACCGCATTATTTGGTTCGCTACCAAGGGCCGGCAGCCCTACCCCGCCGCCCTGGCCGGACGGGACGATGACGACGACTAGCAAGAAAGGCGGTCATGCAGAGCGCAGCGAAGCATCTCGCGGGCAGTCGTTGGGAAAGTAATCAGCGAAAAACAACGATTGGATTAGTGCCGCAAGCGAGATGCTTCGCTGCGCTCTGCATGACCGCCTTTCTTGCTTACTGTCCTGTCCCCACGCCCCAATTAAAATAATGGGTTCAGGCGGAAGTATTTGCCGTCGGCGAAGCTGATGACGTAGTCTGATTTGAACCGGGCGCTCTTGATGTAGTAGTCCGTGCTGATGATTTGCGCCCCGGATTGCTCGGCGGCCTCGAAGCTGCTGCGGTCGTTTTGGCGGGCCTCCTGGGTGTCGCTGTCGGCCCGGGTACGAATGATGTAGCCTTTTTCGACCAAGGCCTTGATGGCAGTGGCATCTTTCTTTGCGCTGTTCATAATGTAAATAGCCGCTTCCGGCGTGCCCGGCTCGGCATCGGCGAACAGCAGCCGACCTTTGAGCGACGGGTGGCCTTGGAGGTAGGCCGCGCGCTTGGCTCCTACCTCATCAAGGACGAACACGAACTTGCCCTCAGCCGCTCGCAGCGTGGGCCAGTGGCGGTGCAGCACTGCGCTTTCCAGCGTGGGGTAGGAGCCGCGCACCTGGTCGGGAGTGATGAGGCGGGCGGCCCCCAGGTTGTCGAGAATTTCCTGGTCGAGGGCGTCGAATACGGCCGGCGTGAACGGCTCCGGCACCGTGAAATTCGGCCGCTTCAGGGGCTCGTCCTTGGCGTTCATGGTGATGAAAACCGGGTGGTGGCCGGGGTGCGCCGCCGACCACTTTTTCAGTTCCCGCAGACAATCCTTGAACGTGGGGCAGTTGCTGCGAAAGTCAATATCCTGAATGTGAAACACCTTGAAGCCGGGCTGCTGCATGGCCCCGGCCGCATCATAAGGTGGCTGTCCGGGAGCCAGCTCCAGGCCCTTGGGGTGGGAGTACTTGCCGCCTTTAGCGTCGGCGTACACGTCAATCTCTAACGCTAAAAGGCCCCGGTCCAGCTGCTCGGTCAGGCTGGGGTGGCTGTAGTCAATCTTGCTCATGCTGAGCGAATCCGCCTTTTGCAGCACGCGAAACAGCTTCGGGTCGATGGCCTGCTTGTAGCTGTTGTGCGAGCCGATAACCTGAATCTGATTCAGTTGCGGCTCTTTCTGGGGGCGGAAGGCCAGCGCCGCGGCCAGCAGCAGGCTGCCAATAAGCAAAGTAGATTTCATGGAAGCAAGGCGAAAGGGGAGGGTCGCTGGGTTTAGAGCGGTTTCACGTTCCAGGAGCTGAGTTAAAAGTTGAGAGTTAAAATCCTGTAAAGCATAGAATTTTAACTCTCAACTTTTATATTCATCGTGAAGTGGCTTGCGAGAACGGTGTAGGGTGCGGGGCTTGCCCCCGCCCGTCGTTGAACGGTTGGAGCGGTAGTCGTTCAACGACGGGCGGGGGCAAGCCCCGCACCCTACTTCGTGAGGAGGATAACTCCCTAATAACCCGGATTCTGCTGCAAGCCGGGGTTGAGGCGCAGCTCGATGTTCGGCACGGGGTAGAGCCGGCGGAACTCCTTTTTATCCATTGAGAGCACGTCGTTGGGCAGCGGGTATTCGGTCTCAAACTGGCCGTAGCGAATCAGGTCATTGCGGCGCCAGCCTTCCCAGAACAGCTCGCGGGCCCGCTCGTCCAGCAGCCCGTTTAAGTCAATGCTGGTGGCGGCGCGGGCCCCGGCGCGGGCGCGGATTTTATTGATGAGCACCAGCGGGGTTTGCAGCTCGCCGCCGACCGCCGTGGCCGGGGCTCCGCGCAAAATGGCCTCGGCCTTCATCAGCAGCACGTCGGCTAGGCGCAGCACGGGCACGTCGTTGCTGTTGAGGCGGGTGGCCTGAATGATGGTCGGGTCGGGGTAGTACTTGATGGAGCGCACGCCCTGCGCCTGCGAGGCGCGGGTGTTGCCCACGTCCATCGGCTTGGGCGGCACCAGCGTCAGCACCGGGTTGATGACGATTTGCTCGGTCGTGCCGGGGTAGTAGGCGGGCTGGTTGGTGAAGCCGCCGTTGCCGTCGGGCAGGAACTGCGGGCCCGCCAGCCAAGTCGTCGTCCGGAAGTCGCCCGGCAGGTTGAAGCGGGCGTAGAACTCCGGCGTGGTGCTCATGGCAATGCTCAGGCCCACGTTGAAGCCGTAGGCCTGCGTCAGGTAGAAGAAGAAGCCGAAGCGGGTGAACTGGTTGCCGGCAATCTGCTGGTCGTAGGGCACGGCGAAGATGGTTTCCCGCACCTGGGGGCCGTTGTTGGGCAGGAAAATGTCGCGGTAGCGGGCGTCGAGCCCGTAGTTGGGGTTGCGCAGCACGCTGTCGGCCATGCGCACCACGTCGGGGTAGCGTGGCGTGCTGACGTACACCTCAGCGTTGAGGTAGAGCTTGGCGAGCAGGGCAAACGCCATTGCTTTGGTCGGGCGGCCGTACTGTTGGGTGTTGGCGGCGGCCACGCCGGTTTTGGCCGGCAGCCGGGGCAGGGCGCCCAGCAGCTCGCTTTCCACGAACTTGAACACCTCGGCGCGGGGCTGGGTGGCCGGCGCGCTCGGCGCCGGGTAGTCCGTGACCAGGGGCACGTTGCCGTACAAATCGAGCAGAAAGAAGTAGTAGAGCGCCCGCATGGCCCGGATTTCGGCCAGCTTGGCTTCCTGCTCGGCGGGGCTGAAGCCGAAGTTGGCGGTGATGTTGAGCAGGCGGTTGCAGGTCGTGATGCCGCCGTAGGCCCACTGCCAGATGCCCAGCACGTTGGGGTGGTCGGGCGTCCAGGTGTGGTAGTGCAGCTGCCGGTACTGCCCGCCGTCGTCGAAGTTGCCGTCGCGGGCGGGCAGGATAGCCTCGTCGGTGCTCAGCTCCTGCATCCGCCAGTAGGGCACGGCGTAGCTCGCCGCCAAGTTGGCGTAAATGGCCCCGACGGAGGCGTTGTAGTCGGAAATGGTTTTGGGGAAGTTGGCTTCCACGAACTGCGACTCGACCGGCACGTCCAGCTTTTCGCAGGAAAACGTGCCCAGGACCAGCAGCACGGCTGCGGTTAGGGTAGCTTTTTTCATAATGATGCGTTGGCGGCGAGGAGGGGGGGTAGGGAAAATCATTCAAAAGGCGGTCATGCTGAGCGCAGCGGAGCGGAGTCGAAGCATCTCTACCGCGTAGTAGTCCAAATGCGAGAACGTCATGCTGAGCAAAGCCGAAGCATCTCTATCGCGGACTAATCCAATCGTTGTTTACCAGTGATTACTGCTGCGGTAGAGATGCTTCGACTCCGCTGCGCTGCGCTCAGCATGACGTTCGGTTAGCTGGATTACTACCCGCCCGAGATGCTTCGCTGCGCTCTGCATGACGTTCTTTTTTCCTACCCTATCCTCCTTAAAAAGAGGCGTTCAGGCCCAGAATGAACGTGCGCGTCTTGGGGTAGAAGTTGTTGTTGTCGATGCCCGGCGTCAGGCCGCCCAGGTTGACTTCGGGGTCGATGCCGCGGTACTTGGTCAGCACGAACAGGTTGTTGGTGGCCACGTAGAGCCGGATGGCTTTCACGTACTCGGTGCCCGGCTTGATAGTGTAGCCCAGGGCGGCGTTGTCGAGGCGCAGGTAGGAGCCGCTCTCCAGAAACCGGTCGGAGATGAGGTAGCCGTTGATGTCGTTGAACGATTCGCCGAGCGTGAAGCGGGGAATATTTTGCAGCCGGGCGTCGGCCGGGTTGTTGAGCGAGGCCAGCGTGGCGTTCAGGATTTTGTTGCCCAGCACGCCCCGCGCCAAGAAGCTGAAGTCAAAATTCCCGTAGAAAAAGCTGTTGGTGATGCCGTAGATGAGCTTGGGCTGGGCGCTGCCGGCCACGCGCTGGTCGGTGGTCAGGGGCTGGGTGGCCGTGGTGCTGCCATCAGCCTTCTGATAAGTGCTGACGCCTCGCTCATCCTTGCCCAGGTAGTGCCAGAGCAGAAAAGTGCCAACCGGCGAGCCGGGCTGGATAATCTGGCTGTAGTTGCCCGACTGCCCCTTGCCGCCGAGCTGCGCGGTTTGGATGGAAGAAATGGTGAACCGCTCGGTCGAGAGGTTGTCGATGACGTTGCGGTTGTGGGCCAGGTTCAGCCCCGTGCGCCAGGTGAAGCGGGCCGTCTGCACGGGCACCGCGCTCAGGGTCAGCTCGACGCCCTTGTTGGTCATCTGGCCCACGTTGGCGGTGTAGGTCGTGTACTGAAATTCGGTCGAGGACACCGGCAGCGCGTCGTTGATCAGGTCGCTGGTTTTCTTAAGGTAGAAGTCGAGCGAGCCCGTGAGGCGGTTGCCGAATAAGCCGAAGTCCAGGCCCAGGTTGGTCGTGGCGGTGCTCTCCCACTTCAGGTCGCGGTTTTCGTTGCGCACCGCGTTCACCACGTTCGAGATGACGCCGTTATTCAAGTACTTACTGTTGCCGGGCGGCGTGCCGTAGATGAGCAGGGCCGAAAAGGCGTCGAAGCCCTGGCTGTTGCCCGACACGCCGTAGCCGGCCCGCAGCTTCAGGTCGGAGAAGAGGGGTAGGCGCTGCATAAAACCCTCGTTGATGAGGCGCCAGCCCACGGACGCCGTGGGGAAGTAGCCGTAGCGGTTGTTGGCGCCGAACGCCGACGAGCCGTCCCGGCGCAGCGTGGCTTGCAGCAGGTAGCGGTCGGCGTACTGGTACTGCACGCGGCCGTACTGCGAGATGAGGCGCAGCGTGGAGATGGGGTTGTTCTCGAAGGCAATCTGGGCCAGCGACGAGGGGTTGGACAGGTACAGGTTGTTGTAGCCCAGCGCGTTGTTGGCGAAGTTCTGGGTCGTGATGCCGAAGCCGTCGTTGGTGCGGTCCTGCTGGTAGGAGTAGCCGGCCAGCAGCTGCCAGCCGTGGAGCCCGAAGCTGCGGTCGTAGTTGAGGAAGGATTCGAGCACGTCGTTTTTGCTCAGGTACTCGTTGCGCCGGGCCACGCCGCCCAGGTTCACGGCCAGCCCCGACTGGCTGTTGAGGTAGGAGTTGAAGTTGTTCTGGTCGCGCTGGGTCGAGCCGCTCAACGTCAGCCGCAGCCCGTCCAGGATGTTGACCTGCACCAGGGCATTGACCAGGGCCTTGTTGTTTTTGGTGACGTAGGTGTTGTTTTCGACCAGCGAGAGCGGGTTGAGCGGGCCGCTGCCGGTGCGGGTGAAGTTTTCCTTGTAGGTGCCGTCGGGATTGAGGGGGCCGACCGTGGGCAGGTAGAACAGCATCCCCGACAGCACCTGCGGCTGGGGCAGGTCGTTCTGGTTGCTGGTGCTGTTAATGATGTTGAGGCCTAGCTTGAGCCGGTCGTTGAAAAAGCGCTGGTTGAGGTAGCCCCGGTAGATGAGGCGCTCCAGGGACGTGCGCCGCAGGATGCCGTCGTTCTTGAGGTAGTTGACGCTGGCGCCGTACTCGGTATTGTTGGCCGCGGCGCCGAACGAGAGGTTGTGGTTCGTGGAGTAGGCGGTGCGCTGCACCAGCTTCTGCCAGTTGGTATTCGCGCCGTCGTCGTCGGTGGTCGTGGTCAGGGCCCGCACCTTGTTGTCGGCCAGGTACTGGCGCAGCTCGTCGCCGCTCAGCACGTCGATTTGGTTCGAGACGTTGTCCACTGCCCCGTAGGCGCTGTAGGTCAGCCGGGTCTGGCCGGCGCGGGCCCGCTTGGTGGTGATGGCGATGACGCCGTTGGCCGCGCGGGCGCCGTAGATGGCGGCCGACGAGGCGTCCTTGAGTACATCGATGCTTTCGATGTCGTCGGGCGCCAGCAAGTCAATTGAGGCGCCGGGCACCCCGTCAATCACGTAGAAGGGCTCCGTGACGCCCCCGTTCACGGTGCGGATCGTGGAGGGGCCCCGCAGAATAACCGACGGCCGCTGGTTGGGGTCGCCGCTCTTGGTGATGTTGAGGCCGGCGACCTTGCCTTGCAGCAGCTGGCCGGGGGTCGTGAGCACGCCTTGGTTGAACTCCTCGGATTTTATCGACGTCACCGCCCCGGTCACGTCCCGCTTATTAGCCGTGCCGTAGCCAATAACGACCACGTCCCTGAGCTGCTGGGCGTCCTTGGCCAGCCTGACGTTCACGACGGTCTGCGTCCCGGCCGGCACCTCCTGGGTCACGGTCCCGACGAAGGAGAACACCAGCACGTCGCTGGGCTTCTCGGTTGTGATGCTGTACGTGCCGTCGGCCCCGGTCGCGGCGCCCTTGTTCGTGTCCTTGAGCCGCACCGTGACGCCCGGCAGCCCCGCGTTGGTGTCGTCCGTGACGGTGCCGGTGATGGTTTGCTGGGCAAACCCCAGCGCCGGCAGGGTCAGCAGCAGGACCAGCAGTAGGAGGCGCGGGAACCCGCCAGGCGCTGGAAGACAGCTGTTTGGGAAGTAATTGTTTTTCATAAAGCCTTGACTTTGCGAGTGCTCATAATAGGTGCCGCAAAGCAACAGCCAGGTCATTATCTTAAAATGAAGCAATGATTACTCTTTGTACTTAGCGTAGATTTTTAGGTACTCCTAGTGCCTAATAGGTGGCCGTGTAGAGCGCAGCGAAGCATCCGGCGTGCGTCGTTGGGATAGCAATCGGCGGTTGACAGTGATTGAAGTTCTTCAGCCGGCTCAAACAGGTTCGGGATTTGGCTACGCGCTATCAGAAAACGACCAGTAGCTTTTGCGGAACGGTTTATTTTATCCCAGCCTTACTCTGGCTTCGCTGATGGTCCGTGCGGTCCGACTACCTACCTTTATCCAACTAACTCTCAACCCCCTACGCGCGCCATGCCTACATCTACTTATTCTCAGTATTCTCGGTGCCAAAGCCGGAAATCCTGTCGCTTGCAGCGGGCGCTGCTCGTGCTGCTGATTTTGACGGGCCTGGCCAACTCGGCGCTAGGACAAAGCTTCTTGCGCGCTGACGGTCCTAAGATTGTGAATGCCAGTGGTCAGGAAGTCATCTTGAACGGCATGAACCTGGGCGGCTGGGCCCTGCAGGAAGGCTACATGATGAAGCCCGGCTGGCAGGGCCTCAACGGCCGCCAGACCCAGGGAACGGTGAAGCAGGTGCTCTACAACGCCGGGATGAGCGATGCGGCGGTGGAAGAATTCTACCAGAGCTACCGCGACAACTTCATCACCAAGCCCGACATCGACTACATCGCCTCGCTAGGCTTCAACTGCGTGCGCCTGCCGCTGCACTACGACCTGTTTCTGACCTCCGCCCAGCGCGCCGTGCGCAACGGGGTACTGCGCGGTACTGTCACGTATGACGCCTACGTGGCCTCGCTCACCGAGGCCTATAATGCCAATCAGCTCTTCCAGGACCCGGCTAACCTGGAAGCCATCCGCATGATTGACAACCTGCTGAATTGGTGCGCGGCCAACAAGATGTACGTTATCCTGGACTTGCACGCCGCGCCGGGCGCGCAGGGCACCGACGCCAACATTGCCGATTTGCTCCGGCCGCTGGACTTTTGGAACCGGCCCATCTACCAGGACATCACCAATCGGCTGTGGGCCACCATCGCGCAGCGCTACCGCACCGATGCCCGTGTGGCCATGTACGACCTGATAAACGAGCCCAACAACGTGCCCAGCAACCCGCAGATGCACGATGTGTACCAGCGGCTCATCAACACCGTGCGCGCCCAGAATGACAACCACCTGGTGATGATTGAAGGCAACGGCTGGGGCAATGACTATAACTACCTGGAGCCCTACACCTTCCCCAACGCGACCAATCTGGTGTATAACTCGCACCGCTACAGCGGCACCGGCTACCTGATGGATAACGGGGTAAACTCTACCCAGCCCGGGGTTAATAACTTGCGCTTCCTTGGCAACCTCACGGCCTTCCGCACCCGGCACAACGTGCCCATCTGGGTGGGCGAGACCGGCGAGAACACGGCTTCCTGGATGAATGAGGCCGCCCGCAACCTCAACTCCGTGGGCATCGGCTACTGCCACTGGACCTATAAGCGCTTCGAGAATGGCCCCAACGCGGCCCTGATGCACATCAACCCACCCTACATCGTAGACGGTCGCTTCGGCTTGGGGCAAGTACTCCAAAATATCAAGTTTGCCAACTGCGTGCCCAATCCGAGCACCGTCAGTGCCGTTTCGCCAACCCCCAATAGCCTTGTGAACTACCCTGGCGGCGGCAGCTACGACGGCAGCAGCACGGGCCTGGCCACGAGCGCCGCCCGGAAAAGCGGCTCCGGCGCCTACCCCAACCCCGTGCTCAACCGCCTGACTTACGTGCTGCCCGCCGGCCTCAAAGTTCACCGCCTCACCCTGACCGATGCCACCGGCCGCGCGGTGCTCACCCAAAGCATTACGACCGCCAGCGGGGAGCGCAGCCTGGATGTTTCGGCGCTGAAAAGCGGCTTCTACCTGGTGCAGCTGAGCGGGGCCGGCTTCAGCCGGCAATTCAAAATCGTTAAGCAGTAGCTGCTTCTAGGCACTGGACTCAAAGGCGGGGTAGGGCGCGGGCCACGGGCCAGTTGATTTGATTGGCTTTACCGTCGTTTCTACTTGGGAGCTTGCAGCGCCAGCGTGGTTGTGTTATTGCCGCGGCGCAGCACCAAACGGTTGGCGGTCTGCCGGAGCACCCGGAATTCTTTCACCGTGCCCGCGGCGTACAAATCGCCGAATTCGGCTTGTAGATATACTTCATAGGCGGTGTTTTGGGCGGGCCAGGGCTGCCGAAGCATCTGCCAGCCCACACACGAAATGACGATTTCCTGCGGGTCCTGGGTCCGGGCGAGGCGCAGCGTGGCGCGGCCGGCCGCACCAACCGAAGTGCCCTGCATCGTACTGCGGACCAGGATGGTGGCGCCAGCCAGCGGCTGCGGGGCGTCCCGGCCCGCGCTGCCCCGCACCTGAAACGTGAGCGAGTCCGGGTGGGTTGCGGGGCCGGGGCGGGTTTGCACCTGAGCGGCCGGGCCCAGCGGCTGCCCGTCGAAGGTGAGCCGGAGCTGCTTGCCCCGCAGCTCATACGTACCGGCGCCGTGCTTGCTGGAGCTAATATCGTCGGAATATGCGAAATATTCAAACCGCTGGCCGGGCAGCCGCCGCAGCTCCCTGCTCTCGAATGATAGCACGCCGGGGCCGGGGTCTTCGACATACTTACCAGTGGTCAGGGCGGGGCGAGTGGCGCAGGCCGACAGCCCAAAGAGGAGCGGGAGTACGCGGCAGTAGCTTTTCATTGGTTGGCGGGGCCTGGCAGGGTGACAAAGTGCGTAAAGTACGTTACAAGTGAGCGACTCTGTTTTTCTTCCCAGTCAATTAGCTGCCACCAAGTTGGCTAACGAATCAGGCGGCCCAAATCCGGCGGCTTTCCCGGCGCCGTAGTTCAACCACCCGGTGTTCCTTTGGACTGTTCCTGTCCGATCTTGTCCTTCATGCGGATATTTTATTTGCTTCTGCTACTGGCCGCTACCCCAGCGTTGGTAGCCCAAACGTTATCCGCGCCAGCGCCCACGCCAACCCCTACCCCCCTCGCGCCCGCCAAGCCCAAAGCTGACCGGCCCAGCTTCATTCCGTTTCCCATCGTGTTTTCGCAGCCCGAAACGGGCCTCGGCTACGGGGTGGCAGTGCTGCCGGTGTTTCGGCTGGGCCCTGATTCGGCCACGCGCAAGTCCAGCGCCCGGCTCATCGGCTGGCGCACCCAGCAGCAGCAGAGCCTGATGCAGCTCACCCACAGCGTGTTTACGCCCGGCGAGCGGTATTTTATGTCCGGCGAGGCCAGCTACTACCATCAGTTCCCGATAAACTACTACGGCACCGGACCCCAAACCAGGGTGGCCGATAAATCAGTTATTGAGTATAAGGTCTTCATTTTCAACCAGCGTGCCCTCCGGCGGCTGGCCCCTGGTTTGTTCACCGGCTTGCAGTATCGGCTGACCGACTTGCGCGACGTGCAGCTCAACGAAGGCATAGCCGGGGTGCCCGACCGCAGCCGGCTCTACGAGCGTCCAGCGCGCGAATACGCCCAAAACACGCGCATTTCGGGCCTGGGCCCGGCCCTGCTCTACGACCGGCGCGACAACGTGCTCAGTCCGTTTCGGGGCAGCTACCTGGAGCTGAGTGCTCTGTTCAACAGCACGGCCTTGGGCAGCGACTACCGCTTCGGCCGCTACCTGCTCGACGCCCGCCATTTCCGGCCGCTGGGCCAGGACCACAAAACCATTCTGGCGGCGCAGCTCGTCGGGCAGTTCCACGGCGGCAGCGTGCCGTTTCGGGAACTGGCCAACCTGGGCGGCGGCAGCCTGCTGCGCGGCTATTACGAAGGCCGCTACCGCGACCGGCAGCTGCTGGCCGCGCAAGTCGAGGTGCGCCGGGCGCTGTTCGGCCGCTTCAACGGGGTGCTCTTCGGTGGGCTGGGGCAGGTGGGCAACACGCTGGGCGAGCTGGCCGGCGCGGGTCGCGGCGGCGTGAAGGCAGCCGGCGGCGCGGGCCTGCGCTTCCGCTTCAACCGTCGCGACCGCCTCAACGTGCGCCTCGACTACGGCGTGGGGCGCGGCGGCTCCAGCGGCGTGTATTTCAGCATTGGCGAGGCATTTTAACGGTTCAGCTCCTCACCTGACCTGAAACAATAAGGTCCCTACCCCCCTTTTTGCAGCTATAGAGTTGAAAGGCGCGGCGGCACGGGCGTTTGAGATTATGATGCTACTGGCAATCTACTGGACCGTTTATTTTGCCCTGCACAGCCTGCTGGCCGCCACCTGGCTTAAAGACGCCGTGGCCCGGCGCTGGCCCAGGGGCGCGCGCTTCTACCGGCTGGCGTACAATCAAGGGTCCGTCTGGGGCTTTTTGCTGATTCTGCGCTACCAAAGCCAGCTGCCGGAAAGCTGGCTGTTCCGGCCCGGCGCCGGGCTCACGGGCCTGGCCTACGGCCTGTTGGCGGCGGGCCTGCTGCTGGCCGCCGCCGCGCTGCGCGGCTACGACGTGGCCGAGTTTGCCGGCTGGGCCTACGTGCGCCGCGGCCTGGCAGCGGCCGATGTGCCGCTGCGCACCCAGGGCCTGAACCGGCTGGTGCGCCACCCGCTGCACCTGGGTTTTGCCGGGGTGTTGCTGGGCTTCTGGCTGCTGGCGCCCACCACCGCGCGCACCGTGTTTCTGCTCTGCAACTTGGCCTACCTGGCCGTGGGCACCTGGCTCGAAGAGCGCAAGCTGGCGTTGCGTTTCGGCGAGGCCTATGCGCAGCACCGCGCGCAGGTGGCGCTGCTGCCGACGCGGTGGCATGTTAAATAGTATAATTATATTATATAATATATTAATATATTTTGTAACAATATTAAGAGCGAGATACAGAATTCAAATTTTAATCTTACATTTAATGCCATCCTTGCAATAGTGTCGTCTCTACTCTATTGCTTACTGGCACATCAGCCTTAATAATATTAGATAATTGTCCGGCTATTTTCTTTCTTTTCACTCATTCCAACCTTTTATGAAAAACCAACTACGGTTTAGGGCGTTGGCCTTCGTCATTGGCAGCCTGCTGAGTCTTGGGTTACCCTCGTGTCAACAGGACGAGGCTTATAGAGCTTCCCAGCCCAACTGCCACTAACAGCGATGCGCAGCTGCAAACGGATTCCATGTTCGTCTCACTGGCTGAGGCTAGTGAAGTTGCTTTGAATGCCTTTACCGAAGGGGCACCTTCCGCTCAGCAAGGCACGGTGGCAAGTGATGGAAGCCGGGAAGTAAAGAGCAATCAGAAACCCAAGAAAAAGGCGATTCGTGTGTACAGCGTTGTGCAAGAAGAGGGCGGCCCCGCCTTTTATGTTTTCAACTACAAGGAGGGGGGCTGGTCAATTATTGCCGCTGACCGCCGCCTTATGCCAGTGCTCGCCTATGGCGAAACCGGAACCTTTGAGGGGGAGGCAATGACGGCCGGATTGCTGAAGTGGCAAGAAAGCCTTAAGACAATAACTCACGATGTGCGCTCAACCAAGCTAGAGTCGAGCAAGGCAGCTAGGCAAACATGGAAACGCCTAAAAAAGAACAGCGCTGGCGACGTGACTACGAATAGATTGCCGACAGAAGACCCCGGACCGGTAGATTACACTTACACGGTGGGTCCCCTCTTGACTACCACTTGGGACCAGGGAGCTGGATATAACTACTACTGCCCAACTATGAGTGGGGAGAAGATGGCAAGGCTTACACTGGTTGCGTCCCCACAGCCATAGCGCAGGTAGTGCGCTATTATCAACATCCCAACTGGTATAATTGGGGAGCAATGGCCAACTCGGTACCTAATTATGGTGCACCTAACGAGGTAGCGCGATTGATGTCCGATATTCTCAGGGCGCCAGAGCTTCACATTATAGCGAGGGAGACTTACACCACAAGCGGCACTAGCGCTAGCAGTACCGATATCAGCGAGACGTTTAAGAGCAGTGCTTTCCAGTATCGCTCCTCTAATCGCGAAGCCTATGATTACTTAAAAGTCAAAGAAGAGCTTCGTTATGCCCACCCGGTTATCTTGGATGGATGTAATAATAAAACAGTCACTTTTTTTGTTCCTCGGTACACCAACTGCCATGCCTGGCTATGCGACGGCTACTAAGAATCCTCCTACAACGGTAGCGGATACCTTCTCTTTCACATGAACTGGGGTTGGGGGGGCAATAAGAACGGGTGGTTCTCCTTCAATAATTGGCAGATTACATTCTCTAACGGGGAAACTCGTAACTATCAGAATGACAATGACATGATTGGCAACATTCGGCCTTAAGAACAGTCTCATGAATATCACAATCAGACTGCTTCTTATAGGGCTGACTCTGCTTGGCGTTGCTTGTCAGAAGAATGGTCCCAAGGATTACGTGCGGGATATTCCGGACAGCTTTGTATTCGCAGTGCTTGACAATAAGGGCCAGCCACTACTGACCGCCCCCGACCAGAAAGTGGTGCTTTCCTTCCGCCAGAATGGACAACGCAAGGAAATCACCGAGTATCAGTTGATGGCTATTCCGGCTGGCTATCCGCCCGGCGGCTACATCTACTCGTCCCGCGACCCTGCGTTTTTTAGCGCTGGCAATGGAATTCGGGAATTTTATCTGGAATTAAACAGCCGGGTTGATACCGTCTACTTGGAGGTTGAGATGTACGCTTCCCTAAATAGGAAGCCAGTTTGGAGTAGAGAAAGGCGTACTTTCAC
>NZ_CAXTEF010000022.1:0-49322 GCF_964243305.1 uncultured Hymenobacter sp.
TCTTAGACAAAAGAAGTTATTGGCTAAGTCTTGATGCAACATCTGGAGAATACTTAACCGTCTTCAGCTTTCACTATAAGCCTAAACTGCGTTACAGAGGAAAAGGACATGCAAACACTTCTGGTGATTACGAAACCAAGTATCTAACCAATATCAGTAGTTTCAACAGCCCAGATTATGAATCTAATGATATTGTCAAGAAGTATTTTGGGCAAGAAATTGAGGTGAAATATCCGGCAATACTTTTTTTTCAAGTTCAAAACAATCAAGTGATAGACTACACTATGATTGAGCTTGAAGAGAATATGATTGAACAGTCATTTTTAGAGCTTCAGCAATACATTAGTGCAGCTGTTAATGTATTGAAAAATATTGACGAGGAGAATCGAAATAATAGCAAGGAAATATTTCACTTGGTCAATCTGCGGGTAGGCGATATGAGAAGCCGCCGAACAGCAAGAAAAGCTCTTAGGAGAATTACATCTGTAGCTGAACTTGGGTCCACAATAATGGGACTTGGGGCATAGAAACATGCTTCATTATATCTACAGCCGCGGGTCCACAGCCTCGCTTTCCAGCGCGAGCACGCCGAACACGCACTGATGCACCCGGCGCAGCGGCTGCCCGGCCACGAAGCGCTCCAGCCCTTCCACGCCCAGGGCAAACTCGCGCAGCGCCAGGTTGCGCTTGCCCTTCACGTTGCGCTGCTTGAGGCGTTCCAGGTTGCCGGGCAGCAGGTAGTCGGGGCCGTAAATGATGCGCAGGTATTCCCTACCCCGGCACTTGAGCGCTGGCTGCAAGATGCCTTTGCGGTTGCTGGCCACGAAGTCGTAGGGCTTCACTACCATGCCCTCGCCGCCGGCCGCCGTCAGCTCGGTCCACCACTGGATGGCCGCCTCTACCTCGGCCGGGTCGGCCAGGGGCACGACGCGGTAGGGCGTGGCGCGCAGCAGGCCAGGGTCGGCCAGGCTCAGGGCGCGCAGGGTTTCCATATGCCAGGCGTGGTCGCGGTCGAAGTACGTTTTGCCCTCCGTGGCCAGCAGGTGAAAGGGCGCCAGCTTCAAATCATCGAGCGAATGCACGGGCCAGCAGTAGCGGCGGTAGGCGTCGGCGTAGTAGGCGGCGGCTTCGCGGCGGGCCGTGGTGCGGGCCAGCAGGGCTTCGGCGCCATCGAGGTCGCGGGCGGCGGCCTGCGCGAGTACGGCCTCGACCTGGGGCAGGGCGGCGCCCGCTGCCGCCGCCACGGCCGCGTACTGGTTCTTCACCAGCTCCTGCGCCTTGGCCGACCACGGCAGCAGCTCGGCATCCAGGCACACCCAGTCGGTATCAAACTTCTCCCAGAAGCCGGCCGAACTCAGCGCATCGCGCAGCCGGGTCAGAAACGCGGTTTCCAGCGCCGAATCAGTGAAGAAGTTGCGGCCCGTGCGAGTGTAGCATTTCCCTACCCCCTCGCCGGCCGGCAAGCCCAGCCGCCGCCGAATGGCTTCCTCATTCTTGCCCAGCACCACCACCACGCGGCTGCCCATGTGCTTTTCCTCGCATACCACCCGCTCCACGCCCAATTGCTTGTAATAGGCCAGGGCCTCGGCCGGGTGCTCCAGCAGGTCGGGCAGCTCCGACGTTTCCGTGGGCGACATCGTGGGCGGCAGATACAGCAGCCACTTCGGATGCAGGGCAAATCGCGACATCACCTCCAGCGCCGCCACCGCGTTTTCCTCCCGAATGGTGACGCCGCGCAGCAGCCGGGTCTCGATAAACTGCTTGCCCGTCACGTCCTGAATGTCGAGCAAATCGTCCTGCTGCTGCTGCGCGCTTAGCTCGTCCGCGCCCATCCCTACCCCCCCGTCCGGGAGCAGCCGCGCGGCCGGGCGGTAGTTAAGCGGGCGCACCGGCTCGCAGTACACCCGCGCGGCGGGCACGCTCACCAGCTCGCGCTCCGGGTAGCGCAGCGCCGTCAGCCGGCCGCCAAACACGCAGCCCGTGTCGATATCAATGGTGTTGTTGAGCCACTCCGGGTCGGGCACGGGCGTGTGGCCGTAGGCTACCAGGGCCCGGCCGCGGTACTCGCGCGCCCACTCGTAGCGCACGGGCAACCCAAACTCGTCAATCTCGCCCGTCGTCTCGCCAAACAAGGCGAAGGCTCGCACCGCCCCCGAGCCGCGGCCCTGCATGTCTTCGGTCAGGCCCGCGTGGGCCACCACCAGCCGGCCGCCGTCGAGCACGTAGTGGCTCACCAGCCCATCCAGAAACTGCCGCACCTGCCCGCCAAACGCCGCCGGCTCGGCTTCCAATTGCGCCAGCGTCTCGCCCAGGCCGTGGTTTATGCTCACTTTCTTGCCGCTTAAGTGGCGCAGCAGCTTGATGTCGTGGTTGCCGGGCACGCACAGCGCCACCCCGTCGCGCACCATGCGCATCACCAGGCGCAGCACCTGCGGCGAGGCCGGGCCGCGGTCCACGAGGTCGCCCAGAAACACGGCCCGCCGCCCCGCCGGCGGCGTCACCCGCACGCCCAGGTCGCGGTCGTCGGCCACCGGCTCGGCCTCCACTTGGTAGTCCAGCTGCCCGAGCAGGGCCAGCAGCTCGTCGTAGCAGCCGTGCACGTCGCCGATGATGTCGAAGGGCCCAGTTTCCTCCTGGCGGTTGTTATAAAGCCGTTCGCGCTGAATGCCTTGCACCACGTCCACTTCCTCCACGCCGCGCAGGTGATGCACGTGCCGAAAGCCTTCCTGCTTGAGGTTGCGCAGGCTCTTGCGCAAATCCTGGCGGTGCCGCGCCACCACGTGCGGCCCCAAGTGCCGCCGCTCGGGCCGGCCGGCGTTGCGCGCGTGGGCCACGGCCTCGGGCACGTCGAGCACGACGGCCACCGGCAGCACGTGGTACTGCCGGGCCAGGGCCACCAGCGGCTTGCGCCCTTCGGCCTGCACGTTGGTCGCGTCCACCACCGTGAGCAGTCCGCGCTTCAGGCGCATGGCCACTAGGTAGTGCAGCAGCTCAAAGGCGTCCTTGCTGGCCGACTGGTCGTTTTCATTGTCGGCCACCAGCCCCCGGCAAGTGTCCGACGACACAATCTCCGTGGGCTTGAACAAGCGCCGCGCAAACGTAGACTTGCCCGCCCCCGTGCTGCCAATGAGGAGAATAAGGGAGAGTTTGGGAAGCTTTAGGATATCTTGGGGCATTGTTTAGGCGTATAGAATGTTAGCTGATGCGCTAACTTTGGCGCATGGCTGAAGAGTTTGTTCGTAACGTATTTTACTACCGTCGCTTTTATCTGGATTTCTTCGCCACGCTCAAACCAGAGGTGCAAAGGAAATTCAACTGGACTCTAAAGCTGCTAGCCACTGTCGAGCGGGTGCCAGAAAAGTACTTCAAGCATCTCGCCGGCAGCTCAGGGCTGTATGAAATCCGGGTCGAAGTCGGCTCCGACATCTACCGCGTCTTCAGTTTCTTCGACAAAGGCCAGCTTATCATCCTCGTCAACGGCTTTCAAAAGAAGACCCAGAAAACGCCAAAAAACGAGTTGGAATTAGCTGAGAAAATCAAACAGCAATACTTCAATGAAAAAGCCAACTAATCACCTTACTTCCCTCGCCGACCATCTTGACGAGCAATATGGCAAGCCCGGCGCCCCCGCCCGCGAAGAGTTTGAAGAAGGCTTTGAAGCCTTTAAGCTCGGGGTTATGCTGCAAGAACTGCGTAAGGAAAAAGGCTTAACTCAGGCGCAGTTGGCCGAAAAGTGTGGCACCACTAAAACCTACATTTCCCGCATCGAAAACGACGCCTCGGATATCCGGCTCTCAACGCTGATGCGAATTATCCGGGAGGGATTAGGCGGGCATTTGAAGCTGAGTGTGGAGTAGCTATCTGTGGTAAATGATTTCCTATTCTGCAAACAGACAGCTATTTCTTAGTTCAGTGATGATTATAGGACTTGCAAGCTATGTTACACAGTCTGATGTCAAGATTCCTGTCACATCCCGGCTAGTAGCTAAGTATCAGGTATTGGACGAAGAAATGAGTCCGCATCATACCAAGTGCGGCGACATCGTCAAAGAATTTCTACAAGCGGATTCTTACACGTGCTCCTTCAAAGTGCAGGAGCTAGAGTTTGACATTGAAAATAAGTACGTCGTTGATAGCACAGGACATTTACAGGAATTTCGCACCTACTTGGCAGAAGGTCCGGTTGCATATAGTCTTGAAGAACTCGCTGAAGATTCAACCTTTATGCGTGACAAGAATTTAGATAGATTTCACATTGCCCTCATAAACAACGCGCAGAGTATACTTGACGGCAGCGACACAATTCATATCGAGCGAGTTTTCCCGGCAGAAAAACTAATCCTAGCCTATAGGAGTGCACACCTAACGCCTGGTCGCCGCTTCATTTACCAGTATCAGGAATAGCTGCCATCGCAAACACCGCCATCTGCGAGGGCGTGCCTACCCCCTCCACTTCGTCGCCCATCCCCGCGAGCCGCACCTGATAGTCGTGGCGCGCGGCCACGCCCGCGGCCCAGGTCGCAAACTCGGCGCGGCGCCACTCAAAGCGGTGGTCGTCGTGGCGAAACTCGCCGGCGTTGAGCTTCTCGAAGAGCTGGTTGTAGTCGGCGTTGGGCGTCGTCACGAACACGTGCGCCGGCCGGGCCTGCCCGAACACGACGTGTTCCAGCGCCGCCAGACGGTTTTCGTCGAGGTGCTCGATGACTTCGACCAGCGCCGCCGCGTCGAAGCCGGCCAGCCGGGCGTCCCGGTAGAGCAACGACCCCTGAATCAGCTCGATGCGGGCGCGCTGGCGCGGGGGCATCTCGGCCAGGTGCAGGCGCTGGGCGGCCCGGCTCAGCGCCTGGTGCGACACATCCATACCAAGGATAAACTCAATTTTGGGCTGGCGCAGCAGCAGGCGCAGGAGCTTGCCCTCGCCGCAGCCCAGGTCCAGCACGCGCTTAGGGCCGAGCTGGTAGATTTCGTTGGCCACTTGCTGCAAGCGTTGGTCGTGCAGCGAGAGTTTCGGCGCCGCCAGCGCCTCATTCCCTACCCCCCTTTCCAGAGCGGAAGGGAGGGCAGGCCCTGCGCCGCTGACGGTTTTGGCATCGGCTGGCACTATTTCTTCTGGTGCCCCTTCATCATTGGCGGGGGGGTAGGGAAATGGCGTTTCCGCAACCTCGTCTTCCAAGAGCCGAGCCAGGGTCGGGTTCACGATGCCGGCCAGGTAGCGCAGGTAGCGCCGCGTGATAAAGCTGCGCTCCGGGTGCTGCGGCAGCCACTCGCCGCCGCGGTGCAGCAGCTTGTCGGCTTCCTGCTGGTCCACGTAGTAGTGCTTATCGTTGTCAAGCACCGGCAGCAGCACGTACAGGTGCGTGAGCAAGTCCTGCAACCGCACGGCCTCGTGCTGTAGGGTCAGGGTGTAGTAGGCGCTGTCGCCCCACTCCGGCACGGTCGGGTCGAGCGGCGTCGTCTCGATTTCCACGGCGTAGCCCAGCGGCTCAAACAGCCGGCGCGGCCAGTCGGGGCCGGGCGCTGATACCACGGCCACCCGCGCCGAGAGGGGTAGGGGCTGCGCCGGCAGGGTGGGCCGGTCCTTGCAGGTGCCGTTCATGGCCGTGCCGAAGGCTTTGCTCAGCGCCACGCTCAGAAACGAGGAGGCCACGTAGGGCCGGTCGTTGACGTACTGCTCCAGCGCAAACCCCTCGCTGCCACCGCGGCCCCGCACCAGCCCCACGGGGTCCAGGTCCAGCAGCAGGGCCACCGTGCAGCGCTCGGCCGTGGCTTCGGGATAGAAAATATGGGCCACGCCGCCGGCCACTTCCACGGTTTGCAGGCGGGCCGGGTTCTTGTGCAGCAAATAGCCCAGGTCAGTGGCCGGCGAATAAGTGGTGGTAAGCGTCAGCAGCATGGGGTAGGAGAGAAGCTTGTGAAAAGCCGAAAGTAGCAACTGCTGCTAGTTCTGAGCCTCAAACCTAATGCTCGCTACCTCAGTCAATCTTCAGCCCGGCAGCAGCTCGAATGAGCAGATAGCCTAACCCGCCTGCCACTTTCCTACCCCCCCCCGAAACCAACGACCCAAATAGCGTCTCAAACGCAAAAGCCCCCGAAAAGCTGGTTTTCGGGAGCTTCGCAATGTGTCAATGTACCCGGAGCCGGAGTCGAACCGGCACACCTTGCGGTATTGGTGTTTGAGACCAACGCGTCTACCGGTTCCGCCATCCGGGCAGGATGATTTCAGCAGCCAAATTCCGCTCTGCCGGTATCAGGAGCGGGCGGCAAAGGTAGAGAGCTGCTGGCGAAGCCGCAAGAGGTAGCGCTTTTTTAGGTAGTAGGTCTGGATTTGCTGCAAGGCGGCGGGGCGATGGTCGGCGGGCAAACCTTCGTAGCCAGCCAGCACGGGCCCGATGCCCGCGTCGAGCGTGTCGCTCAGGGCTGTGACTTCGGCGTCGAGCGCCGCTACGGCTGCCGGGTCGCCGCCCTGGGCTTCCATAAGCTGCTCGTTGAGGTCCATGACCTCCATGAGAAAATCGGGGGGTAGGGATTCCTGGCCGCCGCCCTCACTCAGCAGGCCGTGCTGGCGCAGCAGGTAGGCCATGCGGGCGTCGGGGTCCGAAAGGATGCGGTAGGCGTCGGTGTTGAGCGTGCTCAGGCGCAGCATCTCGGCCTGCTCGGCCGGGCTTTTGGTGGCGTGGAAGTCGGGGTGGTACTCCCGGCTCAGGCGGTAGTAGGTGGCCTGAAGCGCGGCGGCATCGGGAGTGAAGGTTTCGGGCAGGCCGTAGAGTTCAAAATAAATCACAGATGGTGCAGATTAACCGGGATGACGCAGATTCGTTCTGCTGGCATTTAGACACCAGCCTTTTAATCCTACAGCAGAACGAATCCTACAGCAGAACGAATTTGCGGCATCCCGGTTAATCTGCACCATCTGTGATTCGGGAGGAGAAGGCCAGGGGCGGGGCGGCAAACAGCCTTTTGGTAGCCGGCCACACCCGCCCAAACAGTGCTGAACGCCGGTAGGCGTCGAGCGCGGCCTGGTCGTCCCAGTGGCTGTGGGTGCAGAAGATGTGGGGCTGGTCGGCATCCTGCCACAGCTCCAGCAAGCGGCAGCCGGGCTGCTGGCGAATCAGGTCCTGGGTTTGGGCGAACAGGGCCTGAAACGCGGGCACCTGAGCCGGGTCGAAGGTCATGCGCACGAGGCGAATCAGCATTTTTTGGGAGTGAGAGGGGCTTGGCGCAGCGGTGGGGGGTAGGAAATATAGCTGAGCTTAGAATTTCGGCAATGTTACCACCAACCGTCGGGCGGGCTGCTTCGTAGATGAGCTGGCAATTTCTGCTAGCTCTTTCTTCTTTCTTTACCAAACACCTCCCATGCATACCTTTTCCGCCCGCCTCGTGCTGGCTAGCTTGGCCAGCGCCGCGCTGCTGACCGCCTGCGACAGCAAGCCTGCCGCCACGGCTACCGACTCTACGGCTACCGTAGTGGGCGACAGCCCCGCCGCTCCCACGGTGGGCGATACCACCGGCGCAATGGCTGCGGGCGGCGCGGCGGGCGCCGTGAAGCCCACCGGCGCCAAGCCCGCCTGGGGCCCCAACATCACGCCTCAGATGCAGGCCGTAGTTGAGCAGCTGGCCAGCTTCAATCCCAAGCCCCTACCCACGCTCACCGCGAAAGAGGCCCGCAAGCAGCCCGGCGCCAAGGAAGCCGTTGAAAAGCAAATGCGGATGAGCAAAATCCCGATGCCGCCCATGAACTGCGACACGGCCGGCAAGGCCCTGAGCGGCGGCATCAAGGCCCGCATCTACACGCCCAAAGGCGGCACGGCGCCTTATCCCGTCATCGTCTATTACCACGGCGGCGGCTGGGTTATTGCCAACCTCGATACCTATCACGCCTCGGCGCAGGCACTGTGCGAGCAGGCCGGCGCCGTAGTGGTGTCGGTGGCCTACCGCCAGGGACCGGAGCATAAGTTTCCGACCGCCCACGACGACTCGTTTGCGGCCTATCAGTTCGTGCTCAAGAACGCGGCTAGTATGAAGGGCGACCCCAGCAAGGTGGCCGTGGTGGGCGAAAGCGCCGGCGGCGGCTTGGCCTGCGCCGTGAGTATGATGGCCCGCGACCGGAAAGTGGCGCTGCCCAAGTATCAGGTTTTGGTGTACCCGATTGCCGGCTACGACCAGAATACGCCCTCCTACCAGGCTAGTGAGGCCGGCTACAAGCCCCTTGACAAAGGTGGCATGGGGTGGTTCTTCAAGAACTACCTGCGCACGCCCGCCGACGGCAAAGACCCGCGCATTGATTTGGTGAACGCTAACCTGAAAGGTCTACCCCCCACCACCATCATCGCCGCTGACTACGACCCGCTCAAGAGCGAGGGCAAGACCTTGGCCGACAAGCTGCAAGCTGCCGGCGTAAAAGTGAACTACAAGCTCTACCCCGGCACGGTGCACGAGTTCTTCGGCATGGCCGCCGTAGTGCCCGAAGCTAAGCAGGCGCAAGGGGTAGTCGTGGACGATTTGAAAGGCGGGCTGAGGTAGGTAATCTGCTTTTTCAATTAGAAAATAAAGAATTGTCCGTCATCCTGAGCTTGCGAAGGACCTTATCACCAAAGAACGATAGTCAAAACAACGACTCGTTTCAGCGTGATAAGGTCCTTCGCAAGCTCAGGATGACGGACAATTATTTGTTTCCTGCCCCCTCAATCGGCCACAAACCGCACGTCCACCTGCGAATCGTAGTACAGGCCCAGCAGCTCGGCGGCGTGGCCCTGGCCGATGCCGATGCAGAGGCAGTCGCGGGAGTTGAAGGTGCAAACGGCGGCGCCGGGCTCGCCGGCGGCGAAGTGGGGGAGCAGCTCGCGCACGGTTTCGCGGGCGAAGTGCACGGCCGGCGGGCGGCCCCGGCCCACCACCTCCACGGCGCTGCGCGAGATGTTGGTAATCAGGTTGCCGTAGTGGTCGACGTGGATAACGTGGCCGGTGATGCGGTTGTCTTGCAGCCGCAGCTGCCGGTTGAGTAGCTGGTGCAGGTCCGGGGCGGGCGGGCCCAGGGCGCTGAGCGGCTCGCCCTGGGCCAGGCGCACGGCGGCGGGCGCGAGCACGTCGCGGGTGGGCGAGGCAAGGTTACTGCCGCCGGGGGGGGGTAGGGAAATCAGCTCCTCGGGGCGGCCGTCGCAGAGCAGGTTGAGCAGGCCGTTGTCGGCGCTCACGAAGTAGTGGCCCTGGTAGTGGGCGGCGTGCCAGACCGGCTCGGCGCCGTGGCCCCGGCCCAGGTCCGAGACGCCAACCAGGTGCACCGTGCCGGCCGGGAAATCCTGGTACACTGAGCTGAGCACGTACACGGCGTGGGCGATGTTGAAAGCTTCGACGGCGTGGCTGATATCGAGCAGTTGAAGGGCGGGCTCCAGGTGCAGCAGGCGCGCCTTCAGCGCCGCCACGTAGTGGTCGCGGTAGCCGAAATCAGTAAGCAGCGTCAGGAGCGCCATTCCCAGGTGAGAAGTTTTGCGTAGTATTGTTTAGCCGCGCCAGTCGGGGGCGGGCGGCTGCAAAAGTAGCCGGTTTCCGGCCAGGCGCGGCGGCTTTTTCGGGCCGGCAAGCCAACTGCCTGAGACTTTCCGGGTTACTTTTTGGTTGTGTTTCCGTCATCGTTGGCTGAGGCTCAACGGTGGGCGCCCGCTGCTATTTCATTTCCTACCCCCCTTATTCCCCCCCGAACCTCCTTTGGTCGAAAAAGTCATCACCCTTGAAAACGTGTCCCTGCTGGATTTCCTGGGGCCCGACAACCAGAATATTCGCCAGCTGGCGGCGGCTTTTCCGGGCTCGAAAATCATCTCGCGGGGCAACGAAATCAAGATTCAGGGCCAGACGCCGGCCATCGCCCGCATCAACGAGATTCTGTCCTCGCTGATTGAGCACTACCACCAGTACGGGCAAATCAGCGACAAAACCATCCACGAGTACCTCTCGGCCACCAGTGAGGAGGCCGAAAGCCGGGTGCTCGCCGCCTCGCCCGACGTAATTCTGTTCGGGGCCAAGGGCGGCGTCATCAAGGCCAAGACGCCCAATCAGCAGAAGCTGGTCGATGCGGTGATGAGGCATGATTTGACCTTCACGCTCGGCCCCGCCGGCACCGGCAAAACCTACATCTCGGTGGCGCTGGCCGTGCGGGCGCTCAAGAACAAAGAGGTCAAGAAGATCATTATTTCCCGTCCCGTCGTGGAAGCCGGCGAAAGCCTGGGCTTTCTGCCGGGAGATATGAAGGAGAAGGTTGACCCCTACCT
Organism: uncultured Hymenobacter sp.; assembly: GCF_964243305.1. Lineage (GTDB taxonomy): Bacteria > Bacteroidota > Bacteroidia > Cytophagales > Hymenobacteraceae > Hymenobacter. Next base: position 10,263 of record NZ_CAXTEF010000022.1, read on the forward strand.
GCGCCCGATTTACGACGCCCTGGAGGACATGATTCCGGCCGAAAAGCTGAAATTCTACCAGGAAAACAAGATTATTGAAATCGCGCCCCTGGCCTATATGCGCGGCCGGACCCTGAACAACGCCTTCGTGCTGCTCGATGAGGCCCAGAACACCACGCCTTCGCAACTGAAGATGTTTCTCACCCGCATGGGCCCCACGGCCAAGGTGATGGTCAACGGCGACCGCAGCCAGATTGACTTGCCCACGCGCCAGAAGTCGGGCCTGATGCAGGCGTTGGACATCCTCAAGGACGTGCCCGGCATCGGCTACGTCGAGATGAGCGTCGAGGACGTGGTGCGCCACCGCTTGGTGAAGGAAATCGTAACGGCCTACGACCGCTTCGACGAACAGCAGCAGCGCGAGCAGGCCCAGCAGCAGCAGCGCCCGGCCCAGAACTACCGCCGCGAAGGCTACCCCGAGCGGCGCCCCGAAACAGGCGCCGCCGCACCGGCGCTGCCCGTAAACCACGAGCAAACTTTGTAAAACGCTCAGCCCTGGCAACTTGCCAGGGCTTTTTTGTGGAAAAAGTGGGGGCATCTCGGGCGCGCCCTAATCAGACTGATTAGCCTTGCTCACCACTCAAATGGATAGTTCAACCCTGGCCCGCCTAGCCGACTAAATCGGCCGGCTGCATGAGCACCCGGCCCGCGCCGCCCAGCAAGCCAGCTACTGGCTTATCATCCGCAACTGCTGCATTGGCCGCTACGTGACTAAATACGAGGTTCATAGCGCTGACCGAGCCGAATATGGCGGGCGGCTCGTGTCGGAACTGGCCAGTCGACACGCCGCTCAAGCGCGCCTCCTACGAGGTGCAGGCCGTGAAAACAACTAGCCTTTATGGTGCTACTATTGCGTAAAATTACCCGGCCTCCTACTTCCTGAACAGCTTCACTAGCAAATGACTACCAACCCCTGGTTGGCGCTGCCTAATCAAGCGCCGTTCGTGCTTCCGCAAGACGCGCCGTTCCTTGACGTTCACGATGCGATTCGCAACCCCCGCCCTACGGCCTACCGGCTGCACCTGCCACCGCTGCCGTTTCAGGGTCGGCCCGACGCGCCCGTCGTGCTGCTGGGGCTGAACCCTGGTTATGCCGAAAGTGACGAAACCCTCCAAACCACGCCCTATTTTCTGGAGACTAATTTCCGCAACTACCGCCACGACCCGACGCTGCCTTATCCACTGTTTTTTCTCGACCCTGCGATTGAAGGCGGGGTGCCAGGGGCCGGGCAGCAGTGGTGGCACCGGCGCTTAAAGCCGTTGCGGGCTCACTACGATGACCGGCTGCTGGCGCGGGCCATTTTGAATGTTCAGTACGCACCTTACCGGTCTACATCATACCAGCCCACACGGCAGTGCCTGCCCACGCAGGAATACGGCTTCGCACTGGTGCGGCAGGCTACAGAGCGTAAAGCGCTGATTATTGGACTGCGTTCTAAGCGGTTGTGGGAGGCGGCCGTGCCGGAATTGATAAATTATAAACGATTCTACCCGGTTTCCAGCCCACGTACTCCTGTTTTGAGCGAAAAGCAGTTGGGAAGTGAGGGCTACGTGGAATTGCGCGCCGAATTCGACAAGCTGCGATAAACTGTTGCCCCATGCCTACCGCTCAGCGCGTAACCGACCTGCGCGACCTCGACGCCGCCTTCACCATCCGTGAGCGGGTATTCGTGCACGAGCAGGGCGTGCCCGCCGAGCTGGAATATGACGCCCACGACCGCCAGGCCACCACGCGCCACTACCTGGCCCACGCCACCAACGGCACGCCCGCCGGTGCCGCCCGCTGGCGCGAAACCGAAAACGGCGTGAAGCTGGAGCGCTTCGCCGTGCTGCCCGATTTTCGCAACCAAGAAGTCGGCGCCGCCTTGCTAAAGCAGGTGGTGGCCGATGTGCGGCAGCAGGCGCCCGGCGAGTTGGTGTACCTGCATGCGCAGCTGCGGGCGGTGCCGTTTTATGAGCGCCACGGCTTTGCGCGGGTCGGGGAGCTGTTTGAAGAGGCCGGCATTCAGCACTATAAAATGGCGCTGAAGGGATGAAGTAAGGGGTAGCACGAGGTTTGGCCGCTATCTTGGGGCCGCACTTTTCCCGCCCAACTCATGATTGCCTGGCCGCTGTTTCCGTTCGTGCGGCTGACGCCGGCGCTGCTGCTGGGCATCGTGGCCTACCTCTACCTGGGCGAAAAGGCACCCGACCTGCTGCCGGCGCTAGTCGGCGCCGTTGGGCTATATGCTATGGTGGCGCTGTACGCGGCCCGGCGGCCAGCCGCTTCAGCGGCGACCGATATGGCCGGCTGGCTAGCCTTGCTGACCGTGGGCTTGGCGGGCTTCGTGCTCACGCAGCAGCGCACCGGGAGCCGTCGTGCTGACCACATCGGCCACTTTACCAGCCAGATAGAGGCTTACGAAGCCACCGTGGACGACTACCCCGTGGCGCGCCCCAAAACCTACGCCACCACACTGCGGGTGCGCAGCGTGCGGCTGAATGGCCGCTGGCAGACGGCTACCGGCGGCATCCGCATCAGCTTGCCACGGGCAGGGGGGGTAGGGATGCCGCAGTACGGGCAGGTATGGCTCGTGCGCGGCCACCCCGACTTGAGCAAGGCCCCGCTCAACCCCAGCGAGTTCGACTACCGCCGTTATTTGGAATACCGGCAGGTTTACCATCAGCAGTTCATCCACCCCGATCAGTACCGGGTGCTGCGCACCGAGCCTGGCAGCCTGCTGCGGGCCATGAGCTTCCGGGCCGCGCGGGTGCTCGACGGCGTGTTTCGGCAGTATATCCAAAGCCCTCGCGAGTACGCCCTGGCCTCGGCGCTGGTGCTGGGCCTCAAGGATGAGATTGACGACGAAACCAAGCAGGCCTACGCCAGCACCGGCACCACCCACATTATGGCCGTGTCGGGCCTGCAGGTGGGGCTCTTGTTTGGGGCGCTGACCTGGCTGCTGCGGCGCTTTTTCGGAGCCGTGCGCGGGTTTCGGTGGTGGTCGGCGGCGCTGGGGCTAGCCACTGTCTGGAGCTACGCTTTCGTGACGGGGCTCTCGGCGTCGGTGCTGCGGGCCACGGTGATGTTCAGCTTCATTATCGTAGCGCGGGCCTGGGGTAAGCAGAGCAGCATCTTCAATACGCTGGCCGTGGCGGCGTTCTGCCTGCTGGTATACGACCCGTACCTGGTGGCCGACGTGGGCTTTCAGCTCTCGTTTCTGGCCGTGCTCAGCATCGTGTATTTGCAGCCGCGCATCGCCAATTGGGTTGACGCCAGAGCCTGGTTCGACAACCGGTGCCGGCCCTGGCAGCCGCGGCCGGTGCAGGCGCTGTGGCGGGCCGGCGCCTGGAGCGCCCACGCCGTCTGGCAGGCCACGGCCTTGTCGCTGGCGGCGCAGGTAGCCACGTTTCCGCTGGGGCTGTTCTATTTTCATCAGTTTCCGCTCAGCTTCCTGTTTTCCAACCTGGTGGCGGTACCCATTTCCAGCGGCGCGGTGTACGTGGGGCTGATTTTGCTGGCTTTGAAAGGCCTGGTGGCGCTGGTCGGGCTGCTGCTGCCGGCCGCCGCGAGCCACGCGCTGGACCGGCTGCCGCAGGGCGTGGCTTGGTTGTTTGAGAAGACCATCTGGCTGTTCAACGAATACATTTTCTGGATTGGCCGCGCGCTGCCGCAGGCCCTGGTTTCGGGCATTCACGTCACGGCCCTGCAAACGGCGCTCATCTTCGCTTTCATCGGCGCGCTGCTCGTGTTTTTCAGCACCCGCCGCCTGTCCTGGCTGGGCGCCGCGGCCGGCCTGCTGCTGGGCTACGGTGGCAGCCGCGCCGCCTACGCCCGCCAAATCGCGCCCGACGAGCGCCTCATCATCTACAGCATTCCGCGCCGCTCGGTGGTGGGCTTCTGGCAGGGCAGCGCCGCCGAGTTCATCACCGTCGATTCCCTACCCCTCACCGACACCGAGCGCACCTACCGCCTCGTGCCCGGCCTCATCCGGCGCGAGGCGCAGCAGTCAGCTATCCGCGTGGGCTGGCGCGGGGCGCGGGTGCCCGTGCGCCGCCTGGCCGACCCTGACAGCGCCAACCCGCGCCTGTATGCGCCGCCTGCGCCGCTGGTGCTGGCCGCGTGGCGGGGCCGGCGGCTGGCGTTCGTGTCGGGCCGGCCGGGCGCCGGGCTGAGCCGGGCCGCGGCGCCCGGCCCGGTCGAGGTGCTGGTGTTGCGCCGCAACGCGCGGGTGAAAGCCGAGCAATTAGCTGCCGCTTTCGGCACCGGGCCACAGGTTGTGTTTGATTCTTCGTGCAAGCCCTGGTACGTGGCCCGGCTTGATTCCAGCCTGCGCGCCGCCGGCTTCCGCACCTGGGACGTGACGGCGCAGGGAGCGTTTGAACTGGTTATCAGTAAGTAGGGGGGTAGGGAAATAAGCAGGACCGGCTTTTGCCCCGGCTTATTTCCCTACCCCCCCCCTCCCTGACTCAACCCCCACTTTGCTCGTTTAGCTGATAAATCAGCCCGGCCGCGAACCATTCGCCCCCGGTTTTTGCGTTGCTTTGCTTATCATGGAAAACCTGCTGACCCCCGAGCTCGAAGCCCTGCGCTACATCCGCTACGAGGCCGACGAGCGCATCGGCTACATCACCCTCCACCGTCCCGACAAGCGCAACGCGCTAAACTCCGAAGTTGTGAGCGAGCTGAAACAGGCTTTTGAACACGCCGAGAATGATGACAGCTGCCGAATTATCGTGCTGCGCGCGGCCGGCGACGTGTTTTGCGCCGGCGCCGACCTGGCCTACATCCAGGAGCTGCAAGGCTACGGCTACACCGATAATCTGCTGGATTCAACCCATCTGATGCAGCTTTTTCATCAGATTTATACGCTCAAGAAAGTCGTTATCGGGCAGGTGCAGGGCCACGCGCTGGCCGGCGGCTGCGGCCTGGCCGCCATCTGCGACATCACTTTCGCCGTGCCCGAAGCCAAGTTCGGCTACACGGAAGTGAAAATCGGGTTTCTGCCCGCCATCGTGAGCGTGTTTTTGCTGCGCAAAATCGGCGAGGCCCGCACCAAGCAATTGCTCTTGAGCGGCGACGTGGTGTCGGCCCAGACTGCCCTCGACCTGGGCCTCATCACCTTCCTGGCGCCGGCCGATACGCTGGCCGCCGACGTGCGCGCCTACGCCCAGCGCCTGGCCCGCGAAAACTCGGCGCAGAGCATGGAAGTGACCAAGGAAATGCTGGCCTCGCTGCCCGAAATGGCCCTCGAAGAAGGCCTGCGCTACGCCACCCGCCGCAACGCCGAAGCCCGCGGCTCCGACGACTGCCGCCGCGGCATCGCCGCGTTTCTAAACAAGGAAAAGATTAGTTGGTAACTTTTTTAGTGCTTGGTGCTTGGTGCATAGTGCTTAGCTGGTTCTGCCCGCCGAACTACTAAGCACCAGGCACCAAGCACCAAGCACTACTATGAATCTTTTCGCCGCCGCCGCTATCACCCTGGGCACGTTCGCCTTCATGGAGTTCTGGGCTTGGTTTATGCACCGCTTTGTGCAGCACGGGCCGCTGTGGGTGTTGCACCGCTCGCACCACGTGCGGCCCAGCCCGCGGCCGTTCGAGCGCAACGACTGGTTTTTTGTCATTTACGGCACCTTGTCGGCCGGGCTGTGGATGAGTGGCGCGAACGGGCAGCGCTGGTGGTTCTGGGTGGGGGTAGGGATTGCGGCCTACGGCACGGTTTATTTTTTCGTGCACGACGTGCTTATTCACGGCCGGCTGCGCTTCTGGAAAAAATCCGACAACACCTACCTGCGGGCCCTGAACATGGCCCACAAGATGCACCACAAAACTCAGGGCCGCGACGATTCAGCCGAGTTCGGCCTGCTCTGGGTGTCTCCCAAATATCTAGCTCTGGCCCGAGAGAAAAAATTAAAAACTGTAAATGAAAAATTATAGATTAATTCTTGCACTCAGCGTATCGGCCGCTTCTTGTACCTCTACTTCGGCTGGTTAATTTCTAATTCATAATTCTTAATTCATAATTAAAAAGCTGAGTGGGCCACTATTCGATAAGTGAGCTGGAGCAGCTCTCCGGCGTGAAGGCCCACACCATTCGCATCTGGGAGCAGCGCTACGGTCTGCTGCAGCCGCAGCGCACCAGCACCAATATTCGCCTCTACGACGACGAGGCGCTGCGCCATTTGCTCAACGTGGCCACGCTCTGCGGGCGCGGCCACCGTATCTCGAAGGTGGCCGGCATGAGCCCCGCCGAGCGGGGCCGCGCCGTGCTCGACTGCTACGACGACGCCCACGACCACACCGCCCGCGTCAATGCGCTGGTCGCGGCTATGATAGGCTTCGATGAGCCGCGCCTGAGTGAGCTGCTCGATGAGGCTGCCGCCGGCCTGGGCTTCGAGGAAGCGCTGCTCTACATTGCCTACCCCCTCTTGCAGCGCCTGGGCCTGTCGTGGCAGGCGGGTAGCATCATTGCGGCCCACGAGCACCTGATTTCGCATTTGCTGCGCCAGAAGATACTGGCCGCCACCAATTCCCTACCCCCCTCCGTGGCCACCGGGCCGGGCCAGGGCTGGGTTTTGTTTGTGCCCGAGGGCGAGCTGCACGAGCTGGCCCTGCTGTTTATCAACTACGCCCTGCGCCGCCGGGGCCAGCACACGCTGTATCTGGGCCAGAATCAACCAGTTGAGGACCTGGCCACAGTCTGCGAAATCTACCAGCCTCACACGCTGCTCGGCGTGCTCACGGCCCGCCCGGCTTTGGCCGAGGTGCCGGCCCTGGCGGCCGGGCTGCTGGCCATCCGGCCGGGCCAGCAGCGCCTGCTGCTCTACGGGCCGCTGGCCCAGCACGTAGCTTCGCGCCTACCCCCCGGCTGCGTTGCGCCCGCCCGCATGACCGATTTTCTGGCCCTGATTCCAAACCTGAAAGAGGCAGTTGGCGGCTAGGTATAACTAAATTGTAAATTAATTATACTAAACAAATCAGGGAGCGGGCAGCCAGCACTGGCCGAGTGCACCCCGGCGCTCAGCCGGCAAAAGCCGGCGCTCAGCCGGCCGCGTCCAAAATCAAGAGGAAAATTGACCTTTTCCCGGTTGTTTTCCCCGCTGCTGCGTATATTTGTTTAACATTCTGCTACGCTATCTTAAACAGTATGACTTCGCTCGAATTCACCACCCAAGTGCAGAAAATCTCGCAGACGCTCCGGCCCGTGGCCATGAATCTGACACGTGACGCCGACGACGCCAAGGACCTGGTGCAGGAAACCCTGCTCAAGGCGCTGCTCAACCAAGACAAGTTCAAGGCCGGTACCAACCTAAAGGCGTGGTTGTATACCATCATGCGCAACACCTTCATCAACAACTACAACAAGATTACCAAGCGCAGCTCTAATATTGATTCGACGGAGTATTTCCAGTATTTCAATACCGACCAGAACTACATCACCCACAACGGCGCCACGTCCGATTTTGTAGTGCGCGACATCAACGAGGCCATTGCCAGCCTCGGCACCGACTACCGCACCCCGTTTATGATGTACTACATCGGCTACAAGTACCTGGAAATTGCTGAGAAGCTGCAAATCCCGATTGGCACCGTCAAAAACCGCATCCACATTGCTCGCAAGGAGCTGAAAACTGCCCTGAGCGTGTATGCGCCCACCGGCGGCAGCGCGGCATCCGACACCGCCGAAATTGACGAAGATTAGCCTTCAGGCAAACCATTTGGTATTCTAAGCTGTCATTCTGCTACTGGTCATCCTGAGCAACGCAAGGGACCTTATCTCGTCAGAACGAGTCGTTTCTACGATTATCGCTCTGACGAGATAAGGTCCTTCGCGTTACTCAGGATGACCAGTAGCAGAATATCTTATTTTTAGGCATTGAATAATCAAAACCATAAACACGCCGTCGTGGTCGGCGCCGGCTTCGCGGGGCTGGCGGCGGCCAGCAGCTTAGCCCAGGCCGGCTGGCGCGTGACCTTGCTGGAGAAAAATGGCGGCCCCGGCGGGCGCGCCCGTGTGTTCCGCGCCCAGGGCTTTACCTTCGACATGGGGCCGAGCTGGTACTGGATGCCCGATGTGTTCGAGCAGTACTTTGCCCGTTTTGGCAAGAAGGTGAGCGACTACTACGAGCTGGTCCGGCTCGACCCTTCGTATCAGGTCGTGTTCGGTTTGGGCGGCGAGCGGCGTGAGGACGTGCTGAAAATCCCGGCCGGCATGGCCGAGCTGCGGGCCATGTTTGAGGAGCTGGAGCCGGGCAGCGCGGCGCGGCTCGATGCGTTTTTGGCGCAGGCGGCTTATAAATACGAGGTTGGCATCAACAAATTCGTGCACCTGCCGGGCCGCTCGCTGCTGGAGTTTGCCGATTGGCGCCTGCTTACGGGCGCGCTGCGGCTGGACCTTTGGCAAAGTATGAGCAAGCACGTGCGCAAGTTCTTCTCAAATGAGAAGCTGCTCAAGCTGGTCGAGTTTCCGGTCCTTTTCTTGGGGGCGACGCCCGAAAACACGCCCGCCCTCTACTCGCTCATGAACTACGCCGACCTGGCCCTGGGCACCTGGTACCCGCTGGGCGGGATGCACCGCATCGTGGAAGGCATGGTCAGCGTGGCCGAGGAGCTGGGCGTGGAAATCAGATACGACCAGGAAGTACAGGAAATTGTGGTCGAAAACGGCCGCGCCACCGCCGTGCGCACCGCCACCGGCCTGGTGCCGGCCGATGTGGTAGTGGCCGGCGCCGACTACCACCACGTCGAGCAGCGCCTGCTCAAGCCCGAGCACCGCCGCTACTCCGCCGCGTACTGGGACCAGCGCACGATGGCGCCCTCCTCGTTGCTGTTCTACCTGGGGGTAGGGAAAAAGCTGGCCAACCTGCTGCACCACAACCTGTTCTTCGACGAGGACTTTGCCCGCCACGCCCACGAGATTTACGAGTCGCCGCAGTGGCCGAGCCGGCCCTTGTTCTACGCCTCAGTGCCGAGCAAAACCGACCCGAGCGTAGCGCCCGAGGGCCAGGAAAACCTGTTCCTGCTCATGCCCGTCGCCCCCGGCCTGGCCGACGACGAGACGACCCGCGAGAAATACTACAACCTGATGATGGACCGCCTCGAACAGCACTGCGGCCACAGCGTGCGCGACGCGGTGGTGTTCAAGCGCAGCTACGCCCACCAGGATTTCCTGGCCGATTATAACTCCTTCAAAGGCAACGCCTACGGTCTGGCCAACACGCTGCGCCAAACGGCCAACCTGAAGCCGGGCTTGAAGAGTAAAAAGGTGAAAAACTTGTACTTTACCGGCCAGCTTACCGTGCCGGGGCCAGGCGTGCCGCCCTCGCTTATTTCCGGGCAGGTGGTGGCGAAGGAAGTGTTGAAAGAAAATTAATCTGTCATGTTAAATTCAGAACGTCATGGCTGAGCGCAGCGAAGTCGAAGCAGGACGTTCTGAATCTAACAAACATCCGTCGCCTGTGGACCACGTAAAGCTCTTTCTCGACACCAGCTTGGCGTGCAGCAAGCTCATTACCAGCCGCTACAGCACCTCGTTTACGCTCGGCATCCGCACGCTCGACCCCGCGCTGCACCTGCCCGTGTACGCCGTATATGGCTTCGTGCGCTGGGCCGATGAGATAGTCGATACGTTTCACGACCTCGACAAAGCAACCCTGCTGGCCGACTTTCAGCGGCAGACCTACGCGGCGCTCGACGCTGGTTTCAGCCTCAACCCGGTGCTGCACTCCTTCCAGGCCGTGGTGCGCGAGTATGGCATCGACCGCGAGTTTATCGCCGCCTTTTTGCGCAGCATGGAAATGGATTTGGAAGACCAGAGCTACCACGCCGACTTGTATGAGCAGTACATCTATGGCTCGGCCGAGGTGGTGGGGCTCATGTGCCTGCGCATCTTCTGCCAGCACGACGAGGCCTTGTTTGAGTGGCTGCGCGCGCCGGCCCGGCGCCTGGGCGCGGCGTTTCAGAAAGTGAATTTTCTGCGCGACCTGCGCTCTGATTATGAGGATAGGGGTAGGGTTTATTTTCCCGGCCTGCGCTACGAGTTGTTTGACGATGAAGCCAAGCGCGGGATTGAGGCTGACATTCGGGCTGATTTTGAGGCTGCCTACCTGGGCATTCAGCAGCTGCCGCGGCCGGCGCGGCTGGGCGTTTATCTGGCCTACGTTTATTACTTAAAGCTTTTCTACAAAATCCGGCAGCTGCCGGCGCAAGCCATTCTGGGGCAGCGGGTGCGCGTGCCGGACAATACCAAGCTGCTGCTGCTGCTGGGCTCGTACTTCCGCTACCGGCTGCGCGCCATCTGAGGACGCATCATTTGGCCGGAAAGTGGCGTTGAACCGGCCATAACCCGGCGTGTGTTGGGCTGGGTGTTCACCCTTTGCTGCCTTGTGCGATGATTACTTCCTTTTTTCAGCGGCGCCTGCTGCTTCTCTGGCTGGGATTGGCCCTGCCGGCGGCCAGCCAGGCTGGCCCCGCCCTGCGCTTGCCGGCGCGGCACTCTGCTCATTTTCCTACCCCTATGTCGCCTCTCGAACCCGCTACCCTGCGCCGCCACTACGAAGCCGCCGCCACCGACAAGGCTGCCGGCGAGAAATTCTACCAGCTGCTGGCCGACTACCAGGACAAGGATGCGCTGGTGCTGGCCTACAAAGGCGCCGCCCAGGCCATCCGCGCCCGCGATGCGGCCATGCTCCACAAGCTGGAGTACGTGAAGCAGGCGGCCCACACCTTCGAGCAGGCCGTAGCTCTGGATTCGGAGAACGCCGAAATCCGGTTTCTGCGCTTTTCGGTCGAAAGTAATCTGCCCGCTTTTCTGGGGCTGAGCAAGCACCTGGACGAGGACCGCACCCTGCTGTTGCGGTCGGCGCTGGCTTATCCCAACTCCGATCTTGATGCCGAGGCGTTTCGCACGGTGCGCAACTTTCTGGTGGTCCGCGGCCACGTGAGCGAGCAGGAAGCCCGGCAGTTAAGCAAGGCTAAAGCTTAACTGACTGCTAGTAAGGGGGTAGGGAATTCGGGCTGTCTTAAGACAAGGCGAGTCCTGGCCAGCGGAAAGTCAGGCCGGCACCGCAACCTTCGGCCAAGCGGACCGGTTATAACTCCCGTATGTCCCATTTGCACCTGAGCGTCCGCATTGATCCGAATTCCGGATTCTGCTTTGGCGTAATCTACGCCATTCAGATGGCCGAGGACCTGCTCGACGAGCAGGGCTACCTTCATTGTCTGGGCGATATTGTGCACAACGACGAAGAAGTGCAGCGCCTCGAAGCCCGCGGCCTGCGCATCATTGGCTACGATGAGCTGCGTGAGTTGCGCGACGAGGCCGTGCTCATTCGGGCCCACGGCGAGCCGCCGAGCACCTACGAAATGGCGATGCGCAACAACCTGACCTTAATTGATGCCTCGTGTCCGGTCGTGCTCAAGCTGCAAAACCGCATCAAGACCAGCTACGACAAGCAGGAGCGGATTTTCATCTACGGCAAGCACGGCCACGCCGAAGTGCTGGGGTTGCTGGGCCAGACCAGCGGCCGGGCCGTCGTATTCGAGAACCTGAGCGAGCTGCTCAGCCACGAGTTGCCGGCCAACATCACCCTCTACAGCCAGACCACTAAAAGCACCGACTCTTTCTACCGCATCAAAGGCGAGCTGGAGCAGCGCGGCTTCCAGGTGAACGCCAACGACACGATTTGCCGGCAGGTGAGCAACCGTGACAAGGACTTGCGGCGCTTTGCCGCGCAGTTCGACCAGATTGTGTTCGTTTCGGGCACGAAAAGCTCCAACGGCAAGGTGCTTTACCAGGTTTGCCAGGATACCAACCCGCAAACCCACTTCATCTCCAACGTCGAGCAGCTCGATGCCGGCTGGTTTAAGCCCGGCCAAAGCGTTGGCATCTGCGGTGCCACGAGCACCCCGATGTGGCTCATGGAGCAGGTACGCGAGGCCTTGGTCACGCTGTAACTCTACTGACTCATATGTCCGCTCCCATCGTTTCCCTACCCCCCCCCGCCCGCCGCGTCGCGCCGGCCCCGCTGGGCCACAAGGGAGTGCTGAGCGCGGGGCTGATTTTTGGGGCCTGGCTGGCGCTGCTCACCTTCCTGCTGGCCTTCTACCAGCCCAATTGGCAGTCGCCCGCGCCCTACCTGCTGGCCCTGGTGCAAGCGCACCTCTACACCGGCCTCTACATCACGGCCCACGACGCCATGCACGGCGTGGTCAGCCCCAATAAGCGCCTCAATAATGCCATCGGCACGGTGGCGGCGCTGCTCTTTGCTTATAACTGGTTTGCCAACCAGCTGCCCAAGCACCATGCCCACCACCGCCACGTCGGTACCCCGGACGACCCGGATTTTCACCCCGAAAACTACTCTGGCTTCCTGCCCTGGCTGGCCCGTTTTGCCTGGAACTACGTCACCTGGTGGCAGATAGCCCTGATGGCTCTGACGTATAACGTGCTCAAGCTGTACTTCCCGCAGACCAACGTCATCGCCTTCTGGATGCTGCCCGTGATAGGAGCCACGTTACAGCTGTTCTTCTTCGGCACCTACCTGCCCCACCGCGGCGAGCACGAGCCCACCAACCAGCACCGCTCGCACAGCCAGCTGCGGCACCACGCCTGGGCATTCCTGAGCTGCTACTTCTTCGGCTACCACTACGAGCACCACGACCAGCCCTATCTGCCCTGGTGGCGCCTGTGGCGCACGAAGCAGGGGTAGGGGCGGAAGCGCAGCCCCACGACCCGTCCGGGCAGCGCACAGCCTAATCCCTACCCCCCCCCCCCCACTTCTCAAGCCAACGGCCCGCCGACGAGCATTCGTCAGCGGGCCGTTGGTCGTTGCGGGCGGGTAAGAGCGGGCTTACTTGCCGTCGGCGTGCACCGCGTTGGTTTTCTTGCAGCACTCCGGCAGGCGGGTGTAGGCACGGGGCTCGGCGGGCTGGGCGTCGGCGTCGTAGCCGGTTTTCTGCACGGCGGTGCGCAGTGCCGCCAAGCTGGTTTTGTCGGGGCGGAAGGTCACGGTCAGCACTTGGCTGGGCACGTCGAGCGTGGCGCTTTGCACGCCTTTTTCGTAGGCCAGGCCCTTTTCGAGGCGGGCCTTGCACATGTCGCACACGGCCGAGGTCTTGAGCTGAGCTGTCTCAGCGGCCGGGCCCTTGGCTTTGGCAGCGGGCGCGGTTTGAGCCTGCGCCGTCAGGCCGGTAAGGGCGAGGAAAGCAGCGAGAATGGAGGGATGTAATTTCATAGGAAGTAGAGTTTCAAGAAAACCAGCAGATAAAAAGTCAACAAGAGCGACCAGCGAAAAGTCGCGGCCTCATCGCAAAATGCGCGCCGATAAGCAGCAGCGCTGGGCCGTCGGCTTCGTCGGGCAAGGGGGGGTAGGCAAGGGGAGCAGCGGCACTACTCCAGCCGGTAGCGCAGCCCGGCGTAGGTCAGGCGCCCATATACCGGACCCCATACCATCGCCGCGTCAAAGGCCGGCCCAAACGGCGCGGTGGCCCCTTCAATGGGGTTGCGCTGGCGGAAATTGGTCAGGTTTTCGACGCCCGCATACACGTCCAATCGCTTGAAGCCGCGGGTTACTTGCGTGTTGAGCAGGGCGTAGCGCGGGGCGTAGGACAAGGGCCGGTAGGCGCCGCCGTGCTGCTGATGGTCTTCGGCGGTGATGTGAGCCAGCGGGCGCTGCCCAAACCACTGCACTGTGGCGTCGGCCCGCCATTTATCGAAGCGCGTGGCGTAGGCCAGGTTGAGGAAGGCGCGGTTGCGGGGCGTGAGCGGCTTGGGCAGGCGCTGCCCGGCATAGTCGGTTCGCACGTCCTGGAGCTTGTAGGCGCCCTTCACCTGTAAGCCCTTCAGCAGCTCAACTTGCAGCTCAGCTTGCAGGCTGCGGGCAAAAGAGCGGCCACCCGGCGCCAGATTATCCAGGTAAAGCACGCCCGGCGCGCTGTACATATCAGCCACGAGCTGATTATCAAACTCGGTGTGGTAGTAGTCGGTGATGAACGTGGCCGGACGGCCCAGCAACGTAAAGTACTGCGTCACGGAGCCGCCCACATTCCAGGCTTTTTCAGGCCGCAAACCCGGACGGATATCCAATTCGCGGCTGCTCACCAGCATGGCTACGTTGTCGGCAATGGGGTTGGGCACCCGGAAGCCGCGGCCAGCGGCGGCGCGCAACACCGTGTTCTTGGCCGCGTCGAGCTTGACGTTCAGGCGCGGCGTGACTTGCAGGCCGAATAGGTTATGGTAGTCGGCGCGCAGGCCGGCCACCACGGTCAGGTTGCGCGAATTCTGGTACGTGTATTCGCCGAACACGCCCGGCACCAGCTCGCGGCGGTTGCGGTGCTCGCGGGCGTAGCGCTCGGCGGCGCTCTCAGTCGAGTAAAGCACGCCCGTCGCGTAAAATTCCCGGAAATCATCGGCCAGAAAGCTGGTCCCCAGCCGGTAGGTGTGGGCCGTGGAGCCGATGACGCTCTGAAACAACAGCGTGGCCTGCCCGGTGCGCTCGGTGCCGTTGTAGGTGCGCCGGCCGTAGGCGGAGGTGAAGTCATGGTTCGTGGCATTCACCAGCAGGCCCAGGCTCTGGAATGGCTTGGTGGGCCAGGTGTAGGACGTTTTGCTGAAGCCCGTGAGGCGGTTGGTCAGGCCCGTGGTGCCGTAAAATGGCCCGCTTTGCCCGCCGGCCTGACCTTCCCGGAACGCTACCTGCCCGCCCTGCCGGGTTTCGCGCAGCGCCCCGAAGCCAAACTCACTCACCAGGCCGGTACCGGACTTGTACTTCCACTTATTATAGGCATTGAGCTGCGTGGCGAGCGGCAAATCCAGGAAGCCGTCGGCGTTGCGGTCCGCGCGCCGGCCCAGGTGGTCGGAGTGGAGCAGCAGCAGCGTGCTCCACTTGGGGCTAAGCTGGGTGGCGGCGTTCAGGTTAAAGTCGGTTTTGCCTAAATCGTTGCCATACACATTGACGAGCAGCCGCTCGGCCAAATCCGGCTCTTTGAGGCGCACGTTCACCTGGCCCGAAATGGCTTCGTAGCCGTTCACGACCGAGCCCGTACCCTTGATTATCTCGATATTATCAATCCACGGCCCCGCCAGGTAGCCCAGGCGGTAGGGCGCCGCCAGCCCGCGCAAGGCCGGCTGATTATCGATAGTGAGCAGCGAATAAGCGCCATCGAGCCCCAGCAGCTGAATCTGCCGGGCGCCCGACACGGCGTCAGTCGTTGAAACCTCCACGGCCGCGTTGGTCTCGAAGCTTTCGGCCAAGTTGCAGCAGGCCGATTTGGTCAAATCGCGGCTGCTAATCATCTGGGCGTTGGCCGGCGTCAGGGCCGAGTAGGCCGGGCCGCGGGCCGTCACGGTGACTTCGCCCAGCGCCTGCCTAGCTTGCAGCCGAACGCGCAGGTAGGGCGCGCCGCCGGCCGGCACCAGCACCGTATCGGCCCGGTAGCCCAGGGCGCTGATAACGAGCCGGTCGGCGGCCAGCGCTGGCCGCGCTAGCGTGAAGCTGCCGCTGGCAGCTGTAATAGTAGAGGGTAGGGAGCCGGCTGGGCTATCAGCCGGCGCCAGCCAGCGCACCACGGCGCCGGGCACCGCCATCGGGGTGGCGGCTTCGGTTACTTCGCCGCGCACTGCGGCCGGCGCGGCCGACTGCGCCAGGGTGGGGAGCGCCAGCAGCGGGGCCGCCAGCGCAAACAGCAGCGGCCACGGGCCGCGCAAAAGTTTCATAAAATCAGTAGAATAGCGTTTTCTGAAAACATAAATTATGCCCGCGCCCCTTGCTGAGCGAAGCCCAGCGACGCGGAGATTCAGCAGAAAAAGCTAGACGACCAGTACGCCGATGCGCGCGAGCAGCGCGCGGCCTCCGGGCAGGGGAGGGGGGGTAGGGAAAGCCAGGGGCGCCGCGCGCGACGTCAAGGCCCCCGGCGATGACGCCCGCAAGCCAAACTCATCCGCCGAAGGCAGCAGCGCCAGCGGGCCAGGCGCGGCGGGTAGCAGCTTCGTGGCGCCCGCTTCCGGCGCCAGCGTGCTGAGCTGATGCAGCTCTAGGCTGTAGGCGTAGCAGTGGCCGGCCAGCGTAGCCGAGCCGCTATTGGCCTTGGAAGGCCCCGCTACGCCCCACGCAATGCGCGCCGTACTGCGCCCGCTGAGCCGGCACGTGCGCCGCTGCACCGGCAAGCCAATGCTGGCCGCCAGCACCAGCAGGGCCAGGCTCAGGCTGGTAAAACGATGGAGCAGGGGGTAGGGACGCATCGGAGTTGGAGCAGTTGCGGGAGCCACAAAGGTAGCTGCCGCAGTAGCGGTGGGTTATAGAAGAAACAGGCGCGGCAGGTACAAAATTCACGGCTGGCGTATGAGTTGAGAACCGAGTCTGCCGCTGGCCGGATGCTTCGGGAGGACCCGTCCTGACCTTCTCACGGAGCCATCACAGCACGTCTGAAATTAAGCTGACATTCTGACAAAATCAGCCTAGCAGACGCCGGCGCACGGCCCAGCTTGCCAGCAAAATGCGTTTTCTAGCTTGTTGAGCTAGTTTTTGGTATGTGGTAGAAAATGGTAAATCGTGGTTGCCTTTTCAGGGGCAATCCGTACTTTTGCCAGGCTCACCTACTTCGCGCCGCCCGGCAGCCTGCCATGTCCCTGCTTCTCTCCGGCGAATACGAATGCAAGCTTGACCCCAAGGGGCGGCTGGTGTTGCCGGCGAAGGTGAAGAGCAACCTGCCCGAAACGTCGGGCAATCAGCTAGTGCTGGTGCGCGGCTTCGAGCCTTGCCTGGTTTTGTACCCGCGGGCCGCCTGGCGCGTCATCCACGAGAAGGTGATGGCGCTGGACGAGTTCAATGAGGAGTACCGGCAGTTTCAGCGCAACTTTTTCCGGGGCATGACCGAGGTTGAACTGGATTCTATCAGCCGGTTTATGCTGCCGCGCACCATGCTGCGCTACGCCGGCATCGAGAAGGAAGCCATCATCGTGGGCCTGGGCAACCGCTGCGAAGTCTGGGACCCAGCCCGCTACGACGAGTTCCTGATTAAGGACCAGGCCAGCTTCTCGAAGCTGGCGCAGAAGTTCTTGAGCACCGAAATGCCGGCCGCCGGCGCCCCGGCATGAGCGAGAACTTCGACTTTCCTACCCCCCCCGGCGGCGCCGAAGCCCCTGATGCCTACGCCAACGATGCGGCCTATCACCGCCCGGTGATGCTGCGCGAGTGCCTGGAGGCCATGCAGTTGCAGCCCAACGGCCGCTACGTGGACGTAACCTTTGGCGGCGGCGGCCACTCGGCCCGCATTCTGGAAAAGCTCACCGACAGCCGCGGGCACCTCTACAGCTTCGACCAGGACGCCGCTGCCGAGCAGGAAGCCGCGAAGCTGGTTGGCCCGAACTTCACCTTCGTCCGCGCTAATTTCCGCGACCTGCACACCGAGCTGACCCGGCGCGAAGCCTTGCCCGTCGATGCGCTGCTGGCCGATTTGGGCGTATCGTCGCATCAGTTCGACACTGCCGAACGCGGCTTCTCGACCCGCTTCGACGGGCCGCTGGACATGCGCATGGACCCTGACGGCGACCTGACCGCCGCCACGATTCTGAACGAGTACAAGGAAGCCGACCTGCACCGCCTCTTCGGTATGTACGGCGAAGTGACCAACGCCCGCACCCTGGCCCAGACCGTGGCCGCCGCCCGCCGCGCCCGCTCGCTGCGCACGATTCAGGAGCTGAAAGACGCCATCCGGCCCTGCACACCGCGCGGTAAAGAGAATAAATACCTGGCGCAAGTCTTTCAGGCTCTGCGCATTGAGGTGAATCAGGAACTGATGGCCTTGCAGGAAATGCTAGCCCAAACCGCCGACGTGCTGCGGCCCGGCGGCCGCCTTGTCGTGCTCAGCTATCACTCACTGGAAGACCGCTTGGTAAAGAATTTTCTGGCCAAGGGCAAGTTTTTCGGTGACGCCGACAAGGACCTTTTCGGTCGCGAAAGCAAGCCCTTCGAGCCGCTGACCCGCAAGCCGGAAGAAGCCTCGGCGGAAGAAGTGGCCGTGAACAGCCGCGCCCGCAGCGCCAAGCTGCGGGTCGGAGTGAGAGCGGAATGAGGAATTAAGAATGAAAAATTGGTAGTTAAGCTAAGTAAGAAAGCATGAAAAACATTAAGAATAAGCAGTTTAGGTCTCCCCAAGTTAGCGCGTAGGCCCGCTAATCCTTCATTCCTCATTCTTAATTTCCCATTAAAGAAATGGCCGCTAACGTCTTCAAGCCTGCCCCTGAGATGCCGCGCCGCGCTAATGTGGCCCGGCCGGTAGCGCCCGTACCGGCGCCTACCCCCCCGCCCGCGCCGAGGCCGGTCGCCGTGGCCGAGCCTTTGGCAGAAGTAGAGCCGGAAGTTGCGGTTGCCGCGGAGGCGCCGGAAGCGCCCGAAACCCCACGCGCCGCGCCACGCCCGGCCCGGCCGCGCTCGACGTGGAGCATCTTCTCGCTGCTTGACCGGGTGACGAGCGTGGACGGCCTGTTCAGCCAGGGCCTGCCAGTGCGCTTCTTACCCCATCTGCTGTTCGTGATGCTGCTCACGCTGCTCTACATCGGCAACACGCACTACGGCAACCGCATGAGCCGCAACATCCAGAAGCTCAAGCAGGAAACCGAGGACCTGCGCGCCGACTACACGACCCTGAAATCGGACTACATGGAAGCTAGCAAGCAGAGTGAAGTCGCCCGCAAAGTGGCTGCCATCGGTCTCGTGGAAAGCTCCTCGCCGCCCTTTCGCATCGCCGTGCCCGCCGGCCGCCTCGATGAGGCCGAGCTGGAACTGATGCCGGTGCTCACGGCCGACACGCTGGCCGCCCGTGCCGCCCGCGACTCGGCCGCCGTGCACCGGGCCGATTCGCTGGCCGGCCGGCAGCGCCGGCAGCTGCTGAACCTGCCGCTGGACGACACGCCCGAAGCCGGGCCGCCGCCGCCCGGCCTGGATTCGCTGGCCGTGGCCAGCGGCGCAGGGGATGAAAATGCTGGTAGGGCGTCGGCTTCGGTCCGCAAGGCGGCGGGCCGGGCTAAGGTGAAAGCGGCCAAAACCTCTTCGGCGGCCGCCGGGCCCAGGGCGAAAATAGCCAAAGACAAAACCGGCAATAAAGCATCGGCTAAGGGCAAGCCAGGTGCTAAGAATGACAAGAGCAACAAAGCCGCTGCTGAAAAGACGGCTTCGGCGGCGAAAACGAAAATTAAGTCAGCCGGAAGTCACTAAAATAAGCTCAACAGTAAAATTTAGTACAAAACAGTATAAGGAAGCTCTAGTGGTAAATCATTGTGAATAAGCCGCTCAGCTGCCGCATCTGTAGTTCCTACCCCCTCTCCTAGCTCTTAAGCCCCTAGACCCAGATTATATGAAAGGCAGCGTCAAAAAATCCATCGTTACGCGGGTGCGGCTGGCGTTTCTGGGCGTGGCCTTATTTTCGGCGGCCATCTTCTGGAAGGCCAGCAAGATTCAGTTTCAGGAAGGCGCCAAGTGGCGCGCCTTGGAGCAGGAGCGGCGCATCAGCTACCAGCCGGTGTCGGCCACGCGGGGCAATATCTACTCGGATAACGAGAGTATTATGGCCACTTCGCTGCCCTTCTACCGCGTGGCCTGGGACCCTGGCGTGGTAGACGATGAATTGTTCAAGGCGGGCGTGGATTCACTGGCCTGGCACCTGTCGCACTTCTTCAACGACCGCAGCGTGCAGGACTACCGGCGCCGGCTCGTGAATGCGCACAACTCGCGCGACCCGCAGGTGCGCTACCTGCGGCTGAACTCGCGGCAAATTAATTTTCAGGAGAAAAAGCAGCTGGCGAACTGGCCCATCTTCCGGGCCAGGCGCGGGCGCGGCGGGGCCATTTTCGAGAAAGTGGACAAGCGCTTCAAGCCCTTCGGCGGGCTGGCGCAGCGCACCATTGGCTTCGTGAACGAGGACCAGAACGGCGCCGGGTTGGAGGTGACCTTCAACAAGGACCTACGCGGCAAGGACGGCGAGGCGCTGTTTGAGCGGGTACCGGGCGGCGTGAAGCCCATCTTCGACGGCACCGAAACCAAGCCGCAGGCCGGCTATGATATTAAAACCACGCTCGACATCAACTTGCAGGATGTGGCCGAGGACGCGCTTTATAAGTCGCTGGTGAGCAACAATGCGCAATACGGCTGCGTGATTCTGATGGAAGTGGCGACCGGCGAAATCAAGGCCGTGGCCAACCTGGGCAAATCCGGCGAGGGTGTGTATAAGGAAGACTATAACTACGCGTTTGCCGACCAGGGCCGCACCGAGCCGGGCTCGACGTTTAAGCTGGCCTCGATGATGGCCTTGTTTGAGGCGCGGCCCGATTTGACGCTTGATGACATTGTGGACACCGGCAACGGACGTATGTTGATAGGCGGGGCCGTCAAATCAGACACGCACGGCAATGGGCGCATTACGTTGCAGCAGGTATTTGAGAAGTCGAGCAACATTGGCGTGGCCAAGCTCGTGGACAAGTATTTCAGCGGCAACCCCAGCGAGTATACCGACTATCTCAAAAAATTTGGCTTAGACAAGCCGCTGGGCTTTCAGATGGCGGGCGAAGCCCGGCCCTACGTGAAAGACCCGACCGATAAGAGTTGGAGCCGCACTTCGCTCACGACCATGAGCATTGGCTACGAGATGAAGCTGGCGCCGCTGCAAACGCTGGCTTTCTACAATGCCGTGGCCAACGGCGGCGTGAAGGTGCAGCCGCTCATCGTGAAAGAAATCAAGCAGGCCGACCAGGTGCTGATGCGCCACGAGCCGAAAGTATTGAACCCCAAAATCTGCTCCGACGCGACGCTGAGCAAGGTGAAGTCGATGATGGAAGGCGTGGTGCTGGTCGGCACCGCCCGCAGCATTCGGCCCAAAGACTACGGCATCGCCGGTAAGACCGGGACGGCCTGGAAGTTTAAGAATGGGCGATATACCAAGACGTATTCGACCAGCTTCTGCGGCTATTTCCCGGCCGACCGGCCCAAATACAGCTGCATTGTGGTGATTGACTCGCCGAGCAAGGGCAACTGGTCGGGCGCGGAAGTGTCGGCGCCGGTGTTCCGCGAAGTGGCCGACAAGTGCATGGCTCGCGACCAGGCCAGCCAGCGCCCGCTGCTGGCCCGGGTGCCGCCGCGCAAAACGCCCGTGCCGCTGGTGCGCGCCGGCTTGCAGGACGAAATTGCGCTTGTGTGTCAGAAAATGGGCCTCGCCGGCCAGACCAAAGCCACGGGCGGGGAAGAGTGGGTGCGCGCCGCCTTTAATACCGAAACCGACACCGCCTTCCGCGCCCGCACCGTGGCCCTGGTGCCCAACGCCACCGCCGCCCGCCCCGGCCGGATGCCCGATGTGCGCGGCCTGACGTTGCGCGACGCGCTGTTTTTGCTCGAGAATCGCGGCTTGAAAGTGCGCAGCGCCGGCACCGGCCGCGTGCGCGAGCAGTCGGTGCCGGCCGGCGAGGCGGTGCAGCGCGGCGGGGTAGTGGCCTTGGCCTTGCAGCCCACCGCAACCGTGGCAGCTGCGCCCGTGGCCCTGGCCGCGCCGCAGCACATTGAAGTGGCGGAGAATGCGCTTTTGACCGTGCCGGACCCAGAGCCGATGGGTAAGAAAATCGCGGCAGCAACGGCCAAAACGGGCACTAAAGCCAAACCCGCCCGAACTTCGCCCCCGGTCAAGGCCAAGCCGGAACCAGCTAGCAAGCCCAAAACAACGGCTAAAGCCGTGGCAAAAGTGGCGGCTGCGACCACGAAAAGTAAGAAAGCCGGGCAGTCCAAGCCCGCTGATAAGCCAGCCACGTCACCCAAAAAACCAGCCGACAAAAAAGCCCCTGATTCCAAAGCGCCAACCCGCCGCGCCTGAGAGAATCCCATTTTCCTACCCCCTCCCTACGCGACGAAGGGGTAGGGAAAAAAGCGTTTCGCCCGAGTAACCAACCTGCCGTTCCCCAGCTCCCCGCCCGACTTTGCCCGCCCCCGAATCCCTACCCCTCTTCGCGCTCCTGACGGACGTGGCCGTGCTTCAGCAGCCCGGCCGGCCCGACGTGCCCGTGACCAGCCTCACGCTCGACTCGCGGGCGGCGGGGCCGGGCGCGGCGTTTTTTGCCCTGCGTGGCGCCAGCGTGGATGGGCACGACTTTATTGAGAAAGCTGTGGGTCAGGGTGCCGAAGTCGTGGTGTGCGAGACGCTGCCGCCGGCGCTAAATCCGGCCGTAACTTACGTGCAGGTAGCCGACAGCGCCGCCGCGCTCGGCCACGTGGCGGCGGCGTTTTATGGCCATCCGAGCCGGCAGCTGACCTTGCTGGGCGTGACGGGCACCAACGGCAAAACGACCTGCGCCACGCTGCTGCACCGGCTCTTGCGCGAGCTGGGCTACCACTGCGGCCTGCTCAGCACGGTGCAGAATCAGATTGACGAGCAGGTCATCCCCAGCACCCACACCACGCCCGATGCCATCCGCCTCAATGCGCTATTGGCTGACATGGTGAAGGCTGGTTGCACCCACGCCTGCATGGAAGTCAGCTCCCACGCCGTGGCCCAGCACCGCATCACGGGTTTACGCTTCGCGGGCGGCGTTTTCACGAATCTGACCCACGACCACCTCGACTACCACGGCACGTTCGATGCGTATCTGAAAGCCAAAAAAGGCTTTTTCGATGCCTTGCCCAAAACCGCCTTTGCCCTCACCAACGCCGACGACAAGCGCGGCGCGGTGATGCTGCAAAACACCGCCGCCCGCCGCGAAACCTACTCGCTGCGCTCCTCGGCCACGTTCCGGGCCCGGCTGATTGAGAACGATGTGCAAGGTTTGCTCTTGGAAATCGAGGGGCGCGAGGTGCAGTTCCGGCTCATCGGCGTCTTCAATGCCTACAACCTGCTGGCCGTGTATGGCGCGGCCGTGCTGCTGGGCGAAGAGCCGCTGGAAGTGCTGACCATCCTGTCAGGGCTGCAAACTGCCCCCGGCCGCTTCGAGCCGGTCGTGTCGGGCGGGGGGAGTAGGGAATTTATCACCGGCATCGTGGACTACGCCCACACGCCCGACGCGCTGGAAAACGTGCTCCAGACCATCCGCCAGATTCGGCGGCCCGAGCAGCGCCTCATCACCGTCGTGGGCTGCGGCGGCAACCGCGACGCGGCCAAGCGTCCCGAAATGGCCCGCCTAGCCTGCCAGCTTTCCGACGAAGTGATTCTCACCTCCGATAATCCCCGCTTCGAAGAACCGGCCGACATTCTGCGCCAAATGCAAGCTGGTGTGCCCGTCGCCGACGCCGGCCGGGTGCGGGTGCTCGAAGACCGCCGCGCCGCCATTGAGGCGGCCGTCGCGGCGGCGGCGCCGGGCGACATCGTGCTGGTCGCGGGCAAAGGCCACGAAACCTACCAGGAAGTGCGCGGCGTGAAGGCGCCGTTCGATGATAAGGCGGTGCTGAAAGAAGTTTTTTTGAAATTGAGTAAATAGAAAATAGAGGCAAAAAGAACGTCATGCTTATCTGGCGTCCGCCTAAGCGAAGCATCTCTACCGCTGACTAATCAGGAGTAAACAACGATGGAATTACTACCCTTGGCAAGATGCTTCGCTTAGGCGGACACCAGATAAGCATGACGTTCTTTCCGTGTTCTCGTCCAGCACCTGACAATACCCCGAATGCTCTACTACCTCTTCCGCTACCTGCATGAACACTTTCACCTGCCGGGTACGGGCGTGTTCCAATTCATCTCGTTCCGGGCCGCGCTGGCCGTGGTTTTCTCGCTGCTCATTGCCCAGACTTTCGGCGCCAAGCTCATCCGCATTTTGCAGCGCAAGCAGGTCGGCGAGAGCATCCGCGACCTGGGCTTGCAGGGGCAGATGGAGAAGAAAGGCACGCCCACGATGGGCGGCCTGATTATCCTGCTCGCCATCCTGGTGCCGGTGCTGCTGCTGGCCCGGCTGCGTAACATCTACATCATCCTCATGCTGCTGAGCACGGTTTGGCTGGGGCTGATTGGCTTCCTGGATGACTACATCAAGGTCTTCCAGAAGAATAAGGAAGGACTGAGCGGGCGCTTCAAGATTTTGGGGCAGGTCGGGCTGGGCGTGACGGTGGGCTGGGTCTTGTTTTTCTCAAATGAAGTCACTGTCCGCCAATACCTTTTGCCCGATGGCAGCCTCTCAGCCGTCGATGCGAGCAAGGTGTACCAGGACGTGAAGCTGATGATTACGACCGTGCCGTTTCTGAAAAACAACGAGCTGAATTACGGCGACCTGTTCGCCACGGCGGGCACGTTTTTCAATGGCCTCTACGCCTTTCTCTACATCCCGATTGTCATCCTCATCGTCACGGCCGTCAGCAACGGCGCCAACCTCACCGACGGCCTCGACGGGCTGGCGGCGGGCACTTCGGCCATCATCGGCACGACGCTGGCTGTGTTTGCCTTCGTGTCGGGCAACGCCTTTCTGGCCGATTACCTGGACGTAATGTTCATCCCGGATTCGGGCGAGCTGGTGATTTTCTGCACCGCGTTCGTGGGCGCCTGCGTGGGCTTTCTCTGGTATAATTCTTACCCCGCCCAGGTTTTTATGGGCGACACGGGCTCGCTGGCGCTGGGCGGCATCATCGCGGTGCTGGCGCTCATCGTGCGCAAGGAATTGCTCATTCCGGTGCTCTGCGGCGTGTTTCTGATTGAGAGTCTGTCGGTGATGGTGCAGGTCAGCTGGTTTAAGTACACCCGTCGCAAGTACGGCGAGGGGCGCCGGCTGCTGCGCATGTCGCCGCTGCACCATCACTACCAGAAGCTGGGCTACCACGAATCCAAGATTGTGTCGCGGTTCTGGATTGTCGGCATCGCGCTGGCCGTCTTGACTTTGGTTACCTTGAAAACGCGCTAATGAAGCTGTAGGGTGCGGGGCTCGCCCCCGCCCGCCGCCTGCGCCGCCGTCACAACATCGCTCACACGGCGGGCGGGGGCAAGCCCCGCACCCTACATCATCAATGAACAAGCTATGAACCTCGTCATTCTCGGAGCTGCTGAAAGTGGGGTAGGGGCCGCGCTGCTCGCGCAGGCGCAGGGCCACGCCGTGTTTGTCTCGGACCGCGGCGCCATCAAGCCCGAGTACCGCCAGAAGCTCACCCAGGCCGGCATTGCGTTCGAGGAAAACCAGCACTCGCCCGAGAAAATCCTGGCGGCCGATGAGGTCATCAAAAGCCCGGGCATCTCCGAAAAAGCTGAGATAATTCAGGCGCTGCGGACCCAGAACACGCCCATCATTTCGGAGATTGAGTTTGCCGGCCGCTACACCAGCGCCAAGTGCATCTGCATCACCGGCACCAATGGCAAGACCACGACTACACTGCTCACCTATCATTTGCTGAAGGAAGCGGGCCTGCGCGTGGGCCTGGCCGGCAACGTGGGCTACTCGCTGGCCGAGCAAATTATCAAAGACGAACACGACTACTACGTGGTCGAACTCAGCTCCTTCCAGCTCGACGATATGCCCGACTTCCGGCCCTGGGTCGCGGTGCTGCTCAACATCACGCCCGACCACTTAGACCGCTACAACTATAGCCTGGAGGAGTACGCCCGGGCCAAGCTGCGCATCGCCCGCAACCTGGATTCGGCAAATGCCTTCATCTACAACGCCGACGACGAGGTGACCGGCCGCTACCTGCAAACCGCCTTTATGACGGCGCGCCTGCTGCCCTTCGCCCAATACGAGCGCCCCGACGCCCCGCTGGCCGCCTACTACGCCGGGGCAGAGGCGCTGCACTCCACGCTCACGCCCGGCTTCTCGGATATTCACGATGAGCAGGACCTCGACATCAGCGCCTCCCCGCTCATCGGCCAGCACAACCGCCAGAACCTGGCCGCCGCTGTGCTCTGCGCCCGCCTGGCCGGCCTCGATGCTGCCCAAATTCAGGCTGGCCTGGCCACTTTCCAAAACGCCGACCATCGCCTGCAACTCGTGGGCGAAATCAACGGCGTCCGCTTCCTCAACGACAGCAAGGCCACGAACGTGGAAGCCGCCTGGTACGCCCTGGATGGGGTAGGGGCGCCCATCGTCTGGATTGCCGGCGGCACCGACAAGGGTAATGATTACACTTCGCTCGTGCCGCTGGCCCATCGCAAAGTCAAGGCCCTCATCTGCCTCGGCGTGGACAATGAAAAGCTCAAGGCGGCCTTCACCGCCGCCGTGCCGCACCTGGAAGAAACCCACGACGTGTCCGAAGCCGTGCGCCGCGGCCTGGCCCTGGCCGCGCCCGGCGATACGGTGCTGCTCTCGCCCGCCTGCGCGTCGTTTGACTTGTTTAAAAACTACGAAGACCGCGGCCGGCAGTTCGCGGCGGCAGTTTCTATGTTGATGAAAAATGAAAATTAGTTTTATATCAATTTTGGAAATGGAAGCGCTTCAAGATTTTCGGCAACAATACGGCGACCTGCACGATGCAATGATTTGGTCTATCTGTTATCGATATTCAAGAAGCAACTATAAGCGTGTTTTAGAGATGGAGGTTGAGTGTCACCAAATAGAAGGGGATGGTCCTTACCCGTGGCAAAGTATCAAGTTATATTTCGTAGGAGTAAATGAGTTTATGTTCTTTGAAAAGTTAAATACTACTAATCAAATCATTTTTGCAGCAAATTACCTATTCCAAGACGGCTGTTACTATTTTGATTTTGACTATGCGACAGAGGATGTTCTAAATGTCACACAAATGCGTGAAACGTCAACTTTTCATCTCACATGCAAAGAGTTTGCATTTGAAGTAATAAATACAATCAGCTGAAACAGTAGACTATTATGGAACACGTTAAAAACTGGCTGCAACGCAACCTCAAAGGCGACCCGATTTTGTGGGCCATTGTCATTCTGTTTTCGCTCATCAGCATTGCCGTGGTGTATTCGGCCACCGGCACGCTGGCCTACAAGAAGATGAACGGCAACACCGAGGCCTTTCTCTTCAAGCACACCAGCCTGATTCTGCTCGGGTTGGGCTTCATGTGGCTGGCGCACCGCATCGACTACCGCTACTATTCGCGGCTGTCGCTCTACGCGCTGCTGCTGAGCGTGCCGCTGCTCTTGTTCACGTTTTTCATGGGCGGCACCACGCTCAACGAGGCCTCGCGCTGGCTCACCATCCCGATTATCAACCAAACCTTCCAGCCCTCGGATTTGGCCAAGTTGGCGCTGATTACGCACCTGGCGAGTATGCTCAGCCGGCGCCAGCAGCACCTGCACGACTTTAAATCAACCCTGCTGCCGGTGATGCTCTGGGTCGGCGTCATCTGCGGGCTCATTATTCTGAGTAATGCGTCCACGGCGCTGCTCTTGTTTGCCACGTGCATGTTGCTCATGTTCATTGGCCGCGTGCCGCTCAAGCAGATGGCCGTGATGGTCATTATCGGCGTGGTGCTGGGCGGCGCGGGGCTGGCCGCCGGGCAGCGCCTGGGCACCGTGATGTCGCGCGTGAGCAGCTTCTCCGACCCGACCAAGAAGACGCCCTTTCAGCTCGAACACTCCTACATCGCCATCGCCACGGGCGGCATCGCCGGCAAGGGTCCCGGCAAAAGCACCGAGCGCAACATCCTGCCGCACCCGTATTCTGACTTCATCTTCGCCATCATCATCGAAGAATACGGCCTGATTGGCGCCGCCGTCATCCTATTTCTGTACTTGGCTTTCCTATATCGAGGGCTGAAAACGGTGATGAACAGCTCCGGCGCGTTCGGCGGACTGCTCTCGGCGGGCCTGTGCTTTTCGCTGGTCTTGCAGGCGCTGGTAAATATGGGCGTGGCCGTGGGCCTGGGCCCCATCACAGGCCTGCCGCTGCCGCTGCTGAGCATGGGCGGCACTTCGCTCATCTTCACGGGCATCAGCATCGGCATCATCCTGGCCGTGAGCCGCGGCGAGCGCGAAGTGCGCCCGATGACCGGTGAGCCCGAGGATACGGCGCGTATTCCGAGTAAGCGGGCGGCTTATAATTAAGGGTCAGATGCCGTAAATAAGGCGGTCATGCAGAGCGCAACGAAGTGGAGCGAAGCATCTCGCGGGCAGCAGTAATCAGCTTCTGCAACGATTGAATTACTACCCCGAGCGAGATGCTTCGCTCCACTTCGTTGCGCTCTGCATGACGTTCTAGTGTTCGACGTTCTGAAAATCAACTAAATGCCCATTCCTACCCCCCTGCGCATCATCATCTCCGGCGGCGGCACGGGCGGGCACATCTTCCCGGCCGTGGCCATTGCCAACGAGCTGCGCCGCCGCTACCCCGACGCCGACATCCTGTTCGTGGGCGCCAACGGCCGCATGGAGATGACCCGCGTGCCGGAAGCCGGCTACGAAATTGTGGGCCTGGACATCAGCGGCTTGCAGCGGCGCCTGACGCCAGAAAACCTGCTGTTTCCGTTGCGCGTGCTGCGCGCTGTGCGCAAGGCCGGCCAGTTGATTGAGCAGTTCCGGCCCGACGCGGTGGTAGGGGTAGGCGGCTACGCCTCGGCGCCGGTGCTGCTGGCCGCCACCTCGCGCCGCATTCCCAGCCTGATTCAGGAGCAAAATTCCTACGCCGGCTTGGTTAATAAACTATTAGCGAAGCGAGTTAATAAAATCTGCGTGGCCTACGAGGGCATGGCGAAGTTCTTTCCCGCCGATAAGCTTGTGCTCACCGGCAACCCCGTGCGCACCGAAATTGCCCGCGCCGACCGCGCCGAAGCCCAACGCTTCTTCGGCCTCGACCCGGCCCGCAAAACGCTGCTGGTCGTTGGTGGCAGCCTCGGCGCGCGCACCCTGAACCAAGCCACGGCTGCCGCCCTACCCCGCCTGCGCGAGGCCGGCGTGCAGCTGCTCTGGCAAACCGGCAAACTCTACTACCCGCTGGCCCAGGAGCAAGCGGCCGGCTTTGCCGCCGATAATTTACAAGCCCTGGAATTCATTCAGCGTATGGATTTGGCCTACGCCGCCGCCGATGTCGTCATCAGCCGGGCTGGTGCCTTATCGGTGTCGGAGCTGTGCCTGACCGGCAAGCCCGCCGTGCTAGTGCCCTCGCCCAACGTGGCCGAAGACCACCAAACCAAAAACGCGCTGGCCCTGGTCAGCAAAGGCGCCGCCGTGCTCATCACCGACGAGCACGCCCCGCAGCGCCTCTACGACGAAGCGTTGCGCCTGCTGGCGGATGAGCCGCGCCAGCAGCAGCTCAGCCAAAGAATCCGTGAGTTGGCCAAGCTCGAAGCCACCGCCGCCATCGTGGATGAGCTTTTGAAATTGATTAAGAAATGAGCAGAAAGACCGTCATGCTGAGCGTAGCGCAGCGGAGTGAAGCATCTCGCGTGCAGCACTAATCCAAATGACTGAACAATGATTGATTTACTTCCCCTGACGAGATGCTTCGACTTCGCTGCGCTACGCTCAGCATGACGGTCTTCAAATCAACTACCCGAATCTAACTTGAAACCCTTCCGCTACATCTACTTCCTCGGCATCGGCGGCATCGGCATGTCGGCCCTGGCGCGCTGGTTTCAGGCCAGCGGGCAGCAGGTGAGCGGCTACGACAAAACCCCTACCCCCCTCACCGACGCCCTACAGGCCGAAGGCATCGTCGTGCACTTCGAGGACCAGGGTGCGGCCAGCCTGCCCGAAGAAGTACGCCAGCATAAAGCCCAGACGCTGGTTGTGCTCACGCCCGCCATCCCGGCGGACCACCAGGAATGGGCCTGGCTGGTGCAGCAGGGCTACGACATTCGCAAGCGCAGCCAGGTGCTGGGCGTGCTTACCCAGGGCCAGCCGACCATCGCCGTGGCCGGCACCCACGGCAAAACCACGACCAGCAGCATGGTCGCCCACCTGCTGCACCACGCGGGCGTGCCGTGCGCGGCGTTTCTGGGCGGCATCGCGGTCAATCTGGGCTCGAATCTGCTCCTACCCCCCGTGCCGCAGCCGGGCCAGCCGACGCCGCTCATCGTGGTCGAGGCCGACGAGTACGACCGCAGCTTCCTGACATTGCACCCCACCATCGCTATCGTCACGAGCACCGACGCCGACCACCTCGACATCTACGGCGACCAAGCCGCGCTGATTGAGTCGTTCCGGCAGTTCGTAAGCCAGATTCAGCCAGGGGGTACCTTGCTTCTCAATCACATCGCCGACGCCAGCGTGGCGGCCGCCGCGCCGGCCGGCGTGCGCGTGCTGCGCTACGGCTTGAGCGCCGAGCAAGGCCCGGATTTGTACGCCGACAACATCACCACCCAGGGCCACCGCTTTCACTTCGACTTGCACGGCTCCGCCGGCGCGGTGCCCAATTTAGAGCTGGCCGTGCCTGGCTACCACAACGTGGAAAATATGCTGGCCGCCGCGGCCGCCTCACAGCTGGCGGGGGGGGTAGAGAATGCGCAGCTTGCCGCTGCCGTGGCCGCCTACCGCGGCGTGAAGCGGCGCTTCGAGTTCATCGTGACCAGCCCGGATAAGGTGTACGTGGACGATTACGCCCATCATCCGCGCGAAATCGAAGCCTTTCTGCGTTCGTTGCGCGCCTTGTATCCCGGCAAAAAGCTGCGCGTCATTTTCCAGCCGCACCTCTTCACGCGCACCCGCGACTTCGCGCCGGGCTTCGCTGAAAGCCTGAGCCTAGCCGATGAAGTGGTGCTGCTCGACATCTACCCGGCCCGCGAAAAGCCGCTACCCGGCGTCACGTCAGCCATCATTCTAAACCAAATCACGGCGCCCCAAAAGTCCTTGCAAACCAAAGCCGAAGTGCTCGAAGCCGCCGCTCACGATGCCGACTACGACGTGCTGGCTACCGTCGGCGCCGGCGATATCGACACGTTGGTGCCGGAGCTGCGCGCCTTGCTCACCGCCCGCTGGCGACAGAACACGCTTTTATGACTTAAAAAAAAGCCGGTCATGCTGAGCTTGTCGAAGCATCTCTACCGCTGACTAATCAGAGACAATCCACGATTAAATTACTTACGCAGCCAAGATGCTTCGACTCCACTTCGTTGCGCTCAGCATGACGGTTTTTAAATACACGAATTGACCATGAACAAAACTCTTCGCAACGTCCTCTTCACCGCCTTGTGCCTGCTCGTACTCGGCGCGCTGGGCGTGTTCGCGGCCCTGCGCCAGCACCAGCGGCCCGTGGATGAGGTCGTCGTCAACGTGCAGGATGAATTCGACAACTACTTCATTTCCGGGCGCGGCGTGACGGCTCTGCTCACCAAGGGGGGTAGGGAACCCGTGGTCGGCACCCGGCCCGAAGGCCCACGCCTGCGCGAGCTGGAAGCGCGTTTGAAAGCGCATCCGTTCGTGAAAGATGCGCAGGTGTACCGCGACCTGGCCGGCAACCTGCACGCCGACGTGCGCCAGAACCGGCCCATTGCCCGACTCATTCATGCTGATGCGCGGCTCGATTCCTACGTCGATGCCGACGGCCGCGCCCTGCCGCTCTCGCCACTCTACACCGCCCGCGTGGCGACCGTGGCGCGAGCCGGCGGCGGGGCCTTGCCGGGCGCTTTTTTTCAGGATAGCACCGGGCGGCGCTACCTCGAATTCCTGCGCTACGTAGACGAGCACCCGTTTTGGCGCGCGCAAGTGGCCGAGGTGTTCGTGGAGCCCGGCGGCAAGCTCAGTTTCACCCAACAAATCGGCGACCAGCGCATAGAATTCGGCCCTCCGGCCGATATTTCCGATAAATTCGCCAAGCTGATGGTATTTTACCGCCAGATTCCGTCCGTGCTGGGCTGGGATACTTACCACCGCGTAAACGTAGAGTACCAAAATCAAATCATTTGCGAATAGCTATTCGCGCTTAAACACCACCTAATCAGGGGTTAACCCCGCGCTGACGCCTGATTAGGCCCATTTCCTACCCGGCTCTTTCTCCCGCCTCGCCCCCTACTGCCCCATGCAACAAGACAAAATTGTCGTCGGCCTCGACATCGGCACCACCAAAATCTGCGCCCTCGTGGGCCGCAAAAACGAATTCGGCAAACTCGAAATTCTGGGCATGGGCAAGGCCGTGTCGGAGGGCGTGTCGCGGGGCATTGTGGTCAATATTTACAAAACCGTCGATGCCATCAAGCGCGCCATTGCCTTGGCCGAGGAGCAGTCGGGCATCAGCATTGGCGTGGTGAACGTGGGCATTGCCGGGCAGCACATCAAGAGCCTGCACCATAATGGCAGCATCACCCGCGAGTCGGGCGACACCGAGATTACGGAGGGCGACGTGAGCCGGCTCACCAACGACATGTACCGGCTCGTGACGCCGCCCGGCTCGCAGATTATCCACGTCATGCCGCAGGAATACAAGGTTGATTACGGCGAGACGACCCTGGAGCCCGTGGGCCGCGCTGGCGTCCGTTTGGAAGGCAACTTCCACATTATCACGGCCCAAAGCGCCGCCATCAACGACATCTACAAGTGCGTCACCCGCGCCAACCTCACCATTGCCGACCTGATTCTGGAGCCGCTGGCCAGCAGCGTGTCCATCCTCTCGGATGAGGAAAAGGAAGCCGGCGTAGCGTTGATTGACATCGGCGGCGGCACCACCGATTTGGCCGTGTTCAAGGACGGCATCATCCGCCACGCGGCGGTGCTGCCCTTCGGCGGCAACATCATCACCTCCGATATCAAGCAGGGCTGCAACGTGACGCCCACCCAGGCCGAGCAGCTTAAAGTCAAGTTCGGCAAAGCCATTGCCGATGAGGCCTCGGACCTGGAAATCGTGAGCATCCCCGGCCTGCCCAATCGTCCGCCCAAGGAAGTTTCGCTCAAAAACCTGGCTTTCATCATCGAAGCCCGAATGTCGGAAATCATGGAGCTGGTCTACGCCGAAATTGCCCGCATGGGCCTGGCCGACAAGCTGTCCGCTGGCATCGTGCTCACCGGCGGCGGCTCGCAGCTTCAGAATCTGGAGCAGCTCACCGAGTACATCACCGGCCTCGACACGCGCATCGGCTATCCCAATCAGCACCTGGGCAAGACCCGCATCGAGTCGGTGAAGTCGCCGATGTACGCCACCGGCGTGGGCCTCGTGCTCTCTGGCTACACCGCTGCCGACGAGCGCAACGGCCGCCTCAGCTATGAGGATGAGTACTCGTACCAGGCGCCGGCTACGGCCTCCCCGGCTGCGGCACCCACGGCCAGCACTGCTTCAGCCGCCGAACCCGCGCGCACCCCTACCCCCCCCGCCAAGCCCGAAGCCCCTAAAGCGCCCAAGCAGCCCAGCCGCGCCGCGGGCTTCTTCAAGGATATCATCAGCAAAACCAAGGGCTTGCTGATTGACGATTACGACGACAAGCAATATTAAACCCGTCTGTCATGCTGATGAAGGAAGCATCCTATCCCCGTTGCGCCGTTCGTCAGGCTGAGAAATCAAGCGTTTTTCGCTCCGTTTCTTAGAATTACTATTCAATGCGGCGCCGACGTGAAAAGATGTTTCGCTGCGCCCAACATGACATAAAAACCTTATGAACTTTAAATTCGACATTCCCGCCCAAAACAAGTCCATCATCAAGGTGATTGGCGTGGGCGGCGGGGGCTCCAACGCCGTGAAGCACATGCACAAGCAGGGCATCAAGGATGTGGAGTTTATCATCTGCAACACCGACCGGCAGGCGCTGGAAAGCTCCACGGTGCCGCACAAACTCCAGATTGGCGCCGAGCTGACCGAGGGCCTCGGGGCCGGCGCCAAGCCGGAGCGCGGCCGGCAGGCGGCCATCGAGAGCAAGGAAGAAATCCGCAACCTGCTCAATCAGGGCACCAAGATGCTGTTCATTACGGCCGGCATGGGCGGCGGCACCGGCACCGGCGCGGCCCCCGTCATTGCGCAAGTGGCGCAGGAGCTGGGCATCCTGACCGTGGGCATCGTGACGGCGCCTTTCGTGTTCGAGGGCAAGCGCAAGCGCGAGCAAGCCGAGCAGGGCATCCGCGAGCTGAGCGAGCACTGCGACACGGTGCTCGTGATTCTTAACGACAAGCTGCGCCAGCTCTACGGCAACCTGGCGATGGGCGCCGCCTTCGCTAAGGCCGACACGGTGCTGACCACGGCGGCCAAATCCATTGCCGAGATTATTACGGTCACGAGCGACGTGAACGTGGACTTTGAGGACGTGAAAACGGTGATGAAGGAATCCGGCGCCGCCGTCATGGGCAGCAGCATCACGGAGGGCGAAAACCGCGCCCGCCGCGCCGCCGAGGAAGCCCTGAACTCGCCGCTGCTCAACAATACCGATATTCAGGGGGCGCAGAAAATCCTGCTCTCCATCATGTCGGGCCAGGACCACGAGCTAGAAATGGACGAGCTGACCGAAATCACGGCCTACATTCAGGAGAAAGCCGGCCAGGATGCGGAGATGATTTTCGGCCACGGCGTGGACGACACGCTCGGCCAGAGCATCCGCGTGACGGTCATTGCCACGGGCTTCGCCCGCGACGCCCACACCATCAACTCGCCGCAACCGGCCGCCGCCCGCCCCGCTGCGCCCGCCGGCCCCGACCCGCAAATCAACATCTTCGACCGCGAGCGCCAGGATGCCGCGCCTACCCCCCCCGCGCCGGCCAATGCCCCCAGCGCGCCCGTGCTGCCCACGTTCGGCAACAGCCCCAGCGCCAGCAGCACCGCCAGCCTGCCCGCCGAAACGCCCCGTGTTACCTTCGACCTGAATGGTCCTGGCGCTCCGGTTGCGGCCGTGGCGCCGCAGGCCAGCCTGCCCGTCACGCCCTCGCCGGAGCCGGTGCTCGTCACGGCGCCCAGCGCGCCCGCGCCGCCGACCCAGCGCCCGCGCCCCGCCCTCGATGCCCAGGCCGAGGAGCGCCGCCGCCGCCTCACCGAACTCAGCAGCGGCCTACCCCCCGATGCCGTCACGCAGCTCGAAACCCCGGCCTACCTGCGCCGCCACGTCAAGCTCGAAACCGTCGTGCCCAGCAGCGCCCAGAATATCTCCCGCTTTAATTTATCGGATGATAACGAGCTACTGGGAGATAACCGGTTTCTGCATGATAATGTGGATTAGGTAGGTTTTGGAATTTGGTATAATGAGAAAGGGCCACTGCTGAAACTCTCAGCAGCGGCCCTTTCTCATTATTTAATTTCCGCGAAAGGTCTTATTGGTGTTGTTGGTCAAATAGGTCCCAGCAGGTTTGAAATAGCTCGTGTGAAATAGTCGAAGTCTCGAAATAATTACGAAAGTCAGCAAGCACGAGGTTGTTATCTGTCCAATAGCCATAATTGTCGCGCCACGGCATAATCATGATTGCTAAGCCTGACTCGTTTAAGCCTATCTCCCTAGTAGGAAAACCTTCAATATTAAATTCAATAAGCCAGACTTTGACATCATCAATTTTATCTTCAAAATCGGGATTAGCAACAGGCAGTACAGATGAAGCAATCTTGGCAATTATACTCCAAAATGCTCGTTTCACAACTCCTTCCTGAATTGGCGACGCAATAGACTTAGGCTCATTGAACTTGAGATATGTTGTCTCCATAGAGCTTAGTTATTATGGCCAGAGTATGTTCCTGCTCTGGTAAGCTTTTTATCAACCGAATCCCTAAGTACTATCTGCGGCGCGCTGATTTCCTGGTCGAGGTCGAGCTGCTGAGGCCGGCCGCGCGTGGACTTGGCGCTGAAACTATTATTGTGAAATGATAATGGGGCCGGCGGTCATCCTGCCGCTATTCAAATGCTTCTCAACCTTTGCTGATAAGCCGGTCAAAACTTCATACGTGCTAATCCTGGCAGTTAACACAAAGACGGTGATGGTGTATTTGGAGAAGTTCTGTTGGTATTGCAGGTTTTTATCGAAGGTCAGCAGGGCATGAAAGCCATCAGCTACCATTAACTTCAACAGCTCCCCGTTTTTAATTCCGTTCCACTGCTTGTCACGCACGGTAAATACTTCGTGCGCCGGAAAATCTTGTTTCAGGCGCTTTGGCAGATTCTCGTCAAGCAGCAGCCGCATACAGTTGCTCCACGTTTTTAGCGGTGAGAAGCTTAGTCGCCGTTTCTAGCAACGCGATTGCTTGGGCCTTTGTCACGGTTGGAAAATCTTCCAAGAAGTCATTAAGCGAAACGCCGGCTTCCAGATGGTCGAATAGGGATTCGACTGGCACGCGGGTACCGGCGAAAACGGGCTGGCCGCCGAGGATATCACTGTCGATGGTGATGAGCGTTTTGAGGTCCATATTTTAAAGTTAAAGCTATTTGCTGCTTGAGGGCGTAGCTGCGTTAGCATTTAATCAACCGAATCCTTGGGCGCCACCCGCGGCGCGCTGATTTCCTGGTCGGGGTCGAGCTGCCGGGGGCGGCCGCGCGGGGGCTTAGCGCTGAAGCAGCCCGTGGCAGCTAGTGCCAGCGCGGCTAGTAAGCAGCAGATTTTCGCGTAGCGCATGAGGCTAAGATAGTAGGGCTGTGGCTAACCCGGCCGGGGCCGCAGCCATTGCGTGAGTGGCTCTTCCACGAAGCGGTAGGCGAGGTAGGAGACAAGCTGTACCGCCAGCAGCCGCAGGGGTAGGTAATCGGGCAGACGCTCATACACCCAAAAGGAGAGCGGGCCGGCGGGCAGCAGGTAAAGGGCGTAGGAGCTGCGACCCAGTGCCTGCATAGCGCGGCTGCTGAGCAGGCGGCGAAACCAGCTGTTTTCGCGCAGCAAGCCAGCGAACAGCGGATAAACCTGTGTCAGCCGCGCTTGCAAGTACGGCCGCCAGCCGCCGCACGGGCGAAAATTGGCGCTGCCATTATCGTAGCGCAGGACGATAAGGAAGCCACTGAGCAGCAGCCCGTGCACCCCACGCGCCGGACAGTAGGCCGGGCGGAAGGCTCTGCCGACCGACCCCGCGCCAGCCGCGCCACAAGGGTAATGTTGCAAAAATACCAGCCCCGCCATCACGGCGCTCAGTCCGGTGAGTACCGGCAGATAGAACGTCCGCGCCACCGGCTCGGCCGCAGGGGTAGGGGCGGGAAGCAGAAGACATGGGCAGCGGCGGCGAACCCCACGAAGATATGCCCCTGGCGAAAGCCGCCTTCCAACACCTGTGCCTGCTGCCGAAAGCTGTTGGTGCCAGCCTGAAGTCGGGCAGCCGGGTTCGCCGGCCAGGCTTGCGGCAGGGAGGGGGGTAGGGAATCAGGCGGGCTGCTAAAACGCCAGCAGCGCCTCGGCCTGCTCGCGCAGCAGCTGCCGGGGCAGCTCATTAAGCAGCTCACCGCTCGTCGTCAGCTCTTTGCCAATAAAAGGCAGGCGCACGCGCTGGGGCAGCACGGTCGTGCCCAGATACATCAAGACATCGGTTAAGTGGCTCATGGCCAGCAGGCCGCCCTGCCCGCCGTCGCTTACGCCTATCAGTGCGGCCTTCTTGCCGCGGAGGCCGCCGGGGTAAGGCAGGCCGTCCATGAACGCCTTGAGCACGCCGGGGAAAGAACCGTTGTATTCGGGCACGATAATGACCAGCTTATTCGTGTCATCGAGCTTGACGGCCAGCTGATTATAGTCCTCATTGCGGCCCGCGTTGGCATAGAGCGCGGAAATGGTGAAGTCGGCGGGCAGCTCGGCCAGGTCGAGAATCTGAGACGCCTCACCCAGCTCCGTGAGCAAGCCAGCGTAGATGGTAGCGATGCGCCCGGCGCGGGAGCGGGGGCGGTTGGTGCCGATGAGAATATTAATCAAAGCGAAAAAGCTAAAGGAAAGTAGTGCCGGGCGTGAACCGCCAAACGGCCGACAGGTTGCAAAAACGGGCCCTAACCGCGTTGAAATTTCAGGAAGGGGTAGGGCGGAACAGGCGGCGGTCGGCCCAGAACGTGCCCAGCGGCACGAGCGAGGCCACAAAGCCCAGTGCCGCCTTGCGCCACGACCAGCCGTGCTCAATCGTGTTCTGAATCAGCAGGAAGACGTAGAGCACAAACAGCAGGCCGTGCGCCATCCCCACCATGCGCACCGCCGCGGGCTGCCCGGCCAGGTATTTCAGGGGCATGGCAATCAGCAGCAAAACCAGAAAAGAAACACCTTCCAGAAAGCCAACTAGGCGCAGTCGGCCCAGCGCGGTTTGCAGCAAGTGCAGCATAAAGAAAAAGGAGGGGGTAGGGAATAATGGCGCAACAAAAAAGCGCAACGAGTGCTCGCTGCGCTTCTTTGATTGCATTAAATTACACTTATGCCAGGTTATTGGACGTGGCCTTGGCCGACAGGAACTCGCGGTTAAGAATGGCAATATTCTCCAGCGAGATGCCCACCGGGCACTCGGCGGCGCAGGAGCCAATGTTGGAACAGGCACCGAAGCCCTCCTTGTCCATCTGCGCCACCATGTTCTCGACGCGCGACTTGCGCTCGACTTGGCCCTGCGGCAGCAAGGCCAGCTGCGAGACTTTGGCCGAAACGAAGAGCATGGCCGAGGCATTCTTGCAGGCCGCGACGCAGGCGCCGCACGAAATGCAAGTGGCCGCCTCAAACGCGCGCTCGGCAATATCCTTCGGAATCGGAATCTCGTTGCCGTCGGGCGCGCCGCCGGTGTTCACGCTAATGTAGCCGCCCGCCTGAATGATGCGGTCGAAAGCGGAGCGGTCCACGCTCAGGTCCTTGTTGACGGGAAAAGAAGTTGCGCGCCAGGGCTCGATGGTGATGGTGTCGCCATCCGAGAACTTGCGCATGTGCAGCTGGCAGGTCGTGGTGCCCTTCTCCGGGCCGTGCGAGCGGCCATTGATAAACAAGTCACAGGAGCCGCAGATACCCTCGCGGCAGTCGTGGTCAAAGGCCACGGGGTCCTGGCCGGCGTGCAGCAGGTCTTCGTTGAGCACGTCCAGCATCTCCAGAAACGACATTTCGGGCGAAATGTCCTTCACATGATAATCTACAATCTGGCCCTGGGTCTGGCGGTTGGGCTGCCGCCAGATTTTCAGGGTCAGATTCATCGGTTTAGCATCGGTTTGTCCGGCCATTTTCTTAAGTTATGAGTTATGAGTTAAAAGTCATAAGTCAAAAGGTGTGATGGGTGAGCGAGCATACCAGCAGCCAACTCATACCTTTTAACTCATAACTCATAGCCCAAAATTACTTGTAGCTGCGCTGCGTCAGCTTCACATTCTCAAACGAGAGTTCTT
>NZ_CAXTEF010000022.1:49422-59827 GCF_964243305.1 uncultured Hymenobacter sp.
CAAAATTACTTGTAGCTGCGCTGCGTCAGCTTCACATTCTCAAACGAGAGTTCTTCCTTGTTAAGTTTCTCGGGCTGATTGTCGCCCTGCCATTCCCAGGCCGCTACGTAGGCGAAGTTTTCGTCGTCGCGTAGGGCCTCGTTTTCGGGCGTCTGATACTCCTCACGGAAGTGGCCGCCGCAGCTTTCCTCGCGGTGCAGGGCGTCGTCCACCATCAGCTCGCCCAGCTCCAGGAAGTCGGCCACGCGGCCGGCACTTTCCAGGGCCTGGTTCATCTCTTCACCCGTGCCGGCCAGGCGCAGGTCAGTCCAGAACTCGCTGCGCAGCTTGCTGATTTCGGCTTTGGCGTGGCGCAGGCCCTCAGCGCTGCGCGACATGCCGCAGTAGTCCCACATCAGATGGCCCAGCGCCCGGTGGAACTGCCCAGGGGTGCGGGTACCGTTGATGCTCATTAAGCGCTGCGTGCGGTCCTGCACCTGCTGCACGGCCTCGGCAAAAGCCGGATGGTCGGTCTTGACGGGGGTAGGGGCCGTCTGCGCCAGGTAGTCGCCGATGGTGTAGGGAATTACAAAGTAGCCGTCGGCCAGGCCCTGCATCAGTGCGGAGGCACCGAGGCGGTTAGCACCGTGGTCCGAAAAGTTGCACTCGCCGGTGGCGTAGAGTCCGGGCACAGTGGTTTGCAGGTTATAATCAACCCAGAGGCCGCCCATCGTGTAGTGCACGGCGGGGTAGATGCGCATGGGCATTTTGTAGGGGTCTTCGCCGGTGATTTTCTCGTACATGGCGAACAGGTTGCCGTACTTCTGGCTCACGGCGTCGGCACCGGTGCGCTCGATGATTTCGGCGAAGTCGAGGTACACGGCCAGGCCTGTTTTCCCTACCCCCCGTCCCTCATCGCACATCTGCTTGGCGTTGCGCGAGGCCACGTCGCGCGGCACGAGGTTGCCGAAAGCCGGGTACTTGCGCTCCAGGAAATAGTCGCGGTCGTCCTCGCCAATATCCGTTACCTGAATCTTACTTTGGCGCAGGCGCTCGGCCATCTCTACGGTTTTGGGCACCCACACGCGCCCATCATTGCGCAGCGACTCCGACATGAGCGTGAGCTTGGACTGATAGTCGCCCGATACGGGAATGCAGGTCGGGTGAATCTGGGTGAAGCAGGGATTAGCGAAGTAAGCCCCCTTCTTGTGAGCGCGCCAGGCGGCCGTCACGTTGCAGTACTTGGCATTGGTGCTCAGATAGAACACGTTGCCGTAGCCGCCGGTGGCCAGCACCACGGCGTGCGCGGCGTGGGTTTCAATCTCGCCGGTGAGCAGGTTGCGCGTTACGATGCCGCGGGCTTTGCCGTCAACGACGACCAAATCCAGCATCTCGGAGCGGGTAAAAAGCTTCACCTTGCCATACGCTACCTGCCGGCTCAGGGCCGAGTAGGCGCCCAGCAAGAGCTGCTGCCCGGTTTGACCCCGCGCATAAAACGTGCGGCTCACCTGCGCGCCACCAAAGGAGCGGTTGGCCAGCAGCCCCCCGTACTCGCGGGCGAAGGGCACGCCCTGGGCCACGCACTGGTCGATGATGTTGACCGAGACCTGCGCGAGGCGGTACACGTTGGCTTCGCGGGCGCGATAGTCACCACCCTTGATGGTGTCGTAGAACAGCCGGAACACCGAGTCGCCATCGTTCTGGTAGTTCTTCGCGGCGTTGATGCCGCCCTGCGCCGCAATGGAGTGGGCCCGGCGTGGCGAGTCGTGGTAGGTAAACGCCTTGACGTTGTAGCCCAGCTCGGCCAGCGAAGCGGCGGCTGAGGCGCCAGCCAGGCCCGTGCCGACGATAATCACGTCGTATTTGCGCTTGTTGGCCGGGTTCACCAGTTTGACATTGAACTTGTGCTGCTCCCATTTCTCGGTCAATGGACCTTCGGGAATCTTGGAATCGAGAACCATAGCGAAATGAGAGGTTTAAAGTTGACGAGAGGGGTAGAAACCGGCGATTCATGATGCCACTATTGAAGCAGCTAAAGGGCTATTTTGTTCTACTTTACCGCCCCTAATTTTAAACAAACAGCCGCACTCCCTACCCCCCGAATTTAGTTGAACGCCACGAGCAATGACTGCACGAACGCCGGCGCCTGGCTAGTAATCTCCCCCTTTTCATTGGTGAAAAGCAGGAAGTAGAGCGGCATGGCTGCGAAACCGGCCGCCACGGCCACCGAGAAAGCGTAGCCCGTGTACTTTATCAGCCCCATGTACTTGCGATGATTCAGCCCCAGAGTCTGGAAGCCGGAGCGGAAGCCGTGCCAGAGGTGGTAGCCCAGCGCCACCTGCGCGGCCACGTACAGCAACACGTAGGGCACGTTGTGAAAGGAGGAAACGACCAGCGTGTACAAGTCGTCGTTGTTGTTGGTATCAGGGACGAGCTTGCCGAAGCGGGCGCGCCAGAAGAAGTTATAAAGGTGGACAATCATGAACACTAGAATGACCGTGCCCAGGATAGACATATTGCGCGAGGTCCACTCCGAGTTTTGCTCTGAGTGATTGGAAACGTAGGGCTGGCCGCCGCGGGCCTTTTTGTTTTTCGCGGCCAGCACGTAAGCCTGGTAGATATGGACGCCAAAACCCAGCACCAAGCCCCACTCGATGGTGCGGATGACAGGGTTGGTACCCATAAAATGGGAGTACACATTAAAAGCCAGCCCGTGGTCGTTACGGAATAGCTGCAGGTTGCCGACCAGGTGCACCACCAGAAACGTGCAGAGAAACAGGCCCGTAGTGGACATGAGAATCTTACGCCCGATGCTGCTGGTCAGGGTTTTAGTTATCCAACTCATAGAGAATAAAGCAAGGTGTAGTAAGGCATTCAGGCCCCTCAAAGGTAGGGGGCGCCAGCTAAGTGTACAAAGCAGCCGGCGGGCCGCAACCTGGCCGGCACCGCGCGCGTTGGCGCAGGAATCAATCCGGGGCCGGCGCGGTTACGCTTGCCGGGCAACAGGGCCAGCGGTTGCTCACTCAACCCGGTTTTTGGACGATTTGTTGCATCTTTTTGGCTCTTCCCGGGGGCGCGAGTCGGCGCGCGGTGGCCCGTATAATTCCTGTAAATTGCTGTCCTTTCTCTTTATCTTTTCAGATGATTAACTTTTCTTCACTTTGTGCTAGTAAGCCGACCGGGCGTGGGCGCTGGCTGGCTGGGCTGCTAACGCTGCTCGCGCTGCTGCTGAGCCAGCCCGAGGCGGCCCGCGCTACCCACATCCGGGCCGGCGACATTCAGGCCCGCGTTGATACCACCGTGGGACCGGGCTTCAATCCGCGCCGCATCTTCTTCAAGATGACGCTCTACACCGACCGGTTTTCGATGAACGGCAACAATCCGGTGCGGGAAGACTCGGTGGCTATTTTTTTTGGCGACGGCAGCTGCACCAAGGGTAGGACCATCGACCGGGCGGCCCGGCCCGGCGGCCCGTATGTGGGGCCTACCCAAATCACCAACGACACGGATATCAACTACTATTATTTCGAGCACACTTATCCTTCCAGCGGCCAGTTCACGGTCAGCTACATCGGCGAAAATCGTAATGCTAATGTCCGGAATATAAACAGCTCAATCGATAAGTCATTTTATATCGGTACTACCTTCACGATTGGCCCGGACCTGGGCCGCAACCGCACTCCCATCCTGACGGCGCCGGCCGTGGACAAGGGCGGTGTGTTGCAGGTGTTTCTGCACAACCCGGCTGCCTTCGACCCCGATGGCGATTCCCTTGCGTTCAAGCTCAAGGAAAGTCAGTTCACGCTCCTGAGTGCGGAGGAAACCGGCCGGACCTGCAAGCCGGCGCCCGAAATCGTGACGGGTTTCCGCTATCCTAATGCCCCTACCTCCTCGCCCAGCGGCCGGCAAGTGCCGTATAACGGACCGCCAGCGGGTGGCACCGGCGCCGCCATCTTCGTGCAGGACCCCCGCACGGGACAGATAGTTTGGAACGCGCCCGGCGACGCGGGCACCTACAACGTCGCGTTTGTGGTAGAAGAGTACCGCCGCACGGCGCAGGGTTTTCGCAAGATTGGCGAAGTCATCCGCGACATGCAGATTATCATCAGCCCGACCAACAACCTGCGGCCGACCATCCGCATCCCCAACGACACCTGCGTGATTGCCGGCGCCACCGTGGTGGGCAACGTGTCGGCCACCGATGGCACGGGGCCAGGAGGGCAGGCGCCCTTGCCCGTCGTCCTGTCGGCGTTCAGCGGCATCATTCCGCCCGCTACTTTCCGGCAATCCGAGACCGGTCCGCCCACGGCTCGAGGCCGCTTCGAGTGGACC
This sequence comes from uncultured Hymenobacter sp., assembly GCF_964243305.1. Classification (GTDB taxonomy): domain Bacteria; phylum Bacteroidota; class Bacteroidia; order Cytophagales; family Hymenobacteraceae; genus Hymenobacter. The sequence continues at coordinate 53,734 of NZ_CAXTEF010000022.1, forward strand.
ACGGACTGTTCCAACGTGGCCAGTGAGCCCTACCTCGTATTGTTCAAAGCCCAGGATACGCCGCCACAGTCCAGCCCGCCGCAATCCAATGACGTGCCGCCGCTCATCGATGAGCGCGCCTGGCGCATCACAGTGGTGGGCCCGCCACCGCAGAACCTGCAAGCCACAGCCGGCCCGCGCACCAGCGGCATTACCGCGCAGCTTACCTGGGACGCCTACGCCTGCCAAAGCCCGGCCGGCACCGCCGCCGGCCGGCAGGTGCAGATGCTGATTTTCCGCAAGGAAGGCTGTACCAGAATTCCTTCTGATCCCTGCCTTACTGGCCTGCCCGAAGGATCAGGCTACCAGCAGATTGGCTCCGTGAGCGCCAATCAGCGCTCCTTCCTCGATGACAGAGGGCTGGAGCGCGGCAAAACTTACTCCTACCGCATCTACGCCGTGTTTCCGCTGCCGGCCGGGGGCGAGAGCATTGTCTCGCAGGAAGCCTGCCTGAGCTTTGATGGCCGCGCCGCCGTGCTCACCAACGTGGACGTGGACCAGACCAGCACCACCGCCGGCCAGATTACGGTACGCTGGACCAAGCCGGTGGCGCCGCGAGCCCAGGGCGGCTTCACGCCGCCCTTCAGCTACCGGCTTTCGCGCGGCGAAGGACAGACACCGGCTACGTTCACCGTCATTGCCCCGGCCATCACCAACCTGGCCGACACCGTGTTCGTGGACCGCAACCTCGACACCCAGACCAAGCAGTACACCTACCGGCTGGAGTTTCTGACCCAGACCGCGGGCCAGACCAATACCGAGCCCTCGCCCACGGCCAGCAGTGTGCGCCTCACGGCCACACCCCAGCCGCTGAACCGCCGTATCGTGGTGAGCTGGACCTACCAGGTGCCGTGGGACAACACTGCCGGTCCGACGCGCGTGTTCCGGCGCAACTCGACGGGCGGCGCTTTCGTGCAGGTAGGCACGGCCGTGGTCACGGCAGCGGGCGGCACTTACACCGATGCCGACCCCGCCCTGCAGCTCGACCAGACCTATTGCTACTACGTGCAGACCGTGGGCCGCTACCCCGACGTGCCCTACCTGCAATCGCTGCTCAACAAGAGTCAGGAGCAGTGCGTACCACTGATTAGTGAGCCCTGCACACCGGTGCTGACGGTGCTGCCCATCAACTGCGACAGCCTGGCCCAGAACGCGCGGGCGCCCTACCCAGCCCCGAATCAGCGCTTCGAAAACCGCTTGCGCTGGACGCTGGGCACTACCCCCGCCGGCTGCTCGAACGAGAACATCCGCTACTACCGCATTTTCGTCGGCGATACTGAAGCGGGGCCGTTCACGCTGCGCGACTCGACTTCGCAGCTCAGCTTCATCGACCGCAACCTGCTTCAGAACAAGCGCTGCTACCAGGTGCAGGCTGTGGATGCGGCCGGCCGCCGCTCGGCCCGCAGCAACGTGGCCTGCGTCGATGAGTGCCAGCTCTTCATCCTACCCAACATCTTCACGCCCAACGGCGACCAGTTCAACAACACGTTCCGGCCCCGCATCAACAGCCCGGTGCGGCAGGTACGCTTCCAGGTCTTCAACCGCTGGGGCGTGAAAGTGTACGAGAACGTGAGCAGCACCGACCCGCTCATCAACTGGGACGGCGGCGGCGCCCGCACCGAATCGGGCGGCACGGGCAAGGTTTCGGATGGCATCTACTACTACCTGGCCGAAGTGGAGTTTGCTGATTTCAAGAACACCAAACGCACGTTCAAAGGCTGGGTGGAAATTGTGCGGTAATCACGGATTCCGTTTCTCTCAAAAAGAGCAGGCCGCGAGGTCTGCTCTTTTTTTGTGCAGCTTGCGGCCCGGTTACCGGGTTGGAGGGGGGTAGGGAATTGGGGCCTGGCAAGCGACGGTAGCGCTTATCTTAAAAAATCAACCATTTAATGACTTCAAATAAATCCGCAGTAATCTTTCCGGGCCAGGGCTCGCAGTTTCCGGGCATGGCGCGGGAGCTTTTCGAGCAAAGTACCGAGGCCCGCCGCCTGCTGGAGCAGGCCAACGACCTGCTGGGCTTTCGCCTGACCGACACCATGTTCAGCGGCAGCGAGGACGATTTGCGCCGCACCGACGTGACGCAGCCGGCCATCTTCGTGCACTCGGTGGCGCAGTTCGTAGCGCGGCCTGACTTGGCGCCGGGCGCGGTGGCTGGCCACTCGCTGGGCGAATTTTCGGCGCTGGTGGCGGCCGGCGTGCTGGCTTTTGAAGACGCCCTGCCGCTGGTGGCGCGCCGGGCGCAGGCCATGCAGGCCGCCTGCCAGGAGCAGCCCGGCACGATGGCCGCCATCCTGGGCCTCGACGATGCCACAGTGGAGCACATCTGCCTTGAAATCAGCGCCGAAGGAGCCGTGGTGGTAGCGGCCAACTACAACTGTCCGGGTCAGCTCGTCATCTCGGGCAGCGTGCGTGGCATCGAGCGGGCCTGCGAGGCGCTGAAGGCGGCCGGCGCCAAGCGCGCCCTACCCCTGCCCGTGGGGGGCGCCTTCCACTCGCCCTTGATGCAGTCGGCCCAGGCCGCGCTGGCCGAAGCCATCGAAAAAACTGCCTTCCGCGAGGCGCGTTGCCCGGTATACCAGAACGTGGACGCCCGGCCCCACACCGCGCCTGCCGAAATTCAAGCCAACCTGCTGGCCCAGCTCACCGCGCCCGTGCGCTGGACCCAAACTGTGCAGAACATGGCCCAGGCCGGCACTACTGACTTCGCCGAGTGCGGGCCGGGCAAGGTGCTGCAAGGCCTGGTGAAGAAAATCGCGCCCGCGGCGGCGGTGAGTTCGGTGAGTTGAGGGGGGGTAGGGATTGTAACGCGAAACTCCGTTTCGCGACGAGCAGAGCGAGTTCCAGGCGTTAGGTCAGCTTGTTCTGATTCCTAACGCGAGCTACTCGCGGTGCTCGTCGCGAAACGGAGTTTCGCGTTACAGCTTTTACCAGAACTTGTTGGTGCATACCACTTGGGCTTTCTTCTTGATGCGCAGCCCGACCAGCACTTCGTGGCTGCCGTTGTGGTAGCCATTCAGCTCCGAGATGCCCGCATCGTAGGAATAGCCGAGCGTGAACTGCTCGTAGCTCAGGCCCACCAGGCCCACCACCGAGTCGAAGGCCCGCCACGACGCGCCAAACCAGAGCAGGTCGCCGTACTTGATTTTGGCGTTGATATCAATCGAGAGCGGAGCCGGGTCCACAGCCTTGACCAGCACCGAGGGCACCACGCTCCAAGTGTCGCTGAGCGGCACGCGCACGCCGGCCGTGGCGAAGTAGTGCCGCCGGAGCGAGTTGCCGGGCGCGCCCTCGCCCAGCAGGTTGGGGCCGTAGGAAAAGTCGAGCTGATTGCCCAGCAGCTGCGCCCCCGACACGCCAACGTAGAAATCGTCGCTGTACACCCACAGGCCGGCCGAGGCGTCGAACACCCGCGAGGCGGCGTTGGCCGCGCGGGTCGTGGGGTCGTAGAACTGGAGTTGCTGGCCATCGACGGCAAACTGCTGCATCCCGACGGAGGTGCCCAGCGCGGCGCGGATGGCGGGCGTCAGGGCCACGTTGTAGGCGTAGGACACGTAGGCACCAGCCCGGCTGGTGGGGCCGGTCACGTCATTATACAAAATGCCCCCCACCGCGTGAAACGGCCGGCGCCGGTCGCGGATGGTGCGCTTGGTGGTGCTGCGCCACTTGCCCAGCGAGGAACTGGCGCTGGCGTAGTAGGTTTTCGGTGCCCCGTCGAGCCCCACCCACTGGGTGCGGTAGCTGAACTTGACGTCGATGTAATCCTCCACGCCGGTTGCGCCGGGGTTGAGGATGTAGTTATTGTTCATGTACTGGCTGTACTGGGCCTGCTGCTGGGCCCAGGCCGGCGCCGCGGCCAGCAGCAGCAGCCAGAGAAGTAGGGTTCTTTTCATAGCGTTATTATCTTTTGATACCGATGTTAAAAGGCGGTCATGCAGAACGCAGCGAAGCATCTCGCTCGGGGAAGTAACTCAATCGTTATTACTCATTAATTACTGCGGCAAGCGAGATGCTTCGCTGCGCTCGGCATGACCGCCTTTTTATCTATCCAAGCTTCTCAATACAAAATGGTAATCGGCCCGCTGTAGGATTTGCCCAGCGGGCCCTTCGTGACGACGACGTAGTAGTAGGTACCGACCGGGGCGGGCTGCCCGTTGATGTCGCCGCGCCACTCGTTGGCCCGACTGTAGTTGTTGGCCGAGAAAACCCGGTTGCCCCAGCGGTTGAACACGCTCACGGTGTTATCCGGGAACTGCTCGATAAACTCAATCTGCCAGGTGTCGTCGCGGCCGTCGTTGTTGGGCGTGAAGGCATTAGGAATGCGGATGGCCGGGCGCACGGTCACGGTCACCTGGTCCGAGTCGGCGCAGCCGCCCTCCCCGGCCGAGAGGGTGTAAGTCGTCGTCACGGTGGGCGAGGCCACGGGCCGCAGGCGGTCGTCGCCCGTGAAGGTCAGCCCCACGTTGGGCGTCCAGGTTACGGGGTAGGTGCCGTCGGCGCGGCCTTCCAGCGTGACGGAGGTGCCCGCCAGAATCTCCTTGTCGGGCCCGGCATCCACATCCACCGGCGGGCTGATGCGCACGGCAATGCCATTAGAAACCACCGTGGCCGGCTGCCCGCAGGCCGTGGAGGTGCGCAGGCGCAGGGTTACGGTCTGGCCCTCGCGCAGCGTAGTGCTGGTGAACACGGGGCCCGTGGCGCCGGCTACGTCGTTGCCGTTAACCTGCCACTGGTACTCTGGTGCCGGGCCGGGCTCCGTGATGCTGGCGATGCTGAAGGTAAGCGGCGAGCCCAGGCAGACCGGCCCGCCCGGCTGCACCGCGATGGCCAGCGTGGGCTGCGGGGCGGGCGTGCGCCGCACCGTGACCGTGGCCGAGGCCGGGCCGGTGCTGCACAGCCCGGCTGTAGCCGTGACTTCCACCCGCACCTGGTCGCCGGTACTAAGAGCTGTGGTGCTGAAGGTGGGGGAGGTGGCGACCAGCACGTTGTTGATAAACCAGCGGAAGGTGGGCGCGGGACCGGCGTTGGTCGGCACGGCCGTGAAGGTCAGCTCCGTGCCGGCGCACTGCACCGGCGGCTCGGCCAGACTCACGCCGGTGGTCACGATGGGCTGCACCCGCACGACTACCGCGTTGGAATAAGCCCTTGAGCAGCTGCTGCTGCCCGAATCTACCCGGCGCCGGAAGTACGTGGTTACCGTCAGCAGGCCGGGGGCGAACGTCGCGCCGGTGGCCCCGTCAATGGTCGACCAGCTGTTGTTATCGGCCGACGATTCCCACTGATACGTGTACGTGCCGGTGCCACCCGCCGCCTCCTGGACGCTGCTGAGGGGGGTAGGGGCAACCCCGGCGCAGACGTCCTGCTCAGGGGGCGCGATGCTGCCGGCCAGCAGCGTTGGCAGGGTCGCGATGGTCACCGTATTTGAATAAGCCGGCCCGCACAAACTGCCCGAGCTAACCCGGCGCCGGTAATACGTGGTCGAGTTGACCGGGCCCGGCGCGAATGTCTCGGCGGTGGCGCCGGGTACCTCGTTCCAAGTGACTTGGTCGGCGGACGACTCCCACTGGAAGCTATAGCTGCCGGTGCCCCCGCTCGGCGCTACCACGCTGCCGAGGGGGGTAGGCGGGCTGCCGGCGCAGATGTTCTGGTCGGGGCCTGCGGTACCCGCCGTCAGGGCTGGCGTCACGCTGATGGTCACCACATTAGAGAAAACCGGGGGGCAGCCGCTGTTGACGCCGGCCTGGCGCCGGAAATAGGTAGTAACGTTGAGTGGGCCAGGGGCGAACGTCGCCTGAGTCGCGCCGTTGATGGGCGTCCATCGCACCTGGTCCGTCGACTCCTCCCACTGATAGGTGCCGCCGCCGGTGGCCGGCGTCTCGCTCGTGAGCGGGGTGGGGGTAGCGCCCGCACATATCGGCTGGTTGCCGCCGATGGTGCCGGCGGTTAGGGCGGGCAGTACGGTCACCTTCAACACATTAGATAGCAGGGCGGCGCACTCGCCGGAGCTTACCTGCCGCCGGAAGAAGGTTGTGACCGTGAGCACGCCAGGGTCAAACGT
>NZ_CAXTEF010000022.1:59927-70637 GCF_964243305.1 uncultured Hymenobacter sp.
GCGCTGGTGGCCCCGTCGATAGCCGTAAAGCTGACGTCATCCCTTGACGATTCCCACTGGTAAACAAGCGGCAGGCCGGCATCGCCCGAAGCATCGGCGGTGCTGCTGAGGGCGGTGGGCGCTGCTCCGGCGCACACCGTCTGGGGGCCGGCGATGCTGCCCGGATTGGGCAGGCCTGGCACCCGGATAATAGCCTCAATCTCCTTGCACAGGCAGGCCTTGGTGACGCGCAGCTTGATGCGGTAGTCGCCCGGAGCCGGGAAGATGAAGGTGGGGTCCTTTTCGCTGGATTTGCCCAGGCCGGCGAAGTCCCATTCGTACGTTTCCGGGTCGGGGATGGAGGTGCCGGCCTGGAATTTTATTTCCCGGCAGCCCACCGGCTCATACCCGAAGCCCAGCTTCACCAGGAAGCTCTGGTTGAAGTTGGGCAAGCCCAGCCCGCTCAGCCGGCCGCCCAGGGCCTGGGCCGTGTCGTTGGCCAGGTAGGCCACGGCCGCGCCCAGCGAGTCGGGGTAGGAAATCACGCCGAGCAGGGGCTGGTTTTCGCGCGCCACGTAGAGCTTGCCATCGGGCGCGGCCTGGATGGAGCCGAGGTTGGGGCCGCCGGGGGGGGTAGGGATGACCGTCTTGCTGGCCGCGATGCTGTCGGGGTCCAGGCTCAAATCGAATTGCAACAGCTTGGGCGGGCTCAGCACCGTGGCGTAGAGCCGGGTGCGGCCGGGCGAAAACTCGACGCCGTAGTAGCCGCCCTCGCCGCTGTCCAGGGTGCGGGGGTTGCTGACGGCGCCGGTTTTGGCATCGAAGTCATACAGCTCGATGGTGCCGTTGGCCGGCACGGGGCCGTCGTTGAAGCGGGCCACGGCCAGCTGCCGGCCATCGGGCGACACTTTCATCTGCCCGCGGAACGCTTGCGGAGCCACGCTGGGCGCGTGCCGCGGCCCCTCCGTTGAAACCACCGGCGTCGTAATCACGCCGGTGGCCGTCACCTGATACGCCAGAAAGGCGCTGCCGGAAGCCGGGTCAGCACTGCCGGCCTCGCCGTAGCCGTGCACGATAATCCAGGAGTCGCAGCCATTGTCGTGCAGCACGGCGGTCATCTTTTCGGCCGTGCGGCGGGTCAGGGGCGTGTTTTTGGTGTCCGCCACGATGTCGCCCAGCCCGCCGTTGAGGGCCATGTCAATCTCCGAAAAGCTCAGGCCCCGCTCGCCGCCGCGCGCATCCTGGGTGAAGAGATAGTAGCGGGTGGTGCTGCCCGGCCGCCGGATAGCCACCGGCCCGTCGGTGGTGAGAGCGTTGCCGGCCAGGCCGGTGCCGTTGGGCATCACGGTGTGGTTGCGGGTCCAGATGGTTTCGCCGTTCGAGTAGAAGAGCAGGTTGCCTTCGTTGTCCGACATGGTGGCCGCCCCGGCGGGCGTCACCATCTGGCCGTCGGTGAGCACGGCGGGCGTCTTGGCGGGCGGGGCCTGGCCGTTGAAGTTGAGGCCCGCCTTGTTGCCGAAATACCAGGTGTTGATGAATTTCTCGTCGAAGCTGCACGGCTCGGGCTCGCCCAGCGGGCAGGCCTTGGTGCTGACGCTTAGGGGCGTGGAGGTCGCCACGCAGCCGGGCGCCTCGACTTTCACCGAGTAGCTGCCGGGCGTGGTGGCGGTGAAGAGGCTGTCGTTAAGCACGGCGCCAGCGCCATTCGCGATGGTCGTGCCCCTGAACCAGGTGTAGCGGTAGCCCGGCCGCGCGCCGCCGCTCAGCGCCACCGACTGGCCTTCGCAAAACGGATTGGCGCCCCGCGTCTGGACCGCAAACGGCAGCCCCGGCCCTAGCGGAATGGTGTAGATGGCAATGTTATTCGAGCCCTGGTCGTCGCTGTTATTGGCCGAGTAGCGGAACGTGGTGCTGTCCGACTCGCAGATGCTGCCGGCGGGCGTGTAGGCGAGGGTGCCGCCGCTGCTCCGGCTGCCGGGGCCGCTCACCGGAATGACCTGGCCCAGGGTGACGGGCGTGCCGTTGAAGGTCAGTACGCCAGTGGCCGGCAGGCGCTGGATAGTGAACGAGGCCACGGTCACGCCCACGCTGCCGTTAACATCCAGCGTCGCGCTCAGGGGCTGAATTGGGGCCGGCGCGGGCCGGTTGGGTACGGTGGCGGTTGTTTTCTCATCGGCTGTTAGCTGAGTGGTGCACGAGCCGAAGTACAGGTCGTCGATGCCGAAGTCGTTGCCGTCGGCCGCCTTGTTAACGTCGCGGATTTGCAGCTCGACCTGAAAGCCGCCGGCCGGGCCGGGTCCCGAAAAGTAGAGGTCGGAAATCCGCACGTAGGTGCCTACATTGCTCCTGCCTGCCGGTAGCGTCGTCACGACCGAGGTCGATTTGCCGTCCACTACTAGCGCTAGCTGCGCCGGGCTGGTACCGTTGATGCTGGTCGCATAGACTGAGAATAAGTAGTAGCGGTTAGGCTGTACAGTCACGGTCTGGGAATACACCGTGTCCAGGGACGCGCCGCCATTGACGAACATAAACTTGTCGCCGGCCCCGGTGCGACCCATGCCCCGGAAATTGGCTGCGAACGAATAAGGTAGCGCGTCAGTGTCCACGGCGTAGCCGCCTTCCACGTAGAGCTGGGGCCGGGCGGCAGGGGAAGACACGAATCGGTAAGCAGTCGTAAAGCCCACGTTGCCATCCGTAAAGCTGGGATTAACGAGCAGGTTGCGCCCCGTGCCCAGGGTGCAGACCCGGTCCGAATCGTACACGTTCAGGACCACGGTTGAAATATTCGAGCAGTTGGGCGTCGCGCCGGGCTGGCAAATCTGATAGGTGAAGCTGTCCTGACCCACAAAGCCGGGGTTAGGCGTGTAGACGTAGCTGCCGTCGGGGTTGAAGCTGGTGAGCGTACCGTTGCGGGGGGGCGTGAGGCGCTTCACCTCGAACGCCGCGTTGGGCAGGTTGTCGGGGTTGTCGTCGTTAGGAATCACGTTGCCCGACTTGGCCGTGCCGGCGGGCACCTGGTTGGTGTCGTCGTGGGTTACGAAGCGGTTGGTAGTTTGGGCCTGCGTCGTAGTGGCCGCGCCACCGAGCAGGAAAAGCAGCAGCCACGGCTTAACCCAGTTGTGGCCGCGGCCGGCGCCCGGTTTAAAATAAAAGGAAAAAGGGGCCACAAGCTGGCTTAGATACGGTAGCGCTGCGGGCATAAGAAAGCAAATAGAAGAGCGGATAGCGAAGCGGGGGTGGGAAATGGCGCCGCGCCGCGGCTAAGAAGAAGCGGCCAGCTGAGCGGACAGGTCAATAAAAGACCGTCAGCCGGCTACAGTAAAGCTACGCACTACCGGCGGGTTTTTGTGGGGTACCAACGTGGTGCGCCACCCGAACCGGCCCGGCCCGCGCCGCTGGCCCGGCCGGCCGTCTATTTAAGGGTTGCCGCTGGAGTAGGGGGGTAGGGATTTCGGGCCCGGCTTAGGGCGCCGGCTCCTGGCCCAGCCAGGGCCGCACGGGCAGTGGGTCGGGGCAGCGGGCCAGCAGCTCGGCCACGGTCAGGCCCAGTTGGGGGTGGCGCAGGCGGGGTGCAATCTCGGCCAGCGGCACCAGGGCAAAGCGCCGCCCGGCCAGCTGCGGGTGCGGCACGGTGAGGGCCGGGGAGGCGCAGATTTCAGCGCCAAAAAAAAGGATGTCCACGTCGAGCGTACGGCTGCCCCAGTGCTCCGCCCGCTCGCGGCCCGCGGCCTGCTCGGCCGCCAGGCAGGCGGCCAGCAGCTTCTCCGCTGAAAGCGAGGTGCGCACGGCCAGCGCCTGATTTAGAAAGGCCGGCTGGTCTTCGCGGCCCCAGGCGGCGGTTTCGTAGAGGCCCGATTGGGCTACTATAGCACCGGCCCCTGCCGCCAGGTGGTGCCGGGCCGCCGCCAGATGAGCCGCCCGGTCGCCCAGATTAGAGCCCAGCAGCAGGTACGCCAGCACGGGGGGGGTAGGGAATGGCCGACTCACGGCTGGCGCCGAAAAAAGTCGGCCGTCAGCTCAGCCACCCGTTGCGCGTCGGTGGGCAGCGCCGATTGCGGCCAGGGGTGGGCGCCGCCGAACATGTGCGTGGCGCCGGGCAGCACGTGCAGCGTGGCATCGGGCCGCAGCGCGTGCAGGCGCTGGGCGGCGGCCAGCGGCACGGTTTCGTCCTCGTCGCCGTGAATGAGCAGCAGCGGCTGGCGCCGGCGCCGGGTTAGGTTGCGCGCAATGTCGAGTCGGTCGCGGTTTTTTAGATAGTCCTCCACAGCCTGGTAGTAGAGCGGCAGCTGCTGGCCGGTGCGGCTGTTCTCGACGTGCAGCACGCCCCGCGTTTGCCACTCGCGCATCACGCTGGCTGGCCAGCGCGGGTTGACGTCGGCGATGGCCGCCCAGGTAGCCACGGCCGCCACGCGCGCATCTTCAGCCGCCTTGAGCAGCACCAGGCCGCCGCCGCGGCTGTGGCCCACCAGGTAGAGGCGCGCCAGGTCCAGTTCGGCGGCGGGCAGGGGGGTAGGGAAGTGGCCGTGCAGGGCGTCGAGCAGGTGGCCCAAGTCGTCCAGCTCCAGGCTGAAGTTGTTGCGGCCGAAGGCGTCCAGGTCTTCCAAATCGCCGGTGCCGCCCACCACCACGCCGTTGTGCGAGAGGTTGAGCTTGATGAACACGAAGCCTTGCCCAGCGAAGAAGCGGGCCAGCAGGGGGAAATGCCCCCAGTCCTTGAAGCCCTTAAAGCCATGCACAAACACGATGACCGGCTTGGCTTGCCCATCGGCCTGATACGTAGCATCGGCGGCGAAGGGGCGGCCGTGGTGGGGCGCGGGCAGCAGAAAATCAGCGGTAGTGAGCATAGCCGGCAAGTTACGGCCGGAAGTAGCGCGGACTTGGTAGTCCGCGGGCGAACAAGGGGCCCTGGACGCTATGCGTCCGTGCGTGCGCCGGCAAAGTTTTGTTTGCGCGCGGACTACCAAGTCCGCGCTACGGGCCTGATGGCGTATCATTGCGGCACCGTTTGCTTTCCCCTTAATGGCCCAGCTGCCCCCCGTTTCCCTCGACCAGATTCAGGCGCCCATCGCGGCCGAGATGGCCGGGTTTGAGGTCAAGTTCCGGCAGTCGATGCAAACCAAGGTGCTGCTGCTGGACAAGATAATGGGCTACATTATCAAGCGCAAGGGCAAACAGATTCGGCCGATGTTCGTGTTCTTCTCGGCCCGCATCGCCCTGCCCGACGCGGCCGGCCCGCTGCCCGAAGCCACGTTTCGCGGCGCCGCCCTGATTGAGCTGCTGCACACCGCTACCCTGGTGCACGACGACGTAGTGGATGAGTCCAATTACCGTCGCGGCTTCTTCTCCATTAATGCCCTTTGGAAAAATAAAATTGCGGTGCTCGTGGGCGATTATTTACTCTCGCGCGGAATGCAATTAGCGCTGGAGCACGACGACTTTCAACTACTGAAGATTGTCAATAACGCGGTGCGCGAACTTAGCGAGGGCGAGTTATTGCAAATTGAGAAAGCCCGTAAACTAGACATCACCGAGGACGTTTATTTTGACATAATCCGCCAAAAAACTGCTTCGCTGATTGCTTCCTGCACGGCCGTGGGCGCGGCCTCGGCCGGCGCCGATAAAGAAACGATTGAGCGGGCCCGCTTATTCGGCGAGAAGGTGGGCATGGCCTTCCAAATAAAAGACGACTTATTCGATTACGGCACGGCCGAAATTGGCAAGCCGGTCGGTATTGATATCAAGGAAAAGAAAATGACCTTGCCGCTGATATACGCCTTGCAGCAAGCTAGTTGGCTGGAAAAGCGCCGCGTTATCTTCAACGTCAAAAACAACGAGGGCCGCCGCGACCGGGTGCAGCAGGTAATCGAGTTTGTGAAGAAATCGGGTGGCCTGGACTACGCTATCCAAACCATGCAGCGCTACCGCGACGAGGCCCTCGCGCTGCTGCACACCTTCCCAGAATCGGCCAGCCGCACCTCGCTGGAGCAGTTGATTAACTACACGATAGAGCGGGAAAAATAGACCGCAGATTAAGCTGATTTTAACGGATAAAACGGATTATTTGGGGGTCCGCGCAGAGGATTAATGCCTAGCGCGGACCCCCAGATAATCCGTTTACCCGTTAAAATCAGCTTAATCTGCGGTCCCCGCTAATTGGTAGCAAATGTTTTTGGCTTCGTTTACTTTGAAGGTGACGCCATCAAAGGTGCTGTCGACTTCGAGCGTGTGCAGCATCTGGCAGCCGGGGCACTTAATTTCTTCAATTTCGTGGTTTTCGGCGTGCTCGATGGAGTCGGCCTGGTCGTTGGGGGCGGGCACGCCGAGCAGGTCGGTGAACACCTCGGTCTGGCAGCTTGCGCACTCAAAGCGCAGGCCTACGCTGCGGCCCTGCAAGTCGGCCAACGGAGCCGGGGAGTTATCGTTCTGGGGAATCCACATGGGAAGGGGTTGAGGAAATGGAGGGGGTAGGGAAATGGCAAGAAGACGCCTGGGCGCCGCTTCAGCTTACGGGCGCGGTGGCGAAAAAGATGGGGCTGCCACCATCCCGGCACATTTTCGTCCGGCGCCTAGGCAATCGGCATTCCCTACCCCCCCCTTTGCCCGACAATGCAATACTGCTCCGTGACTGCGTGGGCCGGGGCGGAGGGACAGGTAATCAATCCGTCGTCGGTGCTGATGCAGCCGCTGATAACCTTGCGGCCCCTACACGATTTTCAGGTGCGGCGGCGATAGCGGCTCTTTCTATTCGACCAGCAGCTCGTATTTGGCAACCACGCCCAGCAGGCCGGGCAGGCTGAAACGGGCCTGGCGGAGCTGGTTGCGTTCGGGGTCAATGCTGAAGCCCGTCGCGGTCCGAAAATCGGCGCCCCCAAGCTGGGTTTTCTGAAAAACCGCGCCCGCCAGCGAGCAGTCCTGGAAGACGGCGCCCGACAAGTCGGCATCGGCAAAATCGGCTTCGTCGAGCCCGCAGCCCCGAAACGGGGTGCCCGGCATCTGGCGGCCGGCGAAGGAGGCGTAGCGCAGCTGGCACTGGTCGAAATGCACGCCAAAGAGCAGGTCGCGGCACGCCGTGAATTGCAGGCCCAGCAGCTTGCACTCAGCAAAGGCCACGTTTTGCAGCGCCGTGCCTGCCAGCCGCGCCGATGACAAGTTGCAGCGCTCAAAAAGGCAGCTGGCGAAGCGCAGCTTACTTAAGTCTGCCCCGCTAAAGTCGCAGTTGCGGAAGTGATAGTCGTCAAACTCAGTATGGTCTGCCAGGTGCCGGGCGTCCCAGCCCGTCACCACGTTTTCGGCCGGGAAAAAGTCGGGTTTGCGCGCGGCAACTGGCGGCTTGCGGTGGGGCTTCACGGAGGAATTAGCGGAAAATGGCCGCCATCTCCAGCTCTATTCCACTAGCTGGGTCGCGCAGCGTACCGGAGGTGAAAACTACGTCGGGTTGGTTGGGTACAAACAAATAAATACTGCGTACAGTAGGTAGAACCAACCAAGCAGACTGAACACCACTAGGAAAATACTGAGTCCAAATTTTACTGACTAAATAATCAAATGATTGAGTTGGGGATAGAATTTCAATCGCCGTAATAGGCGGGTCAGGATAGCGGATAATATCAGCGCGCCAATTGTAAGTCAGCCGGGGCAGAATAGCTACATCTGGCTTCAGGCGTCCTGCGCTTAATTCGAATTCTAACTCTGGTAGTATATCATATTGTTCCTCGTAAGGCAGCAGCGCCACGCTGAAGCGGTGAATCAGCCGGGAATGGTTTAAAGACATAACTTCTTCGAGGACAACCTCGGTTTCGATTATTTCTGTTGCTTGCGGCTGCATATAGTAAGTAGTAAGGTTTTTTCAAAGATAACTAAAACGCCGCCGGCCGCTACTCCTTCAGCAGCTGGTCCACGGTCTGATTAAACTCGGCAATTTCCTGCCGGTAATACTTGCCCGTGCCCGGCCCCGAGAAGCCCGTGTGAATCTTGCGCACCTCGCCTTTTTTATCGAGGAAAATAGTAGTCGGAAACGCCAATACCTGCGCGAGCTGGGGTAGGGATTTGGCGGCCGAATCCTTGTTGGCGACGCCGGCCACGGCCAGGTCGTATTTGATGTTAAACCGCTCGCGCATCTTGTGCAGGCGCGCGGCGGCCTTTTTCTGGTCGGGGCTGCGCTCGTAGCCCAGGCCGATGATTTCAACGCCGCGCTGCTTGTTCTGCTCGTACCAGGGAGCCAGGAAGTTGGTCTCGTCCATGCAGTTGGGGCACCACGAGCCCAGGATTTGCACCACGACAACCTTGCCCTGGTACTTGGGGTCGGTGGGGGAGATGGCGCCGCCCTCGAAGATGTTGGGAAACTTGAAATCCAGCCGCTTCTGGCCGGGCTTCATGGCCGTCAGGGCGTTGGCGTCGGGCAGCTTGGCGTTGGGGTCCAGCACAGCGGTAAAGGTTTCGTGGCCGGATTTGCCGGAGTAGAAGTCGCCTTTGAGCAATTTATTACTTTGCTTCATGTCTACCACTGCATCAAAAAGAAATGCGTGATTACCATCAAAAGTTGAGAGCTTCATATGCCACTGGCCGTTCACGTGGGCATAGTTACCAAATAAATAGCGGTAGTCTCCGGTTGTAGTTAAGAATGTACCAGCGATACCTTGACTTGCAGAATCACCTTTAAAGATTCCTACTGCTGGGTAACTGTTCCCTTCTTCATCTTTAAAACCGGCCTTATAAGTGAATTCTTTGCTTGAGGGTATCAGACTTACTTTAGTATTACTATGAAAAAGTCGGTTCGACGATTCATTTGTGCTTAAGAAAGCCACTATCGGCACCCGATATGACATTTTTGCATCATACTTTACCCATGTGCCTTTCAGTCTATCGGTAGTAACCATTCTGCCTATTGTGACCATTTTAGGTTTCGTGCCCCACGCACTATCCGGATTGCTAATGTCAACTTGCTTATCTACGCTATCAGCGCGCAAGACCAGCGCGGCGTCAAATACGTGCAGCCGCACCGTGACCGAATCCCCGGCCTGCGTAATTTCCGGGCAGCGCAGGCGCTCCTCGCCGTCGAGACCCTTATTAATTAGGTAAACGACCGGCTTACCGGCCTCTTCTTTCACCTCGAATAGAAACGGAATCTGCTGGCCTTGGGCGGCCAGCTCGCCACGCCACGGGCCGGCTTTGAGCAAGGTGACGGGGGTAGGGGCACTAGTGGTGGCCGTTTTCGAGTTATCGGATTGGCAGGCGGCCGTGCCCAGGGCGGTGCCCAGCAGCAGGGCAGCAAAACGAGTCAGTTTCATAGCGGCAAAGTAAGCGCCCACAACCGCCGCCCGCGCCGGAAGGTTGCCGCCCGCGCTCCGCGTACCTCGGCGTCTTCCTCTGCGTACCTCTGCGGTAACTTGCCGAACGTAGCAGCCGAACGAAACCCGTATCTCCCTACCCCCCCGAAACGACCAAAAACAACCCGCCCCGTACACTACATTTGCGCAACCGCTAAAATACCCTTCTCCCTATGGCTTTTGACCTCGAAATGATACGCGCCGTGTACAGCGGCCTGGGTTCCCGCATCGAATCGGCCCGCGCCGCCGTGGGGCGTCCGCTGACGCTGACCGAGAAAATCCTTCATAGCCACCTCTACGGCGAGCAGAGCGGCAAAGCCTACGAGCGCGGCGTGAGCTACGTCGATTTCGCCCCCGACCGCGTGGCCATGCAGGACGCTACCGCTCAAATGGCCCTCTTGCAGTTCATGCAGGCTGGCCGCGCCACTACCGCCGTGCCCAGCACCGTGCACTGCGACCACCTCATCCAGGCCAAGGACGGCGCCACTGCCGACCTGGCCGAAGCCAACGCCGAAAACCGTGAAGTCTATGACTTTCTGGCTTCAGTATCCAACCGCTACGGCATTGGCTTCTGGAAACCAGGGGCGGGCATCATTCACCAGGTCGTCTTGGAAAACTACTCCTTCCCAGGGGGCATGATGATTGGCACCGACTCGCACACGCCCAACGCCGGCGGCCTGGGCATGATTGCCATCGGCGTGGGCGGCGCCGACGCCGTCGACGTGATGGCTGGCATGGCCTGGGAGCTGAAGTTTCCGAAGGTCATCGGCGTGAAGCTGACCGGCAAGATGAGCGGCTGGACCTCGGCCAAGGACGTGATTCTGAAAGTGGCCGGCATCCTGACCGTGAAGGGCGGCACAGGCGCCATCGTGGAATATTTTGGCGAGGGTGCCGAGAGCATGAGCGCCACCGGCAAAGCCACCATCTGCAACATGGGCGCTGAAATTGGGGCCACTACTTCGGTGTTTGGCTACGACCAGAAGATGGCCGACTACCTGCGCGGCACCAACCGCGCCGACATTGTGGACCTAGCCGAGGGCGTAAAAGCCCACCTGCGCGCCGACGATGAGGTATATGCTAACCCCGCCGACTTCTACGACCAGCTCATCGAAATCGACCTCAATACGCTGGAGCCGCACGTCAACGGCCCGTTCACGCCCGACGCGGCCTGGCCCATCTCGCAGTTTGCCCAGGCCGTGCGCGACAACGGCTGGCCCGAGAAGCTCGAAGTTGGCCTCATCGGCTCGTGTACCAACTCCAGCTACGAGGACATCACCCGCGCCGCTTCCATCGCCCGGCAAGCGGTGCAAAAAGGCCTGCACGTCAACGCCGAGTTCACCGTCACGCCCGGCTCGGAGCTGGTGCGCTACACCGTGGCCCGCGACGGCCTGCTCGACACCTTCGC
>NZ_CAXTEF010000023.1:0-69698 GCF_964243305.1 uncultured Hymenobacter sp.
TGCGCCAGATTTATACGGCCCAGGACGAGCGCAACACCGCCGCGCTGCTGCCCTTTCTGACCAACCAAAGCGCCACCTACCGCCGCGAGGCCGCGCAGGCGCTGGCCTCGGTGCAGGACAAAAAGGCCGTGCCCGCCCTGGCGCCGCTGCTTAAGGATGCCGCCGCGCCCGTGCGCCGCGCCGCCGCCTACGCCTTGGGGCAAACCGGCGACAGCACCGCTGTGAACTACCTGCTGCTGCAATTGCTTTCCGAGCCCGACTTTGGCGCCCGCCGCGCCGCCCATGAGGCCCTGGGCCGCTGCGTGAGCCGGCGGATGCTGCCGCTGCTCTGGCGCACCACCGCCACGCCCGACACCGTGCTGAGCGCAGGCCTGGCCTGGGGGCTGGCCCGCGCCGCGCTGCGCGGGCTGGTGTCGGAAGAGAGCATGGCCCAGGCGGCCTCCGTGCTGGAGCGGCCCGGCCTGCCGGCCGACACCCGGCTGGGCGCCGCCACGGCCCTGGCCCGCTCGCGCGGCCTCGACTCGGCCCTGGCCAAAGTGGCGGGCCCGGTGCTGCTGCGCACGGCCCACGAGGACCCCGACTACGCCGTGCGCACGGCCTGCGCCGTTACGCTCGGCCGCCTCAGCAACCGGACGGCCGTCGTCAACGAGCTGCGGCACCTGGCCTCGAATGACCCGGATTTTCGGGTGCGGATTGCGGCGCTGCGCAGCCTGCCCGGCGCGCCGTTCGGGCCGGGCGCCAACTTCGCCCACGCCGCGCTGCGCCGCCAGAGCGGGCAGGAGGCATTGTCGGGGGCCGAGTGGTTTCTGAAAAATGGCGCCGGCCAGAGCGCCGCCATCCTCGAAGAAGTGCCCTACGCCGAGCACTGGCGCGCCCGCGCCGTGCTGCTGGCCGCGGCCCTGCGCCACGCGCCGCCGACGGGCCGGGCGGGCTTGCGCAACATCATTGAAGAGCATTACGCCAACGCCAAATCGGACTATGAGTGCGGGCAATTGCTGCAAACTTTGAGCGAAGACGCCGGCGCATTCGACTTTATTCTGAAGCAAACCTTCGCCGCGCGCCCGCGCCCGGTGGTGGGCGGCTACGGCCTGGCGGCGCTGGTGGCCGCGCGCGGGCAAGCGGATTTTTCCGCCGCCCGCCAGCCCGCGTTTGAGGCGGCGCTGCGCCAGGCGCTGGCCGGCGGCGACGTGCAGCAGCTCAGCACCGCCGCCGAGGCCTTTATCAATCCGAAGCTGGTGCCCACGCCCCAACCCGCCGACCTCACGGCCTTGCGCCAGGCCCGCGACGAGCTACGCCTGCCCCGCGACATCGAGGCCTGGCAGGCGTTGCAGCTCACCCTCGACAAGCTGGAAAATGCCGCCGTCCCTACCCCCCCGCCCGTGGGTAAGGCTAGCCAGCATCCCATTAGCTGGGCCGTGGTGCAGAGCATCACCCAAAACCAGCGCGTACGACTGCGCACCACGCAGGGCGACATTATCCTGCAACTCAAGGTGGAGGATGCGCCCGGCGCCACGGCCAGCTTCGTGAGCTTGCTGCGCCAGAAGTTTTACGATGGCCTGTATTTTCACCGCGTCGTGCCCGGCTTCGTGGCCCAGGGTGGCGACCCGCGCGGCGACGGGGCCGGCTCGGCGCCCTACACGCTGCGCTCGGAGCTGCCTGAGCTACGCTACGGCGAGGGCGCCGTGGGCCTGGCCTCGGCCGGCAAGGACACGGAGAGTTGCCAGTTTTTCATCACCCACAACCCTACCCCCCACCTCGATGGCCGCTACCCGATTTTTGCGCAAGTCGTGCAGGGCATTAGCGTGGTGCAGAAGCTGGAGGTCGGCGACAGGATGCTGAAAGTGGAGCTGGTGAAATGAGTTAAGAGTGAAAAAGGCGGTCCTGCTGAGCCTAAGCGAAGCATCTGGCGTGGGGAAGTAATCAACGGTTGATGACGATTGAATCACTTTCCCACGCCAGATGCTTCGCTTAGGCCCAGCAGGACGTTCTTTTCTTCTCTTAACTTACCTACTCTTCCCGGCCGTGCACCTGGGCCGGTGGGCTGGTGGCCTCCACAGCCGAGAAGCTTTCCAGAATATTGTAGGTGTGCGACGAGTCTTTGGGCACGACCCAGGAGTTGCCCTGCTCCAGGATAACTACCTGGCCTTCAATGTGCAGCTCGGCCCGGCCGCTGAGCACGAAACCCACGGTTTCGTAGGGGCGGGCAGCGGGCGCCTTGGGCTCGCCGGGCTGCTCATTTTCCCAGAGACGCATGGAAACGTGCTTGCCCGAGGCCAGGTACTTTTCGCCGTCGTGCCCTTTGGGCGAGTGGCGCGAATCAACTTTGGTGACGGTGGTGTCCGACATGGTGAATTGGTGAACTAGTGAGATGGTGAGGTGAGCAGGGGGTAGGCAGCTGGCCGCTGCCCGGCTGCGGCTTAACGGTGGGGCGGCCGTGGCGGTTGTTGCCGGGGCCTTGGGCGGCAAGGGGGGGGTAGGGATTCAGCGCCGGGCCGGCTGCCGAAACCTTCCCTTGGCAGCCGGGTTTCAGCACCCGGCCCGGTTAGTAGCCGTAGCATTGTTAGTTAGCGCAGTGGCGTTAGCTTGTTAATTATCAATTGTAATGGAAATAATGGCTACTCCTGCGTATTCTTCCGGGTCCGGGTCCTGGTCCGATGCCTTCGTGCAAGAGTTGGCCCAGGCGCACGCCGGCACCGAAACGGCGCTGCCTGGTCCGGCCTTCTGCGAGCTGGCCGACCACCTGCTGGCGCTACTCTTCCCGGAGCGCGCCAGCCGTCCGCTGCGCCATCCCGATGCCATTGCCGCCACTCTGCACCAGCTCGCCGACGACCTGAGCGACTTACTGGCCCAGGTGCCCGCCCTGCCCGCGCTGCCCGCCACGCTGGCTGCCGAGCTGCTGCGCCACTTGCCCGAGCTGCGCCACAACCTGCTGCTCGACGCCCAAGCAATTCTGGCCGCTGACCCCGCCGCGCAGGGCTTGGCTGAAGTCGTGAGCACCTACCCCGGCTTCTATGCCACGGCCCTGCACCGGCTGGCCCACGCCCTGCACCGCCGCGGCGTGCCGCGCCTGCCGCGCCTGCTGAGCGAATATGCCCACCAGCGTACGGGTATCGACATTCATCCGGGCGCGAAAATCGGGGCCGCTTTCTGCATCGACCACGGCACGGGCCTGGTCATCGGCGAGACGGCTGAAATCGGGCAGCACGTCCAGATTTTTCAGGGCGTCACGCTCGGGGCGCTCAGCGTGGCCAAGCACCTGCAAGGCCTCAAGCGCCACCCCACCATCGAGGATTACGTGGTGATTTACGCCGGCGCCACAATTTTGGGCGGCAGCACGGTGGTGGGCACCCGCAGCATCATCGGCGGCAACGTCTGGCTCACCGAGAGCGTGCCCTCGCACTCGCGGGTGTACCACAAGGCCCAGATTCACGTAACGCGCAGCGCCGACGAGGCCGAATGGACGTTTTCGATTTAATTATTTTTGCCAAGTGTCAAGTGGTAATAGAAAGGCGGTCATGCTGAGCCCAAGCGAAGCATCTCGCTCGCGGTACTAATCAGCTTCGGCAACGATTAGAGTACTTCCCCACGCCAGATGCTTCGCTCAGGCTCAGCAGGACCGCCTTTTTTAACTCATAACTCTCTAACCCCAACCCCCATGCTCGCCAATTCCATCCTCGACGTCATCGGCAACACGCCGCTGCTGCGCCTCAACCGCCTCTTTGCTGCCCAGCGCCCCGACGTGGAAGTCTGGGTGAAGCTGGAGCGCCAGAACCCCGGCGGCTCCATCAAGGACCGCATCGCGCTGGCCATGATAGCGCAGGCCGAAAAAGATGGTTTGCTCACCAAGGATTCCATGATTGTGGAGCCCACGTCCGGCAACACGGGGGTAGGGCTGGCGATGGTGGCGGCCGTGAAAGGCTATCAAATCACGCTCGTCATGCCCGAAAGCATGAGCATCGAGCGCCGCCGCCTCATGGCTGCCTACGGCGCCCACCTGGAGCTGACGCCCCGCGAGAAAGGCATGAAGGGCGCCATCGAAAAGGCTCAGGAAATCGTGGCCAACACGCCCGGCGCCTGGCTGCCCATGCAGTTCAGCAACCCCGCCAACATCCGCATCCACGCCGAAACCACCGCTCAGGAGATTTTACGGGATGCTCCTCAGGGCTTTGATTTTCATATCACGGGGGTAGGAACCGGCGGCCACATCACGGCCGTGACGGAAATCATGAAGCCGCTCTTCCCCGCTATGCAGACCTTCGCCGTCGAGCCGGAGCTGTCGCCCGTGCTCAGCGGCGGCGCGCCCGGTCCGCACCCGCTGCAAGGCATCGGCGCCGGCTTCATCCCCGACAACCTGCACCGCGAGGTGCTCGACGGCGTCATCCAAGTCAGCCGCGATGCGGCCTACGACTACACCCGCCGCGCCGCCCGCGAGGAAGGCATCCTGATGGGCGTCTCCTCGGGTGCCTCGCTGGCCGCCGTGGCCCAGAAGCTGCCCGACGTGCCCCAGGGCGGCCGGGTGCTCACCTTCTGCTACGACACGGGCGAGCGATATTTGTCGGTGGAAGGGTTGTTTGTGTAGTAGGAGGGTAGGGAATAATAAAAAAGCCCCGGCCATAGCGGCCGGGGCTTTTTCATGAGACTAAAATGAATATGACAGTGGTTGAGGCCACTGCTTATTCTGTTACTCTTACTCTAACCTCCATAGGAATAATCTGGCTGCCGTCGCTTAGAGTCAGCAAAAAGAAGTAACGTAATTGATTCGGGTTTTGCGGGCTGAAAGTGCTATTAGGAAGTACAACAGCAGCGTTACCCGCGTTCACAGCTTGAGCAACGTCGTTAGCTGGTTTCAGAGCACCCACCCGTGTGCGGTAAGCTCTATATTCTTTTAAGCTGGATGTAAACGAAATGGTATTGGTGTTGTTGCCAGCAATTGAGGTTGTCGCGCCGGTACCGTTGTAGTTATAGGCTTGCTCGGCTGAGCCCGTTTGCAATAGCTCCAACCCCCTGACCCCGGTTTGCACCCTAGTGATTTCGCGGATGATGCCCTTGTCAGCTGGAATTTGGAATGTAATAGTAAAAGGACTGTCCGATGTGATTGCGTCAGCAGGAAGCTTTGGGGCACCTTTTGCTACTACAATTGGGACGCGCTCAAAGAACTCTTGATTGGTTACAGTTACCGGAATGTCGGCCTTGCTATCCTGTAAAGGACCGATAGAATCAGGACCGTAATCCTTCTCACATGCGCCCAAGCTTAACAACAGAGCTGCCAGCATGAAGAGGTGGGTGATTTGCTTTTTCATAATGTTGAAAGACGATGAAAGTGGACCAGCCTAAGCAATTACTTGCGGGTATCCCACCATACAGGTACTGCAACGCTAGGCAACGTTGCGGGCGCCTGGGAGGTATTGGAAGTGATTTCCGAGTTCGGATAGAATAGCCGACGAGGAATCTTATTTAGTGCCTCCGGATTAGGAAGCTGTACTATCTCTAATTGCGGATAGCCCGTTCGACGGTAATCATTGTAGGGCTCGTAACCGTTGCCGCACCAAGCAATCCATTTCTGAGTAATGATACGATTCACTCTCTGCTCATTAGAGCCTGATAAGGTAAGATATGCCTTGTTAGCGGCAAAGTAAGCTGCGATGTCTGTCGGGCTTACCCCAACTTTCGTCATGGACGCCCGGATGCCCTCCTCGAACAGTTCCTGCGCATCTCCGGCAGTACCTAGAGTTATAGCCGACTCGGCTAGGATAAAAGCACGTTGAAAATTAGTCAGCAATTGCACCGGTGCCTCGCCGGATTCCCCAACCTGATAAACACCAAAGCGTGAGCGATTAGCTAGAATCGGCACAGCCTGAGTACCAGCATTATCATAACCAGTAAATTCGCCGAAAGGAGTCGTAACGGAAGCCGGATTTTTAGCGGAAGTAGTCCAGAAGAATGGTAAACGAGGGTCATCTGGCTTCGGAGCCCGCAGCGAATCCAGAAAGCGACGACTCAACATCTGGTCATTGGGCCGGTTCAGTATATTGAAGGCGTAACTTGGATTCTGATTGCCAATTGTGGTACCAAAAGCCACGGTGCCATCTTCAGCGTTGGTCGTAATGACGGCGTCCGCGCCCTTGGCAAGTACTTCTTTGATAACAGTAGTTGCCAAATCCGGATTTTTACGGCTAATAGTATTAGCTAACTTCAAGAGCAGTGTGTTACCAAATTTATTCCAGTTGTTCTGGTCACCGCCGTAGATAATGTCATCTGCACCTGGCACCGATACGTTGGTGGGATTATTAATGTCAGCTAGTCCGCTGCGCACTAAGTCAAACAGACTCTCAATTTCGAGGTCCTTGTTGCCTTGGTATATATCTTGTTGCGCATCGAAGCGTGGCTTCAGATTTGCATTGCCCAAACTGGCCTGTGAATAGGGTACATCGCCCCACAAGTCAGTGGCTAGGGCGAAATTATAAGCCCGCAACAGCTTACCGATGCCCGCATAGAAAGGGTTAGTGGCCTGGGACTGGTCGATGAGCAGTCGGGTATTGATAAGTGAGCCACCGTACAACTCCCCGTTCCACTGGTTGTCAAAGGAGCCACGCAGGCTGTAGCCATCATAAGTGGCAGCTTGGTTTGCAATACCTGCTGCGTGTTGTATCAGCAGCGACGAGACACGGTTTAGATCATTGCCCACGGCGAAGCCAGTTGTGGCCTCAATTCCGGTTAGCAGCACGGCTGGCGTCACCGCAGCCGGCCGGTTCGGGTTCTGATTAACGTCTAGAAATTCTTTTTCGCAGCTGCTGGCCCCCACTATTAGGATAGCAGCCAGACCCAAACGAGCTAGAAAAGAGTTCTTGATAAGGACTTTCATTTATATAAAATGACTAGGTGAGTTAAAGCGAAAAACGAAGTGTAGCACCGTAGGTGCGGGTGTTTGGTGGCCCTTGTATGTCAAGGCCGCGGATATTGCCCGCACCTTGCGTATTCAACTCCGGGTCGAAGCCGGTGTTAGGCGCGTAATAAAACAGGTTGCGAGCTACAAATTGCACAGAGATGCCACCGAAAGGCAGTTTATTCAACAGCGATTTGGAGAAAGAGTAGCCTAATGACAACTCCCGTAGGCGGTAGGCAGTTGCATCATACACGTTTAAGTCGCTTTGTAAGCCAAACGACTGCCAGTACGCCTGCGCCGGTACCTGAATATTGTTGGGGCGGGTAGAGGTGATATTACCATCGCCGTCGCGCGCAGTCACGATAACGCCGGGAATGACACGGGGAGCCTCTCGGTCGACGCCGGTCTCGGATAAAGCGCCCCGTGAGCGGTAGAACCCTTCAGTAAACGATACAATATCGCCTCCCACTACGGCGTCTACTAATGCGGAGAGTGTGATACCCCGGTAGTTAATTGTGTTGGTGAGGCCACCCTGCCACTTGCGGTTCGGGTCCGCAATAACTTGGTCTGGGTTTTCCGGCAAAAACAAACCGCTGGTCGGGTCAATTAGGTATTTGCCCGTGGCAGGGTCGCGGGGTTTGGCATTACCCACGATGACGCCGTAGGGCTGACCCACCACGATGGAAGGAGCAGTACCAATAAAGCTGTCACCGTCAACCGAGGATTGGGTGACGCCCTCAGTAATTTCTTTGACTTCGTTGCGGTTCAGTGAATAGTTGGCCGATACGTCCCACCGAAAGTTCTCTGTGCGGATAGGCGTAATGTTTACCAATGCCTCAAAGCCTTTGTTATCTAATCGACCCACGTTAGCAAATCGGGCCCCGTAGCCGGAGCTGTTCGGTACCGTCACCTCAAAAATCTGGTCAGTACTAATAGTCTGATAAGCTGTGAGGTCGAAGACAATGCGGTTCTGAAAAAATCCCAGGTTTAGCCCCGCTTCATACGACTTCGTAAATTCTGGCGTCAGGGCCGTGCCACCTCCCAGAGTGCCTTGAATGCCAAATCCGGCAGCTCCGTTGAAAGGAAAAGAGAGGCCGGCCACATTGTTACCTTGGTCAATGACTGAGTAAGCAGTCTCAATATTATAAGGATCTGCGTCGCGACCGACTTGTGAGGCGTTAGCCCGAATTTTACCGTATGTGAAAATGTCATTCGATAGTTTAAAAGCATCGCTGAACACGAAGCCTATCGTAGCAGCTGGGTAGAAGAACGTGTTATTGCTCAATGACAACGTAGAGGTTTTGTCGAGGCGGCCCGTCAGTTCCAAGAACAGATAATTGTTGTAGGCCAAGCTCAACTGGGAGTAGTATCCGAGTAAGCGACGGGTATTGCTGAACTCGCCAGTACCATTGCTGAATACGGTTCCATTGGCAGCATTAAAAAAGCCTGGCAGCGTCAGGTCATCAGCTTGCGAAGTCAGGCGCTGAAACTTACGGTTATTGATATTCTGCCCCAGCAACAGATTAGCATTAAAGCCCTCTAGAAATATGTTGTCCTTCTTTAGGTTAATGAGCAGATCACCATTCAACTCGCTTCGGAACAGCGACTGATCGAACACCTGTCCTGACGTCTGGCGAGCCGCTCCGAGGGCCAGTACCTGCTTGCGACGGTCAGTATAGGTGTCGTAGCCCAGCCGATACTGTACACTTAGCCAGGGCCGAATGTCATAACCCACATTGGCCACATTTATGAAACGGGTCAGGTCAGACGTATTGGTATTGTTGCGGGCGTTCCAGCGTGGGTTATCTGAGCCAGGAAAGAATATGTTACCGCCCGTAGCAGTTTCAAAGGGCTGGTTGGCGAAGTCAAAACTGCGTGGTATATTGATAATCTGGCCGAAGGCGCTGTTACCGTTGCCAACCTGAGGACCACCTGAAGCAGTTTGAACAAAATTGACGGAGCCGCCCACGCGCAGCTTGTTTTCTAATTGCGTGTTGGCCGCCAGTTGCACACTGGTCCGGTTCAGTGAAGAGTTATCTGTAATACCCCGCTGATTGGCGTTGTTGACGTTGAGCGCAACGTTCTTGGTAGCATCACCATTTGAGATATTTACTCCGTTAGTGATGAGGCGGCCAAGACGGTAAAAGCTGTTGATGTTGTCCGGATACGCCTGATAGGGCAGTGTTGAGTTATCCGTTAGCAGCAAGCCGTTCTGTGTGGTTGGCGTGGTTCCGAAGCGCGGCCCCCAGGAGTTCACGGAGCCGCTGTAAATGTCTCCGTTGCCGTCTGAGGTAATAACGGTACCGTTGGTGCCCTGACCATAGTCATTCTGAAACTTGGGCAGACCATATACCTGCTGCAGATTGAAGCCCGAGGTGACATTGACCTCCAGCTTCTTATTGCGCGAACCCCGACTGCCTTTGGTCGTGATAATAATAGCTCCGGAAGCGGCCCGTGAGCCGTACAAGGCTGCTGCGGTCGGACCTTTCAGAATGTTAATGCTCTCCACGTTCTCAGGGTCAATGTCTAAGCCTCGGTTCGCGGTCTGCGCACCACCCAAAGTACCAAGTGAACCACCACTGGTAGCATCTAGATTGTTGCTGATGGGAATACCGTCTACCACGAACAGGGGCTGGTTGCTCTGAGTAAAGGAAGTAATACCGCGCAGCAAGATGTTGGTCGAGGCACCTGCCAAGCCACTGGAGCCGGTGACTGACAAACCAGCCACCTTACCCTGCAGTGATTCCAGCACATTGGGCGTACCCTTTTGCGAGATTTCCGCAGCCTTTACTTCTTGAGTTGCATAGCCAAGTGTGCGTACATCCCGCTCAATGCCCAAAGCCGTTACAACTACCTCGTTCAACTGCTTGGTGTCAGTAACCAGAGCAATGGTCATCGGGCCATCGGTAATAGGCTGCTCAACTGATGTGTAGCCTACCGAACTGATACGCAGCGTGGTAGCCGAAGTCGGGACTGACAGCGAAAATGAGCCATCGGCATTGGTAGCGCCGCCAATCTGGGTGCCTGTTACCAGCACCGTCACGCCGGGCAATCCTTCATTGGTCGCCCGGTCAGTTACTCTGCCCGAGATGGTTCGGTCCTGGGCCACTACCGTTTGCAGCAGGCCCAAAATGAGCCAAAAGCTCATTAGTACGATTCTTTTCATGCTTGATGGAAAAGGGTGAAATGGAAATTTTTTGTTAAAAATACCTTGCGAGCAACGAAACTCAAAAAAATCAAGTCTTTTCTTGATAAGTAATTTATAAAAAATCTTTAATAATTAAATGTTTTGTTTAGCACCAAAATCGGCCTTATAAAAAGTGGTTGTGCTACCCAAATGGGCAGCTTTTCAAGATTATATTCTACAGTAGCATCATGACCATTACTATGGGCCTGGAAGCCTGCTTTTTGTAAATATTTTTTGTTCAGCGCAGTTTTAGTCGGTTTTGAATAGCTTAAAACACCAAGATGCCTGGCCAACTGCTCGACCAGGCATCTCGTTTTGTTGTCTTATATGGGCGGCCATCGTGATTCCCTACCCCCCTCGCGCCGACTAGGCCTAAAGGAAACGGTTAAGGATGTTCTCCAGATACTCCTGCCGGCCGCTGCGCACCGCGGGCTCACCGTGCTCGATGGCGTAGGCGCGCAGCTGTTCCAGCGTCAGGCGGCCCTGGGCAAACTCCCGGCCCCTACCCCCCTCAAAAGAGGCGTAGCGCTCCTGCCGCAGCGCGCGGTAGTCTGACTTTGTTAGCACGTCGTTGGCCGCCAGCAGGGCGCGGGCAAACACGTCCATGCCGCCGATGTGGGCGTAGAACAAGTCGGCCGGGTCGGTGGAGTTGCGCCGGATTTTGGCGTCGAAGTTGATGCCGCCGGGCCCGATGCCGCCGGCTTCGAGGATGACCAGCATCGCCTCGGTCAGCTCGTAGGTATTGTTGGGAAACTGGTCGGTGTCCCAGCCGTTTTGGTAGTCGCCGCGGTTGGCATCGATGGAGCCGAGCAGGCCGGCGTCGGCGGCTACTTGCAGCTCGTGCTGGAAGGTGTGGCCGGCGAGCGTGGCGTGGTTGACTTCCAGGTTGAGCTTGAAGTCCTGCTCCAGCCCGTGCTGGCGCAGAAAGCCGATGACGGTGGCCGCGTCGTAGTCATACTGGTGCTTGGTGGGCTCCATCGGCTTGGGCTCGATAAAGAAAGTGCCGGTGAAGCCCTGCTGGCGGGCGTAGTCCTTGGCCATGTGCAGAAAGCGCGCAAAGTGCGCCTGCTCGCGCTTCATGTCGGTGTTGAGCAAGGTCATGTAGCCCTCGCGCCCGCCCCAGAACGTGTAGTTTTCGCCGCCCAGCGCGATAGTTGCGTCCAGGGCCGCTTTCACTTGCGCGGCGGCGTGGGTGAGCACGTGAAAGTCAGGGTTGGTGGCGGCGCCGTTCATGTAGCGGCGATGCGAAAACAGGTTGGCCGTGCCCCAGAGCAGCTTGATGCCGCTGGCCTGCTGCTTTTGCCGGGCGTATTCCACCATTGCTTGCAGGCGGCGCTCGTTGTCGGCCACATCGTTGGTGAAGTCCACCACGTCCACGTCGTGAAAGCAGTAGTAGCCCAGACCGAGCTTGCTCATAAACTCAAAGGCGGCGTCCATCTTGGCCCGGCCGCGAGCCAGCGGGTCGCGGTCAGCATCCCAAGGGAAAAGGTGGGTGGGCTCGCCGAAGGGGTCGGCGCCGGAGCCGTTGAACGAGTGCCAGTAGGCGCCGGCAAAGCGCAGGTGCTCGCGCAGAGTTTTGCCCGCCACCACGCGCTCGGCGTCGTAGTGGCGGAACGCCAGCGGGTTATCGGTATCGGGTCCTTCAAACTTGATTTCGGGAATGCCTTTGAAAAATTCCTGGTCGCCGGTGAGGATGGACATGAGCGGAGAGGTAGGGTGAGGTTGGGTTAGGGAAGGGGGGTAGGGAAGTCGGGCCGGGCCGCCAGCTGCACCTGAAGCTGCTGAAGCCAGCGCTGGTAGCCGTCCTCATACGTGGCCGCGTCCTGGTCGGGCTCAACCAAGCGCCGGGCCAACTGGCTGGCAAAGGCGTCGGCGGGCGCGGCGTAGGCGCCCGCGCCGATGCCCGCGCCCAGGGCGGCGCCCACGCTGCCGTCGGTTTCGTGCAGCTCCACGGCCACGCCGGTGCTGTTAACAAAGGCCTGGGTGAAGACTTCGCTCCGAAACAAGTTGGCGTGGCCGGCGCGGATGATACTTGGGTATAAACCGTTTTCGCGCAGCACGTCCAGGCCGTAGCGGAAGGCGTAGGCCACGCCCTCCTGCGCCGCCCGAAACAGGTGGACGGCCGTGTGGCGGTTCAAATCCAGGTGCTGGAAGTGGGCGCCGACCTGGCGGTTGTTCAGCATCCGCTCGGCGCCGTTGCCGAAGGGCAGGCACAGCAGGCCCGCGCTGCCGGCCGGCACGGTGGCGGCCTGCGCGTTCATCTGGGGGTAGGAAAGGCCCGCGCCGGCCACCTCACGGGTCCAGCGGTTGAGGCTGCCGGCGCCGTTGATGCACAAAAGCACGCCCAGCCGCGGCGCTTCGGGCCGGTGGTTGACGTGGGCAAAGGCATTCACGCGCGAGGCCCGGTCGGCCAGCAGCTGGTCGGTGACGGCGTAAATCACGCCCGACGTGCCGGCCGTGGCCGCCACTTCGCCCGGATGCAGCACGTTCAAAGACAGGGCGTTATTAGGCTGGTCGCCGGCCTTGTAGCTGACCGGAATGCCGGGGCGCAGGCCCAGCGTCGCGGCCACCGCCGGCCGCAGCTGGCCGTGCTCGGCAAATACGGCTTGCGTTTTAGGAAACAGCTCCCGGTCGAAGCCGAAGTAGTTGAGTACATCCCCCGACAATTCCTGCCCGGTAAAGTCCCAGAACGTGCCTTCCGACAGCGCCGAAACGCTGGTCGTGATTTCACCGGTGAGTTGCATCGCCAGGAAGTCGCCGGGCAGCATGATTTTATCAATCCGCGCGTAGGTTTCCGGCTCGTTTTCCTTCACCCAAGCCAGCTTGGCGGCCGTGAAGTTGCCCGGCGAGTTGAGCAGATGGCTCAAACAACGCGCCTCGCCGATGGCCTGAAATGCGGCCTCGCCGTAGGGCACGGCGCGGCTGTCGCACCAGATGATGCTGTCGCGCAGCACCTGTTGGTTTTTATCCACCACTACTAGCCCGTGCATCTGGTAGGCAATGCCGATGGCGCCAATAGCCTGCGGGTCGTAGCGCCCGCTCGCGTTGGCCAACTGGATGGCGGCCTGCGCGTCGGCCCACCACTGCGCGGGGCGTTGCTCGGCCCAGCCCGGCTGCCGGGCCGTGATGTCGCGCTCCTCGCCCGGCGGGTAGGTCACAGCGCACCGGCACTCGCGCGTGGCGGCGTCGAGCACAGAGACTTTAATGGAAGAAGTGCCTAAATCAATGCCGAGCAGCAGCATGGGGGTAGGAAATTAGAGCCAATTCGAGAAACTAAAACGTCATGTTGAGCGCAGGGAGGCATCTCGCGTGGTGAACTGACTCATTCGTTGTTTACCGTTGATTGCTTCCCCATCCAGGATGCTTCGCGGGGCTCAGCATGGCGTTCTGAAAAGAAAAGACGCATCGTTTTTCGAGTAGCTTTCCGGCCCAGCGAAAGTAGCCCGCGCTTCAAGATAGGCGGGGGGTAGGGAATCCGTTCGCTGCCGGCTTACCGCACGCTCACCCGTTTCACGTCCTCTTTCTTCGCATCTTCAACTACTGCTCCGCGGCCATCCTGAAGCAGGATGGGGCGGGCCTGGGCGTTGCCGGGCGCGCCGGTGCCGCGAAAGTTGCTGATGCGCAGGTTGTCGAAGCGGTTGACTTCGAGGCCGTTGGTGAGGAAAGGCGCCCGCGCGCTGCCCCAGTCCAGCTTAAAATCGTTGATGGTTAAATTCTTCACGTGCTCGGCCAGGAAGGCGGGAATGTCACGGGCAAAAATCTGGTTTTTCGCGCCGATAACGCCGCGCAAATCGACGTTGCCGCCGGCCACGTCGTTGAGCTTACTGGGCAGCACCTCGAAGGTCAGGCCGCTGAAGGTTACGTCCTCAATCACGCTTTCCGGCGTGCCGTAGAGCAGGATGCCGTTTTCGCCCCGGCAGGTGATGTTGTTGAACTTCAAGTTCTTGATGCGGCCTAGCTTCACGTTCTCCTTGCCGCGGATGGCCGAGATGTGGATGGGCTCGCCGTTGCCCCACCAGTCGCCGGTGCGCAGGTGCGTTTCGATGGTGATGTTGTCGAAGGTCATGTCTTCGAGCGAGCCTTCGTCGCGCAGAAAGATGCCGATGCCGCGCGTCGAGTTGGTGATGTTTACGTTGCTCACGTGCACGTTGCGCACCGTGTTCTGGTCCAGAAACCCGATGCGGATGCCGCTGGAATAGGATTGCAGGTTGCAGTTCGTGACGTTGATATTTTCCGAAATGTGGCGCTGCCCGCTGAAGCCGGGAATTTCGAAATGGTGGTCGTAGCCGGTGATGGCGATGGCGTCGTCGCCGGCGCGGATGTCGCAATTGGCGATGGTCACGTTCGAGCTGCTGGTCACGTCGATGCCATCGGCGTTGGGCGCCAGCAGCGACGACCAGAGCCGGATACCAGTCACGTTCACCGCGTCGCAATCAGAGAAATGCAGCGTCCAGAACGGCGAGCGCAGCAGCGAAATATCGCGCAGCTGCACGTTTTTGCACCCGGCGAAAATCACCATCTGCCGGGGCCGGGGCTCCCTGGGCTCCCAGGGACCGTCGCCGATGCCGCTGGCTACGCGGCGGTAGTTGTTTTTCTGGCGGGTGTAGCGGGTGGTCACCGTGTCGATTTTCTTGGCTCGCGTCGGGTCAAAATACGCCGGGTCGTTGCCGTCGATGGTGCCCAGGCCGGTGAGGGCCACGTTTTCGGCCTTTTCGGTGTAGAGAATGCCGTAGTGGTTGGTGCCGTATTCGGGGTATTTGGGCAGGGTGTAGGCCCGGTAGTCGTTGATGTTGGGGCTGCCCAGCAGCACGGCGCCGGTTTCCAGGTGCAGGTTCACGTTGCTTTTCAGCGAAATCGTGCCCGTGAGGTAGGTGCCGGTCGGCACGTCCACGGTGCCGCCGCCAGCGCGGTGGCAGGCGTCGATGGCCTTTTGGATGGCCGTGGTGCTGAGCGTTTTGCCGTCGGCCACGGCGCCGTAGGTTTTAATGGAATACGTCTGGGCCGTAGCCGCCGAAGCGGTCAGCGTGAGGCAGAGGAGCAGGGTTTGGCGCATAGGAGGGGGGTAGGGAATCAGTCAGGTTGAGCTTTCTGTCCCAACCATCTGTCATGCTGAGCCTGCGAAGCATCTTATCACCGGAGAACGAAGCCTGAACAGTTGATTGCTGCGTCGTTCCTCGGTGATAGGATGCTTCGCAGGCTCAGCATGACGGGTGGGAGAGCGTGGCAGAGAGACGGCGCATGACTTCCAGGCAGGCGCGGCCGTTGTGGTAGGGGCATTTCCAGAAGCCAGCCTTGTCCTCGCCGGCCATCAGTTGGGCATTATCAGCCTGCACGCCCCAGTACCATTCGCCGCGCTTGTGGTCGATGATGTGGCGCTGGGTGAACTCCCAAACGCTCAGAAAAGCGTCGTAGAAAAACTGCTCGCCGCTGATTTCAAACGCGTTGAGGAAGCCCACCATCGCCTCGGCCTGCACCCACCAGTGGCGCTCGCGGTTCCAGTGATTACGAGCGGGCTCGTACTCATAATTGAGGCCGCCAGCGTCATCAAGGCCTTCGGCGGCGGCCTGCGCCATTTGCACGGCGCGCGCCCGGAATTGCGCTATCAGGTGTTCGTCGCTGAGCACTTCGGCGGCTTCGAGCAGCAGCCAGGCGGCTTCGATGTCGTGGCCGAAGGAGATATCCGTGGATTTAGCGGTCCAGTTCTCGTCGAAGAACAGAATCAGGTGCTGGGTTTGCGGGTCGATAATGTGGTCGGCAAACACGGTCAGCAGGCCTTGCAGCTGCTTTTTGAGCGAAGCGTCGGGCCACACGCGGTACAGGTTGGCGTAGGCTTCGAGAATGTGCAGATGCGTGTTCATCGTCTTTTTCTCGTTGGCGTCCTTGGCGCTCAGGCGCAGGTCGGCCAGCGGGGTCCAGTCCTGGGCCAGCGCTTCGAGGTAGCCGCCGTGGGTGGCGTCGAAGCTGTGCGCTTCGATAGCCCGAAACAGCGCCTGCGCCGTGGTCAGGGCACTTTCTTCGCCCGTTGCGCGGTAGAATTCAGCCAGACCGTAGATAGCAAACGCCAGCGCGTAAATCTGCTTTTTGGTGTCCAGCGGCTGGCCTTGATAATCAACCGACCAGAATACGCCGCCGTAGTTCGGGTCGATAAAATGCCGGGTCAAATACTCGAACGCCACGCGAGCCTGCGCCAGATATTCCGGCCGGGCCTCGTGGTTGTAAGCGGCCGAGAACGTCCAGAGGATGCGCGCGTTCAGCACCGCGCCCTTCGGCGCGTGCTCGTCGGCGTGGTTGTCGTTATCGACTTTACCCAGGAAGCCGCCATATTTTTTGTCGGGCACGTGAGTGCGCCAGTAGGTCAGAATGTGGTTCAGCTCGCGCTGAAACTCGTCAGTCAACTTCATAGCAAATGAGGGCCTAACGCGAAACTTCGTTTCGCCGCAAGCAGCTGGCGCCAGGGGAGGGGGTAGGGAAAAGGGAGCAGCCGCGGCGGGCGCCCCCGCGAGAAACTCGCGGCGCTCGTCGCGAAATGAAATTTCGCGTTACAGGTGCTCAGGCCAGACTGGGCACGGGCACGGTTTCGCGCTGCTTGTTGCGGTCAATCAGTTGGCAGATACTGGCCACCGAGGCGCGGGAGCCCATGCCGTCGGCCGGCGACTGCGTGACGTAATCCAGGAGCTGGTCGAGCGTCGAGGTAGCCACGTGCATCCGCGTGTCGGACGAGGCGTAGTAGATGAACACGCGGCCATCGTCGTCGGCAATCCAGCCGTTGCTGAACACCACATTCGACACGTCACCGGTGCGCTCGGCACCTTCCGGGGCGATGAAGTAGCCAGCCGGCTTGTGGGTGATACGGGTCAACTCGTGCAAGTCGGTCAGGAACAGATAGAGCACGTAGCGCAGGCCGGCGGCGGTGTTGCGCACGCCGTGGGCCAAGTGCAGCCAGCCTTTGTCGGTTTTGATGGGCGCCGGACCGAGGCCATTTTTGGTCTCATAGACCGTGTGGTAGGCTTTTTTATCGACCAAAACTTCCTCCGTTATCACGGCGTGCTCCACGGATTCGGACAGGCCGAAGCCGATGCCGCCGCCGCTGCCGGCGTCGATGAAGCCGTCCTGCGGGCGGGTGTAGAAGGCATACTTGCCCCCGACGAACTCCGGGTGCAGCACCACGTTGCGCTGCTGGGCCGAGTTGGTTTTCAGGTCGGCCAAGCGTTCCCAGGTTTTGAGGTCTTTGGTGCGAGCGATGCCGCAGCGGGCTAGCGCGGCCGACTGGTCGGCTTCGGCGGCCGAGTGGTCGCGGCGCTCGGTGCAGAAGGTGCCGTAAATCCAGCCGTCTTCGTGGGCCGTCAGACGCATGTCGTAGACGTTGGTGTCGGGTTCGGCGGTTTCGGGCAGCACGATGGGGTAGTCCCAGAAACGGAAGTTGTCGAGGCCATTTTCGCTTTCGGCCACGGCGAAAAACGACTTGCGGTCGGCGCCTTCCACGCGGGCCACGAGCACGTATTTACCCTGCCACTTCATCGCGCCGGCGTTAAACACCGCGTTGATGCCGATGCGCTCCATCAGGTACGGGTTGGTCTGGGCGTCAAGGTCGTAGCGCCATTCCAGGGGCGTGTGGGCGGCCGTGAGGATGGGCCGCTCGTAGCGGTCGTAGATGCCATTGCCCGGCTCGCACTGCGCGTTGGGCGCGGCGAGCAAGGCTTCGTGACGGGCCTGAAGTTCCTGAAGACGATAAGCGAAAGAGGTTTTCATTGCGCTGACTTGCGGTGATAATGTAAAAGATGTGCTAGGGTAAGGCCGGAGTAAATTAAAGTTAGGCAGGGTTGGGCCGGAAACAGGGGGGTAGGGATGTGGTTTCAAGTGAGTCGCGTAGGGTGCGGGCTCGCCTCCGCCCGGCGTTGAACAGTGTCGTTGGAGTGCTCGGCGCGGACGCCGGGCGGGGGCGAGCCCCGCACCCTACTGCTAATAGTCGCCCAGCTTGTTCCACCAGGTTTTTTTCAGAATCGTAATCACTACGGCCAGAATGGCGATGGTGATGAGCAGCGGTACCTTTTGCCACAAAATCAGGTACATAGGCAGGATGGTCAGGCAGAGCTGGGCGATGATGCCCAGCACCACGTTGAACATGTTGAGCCGAAAGTTGCGGTTGGGCTGAAACGCCGGGTCCTCGGCCACGACCAACTCGTGGACCGGGCCCCAGAACCCCCAGGGGCGCACGTTCTTGTAGAAGCTTTTCAGCACCGCCATATCCGTGGGCGGCGAGGCGTAGGTGCCGGCCACGGCGCCGCCCAGGGAGATGGCGAAGAGCAGCGGAAACCAGTAGAGCAGATTACTAGCTTCGATGAGCTGCGCGAACACCAGCGCGGAGAGGATGCCGCTGAGCATTCCCCAAAAAAAGCCGGTCGCGTTGAAGCGCCACCAATGCCACTTGAGCGCGTTGGCCGCGATGTAGCCGCCGTAGAGGGCCGAGACGATGACTTGCAGCACCGTATTGACATCCTTGGCTAGAAAGCCCAGCAGCACGCCCACCGCCACCACGATAATCCCGACGATATAGTTGGTCGTAATGATGTTGCGGGTCGAGGCGTTGGGCCGGAAGTACTTGAGGTAGATGTCGTTGACGATGTAGGCCTGGGCCGCGTTCACCGTGCCGCTGAATGTACCCATGAACGCGCCGAGCAGGCCGGTGAGCACCAGACCCATCAGGCCAGCGGGCAGGAAGCTGTTGATGGCCGAGGGCAGGATGCGCTCGAAGTCAATCTGGCCGTCGGTGCCCACCAGGTTCATCTGGTTGTAGTAGAGCAGCCCCAGCACCGTCAGGCCAATGATGAGCGAGTAGCGAATCGGCAGCAGGATGATGGAAACAAAGCCGCTCATCTTGCTGGCTTCTTCGGGCGAGCGGGTGGAGAGGATTTTCTGCATGTCGTAGTTCGGCGCCGGGCCGGCCAGCGAGGCGAACACGCCCTTAAAGGCCATCATCATGAAGAAAATGCCGAACAGCGAGTAGCCGTCGTCCCGGATTTTCTGGTTTACCTCGTTGATGAGGCCGGTCCAGCTCAGTTCCAGCCGGGCGCCGAAAAACGGGTTATACCAGCCGGCGGGCACGTTCAGGGTCTGGCCCTGCAGGCGGTTGGCGGCGATGATGGCGATGGCGAAGCAGGCCACGGTCATAATCGCGTACTTAATCATGTCGCCGAGCACGATGCTGTGCATTCCGCCAATAATCGAGTAGAACATGGCGAAGAGCGTGAACACGATGCCATAGACGTGCGGCACGTACTGCGGCGCCACCGCGAACGGCACGTAGCCCTGCACGAGGTTCCAGGGGATAAAAATCTCAATGAACTTGCCCAACCCCACGAAGCCATAGGCCAGAAAGCCCAGGCAGCTCAGCAGGGCAAAGGCAATCACGACCTGGTGCGAGGCCCACACGCCGGGCCCCTTGGTGCCGAAGCGGGTGGCCAGCCACTCGGCGCCCGTCGCGGCGCCGGAGCGGCGCAGCCAGCGCGAGAGGTACATCATCAGAAACACCTGGTTGAACACCGGCCACAGCCACGGAATCCAGATGCTTTTCATGCCATACACGAAGCACAGGCTCACCATCCACATCGTGCCGCTGATGTCGAACATGTCGGAGGCGTCGCTCAGCCCCAGCTTGTACCAGGGCAGCGTGCGCCCGCCGAGCATGTAGCTGTCCTTGTCCTGACTGGCTTTATTGCGGTAGTAAAGCCCGATGAGCACCGTGCTCAGCAGGTAGGCTACGATGATGAGGATGTCAATGAGGTGGAGCTTCATGCAGGGGGTAAGGATATTCGGGCGGGGCACCTCACCCCCTGGCCCTCTCTCCAAAAGAGAGGAGGCTAGTTCTTAGCTCTAGCTTTTAGTCGATGCTAAAACTAGCGACTAGTTCCCCTTCTCTTTTGGAGAGGGGGCTAGGGGGGTGAGGTTGCGGGGAGAGCGACCTATAAGTTTTTCGTGTAAATGCGCAGCGGCGCTACTTTATTCTCTAATAAAATGCCCTTATCCTGCGAAAACTTCTTGAAATCGGCCGCGCTGGCCTGGCCGGGGTAGGGGGCGTAGAAGTGGTCGGGGCGGCCGTTGCGCCACACCATGACGTAGGAGAGGGGGTAGGGGGCGATGGCCGGCAGCAGGATTTTGGTCCACCAGTCGGCGGCGGGCAGCTTTTCGTAGCCGGTTTCGGTGAGGGCGGGCAGCTTGCCGTGCTCGCGGGCCACCTGGCCCAGCAGGGGCAGCTGTCGGGCCAGGTCGCTGGTGAAGCTGGCGCCGGTGCCGGAATAGTAGGTGTCGAAGCCCAGCACGTCGGCGTAGGCGTCGCCGGGGTAGCGCTCCAGGTAGTGCGCCTGCGACTTGAACTCGGACGCGGAGTAGGCGATGAGCAGATTATGCAGCTGCTTTTTGCCGCGCAGATAATCAACCGTGAACTGCCAGAGCTGCTGGTACTCGGCGGCGGTGCAGTTCTTCTCGCCCCACCAGAACCAGGAGCCGGTGTGCTCGTGAAAGGGCCGGAAAATCACCGGAATGGCCTCCCCCTTCGCGCCTTTCAGGCTGCCCAGAAAGCCCGCCAGCCGGTCGAGGTAGAGCACGTATTTGGCGTGGTCGGGGCCACCGGGCAGGATGTAGGAGACGGTGCGGGCCGTGTCCCAGGCGGTTTTGCCGTTGTGGGGGTTGTCCAGGTGCCAGCTGATGGTGCTCACGCCGCCCTGCGCGTACACTTGCTGCACGTAGCCGCGAATCTTGGCAAACGGCACGGCATCGAGGCTGCGGGCGCTGTCCAGCTCGACGTGGCCCAGCTCCCAGCCAAATACGGCGGGGTAGGCGCCGGCCACGCTTTTCACGTCGGAGCGGTTGGCGTCGCCTACCCAGCGCTGGCCGTCGGGATTGAGGCCGTAGGCTAGGTCGTCCTGGTGGCCGAACATGACGCCGCGGCCCAACAGGCGGTGCAGGTTGGCCAGCAGCATTTTGGTTTCGGGCGTGGCGGCGGGGTCTGATGGCGAAGCGGGGGGTAGGGAAATCGGGGCCGCCGTTTTTGCCTTCGTTTTTGCTTTTACCTTGCCCGTCGGCGCTTGCGCCAGCGCCGCGCTGGCCAGGGCCAGCACCAGCGCGGCGCTGGCCGCGAGTTTCTTGATTTTCATGAGAATCGCCGGTTAGCGGAGGGTTTTCACGTACTTGCCAATCACGGCCCAGGTTGATTTATCGGCGTCGAACACCGAATTCAGGCCCTGCTCTTCGCCGCCGGGGTCGCCGAGGTAGGCGTCGCCGGCCTTCCAGAATACCTGGCCCGGCTTGGGCCGCCCGGCGCCGGAAAAGGCCCAGAAGTTGTAGCCCGCGATGACGCGGCTGGCCGGCGTCCTACCCCCCTGCATCAGGCCGAAGAGGGTGGCGTAGTACTGGTCGCGCAGCCCCGTGCCGGCCGCCGGCGTGAACACCTGTCCGTCGCGCGGCAGCCCGAACTCTTCGACCACCAGCGGCTTGCCGATTTTAGCGGCCGCAGCTACGTGCTTGTCCACGTAGGCGGTGGCTTTGCTCAACACCACCGGGAAGCCCTTGGTCGTGGCCGTGTCCTTAAACCAGCCCCAGTTTTTGGGCCAGATGTGGATGGTAGCGTAGTCAATATTGGGGTCGGCGTGCAGGCGCTCATACACGCCCATATCGTTGTCGGAGGCAATGTCGCCCTCGCTGCCCGTCGTGAGCAGGTGGTTCTTATCCAGGGACTTAATCAGCGCCGCGGTTTGTCTCATCCAGGCCTCAAAGGCCGGCACGGCGGCCGGCTGCATGGGCCGGGGCTCGTTGATGATTTCCCAGGCCATGATGGCGGGCTCATCCACGTACTTGCGGCCGGAGATGCTGTTGGTGCGGGCCAGCACGTAGCGGATGTAGGTGTTCACATCCGCCTTGCACGGCTCGCAGGTGTAGAACTGCGCGATGTAGGCCCGGTATTTATCCCAGTTGTAGTCGGGGTTGCGGGGCAGCAGCAGGCCGGGGTAGCCGTGCCATTGCAGGTACTGGCCCAGGCCGCCGCTCCACTCCCAGGTGTTGGTGAAGTGCAGCACGGCCTTCATCTGGCGCTTGCCCATTTCGGCCAGCAAGTAGTCCAGCCCGGCCATGATGTTCTCGTCAAACTTACCCGGTGCGGTCTGCAACGGCTGGAGCACCCGGTACTGGTAGCCGTCGGAAAGCCCCTCGGCGCCGACCATCACCCGCAGATTGGTTACGCCGTGCTGTTTGAGGAAGTCCAGTTCCTTGGCTAGCCGCGCTTTGCCGGCCGGCCCTTGGGTGGCCAGCAGCCCGCCGTACCAGTAGTTGGCCCCGATGTAGCGGTAGGGCCGGCCGTTGAGCACGAACTGGGTGCCCTGCCGCCGCACGAAGCCCGCCGACGGCTGCGCGAACGCCCAGGTACCGGGCAGCAGTAGCGCCGCTCCCAGCACCAGCCGTAACAGGTTTGTTTTCATAAGAATGCATAAGAATGACTGGGAGGCTAATCCCTATTGAGGCCGCTCCTGAGCAGCTAATCAAGCAACAGGAACGGCCTCGGAGGTACTGGGTAAGCCGCTGGCTACCAGCCCGCGTTTTGAGTAGCGGCCGAATTGGAGAGCACCTCCGACACGGGCAGCGGCACGAGCAGCGTCCGCGGGTCGCGGTTTTTGTTGATGCTCTGCTTGCTAACGCCAATCTTGTTCATCACTTGCAGGTACACGCCCCAGCGTTGCAGGTCGTAGCGGCGGTTCGACTCAAAGTGCAATTCCTGGGCGCGCTCGGCGAGAATGACGCTGCGCATATCCTGTTGACTCAGACCGGCTGGGTCGAGCAGCGGGTCCTGGGCCACCGTCACGTTTTGGTTGGAGCGGCGGCGCACCTGCACGAAATACTTGCGGGCGTCGGCGGTATTGCCGTTCAGCTCGTTTTCGGCTTCGGCATAGGTCAGCAGCACGTCGGCGTAGCGCAGCAGCGGGTAGTTGATGGCGTCGGAGGTGCCGTCGGGGTTGTTGGGCGCTGCCGGCTTGCCGGGCACATAGTACTTGAGAATCTGGGCCTTGTCCTGGTAGCGGGCCAGGGTAGTGTCGCCCTTGGCCGGCGCGGCGCCCGCCTTGGTATTAATCGAGACGATGCGGTACTTCACTGAGTCGGTGCGGGGGAAGTAGAAGTAGTTGCGGCCGCTGCCGCCGTCCTCAAACCACTGGTGCGTCACGCCCTTCTGCACCCGGTCATCGTAGGGGCTGAACTGGTTGTAGAAGTTGCTGTCCATCCACAGGTAGCCCCGGCCGCCCAGGTCGCCCGACGTGAAGTAGTTGCTCACGAAGTTGGTGTGCTGGGGGTTGCCGGCCAGCGTCTGCCCCATGAAAATGTGCTCTATGAGGTTGTCGTTGGCCTTTTTCCACAAGTCCATGTAGTTCGGAAACAGCGAATACTTGCCGCTGGCGATGAGCTTGGCGGCTGCGTCCTTGGCCAGCTGGTAGTAGGCTTTGCTGTCGAAGCCCTCGTAGCCGGCCACCACGTCCTTGTTATAGGTATAAAAGCCGTTGTCGTTGCCGCCCTGCACCGTGAGCTGCGCCCCCTTCAGCGAGGCCGAGCCGATGGTAGCGTACACCTTGGCCAGCAGCGCCTGGGCCGCCCCTTTGTTGGCGTGGCCCAGCGCCCCCGACCCCGCGTCGCCCTGGTAGGGCATCAGGGCTTCGGCCTGCGTGAGGTCGTCGATAATTTGCTTGTACACGTCGGCCACCGGCGAGCGCGGAATGCTGGTGTCGGTGATGGACGTGACGGAGGCCGTGCGCAGCGGCACCGGGCCGAAGAGCCGCACCAGCACGAAGTAGGAGAAAGCCCGCAGAAAGCGCGCTTCGCCCAGGATGCGGTTCTGCTGCACCTTGTCCATCGTGATGGCCGGCACCCGCTCCAGCACCGTGTTGGCGCGTGCAATCACCACGTAGGGCCCGCTGAACATGATTGGCGTCTTGTAGTCGCCGAGGTAGTTGCCGGCCCCGATGTTGCTCAGCGCCCAGGTGTAGCCCGAGATATGATCTTCATCTTCTGACAAAAACTCCCAGTACGGCTTGGTAAACCAGTCATACGAGTTGAAGTCGGAATAGACGCCCGTAATGGCGGCTTCGGCATCATCGGCCGTTTGGTACAGGTTTTCGGGCGCGTAAAAATCATACGGCACCTCGTCCAGCTGCTTTTTGCAGCCCGCGCCGCCTGCCAGCAGCACTACCGAGGCCGTGGCCAGCGCTAATTTATTAAGATTCTTCATAACCAGTGAGTTGTTAGAATTAAAAGCCTACGTTGACGCCGACCGAGAAATTGCGCGCCGTGGGGTAGTTGCCCAGGTCTACCCCGCGCAGGGCGGGGTTCTGGCCGTAGGCATTCACTTCCGGGTCGTAGCCCTTGTAGCGGGTCCAGGTCACCAGGTTGGTGGCGCTCACGTACAGGCGCACGCTGCGCAAGTGGTACTGCTTGAAGTCAAAGTTGTAGCCCAGCGTGGCGTTTTTGAAGCGCACGTAGGAGCCGTCCTCCACGAAGCGGTTGCTGAACAGGAAGGGCACGGCATCGGAGTTAATCGCCTTGCGGTTGGTGCCGTTGGGGTTCTGGGGCGTCCAGCGGTTATCGTAAGCCTCCTGGGTGACGTTGTTGCTGGTGGTCGCGCCCAGGTTTTCGGAAGTCACCCGCGTGAAGTTTATGAGGTCATTGCCGACGCTGCCTTGGAAGAATACGGTCAGGTCGAGGCCCTTGTAGTTGAACGTGTTATTGATGCCGAACACGTAATTGGGGTTCACATTGCCGATGACCTGCTGGTCGTTGGAGTCAATCTCGCCGTCGCCATTCAGGTCCTGGTACTTGATTTCGCCGGGGGCGGCGCCCAGCTGGTTGGCGTGGCTTTTCACGTCGTCGGCACTCTGAAAAATGCCTTCTTCCTGGTAACCGTACACCCGGCCCAGCGACTGACCGGCTTGCAAAATGAAGGGTAGAACTTCGGGGCCAGTGGCGATGCGCGGCGAGAAGGTGGTGATTCTACCGGCTCCCAGGTCGATAATCTTGTTGCGGTTGAAAGAAATGTTGCCCGAGGGCGTCCACTTGAAATCGGCCGCGTCGATGGCCCGCACACTCAAGGCTACTTCCAGGCCGCGGTTCTGCACCTGGCCGGCGTTAATCTGGCCCGAGGTGAAGCCCGTGTCGGGGCCCAGCGGCAGCTGCTGGAGCAGGTTTTTGGTTTGTTTATCATAAATGTCCGCCGTCAAGTTGAGGCGGCCTTTAAACAA
This sequence comes from uncultured Hymenobacter sp., assembly GCF_964243305.1. Lineage (GTDB taxonomy): Bacteria > Bacteroidota > Bacteroidia > Cytophagales > Hymenobacteraceae > Hymenobacter. Next base: position 25,337 of record NZ_CAXTEF010000023.1, read on the forward strand.
GCCGATGTCCACGCCCACGTCGCCCTGGTAAGTGGTTTCCCAGGTCAGGTCGGGGCTGGGCAGCGAGGTGATAGCAACGCCGTTGGCCAACTGCCCGTTGTAGACGTAGGAGCTGGGCGTGAGCCGGGCCAGCGACTGGTAGGGCCCGATGGCCTGGTTGCCCGACGAGCCGTAGCTCAGGCGCAGCTTGAGGTCGCTGAACAGGTCTGAGTCTTTCAGGAAGTTCTCGTCGATGACGCGCCAGGCGAAGGCGCCGGCCGCGAACGAAGCGTACTTGTGGTTGGCCGCAAACTGGCTGGCCCCATCCACGCGGCCGGTCACGGTGAACAGGTAGCGCCCGTTGAAATTATAGTTAACGCGGCCCAGGTACGAAATTAGCTTCGTTTGATTGCGGCCCGAGCTGAGGGTGCGGTTGGTCGCCGCGCTCAGGTTATTGTCCTGCAGCACGTCGTTGAGGAAGCCCGAGGCGTTGGTGATGCTGGAGTTGTTGTTGTTGTCGGTGTAGGTAAAGCCCGCCACCGCCGTCAGGTCGTGCTTTTCGCCAAACTTGCGGGTGTACGTGGCCAGATTTTCCGACGTCAGCTCGAACTGATTGAAGCCCGACACGGTGGCCACGCCTTGCAGGGCCCCTCCCTCGTAGGTGTTGCGCGGGTAGTACACGTTGCGCGTCGAGGAGTAGTAGTTCAGGCCCAGGCGGCTGCGCAGCTGCAAGCCCGGCAGCACGTTGAATATCAAGGAGCTGGACGAGAACACCGACGTTACCAGGTTCTGGTTTTTTACGCTGCTGATATAGGTCAGCGGGTTGGTGGTGGTTATCTGGTCGGTGGGCGCCAGGTACCGGCCGCCGCCCAGGTTCACCGAGTCGTTGCCGACCTGAACCGTGGGCGCGTAGCGCAGGGCCGAATAAATGACGCCCGCGTCGCCGCCCTGGTTGGCCGCGGCCGTTTTGACCAGCTTATTGAGCGAGCGGCTGGCCTGGGTATTCGTCTCGAAGGTGAGCCACTTTTTCAGGTTGCGGCTGACGTTGAGGCGCAGGTTGCCCTGCTCGAACGCCGAGTTGGTGATGATGCCGCTTTGGCGGACGTAGTTGGCTGAAATGGCGTAGCTGCCCTTGTCGCCGCTCCCGCCCGAAAACAGTACCGACGCTTCGTTCACCGGCCCGTTGTGAAAAATCTGGTCCTGCCAGTTGGTGCTGTGGCCGGCAAAATCTGCCGGCACGGGCGAGCGCAGCCCGGTCAGCGGGTCGACGTTGCCCGTAAAGGGCAGGAGCAGGTACCTGGATGGGCTGCCGGCAAGGTAGGTGTTAAAGTTAGTGTTCTTCTCGTTCAGGTAGTTGGCGTACGTCTGCGCGTCAAGCACCTTGATTTGCTTGGCCACCTGGTCGAAGCCCGAGCGGAACGACACGTCCACGCGGTCCTCGCCGCTCTGGCCGCGGCGCGTGGTGATAATCACTACCCCGTTGGCGCCGCGGGAGCCGTAGATGGCCGTAGCCGAGGCATCTTTCAGCACCTCAATGCTTTCGATATCGCTGGGCCGCAGGAAGTTGAGCACGTTGGTGGTTTGCACCGAGTTATCGCTGCCGCTGGTGGCCCCCGAGGGGGTAGAGGCGTCGTTGTTGACTTGCAGCGGCACACCGTCGATGACGTAGAGTGGCTGCGAGTTGGTGCCGAAGGAGTTGACGCCGCGAATCTGCACGTTGATGCCGGAGCCGGGCGCCCCGTCGTTCTGCGTGACCTGCACGCCGGCCACCTTGCCCTGCAGGCCGCGGTCGAGCGAGAGCGGCGTGCCCACCAGCAGTTCCTCGCGCTTCACCGACGACACCGAGCCGGTCACGTCGCTGCGCTTAACGCTGCCGTAGCCCACTACCACCACATCGTTGAGTTGGGCCACGTCGTTGGCCAGGCGCACGCTCAGGGTTTCAGCGCCGGCCGTTACGCGCTGCGTGACAAAGCCTACCGAGCTGATTACTAAGGTGCTGCCCACCGGCGCGTTCAGCGTGAAGGTGCCGTCGCTGTTGGTAGAGACGCCGTTGCTGGTGCCTTCCTGGAGCACCGTCACGCCGGGGATGCCCTCGTTGTCGGCATCATTGACGACGCGGCCCGTGATGGCCCGGCTGGTTTGGGCCACGGCCGCCGTGGGCAGCGCTACGCTGCCCAGCAGGGGGAGGGCCACGCCAGCCAGGGCAGGCCAGCTCAGGCACAGCGCCGCCGCGCGGAGCCGGGGGGGGAATAGTGGTACTCTCATAAGAAGGTGGGGTAGGGGGTAGGGAGTGAAAGCAGTAGTCAGGGTGGGCCCGGGCCGGCAGCACGGCCGGCCCGGAGGCCGTAGCGGATGGCGCGTTTTTTATTTCGCGGCGCCCACTTGGTCACAGGCAAAGGTACCCGGAGCCTAACGCTAACATTAATACTTTCTTGACGTTGTTTTGTAGTAGATTACCCCACTGTTTCCTCTAGGCTTGTATGGAGTCCTTAAACAGCTGCTTTTCAACCATAAAATCTATCCCGTTCACCTTAAAATCATAAGGAGCTGGTGATATCTTTTTGTCATCCTGATGTACTTTTATCACCCCTACCCCCTTCCCACCCACCGGCCTTTATGAAGCAAGAGATAATGCGGGAAATCACGCCGCTCACCCAGAACGACTGCTTTACCCTGTTTTCGCGCACCAAAAAGAAGTTTGATTTCCCACTGCACTACCACGAGGAGTTCGAGCTGAACCTTATCGTGAACGCACCGGGCGCCAAGCGCATCGTCGGCGACCACATCGAGCAGATTGACGAGCTGGAGCTGGTGCTGGTCGGGCCCAACCTCTACCACGCCTGGTTCACGCACAAGTGCGAAACCGAGGACATCCGCGAGCTGACCATCCAGTTTCACAAGGATTTGTTCGAGGACCGGTTTCTACGCAAAAACCAGCTCAGCTTCATCCGCACGATGTTCGAGAAGGCGCAGCGTGGCATCCTGTTTTCGCGCGACACGATTGAGCGGCTTAAGCCCCGCATCATCGCGCTGGAGCAGAAAAATGGGTTTGACTCGGTGCTGGAACTGCTCTCGATTCTGCACGACTTGTCCACCTCGCGCAACATCCGCACCCTCTCCGATGCCACCTCAAATAATGAGCAGCTCAACTACAACAGCCGCCGCATTGAGAAGGTATTCGAGTACATGAACGCCAACTACGGCCGCGTCATCACCCTCACCGAAGTGGCCAAGGTAGCCAATATGCCCGAAGCCTCGTTCAGCCGCTTCATCAAGAAGCGTATCGGCAACACGTTCATCGACAGCCTGAACGAAATCCGCCTCGGCCACGCCTCGCGGATGCTGATTGACACCACCCACAACATCGCCGAAGTGGCCTATAAGTGCGGGTTTAACAACATCTCCAACTTCAACCGCACCTTCAAAAAGAAGAAGAACTGCACGCCGACCGAGTTTCGGGAAAACTACTCTGGCACCCGCATTTTTATCTAGAAGTTGGCCGCCGGCCTACCCCCCGCCACGTGAAAGGCCGGGCGTCTCTAGCATTAGCATCAGTGTTGGTTAAACAGCCACCCGAACCAGGTAGAGACGCATCCTTGCGTCTGCTCGCAGTGCGAGGGGTAGGGTAATTCAATTAGTAGAATTACTGCGACCTTGCTACCCGCGAGGAGACGCAAGGATGCGTCTCTACCCATGTGCCGGGCGAACCTAAGCCGCCTTTCAGGGCTGGCGGGCCAGCTTTTCAGCCAGCATTTTGATGAAGTAGCCGCCGACTACGGAGCGGGCCTGGAAGCCGACTTGCCGGGCGTCAGTGGTTTCGTGCCAGTCGCCGAGCGGGACGCGGCTGGGCGTCTCGTTAGCATAGAGCCAGACGGGGTGCACCAGGGCCTGGAAGTCGGCGTCGCGCTCGGCCAGCGTGGCGGTCCACATAATCCAATCCGACTTGGTGTAGGTCTTGCGGCTGTCGAGGGGTAGGCCGTAGCGCTGCTGATGGGTCAGGTAAAAAGCGGTTTCTTTTTGCGCCACTTCCGGCGGGAAGATATTCAGACCCAGCAGCTTGTCCCACACTAAATTGTATTTCTGGCTCTACGAGCCGGGCGTTTTGTCGAAGGTCAGGGCGTAGTGGTCGCCGTCCTGGGCCATACTCACCCAGCGCTGGGCGTAGTCGCGGGCCAGGGCGGTGTACTCGTCGGCGGTTTTCTGGTCGCCGAGCTGCCGGGCCAGCTGGCCGTAGCAGGCAATGCCCATGATGGCCTTGGCCGAGAGGTTGGCGTTGCGGGCCAGGTGGCCGGCAAAGTCGTCGGTGCAGAGCTGGTTGGCCGGGTCCAGGCCCTCGCGCTTGAGAAAGCCGACCCACTTGGTGAGCGTGGGCCAGTGCGCTTTGGCAAAGTCGGCCTTGCCATCCATTTTCACCACGGCAGCCGTGAGGATCAGCATGTTGCCGGCTTCCTCGACCGGCATGTCCTCGCCGTAGGTCTGGCCGTTGGCCAGGGGGTAGGTGCCTACGTCGTGGGCCGGGAAGTCTTTCTGCCAGCGCCCCGACTCGGAGTAGTCGAAAATAAAGCGGAGCAGGCCCTTGGCCAGCTCGTTGTTATAGAGCAAAAACAGGGGCGCCGACGGGTACGTTATGTCCACGGTGCCGATGGAGCCATTGCTGAAGTTCTCTTTCGACATAAACAGCAGCTCGCCCTGGGGCCCGGCCACGATGGCGTGGGCGGCAATGGCCTGGCGGTAGGCCAGCTGGCAGAGGTCGGCGTATTCCCTACCCCCAGCGGCCAGCGCATCGGCGTAGAGCTTCTTATCAAAATCAGTGCATTGCTGGCGCAGGCGGGGGTAGGCGGCTTCGGCGGCTTGCAGGGCTCGGGGCATGGTCATGGCCGGGTCGCGCCGCCACCAGGGGCGCAGGTTCTGGCCGAAATACTGCACGGCAAATTCCTCATCGTAGCCTAGCAGCAGGTGACGCTCCGCGGGTTTCGCTTGGGTCACGGCGCCCAAATCAAGCACGGCGGCCTGGGCCACGCGCTGGGCCGGGCCGGTCAGGGGCTTGGTGGCGCCGGTGGGGGGTAGGGCGCCGGTTTGGGCGAAGGCAGTTTTCAGCGCGGCGGGTGCCCCGCTGCCGAGCGTGGCCGGGCCGGCCGCGGCCAGGTAAGCGTAGCCCCAGTCGATGCGCACGTTGTCGCCCTTGGTGGCCAGCACCGGCTGGGCGGTGGTGCCCACGGCCTGCCAGCGCAGGTTGCCAGCCGGGCCCGCCGTTGCCGCCGCACCGGGCCGGCTGCGCACCTCCTGAAACGGGGTGTTGCTGGCCAGCGTGCCGGCTTCGGTCAGCAGCACCTGCGTCGGGTGGGGCTTGCCATCAATGGCGCGGGCCGTGCAGCTGACGTAGCTCACGGGCCGGGCCAGGGTTTCCAGCTCCGTGAGCAGCAGCGGCGAGAGGAAATTGACCGTGAGCTGCACCGGGCCAGCGGCGAATGTGTAGGTCGTTTGGGTGGCCGTGACGGTGGCGGCCGTCTGGCGGGCGCGGGGCAGCTGCACCTGAGGTAGGTCTTCGTAGAGGCCGGCGTCGAGGTATTCGCCGCCCATTGGGCTGTTGGCGTGCATCGCCAGCACGTTTTCGCCGGCGCGCAGGGTTTGGCGGGCCGCTTCGGGCAGGTCGAAATACTCGTAGTCGGTGTTCCAGCGGGGCTGGCGGGTCAGCAGCACGCCGTTGAGGTACACCTCGGCCGCGTCGTCGTGCCACATATAGAGGCGGAGCTTGCCGGTGGTCTTGGGATTGGCGATGGTGACGGTGCGCCGCACCCACACATCGCCCTCCGTCCAGCGGGTGCCCTTCAGGTCGGCGTTGTCGGAAAAGGGCGCGGGGCCGGTAGCCCACTGGCCGGCGTCGAAGCCCGGTTTTTCCCAGCCGGCGGCCGGTGCCTGCAACGTGTAGCGAGCCTGGTAGGGCTGCTCGCGCACGGTGGGGATGAGCGTGCGGCGCAGCGCGGGGCTTTGCCCCAGAAACTGGTAGGCCCGGCCATCGACCCGCACCACACCCTCCAATGATTGCTCCTGGCCGGTCCAGTGGCGGGTGGGCCCCGCGCTCAGCTCGTCCTGAAACGCCCACTGGCTGGCGTAGGGGTCGTGGGTGATGAGGGGGTAGGCGGGCGGGCGCAGGGCGGGCGTTTGGGCGAAAGCAGGGGGGTAGGCGCCTGCTGCCAGGGCCAGGGCGAGAAAGATTGGTTTCAAGGGCATGGGCGGGAAAGGAGGGGTGGGCAAGTAGCGCGGACTTTGTAGTCCGCGAGTGAACGACTTACAGCGGCTTATGGCGGCGCGTTCGCGGACTACAAAGTCCGCGCTACTGCTCACTTCCCAGCCTTCGACATTGAAAATGGCGCGTCGCCTACCCCCGTGCCGCGGGCCGTATTCGGCGCGGCGCTCATGTCAAAGTTCAGCGTCGCACCCTTCAATAATTCGGCGTGGCTGAGCCAGTTTCGGCCGTAGGGCTGGCCATTGAGAGTCAGGGCGCCGACGTAGCGGTTGGCGGCGGAGTTCTGGGGCGCATTCAGCACCACGTCTTTGCCGCCGGGCAGGTGCAGCGTGGCCTTCGGGAAAAGCGGCGCGCCGAGCACGTATTGGTCGGTGGCGGGGCAGACGGGGTAGAAGCCCAGGGCCGAGAACACGTACCAGGCCGAAGTCTGGCCATTGTCCTCGTCGCCGCAGTAGCCGTCGGGCGTGGGCTGATACAGGCGGTTGAGGGTTTCGCGCACCCAGTACTGCGTTTTCCAGGGCTGGCCAGCGTAGTTATACAGGTACAGAATGTGCTGGGCGGGCTGGTTGCCATGGGCATACTGGCCCATATTGGCCACCTGCATCTCCCGGATTTCATGGATGACCGAGCCGTAGTACGACTCATCAAACTTAGGCGGCAGGGTGAAAAGTGTGTCGAGCGTGGCCGCGAATTTTTTCCTACCCCCCATCAGGTTCATCAGGCCCTGCACGTCGTGAAACACCGACCAGGTGTAGTGCCAGGAGTTGCCCTCGGTGAAGTCGCCGCCCCACTTAAAGGCGCTGAACGGCGCGTGCCAGGTGCCATCCTGGTTGCGCCCGCGCATCAAACCCACCGATTTATCGAACAGGTTGCGGTAGTTCTGGCTGCGCCGGGCGTACAGCTCGATTTCTTTTTTGGGTCGTTTCAACGCCTTGGCCATCTGGTAGATGGCGAAGTCGTCGTAGGCGTATTCGAGGGTGCGGGCGGCGCTTTCGTTGAGCTTGGTGTCGGCCGGCACGTAGCCGAGCTTGTTGTAAAACTGCACGCCGGCGCGGCCCACGGCTTCGAGCGGGCCGGCATTGTTGGCGCCGTGGGTGAGGGCCGCGTAGAGCGTAGCGGCATCGGCGCCGCTCAGGCCCTTGAGGTGGGCGTCGGCCACGACGGCGGCCGAGTTGTTGCCCACCATCACGTTGCGGTAGCCGGGGCTGGCCCACTCCGGCAGCCAGCCACCCTCGCGGTAGGCGTTGGCCAAGCCAGCCTGCATCTGGGCATTTTCACTGGGGTAGAGCAGGCTCAGCAGCGGAAACTGGGCCCGGAACGTGTCCCAAAATCCGGTGTCGGTGTACATAAAGCCGGGCTTCACCTGCCCGTTATAGGGGCTGTAGTGGACCGGCTGCCCGGCCGCGTCCAACTCATAGAATTTGCGCGGAAACAGCAGCGAGCGGTACAGGCACGAATAAAACGTGCGCTGCTGGTCCGCGCTGCCGCCCTCGATTTCGACCCGGCCCAGGGCTTGGTTCCAGGCGGCGCGGCCTTTCTGCTTTACGGCGTCAAAATTATCACTGCCAATCTCCTGCAAGTTGCGCTCGGCCTGCTCGGCGCTGATAAACGACGAGGCCACCCGCGCCTGCACCGGCTGCCCGCGCCGCACCCGGAACGTGACGCCCGCCCCGGCCCGGTCGGCGCTCATTTCCAGCGGGCCGGCCGGCGCGGCCGTACCGTCGCGGAAAAGCTGGCTGGCCGTGAAGGGCTGGTCGAACTGAACCACGAAGTAGTTCTTGAAATTGGCCGGCACGCCGCCACTGTTCTTGGTCGTGTAGCCGATAATCTTGTTTTCGGCCGGCAGAATCCGCACGTAGGAGCCCTTATCCAGGGCGTCGAGCACCACGTAGGCGCTGTCGGTGGCCGGGAAAGTGAAGCGGAAGCGCGCCGCCCGCTCGGTCGGGGCCAGCTCGGTGGTCACGTCATAATCAGCCAGATAAACGCTGTAGTAGTAGGGCCGCACCACTTCCGACTTGTGCGAAAACCAGCTGGCGCGCTTCTCCTCGTCAAACTTCACCTTGCCGGTGCCAGGCATGAGCGCAAACTGCCCGTAGTCGTTCATCCAGGGCGAGGGCTGGTGAGTTTGCTTGAAGCCGCGGATTCTCTCGGCCGAGTATTGGTAGGCCCAGCCGTCGCCCATTTTGCCGGTTTGGGGCGTCCAGAAGTTCATGCCCCAGGGCCGGGCGATGGCGGGGTAGGTGTTGCCGTTGGAGTAGCTCGGCTTGGAGTCGGTGCCGACCAGCGGGTTCGCCAGGTCGGCCAGGTCGGGCGTCTGGGCCGGGGCCGCTAGGTGAGCCAACAGGGCGAGTAAGGGGGGTAGGAAAAGGTTGCGCATTTGAAGGGGGAGTTGCGGGAAAGCATTTCACGCAGTGTTTCGCAGTGTTAAAACGCAGTGTTTCGCAGTGGTGGGGGTAGGGAGTGCCGCGCGCTCACCAAGGCACCACGGTTTTCAGGTAGGCGGTGAGCTGTTGGGCCAGTTTCGCGTGCTCGGCCAGCGTGGGGTGGCTGTCGCAGCCGCCCACGTAGCGCTCCGGAAAGAAAAACTTGAACACCTTTTGGTCGCCGGCAGCGCGGGCGGCTGCCACGGTGCCGGTCAGGTAGTTGCGCAGCGCGGCGCTCAGTTGGGCGTCGGCCATCGGGCTGGTCAGGCAGACGATGGTGGCGCGGGGGTAGCGGGCGCGGATGGTTTGCAGGAATTCCAGATAAGCGCCGCAGAATTGAGTCGAGTCCTGCACGCCGTCGTTCTGGCCCAGGCAGACGGTCACCACGTCGGGCTGGTAGCGGGCAAAATCCCAGGTGCCCAGGTTGTCGCGCTGGTTGAGCTTGTCGAACACCTCAGGCATGGTGATTTTCATTTCGCAGCAGCTGTGAATCAACCCGATACCTGAAACGGAAGTCAGATGGTATTGCGCGCTCAGGGCGCGGGCCACGGTGGGGCCGTAGGCGTCGTAGGCGTTGTGCTGGTCGAACCACTGCCCGGTTTTGCAGGGCACGGCCGCGGCGTCGGCGCCCATGCCGCAGGTGATGGAGTTGCCGATAAACTCGATTTTGCGCGCCGGCCGGGGCGGGGGCGGCAGCAGGCCGGCGCACTTCAGGCCCACGATTTCGAGGTAGCCGATGCCGGCCTCGGTGTCCTTGACAAGCAGCAGCGTGTGCGGTCCGGCGCTCAGGCCTTTGGCTACTCGCAAGGTGTTGGTTTTGCCGGTCAGCCGGAGGCGCGAGGCCCGGCCATCGACCACCACGTGCAGGTAATTGTGGTTGGGGCCGCTGGCTTCGTCATTGATGAGCAGCTCGCACGATGGGCCCGAGAAGCGCGCCGTTACATACGCGCCCGACGCCCAGAACCGGGGCCGCCTGGGGTTGCTGAAATCAACCCGGCCGGTGTATTGAATGCGCTTGTCATCGGCTGGGAAGAGCCGGGTGGCCGGCGGCGCGGCCAGGGCCGGCGGCATTATCCCGCAAAGCAGCAGGGCTGCGAAGAGTAGTTGTTGGTAGATGCTGCGCACTGCCTGCTAAGAAAACGTGAATAAGGATTGGGGTAACTGGCGCCGCGCCATTGTCTCGGGCCGGGCTGACATCCTGACGGCCGCCAGCCGGACCGCCACCGCTTGTTTGCTGATTTTTCCTACCCCCCTCCCGCGCCGCCAGGTCCGCTACTTGCCGCCCGTACCCGCCGGGTTGTCGGTCCGAAACGGGACGGCGGGCAGGCCATCCTTGTTGTAGAGGTTGCCGCTGGGGTTGTCGGCCCAGTTGTAGCGCACGGCCACGGGGGTAGGAACCTGGTCGCTGCGCACCACCACTTCCCCGCCCTGCACTTCGGCCGTGGCCCAGTAGAATTTGCGGTCGGCGCCGGCCACGGCAAAGCCCCGCAGCGCGCCGTCTTTGGCCACGAGGCCGGCGCCGCGGTGGTCGAACCGGAGCCGGGCAGCGCCATTTGCTATGCTCATCTTAGTATAAGTCGGGCCGCTGGACACCAGCTTGTTGTCGCCGTAGGCTACGCGGCGGGCAGCCAGGGCCAGGCGGCGGCCCACTTCCTGCTTGTTGTGGGGGTGGATGTCGTTGGCTTCGCCGATATCGATGGCCGTGGCCATGCCAGTGCTGGGCAGTTGCAGGGCCTGCGCCTGCGCCTCGCGCAGCTCGGCCCAGGCCGACTCGCCCGGCTGGGGCCGGGCGGCCATATAATTGGCCAGTTGCACGAACAGAAACGGCAGCTGGGGGGCGTTCCAGGCGCGGCGCCAGTCCTGAATCAGGGCCGGAAACAGGCGGCGGTACTGGGCGGCGCGCTCGGCGTTGCTCTCGCCCTGGTACCAGATGACGCCCTTGAGGGGGTAGGGAATGAGCGGCGCAATCATGCCGTTGTAGAGGGCCGTGGGCGCATTCTGGGTGCCGCCCGCGGTGGGCGGCACCGGCAGCTCGCGCGGGTCGGTGCCCGGCCGGTACTGCCAGGCGCCGGCCAGCAGCAGCACGCGGGTGGCCGTGCGCAGGCTCAGCTTATCCGCCGCGCCCCAGATGCCGCCCCCGCCGCCGGTGTCGAGCACGCGCACGGCAATGACGTTGCGGCCCGGCCGCGCCAGCGCGGCGGGTACCTGGTAGGTGCGGGGCTGGTCGTAGCCATTTGTGCTGCCCACTTTTATGCCATTAAAATACGTGCTGTCGCTGTCGTCCACCGGGCCCAGCTCCAGGGTCAGCGGCTTGCCCGCCTCGGCGGCGCTCAGCTCAATTTCCTTGCGAAACCACACCACGCCGTCGTAGTTAGCCAGCGCGGGCGTGGTTTCCCAGGCCGCGGGCAGCGTCATGGAAGCCCAGGCGCGGGCGTCGTCAAGGGTGGGCGTGGCCCAGCTGGGGCGGCCGGGCTGCGAGCCCTGGTCGCGGGAGCTGAGGCTTTGTAGGTAGGTCTGCCGCTGGGCATCGTAGCGGCGCTGGTCGTCGGCCAGGCTGGTGGTGCGGCGCGCGAAATCCTGGACCGGCGCCGCGAACTCCGGGAAGGGCCGCAGGCCCTCGGCGCTGGTCCAGGCTTCGGCCAGCGTGCCGCCCCAGCTGCTCACCAGCAGCCCCATCGGCACCTCCGGGTAGCGCTGGTGCAGGTCGCGCCCGAAGAAGTAAGCCACCGCCGACAGCTCGGCCACCGTGGCCGGGCTGCACACGCGCCAGCCGCTGCCCGCTACCTCGGCTTGCGGCTGGTAAGCGACGGTCTGATTGACGGTGAAAAACCGGATTTTAGGAAAGTTGGCTGCCGCGATTTCCTGGTCGGCGTTCTGCACCGGCTGGTAGCCGCCTGGCTTATCCTTCACCTTAAACTGCATGTTCGACTGCCCCGAAGCCAGCCACACGTCGCCCACCAGCACGTCGCTCAGCTCGATGGTTTGGCCACTTCCGCGCACCAGGAGGGGGTAGGGACCGCCGGCCGGCTGCGGCGGCAGCGTGGCCTGCCAGCGCCCGCTGGCGTCGGGCCGGCTGGCGGCGTAGGTCTGGCCCCGAAATGTGATGCTGACCTGCTCGCCCGGCGCGGCCCAGCCCCAGAGCGGCAGGGGCCGCTCGCGCTGCAAAACCATGTGCGACCCCACCAGCGCCGGCAGCCGCAGCGCGGCCGGAGCCTGCGCGGCGGCCGGCCCGGCCAGCAGCGCCAGTCCCAATCCCAGTCCCAGCGGTAAAGTCAGCCCCAAAGAAGATGATAGCATAAGCTTGGCAGGATGAAAGAGGCAATCCGGGTGCCCCGCTCCGGCGAAGGTCGGGGGTAGGGTTGCGTTGTGGGTGGTAGTTTTCCGGCAAAAATTAGTACTACATTCGCCAAGTTCCTCCAAAATGTCTCTTTGGCGTTCCGCCCCGCCGGGAAGCTAATATCTTGGGGGCGGTTTAACCTGCTCGCCACCATCTTTTCCCCACCCCCCTTCTCATGGCTCTGCCCGTTACTTCCACTGCTGCCACCGCCCCGGCCGACGCGGCGCTGACCGGCCCCGCGCCCCGCTACACTTCGGCCCTGAGCGCGGTCACGACGCTTTTTTTCTTGTGGGGCTTTATCACCTGTCTGAATGACATCCTGATTCCCTACCTCAAGGCCATTTTTCAGCTTTCCTTCGCCCAGGCCAATCTGATTAACCTGTGCTTTTTCGGGGCTTATTTCCTGATGAGCATCCCGGCCGGCCGGCTCGTGACGCGGGTGGGCTACAAGCGCGGGATGCTGCTGGGCTTCGTGGTAGCGGCCATTGGGGCTTTTCTGTTTTATCCGGCCGCTGAGCAGCGTGTGTACGGGCTGTTTCTGGGGGCGCTGTTCGTGCTGGCCTCGGGCATCACCTTGCTGCAAGTGGCGGCCAACCCCTACGTGGCTATTCTGGGGCCGCCGCAGTCGGCTTCGGCGCGGCTCACGCTCACGCAGGCGTTCAACTCGCTGGGCACCACGCTGGCCCCGCTGCTGGGCAGCGCGTTTCTGCTGAGCCGGCTGCCCACGCTCAACAATGCCAGCACGGCGGCGAGCATCGACGTGCGGGCCGTGCAGCTGCCCTACCTGGCCATTGGCGGCGTGCTGCTGCTCATCAGCCTGCTGCTGAGCCGGGTGAATCTGCCGCAGATTGAGCCCGCCACCGAAGAGGTAGCAGCCGTTGACTCCGGCTCGACTAGGGCCTGGCACTACCGCAATCTGGTGCTGGGCGTGGTGGGTATTTTCACGTACGTGGGCGCCGAGGTCGCCATTGGCTCGCACATCGTCAACTACCTGGCCCTGCCCGACGTGATGGGGCTGGACCCGGAGTCGGCCGGCAAGCGCGTGACGCTGTACTGGGGCGCGGCGATGGTCGGCCGTTTTGCCGGCGCTTATCTGCTTAATAAATTTTCGCCGGCCAAGCTGCTGGCCTTCAATGCGGTGGGCGCGGCCGTGCTGGTGCTCATCTCCATCAGCACGACGGGCGCAATTGCCATGTGGAGCCTGCTGGCCGTGGGCCTGATGAACTCCATTATGTGGCCCGTGATTTTTCCGCTGGCCCTGGCCGGGCTGGGGCGCCACACCGCTGAAGGCTCCGGCCTGCTGTGCACGGCCGTGGTGGGCGGCGCGCTGGTGCCCATGCTGTTTGGCGTCGTGGCCGACCACAGCGGGCTGCGGCTGGCCCTGCTGCTGCCGGTGCTCTGCTACCTCTACATCGTGTGGTACGGCCTGCGCGGCAGCCGCCGGCCGGGCGCAGTGGCGGCGTAGCGTGGACTCTATGAATCCGCGCGGGAACGGTACCCGAACAGCCGCCTGACTACCCACGCGCGGACTCGCAAAGTCCACGCTACTACTCTTTATTTATGAAAAGACTACTCTGGCTCGGCGCCCTGCTACTGCTGGGCCCGACCGGCTTCGCCCAAAAAGCATCCCCGAAACCAACCCCGAAAACCACCGGCAACCCCATTCTGCCCGGCTGGTATGCCGACCCGGAAATCGCCATTTTCGGGAATCGGTACTGGATTTACCCGACTTTCTCGGCCGTCATCGGCGACACGTACCCAGCCGATGAGAAAGTGGAAGTGCGCAAATCCTACGCCCAGCAGGTATTTCTGGACGCTTTTTCCTCGCCCGACCTCGTCACCTGGACCAAGCACCCGCGGGTGCTCGACACGGCCCGCGTGAAGTGGGCCCGGCGCGCGGTGTGGGCGCCGGCCATCGTGACCAAGGGCGGCAGGTACTACCTGTTTTTCGGGGCCAACGATATCCAGAACGACCAGCAGCGCGGCGGCATCGGGGTGGCCGTGGCCGACAACCCGGCCGGGCCGTTCCGCGACCTGCTGGGCCACCCGCTGGTTGATAAGTTTTATAATCACGCCCAGCCCATCGACCAGTTCGTATTTAAAGACGGCGACGGCAAATACTACCTCGTCTATGGCGGCTGGCAGCACTGCAACATCGCCCGGCTCAAGGACGATTTCACGGGCTTCGTGCCTTTCGCCGATGGCACTACCTTCAAATCCATCACGCCGCCGGGCTACGTCGAGGGCCCGGTGATGTTCCGCCGCGCCGGCAAATACTACTTCATGTGGTCGGAGGGCGACTGGACCGGGCCGTCCTACTCGGTGGCCTACGCCGTGGGCGACTCGCCGTTCGGGCCCTTCGAGCGGGTCGGGAAGGTGTTGCAGCAGGACATGAAAGTCGGCACCGGCGCCGGCCACCACTCGGTGCTGCAAGTGCCCGGCACCGACCGCTGGTACATCGTGTATCACCGCCACCCGCCCGGCGACGCCGAAGGCAACCACCGCGTCGTGTGTATTGATGAGATGCGCTTCGATAAAAACGGCCTCATTCAGCCCGTCAAAATCACCACCCAGGGCGTGCGCGCCCAGCCCCTGACGCAAGTCAAATCCCTACCCCCCTCCCCATGAGCAAGCCGCGAACAGGTTACCAGCTGCAGGTGTCGTTGTTGTTGGCCGCGCTGCTGGTGCTGGCTGGCTGCGTGGCCGGCCGAACTGGGGCAGCAGGCACCAGTGTCCGGGCAGAGCAACGCTTTCCCTACCCCCTGAAAGTTGTCGATAAGCGGGCTACCTACCAGACCAAAGCCGTCTTCTACAACCTGCGCAATTCGATGGGGAAGCGCATTCTCTTCGGCCAGCAGGACGCCACGCAGTACGGCATCGGCTGGCGCGACGAGCCCGACCGCTCCGACGTGAAGAGCGTGAGCGGCTCGCATCCCGCGCTTTACGGCTGGGACGTGGCCGAGCTGGTGAACGCGCGGCGGCGCGGGCGCCCGGCCAACGACTCGGTGCTGGTGCGCCACCGGCAGCTCGTCATCGACGCCTACGAGCGCGGCGGCTTCAATACCTTTTGCTGGCACATGGACAACTTCGTGACCGGCCGCAACTTCTACGATACCACGGGCGTCGTCGTGAAGGCCATTCTGCCCGGCGGCGCGCAGCACGCGGCCTACGTCAGCGCGCTCGACGTAATTACGGATTATTTCAATAACCTGCGCGCCGCTGACGGCACGCTAGTTCCCGTCATCTTCCGGCCTTTTCACGAGCACACCGGCTCCTGGTTTTGGTGGGGCAAGCGCCACTGCACCCGCGAGGAATTCGTGCAGCTCTGGCAGTTCACGGTGCGCTACCTGCGCGATAAGAAGCAGGTGCACAACCTGCTCTTCGCCTATTCGCCCGACCGCGTGCCCGACATGGCCGAGTATTTCGAGCGCTACCCCGGCGACGAGTACGTGGACGTGCTCGGCTTCGACGACTATAGCGATTTTGACAAGATAACGACCCCCAATAAGGGTGTCGCGACACTGGCTGCCATCGTGGGCGAGGCCGGGCGGCGCGGCAAAATCGCGGCCCTTACCGAGGCTGGGCTGGAGAAAATTACGGCTCCTGCGTGGTTCAATGACAACCTGTTAGGTCAAATCAAGGCCGACCCGCAGGCCCGGCAGATTGCCTATCTCATGGTGTGGCGCAACGCCCACCTCGGCCATTTCTACGCTCCCTACCCCGGCCACGCCAGCGTGCCCGGCTTCCTGGAGTTTCAGGCCGACTCGCTCACGGTTTTCGAGCAGGACCACCCCCGGCTTTACACCGTGCCGTAGGCCATCGGTCACCACCCTCGCCGGCCTCCGGCGAAAAGGCCAAGGCCCCTTTAGAAATTACGGCATCCTCATTCCCTACCCCCCCTCTTTCGCCGCAAGCCCGCCACGCAAAAGGGCTGACCTATCGCTAGGCCAGCCCTTTTGCTATTCCATCAGAATCAGAAACGGTTGGCTACCGCGCCCGGCCAGTGAGGCCAAGCAGGTAGAGCTGCCGACTGCTTAGTTAAGCACCACGCGCTGCACCAGCAGGGGCTGGTTGGCGCCGCGCACTACCAACTGGTAGAGGCCGCTGGCCACGCGGTCGGTGGCGAGCTGGAACTGGTTGGTGCCAGCCCTCAGGTTGCGGCTGGTGCTGAGCACGCGCTGGCTGAGGCTGTTGACCAGCTCGACGGTGGCGGCGCGGGCGGCGGCTTCGAGGCGCACGTTTAGCCCTTGGCCGTTGGTGGGGTTGGGGTAAGCACTCAGGGCCTTTTGGGCTTCGGCACTGGCTTTGGCGGCTGTGCCGGTGGCGGCCGTGATGTCCACGTAGTCCACCTCAACGTAGGCTGTCTGAAAGAGGAAAAGAAAATGATTGATAGCAAGTTAGCTGCTGACTACCAGCAGCTTATGATGAAACCGCAAGCCTGAAAAAGCCAGGCTGAGTTCTGCGTAAAAGTAGCCCGTGCCACTTGCCGCAAATAATAATTTAACATTTCCTTGACCCTGCATAACTCATTGTGGTTGAGTTTACGCAAGCAGCCGGCCCCTACCCCCCCCCTTGGCGGGTTGGGCGCGGGAAGGGGGGTAGGGACCGGGCAGGCCGAATCAGGGGGCTACCACTACGCGCTGGCTCAGGGCGGGCCGGCCAGCCGGGCGCACCACGAGTTGATACACGCCGGGCGCTACGCCGGCCAGCGGCACCTGGAACTCATTGGTGCCGGCCAGCAGGCGCGGGCGCATCGTTTTCACGCGCTGGCCCAGCGTGTTCACCAGCTCGACCTGAGTGAGCTGGGCAGCGGGCAGGCGCAGGCGCACGTTGAGGGTGTAGCCGCGGGCCGGGTTGGGGAAGGCGCTGAAGCCGGCATCGGTGGCGGCGGCGCCGGTTTTGGTGGCCAGGGCCAGCGTTTTCCAGTCGGCCAGCTCGTCCTTGGTCAGGATGTTGGCGTCGTTATAGACGCGCCGCAGATACGCCGCCGGCTGCCGGCGCACGAACTCGCCCTGCCAGGAGCAGAACCACGACCACCACGTGGCGTAGGCGTTCAGCAGGCTGGGGTCGGGCGGGTTGCCGGTTTCGGTGAGGGCGGCCAGCTTGCGCCCGCCGAACAGCGTTTGCTGCCCTTCCCAGTAGCTGCTCAGGCTGGCCGTGCGGTCGGGGCCGTACACATCGTGGCCGGTGATGTCGGCGTATTCGTCGCCCGGATACCAAGCCAGGCTCTGGTTATCGGTGACGGAGTACACCCAAATCAGGTTGTGCAGCTGGTGCCGGTTGGTGAGCCGCTCGTGCATGAGGCGCCACAGCTCCTTGAACGGCTCCGGATTTTTGTCGCGGCCCCACCAGAAAAAGCCGCCGGCCGCCTCGTGCAGCGGGCGCCACAGCACCGGGATGCCCGCCGCCTGAAACTTCAGCAGCTGCACGGCAATCAGGTCGATGTCGTTGAGCAGGGCCTGGTAGCGGGCGCCGGTCTTGTCAGCCAGCACGGCGGCCAGGTTGAAGTTGGTCCGGTCGGTGTAAAAAGCGCCGCTCGGGTCGGTGGCCGTCTTCAGGTCGGTGGGCGAGCGCCAGTGCCAAATCAAACTGGTGATGCCGCGGCCGTTGCCGCTCGTGGCCCAGGCCAGGTAGCGCTCGGTGGTGCCGTTGGGCTGGCCATACTGCGCCACCGGCGCGGCGGTGTAGTCGTAGAGGTCCATGCTAGCCAGGGCGGGCTCCTTGCCGGTGGTGGCCAGCACGTAGCTGATTTCCGAGCCGTTGCGGCCGTACTGGTCGTCCTGCTGCCCCGACAGCGTTTTGCTGCCGTACAAATCAACCAGATATGACATCAGCGCCCGCGCTTCGGGCGTGGCCTGCGGGTCGATGAGCTGCTTAGCCGGCTTAGCTGGCAGGGCCACCGTGACGGGCGTGAGCTGAATGTAGTCGATGCCGTAGTAGCCGTAGCCGCCGCCGATTATTACCGTGTTCAGGCCCTGGGGCAGCAGCACCTTGCCCGCGTCGGCGGTGGCAAAGTTGGCCGCCGCCGTGGTGCCAGGAAAGCTGACCGCGCTCTTGGCCTCGTTCACTGTCACGTTGGCCATCTTGAAGCCGAAGGGCGAGGTGTGGCCCACGGTGAGCTGATAGAGGCCGGCGGTCGGGTTATTGAAAGTGATGGCCACGTTCTTGGCGTCGCTGTTGTCGAAGCCTGTCACGAAGCCCGTTCCCGAAAAGCCGGCGGGCGCCGTGGCGACGCTCGTGCCGCTGAGCAAGCCGTCCTCGGCTTCGGCGCGGCCGTTGACCAGCGGCGCGAGCCTCGTCTCGATGGGCGTCAGCTCGATATAGTCGATGCCGAAATAGCCCTGGCCGGCGTCGATGGAGATGGTGTTAGCGGCGGCTTGCAGCACATAGTTGCCCGCCGCAAGCGTACCGAACGCGGCGCCCGTAGCGGTCAGCGTGCGCTCGGTGCTGGTGCCGTTGACCTCCACGTTGGTTTTCTTGGCCGCCGTGGGCGAGGTGTAGCGGATGGTCAGCGCGTAGCGGCTGGCCTGGGCCGGAAACCGGAAAATCAGGCTGTCGGTGCTGTTCTCAAACTCGCCAACGTAGCCCGCGCCGGCATAGCCGGGCGTGGCGGTCTGCCGGGTCAGCCCTTTCAGGATGGCATCTTCGGCTTCGAGGCGAATTACGGTGGGCGCCGTCTGGGCCTGGCTTAGCGCCGGGGCCAGCGCCGCCGCGGCCAGCGCCAGCCGCCGCGCCCCGCGGCCCAGCAGGTTGAGTAAAGAAGTTTCGCGCATAAGAACAGAAAGTCTTGATTGAGTAAATGGCTAGCTGACAAGCAATTCTAATTTGACAAACAGTCGCTTGGAACGATGCTGTTCGCCATGTAAAACTATAACAATCAAACACTTGTGGCTAATACTAAATCAGCGTTTCCTTGCTCGAAAATTGTCTGACGTCGTGCCCCACAAAAAGCCGGCTGGCCGGCCTTGGTCCAAAAGGAGGGGGTAGGGAAATGAGAGCCAGGCTACCTGCGCCGCTAGCTGGCCCGACCGGACCAGCTGGCTGGCGGCGCGGACCGAGCTGGCAGCGCGGGTAGCGGCTTGCCGGACGATAGGGGGTAGGAAATCACGAGAAGCAGCGGGCCGCCGGGGCCGGCAGGACGTGGCCCCGCGGCCGGCCCGAAGGCCACCTAGGCCGGCGGGCAGGGTCCCGGTAACTGTGGGCCAGGCTCCGTCGAGCGCCAACGTGGCCTCGCTGCGCAACGGCGGCCTGGAACTGGCCCTGAACTACCGCAACAGCATCAGCAAGTTTCGCTACGATGTGGGCGTGAACTTCACCAAAGTGAGCAACGAGGTGACCAGCCTCGGCGGCGCTTCGCCCATCGCCAGCGGCAACGTTATTTCGCAGTTCGGCAACACCACCCTGACGGGGGTAGGGCGCGAAATTGCCTACTTCAACGGCCTGAAAACGGACGGCATCTTCCGCAGCGAAGCCGAGGTAAGCGCTTACACCAACGCCGCCGGCACCCTCATTCAGCCCGACGCCCAGCCCGGCGACGTGCGCTACCGCGACGTGTATGGCAACGGCCTGATTGACGACCAGGACCGCACCTATCTGGGTAGCGCCACGCCCAACTTCAGCTACGGCATGAACCTGAGCCTGGGCTATGGCGGGCTGGACTTCAAGATTTTGCTGTATGGTGTGCAGGGCGCGGAGGCCATCAATGGGCAGTCGTTCAACCTGCTTAAAAGCAGCAGCTTCGCTAGTACCTGGAACAACTTTTCCGCCTCGCGCCTCGACCGCTGGACGCCCTCGAACCTGAATGCCGACCAGCCCCGCATGACCGCGGTGGATGACAACGGCAACGACCAGTTCAGCAGCCGCTACGTGGAAGATGCCAGCTACCTGCGCGCCCGCAACATCGAATTAGGCTACTCGCTGCCTACGCCCTTCACCACCCGCTATGGCATTGGTGGCGTGCGCTTCTATGCCTCAGTCGATAACGTATTCACTATCACCAAGTACACTGGCCTCGACCCGGAAATCTCGGCCCAGGGCTTCTACAACAATCCGCTGGCTTACGGCGTGGATTTCGGCAATTATCCCCAGCCCCGCACCTACCGCCTCGGCCTGAACGTGCAGTTCTAAGCGTCTGTAGGTTAAGCCAACATCAGAAAAAGAACGTCATGCTGAGCCTAAGCGAAGCAGCTCGCTCGGGGAAGTAATCAACGGAGCCAGACAGTTAGGTTAGGCAGCGGTAGAGATACTTCACTGCGTTCAGCATGACGTTCTTTTTTTGTATCGAATACTCTCTAAATGCAATTCCCTACCCCCCTTTACATATGAAAATCAATCAACTAGCCCGCGTCCTTACCCTGAGCGCGCTGGCCGTGCTGTCGCAGGGCTGCGAGGACTTTCTCGAAAAAGAGCCGCTGGGCAACGTGACGCAGGGAAACCTGTTTCAGGACCCCGTGAATGCGGTGCAGGCCGTGAATGGCATCTACGACGTGGCCAGCTGGGACGAAGGCCCTAAGTACGGCAGCGGCGACTACGTCGGCCACATGTACGAGTGGATGTTTGGCGACGTGCTGAGCGACAACGCCGAAAAGGGTAGTACGCCTACCGACTTCGCTTCTATACAGGAGTTGAAGGAGTGGCGGGCCGACCCCGGCAACGGTCCCATCACCACGCTCTGGTCGCACAGCTTCACGGGCATCGCGCGGGCCAACATCGTGATTAACAACGTGGATGCGGGCACCATCGACGCGGAGCTAAAGAAGCGCCTGAAGGGCGAGGCCCTATTTCTGCGCGCCTACTTCTACTTCTATCTCGTGCGCACATTCGGCGGCGTGCCGCTCTTCAGCCAGAGCGTGCTGCCCTCGGAGTCGGCCGGCGTGCAGCGGGCCAGCATCGCCGAAACCTACGCCTTCATCGAGAAAGACTTGACGGATGTCATCGCGCTGCTGCCCGAAAAAAGCGCCTACGCCGCCGCCGACCTGGGGCGCGCCATCAAGGGCGCCGCGCAGGCCTATCTGGCCCGCGCCATCATGTACCAGCTCGGCACCGTGAACGGCAACAACCACACCTGGCAGGACGTGTATGACCTGACCAGCGCCATCAGCGGCTACAGCCTGCTGCCCAACTACGCCGCCGTGCACCAGACTGAAGGGGCCAATGGCCCGGAATCGGTGTTCGAAATACAGTTCGCTCCGTCTTCCGAAGGCTACGGCCCCATTAAGACCGGCACGACCAGCAACGTGTTCCAGAACAGCCGCAAGACCTTCGGCTACGGCTTCAACAACCCGACCCAGAACCTCTACGACGAGTTTGAGGCCAACGACCCGCGCCGGCCGGTCACCTTTATCAGGAATAACGACGTGGTGCTGGGCATCGTCAACCCCATTGATATAAGCGAGAACGCGACCGGTTACCTGAACCGCAAAGTGGCCATCCTTCAGCCCCAGGAGAATAAGTTGGGCGACCAGAACATCCGCAAGTTTCGCTACGCCGACGTGCTGCTGATGAAGGCCGAAGCCGCCGCCAACCTCGGCCGTAGCGCCGAGGCGGTAGCCTTGGTCAACCAAATCCGGCAGCGCGCCCGCACTTCCACTCAGCCCAAGGGCAGCACCGTCGGCTCGCTCACGTATGAGGCCGCCGCCGTGCCGGCCGGCACGCTGCCCGACCTGTCGGCTTCGCTGAACGGCCCGGCGCTGCTCACCGCCATCTGGCACGAGCGCCGCGTCGAGCTGGGCATGGAAGCGCTGCGCTACTGGGACTTGATTCGTACCGGGCGCTACCTGGCCATCCTGCCCGCCGATGTCCGCGCCCGCTGCCTGAGCCGCAGCGTCACGCAGGGCGCCGTTAATCCCACCCCGCTGCTACCCATTCCGTTGGTCGAGTCCCAAACTTGGGGCATCACCCAGAATCCGGGTTATTAAGCCAGTAGGGGCTCGTTAGCTTGGACCCATTACCAGTGTTGCCGCTCACGGCGTTTGGTCAACCCTAGCCGCTGAGAAAGGCCTAGCCGCTTGCGCAGCACCCGGCCCAAACCAAAACAGGCAGCCACGGAAAAGACCGTGGCTGCCTGTTTCGTATAAAGTCCTGGTGGAGAATATCGGAGTCGAACCGATGACCTCTTGCATGCCATGCAATTGATATTGGCTACTTTCTATCTGTACTGAATTGCTTTCATTTGTTTATCAACGAGTTACATAAAATACTTTTGCTTTCATTAGCTTATGATGAGCTGATTTTGCTACCTTTGTTTACACCATGTTTACACCGAAAAAGGGCATGCAAACCACCGTGAAAGCCGTTCTATACACATCCAAGGTGCTTAAGAATGGAGAGCATCCGATTTTGTTGCGCCTGACTCGGGACCGGAAGCAGTTAAAGATTGGTTTAGGCATCAGCTGCCAGGTTGACGAGTGGGACCTGAAGGCGAATCGGCCCAAACGAAGGCACAACCTGTATCAGGAAATCAAGCGGGCGGTCGACAAGGCCGAGCACGAGGCAGAGAAGGTGATTCTCGACTTCGAGAACAACGACAAGCCGTACACCCTCGAAACCATCAAGGCCAAGCTGGGCAAAGTGCAGACCCGAGAGACGGTGCTTGGCTACTTCGACCAGTGGGTCGCCCGTCTGCGGGCCACAGACCGGTTGGGCTATGCGGACATCTTCCATGCCACCAAGAAGAGCCTCATGGCCTACCGTGGCGACAAGGACTTTAGCTTCTCTGACGTTAACAATGCCTTTCTCACCCGCTGGGAAGAGCACCATATACAGCGTGGTACCAAGCCCAATGCCTTCTTCGTCTATCTGCGGACGTTTAAGACGCTTATCAACTACGCCCGGAAGGAAGAAGTAGTAGCGGGCGAGTACGACCCATATAAAGGTATCAACTTCGCCAGGTTCCGGCGCATCGAAACCCAGCGCCGCGCCATCTCTAAAGCCGAGTTGCAGCGCATCAAAGATTTGGACCTGGTTGACAACCCGGCCCAGGCGCAGGCCCGTCGCTACTTCTTGTTCAGCTTTTACTGCCGAGGCATCAACTTCGTAGACATGGCCTACCTGCGGTGGAAGGACTTCCGCGACGACCGCATCTTCTACAGCCGTCGGAAGACGAAAGAGAACTTCAACGTGAACGTTCTCGCTCCCGCTCAGGAAATCTTGGACTACTACCGAGAGTTGGCTGCTGCCAGCCCTTCGCCTTACATCTTCCCCATCTTGAGTGACTTTCACCAGACGGAGCAGCAGCGCGACCATCGCGTTCAGAAGGTGCTGCGCCAAACCAACCGCAGCCTGAAAGAACTGGCGAAGCTGGCCGACGTGGACACGCCGATTACAACCTACGTGGCCAGGCACTCATTCGCTACTGTGCTCAAGCAGTCCGGCGTCCCGATTGCCCAAATCAGCGAGATGATGGGGCACGACAGCGAGGCCACCACGCGCATCTACCTTAAAGGGTTTGACAACGACGTGTTGGACGCGGCTAGTCACGCTCTATTATAGCCGCGCATGGACAAGCCATTCTACTCGTTTCAACGCCTCGGCCCCAATGCACTTTACTTTGAGTTCGTCAGCGAAGGCCCGAACCCGGTGCGTAAGCTGGTACTTTACTCTCAAACCGATGTTGCCGACTTGTACAGCCTCTCGCTGGCCGACGTAAACGAGTACGGGCAGCCGGACTTTCTCTCCGTCAGCAACAACGGCGACTTGGAGCAGATTATGGCAACCGTGGCCCAGACCATGTTAGCCTTCTTCGCCGAACACCCCACTGCCACTGTCGCTTTCACCGGCAGTACGCCGGCCCGCACCCGCCTCTATCAAGTGGTGCTGGCGCGGGAAGTACGGGCCGCATCCACTAACTTTATTATCCTCGGGCTGCACGGCACCGACCTCGAACCGTTCGTGCCGAACCGGACCTACGACGGTTTCGTTGTACGGCTACCCCTTGTTACTCCTACGCCATGAAATCTGCAACTACAGCCCCCAAGCCGGAACGCCCGGTCCGCAAGCGCCCGGCCCCGCGGTTTGCGTCGATGGAAGAGTTTTTGGCCGCTGAGCAGAAGCGGTTTCAGGAGGTGTTTGGCGGCGTGGATTGGGAACAAGCCAAGCGACTTGCTACTGCAAAACCAGGGCAGGAGTAGATACAAGGTTCGCTTTTTTGCTCTGTTCCTGTGCATGGAGGAGCACTAGGGTAGGAATAGAAACCATCAGTAAGCTAACTTCCCGAGCGACGCTTCCTAAGAAGTGAGGGTACGCAACGGGTGCAGCTGTCCGCAGCAATAGCTTCGGGTAGCGTGAAGCCGTACCTACCCGGTACATTGACGTGTTCGTGCAGCAACGGCAAGAGATGGTTCACATCCTTTAGATGGGCGCGGTGCGCAACGCTTCGAGTTGGGTGAGCCGTTGGCAAGGTTCTACGACTAATAGCGCTTTCAACGCTGCCTGTCATGCTGAGTTCAATCGGTTATGGAGTTGATGGTATAGGTGTCTGCCCGTCCGCTCGCGGACCCGCGCAATTAGCCGGGTCAGCACCGTCACTCCTGGCAGCATGATGCGCTGGGCCACCAGGTGCGCGGTTGCTAAATCAAACAGGAGGCTGTGCCGCGCGGTGCTGGTATGGACCTGGGCGTAGAGCCAGCGGGCCAGGCGAAACGCCGGCTGACCCTCAAAGGCGACAAAGCGCAGGTACGACACAATGTGTACCTGGTGGTCATGGAGGGTGTTGGACCGGGTGTACTCGCCGTTCCAGGTGTCGGCCGTCAGGTGAAGTTACTGGGCCAGAGTTTGCACCACGACGGTTGGCACCTGCGTGGGAATAGTCAAAAACGTGCCCAAGAACCGCAGCGTGCACAGCTGCACGGGCGCACCCGAGTTGGGTGTAAGAACGGCGATAGGAAGCCAGAAATTGAATGTTCTAGGGGCTGAGGTAAAAGAAACGGACTAGTTGCTCCGGGCTGGGGTCGGCGGGGTAGCGCCCGTAATGGGTGGACTGTTCGTCGCTGAGAAATTCTACCGGCATGAGCGAAAAAAGATGAATTAGGATATCCCTGCGCTTATGGCCGAGGCTATTGTTGGCCACCTGCCCGTCGCTTTTCCTCCTCCGCGCCGTCCGCGCGGCGGCTAGCAGCCGCTTGGTTGCTTCCCAAGCGGTAGCTGAGCGAAAGGGTCGCTACCCGTGAATCCCGACTTTGGGTGAAATCATCCACGTAGTTATCATACGTGGAGGTGGCAATATTCCGGTTGGTGTACAGGACATCGGTTACATTAAACTTAAGGGTGCCCTGACCCTTCAGCAGACTTTTCTGGGCCCCAATGGTCACATCACCGTTGGCGCGGGAGGTAATGAAGCCATAGATTTCGGGCGACTGGTAGGTGGCGCTCAGGTCAGCGCTCCAGCCCTGGCCCAGCGTGAGGGTGTGCGTGCTGCTCACATTAACCGACGGCATGGCCCGGTTGAGCCTAGTGCCGGCTAAGTCCCCAGTAATGCGACTGTAGTAGAAAACGGCGCTGTTGTATATCGACCAGGTTTTACTGGGCATAAGGGGCACCGTTAGCGTCAGGGCAGCGTAGTGCTGAACACTCAGATTGACGGGGCGGGCCAGCACGAAACGGCTCGTGGCGGTAGCGGGCTGCACCACAATTAGGACCGGGTTTTGCGTGTTGCTGTAGCTAAAGCCGACGGTATATTTTTGCCGATAGGTGTGCGTTACTTCCGCGTTGTAGCTGGTTTGAGGAAGCAAGGCCGGGTTGCCCGAGCGGTAGGTGGTGGCGTTCAAATAGATACGAAACGGGTTGAGCTGGTCGTAGCCTGGGCGGTCGAGGCGGCGGCTCAGCGCCAACGTCAGCTCGTGCTGGGGCGAAAACGTGTATTTGAGTAAAGCGCTGGGAAACAACTGGAAATACTGGCGGTCAAAACGCTGGTTGCCCACTTCCTGCACGCCCTGGGCGCTCGTCTGCTCGCCCCGCAAGCCCACCTGCCAGGTGGCTCGCGCCCCAGTTTGCTGCCAGTTGAGGTAAGCCGCCCGGATGTTTTCAGTATAGCGAAACCGATTGGTTTGGGCCGTATCAAGGGTCGTAACCCCATCGGTGGTTTGTTGGAACACGGCATCGTTGCCAGATTGCACCTGGCTGACTTTGAGCCCCCCAGATAGGAGTTGGCGGTAAGGCAGCGGGTGCCCGTAGTCGAGTTGGCCGGTGAGCAGGCGAAGGTGCCCCGATTGGTCGCTGGTAAGCAGGGTGGGACCCGCGCTGCCGGCATCGAGCAACGCTGACAAGCCTTGTTGCCGGCCGAGGCGGTACGTGGCGTAGTTGGCATCGACGGTCAAGGCGCGACTGTTGCTGAAGTCCGCGAAGGCTTGCCGTAGGTTCAGGTTGGCGGCCAGGTTGGGGGTGCTCGCGTTGCGGTACGCTGCCGAGGTGAGCGTGCGATTGACGGTGCCGCCAGCATCGAGTAACGCCACGGTGTTGGTTCCCTGCCCGTTGCCCTGGGCCACTTGGCCGGTCAGGGCGACCCCCAGCGTGGTGCGGCTGGTGAACACATAATCCGCCCCTAGTTTCCAGTTGTGGGTCTGGGTGCGGGTCACGGTGTAGTCCTCGTGGTCGCTGCCGCTGGTCGGCTGGCCCTGTTCGTAAAACACCCGGTGGCTGGTCAGGCGCAGGTACGTGCTCCGGTCAGCATAGGTATAAGAACCATAGGCATTGGTTTTTCCTCGCCGGTAGTTGAGCGTGGCCCCGGTGGTCAACCGGCCGTACACCCCGCGCCCGTAGCCCAGGTTCAGGCTACCGTTTGCGCCCTGGCGTTGGTCTTTCTTGAGGTTGATGGCAATAACGCCGGCCGTGCCCTGCGCGTCGTAGCTGGCGGGCGGGTTGGTAATCAGCTCGATGGTTGCGAGCTGTTCGGCCGGCAGCGTGCGCAGGTAGTCGGCTAGCTCGGTCCCCGTCATGGGTTGGCGCTTGCCATCGATGAGCACGAGCAAGCCCTGTTTGCCGCGCAGGGCCAGGTTATCGCTGCCGTCCACGGTTACGCCGGGTGCCCGCGTGAGCACGTCCAGCGCCGTATTGCCCGCCGCTAGTGGTGAGTTTTCCACGTTGACGACGGTGCGGTCGGCCTGATGCTCAAACAACGGTTTCTGGCCCATCACCTTCACCTCCTGGAGCACCGTGGCGGCACTGGGGCGCAGGGCCACCGCGGGCAGGACCAGCCCCGTGATGGGCAGCTCAAATGCGATGCTCCAATAGCGCTCGTAGCCGACCTGCGCCACCGACACCAGGTAGCGCCCCTGGGCGGGTGCTCCCAACGTAAAGGCCCCTTTCGCATCGCTGAATTCCGATTTGACTACGGTAGAATCAGTGACCCGGTGCAGGGTGATGGTCGCAAACTCAATGGGTGCCCCGTCGGGGTCACGCACCGTGCCGGTGACGGAAGCCGGGCCCTGACCGAAGGCGGACAACGCGCCGCCCATTCCCCAGCAAACGACGAACAAGTAGACTATTCGCCCCCAGCGCAGCGGAAGAAAAAAAGCAGCGAAGTATCGTGCCACAGCAGCAATAGCTGGCTCCGGCACCCGCCCACTTGGGCGGTCTTGCGCTGGGCGGCGGGCATCCTTGGCCGCCGCCAGCTGGCTGGGGCAGCCGTTGTTATAAGAGGTAAGTGAGGGAGAAAGGCGGCAGCGGCGCATGGTGGGCAGCGGGCTAGTGAAACGATGCCACAAAACTCCCGCTAGCCCTTTGCTCCCATGCCCCAGTGCATACGTTGGCCTGCCTCAATCTATGATTTGGGGCGGATAAGTTCGCTGGGCGCCTGCCCCACCACCTTCTTAAATACCCGGTTAAACGTTGAGCGTGAATTAAATCCACTTTCCAGCGCTACCCCTACCAGCGAGTAGTGCGCAAAGCGGGGGTCGGCGAGTAGGCGCTGCGCTTCCCGCACCCGGTACGCATTCACAAAGTCATTGAAGTTTTGGCCGCAGCCGGAATTGATGACTTTGGAGAGCAGCCCCGACGTGATGCGTAATCGCTTCGCCACCTCGGTCAGGGTCAATTCGGGTTCCAGCCAAGGCTGCTCCTCGGCCATCAGCGCCAGCAGCTTGTCCCGCCAGACCAACAGCTCTGGGGCCAGTTGCGCCGCCGGCAACTCGGCGCTGGGCGACGCCTGGATGGCCGGGGAGGTTGCTACCGGGGCCGGGTTCAGTTCGGCCGTTGGCTCGGGAGTGGTAGGTGAGTCGGGGGCGGCATCAAAACGCAGCGGGGTGGTAGCGGCGGCGTAGTTGGCTTGCAGGCCGACCGCTATCAGCCAATAAACGAGTAGGCCGCGCAGGAAAAAGTAATTCCAGGAAGCCGCGTCACTCAGGCCAACTTTCCAGTCCACCAACGTAAATAACTGGCTCAATGCCAAGGCCAGTACCTGCACCAACACCAGTTGCCGCAGCCCAGCAAAGCGCAGGCGCTCGGTATCCGAAAAGTTATCATGGAGGTAGCGGGTGTAGCGCCGGTAGTCGGCCAGTACCCGCCAGCAATAGGCCGGCAGCAGCACGTATTGGGCATAGCCGAGGTAGTGGGCGAAGACCTCCGCCGCAATCAGGGCCGGCCCTTTAGTGCCCGCCTGATACGGCTGGTGCTGGCCGCGTGTACTCGGTAGCCACAGCAGGTCGTAGCCCAGCGCCCCGACTATCAGCCCCAATTGCAGCAGGCCCGGCAGCAAGGGCAGCCAAGCCCGCGGAAACAGCCGGAACTCCTGGCTGGTCAGGCTTCGAAAATAGAGGTAATAGGCCGGCCCCAGCAGCAGGTTGAGCTGCCAGGGCACGTAAAACAGAGCCGTCGTGTACCCGTCGTGGCTGTCGTACCAGCCGGCGTAGGCCAGCATCTGCTGCGCAATGCTCAGCGTCGGCACGGCCAACAACACGGCCAGCAGCGCATCCGTCAGGGCACTGCGCCGCAGTGCTCGCAGCAACAGCCAGCCCGTGGCGACGATGCCGGTTACCACCGCCGGCAGTAGCAACGAGCTATGAGCCCCGAAATTAAACAGCATAGGCACTTTAGTTGGCTAGATGAACCTAGTCCCTAAGCCTTGGAAGTAACCTCGACGTTGCCGCCGGTGGGGACGTCCAAGTGCGCGAGATAGCGGTAAATGGTGGCGCGGCCGACGCCGAGCAACTGGCCGATTTCAGCCACGGTCTTGTCCTGCTGTAGGTACAGCGTTTTGGCCGCCTGCGCTTTGGACAGGGCTTCTTTAGAAAGGCCCTTGGGCCGACCACCCTGCCGGCCTCGGGCCCGCGCCGCAGTCAGCCCCGCTTTTGTGCGTTCGCGGATGAGGTCGCGCTCAAACTCGGCCAACGAGGCGAACAAGTTAAACATCAGCCGACCCTGAGCCGTGCTCGTATCTAAGTGGTCCTGCAAGCTAACGAAATGCACGCCCTGTTGCTGAAAGCCCGTTACCAGCGTCACCAGGTCTTTTAGGGAGCGGCCCAGCCGGTCGAGTTTCCAGACCACTAGCGTGTCGCCCGGCCGTAGCCGCGTCAGTAGCTGTTGCAAGGCTGGCCGCTCTTTCACGGAGGACACTTTTTCTTGAGCAACCTCAGCGCAGCCATGCGCTTGCAACGCATCAGTTTGGAGGTGCAACTGTTGGTCCGGCGTACTTACGCGGGCATAGCCAAAAATCATCTTAGGTATTCTCAAAAAGTCAATGAGCACGAAGATAGCGAGTCATTGATTCGTGAGAACAAAAGATGAGACGATTTTTAGCAACTTATCAACCCTTTTGGGGCGCGCACGGGCGAGCCGCTAAAACGTCCGTATTTTAAGACACCCGCCTGCACGGATTTTCCCTACTGATACTTTCTGTCCCTAACTCTAGTGCTACCCTTAAGAAATCGGACACTATCAGGTGGCAGAGGTCGCACTGCCTGGCGGCAGGTATGTTTGTCGAAACGACTCATCAGTCAGCCAGTGCTTAAAGCTAGGGTTGCCGCTGAACTGTTTAAACAGGTCGTTGTGGACTTTTAGAAAGCTCAGTACAGCCGTCTGTAAGGCTTTGTCGTGCTCAATGCGCGCGTTCTGCTCGTCAGAGTTAGCCATTGCGTTTTGGTACGCTTTGCTGGCGGCCACCTTCGCGGGCAGCTCCTGCGTGATGACGCGCATTACCTGGTCCTTGTCCTCCCAAGGAATATCGCCAAACAAGGTATTGAACTGGCTGACGATAAGACTTAGCGGCACCATTTCAGGTTCGGAGACACCACCGCCTTGACCCAGTTCGGCCGGGTCAATCTCGCGGTCATACTCGGGCAACGTCATGACTTGCGTCTCCTTGATTTGCGCCCGGTAGCTGTCCATATTAATAGTTTCCAGAATGCCCTGGGACAGGTCTTCCTCTACGGGAGCAGGCAATTTGGGCAGAAGCAGATTCAGGAAGATGCTCAGCTTCTCCCACCCGGCTTGCTGATAGGGGAGCAGCGCCCCCAAAAACTCGTAGGTGCGCACGAAATTCTTAGCGGTGCCTTTAAAGCGTACCTGGCCGTCCTCGTCCAGATTACCCCGGTAGCGGCCCACGCAGGCGTCTAGCACGGCGTCGAGCTGAGGGCGGGGTGCCGCATCCAGGAATAAGCTCACCACGGTTTGCACGTCGGCCGGGTCATACACGTCGGCGCCGTCCAGGTCGCTTTTCCAGTCGTGCAGCTTATTGGGGTCCGTGGCGGCGCTCAGGATTGTCGTTTGGTAATAGTCCTTGAATGACTCCTCAATCACCTTCGTCTCGTTATAGAAGTCCAGTACCGCCGTGTCGCGCTTGAGCGGATGAGCGCGGTTCAGGCGCGAGAGGGTTTGCACGGCCTTGACTCCAGCCAGGGGCTTGTCCACATACATCGTGTGCAGCAGCGGCTCGTCGTAGCCCGTCTGAAATTTGTCGGCCACTACCAAAAAACGGTAATTGCCAGCGCGGAATCGTTGTTCCAACTCGTTGCTGGCAAAGCCGTTCAGAGCTTCCTCAGTCACATTCTTGCCGCCGTAGGCAAATTCGCCCGAAAACGCTAAGAGCGTCCGGTAGGGACTGCCCCGCTCCTGCAAGTAGGTTTGCAGGGCGTGGTAGTAGTCCACGGCTCGCGCGATGCCGTTACACACCACCATTGCTCGCGCCTGTCCGCCTAGCTTGTGCTGGGTCTGCTCGTGGAAATGGTCGGCCATGATTTCGGCTTTGCGGCGAATGGCCCGCTCGTGGCTTTCGACGTAGAGGCGCAGCTTTTTAGCGGCCCGCTTCTCATCAAACTTTGGGTCGCCCTCCACTTTTTTCAGCAAGCGGTAGTAGCTGTCCACGGGGGTATAGCTTTTCAGCACATCCATAATGAAGCCCTCCTGAATGGCTTGCTTCATGGCGTAGGTGTGGAAAGGCCGGTGCTTGGTTGTTTCGCCTTCCTGATAAGGGTCGCCGAACAGCTCTAGCGTCTGGTTTTTAGGCGTGGCCGTGAAGGCAAAGTAGCTGGCGTTGGGCAGCATCTTGCGGGCTTCCATCAGCGCGATGATTTTATCCTCCGGGCTTTCGGGCTCGTCCTCGATGCCAGTCAGGGCGATGTTCATCTTCGCGGCCGTGCGCCCGCCCTGGCTCGAATGGGCTTCATCAATCAGCAGCGCGAAATGACGGCCGCGCAGCTCGCCGCCGATGTCGTCAAGGATAAACGGAAATTTCTGGACGGTCGTGATAATGATTTTCTTGCCCGCCTGCAAAAACTTCCGCAAGTCGCCTGACCGCTCGGCGTGGCCCACGATAGAGCCGACCTGCGCGAAGCCCTTAATGGTTTCCTTAATCTGCTTGTCGAGGTTGCGGCGGTCCGTTATCACGACGACCGAATCGAACAGGGTCTGCGAATCACTCGCGGCGGCCAGCCCCACGAGCTGATGCGCCAGCCAGGCCAGGGAATTGCTTTTGCCCGACCCGGCGGAATGCTGAATCAAGTAGCGTTGGCCTACCCCCTGCATTCGCACGTCGCGCAGCAGGCGGCGCACGACTTCGAGCTGATGGTAGCGCGGAAATACTGGCTTGCGGTGCTTCTTGCCCTGCTCATCCTCGGTTTCCAGAACGGCGGCGTAGTTTTCGAGCAGGTCGGCCAAGCTGTCTTTTTGCAACACCGACTCCCAGAGGTAAGTGGTTTTGAGGCCGGCCGCGTGGGGCGGGTTGCCCGCGCCCTGCTCAAAGCCGCGGTTGAAGGGCAGAAACCAGGAGCTTTTGCCGCTGAGGGCGGCGCAAAACTTCACCTGCTGGTCGTCCACGGCGAAATGCACCAGGCAACGGCCCGGCTGGAACAGCAGGTCGCGCGGGTCGCGGTCCTGCTGGTATTGGGTGACGGCATCGGCCACGGTTTGCTTGGTGAGGCTGTTCTTCAGCTCCATCGTGAGCAGCGGCAGGCCGTTGAGGAACACGGCTACGTCCACCGAATTGCGGTTCTGAGTGCTGTAGAACAATTGGCGCGTGACGCTGAACACGTTTTGGGCGTGGCGCCGGGCTGCTTCGGCGTTGCCCGCTGAGGGCGTGGCGTAGTACAGCTGAATATCGGCGACCGGGCCGTGGCTGATGCCCGTGCGCAGCACCTCGACCACCCCGCGCTTGGTGATGTTGGCCCGCAGGCGTTCCAGAAACTTCTGCCGCTCGGCCGGAATTTCGAGCCGCAGTAGGTCCACCGTGGCCCGCTGCGTGGCATACAGAAACTGCTTCAGTTTGGGCCAGTCTAGCCCCAACTCCCGGTCGTAGTCGCCTGACGTGCCGGCCTCGTAGCCGGCTTCGTCAGTCAGCGCGGCCACGATGATATTTTCCAGGCCTTTTTCGCTCGTATCGGTTGTTGTCATAAGGGTTAACACTTGGAGCGTAAGTAGTCAAAAAGACGTTTAACGTGGGGCAGTCGCTGTTCGAGCTGCGCATAGTCTAGCTGTTCCAGCACGTCAAAGGAGTGGCTGCCCTTGCTGTAGGCTCCTTTAGTTGTGGCGCGGGTTGCCAACTCTAGCGCGCCATATAGCTGGGGCTTCGCTACCTGCTCCAACTGCGCGTGCCGGGGTAGGGAATTGAGATGAAAGTGCTGCCCATAGTAGGCAGCCAGTTTCCCTTGGTCGGCTACCAGCCAAGTTTCCATGCTCACGCCCATTAGCTGCGCGTGGTCGTTCGTGGCGCCGGCCGGCCGAATCCAGGGGTCGCCTCGGTTGCTGAAATGCTGCCACGGGTCGCGCGTTTGCTGGGTTTGGGCATCCAGATTGGTGACTACGTCCTCGCTGTCTACCAGCAGCACAATTTCGGTTTCGCCTCCTTCCAGGGCCGCGCAGAACTTATCGTATGCTGCGTTTCGGGAGCCGCACGCCACTATTTCCAGGCGCAGCCGGCAGCCGGGGCGTTGCGCCAGCACCTGCCGCAGCAGGGTGCCAAATGCGCGGCGGCAGCTAGCTTTCAGGCGGGCGCTGTCCCCGCCGCCTTCCACAAAAATCTTCATCGCGCCCTTACCACCGGTTGCCGCCAATGTCGCCGCTGCTCCACAAATTGCCTAAGCTGTAGGTCTTTAAATACGGCCGCAGCTTAGCGGGGTCGAGGCGCTTCATGCGCGTCGCGCCGTCTTCTCTGCTGACCACGACTACATCTTCCGGCGAGTCCTGGAACGTGTCAACTAAAATCTGCGAGTGCGTCGTCACAATCAACTGCGTGCGCTCCGAGGCTTCCTTAATGAGCTTGCCCACTGCTACTACTGCATCGGGGTGCAAGCCTAATTCTGGCTCCTCAATGCAGATGAGTGGCGGGGGGCTAGGGTGACAGAGAATAGCCAACAAACACAAAAACCGCAGGGTGCCATCCGACAGCCGGGACGCTGGAATGAGCTGCTTGCCCTCGCGCAAAAACAGCTCCACGTAGCCGCCCTGCACAAACGTTTCGTAGTCGTCGATGCCTTCGTACAGCTCGTTCAGCAATGCGACGATGCGCGCTTTGGCTTCCGAATCGCGGCGCAGCTGATTTAAGACTAGCGCTAAGTTCTCGCCGCCTTCTCTCAGAAAGTTGCCGAGCGAGTCGGCCCGCTGCGGCTGCCGGATGGGTGAGCCGCTGCCAAACGTCCAGTCCCGAAAAAAAGCCAAGCCTTTGTAGGAGTAAACCAGTTGGGAAAAGCTAGGGTAGATAGTTCGGTCACGCAGTTGGGCTAGTATCGAAGCCCCCAAATCAACCCCAAAGCCCTTCCGCTCCGCGCCATTAAATTCTACCACGGGCATGAGTGAGGTAAAATCGGCTCGATACACGACTTGCATATCATCGGTCTCGCCAGGCAGCAAGTCAGGCTGAATTTGGATAGATTCCTGCTGAATCCGCGGCCGATATTCCCCTTCGGTAAACTGGATTTGATGTACCAGAGAATTTGATGTGTTGACTGCAATAGTCATTCTCAACTCTGCCCATTGAGGAAACTGGTCTTTCCGAAACCAATCTTTGAGGTTACTGCCGCCTTCCCGAAACTGCCTGCTTATGTCGTCACTCATGGCGGGCAGCAAGCTCAGGCAAGCCAGCAAATTCGACTTGCCCGACCCGTTCGGCCCAATCAGCACGTTGAGGGCGCGCAGCTCCAGCGGGGGCGTGTCGGGGCCGAAGGAGAGGATGTTGCGCAGCGTGAGGCTGCGCAGCAGGCGCACGTCGGGCCCAGAAGGCTCAAACCTGGCAGTAGCCTCTATTTCCTCTGTCTCTTCCATGTCGTGAGATGCTTTGCTTACTTATGCTCTACCAGTTCGCCTCCATCCAGCGGCACCCATTCATCAGGCGGGCGAGCGGGTGGGGAACCCTGTACGCTTGCTTCATCCAGAAATAGGTTGTATAGCCGCTTCACTATCATTAAGAGCGTAGCAATAAACAGGCAGGCTAGAAAGTAAGTAGCAAAGCTGGTGTAGGGCTTCAAAAATGGCCAGCGCGTAATCTGAGTAGTGAGCGCGACTAAAATGGCCAACAAGGACAGAATGATAGCGAAGCCAACATTAGCCAGGGTCTGCTTCACTACTCGATGCTTGCGGGGCTGCTGCTGCGTGTTGCGCACAATCTCGAACAGCAGCACTATCACGTTCAGCAGTAAGCCCACGAATATCGAAAACGCGGATACTACCGTGCTCAGAATGTTCTCGCTCATGTAGGCGCCCAGCCCTACTAGCCCCCCGGCCGCTGCCAGCGGTAATAATAGAAACGTCACCCAATCAGACACGCCCGCCCGCTGCGTATTGTCATCCACCAGCGTTCGAAAATGGGCGCTGATGATACTGCGAACGTCAATTTTGAGTGGCATGGCTATTCGGCGCGGTTGGCGTTGGTATAACCGATTTCTTCCTGTATCCGTGCTAATTCCCGTTGCATAAACGCCCGGATTTCATCTGGGTTGGGCCGGCCATCGGCACCGCTACTCACATCTTCTGGCTCAATCCGAATGAGAGGATTTAGCTCAAACTCCTGCTTGCTTTTGGCCGAAGCTCGTTGCCCTTCCTCAGTTTTATAGCCCACAATGGTTTCGTGCTCACCGTCTATGCCAAAACCTCGCAAATCTTCAATCTCGAATAGGTTGGATACTTCACCGGAAACCCAGCGGTTAAACTTGTCGGCGAAGCCTTCCAGCTTATTCAAACCACTAATCTTTACGTCTACATTTATCACCTTTTTTGTGGTGCGAATGCCCGTAATATGGTCGGCTACGTCGGGCTCAATGTGAGTGCGTCGAAACGTAACCTGGTCCACTACTGACCCGGCCCGAAACCGCTCGGCGTTTTCGCGGTCCACATAGCTACCGGTGTGTAGCAGCACATCAGGGCACTCTTGCCGTACAAAGGCGGCTAAGTGCTGCTTAAAGGCGTCAGCAATAGTCGCGTTAGTATAGCCCTGCACCAGTAAAATGCCCTTTTCGAAGTCAGCGGGCATCCAGAGTAAGAAGTGAAACGGCTCGGCTGTTACGTGGTCAGTGCCAATCCTGAAAATGACGTTGGCGGCGTTGGCTTTGTCCTTCACATCGAGGCTACCCCCCAGATTGCCACCATCCACGGTGCCACTGATAAAACGCCGCCTAGCGTTGAACCGCACGGCGGAGCTATCCAGATGGATAGCCTTGCTTACGTTTGCAGTTGCTGAAAACGCGCCGTTAAAGCTGGCGATGTAGTGCTTAAAAAAGTCGGCAAACGGTCGCGTAATCACACTGCCGTTTTTCTGCGTGTACCGAAAAAAATCATCGAAATACAGATACTCGTCCTTCTTACCGCGGCGGCTGACGCTGAGTGTGATGATGTCTAGTTTGAGGGAGCGGGCCATCAGGGTAGGAAAAGGGCTAAGAAGCTAACTGTCAATAATACAAAGATGCCGCTGCTAGTCAGCCGTCGCGTCCACATCCGCCAGCTCCAGGTCGGCTTCGTCTTCGTCGCTTTCGTCCCGGTCCATCTCTTCAGCTGCGCCTACCCCCTCCGTTACGGCCAGGTGCCGCACGTCGGCCCGGCCCGTCACGATATCGGCAATCAGGCGGGTCCGGTATTCCTGAATTAGCTCGATTTCGCGCTGGGCGCGGGAGATGGTTTCATCAAATTTCGCTACTTGTCCGTCAATATGTTTTACCAATTCGCACTGCTCTTGAAAAGGGGGGTAGAGAATAGTCAAGGCGGCTACATCACCAAGTGTCAAGCCCTCTTTAGTGCCACCATTCGTGAGTGCTTTGAACTGCTGCTTTCCAATTTCTGAGCTTAGGCAGTAAGCAGCCTAACGTGAATTAATTGCATCCAACTTTAACCGCACAAGCGCAGTGTGTTGATTTACATAGGCGTCCTTGACTTGCTCAGGAACTACGCCAACCGCACCGAGCAAAGCGGTTATAGAAATGAGCAAATCATCTGGTTGAACGCGGGTTCGTTCACCTTCGGCTCCTGTGGGCGGTGTTACTCGTTGAAGGTTATGTAGTTTGAGGTCAATAGAAGTGACAGACAAATTTCCGATGCGCAGAAAAATAGCGCCTTCGTCACTATAAAACTCAGCCCAACCACGCGACCCGCTAGTTACAAACCTGCTTACATTTTTCAACCGCTTTACCTCCCAATGCGCCGGCACCTCCCCCAGCCAGGCCACGCCCGAGGGCTTGCGCGGCGCGGCCGGGTCCAGCCCCTGTGTGACGGCGCGGTGAATGAGGGCCTGCTTCTGCTCCGTCAGCAGTTGGATGAGCTGCCGCTTGTGGCGCAGCAGCCGCGCAATCTGCCGGGTTTTGCCGCCCAGAAACGCCACGATGCGCTGCTGCTCCGGCAGCGGGGGTAGCAGGATGGGCATTCGCATAAACGTGTCGTCAGTTAGTTGCAGGCGCGAAATCCAAATGCCCTTCGAGCCAATCTGAAATTCCCACTGAAACGCCGACGAGCGCAGTAAATAATCCAGGTACGGCCCTGCTTCCGCATACTCTGGTAGCGCCCGGTACACGCTGTACGCCGTGCTGATAATGCCGTGGTGCTTCGCAAAGCCCAGCCCGTTGGCCCAGGCCCACAAGCTGTTCACCACCAGGTCGCCAGGCCAGCAAAGCTTATGGCCCACATAAGAAGCGGCCATGAACATGGTTACTTTCTGCTCCCGGCGCGGCACCACGCCGCTCTTCGACGACACGGTAAGCTTCTCTTCCAGCCCGGCTTCGGAGCGTTGGTCAATCGTGCGAAACACTTGCTTAGCCCGCTTTATTTCCCAATGCGCGGGCATCTGCGCCAGCCAGGGCAGGCCGGCGGGCTTATAGGCAGGGTAGGGGGGTAGGGAATGGCTCATCGGGCGGCGGGCGCGGCGGCAGTGGGCAGAATCTCGTGCAGCAGCCCGTCGGTTTCGGCTTCGAGGGCGAAGATGTCGGCCGCAATTTCTTCCAGCGTGCGCAGGCGCTGCGGCTGGTAGAAGTAGCGGGTAAACGAGATTTCGTAGCCAATCTGCGTTTTGTCGGCGTCCACCCAGGCGTCGGGGGCATGGGGCCACACCTCGCGGGCCACGAAGCCGGCCACGCCGCCCGGCTCCAGCAGGGGTACCTGCTCGGTGTCGCGCAGCTCTGGGTCGGGCTCATACGTCAGCGTTTCCAGCGGCTCGGCCGGGTTCGCAAACCAGCCGCCCAGCCGCCAGCTCGTTTCGGCGGGCGCGTCGGGAAAGGGATTGTGGTCGCGGCCGCCCAGGTAGTCGTCGGCGTGCAGGCGGCTTTTCACCACGGGCGCGGCGGTTTCGTCGCGCTCGGTCAGGTTGGCTTGCAGCAGCTTTTCGCGCTTAGCGGTCCAGCGCCGCTTTTGCTTTTTGGCTTCGGCCTGCGCCGCCGCCACGAAGTCGTTGAAGTCCCGGCATGGCTCCGCGCCCCACTCGCCGGCTACGGCCGCTACCACGGCGGGCAGCTCGTACTCCTTGTTCAGGGTGCAGGTGTTGGCGAAGGCAGCCAGCCGCTCGGCCGTCAGCTCCACGCGCAGCCGCAGGGGCCGCTCCACCACGATTTTCTGGTAGCCAAATGCCTCATTGGGGAAGATTTTACTCTGCGCACTCTCCTCCATCGTCAGAAAGGCCTCCAGGATGCGCGCCTGGTGCGGCGGACTCAGCTCGCAGTTCTTCTTGCCCAGATTTTTGCGCAGCGGCTGCTGCCAGCCACTGGCGTCGATGAGCTGCACCTGACCCCGGCGCCGGGCCTCCTTGCGGTTGCTCAGCACCCAGATGTAGG
The DNA here is from genome assembly GCF_964243305.1 of uncultured Hymenobacter sp. Taxonomy (GTDB): domain Bacteria; phylum Bacteroidota; class Bacteroidia; order Cytophagales; family Hymenobacteraceae; genus Hymenobacter. The sequence goes on from NZ_CAXTEF010000023.1 coordinate 63,983, forward strand.
TCGCGATGCCCGTGTTGTAGAAGATGTTGAGCGGCAGCGCGATAATAGCTTCCAACCAGTCGTTTTCCAGTATCCAGCGCCGAATGTTGCTCTCACCCTGCCCCGCGTCGCCCGTAAAGAGAGCCGAGCCATTATGAACCTGCGCGATGCGCGAGCCCAGGGCGGTTTTGGTTTTCATCTTGGCCAGCTTGTTGGCCAGAAACAGCAGTTGCCCGTCCGAGGAGCGCGTGAGCAGGCTGAACACCGCCTCGCCGCCATACGGAAACACGAAGCGGGCATCGCGGAAGTCTTTCTTGCCGCCCATGTGCTCCAGGTCCTTGCTCCAACTCTTGCCGTAGGGCGGGTTGGCCAGCATAAAGTCAAAGGCCATGCGCGGGTGCCCGTCGTGCGAGAGCGTCGAGCCGTACTTGATGTTCACGGCCTCGGCGCCCTCGCCCTTCAGCAGCAGGTCGGCCTTCGTGATGGCGTAGGTTTCAGGCTGCACCTCCTGCCCGTAGAGGTGAATCTCAACCTCCTTGCCCTGAGCGGCGGCCAGCTCGTGCAGCCGTTCCTCGGCCACGGTCAGCATTCCGCCCGTGCCGCAGGCATCGTCATACACGAGGTAGGTGCCCGTAGTAATGCGCTCGGCCACGGGTCGGAAAATCAGGTCGGCCATCACGCTCACCACGTCACGGGGCGTGAAATGCTCGCCGGCCTCCTCGTTGTTTTCCTCATTAAAGCGCCGAATCAGCTCCTCAAACACGGTGCCCATCGCGTGGTTGTCGAGCGCCGGCAGCTTCGTGGAGCCGTCCGGGCTCAGCACAGGGGTAGGGGCGAAGTTGATGGTCGGCGACAGGAATTTCTCAATCAGAAACCCCAGCGCATCAGCGTCCATCAGCGTCGGTATCTGGTTGATAAACTTAAACTTGTCCAGAATCTCGCGCACATTCTCCGAAAACCCGGCCAGATAGGCCCGGAAGTCGGCTTCGAGCTGTGCCTTCTTAGGCCGGGCCAGCAGGTCGCGCAGCCGAAACGGCGACGCATTGTGAAACGCCTGCCCGGCCGCCTGGTTCAGGGCCGCGTCCTGCTCCGTGATGCCGAACTCATCGAGCATCTGCTTCTGAGCCAGCACGTCGGCTTTGGTCGGCTCCAGCACCGCATCGAGCCGCCGCAGCACTATCATGGGCAGTATCACGTCGCGGTATTTACTGCGCACATACACATCGCGCAGCACGTCGTCAGCAATATTCCAAATGAAGTTTATAAGGCTAGTGTGCTGGCTGGCAGTCATAGGAGGACAGGTAACAAAACCGGATTAGCCAAGTCAAAAAGGCTGGCTGGGGCCTACAAATTACGGGATAGTCCCAGCTGGAAACTAATTGAAAAGTCAGATTTAAGGGTCTGCATCTCCTCTCTGTGGTGGCGACTAGGCAAACGAGTTATTGAGTGCTTGCTAGTGTCGATGGTCATCTAGCAACTGGAAAAACACGTTGCCGTTGCCGTGGATTCTCTAGAGAATCCACGGCAACGGCAACGATAGTAACCTCGATTATTCTCCGCCCAGCATATTTGCCCGTAGCTGCTTCCGCTGCTTTTTGGAGAGTTCCAAACAGATGTTTTCCGGCTCGCCCATGCCAAAGAAAGATGGGGTAGCATCTTCCATCTCATCTCGCATTTCGCGTAAGTGGTCGCGCATCAAGTACAGGTCAGCCAGACGGGCATGAGCCGGGTGACCACCCGTGCGCAGGCTAGGGTTTTGCCGGTACTCATCAGATGCTTCATCTAGCTTCTCAATGAACGTCTCTACTGATTCCAAGTCAAAAAATTCACCTTCTTCCTGTAAAAACTTGGCTACGAGACCAGTGTATTTTTTGTGAAGCTTTTTACTGGTTTCTTTTTCCTGCTGTTCGTGCGCTCGGCGTTCACTCTTGGAAGTCCAGTCACTATCCAGCGTTTCGTCCTCTTCTGACTCAGTAATGGAATACGCAGGCCGGCTAGGCGCTAGGGTCACTTTGGGTGGTGAGGCGGATGCCGCTGACTCGACAGTTAGCTCTTTAGCATTCTCGCGATTGTAGCGAGCCTTGCAGGCGCTACTGCAAAATTGTTTGTCGGCCCTCCCCTCAATTGGGGTTCCGCACCAGAGGCACTCACGCTCTTGGTCATCTGATAGATAGTTCATTGTGGGGTTTATAAGTGTCCACAGCCGTTTATAAACGACTGCGGACGGGTGGAACCAGTAATTTATGTCGGTTAAGCCAGTAGATAATCCCAGAAAACTGGGTAGCCTCCTGGTTCGGTTAGTGCCCAGCGGACGGTGCCCGTGGTTAGCACAACAGTTTGCGCGAAAGCCAAAAACTCGTCAGCTAAGTCCCAATTAGGCGGCCGGTTCAGTTGGGCGGCCTCTAAGTCCCGACAGACTCGCACCCGTACTCCGGCCTTGCGCAGTGCTTTGGCCTGCACCTCCCATTTATCTGTTGTCCCGGTATCGGGAAACAGGATGACTTCGTGTTGGCGTAAAGCCGCCAGCACATCGGCATCTTTAAATTGAGAAGCGCTACAGCCGCCAGTGGCCAGCCACAAGTAGCCAGGCAGGTAGATAGAGCACAGAACGGCTGTTTTTTCAGCCTCGACGATTGCCACTGGCCGGGGGCCGTCAGTTGCCAGCAGATGCTGTCCAAATAAGCATTGCCGCAGTTGATAGCCGGAACGACGCAGCTTGGTGTGTGCCCATTGGGGTACTACCTCATTTCCATCCGCTCTGTGCTTAATACGCTTTAAAGTGCTAGCGTCGTAGTCGATGATTTTGCCGGTGCGCACCACACGGCAATCATCGACTTGCCAAAACACCGTACCACCTCCGCGAGCCGTACCAATCAAGTAGCGGCGGGCTAGGTCAAGCGCCAGCGGCTCAGTAAATAGTGTGGCTAGGCCACGCACAAAGCCATTGCACTCGTACCTGCTCAGTGACCGCTCTACCACGTCCCAGGGTAAGGCGTCGGCGACTGAGGGCAGTAGTCTGGGAAGTGGCTTTTTAGAGACAGACGCGACCCGGAACGGCGTATTAAATGAGCTGCCGCCTGGGTTATCAGCAAAATGTTGCTTCGGCGTGTAATGGTATTTGCATTTAGCCTCGCGACTGCAACGGCCCACTCGCTCACCCAAGTGCTCGCCTGTTTGCAGGTCTAGATAACGCGAAAACTCGTGCGGCTTCTCGCAGGCTGGGCAGGTGTAGCGGCTGGAACGGCCAGCGTAATGTTCCAGCATGAATTGATGCTCGTTCATGGCTAATCCGTTGCTGGGTCAAACTTCTTCTTGAGCAGCTTTGACACTGCGCTTTTGTCGGCGTACCCCAACTCCTGGGCTATATCCGATAAGTTTTTGCCTGTGTCACGTAGGGCGACGGCTCGGTCGTATTTCTCACGGGTGTAGCCACTCGTGCGCTCTGCCGACCCTTCACCCTGCGGCGCTTTCGTCAGCGTTTCCAGCATCTGCCGTTGGCCGGTAGGGTGAAACGTGAGGTTTTCGTCAAACGTCAGGACATGACTGGCTTCTTTGTCTTCTCGTCCCAAGTAGTTTCCTTTCAGTACGCACAGGTGGCGCAGTTCAGGGTATACCGGGTCAGCCCGTAGCTCCATAACCATCCGCATCTTAGCCTCAAATGCTTGTGAGCCAACAACGTGGTGCTTAGAAGGCACCTGCTCATCCTTGTACTTGCCCGTATGGTGCAGCAGAATGACAAGGCAGCCGTGCTTGGTAGCGAGCTGCCGGAAAGGTTTGAAAAATGCTCGCACGAATTGACTGTCGTTCAATCGTCCTTCAAACAGGTCACTGAAAGCATCGAGGACTATTAAATCAACTGGATAGAGAGATAGTAATTCATCTAGCTGGGCTTCTAGGTCCTCTGATTCGAACAGGTATAACAGTCGTTCATAATCAGCTGGGGGATTGAGACGACGACTCGTTTGCTTTCGGGTGAGAAAGCTCACGCTGCGCTGGTCATCTTCCGTGCTCACGTACACGGCCCGCTGATGAGTCAGCGATAGTGGCAAGCCCAGAAACGTGTCGTCGCCAAGTGCCACCGCTAATGCCAATTGACGCAAAAAGGCCGATTTTCCGGTGTCGCTACTACCTACTAGTGCCACCAAGCCAGTTTTAGGCAAAATGGGGTCTAGTAGCGTGGCCATCTTGTCGCTGGCATCCTCCATCAGCGCCCGCGCCGTGATGAATTTACCCAACGTCATGCTCTTTAGTCCGTCCTGACCATCCAATCGTTCCTGTAAAATAGCAGGGGTCAGATACTGTGCTTGTGTGAGATTAGACATGGCGTTTCCCTTTTAAGGTAGGAAAAACGCCCTGCTGCCTCAAGTCGGCATCAATAGCAGTCTGCGACCGCTTAGCCGTCTTGTTGAAGTGAGCTTCTAGCTCTTGAGCATCGAATTGAATGCTTTTGCCAACGCGGCGCGTCGAGACAATTTGTTTCGAAGACAGCCGGTAGAGGTAAGACCTGCTGACCCCATGTTTTTGGGCCGCATTGGAGATGGGAAGGTAGCGGAGTTGGTCGGATGGAACCGGCGCGGGCCGGTTAATGACTCGCTCAACTTCCTCGCGGATGACATTCCGCAGGTCATTAGGGGAGAGTGTAATGAAGGTGAATTCCATTGGCAGGTCGTTGATTAACGAGGCCAAGGACGCACTTGTAACAACTCAATGTCAATAACGCGATACTATAAACGTTGCCTTTTTATGAGGTAGAACCTTGATGGTCAGACATAATTTACTTAAAAGTTTCAGTCTTTCTGTTTGCTCCTATAGAGTTGAAGTAACCAAAGTCGCGTTTCGAGATACGAGGGTATTGAGGTTCACCATCTTCATTTCCGGGGCGCAATAGTTGGTCTATAGTATCGGCGTTTGTGAATGCTTGCTGTATAATGCTGAAGGGTTTGAAATCCCGAATCCATCCCAACTTTTTAAGAATCACTAGCAAAGCTGCTAAAGCCTTTTGAGTACCCAACCACTCTAGTCTTAATATAATTGGATTATGTGCGCCTTTACCTCTCGCTTCAACGTCAGGAGGAGGGGGAGGTAGGTAAGCTGCGAACATGGACCCTTGAGCTGCTGGTAGTGTTTCAATTGTCCGTACCTCTATTTGGTGAGAGTTCTTGCGCATATAAATCACGCGCTTGTAAGCAAAGAGGTATAGTATGTACTTATAAACGTCCCTGGGGCCATTAACCGTCCTACTAAAAGAAGAATCACGGTTGCCCTGTCTATGAGCAGACAGGCGCTCAATAAGCTCCATAGTTGAGCTTACTAGCTCAGCAATAGGTACTCCTATCCTGTACGCCTCTTGAATAGCCTCTATCACCTGTGCTGTGTCAACACCATAGAACACTTGCGCTTCCCAGCATTCAAGAAGTGACTTGTCCACGTAGTCACGGTCAGGAGCTTCTGGCATGAATTCTCGACTCTTACGGATGGCTAACCTAGCTGAGCGTACCACTAGGGTATCAAACTGCTTGTAGGTGATATCGAAGGGAGAGTAATCGTAAGTGGGCATGTCAACTCGTTTGTTTACACCATGTTTACACCAGGCTGGTCCAGAAACAAAAAAAGCAGCTACGGAAAAGACCGTAACTGCTTAATCTGCTTCGCTTTACCTACTGTGGAGAATATCGGAGTCGAACCGATGACCTCTTGCATGCCATGCAAGCGCTCTAGCCAGCTGAGCTAATCCCCC
>NZ_CAXTEF010000024.1:0-59619 GCF_964243305.1 uncultured Hymenobacter sp.
TTCTCTGCGCCCGCCTCTGGACGCTGTATCTCAATTGAGAACACCCCCTAGGGCTCTAGCGACAAAAATTCTTGATGTTATCGTAGGCAACGGCGTTTCCAAGCTCTCCTGACTTACGCCATGCCACACACGCAGAGTCTCGTCTTCCAACAGCATAGTAGCAATTGGCAAGTGAGTTCAATGTAGTTGCTTCCTTGCCATCTAGTTCAACCGCCTTCTTGTAATCAACTAAAGCGCTGGAAAAGCCCTTCCGCTGATAGAAAACTTCCGCCCTATCCCAATAGGTCCAATCAGCCCGGTTGTTGAGGCGAATGGAGTGATTGTAATCGTTCAGTGCTCCCACTGTGTCACCGAATGCAAGTTTCAATCTTCCGCGCATTCTATAGGCGGCATCTTGAGTGCGACATATCGGATTTTGAACTACAGCTGTGTAGTCCTTAATTGCCCCTGTGTCGTTTTTTAACTCGCTTTTTGCATATGCACGCAACGCCAAAAAATCTTCTTTCGCTATGGCCCTACCCTCCTTCATTTTCATTGTGAATGGTATGACTTCAGCATTTGATTTAAGTAATGAATCTGAAACTTGAAGAGCTAAGGTATACTGCCCTTTGTCTGTCATTAAAATGACTCTCTCCCACTGCTTTTGCAGATTCATCCGATTATCTGGAGCGGTAAGCGCGTAAACAAGGGTAACAAGCGCAAGTGGCAATACTGAAGCTGCAATCCAAAAGTCAGCTTTACTGCGGTTTGATACAAGAAAGTCTGTGAGAGCAGTAAATCTGTGAGCACGTTGCTTTGTAGCCCTCAACTGAGTGTTTTCAGCCGATAGTCTTTTTATTTCAATATCAATCTCTATTAGTTTTTTCGCCTGTTGGACTGATTTATGCTGCTCTTTATCCAACTGCTTTCTCAATCCAGCGGCGATATCTGCACCGTTGTGGCCAGCAAAGCTTTGTTCAAACTGCCTGCGGTTCGTCGCATCAGTTAGCACTTCATACGCCCTCTGTACATCTTTGAATCGCTCGGTAAAAAACTCGCTACCCTGATTCTTATCAGGGTGATAATGCTTTGCATATTCTCGATATGCCTTGCGCACTTGTTCAACTGAGGCACCAAAAGGAAGCCCTAGAACTTGGTAGTAACGAGGTGGTCCGATTAGGCTGGACAGTTTAGGGCAGTAGTTTGAAGAAGTTGGTGATGAGTGTGATAGGGCGTCTGATAGCCAATGCTGGAGTGCAGGCGCTCGTGATTGTAGTAGTCAAAATAATCGGCGACGCTGGCCTGCGCGTCGGCCAGGTCGGCAAAAACGGGCCACTCGCGGAGTTCGAGTACCTCGGTTTTGAGGCGGGACCAGAGGCTTTCGGCCTGGGCGTTGTCGTAGCACTCGCCGCGGCGGCTCTGCGAACGCACGGCCCCGTTTTGGTGTAACAGGGCGCGGTAGGCGGTGGCGCAGTACTGCCCGCCGCGGTCGGAGTGCACGACGAGTTCGGGCGCGGGCGGTTGGGCCCAAAAGCCCCGCTGCAAGGCCGTGGTGACCAACCCCTCGGGCATGGTGGCCATCACGTGCCAGCCCACGACGTGCTTGCTGGCCACGTCCTGGAAGGCGCACAAATAGGCCCAGCAGCCATTGGCAAGCGGTAAATACGTGATGTCTGACACCCAGACACGGTTGACTTGGGTCGGCCTGGGCTGGTCCCGCAGCCGGTTGGGCGCGCAGCGCAGCCCGTGGGTCGAGTCGGTCGTGCGCGGGGTGTAGGCCTTGGGTTGCAAGGCGCGCAGGCCCCGGCGGCGCATGGCCGTGCGCAGGCGCTGGCGGCCCACCCGGTGGCCTTTTTCCCGCAAGGCCACCCGCAGCCGGCGGGTGCCGTAGCGGCGTTGGTGGACGCCAAAGACCTGGACCAGCGCCGTTTCCCAGGCGGGCGTCTTCGGGTTCCCCACCGCCCGCTGCGGGTCGGTTTGCCAGGCGTAAAAGCCGCTGGCCGGCACGCCCAGCACCTGGCAAAGCCGTCGCACGGGGTAGTGGCCGCGCTCGGCGGCGATGAAGCGGTAGCGGCTCATGGCGTCTCGGTCTGTGAGAAGATGGCAATGGCTTTTTTTAAAATGTCCAGTTCCTGCGCCTGCCGCCGGGCCAGGGCCCGCAACTGGCGCAGCTCGGCGGCCGTGGCCGGGTCTAGGGCAGGCCCCAACGCCGCCGCCACCGGCGTTTGGGCGGCTTTTTGCCACTGGTAGATGCGTTTCGGGTCGATGTTCAAGGCGCGGGCAGCAGCTTGGGCCGAGCAGCTTTGCTCGGCCAGCCGCAGGGCTTCGGCGCGGAAGGCCGCGTCGTACTTGTGGCGTTTGTCGGGTTTTGGCGTGTCTTTCATGACGAAGGAAAGATACCACCCTGTTCTGTCCAGCTTTACTAGACCACCTCATAATTAATCACAAACTTATTATTGGACTAACCTCTAAAAGCAAAAGCAGCAACAAGTCAACTCAACCTTGTTATTCATAAAACAATCGTGCTCACCCTATCCGGGCCGACGCTGACGATGCGGATGGGGACTTGCAGCTCCTGTTCGAGGAAGGTGAGGTAGGCGAGCAGGTGGGGGGGTAGGGATTCGGGGTCGGTGAGTTGGGTGAGGTCAGTGTGCCAGCCGGGCAAGGTGATAAGCTCGGGGGTGACGTGGGCGAGGTCGCCGGGGTCGGGGAGCTGGGGGGTGAGGGTGCCGTTGGGCAGGCGGTAGTGGGTGCAGACCTGGATTTCGGCGAAGGCATCGAGCACGTCGGCTTTCATCAGGTGCAATTCCGTGACGCCGTTGAGCATGATGGCGTAGCGCAGGGCGGGCAGGTCAATCCAGCCGCAGCGGCGGGGGCGGCCGGTGGTGGAGCCGAACTCGCGGCCGGCCTGACGAATTTGCTCGCCGGTGTCATCGAGCAGCTCGGTGGGGAACGGGCCGCCGCCGACGCGGGTGCAGTAAGCCTTGGTGATGCCGTACACCTTATCTATATGGCGCGGTGCGATGCCAAGGCCGGTGCAGGCGCCGGCAGCAATGGTGCTGGAACTGGTAACGTAGGGATAGGTGCCAAAATCAATATCCAGCAAAGAGCCTTGGGCACCTTCGGCCAAAACCCGTTTGCCTTGGGCTAGTAAGTCATTAAGCAGGTATTCAGTATCCGTGAGCTGGAGGGTGCGCAGGAACTCGACGGCGCTGAAGAAGTCGGCTTCAAAGGATTCAATTTCCAACTCCTTTTGATGAAAACCGGCTTCGCGGGCATGGCGGGCAACGGCTTCCTTATAACGTTCCTCAAAATCGGGGAGCAGAATGTGGCCAACGCGCAGGCCGGTGCGGCCGATTTTATCCTGGTAGGTAGGGCCGATGCCTTTGAGGGTGCTGCCGATTTTGGTGTTGCCGCGGGCTTCCTCGCTGATGCGGTCGAGGGCGCGGTGGCTGGGCAGGATGAGCTGGGCTTTTTTGGAGATATAGAGGTTTTGGCCCCAGGCCACTCCCCTATCGGTGAGCTTTTGCAGCTCCTGGCGGAACACGACGGGGTCGAGCACGACGCCGTTGCCGACGACATTAATAATATGGGGATGGAAGATGCCGCTCGGCACCTGGTGCAGCACGTGCTTCAGGCCGTCGAAGGTGAGGGTGTGGCCGGCGTTGGGGCCGCCCTGAAATCGGGCTACCACGTCGTAGGTGGGGGCGAGGACATCAACGATTTTGCCTTTGCCTTCATCGCCCCATTGGAGGCCTATTAGTACGTCTACGGGCATGTTCTTACGGGCAACCTCACCCCCCCGGCCCCCTCTCCTTGGGGAGAGGGAGAGCCAGAGCGGCGCGGCTTGCTTTATGATTTGGGAGTTGATTGCTGCGTCGTTCGGGCGTGGGCAGGTTCTTTGCTTTGCTCAGAAGGACGGGGTAGGAAAAGAAAAAGCCGCTTAGGAGGCGGCTGAGGTAAGTTGCTGGCGGGCGGCGGCTTCATCGTCGGCGACGGAGAAGATGCTGTTAAGCTTAGTCAAGGCTAGCATCTTCTTGGGGTGGTCGGCGGGGTTGATGAGGACCATTTCACCACCGCGGCTGCGAAATTTAGTGAGTAGCGAGACGAGGGCGCCGATGCCGGTGCTGTTGATGTAGCGGACCTCCGACAGGTCTACGGCGCAGTTCAGCACGTCGTCACCGAGGTGCTCATTGACGATTTGCAAGAGCTGCTGGGTATCGGGAGAGCCGATGAGGTCGCCGGTGAGGCGCAGGAAAAGAATGTTGTTATCGAGCGTGGAATCGATGGTCATGTTGGTGGTTTGTCGTCATTAGCCTCATTCCCTACCCCCCTCTTCCAGCGCGAAGCAAGGCCCCGGCAAAACAGAGACAGACGTTGACTGAGGCTTACTGGCTGATTTTGGCGGCTTGCTGGGCGCGGCAGTCGCCGCAGATGCCGTAGAGGTTCAAAGAGTGGTGCAAGATATGGAAGTTCAGCAGGTCGCCGACCATCGTTTGGATGCCGTGGATGCGCGGGTCGCAGAACTCGACCACTTTGTGGCACTCGGTGCAGATGACGTGGTCGTGCTGCCGATAGCCGTAGCTTTTCTCGTATTGCGCCAAGTTGCGGCCAAACTGATGCTTGCTGACCAGGCCTTGTTCGACCAATAAATCCAGCGTATTATACACCGTGGCGCGGCTTACTTGCAGGCCGCGTTCCTTCATGCCAGCGTACAGCTCTTCCACGTCGAAGTGGCCGGAGCGGGCATAAATTTCTTCTAGGATGGCGTAGCGCTCAGCCGTTTTGCGCAGGCCCTTATTTTCGAGGTGAGCGGTGAAGAGCTTCTTAACTTCTTCGAGCTTATCGGTATTCAGAACGCCTTGCGAGGCGGCGCTGGGCGTGTGCTGGGCAGCGTAGCCGGTTTCGGACGAGCCGCCGGGGGATTCGGTTAGTGAGGTTTTGAGCGGATTCACGGGCTAAAATAAGTCGATAGTTAGTTAGTGATACAGAGGGCGGACTGGCGCTTATTCCCTACCCCTCTTTCGTCGCGAAGGGCCGCTAGGCTACCTCGAAATAGAGGGGGTAGTGATTGGCGCAGCCAGGATTGAAGGCTGCCCGGCAATGTGGGCAGGTGTTTTGGCAGGCTAGATACTCGGCGATAGTGAGCGTAGTTTGGCAGTTGCCGCAGAGAATAGCCTCGGTGTCAAACGCTGCTTGGGGCCAAACAACCGGTGCGTGGCCGGCCGTTTCGTGGTGGCACTGAATGCAGGCGTAAAAGGTGCCGCAGCACTTGAACCTGATGGCGATGATATCGCGCTCGGAGTGATAATGGGCGCATTGGGTGCGCTCATTCACGCCGACGCCGCGGCAGACAACTTGTTCGGTGCGTTTCATTAGTTCATCATTCTAAGTTCACCATTCTACGAGTCAAACCGCTCGACTTGCAGCACACCCGGCACCCGGCTCAGGCGGTGGATGAGCTTGTCGAGGTGGTCGGTGTCATGGACGAAGACCATGATTTGGCCCTCAAACAGGCCGTCGTTCGAGTCGATGGTGATGGAGCGCATGTTGACTTTCAGCGAGTTGCTGATGATGCGGGTCACGTCGTTCACGAGGCCCACGCGGTCGGAGCCTTTGAGGCGCAGGCCGGCCAGGAAGGCCAGCTCCAGCTGGTCGGTCCACTTGGCGCGGATGATGCGGTTGCCGAAGTTGGACATCAAATCCACGGCGCGGGGGCAGCTCGTGCGGTGGATGATGATGCCGTCATTTTCCGTCTCGAAGCCGAACACGTCGTCGCCGGGAATGGGGTTGCAGCAGGGCGCGATGCGGTAGTCGAGCTTGCCGGTGGTCTCGCCAATGACCAGCATATTGGCGTTCACGCCCCGAATTTTCTGGACTTCGTGGTCGAAGCTCTTGGGCTCCAGCACCGAGGGTAGGCGCGGTACGGGCGTGGCCGGGTCGAACAAGCTCTTGATAATTTCACGCCCGTCGAGCTGGCCCAGCGCCAGGCGATAGTACAAATCCTGCGGATTGGCAGCATTATAATGCGCCAGTAGCCGGGCCAGGTTGTCGGCCGTGTTGGGCACGCCGATTAGCTCCAGGCGTTTGTCCACCAGAAAACGGCCGTCCTCGGCTTTGGCCTTGCGGTCATCGCGCAGAAATTCCCGGATTCTGACGCGAGCTTTGGGCGTGATAACGTAGGTGAGCCACTCCTGGGTGGGACGCTGCTTTTGGGAGGTCAGAACCTCCACCTGGTCGCCGTTTTTAAGCTGATAGCTAAGCGCTTCCAGCTTTTGATTGACTTTGGCGCCGAGCATGTGCAAGCCGATTTCGGAGTGGATTTCAAAGGCAAAATCCAGGGCCGTGGCCTTGTCGGGCAGGATGAGCAGCTTGCCCTTGGGCGTGAAGGCATACACCTCTTTCACGAACAGGTTCTGGCGGAACTCGTCCATGAATTCGAGGGCGCTGGAGTTGTTGGTTTCCAGCATCTCACGCACTTTGTTCACCCAGGTTTCCAAGCTGGATTCAGGCTGGATACTCCCGGTATCCTTATACTTCCAGTGGGCGGCGTAGCCTTTCTCGGCGATGTCGTCCATGCGGCGCGAGCGGATTTGCACCTCCACCCACTGCCCGGTGTGCGACATGACCGTGGTGTGCAGGCTCTCGTAGCCGTTGGCTTTGGGCGTGCTCACCCAGTCGCGCAGGCGGTCCGGGTTGGGTTGGTAGAAGTCCGTGACGATGCTGTACACCTGCCAGCAGGCGGCTTTTTCCTGCTCCGGCGGCACGTCCAGAATCACGCGGATGGCAAACAAGTCGTACACCTCGTCGAAGGTGATGTTTTGCTTACGCATCTTCTTGAGAATGCTGTAAATGCTCTTCGGCCGGCCCTTGATTTCAAAGTCAAAGCCCTGCGTTTGCAGCTCTTCATCAATGGGTTGCACAAATTCCTTGATGAAGCGCGTGCGGGCATTCCGGCTCTGCCGGATGCGCGACTTAATATCGAGATACGTATCGGTGTCAGTGTATTTAAGATATAAGTCTTCTAACTCTGATTTAATGGTATAGAGCCCCAGCCGGTGGGCCAGCGGCGCGTACAGATACAGCGTTTCCGACGCGATTTTGAGCTGCTTATGGCGCGGCATGGAGTCGAGCGTGCGCATGTTGTGCAGGCGGTCGGCGATTTTGATGAGAATGACGCGCACATCCTCGCTGAGCGTGAGCAGCATCTTGCGGAAGTTCTCGGCCTGCTCGCTCGTGCCGTACTCGAAGACGCCCGAAATCTTGGTCAGGCCATCGATGATGCGCATAACCTTGGTGCCGAACTCGCGCTCCACGTCGCTCAGCTCCCAGGCCGTGTCCTCCACCACGTCGTGCAGCAGCGCGGCCACGATGCTCGTGGTGCCGAGGCCAATTTCTTCGACCGCAATCTGCGCCACGGCCAGCGGGTGCATGATGTAGGGCTCACCGGACTTGCGGCGCATGTCTTTGTGGGCTTCGCGGCTGGTAGTAAAGGCCTTTTTAATCAGCTTGGCGTCGCCATCCTTGAGGTAGGGCTTGGCCGTGCGCAGCAGGCGGCGGTAAGCACGCAGGATGGTCTGGCGTTCGGTTTCAGGGTCGAGGACGGTGGGGAGCATGGCGGGCAGGCGGCGGTTCATAGCGAATGTAACAACGCGGCGGCGGTTGCGGGTTGCGTTCCGGTGCTGGTAGTAGCGTGGACTCTGCGAGTCCGTGCGGGAACAAGCCCTTCTCCTAATCCCATGCACTCATTATGGCACACGCGCGGACTCACAGAGTCCACGCTACTTGTGGCTTGCCATTTATACCCAAAAAGCCTACCTTTGCGGGCCCGTAGCGAGTGGCTGCGGAGCTTGCCCGCGGATATGGCGAAATTGGTAGACGTGCCAGACTTAGGATCTGGTGCCGCAAGGCGTGTGGGTTCGAGTCCCTCTATCCGCACTTTTTACAAGTTGAAACGGCCCTTAGCCAATGGCTAGGGGCCTCTTTTTTAACCTTTTGGTGCCCGTTGCGGGCGCCGCTTCCTACATGAACATTACCCTCGACCAGAATCCGGAGCAGCTCACTGCCCTGCTCACCGTGCACCTCACCGAAAGCGACTACGCGCCCGAAGTGGACAAGCAAATCAAGGAGTACACCAAGCGGGCGCAGATTAAGGGCTTCCGGCCGGGCAAGGTGCCGCCCGCTTTGGTGCGCAAGATGTACGGCAAGGGAATCCTGGGTGAGGAGATTAACAAGATGCTGGGCAAGGCCGTGGACGGCTACGTGAAGGAGCAGAAGCTGCGCCTGCTGGGCGAGCCGCTGCCGGTACCAAGCAACGTGGACTTTGAGACCGATAAGGATTTTGACTTTGCCTTCGAGTTGGGCTTGCTGCCCGACTTTGAGCTGCCCGCCGAAGGCAGCGTCGAGATTGAGCGCCACCAAGTAGAACTGGACGAGGCGACGCTGGCCGAAACAAACGAGCAGATTGGCCGGCAGTTTGGCGAGAGCACCAACCCGGAAAGCTCGGAGCACGGCGACTACCTCTATGGCAAGCTCAAGAAGCACGATGAGGAAGGCGAGGGCAAAACGGTGCTCCTACCGACCCACAAGGTGACGAACGAGCCGGAGAAATTCCTGAGCGTGAAGGCCGGCGACGCCGTGGTATTTGACCTGGCGCACGCCTTTGCCGGCGATGCTTCGGCCATTGCCAACTTCTCGGGCCTGAGCAAGGATGAGGCCGCGCAGGCCAGCGGCGACTATGTGCTGCACGTGGAGAAAATCAACCGCACGGCTGCCCCGGAATTCAATCAGGACTTGTTCGACAAAGTATTCGGGCCGGAAACGGTGTCCAGCCGCGAGGAATTCGACGCCAAAGTACGCGAGGTGGTGAGCGAGAACTACTTGCGTGAGGCCGAGGGCCTAGCAACCCGGCAGCTCATTGACAAGCTCGTGGAGCAGACGCCGATTGAGCTGCCCAAAGACTTCTTCAAGAAATTCCTGCTGCGCGCCAACGAAGGCAAGCTCACCGCCGAGCAAATCGAGGAGCACTACGACGACTACGCCCGCGAGCTGAAGTGGAGTATGATTCGCAACAAAGTAGTCGAGGAGCAGGGCTTGAAAGTGGGAAATGAAGAGATTGAAGACCGCGCCCTGGACCAGCTCATGAGCCAGTTTGGCGGCATGGCCGCTGGCGCCGGCGACATGCGCGAGGCCATGCGCTCCTACGTGACCAAACAGCTGCGCGAGAACAACGGCAAGCAGTACGTGGACACGTATGAGGCCATTCTGGCAGAGAAAGTGGTCGAAAACCTGCGCGGCAAAGTTGTTGTTAAAGACGTGCCGGTGACGGCCGAGGAGTTTCGGCAGCAGGCGGCCAGCAAAAGCTAGCGGCCGGTTGTTGTAGATTTCGAAAAAGCCCTTGCCAACTGCGGTAAAGGGCTTTTTTGTTGAGGTTTTGAAGAATGGGGTAGAGACACAATATTTTGTGTCTCCTTGCAGTGCGAGGGGCGCAGTCATCTTTACCCGTTTGATTACTCTACCCCTCGCACTGCGAGGAGGCACAAAATATTGTGTCTCCACATCGTCCAAACATCCAGATTCGCTGTTCGTCTTTATTTCCCTACCCCCGTGTCCGCGCTCAAGCGGGCGCTTCATTCAAATTTTCATGCTGAATAAACAAGAATTCCGCAAGTTTGCCGTCAAAGGCCAGGGCCTGAGTGGCTTGGGCGTTGACCAATACATCCAGCACGTCGAGGGCCAGGTGCGCGGCGGCATGATGATGCCCACGGGCATGACCCGCTCCGTGATTGAGGAGCGTCCCACGCGCTTCGCCGAAATCGACGTGTTCTCGCGCCTGATTATGGACCGCATCGTGTTTCTGGGCACAGCCGTGGACGACTACATCGCCAACATCCTGACCGCGCAGATGCTGTTTTTGGAGTCAGCCGACGCCAAGAAAGACATCCTGCTCTACATCAACTCGCCCGGCGGGTCAGTGTACGCGGGCATGGGCATCTACGACACGATGCAGTATGTAAACCCGGACGTAGCTACCATCTGCACTGGCCTTGCCGCCTCGATGGGCGCCGTGCTGCTGGCGGGCGGCGCCAAGGACAAGCGCTCCGCGCTGCCGCACGCCCGCGTCATGATTCACCAGCCTTCGGGCGGTGCGCAAGGTCAGTCATCGGACATTGAAATCACGGCCCGCGAGATTCTCAAGCTCAAGAAGGAGCTATATGACATTTTGGCGAAGCACACCGGCAAAACTTACCAGGAAATCCACGACAACTCGGACCGTGACTACTGGATGCGCGCCGACGAGGCCAAGGAGTACGGCCTGATTGATGAGGTGCTGGAAAAGAAGGCTGCCTAAGTTATAGTCACGCTGATTTCTTGACGACTTGTTTCATAAGTAAAAAGCTCCTGCTAGAATTAGCAGGAGCTTTTTGCTTATGAATCGGCGGTTTTATTGCGGCTGAACCAGCGTTTTAAAGTCCACTTCGCCCGCTGCATCCGGGTAGGCATTCGCACGGAGAACACCTCAATATTTCTGTCGTCAAATGTTAGCTGCACATCATGAGTTTGTAATCCAGAATCCATCGGAGTCAGTGCCAACTCGGTTGTGCGATACCCCACCATACTGAATACAATAGCGGAAGCAGCCTCAACCGAGTAGGGGATGCTCAACTCGTAGTGGCCGTTCTGACTAGAGGAGACACCCAACGTAGTTCCTCTCAGTAGCACCGTGACGCCAGCTAGCGGCGTAGACTTTCCTTCCTTAGTAACATCGTACACAGTGCCTCGCAGAATCACAGCTTGGCCGGAGTCCTTGGCGACGGCTGTTTGGGCCGGAGCTGGCAGGGCTGATAAGGTGAGTGCCAGCGTAGTGGCAGCGGCCAGCCGGGCGCAGGCGCCTTGGGCGGGAGTGGGCGGGTCCTGGCCCCAGTAGGTGAGTTGAGCCGGCGCGTACATGCCGCACAGCGTGTTGCCGTGGGCCTGCTGCTGCCGCTCAATTTCCGGCCACGACAGCGCCGAAAAGTCGTGAATCTCTTTGGCGCACTGCCCGCAGAGTCGGCCCTTTTCAGTGGGCGACATGGCCAGCCAGTTCTGGCCGCAGGGCTGGGGTTTTGGCATGGAAGGCATGGCGGACAAAAAGTTAGCATTGAATATGGCTAAAAGTACGATTCTGAATCGGTATTTTGTGGGTCGCATTTAGCTTATGACAGCTCTACGGCTTATGAGTTGCGGCACCAGTTTTTTGGCGCCGGACGTTGGGCACGTTGTACCTTTGAAGCCCGTTTGCCTGAAATTCCCTACCCCCTTCTGTCCTGTTTCTGATGGCCGAGATTACCTGTTCCTTTTGCAATAAAGCCAAGCGCGATGTCGCCGTGATGATTTCGGGCATCAATGCCCACATCTGCGAGAAGTGCGTGGCGCAGGCCCAGCACATTCTGGCCGAAGAAACCAAGCTGCAAAAGGATGCCCGCCAGCCCAAGTTCAACCTCGTCAAGCCGCGCGAGATGAAGGCCCACTTAGACCAGTATGTGGTGGGGCAGGACGAGGCCAAGCGCGTGATGGCCGTGGCCGTGTACAACCACTATAAGCGCCTGATGCAGAAGCCGCGCGACGGCGACGAGGTCGTGATTGAGAAGTCCAACATCATCATGGTGGGCGAAACCGGCACCGGCAAAACCTTTTTGGCCCGCATGATGGCCAAGATTCTGCAAGTGCCCTTCTGCATTGCCGATGCCACGGTGCTCACCGAGGCCGGCTACGTGGGCGAGGACGTGGAAAGCATCCTCACCCGCCTGCTGCAAGCGGCTGACTACAACCTTGAGGCCGCCGAGCGCGGCATCGTGTACATTGATGAAATCGACAAGATTGCCCGCAAGAGCGACAACCCCAGCATCACGCGCGACGTGAGCGGCGAGGGTGTGCAGCAGGCGCTGCTCAAGCTGCTCGAAGGCACCCACATCAACGTGCCACCGCAGGGCGGGCGCAAGCACCCCGACCAGAAAATGATTTCGGTGAATACCGAAAACATTCTGTTTATGTGCGGCGGTGCCTTCTCGGGCATCGACCGCATTATCAAGAGCCGCCTGAATACCAAGCCGCTGGGCTTCGCCAAAACCAACCTCGAAGACCAGGTAAACACCGAAAACTTCCTGCAATATGTCACGGCGCAGGACATGAAATCCTTCGGCCTGATACCGGAACTGATTGGCCGCCTACCCGTGCTCACTTACCTCAACCCGCTTGATAAAGCCACGCTGCGCCTGATTCTGACCCAGCCCAAGAACTCTTTGGTGCGCCAGTACCAGCGCCTGTTCGCGATGGAAAACATCGACCTGGAATTCTCCGAAGAGGCCCTGGAATACATCGTGGAGCGCGCCGACGAGTACCGCCTCGGCGCCCGCGGCCTGCGCTCCATTTGCGAGAGCATCATGACCGACGCCATGTTCGAGATGCCCTCGGAAGTCGGCACTGATGAGCTGCTGATTACGGAGAGCTACGCGCGCAGCAAATTTGAGCGCTCCCCGCTGCGCCACATGCGCGCGGCGTAAAGCTCGCTTTCCTACCCCCTGCTGAATGAAAAGGCCCGCTGCTTGACTGCAACGGGCCTTTTCATTCAGCAGGGGGTAGGAAATGACGTTATCCCAGATAACCAATCATCAATTCCGCCGTCTTGCGGGCGGCTTTGTGCGAGCCTAGTTTCTCGCGCAGCTCGGCGTAGCCGGCTTTTTGGGCGGAGCGGTAGGCGTCGTCGGTGAGCAGCTTTTTCAGCTCATCCATAATGTTGCGGGCCGTGAAGTCGTTCTGAATGAACTCGGTCACGACCTTGCGGCCGGCAATCAGATTGACCAGCGAAATGAAGGGCACTTTGATGACCATCTTGCCGATGGTGTAGCTCAGGGCGCTGGTGCGGTAGCACACAACCTGCGGCACGTCGAACAAAGCTGTTTCGAGCGTGGCCGTGCCACTGGTGACCATCGCCACCTCGGCGCGGCTCAGGATGTCGTAAGTCTGCTCAAACACGTAGCGGATGCCGTTGCGCTCGAAGTGCTTATAGTAATTCGGGTCGAGGTTGCTGACGCCGGCCACCACGAACTGATACTCCTGGAACGCGGGCAGCACGGCCAGCATGATATGCAGCATCTCCTCGATTTCCTGCTTGCGCGAGCCCGGCAGCACGGCGATGATGGGCCGGTTGGGGTCGAGGTTATTGCGCTGGAAAAAGTCGGGTGAAGGCTCAAACTCCGCCACTGCGTCGGCCGTAGGGTTACCCGCGTAATCAACCGGGTAGTCGAATTTCTGATAGAACTCCGGCTCGAAGGGCAGGATGGTGAACATGCGGTCGACGCTGGCTTTCACTTGCGCCACGCGGCCCTGGTTCCAGGCCCAGATTTTGGGCGAGATGTAGTAGAAGACCTTGATGCCTTGTGCCTTGGCAAACTTAGCCATGCGCATGTTGAAGCCCGCGTAATCAACCAGAATCAGCACGTCGGGCTTGAACTGGAGCAAATCAGCCTGGCATTCCTTCAAATAGCCGCGAAACTTGAGTACGCTCGTGGCCGCCTCCCAGAAGCCCATGATGGCCAAATCCTGATAGTGGCGCACCAGCTCGCCGCCCTGGGCCTGCATCTGGTCGCCGCCCCAGTAGCGGAAGTTAGCGGCTGTATCCTGCTCGCGCAGCTCGCGCATAAGGTGGGCGGCGTGAAAGTCGCCCGAGCGCTCGCCGGCAATGAGGTAGTATTTCATTTAAGCAGTGAACAGTTATCAGTGAACAGTGAGCAGTTACTCGTTAATAGTCAACCCGCTTTCTTGGCATACGCCATCGAAAACTGCTCACTGTTCACTGATAACTGTTCACTGACCTTAGCCGCCGTAGTATTCTACGAAGTTGCGCGGCGTTTCGTAGAGCTTGACGCAGTGCAGCTGGGCCGGCGTGATGGCGGGCAGCTCGCGGCGCAAAATTTCCCAAAAAGCCGTGGCCAGGTTTTCGGTGCTGGCCATTTTGCCCCGCATAAAGGGCACGTCGAGGTTGAGGTTTTTGTGGTCAACCTGCTCCGTGACGTGCGTTTGAATGAGGTCAGAGAGCGCCTTGAGGTCGACGACGAAGCCGGTTTCGGGGTCGGGCTCGCCCTTCACGGTCACAATTAGCTCGTAGTTGTGGCCGTGCCAGTTGGCGTTGGCGCAGGGTCCGAAGGTGTCACGGTTGCGCTCGTCGGTCCAGGCCGGGTTGTGCAGCTTGTGGGCGGCGTTGAAGTGTTCCTGGCGTGAGACGAAGACCATTGCGTTTGTGATGGAAGCTAAATAAAAACTGTCATCCTGAGCTTGCGAAGGACCTTATCATCAAGGAGCGGTTTGCAGTAACTAATACTCACTGCTCGTTCAACTGGCAGAAGGTCCTTCGCAAGCTCAGGATGACAGACGAGGGGGTCATCAGCCCTTTTTCCGCAGCAAATATACGAAGAAGGGCACCCCAAACAGGGCCGTGACCAAGCCCACGGGCAGGCCGGCGGGCGGGTAGAGCAGCCGCGCCAGCAGGTCGCAGGCCAGGAGGAAGTTGGCGCCGAGCAACGCGCAAAACAGCAGGTTGTAGCGGCCCGTGGCGCCGAGCAGCCCGCGCGTGAGGTGGGGCACGAGCAGGCCCACGAAGCCCACCGGCCCGCACAAGGCCACTACCCCCCCCGTGAGCGCCGAAGCCACCCCCACCAGCAGCCAGCGCAGCCGCGCCACCGGCAGGCCCAGCGCCTGCGCGCGCTCTTCGCCCAGCAGCAGCAGGTTCAGGTCTTTTTGCAGAAATTCTAGTAGGATCAGGCTGATTATCAGGATGAGGAGGGGGTAGGGAAGCACGTCCCAGCCAGCACGCTCAAACGAGCCAAATGCCCAGAATACCACCGTGCGCAAGCTGCCATCGGAGGCAGCCACGAAGCTGAGCAGCGAGCCCAGCGCCGCCGCCAGCGCCCCCACGGCCACGCCCGCCAGTAGCAGTGGTCCTGGCAGCACCCGCCCTCCTCTTGACCCAATGGCCACCACCAGCAGCGTGGCGGCCACTGCCCCAGCCAGCGCGGCCAGCGGCGGCAGGTACAGTCCGGCCAGCGTGAGCGAAGGCCACAAAACATACGCCGCAATAGCGCCCAGTGAGGCGCCTGATGCCGTGCCCAGCAGATAGGGGTCGGCCAACGGATTATTGACCAGGGTTTGCAGTAAGTAGCCGCTCAGGCCCAGGCTGGCGCCGGCCAGCGCGGCCAGTACCAGCCGCGGCAGCCGCAGCTGCCAGAGCACGAGCTGGGCCGGGTCGCGCGGGTCGTAGTGAGCCAGGGAACGCAGAATAAACGGATAATCAGTGGTGTAGGAGCCCACGCGCAGGCCTAGTGCCAGCAGCGCCAGCAGCAGCAGCAGGCCGATTAGCAGCCACAAGCCGGGGCGAATTCTCAAAAGACAAAGGCGCGATAAGCGGCCGTTAACGCGTTGACTAACACTCTATTCTGCTTGCTAACTCTTTTTCCCTGATTCCCTACCCCCTGCTTTCCGCGCAAAGGGGGAAGTGCGCCGGGCCCGACCGGGCGCGCCCACTACTTGTCCTCGGCGGCCTGCAGCAGCTGCCGCAGCTGCCGTACGGTTTCGACCACGCGGGGGCTGGGACGGGAGATTAAATTGCTGCTCACTGGAAAAACGTGGCCGGTTTGATAAGCACGAATGCGGCGCAGCTCAGGGTTTTGTTTGAAAAAGGTGCTATCGAGCTGCCCCAGCCGGCCGCCAAGCAGCACGTCGGGGTTGAGCTGGAGCACGTATTCGCGGGTGAGGGCGGGGTAGGGCTGCGGGAGAGCTTCGCGCAGGGCATTCTGGCCGCCGGCCAGCCGGATTTCATCGGTGAAGAGCGTGTTTAAGCCAAAAACGTAGATAGGGTCGGCGCTGGCCAGGGCCAGCACCCGCGGGCGCGGCCCGGCCGCCGGCGCCCCGGCGGTGCCGGCCGCTACTTTCCGTAGTTCGGCGCGCAACGAGTCAGTTAGCCGACGAGCCTGGGCGGCGCGGCCCAGCAAGCGGCCCAGGTCGGTGAGACCGCGAAAAATATCCTCCACGCGGCCGTAGCGCTGGTAATAAACCGGAATGCCCAGCTGCGCCAGGCGCCGGGCGTCGTCGGGCGAGGTGATGCCCTCCACGGTGAAAATCACCTCGGGGCGCAAGGCAATAACCCCTTCCAGGTCAAGCGGATACGTGCTCACGGCGGGCCGCGCGAGGGCGGCAGCGGGAAAGTCGCACACTTTGCTGCGCCCGATGATGGTAGTCGGGTCGGCCACGGCAAACAGCATTTCGGTCATGCTCGGCGCCAGCGCCAGCACCCGGCGCGGCCGGGCCGGCAGGCTGAGTTCCCGGCCCAAATCGTCGCGGACGGTGAGGATGGCATGGGGGCCGGCGGGGGGGGTAGGGGCGGCCGTGGTGGGGGCCGGCCGCGAGTCGCAGGCCGACATGACCAACAGCCCCAGGAGCCCGGCGGCGGCGGCAGCAGCAGAGAAAAACCGAAGTCGCATGGCGCAAAGGTAGGCGGCCGGGCCAGCGGGCCGCCCCGGCGCCTCCCGGCTGACGCCTACCTTTAGGGCCTCAACCTTCGTGCGCTATGATAGTCGTTACCGGCGCGGCGGGCTTTGTAGCCAGCTGCCTTGTCTCCCGCCTCAACGCGGCCAATTTCAACGACCTCGTGGTGGTAGACCACTTCACCGTGGAGCGCAAGCTGGCCAACCTGACCGACAAAAAGCTGCGGGAATACGTGGACCGCAACGAGTTCTTTGCCTGGCTCGACCGCCACCACGAGCAGGTCGAGTTCGTGTTTCACCTCGGCGCCCGCACCGACACCGCCGAGCAGGACCCGGCCGTGTTTGAGGTGTTGAATTTAAACTATTCCAAGCAGCTGTGGCAGGCCTGCTGCCGCTACCAGCTGCCGCTGGTCTACGCCTCCTCGGCCGCCACCTACGGCGACGGCACGCTGGGCTACTCCGACCAGGACGACGCGCTCCTACCCCGCCTCCGGCCGCTGAACCCCTACGGCGCCTCCAAAAACGACTTCGACAACTGGGCCGTGCAGCAGGCCGAAAAGCCATTTTTCTGGGCGGGGCTGAAGTTTTTCAACGTCTATGGCCCCAACGAGTACCACAAGGGCCGCATGGCCTCGGTGGTGCGGCACGCTTTCGAGCAGATTCAGCAGACGGGCACGATGACGCTTTTCCGCTCGCACAATCCGGCTTACGCCGACGGCGGGCAGAGGCGGGATTTTATCTACGTGAAAGACGTGGTGGACGTGTGTTATTTCCTGCTGCACCACCGCCGCCACTCCGGCCTCTACAACCTGGGCACCGGCGAGGCGCGAACCTTTCAGGACTTAGCGGCTGGCACGTTTGCCGCCCTGGGCCGGCCCGCCAGCATCGAGTTCAAGGACACGCCCGAGGACATCCGCGCCACCTACCAGTATTTCACCCAGGCCGAGATGGGCAAGCTGCGCGGCATCGGCTACGAGCAGCCATTTACGCGCCTGGAAGACGGTATTCGGGACTACGTGCAGCACTATCTGGTGCCGGGGCGATACTATTAGGCAGCTTCATAAGCGGCTTTTCCTACCCCCCCTCCGGCGCCTAAAGCCCGCCAGAATGCTGCGTCTCAACCCAACCCAGCAACTGGCTGTTCTAAGATTGGCGGTGAGTTGAGAAGCTTCTGGACAGGCTTTAAGTGAGCGAGGGGGGGGTAGGGAAGGCGCCCTAACTCCCCGGCCCCGACTCTCGTTTCTAGGCTACTTTCGCGCTTCACCCTCCGCCCCTTTCCCGTGCCCGCTGCCTCTCCCCGTCCCGTCATCACCATCGTGGGCGGCGGCTTTGCGGGCACGGCGCTGGCCCTGGCCCTGGCGCGGCAGCCGGGCCCGCTGGCGGCCGACATCCACCTGCTGGAGCCGCGCCCGGCGTCCGGGCCTGGCCTGGCCTACCTCACCGAGCGGCCCGAATACCTGCTCAACGTGCGGGCCGGCGCGCTGAGCGTGCTGCCCGATGAGCCGGCGCACTTCGCTGCCTGGCTGGCCACCCAGCCCGAAAGCGACGGCGGCGCGCCGGAGTTTGCGGCGCGCGCCACCTACGGCCGCTACCTGCACCAGACGCTGGCCAGCGTCCTCGACCGGCCTTTGCCCAACGGCTGCCGCGTGCGCTGGCACAACCAGGCAGCCACGGCCGCCCCGGCCCGGCCGGAGGGCCGCCGCGCCGTGCGCCTGGCCGGGGGCGGCGAGCTGCTGAGCGACTACGTGGTGCTGGCCCTGGGCAACTTCGCCCCGCCCCCGCCCGTCGGGCCCGACCAGCGCTACCTGGCCCACCCCGGCTACCACGGCGACCCCTGGGCGCCCGGCCTGCTCGGACGCATTGGGGCCGACGAGCCAGTGCTGCTCATCGGCTCGGGCCTCACGGCCGTCGACGTGCTGCTGGGCCTGCGCCAAACCGGGCACCGGGCGCCCATCATGGTGGTGGCCCGGCACGGGCGCTGGCCGGCGGTTCACGGGCCCGCCACGGCCTCCTACCCCCGCTTCTACGAGGAGCTGGCCGGCAAAGCCACCGTGCTGGAGGTGCTGGCCGAACTGCGCCACCACGTGCGCGGGGCCGCCGCCCAGGGCCTCGATTGGCGGCCGGTGCTCGACGCGCTGCGGCCCGACCTGGGTCGCATCTGGGCGGCGTGGCCCCTGGCCGAGCAGGCGCGGTTTCTGCGGCATCTGGGCAGCATCTGGTCGGTGCTACGCCACCGGAGCCCGCCGCAAAACGCGGCGGCCATTGCCGAAATGACCGCCGCCGGACAACTGAAGCTGCACGCGGGCCGGGTGAACGCCCTGGAGCCCTGCGGCCCCGAGCTGCGGGTGCAGGCCTGCCCGAACGCGGCGCCGGCCTGCTGGCTGCGGGCCCGGCACGTCATCAACTGCACCGGCCCGCTGCTGGACTACCACCGCATCCGGACGCCGCTGGTGAGCAGCCTGCGCGCGGCCGGCGAGCTGCAACCCGACTCCCTGGGCCTGGGCATTCTTACCAATGAGCACGGCGCCCTGCTGCGCGCAGCGGGCCCGGCCAGCCCCGACCTTTTTACGCTGGGCGCAAGCCGCCGGCCGGCCTATTTCGAGTCGACGGCCGTGCCGGAGCTGCGCCAGCAGGCCGCCGCGCTAGCCACTGAGCTGAGCCGGCGCCTGCTCCACTAGCAGTTGGGCCTTGAGCCCGGCAAAGTCAACGGGCCTGATCAGGAAGTCAATAGCCTTATCCTACCCTCCTATTTGGCTGAGTTAGTTTGTTTCAGCCGGCCCCGGCAGGGAAACAATAAATTCGGTGCCTTCTCCCTCCCGGCTTTCGACGCGGAGCGTGCCGCCGTGGCCTTTGGTGATGATGTCGTAGCTCAGCGACAGGCCCAGGCCGGTGCCCTCGCCGGTGGGCTTGGTGGTAAAAAAGGGCTGAAATATGCGGGCCCGCACCGCGGCCGGGATGCCCGTGCCGTTGTCCCGCACCCGGATTTCGACGTGGGCGCCCACTTGCCTGGTGCGCACGCTCACGGTGGGCTGATAGCCGGCCTCGCCGCGCTGCTGGCGCTGCTGAACGGCATAAAAAGCGTTACCAAACAGATTCAGCAGCACCCGGCCCACATCGGCGCCCACGGCCGGCACGAGCGGCAAATCCGCGGCAAAATCGGTTTTCAGCTCCGCATTAAAGCTTTTGTCTTTGGCGCGCAGGCCCTGGTAGGCCAGGCGCCGATACTCCTGAGCTAGGGCGTTGAGGTCTACCGGCGCCCGCTCGCCGGTGCTCTGGCGCGAATGCTCCAACATGCCGCGCACGATGCTGGCCGCCCGCTGCCCGTGCTGGCTGATTTTAAGCTGGTTCTGGCTCAGGTCGGCCAGCAGGCCCGTCAGTTCCGCTTTTGTGGCCGAGGGCAGGCGCGTGGCTTCCAGCAGCTCCTGGGCCTCCTGGCACAGCTCGGTGCTCACCTCCGAGAAGTTGTTGACGAAGTTCAGCGGGTTCTGAATCTCGTGGGCAATGCCGGCCGTCAGCTCGCCCAGGCTGGCCATCTTCTCCTGCTGAATAAGTTGATTTTGAGTAGCTTGCAGCTCAGTCAGGGAGCTTCGCAGCTCCTGGGTGCGTTGCGCCACCTGCCGTTCCAGCGTCTCGTTCTGGGCCGCCAGCAGGGCTTGCTTTTCCTGCTCCTGGGTCAGGGTCTGGGCCGCGAGCTGCTCGACTTCGGCCAGCTTGACTTGCAGCAGCTCGGCATCGAGGGCGAACTCGCGGGCCAGAAACAAGGAGATGCCCAGCGCCGGCGGCAGGCACGTGAGGGTAAAAAGCAGGTTGGAAGCCAGCGCCGACACGCCAAAAGGCCCGAACTGGAGCACGACCTGCGCCAGCACAGCCAGGAAGGAGCCGGCAAACCCGGTCCCGATAATCCAGGCGCCGCGCTGACGCTGGCGCAACGCTCGCGCCGTCAGGCGCAGCTCCTCGGCGGTAGCCAGCACCAGCGACACCAGGTAGCCAAGCAGGCCGGCGCCGAACAGATAGAGCGCACCGAAAACCAGCAGGCCGCCGAAGCTGACCCACAGGCCGGCGTAGATGCGGCCGGGCCGGAAGTGAAACAAGGCGTAGAGTGCCCGCACGGCCGCCAGGCTGCTCAGCATCAGCAGCGCGTAAGCGAATACGGCCAGCGCGATATGTGGAGTCAGGTCAGCAGAGTAAAACACCTCGTTGTAGTAGACGCTCAGCGCGCCCAGTGCCAGGGCCCCGGCGTAGAGGGCAAAATAGAGGTTGGCGCGCCGGGCGGGGTTATAGCGAAAAAAGGCCAGGTGCAGCAGCGTAAGCAGCCCAAACACGCCCGCCACGACGTAGTGCACCGTGCGAACGGGACCCCGCTCGGCCACCTGCGCCCGCGCCTGCCACTCCGTCAGCAGCCGCAGGCCCAGCGGCGGGTTGATGCCGGTGCCCCACACCAGCGGCGGGCGCCAGGGCGCGAAACGCAGGGCCAGCACCTGCTCGCCGGGTCCGATTCGCGGCAACTCCACTGACTCCGGGCCGTCCCAGCGGCCGGTGAGGTGGACGCGCGCCGGCGCCGGGTGGAGCGTGCCTTTGTGCTGCAACAGCCGGCCGTTGAGATACAGCTCCCAGGCCCCCAGCGCGCCCATTTGCAGCAGCAGCGTGTGCCGGCGCAGGCTGTCGCCAACGCGCAGGCGCAGGCGCAGCCAGCTGATGCCCGTTTGCAGGTGCGGCGGCAGCTCCCGCTGGGGCCGGCCCAGGTCGAGTTCTTGCCAATCACTGTCGTTGAAGTCGGGACGGGCCCAGGCCGGGTTGTCGCCGGCGTGGTAGCGCCAGCTTTTTTCCAGCATCAGGCCCCTGGCCGGCAGGCGCTCCACACGCAGGGCGGCCGGCGCGGCCGGACCGGTCGCCCCCGATTGGGCCCGCACGGCTGGCAGCAGCAGCAGCAGCCCCGCCAACCATAGCAGCGCCCGCCACGGTATGAGGTTTTTCAACATGGCAAAGTGAGCGTGAAGGCAATGCCCCGGCCAGGCAAACTACCGACGGACGGAACGGAAAACTACTACTAATTAAAAGTAAAATCCCTATTCATATAAAACTTATGAAGCTACTTACGGCCGGCGCGCAGCTCCTCACGCGCGAGTAGCCCAACTTTAATTTCCGGTCAGTTCCGTTATTATACTTCTCACGAAGTGATTTGCGAAAAGGAAGTAGGGTGCGGGGCTTGCCCCCGCCCGTCGTTGAACGACTACCGCTCCAATCGTTCAACGACGGGCGGGGGCAAGCCCCGCACCCTACTTCGTGACGGGTATAATAGAAATACCGGCCCAAGCGAGTGCCTGAAAAGCCTGAGGCCTTCCGCCCGGCGCGGCGGCAGCCAGCGGCAGCGCGTCCTGACCAAGTCCTGACCAGGGCAGGGAAGATGAGCGCCGCGGCTGGCCCGAAGTCAGCTTTCAGCAGGAAAGCAAAAAGCCCCGCCGCCTTTTCGGCGCGGGGCTTTTGCTGGTATCGGGGGGGTAGGGAAAAGAGCCGCGGCGCTCCAGTTTAGGCGGCCAGCCGCTCGGGCTGCCCGGTGGGATACATGGGCCGCACCAGCGTTTCGTCGGCGGTGGTGAGGGGGGTAGGGATTGGCGCAGCCACGGGCGTGCTCGGGGCCAGGTCGTCGGCGTGGCGGCGCAGGGCGCGCATGAGCAGGTACTTGTACTTCTCGGCGTCGGCCAGGGCCTGCTCAATGGCGCGGGTGGCATCAGCCAAAGCCACGACGGACTGCAATTCGCGGCGCGGGCGGCGGGCTTCAAACACATGGTCGGCGAGGTAGTCGGCGGGGTTTCTCATGGCGAAAAAACGGGAAGTGAAAGCTGGATTACGGCGTCAGGATGGTAACACTGCCGGGACCCGCCAGATTCATTTTCACGGGGCTTCAGCTTCAAATAATTTGCCTCATTGTCAACACTTTACCTAGTTTTTTTCAGCTCATTTTCGCCTCAACTGCGCAGCTTCAGCTCAACTGATTCCAAGCACGATTTTGCCAAACTGCTGGCCCTCGTCCAGGCGGCGCAGGGCGGCTTCGCCCTCGGCGAGCGGGAACACCTGGTCTACGACGGGCACCAACTGGCTTTCTTCTACCAATGCCAGCATATCGGCAAAATCCTGTTCCGTGCCCATCGTCGAGCCCAGCAGAGAGAGCTGCTTCCAGAAGACTTTGCCGGGAACCAGGTTGGAAATCGGGCCCAGCGTGCCGCCGAAAAACACGATGCGCCCGCCCGGCGCAGCCGCGTCAATCAGGTCGGCGAAGGCTGGTCCGCCGGCGCTGTCGATGATGACATCAAACGCGCCGCCGGCCTGCTTGACCAGGTCGGTGGCCCACTTCTCGGTTTTGTAGTTGAGGCCGCCGCGGGCACCCAGTTCCTGAGCGCGGGCCAGCTTCTCGTCGGAACCCGACGTGACCCACACCTCGGCACCCCGCGCCACGCAGAATTGCAGTGCCAGCAGGGCCACGCCCCCGCCGACCCCCGTCACGAGCACCCGTTCGCCGCGCTGCACGCCGGCGCGGGTGAAGGCCGCCCGGTAGGCTGTCACGCCGCCCAGCGGCAGGGCCGCGCCCTGCTCGAAGCTCAGGTGGGCCGGCAGCGGGTGCACGTAGCGGGCGGGCACCACGATTTGACGGGCAAAGGTGCCGTCGTGCGGCATTCCCAGAATAGTAAAATCTTTGGCCTGGACGCGCGGGTCGGCGCCCCAATCCTGGCCGGGGTTGATGAGCACGCGCGCGCCCACGGCGGGAGCCCCGGCGGGCACGTCGGGGCCGTGGGCGGCCACCGTGCCGGCGCCGTCCGAGCCCAGCGTGCGCGGCAGCGTGATGCCGGCGTACTGGCCTTTCTGAATCCAGACGTCGCGGTGGTTGAGGGCGGCGGCGCGCAGGTCGAGCAGGATTTCGCCGGGGCCGGGGGTAGGCGCGGGCACCTCGCGTAGGATGACGGACTGGCCGATGGCATCAAGTTGGAGAGCTTGCATAGGGTTTTGGGGGAAGTGAGAAGGATGGAAAGAGGTCTGTTCTTCAGGTTACATCTGCTTTTCGCAGCCCAATCAAGGCCAGCGGGCCGGCCAGCAGCAGGCCCGTGAGCAGGCCGCCGATATGGGCGGCATTGTCAATGGCGCCACTCAGGCCCGAGAGCAGGTTGCTCAAGACCAGGTACGTGACCAGCGCCAGCATGGCCCGGCGGTCGGACTTGTTGAGCGGCACGGCGCGGCCCAGCAGCAAGACCAGCTGCACGCCATAAAGCCCAAAAATGGCGCCCGACGCGCCCACCGAGTTGATGCCCTGGCGGTGGTACCAAAGGCTGGCCAGCGCCCCGCCTACCCCACAGGCCAGGTAGCCGAGCAGCAGCCGGCCCGGCCCGATGCGGGGCTCAATCAATAGTCCCAGCAGCCACAGGCTCAACATGTTGACCAGCAGATGCAAGGTGCCGGCGTGCACAAACTGGCTGGAAAGCAGCCGCCAGGGCTGGCCGGGCAGGGTCAGGCTGGAGACGTTGGAGCCCCACACCACGAGGTCGTGGCCGGCCGGCTCGGTGGGCGATACGCCGCCGACGGTTATCATCAGCAAAAACAGCAGCCCATTGAGCGCCAGCAGCAGCGGCGTGGCCCAAAAGGCGCGCGAGGGCAGCAGGCTGCGCACCAGTTGGCCGAAAAGCTGGGGCCAGGTTTCGGCGGCTTCCGGGGCCGCGGGGGGGGTAGGGATGGCCGGCCGGGCCGGGGCGCCGTCGGGCACCAGGCCGCGCCGCTGCAACTCCTGCACCGCCGCCGCGCCCACCGCCGGGGGGTAGCGGGCGGCGTTTTGAGCCAGGTACAGCAGCTCCGCATCGGGCCGCTGCGCGAAATGGGCCGCCGCCCGCGCCGGGTCGCTGAGCGGGGAAGAGGGTGGCGCGTCGGAAGGGTCCACGTTGATTAGGGGTTAGCGGTCAGGGGTGAGTGGTTGGTTAGAACGTCCTGCTTCATCTGGCGTCCACGCGGCCGAAGCATCTTGCCAGCGTAAGTATTCCAATCGTTCAACCATTTGGCTTAGTGACGAGCGAGATGCTTCGGCTGCGCGGACGCCAGATGAAGCATGACGTTCTAACTAACTGCTAACCATTGACCACTATAATTTCACCTCAATGTGGCGCCGAAGCTGGCGGTAGGGCTTGCCCGACACGGGCGACGCGGGGAGCAGAGCACTGAGCAGGTCCTGCACTTCCTCGTTGCGCTTGGTGATTTCGGGGTCAGTGAGCAGCTTGTTGGCGGTCACCAGGCCGGGCAGCTCATTGAGGATGTGCTGCTGGTGGCTGGCCACGCGGCCCATGTGGTCGAGGTGGGCAGTCATGGTGGGACCGAACTCGTAGGAATACACGGCGGCCTTGTTCCACTGCTGCCAGGCTTCGCGGACCAGTTCGGCCTGCTCGGCCAGCAGGGGGTTGGGCTGGCCCTGGCGGGCGCGGTCGGTAAGGTATTCGGTCATGGTTTCGGCGGCCCAGAAGCGGCGGCTCAGCTCGCGGTACTGGCGCCGGGGCTGGGCGGCGAGGCGGGCGCGCTCACGGGCCGGCACCTGGGCCAGCTGCCGCTCGATGCTGGCGGCGGTGGCGGCGCTGAAGTCGGGCAGGGCGTTGGTTTCGACGGTTTCGAGCCGCGGCGGGGCTTTTTTCCTGGTTTGGGTGGCGGCAGCGGGCGTGGTGGCGGGCGCGGCGGCCCGTTGCTGCTGCCAAGCCCAGCCACCCGCCAGCAGCGCCCCCGCGGCCAGCAGCGCCCACCACCGCGCCCGGCCGACCGGCGCCTCCGTTTCGGACTCCGGCGGCGCGGCCGGCGTTGCCGCCGATGCGGGGGGTAGGGGTGCCAGGCCGCGGCGGCGCAGCTCGCGCCGGGCTTCTTCGAGCAGGGCGGGCTCGTAGAAGGCCGGGTTATCGACGAAGAATTGCAGCTCGGCGGGCGTTTTCTGCGCGAAATAGTCGGGGGCAACAGCCATAACAATGAGCGGACGCGGCCGGGTGCGGGCGGCTTTGGCTAGTGAAAAAATGAAACTACCGGAATCAGTAAGCAAGCTACGACTGACCCCGGCGCCGCGCCCGCCGTACAAGCCCTATTCTTCCTCCAATCCCGTTTAAAATGGCCACTCTGCAAACCACCCCCGACCCCAACGAGCAAACGCCTACCGATGCCCAACCCAGCACCGGCGGCCCCACCACCAACCAGAATCCCGACGCCGACCCGGACCCCAACGCCAGCGGCAACCCCGAAACCGCCATCCAGGAGGAGCTGGGCGACGGCGCCGGCATCCGCGGCGGCTACGGCGACGCCAGCCAGGAAAATGGCCTGGAAGGCGGCGTTGATTCGGCGCCGGACGGTAGTCCGGGCCGTTAGTTTTCAGCGCATTAGCAGAAAAAATCCTTCTGAACCGCTGGGCGGTCGGGAGGATTTTTTAGTTGGATGCGGTGTGGCCGGTCGTTCGTCGCCCTTGCGTCAGCTTTCCTCCTATCCCCTCGCTGGCGGAATAGGGGGTAGGGATTGCGCCTGGCGTAACTTGCCAGCCATTTCCCTTGCCGCTGTTCATGCCTTTTTTGCCACCCTGGGTTCATCGCACCCTGCTGATTGTGCTGATTTTCCTCGCGCCGCTGGCCGGCCGCGCCCAGCACGGCGACGAGGGCGACTCGACTGCTGCCGGCGGGGCGGGGCGGCGCCCGGCCCCGCCCAAGCGCGAGCTGCGCGGCATGTGGATTGCCACCGTCGAAAATATCGACTGGCCCAACCAGCGCGGCGAAGCCCCTGAGCAGTACCGCCGCGAATACCGCCGCCTGCTTGACGCCGGCCAGCGCGCCGGCCTCAACGCGGTGTTCGTGCAAATCCGGCCGGCCTCGGATGCGTTTTATAAGAGCCGCTTAGAGCCCTGGAGCAAGTGGCTGACCGGCCAGCAGGGCCGCGCCCCCGCGGGCGACGATGACCCCCTGCCCTTCCTCATCCGCGAGGCGCACCAGCGCGGCCTGGAGTTTCACGCCTGGTTTAATCCCTACCGCGCCACGATGGACTCGGTGACAACCCGGCTGGCCCGCAACCACCCCTACCGGCAGCACCCGGAGTGGTTTCTACGCTACGGCGGCCAGCTCTTGTACAATCCGGGCCTACCCGAAGTGCGCCGCCACATCATGGCCGTGATTCTGGACGTGACGCGCCGCTATGACATTGACGCGGTGCACTTTGACGATTATTTCTATCCCTACCCCGTCAGCGGCAAGGTGTTTCACGACGAGGCCGCTTTCCGCGACCACAATCCCGACTCCCTGCGCAGCCTGGCCGACTGGCGCCGCCAAAACGTCAACATCCTCATCCGCGATTTGCACGACAGCCTGCGCGTGACGAAGCGCTGGGTGAAGTTCGGCATCTCGCCCTTCGGCGTCTGGATGAACAAATCGGCCCACCCCGACGGCTCCGACACCCGCGCCGGGCAGCCCTCTTATTCCAATCTCTACGCCGATTCGCGGCTCTGGCTCAAGGAAGGCTGGATTGACTACATCCTGCCGCAGCTGTATTGGAGCACCAAGTTCCGGCTCGTGCCCTATGCTACGCTGCTGGAATGGTGGACCCGCCACCACTACGGCCGCCACCTGTACATCGGCCACGGCACCTACCGGATGCTGGAAAGCACCCGCTCCGACACGGCCTGGCGCAACCCCGCCGAGCTACTGCGCCAGATTCAACTCAACCGCACCTTCGGGGAGGAAAGCAGCGGCAGCGTGTTTTTCTCGGCCAAGTCGCTGCTGGCCAACCCGCTGCGCACCACCGACTCGCTGCGCCTGAGCTTGTTCAAGTACCCGGCGCTGGTGCCGCCCATGCCCTGGCTCGATGCGGTGCCGCCGCGCCCGCCGGTCAGTTTCAGCCTGCGCCGCCTGCGCCAGTTTGTCAGCTTGACCTGGCTGCCCGGCCCGCCCGCCCCCGACGGCGACGCGGCTACTTACTACGTGCTCTACCGCTTCGGGCCGGGTGAAACGCCCACGCCCAACGACCCGCGCCGCATCCTGCGGGTGCTGCGCCCCGAAACCACCGGCGCCGCCGTAACCTACGTCGATACCACGGCCCGCCCGGCCCAGGCCTACGCCTACTACCTCACCGCCGTTGACCGCCTGCACAACGAAAGCCCGCCGGTCCGCCTGCTTTCGACGGACCGCGAGGCGGGGGAAGTAGTAGCGGCGGCCCCCGCGGCAAGCGCGCCAATTCCTACCCCCCCCCCTGTGGCTGTAGTGAAGTCCCCGCCGCCCGCCCGCCCCCCGGCGCCGCGCGGGGCAGGCCCAGCCGCCACGGAGTCAGAAGCTGCCGCGCCCGCCGCGCCGCGTGAAACCCGCAAAGTGAAAGTAAAAGCCAAGGCCCGGCGGCACGGCTTCCTGCGCTGGCTGCTTGGGGTTTGACGCCCGAGGAATATTTTTTGCAACATTATTGCATTGTTTAAGGCCGTATCAAGCCTAATCTTTTGCAATATTGTTGCAAATTATGCTGCTTGGCACTGCCCGCAGGTTCCCCACAGCAAGTAGTCGCGGCGCTGGGCCACGAAGCGGCCGGGCAGCGTCACGGCCGGGATGGCGACCTGGCTCAGGCAGTAAGTGTGCTGGCAGACCTCGCACTTGAAATGCACGTGGTTGTCGAAGTGAGCGCCGGGGCTGCACTCGATGGAGCAGGCGGCGTAGCGTACCACGTCGGTTTCGTCGGCCACGCGGTGCAGCAGCCCTTGTTCCACGAAGGATTTCAGAGTACGGTAAAGCGTGATGCGGTCGGTACCGGGGCCCAGCGCCTTTTCAATATCGGCGCCGCTCAGCGCGTAGGGCTGGCCGCGGAAGGCCTGCAAGACCGCCCGGCGGGTGGGCGTCGGGCGCAGGCCGTGGCGGCTCAGGGTTTGGGCAAGCGCGTCGGCAGCAGGAACCGGCATAACAGGCGGGGGAAATTGAAGCTGGTCAACGGCGGGCGCCGCAACGAGGTTGTGGGCCAGGGGGCTTGCGCCGGACGAGGGGGGTAGGGATAGGTTGCAGTCGAAAGTAGTACTTGGCTGTTGCGACAGCATTATTTCCCGCGGAGGACGCAGCGATTTTCGCAGAAGAAACTCGGAGGGAGCGCGGAGAGCCAACGAGGCAAAAAGCAAACGGGCGTGGCTTCCAACTCAGGAAGCCACGCCCGCAATACTTTGGCGCTCAGCAACTTATAGGACTTTAGTGCGGCTTAGTGGCAGCCTGGTTTAATCAGCGCTGTCTTCCCGGAATAAAGCTGGTTGGCGAGGGGCGCTTTTTGATTAATGCGCGGCATTTGCCACCTTTCCGCTTCCTTCCATTTCCCTACCCCCACCTTGAACTCCCATCTCGCCCGCCTCTGCCAGCTGGCGGGCCAGCCCAGCCGCCGCATCGTTGGCCTCATGTCGGGCACCTCCCTCGATGGGCTCGATGTGGCCCTGTGCCGCCTTACCGGCCACGGGCCGGGCACGCAGCTGACCCTGGAGCACTTCCAGACCGTGCCCTACGAGGAGGACACCAAAGCCCGCATCCGGCAGGTTTTCGCCCAAGAGCAGGTCAGCCTCGAATACCTGACGCTGCTCAACCCCTGGCTGGGCCAGCTGCACGCGCGGGCCGTGCGGGCCTGCCTGCGCGAATGGGGGGTAGGGATTGCTGAGGTCGACTTGATTGCCAGCCACGGCCAGACCGTCTACCACGCGCCGCGCCACCAGCACCAGCACCCCGATTTTAACTTAAATGCCACCTTGCAAATCGGCGACGGCGACCACCTGGCCGTGGGCACGGGCATTATTACCCTGAGCGATTTTCGCCAGAAGCACGTGGCCGGCGGCGGCGAAGGCGCCCCGCTGGCCGCCTACGGCGACTTCCTGCTGTTAAGCAGCGCCGAGGAAGAGCGCCTGCTGCTCAACCTGGGCGGCATCGCCAACTTCACTTACCTGCCCCGCGCCGGCCAGGACCCGAGCGCCGCCTTCAGTACCGACACCGGGCCGGGCAATACCCTGCTCGACGCCACCGTGCGCGCCCACCGCCCCGATTTAGCCTATGATGAAGACGGCCGCCTGGCCCTGGCCGGCCAAGTGCACGCGGACCTGCTGGCCGCCTTGCTCGACCACGCGTTTTTCCGCGCGCCGCTACCCAAAACCACTGGCCCGGAGCTGTTCGGCGCCGCTTACCTCAGCGCCGCGCAGATGAGTAGCAACACCGCCGCCCTCGGCCTCGAAGACCTGCTCGCCACGCTGGCCGAGCTGAGCGCAGTCGGCGTGGCGCGGGCCGTGCGGGTGGCCTTTGCCGGCCGCCCTACCCCCTCTCCGGCCGCTGTGTACCTGAGCGGCGGTGGCGCCCACAACCCGGCCCTGCGGGCAGCGCTGGCCCGGCACCTGCCCGCCTCTGCCCGCTTCGCCCTGACCGATGAGTTGGGCGTGCCCGGCGACGCCAAGGAAGCCATTTTGTTTGCCGTGCTGGCCAATGAGGCCGTAGCGGGCCAGCCCGTGGCCATCGGCGCGGGGCGGCAGCGGGTGCCAGCCGTGAGCTTAGGTAAGATTTCGCTGCCGGGCTGAAAATCAGGCTGAGACAGGTAGAACGAGTGTAGAGACGCGACAATTCGCGTCTGGCTCGCGGGTAGCAAGGGCGCAGTAATCCTGATGATTAAATTACCCTACCCTCCGCACCACAAGGAAACGCGAAGTGTCGCGTCTCTACACTCGTTCTACTCGGCCGTTCAATCCAACCTGATTTTTCAAGCTTAGTTACCAGGCAAAGCTTCAAACAGGCCCTACCCTATAGCCGCACCGGCAGCCCCGTCCGCACCGACTCGTCGCAGGCGAAGGCGATGCGCAGGCTGTTGACGGCATCGTGGAGGTGGTCGGTCAGGTCGAGGTTTTCCTCGATGGCTTGCAGAAAATACCGCTGCTCGCGGTTGCACAGCTCCTGATGGTCGGGCTCGTCGCGCAGGTCCAGCCATTCGTCGGGGCGGCGGAAGTGGCCGGCGTCGTCGAGGTCGGCGTAGTGCACGCGCAGCGACTCGGTTTGGGTGTGCGCCGCCACATCGGCAGACTGACCCGCGCCGCCCGCCGTTTTCGCCACGATGGACACGCAGCCCCGGGGCCCGATGACGTCCTTCACGAAAAAGGCCGTTTCGCTCATCATCGGCCCCCAGCCCGCTTCATACCAGCCCACGGAGCCGTCCGCGAAGCGGATTTGCAGCTGCCCGTAGTTGTACTGGCCGGCCGGAATCTCATCGGTCAGCCGGGCGCCGATGGCATTGACTTGCACGGGCCGGGCGCCGCTCATCTGGCACATCACGTCGAGGTAGTGCACGCCGCAGTCCACGATGGGGCTGAGCGACTGCATCAGATTGCGGTGCACAGTCCAGGCCGGGCCGTGGCTTTGCTGGTTGAGGTTCAGGCGCATGACCAGCGGCCGGCCCAGGCCCTGAGCCACCTCAATAAATTTCTGCCACGACGGATGGTGGCGCAAAATGTAGCCCACGACCACCTTTTTGCCCGCGTTCCGGGCCGCCGCCACCACGCGCTCGGCCCCTGCCACGGTGTCGGCGAGGGGTTTTTCAAGAAACACGTGGCAGCCCGCGGCCAGGGCCAGCAGGGCGAAGGCTTCGTGGGTATCGGGGTAGGTGGAGATGCAGACGGCGTCGGGCCGGGTTTCGGCCAGCGCGGCGGCGTAGTCCTGGAAAAGCCGGTAGCCGCCGCCGAGGTGCTCGTTAAGCGCGTGCTTGCTCGGGCCGGTCGAGACGAGGCCCACGATTTCAAAGCCCGTGAGCAGCTGGTATGCCTGGGCGTGCGAGGCGCCCATGTTGCCGCAGCCGACTACGAGCACGCGCAGGGGGGTAGAAGAAAGGGCCATATTGAAAAGGAAATTCGCGGGAAGCTGCTCAAAGGCTGATTGAGTTAAGCAGAACGAGGCAGAGACGCGACACTTCGCGTCTGGCTCGCAGGGCGAGGGGTAGGGTAATCCAATCAGTGAGATTACTGCTACCCCTCCACGCACAAGGAGACGCAAAGTGTCGCGTCTCTACACTCATTCAGGCAATTTCTGCATAAGTAGAGCAACCGCTTAGCCAAGGCCATTCATTCTTACGGCCCAAAGTGAAAACCGCTCGACGGGCGAAGCAGCCCGCCGCTTCACCCCAGCTCATACCCCGCGAAGTCCTTGCGCAGCTGCGTCTTAAGCAATTTCCCCGTCGCCGTGTGGGGCAGCTGCGCCACGAACTCCACGGCGTCGGGCTTCCACCAGGCGGCGACTTTGCCGTCGTAAAAATCCAGCAGCTCCGCGGCCGATACGTCCCTACCCGGCCGGCGCACGACGATGAGCAAGGGCCGCTCGCTCCATTTCGGGTGGGGCACGCCGATGACGGCGGCCTCGGCCACGGCGGGGTGGGCCATCGCCTGGTTTTCCAGCTCGATACTCGAAATCCACTCGCCGCCCGATTTTATCACATCCTTGGAGCGGTCGGTGATGCGCATAAAGCCTTCGGGGTCGATCGTGGCCACGTCGCCGGTGCGGAACCAGCCGCCGGCCGTGAGCTGGCCCGGCGCGAGCGCGCCGAAGTAGTCGGCCGCCACGAAGGGGCCGCGCACGAGCAAGTCGCCGAAGGCCTCGCCGTCGTGGGGCAGGGGTAGGGAATCGTCGCCGACAATCTCCATATCAATCCCGAAAATGCTACGCCCCTGGCTGGCCAGGGCGGCAAACTGCTGGTCGGCGGGCAGCGCCGTCTGCGTGGCTTTGAGCGTGGCGACGGTGCCCAGCGGCGAAGTTTCGGACATGCCCCAGGCGTGGCGAATCTCTACCCCCAGCTCGTCGGCAAACGCTTTCAGGAGCGCCGGCGGGCAGGCCGCGCCGCCGATAATCATCTTGCGCAGGGTACGAAACTGCCGCTGGCCCTCACGCATGTATTGCAGCAGCCCGAACCAGATGGTCGGCACGCCGGCCGAGAACGTAACCTGCTCGCTCTCAAACAGCTCGTAGAGGCTGGCTGCATCCAGGCCGGGGCCGGGCATCACGAGCTTGGCCCCCAGCATGGGCGCCAGATACGGGATGCCCCAGGCATTGACGTGGAACATGGGCACGACGGGCAGCAGCACGTCGCGGGCGCCGCAGTTGAAGCAGTCGGGCGAGGCGATGGCGTAGGCGTGCAGCAGCGTCGAGCGGTGCGAGTAGAGCACGCCCTTGGGCTGGTCGGTCGTGCCGGAGGTGTAGCAGAGCGAGGAGGCCATGTTTTCGTCCAGCGCCGGCCACTCGTAGGCGGGCGCCTCGGCGGCGAGCAGGCTTTCGTAGTCGCGCAGGTTGGGCAGTTTCGAGTCCGTAGGCAAATGCTCCGGACCGGTCATCAAAATCCAGCTTTCCACGGTAGGGCAGAGCGGGGCCAGCTTCTCGACCAGGGGCAGGAAGGTGATATCGAAGAACAAGAGCCGGTCCTGGGCGTGGTTGATGATGAAGACCAGCTGCTCGGCGAACAGGCGCGGGTTGATGGTGTGGCAGACCGCGCCGCGCCCCGAAATGCCGTAGTACAGCTCGAAGTGGCGGTGCGTATTCCAGGCCAGCGTGCCGATACGGTCACCTTCCTTGATGCCCAGCCGGCTGAGCGCATTCGCTAGTTGCTGCGCCCGCGCGTAGGCTTCGGCGTAGCTCGTGCGGTGCAGGCCGCCTTCGGGCAGGCGGCTCACGATTTCAGTCGTGCCGTGCCAGCGCGCGGCGTGGCGGAGAAGCCCCGCGATGAGCAGGGGCTGGTGCATCATGAGGCCTTGCATGGGACGCGGAGGGGGTAGGAGACAGGTGGGATAGCGACACCGCCAAAGTACTGCGCGAAAGACGACAAGCCTCCCTACCCTCTACCCTACGGCAGACGGTACCACAGGCCGGTACCGTCTTCGACGAAGGCTACTACTCCCTTGCCCCGGACGTAATACAGGTGGCGC
Organism: uncultured Hymenobacter sp.; assembly: GCF_964243305.1. GTDB lineage: Bacteria > Bacteroidota > Bacteroidia > Cytophagales > Hymenobacteraceae > Hymenobacter. Next base: position 33,427 of record NZ_CAXTEF010000024.1, read on the forward strand.
GTGGGGCGGATGCCGGCCGGTGGCAGCCCGGAACGGTAGCGGTTTACCGCGTGAATAACTTGCGAATAAGTAGTCGGGCCGAACGTGGCGCTAGGCAGTAGCTCCGTTCCCGGATGCTTCAGCGTGTCGATCGGGGTGCGTTTGTTTACCTCCGCCAGCGGGAGCATGGCGTCGGTAAAGGCCTCCCAGCCGGCCTGGACCCGCAGCGTGGGCTGGTAGTTGGCGTTGCGGTCCGGCCACATCTCCATATCCAGGATTTGGCGCGCAAATGCGCTGGAATCGGTCCGCTGGGCCATTACCGTCACGTGCTGGTAGCGGGGCGGCTCCGCCTGGGGCAGGGGCAGCCAGCCGGCGCGCACGTAGAGCGTATCGATGCGGTCTTGCACGGCCGTGATGCGGTAGGTGCGCACCGGGCCGTTTGGCCGGCGGCCAAAGCGCAGCACCTCCCCCTGGCGGTAGCCTTGCCAGGCCAGTTGCTCCTGAGAAAGCCGGTATTCCGGCGCCGGCTCTTTATCAGTGGTGCAGGCCGTAAAGCCAAACAAAATTAATCCGCTGAAGGTCAATAATTTGATGAAGTTCATAGAAATGACAGGGTATAAAAGAGCCGTTAAGATACACTATTATTACTATGTAAGCTGGCGCAGCATCCAGCCCTACTCCCGCACCGCCTCAATCACCGTCTCCAGCAGCGCGCTCCGCAAGCTCAATTCGGTCAGTTTATTATTGCGCCGCGTCGGGTGCACGTGGTTGGTGAGCAGCACCACGACCAACTCCTTTTCCGGCTCGACCCAGAAGTAGGTGCCCGTGAAGCCGGTGTGGCCGTAGCTGCTTTGCGAAGCACTTTTGGCCGAGTTCACGCTTGGGTTGGCGGCGGGCCGGTCGAAGGCCAGGGCGCGGCGGTTGTCGGGGCAGAACTGGCAGCGCGTCCACTCCGCCAGCACGGCTTTATCGAAAAGCTGCTGGCCGCCGTAGCGTCCGCCCCAGGCGTAGGTCTGAACAAGCTTGGCCACGTCGTTGGCCGAGCCAAACAGGCCCGCGTGGCCCGAGATGCCGCCGAGCAGGGCCGCGCCCTCGTCGTGCACCGTGCCGTAGACCAGCTGCCGCCGGAAGGCCGAATCGTACTCCGTGGGCGCGATTCGCGACTTGGAAAAGCGGTTGAGCGGCCGGAAGCCCAGCGTGCCCGCGCCGAGCGGACGGTACACGTTCTCGGTCAGATATTTATCAAACGAAAGCCCGGTGCGCGCCTGCACCAGCAGCGGATAGAGCAGGAAAGACAAGTCGGAGTACACGTAGCCCGGCTGGGCATTAAGCGGCGAAGCCCCGATTTCCTGGTAAATCCGGTTCGGCAAATCCTTGCGCGCCCACAGGCCGGCCGCCGCCGGCAGCGGAAAGCGGCGCGACGAATCGGCGTGGAAGTAGCGGGGACGCAACTGGCCATTTTTCCGGGTCAGCTCCTTCCAGAAGGGAATAAAAGCCTTGAGGCGGGCCTGGTGCGTGAGCACGTCGCGCAGCTTCAAGCCGGCCTTATCCGTCTTGCGCAAAAAGGGAAAATACTGCCCCAGCGTGCTGTCGGGGCTGAATTTGCCCTGCGCTTGCAGCTGCATCAGGGCCGGCGTGGCGGCCAGGATTTTGGTGAGCGAGGCCAGGTCGTAGAGGTCATCGTTCTGAACGGGACGCGGGACAGATACGGTGCTAACGGCGCGGTCCAGCGGCCTCATGAGACCCCCACGGGGCCCAGCCCCCTTCTCCGACAAAGGAGAGGGGGGAGCCACGTCGGCGCGGGCTTGTTCTTTTGCTTGCTTTTTATCAGTTCTGCTTTTATCAGCTCCGTTGTCTTTTTCATTCCCTACCCCCTCCCCCGCCGCAAAGCCCGCGTAGGTCTGGGTGCCGTAGCTTTTGCGCAGCACGACGGTGCCGCGGCGGGCCACGACGACTTGCGCGCCCGGCGTGGCTTGCGCGGCCAGGGCGCGGGCGATGAGCGAATCAACGCGGGCTTCGAGGCGCGGGTCGAGGCCCACGTCCTGGGGGTTGGCGTAGCGCAGGCGCAGGCCGCCCTGGGTGCTCAGGCCAAAGCCGGCGGGCATTTTATCGGAGATGGTGACCGGCAGCCGGCCCTGGGCGCCGATGCCGCCGAAGATGAGCTGGGCGGCTAGGGTTTGGGCGTCGGGGCTTTCCTGGTAGGCCAGCATCACGGCGCTGGCCCGCTCCAAATCGCGCACCCGCGCCACGGCGTAGGCCGAGCCGAACACGCTCAGCACGACCTGCTGACCAGGCTTGGTCAGCTCGCGCAGCAGCAGGTTGGTTTCGGGCGTCACGCCGAAGCCCGTGGCGGGCTGGCGGCCCAGGCTTTGCAGGCTGACCAGCACGAGGTTGTAGGGCAGGAGCCTTTCGCGCACGTCGTTCAGCTCGTCCAGGGTCGGCGTGGCCGATAAGTGGAAGTGGGCGGCCGGCGCGTAGTCGCTCACCATGCGCTGAAAATCAGTCGTATCGCTGAGCGCGCCGCCGATGACGACCGTGGCCAGCTTCAGCGTGTCGAGGCCGCGCAGGGGGAGGATGCTGCGCTGATTGCGCAAGAGCGTGAGGCTCTGCTCGGCCAGGCGGTGGCTGAGGTAGCGGGCCGTGGGCGGGTTGAGGTCGGTCAGCAGGTTTTGGGTTTCGATGGGCCGGTACTTATCCAGGCCGGCCCACTGCTTGAGGGCCAGCACGCGTCGGCAGTGCAAGTCGATTTCGGTTTGCGAGATGCGCCCACTGTCGACGGCGGCGCGCACCATTTGCAGGGCCAGGGGCACGTTTTTGCTGAACTCCAGGATGTCGTTGCCGGCCAGCAGCGCCCGCACGTCGGCCTCGCCGGGCGGAAACTTCGAGATGACGCCCTTCATGTTCATGGCGTCGGTGAAAATCAGGCCCTGAAAGCCCATTTTTTCTCGCAATAAATCGGTTACGATGCCCCTGGACAAGGTGCTGGGCCCGCCCGTCGTATCCAGGGCCGGCACGTTTAAATGGGCGACCATCATGCCCCCTACCCCCCCCTGAATCAGGCTGCGGAAGGGCGGCAGCTCCAGCGTGTCGAGGCGGCGGCGGTCGACGCGCACCGTGGGCAGGGTCAGGTGCGAGTCGGCGTCCACGTCGCCGTGGCCGGGGAAGTGCTTGGCCACGGCCAGCACGCCCTCGTCCTGAAGCCCGCGCATGTACTGCCGGCTGGCGCGGGCCACAGCCGCCGGGTTTTCGCCCCAGCTCCGAAACCCAATCACCGGGTTGGCCGCGTTGTTATTCACATCGACGACGGGCGCGAAGTTGACGTGCATCCCCAGCCGCCGGAACTGCCGCCCAATCTCGAGCCCCATCTGGTAGAGCAGCGCCGTGTCGGCCTCGCCGCCCAGGCTCATCTGAAACGGGAATTTCACCACGCTGTCGAGGCGCATCCCTACCCCCCATTCGCCGTCCAGGGCCACGAGCAGCGGCACCCGGCTCTGGCTCTGGTAGCGGTTGAGTTGCCGCGCCTGCCGCCCCGGCCCGCCCTGAAAAAATATCAGCCCGCCGATGCCATTTTGCTGAATCAGCGTCGAAATTGAGTCCTCGTCAATGCGCTGGCGATTTGAGTACGCCGCAACCATGAACAGCTGCGCCACGCGCTGGTCGGGCGTGAGCACGCGCATCAGCGAATCGACCCAGCGCGAGCGCAGGTAGCGGGTGAAAGCGGGAGCGGGGGAAAGATTGAGTTTTGAGGGTTGATTTTTGAATTTGGTGGCCGCCGCTTTTGCCCTGGCTGCCTCGCTTTTCAAATGGCTCGTGTGGGCTACTTTTCTCAGCACTGGGCGCTGACTGCTGACTTTGGTTTCTGCATGGCCACCCGCTTTTTTTCCTACCCCCTGCGCGGAGGCCATCGGCGAAAAGGCCAGCAGCAGTATGACATTCAGGAACGGTAGCAGTGCGGATAGCGAGGAAGCTTTTTTCACAAACGAGACGCGGAATATTTTCCAGAAATAGTTACACGAAAGTAGCGCCGATAATACCTGGCTGACGCCAGAGCCTATTTTTGCCCCATGACTCCAGACCTGCCCCTCACCCCCGCCACCGAAGCCGACCTGCCCGCCCTCGCCGCCCTGGTCAACGGCGCCTACCGCGGCGAGACCTCGCGCCAGGGCTGGACCACCGAGGCCGACCTGCTCGGCGGCACCCGCACCGACGAGGCCGAGCTGCGCGCCGTGCTCCAGGACCCCCACAGCACCGTTCTCACCTGCCGCGACCCGGCTGACGGCGCGCTGCTCGGCTGCTTTCACCTGGAAGAGCGGGGCGACATTCTGGACTTACACATGCTGGCCGTGCAGCCGGATTTGCAGGCGCGCGGCGTGGGCAAGCGCCTGCTGGCCGCCGCCGAAGACCACGCGCGCGCCCTTGGCTGCCGCACCTGCCGCATGAGCGTGCTCGACGGCCGCCCGGAGCTGCTGGCCTTTTATGAGCGGCGCGGCTACCGCCGCACCGGCGAAACCGAGCCGTTTCCCGAAGGGCCGCCGCACGGCGTGCCGACCCGGCCGCTGACCTTGCTGGTGCTGGAAAAGCCCGTAGCGCGGACTTTGTAGTCCGCGCCCGAACAACGCCGCTTGGACCGACCCGCAGACCGCCCGGCCGGAGGCCGCCCAAGCTGATTTTGGTCCGTTATTGCAAGCTCAACCGCTCACCTTGCCGCTCTTATTCTTTCCATGAAAAAACCTCTTCTGCTGGCTCTGGCGGCCAGCACCCTGCTCACGACGGCCTGCAACTCCGGCGCCAAGTCGGACGCTACTGGTGGCGCGGCCGGCACCACCGCCACGGCCCCTACCCCCCCGGCCGGCGACCAAGCCCTCAACGACCTGTTCGAGCGCTATTGGGAGCGCAATTCGCAGCTCGACCCGCTCGCGGCCACGGCCTACGGCGACAACCGCTACAACGACCAACTGCTTAACAATCAAACCCGTGACTTCCGCGACACGCTGCGCACCTTCTACCAGGGCTACCTGACCAGGCTGCGGAAGTTTGACCGCACCCAGCTCGACGCCAACGATAAAATCAGCTACGACATCTTCGAATATGAAATGCAGCACGGGCTGGCGGGGCTAAAGCTGAACCTGTGGATGCTGCCGGCCAATCAGTTCTACGGCCTGCCCATCACGCTGGGGCAGTTCGGCTCGGGGCAGGGCATTCAGCCGTTTAAGACGGTGAAAGACTACGACAACTGGCTGGGCCGGGCGCGCGGCTTTACGGCCTGGACCGACTCGGCCATCGCCAACTTCCGGGTCGGGATGCGGCGCGGCGTGGTCTTGCCGCGCGTGCTGGTCGAGCGCATGATTCCGCAGCTCTCGGCCCCGGATATCGTGGTGAGCGACCCCAGCAAAAGCCTGTACTACGGACCCATCACGCGCTTCCCGCAGGGCTTTTCGGACGCCGACAAAACTCGCCTCACCGATGCCTATAAGCAGGTTATTCTCACCCAGCTCGTGCCTTCGTACCAGAAGCTGGGCGCGTTTATGCAGAACGAGTACCTGCCCAAGGCCCGCGCCACGAGCGGCATCGGCGCCGTGCCGGGGGGTAGGGAAATCTACGCGTTCGATGTCAAGTACGAGACGACGACCGACCAGACGCCGGCCGAAATCTACCAGACCGGCCTGGCGGAAGTGGCGCGCCTGCGCGCCGATATGGAAAGGATTAAAGCCGAAGTTGGCTTCCAGGGCGACCTGCCGGCTTTCTTCAAGTACCTCAATACTGACCCCAAATTCCGGCCCTACCAGAAGCCGGAGGAAGTGCTGGCCGCCTTCGAGAACATCCACCAGCGGATGCTGCCCAACCTGCAAACGATGTTCGGCCGCACGCCCAAAACGCCGTTTGAAATCCGCGAAACCGAGAAGTTTCGCGAGGCCTCGGCCTCGGCCGAATACACCCAGGGCTCGCCGGACGGCTCGCGGCCGGGCATTTTCTACGTGCCGATTCCCGACGCCGCCACGTTTGCCACCACCTCGGGCATGGAGTCGCTGTTTCTGCACGAGGCCATTCCGGGCCACCACTACCAGATTTCGCTTCAGCAGGAGAATACCAGCCTGCCTAAGTTCCGCCGCTTCGGCGGCCAGAACGCCTACGTGGAAGGCTGGGCGCTGTACTCGGAGAGCCTGGGGCCGGAGCTGGGCTTGTTCAAGGACCCTTATCAGCGCATGGGCGCGCTCGGCGACGAGATGCTGCGCGCCGTGCGCCTGGTGGTCGACACGGGCCTGCACTCGCGGCAGCTGACGCGCGAGCAGGCGATTGACTATCTCTTAGCCAATCTGAGCACCACCCGCGACGAGGCCACCTCGGCCATTGAGCGCTACATGGCCATTCCGGGCCAGGCGCTGGGCTACAAAATCGGGCAGCTCAAAATCCGGGAGCTGCGCGCCAGGTACGAAAAACAGCTCGGCAGCAGGTTCAACCTCAGCCGCTTCCACGACGAGCTGCTGAAAGATGGCTCGATGCCGCTGGCGATTTTGGAGAAGAAGATGGACGCCTGGGCGGCGGGGGTGAAGTAGCGCAGATTTTGTAGTCCGCACCCATCGGCGTCTGATTTCCTACCCCCTTCAGGCTTCGGAAGGGGGTAGGAAATCGAGCCGTAGCAATGTTTTAAATTCCACCTGGCCAACACGGTCGTCGTCACACTGCGGAACGAGGAGTATCACCAACTCATCGTCGCAGTGGCCGACCCGGTCGCCGTGGTGGCACTACTGAACAGGTAGCGGCGATGATAGACAACAGACCAGCCAAATCCGGCACTCAATTGTTCATTGCGCACTGCTCATTGCTCCCTACCCCCTCATGCGCCACCTCACCGCCACCGACATCGCCGCCTTCGAGCGGATTTACCGCCTCAACCTTGTCAATGGCCTGCCCGGCTACAAGCCCGCCAACCTGGTGGGCACCCGCGCCCCCGACGGCCAGACCAACCTGGCTGTGTTCAGCTCCGCTATCCACCTGGGCTCCGACCCGGCCGTGCTGGGCCTGGTGACGCGCCCAACTACCGTGCCGCGCCACACCTACCAGAACATCAAGGACAGTGACGGCTGCTACACTCTCAACCACGTGCCTTTTAATCTGGCCGGGCCGGCGCACTACACCTCGGCCAACTTCCCGGATGAGGAATCGGAGTTCGACCGCTGCGGCTTCACGGCCGCCTTCCGCGACGACTTCCCGGCGCCCTACGTGGCCGAAAGTGCCATTAGCATCGGCCTGCGGCTGCGCGAAGAGCACCCCATATTCAATGGCACGGTGCTGCTGGTCGGCACCGTTGAGCACGTTTATATAGCCGAAAAAGGCCTGCGCGACGACGGTACGCTGGACCTGGCGGCCCTGAACACGACCGCCATTTCGGGCCTCGATGGCTACCACGAGGTGCTCGCGCCGCTGCGCTTTGGCTACGCCCGGCCGGGGCAGGTGCCGGCGGCGGTTAAAAATTAAAAGGTAGTGAGCCCCAGTGGGGGGGTAGGGATGGGGCTTGGGCACGTCAAGAAGGCGGACCCGTTCGGGCTTTGATGCTGTGGAGCCTGTACTTGGTCGAAGTGAATGCCGGCTCGCAAAGCTGCGCAATCTCTTGACGTTTATTTTGTTGCCGCCTCCACTTCCTACGGCAAACCGGCTATGATCTTTCTACCCCCCTGCTCCGCCCGAAGCCCGTTCAACCAGCCCGCCGCCCGCCTGCGCCGGTTGGCCTTGACAACCCTGGCCGCTCTGATGGCCGCCGCCGCCGCGGCCCAGGATAGCACGCTCACGCGCCTGGTGCGGCAAAATCAGCTGCCGTTGGTGGCGGCAGGTGCGCAGTTTTCAGGCGCCGGCTGGGATAAGCTGCGCCAGGACGTGCAAAAAAGTCAGTTCGTGCTCGTGGGCGAAGACCACGGCCTGGCCCAGATTCCCAGCTTCACCGCCGCGCTGGCCCGTGAGCTGAAGCCGGCGGTGTTCGTGGCCGAGATTGATAAATACCAGGCCCAGGACCTAAGCCGCCTGGCCGCCCAGCCCGGCCTGCCGGTAGCTTTTAGTCGGCAGCACATAATGGCCTTGTCATTCTATAGCTGGGCCGAGGAGTTTGAGCTGGCCCGCGGGCTGCGCGCTCAAAATGTGGCACTAATGGGCATCGACCAGGTGAGCTGCTTCTCGCCGGGCCGCTTTTATGCCCGGCTGGCCGAACAGACTAAAAACCAAACCACCCGGACGTATCTGCGGCGGCGCGGCGCGGCCTACCAGGCCCACGACCGGGCCATGATGAGCCGCGACCCCGGCCAGATGACCATTATGCAGCAGCCGCCCGCCGCCCTCGACAGCCTGGTGGCCCTCGCCCGGCCGGAAAGCCCGGCCGTGCGGCAGATGGTGCAGGACTACGTGGTCAGCGCCCGGATTTATCAGCTGGCCGGGCAGCCCAAAAAGGGCTTGCAGAGCCACCAGGCCCGCATTAGCCTGATGAAGCGCAACCTGCTGCAAGGCTTGCAAGCCCGCCAGCAGCCCGGCCAGCCGCTGCCCAAGATACTCTTCAAGCTCGGGGCCTTTCACGTCTCGCGGGGCAGAAGCCTGACAGCGGGCGTGTATGATGTGGGCAACCTGGCCCTGAACCTGGCCGACATTCAGGACCAGCAATCACTGCACATCTATATTTTCGGCAAGCAAGGCACTAAAGCGGAGGGCTTCAACCCGGATGATTTCAGCAAAAACGTCGCTACGTACACGAACGCCGACGAGGCTGCGCTTAAGCCCTTTATGGCTCAAACCAGCGCCGGCCCCACCTGGCAGGCGTTCGACCTGCGCCCGCTGCGCCGGGCCCTGCTGGGCGGCAAGCTGAAGGTGAGCGAGCCAGACCTGGAAATTGTTATTCTCGGCTACGACTACGTGGTGGTTATCCCGGAAACCACGGCCAGCCACAATTACTAAAATCTATCCGATTGAGTCTGAAGCTCCTGCTGCTTAGCTGGTAGGCGCTAGTTAAGCAGCAGGAGCTTTTGTAGCTCATAGCTTACTGCTATTGCGCGAGCACTTACCTTGCGTTTATGCCTGCTTCGCTGCTTTCCCGCTGGCTGCCGCTGCTGGGGCTGCTCCTGTTCGCCGCGCTGAGCCGGCAGCTGGCGCGGCCACCGCGGGCGGTGCCGGCCGGCGCGCCAGCCACGGAGTTTTCAGCGGCGAGAGCCTTGCGCGAGGTGAAGATAATTGCCCGCGCACCCCACAGCATCGGCACGCCGGCCCATGAGGCGGTGCGCGACTACCTGCTGCGGCGCTGCCGGGCGCTGGGCCTGCGCGCTACTGTGCAGGACACAACCGTAGTGACGGGCACGGGCGGCGTCCTGGTCGGGGCCAGGGTGCAGAACGTGGTGGCACGCCTGCCGGGCCGCGCGCCCGGCGGCCCCGCCGTGCTGGTGCTGAGCCACTACGACTCGCAGCCCCTCACGCCCGGCGCCAGCGACGACGACGCGGGCGTGGCCGCCGCCCTCGAAACCATGCGCGCGCTGCGGGCCGGCCCGCCCCTGACCCACGACGTGGTGTGGGTGTTCACCGATGGCGAGGAGGTGGGCCTGCTGGGCGCCTGCGCCTACGCCGCCGACTCGGTGAGGCTAAGGCGCGAGGTGGGCGTAGTGCTCAACTTCGAGGCGCGGGGCAATACCGGGCCCAGCTTTTTGTTTGAAACCAACGCCGGCAACCGCTGGATTCTCCGGGAGTTTGCCAGGGCCGCGCCCGCGCCGGTGGGCTCGTCGCTGGCGTACGAAATCTACCGCAACCTGCCTAACAGCACCGATTTCACGGTCTTCAAAGCCGCGGGCTTGCCGGGGCTGAACTTCGGCTTCGTCGGCGGCTACGCCTACTACCACAACCCCGCCGACACGCCCGCTCGCCTCGATTTAGGCTCCCTGCAACACCACGGCGAGTATATGCTGCCGCTGGTGCGGCACTTTGCCAGCCTCGCGCTGCCGGCGCCGACTTCTTCTTCGGACAGCACGTTTTTCAACCCGCTCGGCACCTGGCTGGTGCTGTATGATGCGCGCTGGAACTACGGGCTCAACCTGGCCGTGGCGCTACTGCTGGCAATGGCCATCGTTCGGGCCCGGCGGCAAGGCCGCCTGCGCCTGCGAGGCCTGCTGGGCGGCGCCCTGGCCTGGGTGGGCGCCGCGGGGCTGCTGCCGGCCACGGGCTGGGTCCTGACGCAACTGGTGGCCGCCGCCTACCCGCAGTACGCCGTTTTCTACGACCACGCCTTTTACAACGTCCACTGGTATCACCTGGCCCTGGTGGGGCTGGGCACGGCCGTTTTCGGCGCCTGGTACGGGCTGCTGCGCCGCGGGCTGCGCCCCGATTCGCTGACGGGCGGCGGGCTGCTGGTGCTGGCCGGGTTGCAGGCTTTTTTGCAGGTGAAAGCGCCCACTTCCTGCTTTCTGCTGGGTTTTCCGCTCCTGTTCGGGGCGCTGAGCTGGCGGTGGAGCTTGCGCAATACGCCGCGCCGGTTGCCGGAGTCAGCAACGGCGCGGCCGGGGGCTTCACCCGTTTTAGAGGGGGTAGGGACGCTGCTGGCGCTGCCGGCCGTGGCCTTGCTGGCGCCCAACCTGTCGTTTCTGCTGACGACGGCCGGCCTGGGGCCGCTGGTTGTGGTGAGTATGCTGGTTCTGGCTATCCTGCTGGGGCTGCTGCTGCCCGCGCTGCTGCCGGTGCTGGCCCGCCCGGCGGGCTTGGGTGGGGCGGACGCGGAGCGCCGCTCAAGCTGGGCGCTGCCGCTGCTGGCGGGCCTGGTGGCCCTCGGCGCGCTGGCCGCGGGCCACGCCAGCAGCCTGCCCACGGCCGGGCAGCCCCAGCAAACCCACCTCTGGTATGCCCTCGATGCCGACCAGCCCCAACGGGCCCACTGGCTGAGCAGCACGGCGCGCGCCGATGCCTTCACGCGGCGGTTTCTTTCGGCGCCGGAGTTTGGTCCGCTCCCGGCCGTGTTGCCCGGCTCAACGCTGCCCGTGCTGCACCAGGCGGCCACGGCCCTACCCCTGCCTCCGCCCACGGTGGCGGTGCTCAGCGACAGCGCGCGGCGCGGCGGGCGGCGCCTGCGGCTGCAAGTGCGCCCCGGCCGCCCCGGCGTGGTAAGCCTGCGCCTGAACTGGCCCGCTGGCCCGATAAGGCAGCAGCGGCGGCGGCTGCGCGTGGCCGGCCACCTCGTGGCCCCCGCCCGCCTTTACACCCGCAACGAGTACGCCGCGCTCACCTTCTTCGCGCCCGGCCCCGCCGGCCTGCTGCTAGAGATGGACACGGCCGACCCCGGCCCGCTGACGCTGCAAGTCACTGCCCGCAGCCTGGGCCTACCCCCCTTGCCCGGCACCAGGCCGCTGCCGGCCACGATGATACCGGCACCGGGCTACAGCAGCTTCACCACGCAAGTGAAGAAGCGGTTTCGGCTCTGAGATGCTCGGAAGCTGCGTGTGCGTCAGGTGCGAATTAGATGCGGCTCCGGCCTGGTGCTTTCCGAAGCCCTGGCTCGCGTTATCTTCACGCAGCAGCTTTATCCCATCCATTCTTTTCTTCATGCAACTTCTACTCTCCTTTGTGGGTCAGCGGCGGGCCAGCTTCCTGGCCGCCCTGGGTTTGTCGCTCACGTTTGCCGCTGCTTCCACTATGGCCCAGCCCGCCGCCCCTACCCCCCCCGCTCCGGCCGAAGTCGCCCGTGCCGCCCGCGCCGCCGACCAGCCGCCCTTACTTCAGCCCTGGGCCGGCCCCTACGGCGGCGTGCCGGCGTTTGACAAGGTGAAAGTGGCCGACTTCAAGCCCGCGCTGGAAGCGGCGATGGCCGAAAGCCTGGGCGAGATTCAAGCCATTGCCAGCAACCCGCAGCCGGCCAATTTCGAGAATACTATTGCCGCCCTGGAGCGCAGCGGGCGCACCCTCGACCGGGTGCAGGCCGTGTACGGCGTGTGGAGCAGCGCCCTCAATGACGCCGCCTTCAGCGCCGTGGAGGCCGAGATGGCGCCCCGGCTGGCCGGTTTCTCCGACCAGATAACGCAGAATGCGGCCCTGTTCAAACGCATTGAGGCCGTGTATAAAGCGCCCCAAACCAAGAAGCTCACGGCCGAGCAGCAGCGCCTGACGGAGGTGCGCTACAAGGAGTTCGTGCGGGCCGGCGCCCAGCTCGATGCGCCGGCCAAGGCCCGGCTCTCGCAGCTGAATCAGACGCTGGCGGGCCTGTTTACCAAGTTCTCGCAAAACGTGCTGGCCGAGGAAGCCGGCCTGAGTGTGGAGCTGAAAACCGAAGCCGACCTGGCCGGCCTACCCCCCTCTTTGCGCGAGGGCGCCAAGGCCACGGTCGCCACCCGCCAGAGCAGCGCCGTGGGCGTCATTGCCAACACCCGCTCGTCGGTCGACCCGTTTCTGACGTATTCCGACCAGCGGGCGCTGCGCGAGAAGGTGTGGCGCATGTTCGTGAGCCGCGGCGACAACGGCGGGCAGTACGACAACAACGCCCTGATTACCCAGATTTTGAAGTTGCGCGCCGAGCGGGCGAAGCTCTTGGGCTACCCCACCCACGCCCACCTGCGCCTCGACAACACGATGGCCAAGACGCCGGAAAACGCCATGAAGCTGATGCTGCAAGTCTGGGAGCCCGCCGTGGCCCGCGTGCACGAGGAAGTGGCGGATATGCAGGCGTTAGCTAAAAAAGAAGGCGCCCCGGCCGGCTTCAAAGTCGAGCCCTGGGACTACCGCTATTACGCCGAGAAGGTGCGCAAGGCCCGCTACGACCTCGACCAGAACGAGGTGAAGCAGTATTTGCAGCTGGATAAGCTGCGCGAGGGCATGTTCTTCGTGGCCGGCGAGCTGTTCAACTTCACCTTCGCGCCCGTGACCGACGTGCCGGTGTACCACCCCGACGTGAGGGTGTGGCAGGTGAAGGACAAGACTAGCGGCCAGGCCGTGGGCCTCTGGTACTTCGACCCCTACGCCCGGCCCGGCAAAAACTCCGGCGCCTGGATGAACGCCTACCGCAACCAGGAGCGCGTGGACGGCGCCGTGACGACCATCGTGTCCAACAACTCCAACTTCATCAAGCCCGCGCCCGGCGAGGCCGTGCTCATCTCCTGGGACGACGCCCGGACCCTGTTTCACGAGTTCGGCCACGCCCTGCACGGCCTGTCCAGCAACGTGACCTATCCCACGCTCTCGGGCACAAGCGTGGTGCGCGACTACGTGGAATTCCCCTCGCAGGTGCTCGAAAACTGGCTGCCTACCCCCCAGGTACTAAGCAAGTACGCCCTGCACTATAAGACCGGCGAGCCCATTCCGCAGCGCCTCGTCGACCGCATCAACAAGGCCAGCACCTTCAACTCCGGCTTCGCCACGGCCGAGCTGCTGGCCAGCGCCCTCGTGGATATGAAGCTGCACCTGGCCGGCGAGCAGACCATCGACCCCGACAGGTTTGAGCGCGAAACCCTGGCCGAATTGAAGATGCCCACCGAGCTGGTGATGCGCCACCGCACGCCGCAGTTTTCGCACGTCTTTTCCTCGGATGGCTACTCGGCCGGCTACTACTCCTACGTGTGGTCGGTGGTGCTGGCGGCCGACGCGTTCAGTGCCTTCACGGAAGCCCCCGGCGGCCCCTACGACAAGGCCCTGGCCGCCCGCCTGCGCCAGCACGTGTTCACCATCGGCAACACTGTGGACCCAGCCGCCGGCTACCGCGCCTTCCGCGGCCGCGACCCCAGAATTGACGCCCTGATGAAGCAGCGCGGCTTCTCGGTCGTGGCGGGCGCGGCCAAGGGCAAGCCGGTTGATGTCAGGCCCAGGTCGCAGGTCAAGCGCAAGTAAAGCCGGCGCTAGATTGGTGGCAATTCGCAAAAAGAAGGCCCCGACAACGGGGCTTTTTTTATGCCTGACATGTGACTGACCGCGGCGCCAGAACGACGTAGAGACGCGATACTTCGCGTTTGCTTGTGCGTGGAGGGACGCAGTAAGCTACTCTGTTGATTTTCCTACCCCCCGCCACGCGAGCAGACGCGGAATATCGCGTCTCTACATTGGCCGGGCGACGGGGGGTAGGAAAGTAGGAAGCGTCGGCGTTCCCGGGCCAAGCCGCGCTGGCTGGCAGCGCTGCATTTCAGTTATTGGTTGTAAATCGGTCGTCATAAGCTCTTCCTATGCGTCCCAACGTAGCCCCCGCGCCGCCCGCCGAAACTGCCCGCTTCCCGCGCGCGGTGCCCTTCATCATCGGCAGCGAGGTGGCTGAGCGCTTCAGCTACTACGGGATGCTGGCCATCCTGCCCACGTTTCTGGTGGCGCAGTTCTTCAACCCAACCCACGAGGCGGCGCTGACGGCCGGGGCCGAGTCGCAGGTAAATGCGCTGGTGCACTCGTTCGCGGCGCTGGGCTACGCCCTGCCGGTAGTGGGCGCGCTGCTGGCCGACTGGGTGCTGGGCAAATACCGCGTGATTCTGTATTTGTCGGTGCTCTACTGCGGCGGGCACGCGCTGCTGGCGGCGTTCAACGAGAATCTGGATGGGTTTCGGCTGGGGCTGCTGGTGGTGGCCGTGGGCATGGGCGGCATCAAGTCGAGCGTGACGGCCAACCTGGGCGACCAGTTTACGCAGCACAACGCCCACCTGCTGCCCAAGGCCTACGGCTGGTTTCAGATGGCCATTGATGTCGGCGCGGCTGTAGCTACGGTGCTGACGCCGCTTCTCTACGCGCACTTCGGGGCGGCCGTGGCCTTCGGCGTGCCGGGCCTGCTGATGGGCGCGGCGGCCCTCACCTTCTGGCTGGGCCGGCGCCGCTACGTGGGCGTGCCACCCACGGGCCTGCGCGCCGGCCTGCGCCAAACCTTCGGGCCGGGCGAGGGCCGCGCCGCGCTGGGCCGCATCCTCACCGTGTTCGCCTTCGTGCCAGTGCTCTGGATGCTTAATGAGCAAAGCTCGTCAGAGTGGGTGCTGCAAGCCACGCACCTCAACCGGGAGCTGTGGCCGGGCTTCCAGCCACTGGCCGAGCAGCTGCAAGTGACGGGCATCGTGTTCGGTATTCTACTCAATCCGCTGCTCACCTACGGCGTATATCCTGCGCTGGCCCGGCGCGGGGTGCGGGTCACGCCGCTGCGGCGCATGGGAGTCGGGATGGTGATTGCGGCGCTGGCCGTACTTATCATCGGCGGGGTGCAAAGCCGACTCGACGCGGGGCAGGTGCCCTCGGCGTGGTGGCAGGTGCTGGCCTACTGCGTGCTGGTGGGCGGCGTTATCATGGTGGCCATCACGGGCCTGGAATACGCCTACACCCACGCGCCCAAGGCCCTCAAAAGCCTGACCACGGCCCTGTGGATCCTCACCATCGCGGTGGCCAACTTTGGATTGAGTTTGCTCCACAACAGCATCGCGCGCGGCGGCCTGCTGGCGGGCTTGCAGGGCGCAAATTTTTATTGGTTTTCGGCGGGCTTGATGGCCCTGAACGTGGCGCTGTTTGCGTTGGTGGCCTCGCGGCTAAAGGAAAAGGTGTACGTGGGAGCCGAGCAGTAGCGCGGACTTTGTAGTCCGCGTCCTCACCACCAGAGCCACCGAATGGCGCGGGAACACGGACTACAAAGTCCGCGCTACTGCTCACGCGCGTTATTGACTAGCGGCGTGTATCTTACCGACTCAACTACGTCCTGTTTCATATGAGAAAGCTCCTACTCTTCGCCCTGCTGGCCGCCGCCGGCGCCCAGGCCCAAACGCCTACCCCCGCGCCGCGCCGCGACATCGGCAACCTGACGGTGGAGAACATCCCGGCCCTGCCCGCCGACCTGCTGGCTCGCGTCGACCAGTACCAGAACGTGCGCGGCGCCAGCGTCGCCGACTGGGACCGCGAGGGCCGGGGTCTGTTCATCAGCACGCGCTTTGCCGAGGTGCCCCAGATTCACCACGTGGCCGCGGCCGGCGCCGACCGGCGCCAAGTCACCTTCTTCAAAGAGCCGCTGGCCGCGGTGGCAACCTGCCCGGATAAGAAGCAAAACGGCTTTATTTACAGCCGTGACGAGGGCGGCAACGAGAACTACCAAATCTATTTTTTCGACCTGGGCACCGGCAGCTCGCGCCTGCTCACGGACGGCAAAAGCCGCAACCAGTTTCAGGGCTGGAACCGCGCCGGCACCCAGCTCGCCTACATGAGCAACCAGCGCAACGGCGCCGACCTGGACTTGTTCGTGCAAGACTTCGCCGTCAAAGGCACCGCCAAACCCGCCGCGCTGGCTGAGCTGAAGGGCGGCGGCTGGAGCGTGGCCGCGTGGGCGGATAACGGCCGCCAGCTGATTCTGAGCAACTACAAATCCATCAACGAGAGTGAGCTGTTCCGCTTCGACCTGACCGGCCGCCAACTGGAGCCGCTGCACAAACTCCCTACCCCCGTCGCGTATTCCGGAGTCGAGTTCAGCCTCGATGGCAAGGGCTTGTTTCTGATTTCGAACGAGGGCAGCGAGTTTCAAACCCTGCGCTACCTGGACCTGGCGAGCAGCAAGCTCACGGCGCTTTCAAGCCAGATTCCGTGGGACGTGGAGAACATGGAGCGCAGCAAGGACGGCAGCCGGCTGGTGTTTTCGACCAACGAGGGCGGCTACTCCAAGCTTTACGCGCTCGACACCAAAACCCGCGCCTACCAGCCCGTGCCCAACGTGCCTAAGGGCGTCATCGGCAGCTTCAAGCTCCACGACGACGGCCGCCGCCTGGCCCTCACGCTGGCCTCGGCCCGCAGCAGCGCCGACGCCTACGTGCTGGACCTCGGCATGAATTCAGGCAGCAAGCAGCTCACCCGCTGGACCACCAGCGAAATCGGCGGCCTCAACCCGGCCAGCTTTGTGGAACCGGAGCTGATTCAGTACCCCACGTTTGACCAGGTGAGTGGCCAGCCGCGGCTGATTCCGGCCTTCGTGTACCGGCCCAAGAGTGCCGTACAGGCGACGGGCAAGGTGCCGGTGCTGCTCAGCATCCACGGCGGGCCGGAAGGCCAGTCGCTACCCAACTTCAGCGCCCTGATAAATCTGCTGGTCAATGAGTTGGGCGTGGCCGTGCTCGTGCCCAACGTGCGCGGCTCGACCGGCTACGGCAAGACGTACTTGCAGCTCGACAACGGCCCCCGGCGCGAGGATTCGGTCAAGGACATTGGCGCCCTGCTCGACTGGATAGGCACCCAGCCGGGCCTGGACGCCTCGCGCGTGGCCGTGTACGGCGGCTCCTACGGCGGCTACATGTGCCTGGCCACCATGACCAACTACAACCAGCGGATGCGCTGCGGCGTGGACCTGTTCGGCATCAGCAACTTCGTCACTTTCCTGAAAAATACCAGCCCCTACCGCGCCGACCTGCGCCGCGCCGAGTACGGCGACGAGCGCGACCCAGCCATGCTGAAAGCGTTTGAGACGATTTCGCCCATCAACAAAATCCAGAACATCACCAAGCCCATGCTCGTGTACCAGGGCCAGAACGACCCGCGCGTGCCCTTGTCGGAATCGGAGCAGATGGTGGCCGGCCTCAAAAAGCAGGGCACCACGGTCTGGTACATCATGGCCAAGGACGAGGGCCACAGCCTGGCCAAGAAGGCCAACCGCGACTACACCTACGGCGCCATGATGCTGTTTCTGCGCGATAATCTGGTGAAATAGTTTTTGTTTTTCACCGCAGAGGACGCAGAAGAAAAACGCAGAAAAAGCGCAGCAAAACATCCTCTGCGGCTCTTCTGCGTTTGCCTCTGCGTCTTCCGCGGTTAATTTCCTACCCCCTTCTTTATGACCAAACCCTTCCTCGCTGCCCTTACCGCCGCTCTCAGCCTGGCGCTGCCCCAACTCAGTCACGCCCAGAAGAAAATCCCTACCCCCCCTTCCGCGGCCAAACCCGCCAATGCCCTGGCCGCCATCCGCGAAGCTGACATCAAGCGCGACCTGTTCGCGCTGGCCGGCGACCACTATCGGGGCCGCGAAGGAGGCACCCTCGATGAGCTGAACGCCTCGGTGTGGCTGGCCGACCAGATAAAGGCCATCGGCTTGGCGCCGGCCGGCGACAACGGCACCTACTTCCAGTTCTTCCAGCTCCAGCGCACGCGCCTGACCAAGGACAGCCGCCTGAGCATCGGCAGCCACCAATTGCGCGTCAACCAGGATGCCGCCGTGGTCGTGCCGACCAATGCCAGCGTGACGGCGCCGCTCGTGTACGTGGGCACGGCCACACCGGCCGAGCTGGCCAAGGTCGACGTGAAAGGCAAGGCGGTGGCGCTGCTGATTTCGGGGGCGCCCACCGATGGCATCAGCTACCGGCGCTACCTGTTCGGCAAGCTCAATACCCAAACCACCGAGCTGGCCAAGGCCGGCGCCGTGGCGGTGGTGTTCGTTTCCGATGCCCCAGCCCAGGCCATCTACGACCACTGGAGTCACATCTACGAGCGCGGGCGCTACGGCCTGCCCGGCGACGCCAACCTGAAAGTGGTGAGCCAGACGCCCACCATCTGGCTGCCCGCCAGCGCCCTGAGCTGGGTGCAGCAGGCCGGCCAGCAGCTCAGCACCGAGCTGAAAGTGGAGACGTTTCAGTACCCATCGGTGAACATCGTGGCGAAGCTGCCCGGCACCGACGCGAAGCTGAAAGCCGAAAACGTGCTCTTCAGCACCCACCAGGACCACGACGGCGTGCGCGCCGCCGTGGCCGGCGACTCGATTTACAACGGCGCCGACGACAACGCCACCGGCTGCGCGGCCTTACTGGCCATCATGCGCGCCTTTAAGCAGCAGCCGGCGCGGCGCTCGGCCCTGTTCGTATATCACGGCGCCGAGGAGCGCGGCCTGCTGGGCTCGCGCTACTATTCGGCCCACCCTACGGTGCCGCAAAACTCCATCGTGGCGGTACTGAATGCCGAGATGATGGGCCGCAACGCCCCCGACTCGGCCGCGCTGCTGGGCTCTATCCCGCCCCACCTGAACTCGTCGGATTTAGTCAAAACCGCCCTGGCTGCCAACCAGGCCGGCCCGAAGTTCAAACTCGATACCGAGTGGGACAAGGCCACCCACCCCGAGGGCTGGTACTTCCGCTCCGACCACCTGCCCTACGCCCGCCTCGGCATCCCGGCCATCATGTACACCTCACTCTTGCACGTGGATTACCACACGCCCCGCGACGAGCCCACCCGCATCAACTACCCCAAGCTCACAGGCATGACCCGCTGGATGTACCTCACCGGCTGGGCCGTGGCCAACCGCGCCCAGCGCCCCGCGCCGGAGCCCGGCTTCAAGCTGGAGCGGTAGGGTAGGGAATAGTAACTGAACGGAATGAGAACGTCATGCTTCATCTAGCGTCCGCTTGTCGAAGCATCTTGCCAGGGGAAGTAATCAGCTTACCCTCCCGATTGAGTTACTAATCAGGCAAGATGCTTCGCGGGGCTCAGCAGGACGTTCTCATCTCTTCAACTGAATTAATTCCAACCAAAAAAAGGGCGGCCGTGCATCAGCACGGCCGCCCTTTTAACTTACTTACAATTCCCTACCCCCCTAGTCTTGCAGGACGATGCGGGTGAACTTGCTCTTGCTGCCGGCCACGAGGCGGGCCATGTACACGCCCGTCGCCAGGCGGTTGCGGCTGAACTCGTAGGAGAACTTCTCGCCGGCTTTGGCGCTGCCTTCGGCCACGACGCCCACGGTGGCACCCTGCATGTTGAGCACCTCCAGGCGGTAAGCGCCGCCCTGGGGCAGCGTGAACGAGAGGTTGGTGCGGGCACCGGCGGGGTTAGGCGCGGCGGTCAGCGTCAGCTCCGAGGCGGCGCTTTCGCCGGCCAGCAGGCCGTCGGCGGCGGCGGGAGCGGCGCAGGTGCCTACCCGGTCGCCGTGGTTCAGATGGAGGGCCACCTCATTCTGGCCTACGCACAGCACTTTGCCGCTGTGGCAAACCTGCACCTGCTTGTTCTTGGTGCCGCAGCGCACGTCGATTACGTCGATGCGCACTGTAGCGGTGCGAGTGCACTTGTCGGCGTTGACGCTGGTCACGGTGAAGGTGTAGGAGCCGGCTTTCGTGGGCGTAAACACCGGGTTGGCGATGCTGGCACTGCTCAGGCCCGCGGCCGGCGACCAGGTGTAGGTGTTGGTCGGGTCGCCGCTGGCCGTCAGCGTGACGGTCTGCGCGCCGTAGCCCAGGTAGATGGTCTTGGGGGCGGCGCCGGTGAAGCCGGCGTTGGCCGGCGAGACGGCGATGGTCGGGGCCGAGCAGGCATACACGGGCGGCAGGTCGAAGGCTTCTACCTGGTCGCTGCGGCTGGAACTCAGGCCCTGCTTGGCGCTGAAGCCCAGGCCGCGGCGGGCGAATACCTTCCAAATCAGCTCCTGGTTGGCGCCGGCATTGTTGGTCTGGTCAGCCAGCAGAATCGCGTCGCGCGAGTCCACGAAGCCGGGGCTGCACACCTGCAGCTTCAGGCCGTCGATGACGAGCTGCATGGCCAGGTTGTTGCCGCCCTTGCCGGCGTAGAGGTCGGCGCTGTAGCCGTACTTGTCAATCAGGGCCCAGTTCAGGTCCCAAATCATGGTGGCCCATACGAAGCCAATGCCGTGGGGCTGGCTGATGGCGGCCACGTTGTTGGTGGCGCCGTAGGTGAAGTTGTTCACCGCGAAGTCGGTGCTGTAGGGCGCCGGGCGGATGCCGCGGGCCGTAGTGGGCTGGCCCGAGGCGTAGGTGCCGATGCCGCGCACCTTGGTGCCGGTGTCGCCCACCTTGGTGGTCAGCATCAAACCGAACCAGTCGCTCCAGCCTTCGCCGGCCTGCTCGGCATTGCGCAGGCAACTCACGTTGTCAGGGCCGCCGGTGAGGCGGGTCGAAATGCCGTGACCGTACTCGTGGGCGATGATGCCGTTGTCGAAGTCGCCGTCCAGCTCCGGGCCGGAGCCGTCGTTCTTCAGGGCCACGGCTACTTCGGTGCCGCCATCGAGCAGGGTACGGATGCGCTGCCCGTCGGCCTGGCTGATCATGACGGCCGGAATGACGATGGCGGGCGTGGCCTGCGTGGGCGTGCCGCCCATGCTGATAGGCCCGCCGGGGGCGTTGTTAATAACGATGACGGCGATGGCGCCGGCTTTCTGGGCATTCTGCACCTTATCGGCAAAGCTGCAGGTGCCGCGGTACACCACCGCAATGTTGCCGCTGACCGTAGCCGCATTCGTGAACTCGCCGCAGCCCTGCTCCGGGGTGCCGGTGCCAGCCGCGCCCACCACCAGCTTGCCGGTAACGGGGGTCGGGGTGAGCTTCTGGCTGAAGGTGCCTTCCAGGGCGGGGTAGGTGCCGGCCACGCCGGCCGGCGAAGTCACCCGGAACAAGTCCTTGTCGGGGATGCCGCTCCACAGGTACATCTGCATGCGGGGCATCTGCCCGTCGGCGGGCGTGGCGAAGTTGGCGTTGTTGCGCGTGGCGGCCACGTTGCGGCTGTCCTGGGCCTCGGCCCGCACGTAGTCGGCGGCGCCCACGGGCACGCCGTTCATCAGGCGCGGGGTGTAGTTATCAGCCTGGAAGTTGCCGCTCTGCTCGTCGAAGCCGTACTGGTACCACACATCGTGCATGATGTTGTTCCAGTAGAACAGGTTGGTGGTAGCCGCGTCGCGGTACGTCACCGGCGGCTGGGTAAAGTCTACCGGGTAGTCGAACGCGAGGGCCGCGCCGCCGTCGGGGCTGTAGTTGAGGCCCGCCGTGTTGTTGTTATTGTCGGGGTCCTCGTAGGCGTGCACGTTGTTGCCCTGCGTGGTCGTGTACGTCACGCCGAGCAGGCCCGTGTTCCAGCCGTTACGCGAGGCCTTGGGGTTGGCCGCATCCGTGCCGACCAGCGCGCGCGGCCCGTGGCTGGGGCTTTCCGTCACCAGCGGGTACACGTTATAAACGTTGGCCGTGGCCGCGGCTACGGCCGTGGTGAAGCTGAACGGCTGGCGCGCACCAATTGCGGTGCTGACCTCGCGCAGGGGCAGGCCGCCGGGACCGTTGTTGTCGAACTCGCAGTGAGTCACCAGGTTGTCTTTCTCCAAAAACTCGCCCGTGGAGGCATCCACCCGCACGTTCCACCAGTTTTGGGCGTCCAGCTCGTAGATGGACACTTCCCAGGCCAGGCGCAGGCTGCCATCGGCCAGGGGCTGATAGACGAGCTTGGCCGAAATCGGCTCCAGCGAGATGCCGGCCTTGGAGAACACCACTTCCTGGCTCGCGCCGCCAACCTGCTTCTGCGCGGTCAGGGCCTGCGGGCTCAGCTGCAAGTGCCGGGCCGCCGCCGCCACGCCGGCCGCGGCCGTCAGGCGGGGCTTGGTGGTTTTCACGCGCTTGGTGAGGTCTTTCTCGAAGCGCCCGCCCACGTTCAGCACCTCGCCATCCTTGGCCAGGTTCATGTTGGTCACGGCGTTATGAATCTCAATGCCCTGGTACGCCTGCTGGAGGTAGAGGTGCTGGACGCCGCTGTTTTTCGACACCGTCTGGCTGCTGAGCTGCACGCTGGCAATGTCGGCGTCGCTGAGCTTGAGGGCCTGCTTGTTGTTTTTGAGGTGGTTGAGGGCGGCCTGCGGCAGCGGCTGCGGGTCGGTGGCTTTCATGTTCTGGCTGAAGGCAGCGTGGCTGCCTACCAGTAAGCTGGCCGTCAGCCCTAATTGAGCTAACGAGGGTAATAGTTTTCGCATTATAAATGAGGAAAGTGTGAAATGGTCGCCTAAAATTACAGCTCTTTATGCGACATTTTCAATAATATTTTTCCGGCTGCTTCAATAAAAAATACTATTTCCTTGTAATAAGTATAATTAAAGAAAACACGTACTCAAGTGCCAGTACAATTGGAAATTAAGATTCCTAAACGTGGCCGTATGGCCGTTTTAAAGGGATGTAGCCCTTCCCTAAGCGGTGCTGGGCGGGGCCGCGCACGGCCCGGCGGCTGCCGGCCCGGCTGGCGCAACTTCCTTAATTTCAATTTTAAAATTTTGCTTATTTTTTTAGTTTTTAGTTCTGACAATTGCGAATCAGCGCCGCGTAGAAGCGCACCATCGTCGGGTAGTCGGCCACGGCCAGCCGCTCGTTGCTGCCGTGGATGCTCTCGATGCCCTGCTGGCTGACTTGGACGGGCAGAAAGCGGTAGATGTTAGAACTCAGCGCCGCGTACTGCCGTGCGTCGGTGGCGGCGGTCACGACGTAGGGCGCCACCACGGCCGCCGGAAACACGCTGCGGATGGTGCGGTGCAGCAGCCCGAACGGCGGCGCGCCGGGGTCGGAGACCGGCGAGGGCGCGCTGGGCTGGCCCAGGACGCGAATTTTGATGTTCTCATCATTGATAAGGCGGCGTACTTCCCGAATGACGCCGGCCACCGAGTCGCCGGGCAAAAGGCGGAAGTTGACGGTGGCCGTGGCGTCGATGGGCAGCACGTTGTCTTTGGCGCCGGCCCGGAAGATGGTGGGCGCCGTGGTGGTGCGCAGGGTGGCGTTGCCGGCCGGCGTGGCCGCCAGAATGCGCTTGATAAGCGGCGCGAACAGCCAGCGGTTGCTGAACACGAGCCGCTGCCCGAAGGGCACTTCCGAGGCCAGGTAGTCGAGCAGGTGGTCGTCGCCGCCTTCCAGCCGGGCCGGAAACGGGTGCTGCTCCAGCTTCACGACGGCCGCCGCTACGGCCCCGATGCTGGTCTGGGCCGGCGGCATGGCCGAGTGCCCGCCCTGGCCGGTGGCGGTCAGCTCCAGGCTCAGGTAGCCCTTCTCGCTGATGCCTACCAGGGCCACGGGCTTTTTGAGGCCGGCTACGCCGTCGGTTTTCACCACGCCGCCCTCATCAAGCACGAACTCGGCCCGCACGCCGCGCCGCCGCAAAGCCGCCGCAATAGCGCCCGCCCCGCGCCGGCCCAGTGTCTCCTCGTCCTGTCCAAACGCCAGCAGCAACGTGCGCTGAGGTTGAAAGCCGGTGCCGAGCAGGTATTCCACGGCCTCAAGCTGGGCCAGCACGCTGGCCTTGTCATCGAGGGTGCCGCGGCCGTAGAGGTAGCCGCCGGCCTGCTGACCGGCGAAGGGCGGCCGGGCCCACTTGCCCTCGGTGCCGGGCAGCACCGGCACCACGTCGTAGTGGCCTAGCAGCAGCACCGGCTTGAGCGCCGGGTTCGTGCCCGGCCAGGTGTAGAGCAGGCCGTAGTAGTTGAATTTTTCCAGCCGCAGCTGCCGGTGCACCCTGGGGAAAGCCTGCCGCAGATACGCCCCGAACCGCCCGAGCTGCGCCGTATCGGTCTGGCGGAAATCGGTGGTTGAGACCGTGGGGATGCGCACCGCGCCCGCCAGCCGCTTCAGCGCCGAGTCGGGGGGTAGGGAAAGAACCGGCGCGGCCGGCACGGCGCCGAGCTGCTGCGAGGTCAGCCGCAGCGTATTAAAAAGCAAAATGGCCACGATGGCCAGTACCACCACCACCAGAAACCGCCAGATGAATCGCATACGCCACGCCGTTAAAGGTCCGGGAGGCCGGCAAGGTAGAAGGAAACCGGTCCGAAGGCGCCACCGGCGCCGGCTTCCCTACCCCCCTTCCGCGCCGGGAAGGGGGGTAGGGAAGCCGGCGTCCGCCACCAAAAAAAGCCCGCTGCCAGGTTGGCAGCGGGCTTTTTTTGGTGGCGGACTTTGCTCAGCTCAGGCAGGGCCGGGACTTGCCATCCCTACCCCCCGGCCGCTAGTCGAAACGCTTGGAGTGGTGGGCAAACACCAGCGGCTCGCCGTTGCCACCGCCGATGGGGCCCAGCAGCACGGGGCGGCCGGGGCGGCCATCGTTGCGCATGAGGTCGGCGGCGGTGCGACGCGGGAAGTCGCCGGTCCGGGAGGGCGCTCTTCTCTCTTCGCTTACCTCGTAGCCGCGCGGGTCGCGGTCGCGCGGCTCGTCCTGGCCGTAAGTGTCTTGGCCATATTCATTCTGGCCGTGGTCGCTTTGATACGCGGCGTGCTGGTCATCGTCGCCCTGGCCGAAGGTATCGCGGCTGAATGCATCCAGGCCGAACTCGTCCTGCTTGTATTCGTCCTCATCATCGTGCCCCTGGCGGGCAATGGGCGAGGCCAGCGGACGGGCCACGTAGCGCGGGCCGCTGGGACCCGACTTCGAGCTGTACCCGGTGCGGCCTTTGCCTTTCTTCTTTTTCTTCTTGCCACCAGCCAGCAGCGCGATGATGGCGCCGAGCGTGCCGGCTACGGCCAGGCCCTTCACTACCGGGCTCACCAGCGGCGCCGGGATAGAGCGCACCCCGCTGGCATCGGCCGTGGCGGGCGTTTTGGCGTAGCGGCCCAGCTTGGGGCGGGCCACCGCGTCGAAGGTGCCGGCCAGCTCCTGCAGCTGCTGGCGCAGCTCTTCGCCGTGCATGGCGATGCCGTGGCCGGTAGCGGCCACTTCGGGCTGTAAGGCGGCCAGCTTTTGCACTGATTCGCGGGCAGCGTCCCAGTCGGGCGTGAAGTAAGCGGGCGGGCCGTGCACCACCTGGTTTTGGGTGTAGGTCGCCCAGCCCGACTCGCCCACGACCGTCGTGAAGGCGTCGCCGGCCACGAGCACCTTATCGCCTTCGCGCAAAAATGAGACGTGACCGAAGGTGTGACCAGGGGTGTGCAGCCAGCGCCAGCCCGGCAGGCTGGGCACCGAGCCATCGGCGGCCAGCGCCTGCACCCGGCCGCCAAAGTCGTAGGGCTGCTTGGGGTAGGTGAACGATAGGTAGGCCATCATCCCGCCGCCCACCGTGGGGTCGGGCGGGGGGTAGGCCGACAGGCCGGTGAGGTAGGGCAGCTCCAGGGGATGGGCGTAGGCAAACACGCCGGGATAAGCTTCCAGCAAGCCGTGCAAAGCCCCCACGTGGTCGAAGTGGCCGTGGGTGAGCAGAATGGCCTGGGGCGGGTTGTTGGGCCCGAACAGCTTTTCGGCGTGCTCCTTAATCTTGGTGGCCGAGCCGGGCAGGCCGGCGTCAATCAGCACCCAGGGCGCGCCGGCCGTGGGCAGGCCCGCGCCCAGGCCGGGCGTGGTGGCGGCGGCGTAGTAGAGGTTCACGAACACGTCGCGCAGCCCGTGCAGGCCCGGCGCCACGTCCATCAGGTCGGCGGTCGAGGCCCTGGTTTCGGAATTG
The DNA here is from genome assembly GCF_964243305.1 of uncultured Hymenobacter sp. Taxonomy (GTDB): domain Bacteria; phylum Bacteroidota; class Bacteroidia; order Cytophagales; family Hymenobacteraceae; genus Hymenobacter. The sequence goes on from NZ_CAXTEF010000024.1 coordinate 59,483, forward strand.
GAAAGCATAAGAGAAGAAGGTGAGAGGATGAGGTTAGGAAACGCACCGGGCCGGCCGGGTGGGCGGGCCGAAAGCGCCCGCCCACCCGGCCTGGCTTTGGCAGAAAGTACGGGGGTAGGCGGTTTGCGTTGCGAAGG
>NZ_CAXTEF010000024.1:59719-65210 GCF_964243305.1 uncultured Hymenobacter sp.
CACCCGGCCTGGCTTTGGCAGAAAGTACGGGGGTAGGCGGTTTGCGTTGCGAAGGCTGAGGTTGGCCCCGGTTCCGGCTTCGGACTCCGGCTTGGCGGCCAGCGGCCGGCTACTGGCTGCCCTTTTTGCCTTCGCCGGGGTTGGTGCCGGTTTTGCCCTTGCCGGCGCCGCCGGCGCCGTCCGAGTTGTTGGTGGTGCTGCCTTTGTCGCCGGGCGCAGTGGTCATGCCGGTGGCGCTGTTGGCTGGGGGCGTGCTGCCGCCGGCGCTGCTGACGCCGCTGGCGTCGGAACCCACGTCGCCGGGCGTGCTGTTGCCATCGAAGCCGCGCTTGCCCGACGCATCGCGGGGGTCGGTGCTGGTGCCGCCGTTGCCCACGCTGCCATTGAGGTCGGCGCTGGCGGCGCTCGGCGGGCTGGACATATTGCCATTGTCGGCGGCGCGGCCCTCGCCGCTGCCCGTGCTGCCGCAGCTGCTTAGCAGCGCGGCGCTCAGGACTAAGGTGCCGAGGAATAGAGTGATTTTTTTCATGTTTTAGAAAGAAATAAAGAAAATAGGAGAGCTGATTGGTTTAGTAAACAGCTTGCTATACGGGCTGGCGACTGGCGGCAACTACGTTTGGCCCGTAAATATGCTGGCTGTTTTGCTGGCCCTCGGCTGGCTAACGCGAGTAGCGCGGCCACGTGCCGACCGCCGGCGCTGTTCGCCGGCCGCCGCTACTTTCCCTTCTTTATTCCCTACCCCCTTCCAATGCCCGCAACCATCCTCTTCGACGGCGTCTGCAACCTGTGCAACGGGTTCGTGCAGTTCGTTATTCGCCACGACCCGGCGGGCCGGTTTCAGTTCGCCGCTCTGCAGAGCGAAGCCGGCCAGCAGCTGCTCGCCGCGCAGGGTCTGTCCGGGCCGTTCCCCGCCGCCGGGGCCGACCCCGAATCAGTGCTGCTGGTCGAGGAAGGGCGGCTGTACTCGCACTCGGCGGCCGTGCTGCGCATCGCCCGGCGCCTGGGCGGCGGCTGGGCCTTGCTGGCCGCCCCAGCCTGGCTCTTGCCCACCGCCGCCCGCGATGCCGCCTACCGCTTCGTGGCCCGCCACCGCTACCGCTGGTTTGGGCGGCAGCAGGAGTGCCTGCTGCCCACGCCGGCGCTGCGGGCGCGGTTTCTGGGCTAGGCAGCTCACCTTATTTAAGTGCTCAGGGCGAGTGCTTCAGATAAAAAATTAAAGCCCACTAAGCTTGGAAACAGGGGCGGGGATGGGCGGGCCAGTGGTGGCAACCCTACCGGGGCATCTGAGGGCGCTACTTCTTTTCCTTCTTCGCCGTGGCGCTGACCAATCATCTGCTGAGGACTACCGGGCCTATGAAAGAGGCTCAGCCCGCCATTCAGGCTAAAAATCAGTAGGTTGTCGGCTGCACAGCCGCCCGTTTCCTACCCCCCCTCTGACAGACCAAGGCCCGCGCGGTCGGGAAGGCGCCCTACGAGGGCCTTGGTCAGTCAGAGGGGGGTAGGAAACGGGCGCCGGTCAGGTTAGCGGGCGCTACTCCTTGCCCTTGCTGTTGGTGATGTCGGGCGTGCCGTTGGTAACGTTGGGGGCCTGCTGGGCGGGGCCCACGTCGTTGGTATTGCCGCGGCCGTTGTTGTTCTTATTGGTGGCGGCGTTGGTGCCATTGGCGGCCTGGGGCGAGGCCGAGCTTTTGCCGGCCGGGGCCGAGTTGACCTGGTCCTGCACGGTGCCGTTCTTGATAGCCGTGGCCGAGCCTTCACCCACGGGCGTGTACACCTGCTGCTTGTAGTTGATGCTGTCGCGGTTCACGTCTTCGTTGCGCCAGCCGGGCGCGTTCACGAACGCGCGGTCGAACTGGGTATTCACGCCGGGACTGTAGCGTTGGTAGTCGCAGGCCGAGAAGGCCGAAGCGCCGAGGACCAGGCCCAGCAGCGCGCGAGAGGAAAGCTTCATAAAAAATCAGATAAGGTTAAGCCGGACAAAGGAAACCGCTGGCGGCCGAATGCGTTTGCCAGCCTGCCCCTGCCCAACGCCAAGGGCCGCCCGGAGGTTACCACTTTAGTAGTGATTAGTGATTAACGGTTAGTAACTAACGTTGTTGAACTACTCCAATTGAAGCTGTTTAGGAAGTTCTAAAAACCAATTTAGCATGTCATGCGGAGCTGGTCGCAGCATCTCTACTGCTTCGTTGAACGACCCCAACGAAGCGGTAGAGATGCTGCGACCAGCGGACGCTAGATAAAGCAGGACCGGCTTTCGACTTCCTAAACAGCTTCATTATTAATCACTAACCGCTAATTATTAACCCCTACCCCGCCATGCCTTCCCGCTTTGGCAACGCCCTGCGCGCGCTGGGGCGCGCCGCCGCCATCGTGCCGCGCGGCGCGGCCTACGCCTACCGCGCCGGGCAGGCCCACCAGCATTTTTTCCTGCCCGTGCTCAACGGTGCCCTCGGCGACCAGCTCGCCGCCCGCTATGATGCGCGCGCCATTCAGATGAGCTTCCGCCGCGGCGGGCGCGACGTGCCCGTGGCCGCGCTGCGCCTGCAGGAAGCGCGCCTGAAAACCGTGGTGTTCGTGCACGGGCTGATGGGCGACGAGCTGATTTGGCAGACCGGCTTCCAGGACGCGGCCGGGCGGCCCCGCTTCGGCCCGCGCCTGGCCCAGGAAGCGGGCCTGCGCTGCCTCTACCTGCGCTACAACACCGGCCAGCACCTCTCCGAAAACGGCCGCGAGCTGGCCCGCCTGCTGCAAGAACTGGCCGACCGCTACCCCGACGCCCTGGGCGAGCTAGTGCTCGTGGGCCACAGCATGGGCGGCCTCATAATCCGCTCGGCGGGATATTATGGCAGTGAGCAGTTGGCAGTGAGCAGTGAGCAGTTAACAAACGATAGTGCTGCTCACTGCTTACTGCTCACTGGCAAAGCCACCTGGCTAGCGCATTTGCGCGCGGTATTTCTGCTGGGCACGCCCCACGACGGCGCCTGGCTGGAGCAGAACTCGCACCTGACCGAGCGCCTGCTGCGGCGCATTAACCTCTTCCCGACCCGCTTCCTGAGCAACGCCCTCAACCAGCGCAGCAACGGCATCAAGGACCTGCGCCACGCCTGGCTCGTGGATGAGGACTGGCAGGGCCCCCACGCAGCCGACCTGCTGCCGCCGCGCACCGCGGTGCCCCTGCTGCCCGGCGTCCACTACCACGTGCTAATGGGCGCCTGGCTGCGCAGCAGCCTGCCGGCGGTGCTGCGCGAATATTTTGGCGACGGCATGGTGGGCGCGGCCAGCGCCCGCGGCCAGGCCACTTTCGGCGACGAGGCCGCCCTGCCGGCCGGCACCAGCGTGCGCACGGCCATCTTTCCGCAGCAGCACCACGGCGGCCTGCTCACCCACCCGGAAGTGTATCAGTACCTGAAGGCGCACGCGTGAAGGGAAGTATGGGTGGCGGGTTGGCCTACGGCGGGGCCTTGGCAAAAAGAGAGGGGGTAGGAACATCAGCCTCCTGGCGGGATACTGGCAGCGGGCGCTGACAGTAACAGGGGGCTTGTCTGGCGCGGGCTTCCTGATTCCCTACCCCCTCTCTTTTCACCAAAGCCCCGCCGTAGGCCAACCTATTTCCTCTACTCGCTGCTACTCCCGAAGTGGCTAGTAGTAGCTTTACCATTCACCTATATTTTTTCCTTCCTGATGACAACACTTTTCCGCACCAGTCTGGCCGCCGGCCTGCTTTTCACTACCCTCTTCACCGCCCGCGCCCAGGCCGTGCCCAATGGCGACTTCGAAACCTGGGCCGTGCGCGATGGCGTCGATACACCGGTCGACTGGCTGACTACTGATGACATTCTCCGGGCGGAACGCTTCGCCCAGGAGCTTCTGCCGACGGGCACTTTCACCAAGACGACCGACGCGCATGGCGGCACCTATGCCCTGCGGCTCGAATCGAAAGCTACGCCGCGGGGGGTAGCGCTGGCTATCGTGGGGCTGGGAAAAAGGCTGCCCTCCAACTCTGAACTAGGCGCGGGGCTGCCCTTCACGGCCCGGCCCGCCGTGCTGCAATTCTACTACAAGCTCTCGGGCCCACAGTCGCCAGTAGCCGATGAAGTCCCGGCGGCAGCCATCGAACTTACGCGCACCGTCAACGGGCAAGTAGAAACCATCGCCTTCTCTTATTTGCAACTTCCTACCCCCACCGACACCTATATGCTGGCGCAGATTCCTATCGAATACGAATCGGCCGCTACCCCCGATTCGGTGCACCTTGCCTTTGTCACGAATGGGGACTCCGACCTGTTTGGCAACGGCGTAGCGGGCACGGTGCTTCAGATTGACGACATCTCGTTCACGGGCACGGCCACGGCGACCCGCGACGCTAAGCTGGCAGCGGCCATCAGCGTCTGGCCCAACCCCAGCCCTGACGGGCGCTACGTGCTCGGCGCCACCGAGCCGGCCCTGCTAGCCGCCCCGCTCACCGTGCTCGATGCCACGGGCCGCATCGTGCGCCGCGAAGCTGCCCCCGGCCGGAGCGCCGCCCCCACCCGCGCCCTGGACCTGAGCGGCCTGCCCGCCGGCATCTACACTCTACAGCTCGCCACCCCGCGCGGACTCGTCACCCGCAAGCTCGTTCGCTAGAATTCTCGCGTGAAGCCTCCAAACAACTATTTTCATTGGCTTCTATGAGCAGCAGCTTATTTGGCTATACCTTTACTACCTCATCCTTTTTTCCATTTTATATGAAGTTACTTTTCCGCACCACTTTAGCAGCGGGGCTGCTGCTCACGGCCCTCACCACGGCCCACGCCCAGGCCGTGCCCAATGGCGGCTACGAAACCTGGGCCGCCCGCGACGGCGTCGATTCGCCGACCGGCTGGCTGACCATCGACGATATCTTCGCTGCCGACCCTTTTGGACAGGTCTTGTTCCCAAATCCGACGGGCACCTTCACCAAAGTCACCGATGTGCACGGCGGCACCTTCGCCCTGCGGCTCGAAACCAAGACGATAGCAACACTCTTCGGCCCGGCCGCAGTGCCGGGCGCCGTATCATTGGGCAACAAGGTGAACTCTAACTCCGATTTAGGCGGTGGCTTGCCTTTTACCAGTCGGCCGGCTATGCTCCAGTTCTACTACAAGCTCAGTGGGCCCCAAGCTTCGGCAACTGGCAATACCGCCTTAGCCAGGGTAGAACTGACGCACACCGTTAACGGCGAGGCTGAAACCATCGCCACGGCTCAACTGACACTCACCACTGTTACCTCCACCTACGTGCTGGCCCAGGCGCCCCTTACGTACACGTCGGCGGCCGTGCCCGATTCAGTACACATCGTATTCGGCACGGCTGACCCTGACTCGGACGATGACGCCACCGTGGGCACGGTGCTTCAGATTGACGACATCTCGTTCATGGGCACGGCCACAGCGACCCGCGACGCTAAGCTGGCAGCGGCCATCAGCGTCTGGCCCAACCCCAGCCCTGACGGGCGCTACGTGCTCGGCGCCAC
>NZ_CAXTEF010000025.1:0-12758 GCF_964243305.1 uncultured Hymenobacter sp.
GTAGGTGCTGGCCATCATCTTGCCCTTGGTGCCCACGAAGAGCGTGCCGTTGCCGCCGTCGCCAAACACCTCGTTGGGGCCCAACTCGTCGGGGCGCTCGGGCTGAATGCCGCCGTCCATCCAGTGTAGGGTGAGGGCTTGCTTGGTTTTCGGAGTTTTGGGAAAGCTCATCGTGACGTGGCTCGACGGCGGGCAGCTCTCGGGGAAGTAGCCGCGCTTAAATTCATCAACGTACACGCTGCCCACGCTGGCCTGCACGCTGGTCGGGTATTGCAGGCCCAGCACCCGGAAAGGCGCCTCCATGAGGTGGCAGCCCATGTCGCCGAGGGCGCCGGTGCCGTACTCCCACCAGCCGCGCCAGTTGAAGGGCACCAGCTTATCGACGTAGGGCCGGGCTGGCGCCGAGCCCAGCCACAGGTCCCACTCCAGTTCCTTGGGCGCGCCTCCGCTCGCGGTGGCCGGCCAGGCAATGCCCTGCGGCCACACGGGCCGGTCGGTCCAGCAGTAGACGGTGTGCACGTCGCCGATGAGGCCGGCATCGAACCACTCCTGGAGTTGCCGGGTGCCGTCGTTGGAGGCGCCCTGGTTGCCCATCTGGGTTACCACTTTGTAGCGTTTGGCGGCTTCGGTCAGGGCGCGGGCCTCATAGATGTCGTGGGTGAGCGGCTTCTGCACGTACACGTGCTTGCCTAGCTGCATGGCGGCCAGGGTCACGTTGGCGTGGTTGTGGTCGGGGGTCGAGACGGAAACGGCGTCGAAATTCTTGCTTTCCTTGTCTAGCATTTGCCGCCAGTCCTTGTAGTACTTGGCTTTGGGGTTGGCCTGCACCGATTTGGCGGCGCGGCGGTCGTCCACGTCGCAGAGGTAGCCGATACGCACCTTGCCGGTTTTGGCAAACATGGCCAGGTCGCTTTCGCCCTTGCCGCCCACGCCTACCCCCGCCACCACCAGCTGGTCGCTGGGCGCGGTGTAGCCCCGGCCGCCGAGCACGAAGCGCGGCACAATCAGGATGCCGGCCGTCGCAATGGCGCTGCTTTTAATAAAATCGCGCCGGGAGGGAGAATCTGGAAGCTGGCTCATAGGGTTGGTGGTTGGGGTGGGAAAAGTGTTTTCAGGCAGGTAGTACAAGTATAAGCATCTTCATCCCAACGGCTTCGCCCCCGCAATGCTGAGCGGACGCCCTTTCGCATTCGGGAGCATTGGCGCCGGGGAGGGGGGTAGGGATTTGAATTTGCAAAGCTGATTCCTACCCCCTTTCCGCGGGCAATAGAGCGGGAGGAGCGCCGGCGGCTTCGCCTTAGCTCACTTTCATCACTTTGTCTAGCAGCGCCTTGGTCTTGCGAATGCCTTCTTCCTCGCCCAGCTTGTCGCCCTCGTACTCAATGCCGACGTAGCCCTTGAAGCCCGAAGCCTTGATTATCTTGAACATGCGCTCGTAGTCGGTTTCGACGCAGTTACCAGCCGCATCAAAGTTTAAGGCCTTGGCGCTGACGCCTTTGGCTACGGGCAGCCAGGCTTTCACGGCCTTGTACTTGTCGTATTCTTCCACGCACTCGCCTTGGTAGAGGTCGCCGGTGGCGCGGCGGATGCAGAAGTTGCCGAAGTCGGGCAGGATGCCCACGTTGCGGCGGTTCACCTTCTTGATGGTGGCCAGCAGCCACTCGCCATTAGAGGTGTAGCTGCCGTGGTTTTCCACAATCACGTTCAGGTTGGCTTTCTGGGCGTACTCGGCCAGCCGGCTCAGCCCCTCGACGGCGGCCTGCTGCACCTCGCTGGCCGAGCCCTTGCCGAAGGCGTTGACCCGAATGGTGCGGCAGCCCAGCGCGTGGGCAGCATCGACCCATTTATAGTGGTTTTCGACCGCCTTGGCGCGCTCGGGCCCAGCGGGCGCGCCGAGGTCGCCTTCGCCGTCAATCATAATCAGGTGGTTTTTCACGCCGTGGTCGCGGCAGCGCTGGAGCAGCTCGCGCAGGTAAGCCTGGTCCTGAGCTTTGTCCTTGAAAAACTGATTGACATATTCCACGGCGCCGATGCCAAACTTCTGGCGGGCCACCACCGGAAAGTCGAGGTTGCTCATCTGCTTGCTGAACAAGGCTTTGTGAAACGACCACTGCGCCAGCGAGATTTCCAACGCCGGCTTGGGCGCCAGGGCTTCGGCCAGCAAGGCCGGCGCGACGGTTGACGCGGCGGCCAAGGCGGCGGCGCTCTTCAGAAACTGACGACGGGTAGCGACCATAAGACAGGCAGGAAAAAAAGGTGAGGTGCAGGCGAACCCGGTGCCGGGCCCGCTCGCTTCAGCAATAATAAGCGAAACAGTAGTATTACGCCGCGATTCCCTACCCCCCTGCCGGCGGCCAAGGCCGCGCCAGCGGTTCGTCAGCGCAATTTGATTGGAATCCACCCGCATTGTCCTTATCTTGCTTGCCATTTAATTCTTCTTATTCTTCAATCCCATCCCACCTCTCTTCGCTAAACATGGAAAAAAATACATATGATGCCATCGTAATCGGGTCGGGCATCAGCGGGGGCTGGGCGGCCAAGGAGCTGACCGAAAAGGGCCTGAAAACCATTATGCTGGAGCGGGGCCGCAACGTAGAGCACATCAAGGACTACGTGAACACGCCCAAGGCCCCCTGGGACTACCTGCACCGCGGTGGCAAAACCCAGGAGATGATTAACGACTACCCGGTGCTGAAACGGGACTACACCCTCAACGAAACCAACCTGCCCTACTGGGCCAGCGACAAGGACAGCCCCTACACGGAGGTCAAGCCCTTCGACTGGTTTCGGGGCTACCAGGTGGGGGGCCGCTCGCTGATGTGGGGCCGGCAGTCGTACCGCCTGAGCGACTTCGACTTCACGGCCAACGCCAAGGACGGCATCGCCGTTGACTGGCCCATCCGCTACGAGGATTTGGCGCCTTGGTACAGCCACGTCGAGAAGTTCGCTGGCATCAGTGGCTCGAAGGAAGGCCTGCCGCAGCTGCCCGACGGCGAGTTCATGCCGCCGATGGAAATGAACGTGGTGGAAAAGGACGTGGCCGCCCGCATCAAGAAAAACTACGAGCACCGGCGCATGGTGATTGGCCGCACGGCCAACATCACCCAGCCCCACCACAACCGCGTGAATTGCCAGTACCAGAACAAGTGCTGGCTGGGCTGCCAGTTCGGGGCCTACTTCAGCACGCAGTCGGCCACGCTGCCGGCGGCCGTGGCCACTGGCAACCTCACTTTGCGCCCGTTTTCCATCGTCACCAAAATTCTCTACGACAAGGATACCAAGCGGGCCAAGGGCGTCGAGATTCTGGACTCGGAAACGAATCAAACCTACGAGTACTTCGCCAAGGTCATTTTCGTCAATGCTTCGACGCTGAACTCGACCTGGGTTTTGATGAACTCGGCCACCGACGTGTGGCCCGGCGGGCTGGGCAGCAGCAGCGGCGAGCTGGGCCACAACCTGATGGACCACCACTTCCGGGCCGGCGCCAACGGCGAAGTGGAAGGCTACGAGGACAAGTACACCTACGGCCGCCGCGCCAACGGCATCTACATCCCGCGCTACCGCAACCTGTTCGGCGACAAGCGCAACTACATCCGCGGCTTCGGCTACCAGGGCAGCGCCGGCCGCGAAGGCTGGGCCCGCGAAATCCCGGAAATGAGCATCGGCGCCGACTTCAAGGAAGCGCTGACCGAGCCCGGCAACTGGAAGATGGGCATGACCGGCTTCGGCGAAACCCTGCCCTACCACGACAACCAGATTACGCTCGACAAAACCAAGAAGGACAAGTGGGGCCTGCCGGTGCTGGCCATCGACGCCCACATCCGCGACAACGAGCAGAAGATGCGCATCGACATGATGCAGGACGCCCAGGAAATGCTGGAAAAGGCGGGTCTCAAGAACGTGAAGACCTACAACAACGGCTACGTGCTCGGCGGCGGCATCCACGAGATGGGCACCGCCCGCATGGGCTGCGACCCTAAAACGTCGGTGCTCAATAAGCATAATCAGGTCTGGGACGCGCCCAACGTGTACGTGACCGACGGCGCCGCTATGACCTCAGCTGCCTGCCAGAACCCTTCGCTGACTTACATGGCCCTCACCGCCCGCGCCGTGGACCACGCCGTGAGCGAGCTGAAAAAGCAAAATACTTGAGTGGCTAGCAAAAAGAACGTCATGCTGAGCTTGCCGAAGCATCTCGCGTGGGGAAGTAATCCAGATGGCAGAACGATTGAGTTACTTCCCCGAGCGAGATGCTTCGGCTGCGCTCAGCATGACCACCTTTTTGTTTCCTGCTACCAACTAACGTAACTGACAACTAATCATTATGAATAGAAGAGATGCCCTCGCCCGTGTGGCGCTGCTAATGGGCGGCACCGTTATTGGCGCCGATTTTTTCCTCGCCGGCTGCTCGTCGCCGGCCAAGGAAGAAGCCAAAACCAAAGCGGCCCAGGCCGGCCAGCCAATTGTTGAGGAAAAATCGCTGCTGAATAAAAGTCAAATCGCCTTGCTCGACGAGGTGGGCGAAACCATTTTGCCCACCACCAGCACGCCGGGCGCCAAGGCGGCGCAGGTCGGCAGCTTCATGTCTGTGATGGTGCGCGACTGCTACGAGCCCAAGGACCAGAAAGTCTTCCTCGACGGCCTTACCCAGCTTGACCAGCGCGCCGAGAAAGCGCACGGTAAGAAGTTTATGGAGTCAACACCCCAGCAGCGCACGGCCCTGCTTACCACGCTGGACCAGGAGCAAAAGGCGTTCACGGCCAATCAGCGCAAAGACGACCCCAGCCACTACTTCCGCATGATGAAGCAGCTCACGCTGCTGGGCTACTTCACGTCGGAAGTCGGCGCCACCAAGGCGCTGCGCTACCTGCCCGTGCCCGGCCGCTACGACGGCAATTATCCCTACAAGAAAGGCGACAAGGCCTGGGCAACCTAGGCCTATAAAGAGGCGGTCATGCTGAGCTTGCCGAAGCATCTCGCTCGGGGAAGTAATCAAGCAACAACAACGATTAGATTACTTCCCCGAGCGAGATGCTTCGGCAAGCTCAGCATGACGTTCTATCCGGCATGATGTTCCAAATTCCCTACCCCCTCCCAAATTCCCAAGCCCATGATGACGCCCGCCATCCGCCTGAAGCTGTCCGTGATGATGTTTCTGGAATTCTTCATCTGGGGCGCCTGGTTCGTGACCCTGGGCACGTATCTGCTCAAGAACCTCAACACCAGCGGCACGCAGGTGGGCACGGCGTTCCTGACGCAATCCATCGGCGCTATCGTGGCGCCGTTCATCATCGGGCTGATTGCCGACCGGTTTTTCTCGGCCCAGAAAATTCTGGGCGTGCTGCACTTGACCGGCGCCGTGCTGCTCTGGCTGGCCTCGAACGCGGCTGATTTTAGCGCGTTTTATCCCTACATTCTGCTGTACATGATCGTGTACATGCCCACGCTGGCGCTGGTCAACTCTATCTCCTTCCGGCAGATGCAGAACCCACAGAAGGAATTTGCCAACGTGCGGGTGCTGGGCACGCTGGGCTGGATTATCGCGGGCCTGACCATCGGCTGGCTGAACTGGGAGCAGAACGGCAGCCTCGTGCTCACCTTCCGCATGGCGGCCGGCGCTTCGGCCCTGCTGGGTTTGTTCAGCTTCGCGCTGCCCCCTACCCCCCCCATCAAGCGCGAAGGCACAAGCTCGGTCAGTGACCTGCTGGGATTGGAAGCCATTGGAATGTTGAAAAACCGCTCCTACCTGATTTTCTTCCTCGCCTCGGTGGCCATCTGCGTGCCGCTCTCCTTTTACTACGGCTTCACGAATCCATTTCTGAATGAGGCGGGCATGAAATCAGCTGCGGGTGTGCAGAGCCTGGGGCAGGTGTCGGAGGTCCTGTTTATGCTGCTGATTCCGGTGTTTTTTGTGCGGCTGGGCGTCAAAAAGATGCTGGCCATCGGGATGCTGGCCTGGGTGGTGCGCTACCTGTTCTTCGCCTACGGCAATGGCGACTCGGCCTACTGGATGCTGATTGCGGGCATCGTGGTGCACGGCATCTGCTACGATTTCTTTTTCGTCACGGGCCAGATTTACACCGACAACCTGGCCGGCGAGCAGTCGAAGAGCGCCGCCCAAGGCTTTATCACCCTAGCCACCTACGGCGTGGGGATGCTGATAGGCTCCCTGCTTTCGGGCCAGATTGTGGACGCCCACCAGACCTCTGCCACCCTGCACGACTGGCGCACCATCTGGCTGATTCCAGCCGGCATCGCCGCGGCGGTGCTGCTGGTGTTCCTACTGCTCTTTAAAGACCGCAACGCTACCCCGGTTTCCGACGAAACCATCACCTTCGCCGAAACCACGGCCCGCGTGGAGGTGTAGGGTGCGGGGCTTGTCCCCGCCCGGCGGGGCGCGCCAATACATTAGTAACATCTCAACGCCGGTCGTTCACGCGCCGGGCGGGGGCAAGCCCCGCACCCTACGACTCACACTGCCCAATTATTACCGCATGAAATTACGCTTGGGCATGATTGGCGGCGGGCCGGGCGCCTTTATCGGCGCCGTGCACCGCCACGCCGCCGCCCTCGACGGCCTGTATGAACTCACGGCCGGCGCCTTTAGTAGCGACGCCGACAAGTCGCGGGCGACGGGCGAACTGCTGGGCCTGCCCGCCGGGCGCGTCTACGGCTCGTACCAGGAGCTGCTAAGCCAGGAGCAGCAGCGGCCGGCCGATGAGCGGGTGCAGGTTATCAGCATCGTGACGCCCAACCACCTGCACTTTGCGCCGGCCCGGCTGGCTTTGGAAAGCGGCTTCCACGTCATCCTCGACAAGCCGATGACCTTCTCACTGGCCGAAGCGAAAGAGCTGGCGCAGATAGCCGAAACCAGCGACCGGCGGCTATGCCTGACCCACACCTACACCGGCTACCCCATGCTCAAGGAGGCGCGGCAGCTCATCGCCGCCGGCACGCTCGGCGCCATCCGCAAGGTGTACGTGGAGTACCCGCAGGGCTGGCTGAGCAGCCTGGAAGAAGGCGCCGATAACAAGCAGGCGGCCTGGCGCACCGACCCTGCCCGCAGCGGCGTAGCCGGCGCGATGGGCGACATCGGCACCCACGCCTTTAATCTGCTCGAATACGTGAGCGGCTTGCAGGTGACGCAGCTCTGCGCCGACCTGCACACCGTGGTGGGGGGTAGGAAACTCGATGACGACGGCGCCGTGCTGCTGCGCCTGACGGGCGGGGCCAGCGGCGTGCTCACGGCCACACAGATTGCGGCGGGTGAGGAAAACAACGTCCGCATCCGGGTCTATGGCGAAAAGGGGGGGGTAGAGTGGCAGCAGGTCGACGCCAACACCCTGCAAGTGAAGTGGCCCGACCGGCCCGCCGAAATTCGCCGCACCGGCACGGGCTACGTCGGCAGCTTCGCCCGCCACAACACCCGCGTGCCGGCCGGCCACCCCGAAGGCTACCTCGAAGCCTTCGCCAACCTCTACCGCAACTTCGCCCTGACCTTGCAGGCCGACCTGGCCGGCCGGCCCGCCTCCCCTGAAGCCCTGGATTTTCCGGGTTTGGAAGAGGGCATCCGGGGCATGGCCTTTATTGAAACCGTCGTTGCCTCCAGCCAGTCGAGCCAGAAGTGGACTGACTTCACCGTTTAAGCGCCTCATGACCACCATTCAGGGACCCGCCATTTTCCTGGCCCAGTTCATCAGCGACCAGGCCCCGTTCGACAGCCTGGCGGGCATCTGCGCGTGGGCGGCCGGGCTGGGCTACAAGGGCATCCAGATTCCGACCCTCGATGCGCGCTTCATCGACTTGCAAAAAGCGGCCGAAAGCCAGACCTACGCCGACGAAATTAAAGGCGTGGTAAACGCTGCCGGGCTGGAAATAACCGAGCTGTCGACCCACTTGCAGGGCCAGCTTGTGGCCGTGCATCCAGCCTACGACCAGCTTTTTGACGGCTTCGCGCCCGAAACCTACCGTAACAACCCCCAGGCCCGGCAGCAGTGGGCCGTGCAGCAGCTCCACTACGCCGCCAGGGCCTCGCAGAACCTGGGCCTCAAGGCTTGCGCTACCTTCAGCGGGGCGCTGGCCTGGCCGATGGTCTACCCCTGGCCACAGCGCCCGCCGGGCCTGGTCGAGACGGCCTTTGCCGAGCTGGGCCGCCGCTGGACGCCGATTCTCAATACCTTTGACGAGTGCGGCGTGGACCTGTGCTATGAAATCCACGCCGGCGAGGACCTGCACGATGGCGCCACGTATGAGCGGTTTCTGAACCAGGTGCGGCAGCACCCGCGCGCCTGCTTGCTCTACGACCCCTCGCACTTCATCTTGCAGTGTCTTGACTATCTGGAGTATATCGACTTCTACCACGAGCGGATAAAGATGTTCCACGTCAAGGACGCTGAGTTTCGGCCCAACGGCCGGCAGGGCGTCTACGGCGGCTACCAGAGCTGGCTCGACCGTGCCGGGCGCTTCCGCTCGCTGGGCGACGGGCAGGTCGATTTCAAAGCTATTTTCAGCAAGCTCACCGCCTACGACTATGCCGGCTGGGCCGTGCTGGAGTGGGAGTGCGCCCTCAAGCACCCCGAAGACGGCGCCCGCGAAGGCGCCCCGTTCATCCGCAACCACATCATTCGCGTCACGGACAAGGCATTTGATGATTTCGTGGCCACTGTCGCCGACCCTACATTCAACAACACCTTGCTCGGACTTTAACCGCTACTTTATTTTGTCATGAGAAAATCAGCCCTTTTCCTACCCCTCAGCTTTGGCCTCTGCGCCCTGCTCGCGGCCTGCGACTCCGGCTACAAAAAAGACGGTCCCGATGAGGTCCGCAGCGTGAAAGAAGCCTCCTCGGCCGAGTTGGAAAGCGACAGCACCACGACCCGCAACGTGTCGGCCGTGGCCCACCAGCCCCAGATTGACACCAGCGTGACCAAGCTGGGCACCGAGCACTCGGGCGGACTAGTGGCCAACGGCGCCAAGCTCATCAGCGGCTCCGACTGCCTGGGCTGCCACAAGGAAAACGAGAAGCTGGTGGGCCCGGCCTACGTGGCGGTGGCCGAGAAATACCCCGACACCGAGGCCAACATCGCCATGCTGGCCGGCCGCGTCATTCAGGGTGGCAAGGGGCACTGGGGCGAAATTCCGATGTCGCCGCACGCCAACTTGTCGGAAACCGACGCGCGGGAGATGGTCAAGTACGTCTTGAGCCTGAAGTAAGTCCAGCTGGTGGCGCAGGATGCGGAACGTGTCCCCGCCGCCAAATCTTCTCAAACTTCGGGGAGACAATAGCTGCAAGTGCGCACGGGGAAAGTACCCGAAACGTCCTACCAGAGCCTGCTGCCTGCCGCGCGGAAGGCTCCGGCAGGACGTTTTAGCGAACCAGCAAAGGCTGGCCCTACCCCCCCAGGGAATAACAGCGGCGATAGGAATGACCGGGGAAATTTTATTTCCTTAAAGTAAATAGCTATACTAGAAAAGTTTATAATTAATCTCTACCTTGTGCCATTAAATGGCGCTTCCGTAGGCTGACCTAATGACTTCCTGCCCAGGACCAGCGGTTCGGGACAGCCAGCCAGGCTGTCGTCCCGGACCGCTGGTCTTTTTTCTCACCCAAACCCTTATCATCATGATGAAGCGCGGTGTACTAATGAGCGGTATTCTGAGTCTGCTTTTGCTGACCGGACCGGCTTTCGGGCAGAACTACGAGCAGATTGCCAAGCAGATTGTGAACACCTCGGCCGGGGTGAAGCCCGGCGAGTTGGTGGTGATTACGGGGGGCCAGCACACGCTGCCGCTCATGGAAGCCGTGGCCGTGGAAGTGACCCGCGCCGGCGGGCAGGCCACTATGATGCTCGGCACCGACAAAGTGGCGCGCGCCGAGCTGATGGAGATGCCCGAGTCGGCCATCCAGGCCGACAAAACCAACAACTGGCTCTTGCAGGCGGACGTGCTCATCACCTTGCCCCAGTATGAGGATGGCCGCGCCGTGATGGCCGGCGTGAGCCCGGCCCGGATGGCTAAATTCAGCCAGGTAGCCGCCGCGTCCGGCCTGACGGAGAAGCTCGACGCCAGCAAGCTGCGGGGTGTATTTGTGAGCTACCCCAACAAGAGCTTTGCGGCGGCGCAGCAGCTCGACTACCCCAGTTACGAGCAAATGGTATGGGGCGGCATCGGCGCCGACTACGCGGCCATTGCCGGGCAAGCCGAGCGCCTGAAGCAGACGCTGGCCACGGGCAAAAAAATGCGCATTACCTCGCCCGCCGGCACCGACCTGACCCTGGAGCTGGGCGGCCGGCCCGTATTTACCGACGACGGCGTGGTATCGGCGGCCGACCAGCAGGAGAAGCTTATCTACAACCGCACCGCGGCGCTGCCCGGCGGGCGCATCTACGGCACCTGCCAGGAAACGTCGGGCACGGGCCGCCTGGCAGCGGCCAACGACTACATTTCCGATGGCAAGCCGTTGACGGGCTTCAAAGCCGACCTGAAAAGCGGCCAGCTCGCCAACGTGCGCGCCGACGCTGGCGCCGACGCTTTTCAGCAGCAGATGGCGCCCTACGGCCCCACGGCCATGCAAATCACCAATTTCTCCATTGGGTTGAATCCGGTGATGAAGCCGCAGAGCGACAAGTCCTACAACCCCAACACGGCGGCCGGCATGGTGTACCTGCGAACGGGCAACAACAGCCTACTAGGCGGCACGAACAAATCGCCGGGCGGCTACAGCTTTCCCATCGCCAACGCCACGGTCGAGGTCGATGGCAAGGTGCTGGTGCGCAACGGCCAGCTGGTATCCACGGCCGTAGCCAGCACGGCGCCGGCCCCCAAGAAAAGCCGGAAGTAAGCCGCGCGGCGGCGCGTGCCGGGCTTGAAGGGCCAGTCAATGAAGCATTGACTGGCCCTTTTATCGTTCGACTGTCGAGAAGTTATACTACTTTGGGCCGAAGTTGTGCATTGTTGACACCTCCTTATCATGTCCCTACCCCCCTCTCGCCGCGTGGCCCTCAAAAACCTGCTGGCCGGTACGGCAGTCGTTGGCACAGCAGGGGTCGCAAGCACTTTCTTACCCGTGGCCCAACCTGACGAGCAGCCGGCGCTGAAGGGCAACATCAACCACTCGGCGTGCCGCTGGTGCTACCAGGATATTCCGCTGGAGCAGTTCTGCGCGGCGGCTAAGAGCATCGGCCTCAAGGGCATCGACCTGGTGGGGCCGAAGGAGTGGCCGACGCTGAAAAAGTACGGCCTGGACTCCTCGATGTGCAACGGCGCCGAGCTGAACCTGACCGACGGCTTCAACGACCCTAAGTTTCACGCCGCGCTTCAGAAAAACTACGCCGACATGATTCCGCGGGTGGCGCAGGCGGGTTATAAGAACCTGATTTGCTTTAGCGGCAGCCGCCGCGGCCTCAGCGACGAGGCTGGCTGGGCGAACTGCGTTAAGGGTTTGGCGCCGCTGGTCAAGCTGGCGGCCCAGCACAAGGTGGTGCTGGTCATGGAGTTGCTCAACAGTAAGATTGACCATAAAGACTACCAGTGCGACCGCACGGCCTGGGGCGCGACGCTGGCCAAGCGGCTGGGCTCGGAGCATTTCAAGCTGCTGTACGACATCTATCACATGCAGATTGACGAGGGCGACGTGATTCGCAACCTGACCGAGTTTCACCCCTACATCAGTCACTACCACACCGGCGGCGTGCCCGGCCGCCACGAAATCGACGAAAGCCAGGAGCTGTATTATCCAGCTATCATGCGCGCCATTCGGGCCACCGGCTTCACGGGCTACGTGGCCCAGGAGTTCATTCCCGCGCAGCCCGACAAGCTCGCCTCGCTGCGCAAAGCCGTGCAGCTCTGCGACGTGTGAGAGCTTCGTCAGCAGTCAGCCCGCTTATCTGCCCCACCCTACCCCCCTCGCTCCTATGAAACCCCATCTGCTACTGCCGGTGCTGCTGGCCGGCACGTTTGGCGCCGCGCAGGCCCAGCAAACGACCCCGCCCGCGGGCAAGCCCGAGGACACGGAGGTGTACAAGCCCGTGCCGCCCGTAGTGGCGCCCGGCAAGACCAGCGCCGACCCGCCCGCCGACGCCATTATCTTATTTGACGGCAAAAACCTCGACCAGTGGGTCTCGACTGAGAACCGCGACGCGCCGGCCAAGTGGACGGTAGGCGGCGGGGCGTTCACGGTGAAAAAAGACCAGGGCAACATCGAAACCAAGCGCAGCTTCGGCTCCTATCAGCTGCACCTGGAGTGGCGCGTGCCGGCCGGCATTAGCGGCACGGGGCAGGGCCGCGGCAACAGCGGCATTTTTCTGGCTTCCATCGGCAAGGGCGACCTAGGCTACGAGCTGCAAATCCTGGACGCCTACCAAAACCCAACCTACGTCAACGGCATGGCCGGCAGCATCTACAAGCAAACGGCGCCGCTGGCCAATCCGGCCCGCAAGCCCGGCGAGTGGCAAACCTACGACGTGGTGTGGACCGCGCCGACCTTCACGGCTGCGGGGGGGGTAGGGACGCCGGCCAGAGTTACGGTTTTCTTTAACGGCATGCTGGTGCAGAACAACACGGTCTTGACGGGTCCTACGCGCTATATCGGCAAGGCCACGTATGAGCAGGCCCACGGCCCGGCCCCCATTAAGCTGCAAGCCCACGGCGACAAGAGCGAGCCGCTGAGCTTCCGCAACATCTGGCTGCGCGAGCTGCCGGCGGCGGCGCAATAAGGAGAGGGGGTAGGGATGTAACGTAACGCGAAACTCCGTTTCGCG
>NZ_CAXTEF010000025.1:12858-63392 GCF_964243305.1 uncultured Hymenobacter sp.
GTTTCGCGCTACAGCTATGCGGAACCCTAGCTCAGGTTTTTCTTGATGTAGGCCATGCTCTTGCTCACGCTCTCGAAGGGCGAGCCGGGCGTGCTGTCTTGCTCTACGAAAAAGTATTTCAGGCCGGCCAGCTTGGCCTGGGCGAAGATTCTCTTAAAGTCGATGCTGCCGTTGCCCACCTCGGTGAAGAATTTCTTCTCCGTGCGGTCCATGTCCTTGACGTGCCAGAGCGGGAAGCGGCCGGGGTGCTGCTTGAACAAGGCGATGGGGTCGCGGCCGGCTTTGCTGACCCAGTAGAGGTCCAGCTCCATCTGCACCAGCTTGGGGTCCGTGGCCAGCAGCAGGTCGTAGGGCAGCTGGCCGCCGTCCTGGGCCTGAAACTCAAAGTCGTGGTTGTGGTAGCAGAGCTGCAGGCCCGATTTGCGGCAGCGCTCGCCGGCTTTATTGAGCTGGTCAGCCACGTACTTGTAGTGGTCGAGGCCGCCGCGCTCGGCCTCGGAGAGGTAGGCGCAGACCATGTACTTGACGCCGGCCGCGGCGGCATCGTCCACGGCGCGGTCCCACTCGTGCAGCATCGTGCCGCGCACCGGGGCGCCGTTCTCCTGCTCCTCGCCGAGGCGGTAGTGGCTGCTGGGTATTATCATCCCGTTCTGCTTGAGCAGCGCGGCAAAGGCCTTGGGCGTCAGGCCGTAGAACTGCTGGCTGCCGGTGTAGCTCGCGCCCTCCACCGAGTTGTAGCCGATTTTGGCCAGCTGGGCCAGCGTGCCGGCCGGGTCTTTGGCCATCGCGTCGCGCACGGTGTAGAGCTGAATGCCGATGGTGCGCTTCTTGGGGGCGGCCAGCAGCGAGGGCGCCACCAGGGTGCCGGTGGCGAGCAGGGCGGCGGAAGTCAGAAAATCGCGGCGGGAAGTCATGGGATGAGAAAATTAGGTTGGAGTAGGGAGAGGGGGGTAGGGAATCAGTAGGCGGGCATTTTGGGGTGTGAGCGGCCAGAAAGAAGTGGCGCCGCTTGCCAGGACAAGGTATGGATATTCTGCATTCCTCATTAGGTGCAATAAAATCTTCCTTTACCAAAACCCGGCCAGCCTGGCTCAGAGCCGTGGCAGCGCCCAGTCGAGCAGCAGCACGCCCAGCAGGCCCACGACCGAAACAATGGTTTCCATCACCGACCACGAGCGCAGCGTGTCGCGCACCGAGAGGTTAAAATACTCCTTGAAGAGCCAGAAGCCGCTGTCGTTGACGTGCGAAAACAGCAGGCTGCCCGCCCCGATGGCCAGCACCAGCAGGTTAGGATTGACGCTGGAGTGGGCCAGCGTGGGCAGCATGACGCCCGCCGCCGTGAGGCCCGCCACCGTGGCCGAGCCCAGGCACACCCGAATCAGGCCCGCCAGCAGCCAGCCCAGCAGCAGCGGCGGCAGCCCGGTGCCGGCCAGGCCGGCGGCCAGCGCCGGACCGGCCCCGCTGGCCACCAGCACTTCCTTCAGCGCGCCGGCCCCGCCGATAATGAGCAGCAGCGAAGCCACGTCGCGGGTGGCCGCGCCATAGGTTTCCATGATGGCGGCCATGCTTCGGCCCTGGTTTCGGCCCAGGCTGAACGTGGCGACCAGCACCGAGAACAGCATCACGACGCCGGGGTCGGCCAGAAAGGCCAGGGCTGGGGCCAGCGGCCCGCCCGCCGGCAGCGCCGCTTGCAGCCCCAGCACCACGCTCAGCACCAGTACCGGCAGCAGGGCTGAAACAAAGCTGTTGAGAGCGCCCGGCAGCTCGTGGCTAGGCCGCGGCTCACTGGCAAAGCTCGCCAAAGGTTTCGAGACGATGCCGCGCAGCGTGCGCGCGTAGAGCGGGCCGGCCAGCACCACGGCCGGCACCGCCACCAGCAGCCCGTAGAAGAAGGTGCGGCCCACGTCGGCGTGGAACAGGACCACCAGGGCGGTGGGCGCCGGGTGGGGGGGTAGGAAGCCGTGCAGCACCGAGAGCGCGGCCAGCAGCGGCAAGCCCACGTACACGGCCGGCAGCCGGTACTGATACACGACCGAGAAAATCAGCGGTATCATCAGCAGGAAACCCACATTGTAGAAGAGCGGAATGCTGATAATGAAGCCGGTGCTCATCATCGTCCACTGAATGTTGTTGGGGCCGAAGGTGCGCATCAGCACGGCGGCAATCTGCTGGGCGGCGCCGCTTTCGGCCACCAGCTTGCCCAGCATGGCCCCGAGCACCACCACCAGCGCCACCGAGCCCAGCGTGTCGCCCAGACCTTTTTGCACGGCGGCCAGCACCTGCGCGGGGGCCAGCCCCAGGGCCAGGCCCGCCGGAATCGTGACCAGCAAAAACGCCAGAAAGGCGTTCACCTTCCCCCAAGTGGTAAGCCCGATGAGCGCTAGTACGGCCAGCAGAATGATAAGCAGCGTCATGGGAGCAAACTCTTAACCAAGACCATACACGGTTAATGGCGCTCGGCGAACAAATATGTCATTCCCTGATGCGTTTCCTGGCTTATGACCTGCCATTGCGCCTGTGTCAGTAACCGAACTACTTCGTTCACGTCAAGCTGAAGCTTATGATAAGAACTCACTTTCTGCGTCCACTCGCCGCTGGCAGCCCGTTCATGAAGCAGGTCAGTGACCCGCACGACGGTAGGAAAATATTCTAGGAAGCAGGTATGAATACGGTTCGCATCACTACGCACGGGCAAAAATCGTTGGGTGTCAAGCAATTCCTGGGTTAAGGCACGAAAGGAAAGCACCAAGCGCCCGCCCGGTGCGCTGGCTTGGTAGCAATCGTGGAAAAGCGACTCAACTACCTCAATAGAGGATAAGTGAGGCAGGGTGTCGCCCATGCATACAACAAGCTCAGGGGCCTCCCCAGCCAAGTATCGTCGGAAATTGAGCAGGTCATCTTCGCAAGTTGTTACGGGCAGTTCGGGTGCCCGCTCGCGTAGTTCCTGCAACAGATGGGCGTTAAAATCAAGTGCTAAAACCCTAAACCCCAACCGGGCTAGAGCTATGGTTTGCAAACCGGTACCGGCCCCTAAATCAAGGGCCAGCCCATTGCTTCGCGGACGTAGTTGATGGGCCTGGAAATAGGCTGTCATGTGACCCTGCACCACATCAAAATCGCCTACCATCCACGAGTAGAAGGCGGCCAAATGATTATCATAATGTAATTTAGCATCCATGAGCAGCGACGTCCTTGACTGGAAAAAAGCAGTATCATCAAGTGACAAGATGCGACTTTAGCACCTGACTTTAAATACAGGTCAAGGTCAGGGCGCAAGGTAGGCCGGCCAGTCGGCATGAAACACTTCCTCGGGCGGCCGGTCGGTGCGCCGGAAGGTGTGGGCGCCGAAGTAGTCGCGCTGCGCCTGAATCAGGTTGGCCGGCGAGTGGGGGGTAGTAAGACCCAGAAAGTAGTTCAGGGCCGCCGAGTGCGCCGGCAGGGCTACGCCGGCTTGCAGGCCCCAGCCCACCAGGGCCGCGAAATCGGCGCGGCGGGCCTGGAGCTGCGCCACGATGCCGGGCGCGGCGAGCAGGTCATCGGTCTTTTTAAAAAGCTCGTGCAGCTGCTCCATCAAACCGGAGCGGATGATGCAGCCGCCGGTCCAGATGCGGGCCACTTCGCTTAAAATCAGCGCCCAGCCTTCGGCCGCCGAGGCGGCTTTGAGCAGCTCGAAGCCGCTGGCGTGGTTGAGGAGGCGGGCGGCCTGGTAGGCATTTTTTAGTTGCCCGATGAGGCGCTGCCGCTCGGCGGCGGGCAGCGGCGGCGCGGCCGGGGCCGGGTAGCGCGCGGCGGCTTGCACCCGCGCCGCCCGGTGGGCCGAGAGCACCCGCGCCAGCACAGCCTCGCTGATGACGCTCAGGGGCACGGCGTAGTCCAGGGCCGCCTGCACGGTCCAGCCGCCGGTGCCTTTCTGCTCGGCCTGGTCCAGGATGTGGTCGAGCAGCAGCCTGCCATTCTCCTTTACTTGCAGAATGTCGATGGTGATGCCGAGCAGGTAGCTGCTGAGGGCTTCTTCCGCCTGCCAGCCGCGCAGGATGGCGGTCATCTCCTCGGCCGGCGCTTGCAGCTGGCGCAGCACCTGATAGACCTCAGCCAGCAGCTGCATCTCGGCGTACTCGATGCCGTTGTGGATCATCTTGACGAAGTGGCCCGCCCCGTCGGGGCCCAGGTAGGCGGCACAGGGCGCGCCGCGCTGGTCGCGGGCGGCCAGCAGGTCCAGGTACGGCGCCACCAACTCGTAGCCCGCCCGCGGGCCGCCGGGCATCAGGGCGGGGCCGCGACGGGCACCTTCTTCGCCGCCCGAAATGCCGGTGCCTAAGAAATGAATCTGGGCGTCGGCCAGCTGCCGGGTGCGGCGGGCGGTGTCGTGGTAGTGGGAGTTGCCGCCGTCGAGGAGCACGTCACCGGCCGCCAGCAGCGGTTGCAGCTCCCGGATTTGGGCGTCCACGGCTGCGCCGGCCGTCACCATGAGCAGGATTTTGCGGGGCCGGGCCAGCGCCGTCACGAAGGCGGGCAGCTCATCGAAGGCGTGCAGCTCGCCCAAAGCAGCGTTTTCGGTGACCACTTTTTCGGCCACGCCTTCTTCCAGGCCCGGTACGTGGCGGTTGTAGAGGGCCAGGCGCACGCCTTTTTCGGCCAGGTTCAGGGCCAGGCTGCGGCCCATCACGCCCAGGCCGATGAGGCCGAACTCGGCGGCGGTTTCCTCTTCAATGGTTTCTTCTCTCATATAGGTGTGGGCCAGGATTTGGTTGACCAGGTCTTCGGGCGAAGCGCTGATGGGCAGGTGCAGCCCGTAGGCGGGCTTGTCAAAGGCCGCCAGCTGCGAGTCGAGCAGGCCGGCGCCCAGGTAGTGGCCGGTGCGGGCCGCCAGCCGGGCCGCAATCAGCTCCCGCGCGCCATCGAGCACGACCCAGCGGATGGGCGCGGACACGGCGGCTTGCAGCCCGGCGCGGTAGGGCTCTTTCAGCGCCGAGCAGGCCAGCACCGCACCGCCGCCCGCCGCCCACTCGCGCAGGCCCGCCGCCAGCGCGGCCAGCCAATCGCGGCGGTCGTCGTCGGTGAGGGGCTGGCCGCCGCGCATCTTCTCGATGTTGACGGCCGGGTGAAAGTCGTCGGCATCGTGGAAGGGCAGGCGCAGCGCCTGGGCCAGCCGGCGGCCCACTGTGGTTTTGCCCGAGCCCGCAACTCCCATGACGACGAATACCATAGGCGTTGGGGCCAGAGTGGGGGGTAGGGATGATGGCCGCCCGCCCGTTTTCTGGCGCGGACCGGGACCGGCGGGCGGGCAAATATAGAGGCTACCTCTGATTGGAAGTAGCCTTTTTTGGCGTTCGGCGGGTGGTCAGAGCTAGTGAACCTAGCGAACAAAATACAGGCGCAGGTTCAGGTCGAAAATTCCATCTGGCCCATAGCGGAAGGTGTAAGGAGTTGGCAAGCCGGGATAATAGTTGGCTTGTAGTCCGATACCAGCATTAAAATCATACAAGAAGCGCTGACCGAGGCGCCGCTGCAGACCCCAGTATAGAATTGCGTTAGGAGTCAGGGAGTAGCGCCTCTTAATATCGGTAGCGGCCGAACCAGTGGAATAGTAGTCTTCAAAGAAATACTCTCTTGCTTCCGTACTTGTACCCAAGGCCAGGTAGTTGCCGACAAACGGGCCGTGCGCGCGGTTGTGCCGGGCGCGGCCAGCCTGGTTGTAGTAGTAGCGCAGCATCAGCCCCGCTTCGGCGGCAGGCACCAAAGACTGGCGAACTCGCTGATAGTAAGGAAGGTAGTATGAGCGCCGGGGGAATGTAAAGTCAGCCTCAGCCTGACCGGATAGCGTGAACCGGGGCGAAAGCTGATACTCCAGCCCAATAGAAGGCGAAATACGTGCTTGAAAGCCATTGGAGCCGGTTTGCGGCAGCAGGCGGCCGGGCGAGAGGCCCGCTTTGAGCAGCCAGCGGCGCGGGGCAGCCGAATCGAGCGGGGTGGGCGCCGTTTGCGCGGCTAGCGCTTGCGGCAACAGGAGCAGAGCCGGCAACGCACTAAAAAAGCGGAGACGCATAAAATGAATTATAGCTGGAATGCCTCAGAGAGGCCTCGCAGTGGCTGGCTGGTTGCACGGCATCTGGCTTTCTAAGCTTCCCGCAACGCATAGAGCACCGGCTTGCTGGGGCTGGCGTCGAGCACGAGGCTGGTGACTTGCAGGTTGAGCAGGTAAAGGCCATCAGGGATGGCGTCGGGCACGAAAATCAGCTCCGTGATAGTGGCTCCGCGGCGCGGCGCGGCTGGGTAGCGCCAGAAGGCGTGGTGGGCCAGCAGCTGGCCGCCGTCTTGTTCGCGGTCCACACTGGGCAGGTCGAGCAGCAGGTGCTGCACGTGGCTTTCCACCAGGAATTCGGCCAGCGCGGGCTCCAGATAGGGCGGGTTGGTGCCGGAGTAGTGGCGCGCGCGCTTGGCCTCGTCGTTGGGCAGCGTGCGCAGGATGAGGGCGGGCGGGAGCAGGCTTTCCCTACCCCCCTCCGCGCTGGAAGGGGGGGTAGGGAAAGCCGCGGTCGACGCCAGCGCGGCTTGCACATCGGCCAGCAGCACCACCAGGTCACCATTCTCCTGCGCCCGCGGCGCGACGCTCAGCAGCTGCGCCACGAACAGGAACTGCGTCAGGCACTTATCCAGCGTGGCAGCGGGGTCGGGCGAGAGGTGGCCGTAGCATTCGGTGTGGGTGCCGTTGCCGTGGGGCGTGAGGTGCACGCGCTGGTAGTTGGTGCTGCCGCCCAGGGCCACGCTGCCCACAAAATCGCCCACCCGGATGGTTTCGACCTCGACGGGCTCGGCCCAGAAGCAATTGGGCTGCCCCTTCAGGCCAGCGGCGAGGGGTAGGGAAATGTCGAGCGGCCGGGTGGGGTCGAAGGCGTAGGTGCGGCCGGCGTGGGTGAGGCTAGCTTGCATGGGCGGCGGTCAGGATTTCAGCTAAAGCAGCACCTACTTCCTCAGCGTGGGTATAGACCATGAAGTGCGGGCCGCCGGGAATCTGATAATCAACTTGGCGACGGCCAAGCGGGAAAACCCGGTCGCGGGTGCCGTGCAGCGTAACGGCCGGGCCCACGCCGCGGCTGTCCCAGTGCAGCAGCGCCTGAAGCGACCAGCGCAGGTAGCGGCCATCCAACTGGCGCATGAACGAGCGCAGCAGCTTTGCCATCTCAATATCCTGAATACCGAAAAACCAGTTCCCTACCCCCGGAAACCAATTCAACAGTCGCGGCGAGGCCAGGGGCGTCAAACGTAGGCGCCGCAGCAGTCGCAGTTGCAAAGGCAGCAGTTCGGCCGCTGAAAGGCTGGAAATCTGAATGATGCGCGCCCGCGGGCGCAGCCGCCCAATCTCTAGCGCCACGATCCCGCCGAACGAAACGCCCGCCACCCAGCAAGTTTCGTTCGGCAGAATAGGCGCGGCCAGCCGGGCGGCGTAGCTGGCCAGCGACTCAGCGGGGGCAGCGGGTGGCAGCCACTCCAGCACCTGCGGGCGCACCGTGGCGGGCAAGCGCGGCAGCAGCGGGGCAAACAGGCGCCCGTCGGCGCCGAGGCCGGGAATGAGGTAGAGCTTCACCCCTAATCGACTTTCACAAACACCCCTTCCAGGTAAAACACATTGTGCGGCATGGGGTCGTCGGCGCCTTCTTCGTCCTCATCGGCGGGGTAGGTGACGGCCAGCTTGAGGGCCACGGCGGGCAGCGGCACGGGTGGGCGCTCTTCGGTGGTGTACTCGAGCAGGCAGGGCCACTCTTCGGTGGTGGCCAGGGCGTCGGCTACTTCCTCCTGCAGGGCTTCGGCGCGCTCGTCGTCGGCCACGCGTAAGAGCGTGTCGAGGGCGGCGAAGGGCAGGCCGAGGTGAAAGAAGTGCGGCGCCTGGTCGAAAAACGTGGTGGCCCAGACCGTTACGTCGTCGGTATTATCAAAGACGATGGCCGTGATTTGAACTTGCTCGACGAAAAAATCGGCGTCGTCGGCGAGGGCGTCACTGAGCAGCTTCATAAGGAGCAGAATAGACGGCGGGCAGCGCAAAGTGGCGGCCAACGCCGGTGGGCGAGCGGGCGCAAGCTACAAGATTAGCGGTTTCTACCGCCGTGCCGGCTGCTACGGCACTTCGGCCGTCGCGGCGGCCCCGAATAAATCCAGCGTAATCTGGTCGGCCAGCAGCTTGCCCGTGTCAGTGAGGCGCAACACCTCGTCGGCCGAGACGGTGGCCCGGCCGCTGGCTTGCAGGCGGGCCAGGTACGGCGCCTGCTCCTGCCGCAAATCCACGCCCAGGTGCTCGCGCAGGTGACGCAGGTCGCAGCCGCGGGCGGTGCGCAGGCTGGTCAGCAGGTACTCGTTGGCCTGGTCGGCGGGCGTCAGAACTTCGGTCATGGCGGGCACCCGGCCCTCGTCCAGGATGGCCGTGGCGTACTGGTGATTGTTGGCCACCGTGAACTGCCGGCTGGGGCCGTTGAACGAGTGCGCGCTGGGCCCCAGGCCGAGGTAAGGCACGCCGGCCCAGTAGCTGGAATTATGGCGCGACTCCCGACCCGGCCGGCAGAAGTTGCTGATTTCGTACTGCTCGAAGCCGTGGGCACGCATTTCTAGTAACAGGATTTCAAACTGTTCGGCCACGAACTCATCCGGGGGGGGTAGGAAAGTGCCTTTGAGCTGGCGCCGCCCGAAGGCGGTGTTGGGCTCAATAGTCAAGGCGTAGGCCGAGACGTGCGGCACTTCCAGCGCAAACGCCGCCGCCAAATCAGCCTGCCAGATGGCGTGGCCGTGGTCGGGCGCGGGCACGCCGTAAATCAAGTCAATCGAGATGTTCTCGAAACCCGCCGCCTGCGCCCGCCGCACCGCCGCTGTGGAGTCCTGAGCCGAGTGCGCCCGGTTCATCAGGCGCAGATGCGGCTCGTGGAAGCTTTGCAGGCCGATGCTGAGCCGGTTGACGGGCGACTGCGCCAGTGCGGCTACGGCGGCGGGCGTCAGGTCGTCAGGGTTGGCTTCGAGGGTAATTTCGGCCTGCGGGCTTATTTGAAAATGCCGCCCGATAGCCTCAAAAAGCTGGCTTAGCTCCGCTTCGCTCAGCAGTGAGGGCGTGCCGCCACCGAAGTATATCGTGTCAAGCGTGGCGCCGGGCCCCAGGTAGTCGGCGCGCAGTTCCAACTCCCGGACGATGGCCTGCACGACCCGGCTTTTCAGGCCCAGCGCGGTGCTGAAGTGAAAGTCGCAGTAGTAGCAGGCCTGCTTGCAAAAGGGGATGTGGAGGTAGAGGCCGGGCACGGACAGGGGGGTAGGGAATGTAGCTTGCAGCTCGAAAACAGCGCGAAAGGCGGTTATAGAAGATGGTCATGCAGAGCGCAGCGAAGCATCTCGCTTGGGGAAGTAATTAAATCGTGTAGTTAAGCTTAATTACTGCTGCACGCGAGATGCTTCGCTGCGCTCTGCATGACGTTCAGGTTCGTTAGCTGGAAATTAAACCGCCCGTTTCGCGTTTGCCTTCCCGAATGTACGCCCGCCGCACCGCCTGCCTGCTCTGGTTTTTGCTGCTAATCAGTCGGCCCGGCGCCGCTCAAACACCCGCGCTCAGCTCCGGCGTTCCCAGCCAGCCAAGCCTGGCCTCGCCGCCCCTACCCCCCCCGGCGCCGGCAAACCCGCCGCCCCCGGCCCCGGCCGCGCTGCGCCGCCCGCGGGTGCTGCGTTTGCAAACCGAAGCCGCCGACCAACTCATCCTCAAGCGCTACAAGTACCAAACCATGCTGCCCGATTCGCTCGGCGCGCTGCGCGAGGTGCGGGCGCTGGTGCTGGCCCTGCAAGGCGACGCCTACCTGACGGCCTCGGCCGACGAGCTGCGCTGGGCCGGGCGCGACACGCTGCGCGTGCGGCTGTACGTGGGCGAGAAATTCCGCTGGGCGCGGCTGCGCAACGGCAACCTCGGCGACGGCCTGCTCACGCGCGCCGGCTACCGGGAGCGGTTTTTTCAGAATAAGCCCTTCCAGCCCGCCGACTGGGCGAGGTTGCAGGAGCGCATTCTCACCGAGGCCGAAAACCAGGGCTTTCCGTTTGCCACCGTCGGGCTGGATTCGGTGGCCTTGCGCGGGGCCGACATCAGCGGGCGCGTGGTGTTGCGCCGGGGCCGCGCCGTGACATTTGACTCGATTCAAGTGGTGGGCAATACAAAAACTAAAAAGCGCTTTCTGACCAAATATTTGCAGATTTTTCCCAATCAGCCCTACAGTCAGCAGCGGGTGGCCGCGGCGGCGCAGCTCCTGCGCCAGCTGCCCTACCTGCGCCTACGCGCCGAGCCCGAAGTGCGCTTTGCGCGGGGGCAGGCCAGGGTGTATTTTCTGATTGATGACCGGCCGGCGAACCAGTTCGACGCCATCGTGGGCGTGGTGCCCAACACGGGCGGCGGCACGAACAGCAATAAATCGGGCGTGCAGATTACCGGGGAGGCTACCATTAATCTGCGCAACCTCAAGGGCGGCGGCAAGCAGGCCGGCGTGCAGTGGCGCAAGACCGACGCCAAGTCGCAGTTGCTTGATGCGCAGTACGTGCACCCCAACTTCTTCGGCTCGCCGCTCGAAGTCGGCGCCACGCTCAACCTCTACCGCCAGACCGGTGACTTCCTCACGCTGCGCCCGCGGCTGGAAGTTTCCTACCCCACCGCCCGCGCCGGACGCCTTACGTTCTTCACCGAGCAGCGCAGCTCGCGCCTGCTGGCTGACTCGGCCACGAACCGCGCCCGCACTAGCCTGCCCGAAAACATCGACTCGCGCTACGGCGCCTACGGCCTGGGCTACGCCCGCAACAACCTCGACGACCTGTATTTCCCGCGCCGGGGCACGCTGGTCAGCGGGCAGGCCGCCGTGGGCAGCAAAACCATCCGCCGCAACGCCGACCTCAACGACACGCTCTACCGGCGCCTACCCCTGCGCAGCACCCAAATCAGCTTCGGCGCCCGCGCCGAGCACTATTTCCGTGCCGGCCGCCAGGGCGTGCTGCTCTTGCGCGTGCGCGGCGAGGGCCTGCTCAACGCGCGCCTGTTTCAGAACGACTTGTTCCGGCTCGGCGGCCTCAACTCGCTGCGCGGCTTCTCGGAAAACCAGTATTACGCCAGCTCCTACGGCGTGGGCACGGCCGAATTCCGGCAGTTCACGGGGTCGGACTCCTACGTCTTTCTCTTCGCCGACCAGGCGTATTTCCGCAACGAAACCATCCGCAACGCGCCGCGGGCCGACCAGCCCACCGGCCTGGGGGCGGGCATCAGCTTCCGCACGGCGGCGGGCGTGTTTCAGTTCGTGTACTCCGTGGGCCGGGCCAAACAGCAAAGCTTTGACGTGGCCAAGGGCAAGATTCACTTCGGCGTCACGAGCCGGTTTTGAGAAGCCGCACCGCCGGGTTTGTTGGCAGAATGGCAGGTTAAAACCAGCTGAAATCGGAGTTTTTGACACCCTGTCCGAAATGGCTACATGCATACCATTTTTGACAGGTAATTTAGCTGATAATCAGTGTAGTTAAGCAGCCGTTTTATTTGGTACAGGGTTTGATTAAGTGGGTCCGAAGCCGCTACTTTCCGGCTCCTCCGCCATGAAACTTATCAGCCCCGAATTTATCCGCAACATCGCCCCGCAGCTTGATTTGCTCAACACCATCGGTGGCGGCGTGGCCCAGGCCCAGCTGCGCCTTGACAAGCGCCCCAAGGGCGTGGTGCTGCGCGTGGCCGCCGCCAGCGTGGCGCCCGAAAGCTTCCACGTAGTGCTCAACGACCAGCGCCTGACCGTGTACGGCGAGTACCGCCACCAGCCCGACGACCAGCTTGCCGCCCCGCTCTTCGTGCAGACCCTCGACTTGCCCAGCAACCTGGATTTGACCCGCATCGATGCCGTGCACGAAGGCCGCGAGCTGCGCATCCGCATTCCCTACAAAGACACGACCAACGAGCAGCGCGAGATTGATATCCGCCGCGCCTAAGCGCGCCGCCGCGCCCTCCAAGCTGGTCTGTTTTTATATCGCCGGGACCGACCGGCACCGCTTACCTTCCTGATAACGCCGGGGCCGACCGGCAGCTTTTTCGCCCTGTCCGTATCTTTTAGCTTAAGCCACTGCCCCCAGGCAGTGGCTTTTTCATTGTCCTTTTGTTACGCGAAGCGGCGTTTCACATCGCGTTTTCTTACCAGAACAGCGGAATCAGCAGCCCAAAGCTCATCAGTACCGCCAGGTAAAACCAACCCATCACCTGCCCGCGGTAGCGCCGCGGCAGGCGGTTGCTGAGCACGAGCACCGCCGCGACCACCAAGACCAAGTGCCCCACAAAGAAGGTCATGGTCTTGACCCAGTTGCTGACGATGGTGTTTTCGGGTTGCATCTGGTCGGGTTCGCCCAGGCCGGAGGTCAGGAAAGCCAGCAGAAAATAGGCTCCCGTCTCGAAGGCTACAAACGCAGCGAAACCCAGCCAGCGGCTGCCGGGCGGCGCTTTTTCAACGAACTCGGCCATTTTTTGGAGCTAAATCTCTGGTGCGCGTCTCGATGTACAATTCCTCGACTTTGGCCCGCGCCCAGGACGTGCGCCGCAGGAATTTCAGGCTGGAATTGACGCTCGGATTAACCGAAAAGCAGTTGATGCGGATGCGCTCATCCAGTCCGGCCCAGCCGTAGGCGGCCACGAGGTAATCGAGAATCTGGCTTAGCGTGACGCCGTGCAGCTCCCGAAGCAGGTGGCCGGATTCGTCGCGAGCTTCGTCGGAATGCGGGACAGTGGGCATGGCAGGCTGGGCGCAGAGCGGGGGGTAGGGAGCGGTGAGGGCCGCCGTCCGGGCGAAGTTCGGCAGTGCTACCGAAATAAGCGGACCGGCGCGGACACGATTCGCCGGGCCGCAGCCGTTAAATTTGACCGGCCCGCTTATGTCTCCTTCCTCCAAACGTCTGCGCCCCGCTCCTATCTCGGCCCGCCGGCCGGACCCGCCGCGCGGGCGGTGGCTCTGGTGGCGGCGGGCCTTGCTGCGGGCGCTGGTGCTGGGCCTGCTGCTGGGCGCGGCTGGCTACTGGCGCTACCAGCGTCAGCTCAACCGCTACGCCCGCCGGGCCTGGGCCACCTTCACGCAGGGCCGCCTGACGGGCCGCGAGCAGACGCCGCTGCTCGGCGGCTACTCGGTGCACGGCATCGACGTGTCGGCCTACCAGGGCCGCATCGACTGGCCCGAGGTGGCCCGCCACGGCGTGCGCTTCGCCTTCATCAAGGCCAGCGAGGGCGGCACGCTGCGCGATGCGCGCTTTGCCCGCAACTGGCGCGGGGCGCGGGCAGCCGGCATCAGCTGCGGCGCTTACCACTACTTCCAGCCCAACCGCGACGGGCAGCGCCAAGCCGATTTGTTTGTGCGCACCGTGCCGCTGGCCGCGGGCGACCTGCCGCCAGTGCTCGACGTGGAGGCGCCCCACTTCCACGACGTGGCCCGGATGCGCCGCGAAGTGACCCGCTGGCTGCGCTTGGTCGAGGCGCACTACGGCGTGCGGCCCATCCTGTATTCCAACCACAGCTTCTACCGCCGCTACCTGGCCGGCCACTTCGATGACTATCCATTATGGCTAGCTCATTATGAGGTTGATAAGCCCGCCCTACCCCCCTCGAAGTGGATAATCTGGCAGCACTCCGATGAGTCTTACGTGCCCGGCATCCGCGGCACCGTCGATTTCAACGTTTTTCAGGGCAACTACCAGGCGCTGCTGGCGCTGCGCGTGCCCGCTCTAAGCAAAAAGAAGTGACCCTACCCCCCCTCCCGCCGCTGATGCGCCGCCCGGCCGGCGCCCTGAGCCTACTGGCGCTCCTGCTGCTAGCCGCTTCCTGCGGCGGCAGCCGCAACGCCTTCACCCAGAGCGGCAAAGGCTCTTATTACGCCGACAAGTTTGCGGGCCGGGCCACGGCCAGCGGTCCGCCCTACCGGCCGGGCAAGATGACGGCCGCCCACAACACGCTGCCCTTCGGCACCCGCATCCGCGTGACCAACGTGCGCAACGGCCGCTCGGTGAAGGTGACGGTGAATGACCGCGGGCCGCACGTGCCGGGCCGCATCGTGGACGTCTCGCGCAAGGCCGCCCGCAAGCTCGACCTCGTGGACGCGGGCGTGGTGCCGGTGCAGCTGCGCGTGCTGCGGGCGGCGCCCGCCGCGAAGGCTGAGGGCCGCCGCTAGGTGGGCCTGGCCCGGTTTGCGCCCGAGCAAGGGGGTAGGGAACTGGCCGGCTTACTTTTGCGGGCATGAGAATCCGCAAGAAAGTGCAGTGGGCGCTGCCGCCCCAGGCCGGCCGTTTCGCCGCCCTCGACCTATTCGTGAAGGCCGCCGACGCGCAGGGCTGGACCGATGCCGAAATCCAGTTTGTGCTCGATGAGGTGGTCGAGGCCCACGACGATGCCGAAGGCTTGGCCGTACTGGCCGACTACACCGCGCCCGGAGCCACCGGGCCCTTTAAGTAACAAACGGGGCCGCCCGGCTGCTTGCCGGACGGCCCCGTGGGCTGACGCATTCCCGTAAGCCAGCTTAATCTGTGGCGGAGCACCGCCAGACGCCTAGCGCCTGTTATGCACTTGGGCGCGTTTTGGCAGATAGCTGAAAATAACCAAGGTCAAAAGAAGCCCGCTACGGCACTTACTCAGCCCCATTGGACCGATGGGTCAAATCCAGTAGACCAAACTGCTCGAAAAAACCGTCTCAGCTCGCCAAAGAGTGCATAACAGACGCCTAACGCTTGCCCTTGGCTTTGTCGCGCTTGGCCAGGCGCTTGGCTTTTTCCTCATCGGCTTTTTCCTTGGCCTTGAGGCGCGCCTTCTGCTGCTTGGTCATGGTCTTCATCTTGGTGTCGAACTCCAGCAGCTTGCGCAGACTATCCTGCTCGGCCACCGCGGCTTTGGTGGTCACGCGACCCGAGAGCGACATCTGGTCGCCTTCCTGGAGCTGAGTGGTGGCCCCGTCGGGCGTGGTGATAAGGCCGGTAGCGCTGATTTTGGTGCCGTTGACCAGCGTTTTGTCGGCCGCGAGCGGGTTGGTCTGGCCCAGCTCGGTGAGCATGATTTTGCCTTCCTTCATCACGACGCCATCTTTCATGGTAGCGGCGCCGGGCCGCATAGCCGTGCGCGGCCGGGGCGTAGCCGCTTTGCGCGGGGGCAGCTTGTTTTGGGCTTGGGCGCTAAGGCTGCCGATGGCCAGCAGCAGGCCGGCGGCCACGACTCGCAGTAGATTTTTCATAAGCTATTTAGAAATGGAGCGGAGGGCTGAAAACCATCTGAACGACAATCAGTGCCCCCCGATTTTGCTTGGGCAAACGCCGGGCAGTGCACGTTATTCTGTGATAAAACAAATTAAGGGCCAAGCCAGCCCGCCGCGCCCCGCGCCGGTTGCGGGCTAACATTTGACCGGTGGCCTGCGTTCTATCCCTTTCTTAAACGTCATTTTGGCCGCGTAGCGGCCCTTTCTCTTCTCATCTTCAGGCTTAACGCCGGCTGAAAGTGGACTACAAAGACTACTACCAGACCCTGGGCGTGGCCAAAACGGCCACCACCGAGCAAATCAAGAAGGCCTACCGCAAGCTGGCCCGCCAGTATCACCCGGACGTGAACCCCAACGACCCGGACGCCGAGCGCAAGTTCAAGGAAGCCAACGAGGCCCACGAGGTGCTCTCCGACCCCGACAAGCGCCAGAAGTACGACCAGTTTGGCGCCGACTGGCAGCGCTACCAGCAGGCCGGCGCGGGTGCCAGCGGCGGGCCCGGCCCGGCCGGCGGCGCGGGTGGCTTCGACTGGAGCCAGTACAGCCAAGGCCAGGGTCAGGGCGACTTCGAGGGCTTTGGCGGCGAGGGGGCCGACTTTTCCGACTTTTTCGGCTCCCTCTTCGGCAATATGGGCGGCCCCGGCGGCGCGGGCCGGAGCACCCGGCCCGGCGCCGGCCCGGACTACCAGGCTGAATTAGAGTTAACGCTCGAAGAAGCCTACCACGGCGGGCCGCGCACCATCACGGTGAACGGCCGAAACCTGCGCCTGACCATCGCGCCGGGCGTGGCCGACGGGCAGACCATTCGCCTGCGCGACCAGGGCGGCCCCGGCCGCCACGGCGGGCCCAACGGCGCGCTGCTCATCACCTTCCGCCTCGCGCCCGACCCGCGCTACGCTCGCACCGGCGACGACCTCACCCAGGACGTGCCCGTGCCGCTCTACCGGGCCTTGCTCGGCGGCGAGCAAACCGTGGACACGCTCGGCGGGCCAGTGAAAATCAAAATCAAGCCCGAAACTGCCAACGGCACCCGCCTGCGGCTGCGTGGCAAAGGCTTTCCGGCCTATAAGCAGGCCGGGCACGGCGACTTGTATCTGCGCCTCAGCATTGAGCTGCCCCAGCACCTCACCGACCAGGAGAAAGACCTACTGCGCCAGCTCGCCGTCCTGCGCCCGGAGGCCGCCTGAGCGAATTCCCTACCCCCCTGTTCGTTTCCAACCTTCTTAGCTGTTCGCTTTTCGCCATGCTGATTCTGACCTACCAGGAGTGCCGCACGCGCTACGGCCTGAGCACCGCCGAGCTGCACGAGTTTGTGGAGGTGGGCCTGCTGCGCCCCGCCCCCGCGCCCGCCGAAGCCGCCCTGGAGCTGGACGACGAAGCCGACGAGCTGCTGCCCCGCCTGGCCCGCCTGCACCACGAGCTGGGCATCAACAAAGAAGGCATCGACATCATCGTGGCCATGCGCCGGCGCCTGCTGCACCTGCAAGCCGAGCTAAGCCGCCAAACCGCCCGCGCCCGCCAACTGGAGCAGTTCCTGCACGGCGGACCCTTGCTGAATGAAGAATGAGGAACTGCTACTGCGGCAATTCCTCATTCTTCATTCCTCATTGACACGCAGCGTCACTCGCCTACCCCCAGCGCCAGCAGCAGGCCGCCGAGCGTGGCCGCTAGCTTGGCCCAGTTGAGGCGGTGCTCGGGGCTGGTTTCGAAGAGAATGGTGGTCGAGACGTGCAGGAAGTTGCCCGCCACCAGCCCCAGCAGCGCCGCGTAGAGGCCGCCGCGCAGCAGCTCGGCCAGCACCACGTAGTTGCTGATAAGAATGCCGACCGGCGAGGCCAGCGCAAACAAGACCAGCCACGGCCACACCTTGGTGAAGCTGCCCAGCCGCAGCCGCAGCAGCGTGCCTAGCGCAAACGCGGCCGGCATGTGGTGCAGGGCCACGCCCACCACAATGGCGTAAAAATTCTGGCTCACCGTGCCCGCCGCCGGGTTGCGCACCAGAATGCTGCCTTCCAGAAACGAGTGCAGCACCAGAGCCGCCAGCAGCGCGTAGGGCACCCGCACGGCGCCGGGCTTCATCTCGGCGGGCACATGCACGTGGCCGTGCTCGACGCCCTGCGAGAAAACCTCCAGCACCAGCTGCCCGAAAAAGCCCGCCAGCACCCAGTAGCCCACTTGCTGCGGCTGCCCCGGCAGCAGCTGCCAGGCTTCGGGCAGCAAGTGCGTGACGGTGAGCGTAAAAAGATACGCGCCGCTGAAGGCCAGCAGCGGCTTGAGCCAGCGCCCGCCCCGCGCCACCGGCACCCGCCCCGCCGCCCACCCCGCGCCCAGCACCGTGCCGAACAAAATAAAAATGGCCAGCAGCATGGCGGGTACTTTTCTTAACGAATGACTGGTCCGCCTTCCCTACCGTTTCGGCTGGGGAAAAGGCATACCATATAGTATGAAACAAGGTTGCAAAACGTTTTGCAACCTTGTTTCATACTGATTAGAAATTGCTTGGTTAAGCTGCTGAGGCTCGTAATTTCCGCCGGACAGACAGCCCGCCTAGCGCTGAATCATATTGCCGCGGCGGGAGGTGTCTTCCTGACCCGGCTTGGCCTTTATCTCGGCTTGGTCGGTCTTGCTCTTGCTGCGCATCGACTGCTCGGAGTTGGCGCTCATCGAGGCCTCGGCGCTGGGGGCCGGGCGCCGGTCGACGCCTGCCGCGCCTGAGTTGATGGGCTTGGTGATGGCCGCGCCCTTGGCCTGGTTGGGCGCGTAAACCGTTTTCTGGTCGAAGTTGTCGCTGATGCGGGTGCCGGGCGCCACCATGTCCAGCGACACTTTCTTGTCGGGGCGCCAGTCCGAAGGTTCGGAGCTGCAAGCATTCAGGGCCAGCACGGCGGCGGCCAGGGGTAGGGAGTTGAGGAGGAGCTTCATATGGGGAGGGTTGATGTCTGAGGAGGGGGGTAGGGAATAGTAGCTGTTCGCCGGAAGCCAGGACTCATTTGGAAGCCACAGGGTTTCAGCGCCAGACCGGGCAGAAGGATTGTTGGCACGCTACGCCGCCGGAGCTTTGACAGTAGCTTCGGGGAGCAGGTTTTTGCGGCGCAGCAAGGACTCAAACAGCTTCAAGTCGTTGGGTGAGTTGAAGATGCGCAGCGGCAGGTGCAGAAACACGGGCACGTCGAAGGTGCGGGCCAGCCACAGTCGCCACGGCGCAAGGCCGGCCGGCGCCGGGCCGGGTTTGAGATACAGTAAATAGGCGTCGGGGTCGCGGCGGGCGCGGGCGATAGTGTCCCAGGTCAGGCCCATAGCTTTGGTGTCGGACTGCCGCAACACAAGCTGCTTCGGGTCCATCTCGTAGCTCATGCGCTCAAACAGCGGCTTGCTCTGCTCCATTTGGGTGACGCCCGTCACCTGCGCCGAGCGCAGCAGCACGTAGAGAATGGTGAGCACCACGGCCAGCGCCAGCCACCACCACGAATGGATGAACAGGGCCGGCAGCAGGCCCAGCGCAAACGGCACCAAGGCATACCACCATTCCTGGCGCCACACCTGGCCCATCGCCAGCCGGGTATAGGTGTTGGTGTCGAACTGATATTTCTTGGTGCGGATGGCCAGCGGCGAGGCTGGCTGCTGCTGGCGGTAGCCGCCACCACGTTGGTTGGGGGGTTGGTTCACGGGTTGATAGGTCATCCTGAGCTTGCGAAGGACCTTATCACGTCCGCGCCCCAGGGATTTGTAATACCTGACGAAAGCAGCCGTGATAAGGTGCTTCTTCCGTCAGCATGACAGACAGTTAAAAGGCTTTCAAGCTCAAATCCAGACTTTTGATGGAATGCGTGAGGGCGCCGACGGAGATAAAATCAACTCCCGTTTGGGCCACCTCAGCGATGGTTTCTTCGGTAATGCCGCCGCTGGCCTCCAGCGGCACGCGGCCGGCCACCAGGGCCACCGCCTCGCGCAGCTGAGCGGGGCGCATGTTGTCGAGCATGATGCGGTCGGCGCCGCCGGCATCGAGCACCTGCTGCACTTCGGCCAGCGTGCGCGTCTCCACCTCGATGGGCAATTGCCGGCCGGTGTCGGCCAGGTAGTTCTTGGTGGCCGCAATGGCCTGGGCGATGCCGCCGGCGTAATCGACATGGTTATCCTTGAGAATAATCATGTCGAAGAGCCCGTAGCGGTGGTTGACGCCGCCGCCGATGAGCACGGCCCACTTCTCGCAGAGGCGGAAATTAGGCGTCGTCTTGCGTGTATCGAGCAGACGGGCTTTGGTACCGGCCAGCAGGCTGGTAAGGTGGGCCGTGTGGGTGGCGATGCCGCTCATGCGCTGCATACAGTTGAGCACGAGCCGCTCGGCGGTGAGAATGCTGCGGGCGGGCCCTTCGACGGTGAAGGCCACGTCGCCGGGCCGCACGGGCGTGCCGTCGGTGAGCTGGATAGCGAGCGTGAGCTGCGGGTCTACTTCCCGGAAGATGAGGGGCGCCAGGGCTACGCCCGCCAGCAGGCCCTCATCCTTTACTAAGAGATGCGCGCGGTTGCGGGCCGCGGCCGGAATGGCGGCCAGCGCCGAATGGTCGCCGTCGCCCACATCTTCGGCCAGGGCCGTGCGAATAAAGGTGGTTAGCGCGTCGGGGGTGAGGTAGGGAGCGGGAGGGAGTTGCACCCGGCAAAATTACGGCTAATTAGCCGGGCATAAAAAAGCGGTCCTTCCCGGCTGGGAAGGACCACTTACTAGTAGCGAGTCGGTAGGCTTGGTTTATTCTTTCGTGAAGTCCAGCGTGTCAATCATGGGCGTGGCCTTGCCGGGTTGCAGCTTGATGTAGACCCGGTAGCTGACGCCGCGGCTGGTGTAGCGCCCCATCGCGTACTGAATGCCCTCGCGGCTGGAGCCCTGGTGAATAAACTCGAAGCTGCTGGGCGGCGACTTGCTGAAAAAGTCGCGCACGACCAGCTCGGCCTGCGTGGCGCTGTAGCTCTTGCTGTCGCCATCGAAGAGCACCTCGACGGCCGGGGCCAGGTACTGGGCCAGCTCGCGCGAGGAGCCGTTGCGCAGGGCCGCGCCGATGGGCGCCGTGTTGTCGGGGGACTGCGCGAAGCCGGCATTGCCGGCCAGCAGGCCAAACCAGGCCAGGAGCAGCGTCCGCAGAAGAAAACGTTTCATGAAAAGGGGAAAAGTGCGCCATGCGCAAGCCTGTTACGCTAAAATTGTGCCAGGAGGACGAATCTTAGGTGAATTGGGAGCTATTGAATGATGAATCAGCAGCCAAACCAGTTTAACCACCAATTTGTCGCATGAACAGATAATTTAGTACTATTTGTTTTTTGTCATAGTCATTAACTTATAATTTTTAGCAGTATTCATTTTTAACACCTGGCGCGCTTGTCGGTCAGAATTCCGGCGCTGGTTCGGCCGGGCCCGGTTCGAGGGCCCGGCCGGTCCCTACCCCTTGGTGCAGCGTCAAGCCCGGCAAGGGGGGTAGGCGGGGCAAATAAGCCGGTCCGAAAACGGCTTGTTCGGCCTCGCGCGGTTATCTTTGCCCTATGAACAAACAGGTACTGCTGGTCATTCTTGATGGCTGGGGACTAGCTCAGAATCCGGGAGTTTCGGCAGTTGACCAGGCGCGCACGCCCTTCTACCACGAGCTGCTGCAACGTTTTCCGCACAGCCGGCTGCAGGCATCGGGCGAGGCCGTAGGTTTGCCCGAGGGGCAGATGGGCAACTCCGAGGTCGGCCACATGAACATCGGCGCCGGCCGGGTCGTGAACCAGGAACTGGTGCGCATCGGCAAAGCCATCCGGGAGCGCAAGCTTGGGCAGATGCCGGCTTTGGTGAAAGCCTTTGCCTATGCCCGCGACCACAACAAGCCGCTGCACCTGATTGGCTTGCTCTCCGACGGCGGCGTGCACTCGCACATCGACCACGTGAAGGCGCTCTGCACGCTGGCCCACGATGCCGAGGTACACCGTCTGTTTATCCATGCCTTCACCGATGGCCGCGACACCGACCCCAAGAGCGGTGTGCGCTACATCAACGATTTGGAGCAGCACCTGGAGCGCAGCGGCGGCAAAATCGCCTCCGTGGTGGGCCGCTACTACGCTATGGACCGCGACCAGCGCTGGGAGCGGGTGAAGCTGGCCTACGACCTGCTGGCGCACGGCCAGGGCACGGCCTCGCAAAACCTGATTCAAAGCATTCAGGAGCAATATAAAGCAGGCGTGACGGACGAGTTTCTCAAGCCCATCGTCAAGACTGGCGCCGACGGGCAGCCGCTGGCGACCATTCAGGACGGCGACGTGGTGATTTGCTTTAACTTCCGCACCGACCGGGGTAGGGAAATCACGGAGGTGCTCACCCAGCAGGACATGCCGGCCTTTCAGATGCAGCACCTGAACTTGCAATACCTGACCCTGACCAACTACGACGACACGTTTGTGGGCGTGACGCCGGTTTTTGAAAAAGACAACCTCGACAATACGCTCGGGCAGGTGCTGGCGGCCAACGGCAAAACCCAGATTCGCATTGCCGAAACCGAGAAGTACCCGCACGTGACGTTCTTTTTTTCGGGCGGGCGCGAAACGGTGTTTGAGGGCGAGCGGCGCATCCTCTGCCCCTCGCCCAAGGTGGCAACCTACGACTTGCAGCCGGAAATGAGCGCCGCTGATTTGCGCGACGCGCTCGTGCCGGAGCTGCAAGCTCAAGCGGCTGATTTCGTGGTGCTCAACTTCGCTAACCCCGATATGGTGGGCCACACCGGCGTGTTTGAGGCCGTGGTGAAGGCCGTCGAAACCGCCGATGCCTGCAACCGCGCCGTAGTGGAAGCGGCCCTGAGCGCGGGCTACGCCTGCATTATCATCGCCGACCACGGCAACGCCGAGTTTATGCGCAACGCCGACGGCTCGCCCAACACGGCCCACACCACCAACTTGGTGCCCTGCATCCTGGCCGACGCCGACTACCAGGGCACGCTGGCCGATGGCAAGCTCGGCGACATCGCGCCCACGGTGTTAGAATTGATGGGCCTGCCCCAGCCCGCCGACATGACCGGCGTGAGCCTGCTGCGCCCCGCGTAAGGCGTTTTTTCAGATGGAGCCGACTACTTCCCTACCCCCCCAATACCTCGGCGCCGTCGCTCTGCTGGTGCGCGACTACGACGAGGCCCTGGCCTTCTACACCCAGCAGCTGCGGTTCGGGCTGGTAGAGGATGTGGCGCTGGCGCCGGGCCGGCGCTGGGTGACGCTGGCCCCGCCGGGCGCTGGCCAGACGCGGCTGCTGCTGGCCCAGGCTGTCACTCCGGCGCAGGCGGCACAGGTAGGAAACCAGGCGGGCGGGCGCGTGTTGCTGTTCCTGCACACCGCCGATTTCTGGGCGGACTACCACGCCATGCAGGCCCGCGGCGTGCGCTTTTTAGAGCAGCCCCGCCGCGAGGCCTACGGAACCGTAGCGGTGTTTGAGGACCTTTATGGCACTAAGTGGGACCTGCTGGGGCCGCCATCGTAGCAGCACCGGCCACGTAGCCCCGGCCAGCGGCTCGTGACACCCGCCGACTGGGCTGCTTATTCCTTCAATTAACGCTCGGTGCCGCTTCCTGTATGGTCAGCTTTAGATTCTTCGGTGCGGCATCCCAAATTCTGCTGGCCGGCTCACTGCTGGCCGCCTGCGGCCCCAGCCACACCAGCCCGGCCGAGGCTGTGGCAAAAGCAGAACGCCAGCCGCTGTATTTTGACGTGCAAGGTCTGCTGAAAAGCCAGGTTCAACAGCTCACGGCCCGGCGCGCGGCGGTCACGAAGCAGGTGAGCGTGCGCGGCGCCGCGCCCGAAACCGCGACCGTGCCCGCCGTGAAGTGGGCCGAGGAGTTACAGCTTTTCTTCCAGGCCGACATCAACAAGGCCGCCCTGCGCGGGGCCTACGCCGTGGACTCGGCCGCCTACCCCCCCCACGGCGAGCAACGCCGCTATACCCGCCGCCCCGGCCACGATAACGCGCCGGTGGAGTCGTTGCTGGTGCTCAGCGAAGGCGGGCAGCCCACCGAGATTCAAGCCAGCATCACGCAAAAAAATGCCCTGTTCTCGACTCACAAGCAGCTGCGCCTGAAGCTGCTCAACGGGCAGCTGACCGAATACGGCGTGAATGGCACCCAGAAGCTGGTCTTATTTGACACGCTACGCTACGCGACCAGGGCGACGGTGCGCTAGAAGCTAATCCTTCCGCTCAAACGCGCCCAAATCGGGCTTTTGCAAGTCGCGCGGCACGTTTAGCAAGTCATGCGAAACCTGGGGGGAATACTGGCCCTGGTCGCGGGCCGGCGAGGTAGCTTCCAGACCATAGTCAAACACAAGACCGCTGTAGTTCTCCGGGCTGCGCCGAAATTTGGGGTCCTGGTTCAGCAGGTTGCCGTTGTTGTCGAGGCTCGGCTTGGCGGGCGAGCCGGGGGCAGCGGCGTAGAGTTTGGTGCGCAGTAGTGTCCGCTCAATAACCGGCGGCGACTTGTCGGCATTGACCAGCAGCAACTCGTCTTCCAAGGCTTTGGCGCCGCCAGAGGGGGTAGGG
Organism: uncultured Hymenobacter sp.; assembly: GCF_964243305.1. Taxonomy (GTDB): domain Bacteria; phylum Bacteroidota; class Bacteroidia; order Cytophagales; family Hymenobacteraceae; genus Hymenobacter. Next base: position 36,646 of record NZ_CAXTEF010000025.1, read on the forward strand.
CCCCAGATGATGGAGTTGCGGATGGTGAGCTGGAAGGGCGCGACCGGCGTAGTGCCATCGGGGCGCTCTAGCAGCTCGTTGGTGAAGGTGAGCGACTCCGTCTCGCGGCTGGAGGTGGGCGCGTAGTTGGCCACGGTGCAGAAGTTGAGGCTGCACGTGGTGCCGCCCAGGCCCAGGATGGCAAACTGCCCACAGTTGGTAAACAAGCAGTTAGTCGCCGCTACGCGGCCCGCGAGGCTGAACACACCGGCCCCAGCGGAAGCAATCGGGTTGGCCGCCGACACGTTGGCGCCACTGATGTTGCGCAGCACGCAGTTGGTCAACGTCACGTCGGGCTGGGGCTGGCGGTTTTCGGGGTTCAGCAGCAGTACGCCGTACACCGAGTTCTTGATTTCGCAGTAGCGCAGACGGCTGCCGCGGCTCTCAGCGTCGAGCACGATGCCCAGCCACTGGCCGGGCACGTCCGCGTAGGGTGCCTCGCGGCGGTCGCCCTCGAAGCGCACGATGTTGCGGTCGGTCAGCTTCACGGTGTCGGTAGGGCTGAAGTCGGCGGGCTCGTTCACCAGCAGCGTGCCCCTGACGCGCAAGGTGGCCCCGGCGTGGGCGTAGATGCGGGCGCCGGGCAAAATGCGCAAGGTGCAGCCGGCCCCGACCAGCGCCGTGCCGAAGAGCACGTGCGGCCGGTCGGCCCGCCATACCTCGTCGCAGCCGATGGTTTCGTTGGCGTGGAAGTAGGCATTCTGGCCGTAGGCCACTAGCTTGACCGTCTGCTCGTTGCCGTTGGTAGTGAACTTCAGTTCGTCCGTCAGCAGAAAGGGCCGGTCGGCGCTGGTTTCGCCCAGGCGGGCCTTCACCAGAATCAGCAGGCTGTCCTGGCCGCGCAGCTCCAGGCCGGCGGCAGTTTGCACCTCGTCGCCATTGATAATGAGCGAGTAAGCCGACGTAGCCGGCTCGCTCAGCGCAATCTGGCTGATGCGCACGGCGCGGGCGTTGCGGTTATACACCCACAGCCGCCTGGTGACGGTGCCGACGCGGGTAAACACCGTGTCGAAGAGCACGGTGTCGGCGCGGGAGTCCAGGAAGTTGCCGTTGAGGTAGGGCGCCTTGAACTCCAGCTGGCCGGTGTCGCCGAGCAGGTTTTCCTTCGGCTCGCAGCCGCTGAGCAGGCTAAGCAGCGCGAAGCTGACGAGCAGCAGCGGCAGGAGAAAGCGCATTTTTAGATTATGAAAGGCGGTCATGCTGAGCATGTGGCGCATCAAGCCAGGGACGAAGCATCTCGCGGGGGTAACTAACCGATGGCTCACGATGATTGGGTTACTGCTGCCCGCGAGATGCTTCGTCCCTGGCTTGATGCGCCACATGCTCAGCATGACGTTCAGACGAGCACTAGCCACGTTTCTAAACGACGCCTTCCCGGAGCCGCTCGGCGCTCTCGGCAATGCGCAGCTGCTCCACAAAATCATCAATATTGCCTTCCATCACCGAGGCCAGGTTATACACCGTGTAGCCGATGCGGTGGTCGGTGACGCGGCCCTGCGGGTAGTTGTAGGTGCGGATTTTGTCGCTGCGGTCGCCGCCGCCAATCATGCTCTTGCGGGCGGCGCCCTCAATCTCGTTCTTCTTGGCTAATTCGATTTCGTAGATGCGCGAGCGCAGCACGGCTAGCGCCTTGTCGAAGTTCTTGAGCTGCGACTTCTGGTCCTGGCACTGCGCGACGAGGCCCGTCGGGATGTGAGTCAGGCGCACGGCCGAATACGTCGTGTTTACGGACTGCCCGCCGGGGCCGCTCGACATGAACAGGTCCTTACGGATATCGTTCATATCCAGGTTGATGTCCAGCTCCTCCGCCTCCGGCATCACCACCACGGAGGCCACCGACGTGTGGATGCGGCCGGCGGTTTCGGTGGCTGGCACGCGCTGCACGCGGTGCACGCCGCTCTCGAACTTGAGCTTGCCGTACACGTCCTCGCCGGTGAGCGAGAGCACGATTTCCTTGTAGCCGCCGGCCGTGCCTTCGGTGGCGTCAATCAAATCCATGCGCAGGCCTTTGCGTTCGGCAAAGCGCATGTACATGCGCTGCAAGTCGCCGGCGAAGATGGCCGCCTCGTCGCCGCCGGCGCCGGCCCGGATTTCCATGATGACGTCCTTCGAGTCGTTGGGGTCTTTGGGGATGAGCAGGTCTTTGATGACAGTTTCCAGGCGCTCCTGCTCCGGGCCCAGCTCGTCCAGCTCGGCCTTGGCCATTTCGCGAAAATCCTCGTCTTTCTCGGTCGAAATCACCTGCCGGGCGTTTTCGATGTTGCTGAGCACCTGCTGATAGGCGCGGTACTCGGTCACGATTTTGCCCAGGTCCTTGAGTTCTTTGTTCAGGGCCTTGTAGCGCTTGAGGTCGGACATCACGTCGGGCTGCATGAGCTGCTCGTTCACGTCGTCGTGCCGCTCGCGGATGGCTTCTAATTTCTCCAGCATCAGTTATTCTTGCAAATCAGGGGAAGTTCGGAAAACAGGCAGTAGGTTGCAAAGGTACTGAATCTAAACACCGCCGTTTGGGGCGTCCGTTCCGTCCGGCAGGGGGTAGGGATACGGGCTGTTCCCTACCCCCCTGCTAATTGCTCAAGTCCAGAATCCGCGCCATGCAAGTGCTGAAATTTGGGGGCACATCCGTGGCCACCGCCGAGAACATCCAGAAGAGCGCCGCCATTGCTTTCCAGGTGTTAGCGAGTGGAGCCGGCCCCATCGTCATCGTCGTCTCTGCTTTGGGCGGCACCACCGATACCCTGCTTGAAGCCGGCCGGGCCGCGGCCACTGCCGACCTGACTTATCAGGAAACCCTTAGCCAACTAGAGCAGCGCCACCAGGCAGTGGCGCTGGCGCTGGATTTGCCACCAGGCCAGCGGCACGAAGCGCGGGAATTTATAGCCAGCAGCTTCACGGAGATAAAGCGGCTTTGCGCCGGCGTCGCGTCCCTGCGCGAACTCTCGGGCCGCACCCTCGACCGGCTCCTGAGCTACGGCGAGCTGCTTTCCGCGCAGCTTTTTGAGGCTCATTTTCACCGCCTCTGGCTCAATACTGTTTGGGCCGATGCGCGCCAGCTTATCCAAACCAATTCGCGTTTCGGCAATGCCGAGGTAGATGTGACGGCCACGGCGCGTCTATTAAACGACTTCCGGGCCCGCCACCCCGGTGCCTCCTGGATTGTACCCGGCTTTATCGCCGCCGACACCGAGGGCAACACCACCACATTGGGCCGGGGCGGCTCCGACTACACGGCCGCCCTGCTGGCCGCCGCCTTGGGCGCCGACAAGCTCGAAATCTGGACTGACGTGAGCGGCATGATGACCGCCGACCCGCGCCTGGTGCGGGCGGCGCGGCCTATTCCGCACCTTTCCTACCAGGAGGCGATGGAGCTGTCGCACTTCGGCGCCAAGGTGCTCTACCCGCCCACTATTCAGCCCGTGATGGGGGTAGGGATTCCGCTGTGGATAAAAAACACGTTCGCGCCCGCCGACTACGGCACGCTGGTGGAGCTGGCGCCGCCACGCGGCGCGGATGCGGTACGGGGCATCTCCAGCATCGGCAGCCTCACGCTGCTCAACTTGGCGGGCAGCGGCATGGTGGGCGTGCCGGGGTTTTCGATGCGGCTGTTCGCGGCGCTGGCGCGGGAGCAGATTAACGTCGTTCTCATCACCCAAAGCTCGTCGGAGCACTCCATCTGCGTGGGCGTGACGGCCCTGGCTGCCGCGCCGGCCCAGGCAGCGGTCGATGCCGAGTTTGCCGTTGAAATCGCGGCCGGCCGCATCGAGCCGCTGCGGCCCGAAGCCGGGCTGGCCATCGTGGCCCTGGTGGGCGACAATATGAAGGACCACCCCGGCATCAGCGGGCGGCTGTTTGGGGCGCTGGGGCAGAACGGGGTGAACATCCGGGCCATCGCGCAGGGCGCCTCGGAGAAGAATATCTCGACCGTCATTCGGGCCGACGATGTGCCCAAGGCCGTGAACGTGCTTCACGAAGCATTTTTTGGGGCCACTGACAAACAGGTAAATCTGTTTGTGCTGGGCGCCGGCAACGTGGGCAGCAAGCTGCTGGCCCAGCTGCACCGGCAGCAGACGTATCTGCGCGAGCGCCTGGGCGTGCAGCTCCGGGTGGTGGGACTGGCCAGCAGCCGGCACTGCCTGCTGGCCCCCGACGGCGAGGGCCTGGACCTGGACCCAGCGGCCTGGCCCGCTGCGCTGGCCGCCGCCCCACCCCGGAGCCTGCCCGAGATTACCGAGCTTATTCTGAGCAAAAACCTGCGCAACTCGGTGCTGGTCGACGTGACGGCCAACCCCGCCACGGCCGCCGAATATGCGCCGCTGCTGGCCCGCAGCGTGGCCGTGGTGGCCTGCAACAAGGTGGCTACCTCGGCGGACTACGCCAGCTATGCGCAGCTTAAAAGTCTGGCCCGCGAGTTCAACGCGCCATTCGTGTACGAAACCAACGTGGGCGCGGCCCTGCCCGTCATCGGCACGCTCCAGGATTTGGTGCGCACCGGCGACGTGGTGCGGAGCTTTGAGGCCGTGCTCTCGGGCACGCTCAACTTCGTCTTTAATCATTACGACGGCTCCCGGCCCTTCGCCGAGGTGGTGCGCCAGGCCCAGGCCGAAGGCTACACCGAGCCCGACCCGCGTCTCGACCTCAACGGCTCGGACGTGGCTCGCAAGGCGCTGATTCTGGCCCGCGAAGCCGGCGAGAAAATGGAGATGAGCGATGTGACGATAGAAGGTTTTTTGCCGGAATCGTGCTTCGCGGGCGACGTGGAGGCATTCTACGCCGAAATGCTCGCCCACGAGCCGCACTTCCGGGCCCGGTATGAGGCGGCGACGGCCGCCGGCCAAAAGCTCAAATTCGTGGCCCGCTACGCCAATGGCCGGGCCAGCGTGGGCCTGCATTCCCTACCCCCCACTCACAACTTCTACGACCTGCAAGGCAAGGACAACGCCGTGCTCTTCTTCACCGACCGCTACGCCGACCAGCCCCTGGTCGTGAAAGGCGCCGGCGCCGGCGGCGAAGTCACGGCCGCCGGCGTCTTCGCCGACATTATGCGCGCCGCGCGGCTGTAAGGTCAGTGAGCAGTGCACAAACGGAACGTCATGTCGAGCAACGCGAGACATCTTGCGAGGGGAAGTAATCAATGACAATCAATGAGTGGCTGCCCTACCCCCCTGCCTCCTGGCGAGATGCTTCGCTGCGCTCTGCATGACGTTCTTGTTGCCTTTCACTCATTACTAACTGTTCACTGACAACTGCTCACTGATTTTAATGTCCGTTCTCGTTCATTCGCCCGCCACACTCTCCAACCTGGGCTGCGGCTTCGACGTGTTGGGCCTGGCCCTGGCCGCACCCTACGACGCCATTCGCGTCCGGCGCAGCGCGGCGCCCGGCGTGCGCATTCGGCACCTCGACCCCTACAACTTGCCCACGGACCCGGCCCGCAACGTGGCCGGCGTGGCCCTGCTGGCGCTGCTGGCGGCTTTGCCCGAACAGGAGGGGGTAGGGTTTGAGGTGGAAATCACCAAGGGCATTATGCCGGGCAGTGGGGTAGGGAGCAGCGCGGCCAGCGCCGTGGGCGCCGTGGTGGGTGCTAATGCGGTGCTGGATAATCGGTTCAGCAAGATGCAGCTTGTAGATTTTGCGATGGCCGGCGAGGCCGTGGCATCGGGCGCGCGCCACGCCGACAACATCGCGCCGGCCATGTTCGGCGGCTTCACCGTAGTGCGGGCCCTGGAGCCGGCCATTGATATTGTGGCCCTGGCCGCGCCGCCGCTGTGGGTGGCCGTGGTGCACCCGCAAATTGAGGTCAAGACCAGCGAAGCGCGCAAGGTACTGCCGGCCACCGTGCCGCTGGGCCTGGCCGTGCGCCAGTGGGCCAACGTGGCCGGGCTGGTAGCTGGATTCTTAACGGCTGATTACGAGTTGATTGGCCGCTCCCTGGACGACTACATCGTGGAGCCGGCGCGGGCCGCCCTCATCCCCGGCCTGGCCGAGGCGCGGCGGCGGGCGCGGGTCGCCGGGGCGCTGGGCGGTGGCATTTCGGGCTCCGGTCCCTCCATTTTTATGCTGAACCGCGACGAGGCCACGGCCCGGACGGTGGGCGCGGCGCTGGGCAGCGTGTTCGCGGAGCTGGGAATTGCGTTCAATATCTACGTCGGACCCGTGGCGACGGAGGGCGCGCGGGTGGTCTCGGAATGTTAGAAAGAAGGGGAAACTAAAAAGGCAGTCATGCTGAGCGCAGCGAAGCATCTCGCGTGAGGAAGTAATCGACGGTAAACAACGATTGAATTATTGCCGCAGGCGAGATGCTTCGCTGCGCTCAGCATGACCGTCTTTTTCTTTTTACTTATGCTGCTTGGCAATCCCACGGCTGCTTCACAATCTCAAATCTCAGATGAATTACTACAGCATCCGCCGACAAGCCCCGCCGGCCGATTTCCGGGCAGCGACCATCACCGGGCAGGCGCCGGATGGCGGCCTGTACTTCCCAGAGTTCATTCCGACGCTTTCGGCCCCGCAGCTGCGCCCGCTGCCCAAAGCCGAGCTAGCGCTGGCCGTGATGCGGCCCTACGTGGGCGACGTTATCCCCGAAGGCGACTTGGGCGACATCGGCGCGGCAGCCCTGGGTTTTGAGTTTCCGCTCGTGCCAATAACCGGCGAAGTCTCGGCGCTGGAACTGTTTCACGGGCCCACGCTGGCCTTCAAGGACGTCGGGGCGCGGTTTATGAGCCGCTGCCTAGGCTACTTTGCCCGGCGCGGCGACACGCCGCCGGTGACGGTGCTCGTGGCCACGTCGGGCGATACGGGCGGGGCAGTAGCCAGCGGCTTTCTGGGCGTGCCGGGCGTGGAAGTCGTGATTCTCTACCCATCGGGCAAAGTCAGCCCCGTGCAGGAGCAGCAGCTCACCACGCTGGGCCAGAACATCACGGCCCTGGAAGTCAGCGGCACGTTCGACGACTGCCAGGCGCTGGTGAAACAGGCATTTCAGGACCCGGAGCTGGCCCGGCACCGCCTGCTGACCTCGGCTAACTCCATCAACGTGGCCCGCTGGCTGCCCCAGCAGCTCTATTACTGGCTGGCCTGGCAGCAGTGGCCGGCCGCGAGCGCCCCGCCGGTGGTGGCGGTGCCGAGCGGCAACTTCGGCAACTTGGCCGCCGGGCTGCTGGCGCGCGCCACGGGCCTGCCGCTGGGGCACTTCATCGCCGCCTGCAACGCCAATGACCCCGTACCCGAATACTTTCGCAGCGGCACTTACCTCGCCCGGCCCGCCATCCCTACCCCCTCCAATGCGATGGACGTGGGCAACCCCAGCAACTTTGTGCGCATTCAGGAGCTGTTCGGCCATGACTTCGCGGCGCTCGCGCAGGCCCTGAGCGCCGACACCGTGAGCGACGCCGACACCGTGGCGACCATCCGGCAGGTGTGGGAAGCGCACGGCTACCTGCTCGACCCGCACGGGGCCGTGGCCTACGCGGCGCTGGCTCGCCACCAGGTCGCTCACCCCGGCGCGCGCGGCTTTCTGCTCGCCACGGCGCACCCGGTGAAATTTCCGGCCGTGGTCGAGCCTATTCTGGGCCGGGCTATCCCGCTGCCCGACGCCGTGCGGCATTTGTCGCTTTTGCCCAAACGAAGCGTGCCGCTGGCGGTTGATTATGAAGCGCTAAAGGCGTACCTCTTATAAGCTTCAGAGCGTTTTTTCAGCCGGCCTGGCAACGTAATTTCAGTTAAAAGTGGCGAGATAAAAGGGCGGAGATAAAGATGATTATCTGCGTTTTAGCTTTCAACTCTTCTCTTTTAACCGAATAAACAGGCGTCGATTTATGTCAAAACAACTGGTTTTTCTTTTCCTTGCGCTCGCTGCCACCGCCTGCCGCCCTGACCAGGTAGAGCACCTGAAAGACACCAAGCGCATCGGCGTCGAGACGGCTAACTGGGAAGTCAAGCGCATCATGCCCCAGGACTTGCTGCGCGCCACGCGCTGGGCCGGCGACACGCTCACGGCCTTCGCCGACACGCTCTTGCGCCGCCGCCTGGCCCGCGGGCTGGCGGCCGGCGGCGTGGCCGCATCCCTACCCCTGTGCCGCCCCGAAACCTATGCTGCAACTGATTCGATGGCCAGGATTCTGCAAGCCACGCCCCGGCGCGTCAGCGCCCGGCCCCGCAACTCCGCGCACCTGGCCGCGCTGCCCGCCTCCGAAATGCAGCCCGACACGCTGCGCGTCGTGAAGCGGCCCAGCCAGGAAGTATTTGTGTATCAGCGTCCCATTGTGCTGAATAACCGCCTCTGCCTGCGCTGCCACGGCGAAGTCGGTAAGGACGTCTCCCAAGCAGATTACGCGCTCATTCAAAAAGCCTACCCCCAGGACCGGGCCACCGGCTACCAATTGGGCCAGGTGATGGGCGCCTGGCAAGTGCGGCTCACCCGTCCCGGCGTGGCCGAGTTCTGGACGATGAAAACGCGCAAAAAGTGGAAGGAACACAAAATGCCGAAGCTGTTTTAAGGGGCCGCTAGGCAGAAGAGAACTTGCCTCAAGCGCTCATCCTAACTAACCCAAAAAGTAGTAGTCATTCGAGGACCACGGCCCCAAAAATCTGCAATTATCTAACCAACAGCTACTTATAATGAAACTGTTTAGGAAGTTCTAAAAACGGTCATGCTTCGACAAGCTCAGCATGACCGTTTTTAGAACTTCCTAAACAGTTTCAGCACTTGCCTGATATCCTATTTTAGTACAAAGTATTTAGATTTTTTACACCTATTAACTTGATGGTACAGCGCGAGTTTCATTTCTAAAAGTTGTTATTTTTGACAACTTTTAGAAATGAAATACCTCGCCGCTCGTTCACGCTTCGCCGCCCAAGGCCTCGTCTCCAGTCACGAGTTGCGTCAGGCTTTTCCCGATTTCGACAAGCGCCGGCTGGTCGAGTGGCAGGCCTGCGGCTACTTGCAGCGCATCGTTAACCGCTGGTACCGTTTCACCGAAACGCCCGTCGATGAAGCCCTGCTGTGGTTCACGGCCAACCGCATCTACCAGCCCGCTTACCTGTCGCTGGAAACGGCCCTGTCCTACCACGGCCTTATCCCTGAAGGCGTCTATACGCTCACTTCCGTGAGTTCGCGCAAAACGCAGGCGTTCCACACGCCCCTCGGCACTTTTCGCTACCAGCACCTGCTGCCCCGCCTCTACTTCGGCTACGAGGTACTGCGCCCAGCCGCGGGCCGGCCCGTGCTCATGGCTGACCTTGAAAAGGCCCTACTCGATTACTGCTACCTGCACCCCAGGCTGCGCACTGCCGACGACTTCGCCGCCCTGCGCCTGAATACTGATGTGCTGCGCGACAAGCTTAATGCCACCCGCCTCGCCGATTATCAAACCCTGTTTGCCCACCAGCGCCTCAACCAGCGCGTGCGAGCCCTGCTTTCCCTGCTCCCCGCCCATGCTTAGCCTCGCCCAGATTCAGGCCCAGTACCCGGCCGCGCTCCGGCCCTTCAGCCGCTTCATCCTGCGCGAGTACCTTCAACACAAACTGCTGCAGCTCATCTACGACAGCCCGTTGGCTAACCAGTTTTTTTTCCTGGGCGGCACCTGCCTGCGCATCGTTCACGGCAACAGCCGCTTTTCCGAAGACCTCGATTTTGACAACACCGGTGTCACGGCCGCCGAGTTTGGCGAGTTGGCCAGCCTCGTGACCCGCGGCCTGGAGCTGGAAGGCTACGAGGTCGAAATGAAGCTGGTGCTCAAAGACGCCTACCACTGCCACGTGCGTTTTCCCGAGCTGCTGTTCAAAGAAGGACTGAGCGGCTACCGTGAGGAGAAGATTCTCATCCAGCTCGACACCGAGCCTCAGCACTTTGCCTTCGAGCCGGTTCCCTACCTGCTCAACCGCTTCGACATCTTCACCCAGCTTCAGACCACGCCGCCCGACCTGCTGCTGGCCCAGAAGTTCTACGCCATTCTCAACCGTGTCCGCAACAAGGGCCGCGACTTTTACGATGCCGTATTTCTGCTCGGCCGCCAGGTTCGGCCCAACTATGCGTACCTCGCCCAGAAGCGCGGCATTGAAACCCCCGCCGACCTTAAAGCCCAGTTGCTGGCCCACTGCCAGACCTTGGACATGCAGGCAATGGCCGACGACGTGCGCCCCTTTCTTTTCAACCCCCGCGAGGACCGCCTAGTCACGATGTTCCCGCAATACATCCGGCAGGCGGTATTGGAGACTTGAAGTAATTTTAAGGCTTCGCGGCGCCGAAAGCTCTCATTTGACTGATACCCCTTACTTGACCTCTCCCATCCTCATCATCGGTGCCGGCCTGGCCGGGCTGACTTGCGCCAACTACCTGCACCAGGCCGGGCGGCCCGTGCTGCTGCTCGACGCCGCCGACGCCGTGGGTGGCCGCATCCGCACCGATGTGACCTCCGACGGCTTCCGCCTCGACCGCGGCTTTCAGGTGCTGCTCACCAATTATCCCGAAACCAAGCGCCTGCTCGATTACGACGCGCTCAATTTGCAGCGCTTCCGCTCCGGGGCCGTCATTCGGCTGGAGGATGGGCGGCGGACTACGCTGCAAAACCCGTTGCAGCGGCCCCTGGCGGCGGTTTCGGCCCTCACCGCGCCCATCGGCTCCTTGCCCGATAAGCTGCGCATTCTCAGCTTGGTGCGCCACGTGCTCAAGCACTCGCCGGATGAGCTGCTGGCCCGGCCCGGCGTGGATACGCGCACGTTTCTGCGCCGCTACGGCTGGAGCGAGACAATGATAAACACCTTTTTCCGGCCTTTTTTCGGCGGCGTATTTCTCGACCGTGAGCTAAGCACGGCCAGCAACTTCTTCGAGTTCGTGTTTCAGCAGTTCGTGACCGGCGACGCGGCCGTGCCGGCGCTGGGAATGCAGCAGATTCCGGAGCAGCTGGCGGCGCGGCTGCTGGCCGGCACCATCCGGCTGAACACGGCCGTGGCCGCTATTGATAGTGAAGGCCGCACGGTGCGGCTGGCCAGCGGCGAAACGCTGCGCGGCAGCGCCGTGGTGGTGGCCGCCGATGGTCCGGCCGGCGCCCAGCTGCTGGCCGGCGCCGGATTCCCTACCCCCCCTCTCGCCCGCGAAGGCCGCCCAACCACCTGCACCTACTTCGCCGCCACGGGCAATTCGCCCGGCCGCGCCGACAAGCTGTTGCGCCTGAATGCGGCCCTAGCGCCCGCGCTGGCCCACAACGTGGCTTTCCCCGCCGACGTGAGCCCGGCTTACGCGCCAGCTGGCCAAAGTCTGGTATCGGTGAGCACCCACGGCCCGCACGGCCTGCGCGAAGCCGAGCTGACCGAGTGCCTGCGCGGCGAGCTGGCCGCCTGGTTTGGCCCGGCGGCCCGGCAGTGGCGGCACCTGCGCACCTACCAGATAGCCTATGGCCTGCCCGTGTACGCGGCCGGGCAGCCGGCGCGGCAGCCGCGGCAGCTGGCCCAAGGTCTGTTTCGGTGCGGCGACTGGGCCGCCTACCCCTCGCAAAACGGGGCAATGGCCGCGGGCCGGGAAGTGGCCGAGCTACTGTTGCGCTAAGGGGCCAGCAAAGGGAACAAGCCGCCGCCGCTCATCTTTTCTGGAATGCTAGCCTCCGCCCTCGGCCCAGGCGTAGCGGCGCTGCTTCCACTCCACGGGGCTGGGCCAGAGCGCGTAAGCCAGCACGGAAAGCGACATCAAGCACAGATACGGCTCGTAGAGCAGCAGCACGCCCAGCCGCTCACGGTGGCCCACCTGGCGCAGCGCGGATGCCAGAAACAGGGTTTGCAGCGCCACTTTGCCGCCGTAGATTAGCAGCAGCGGGCCCAGCGGCAGCAGGTCGGGCCAGAACAGCACCGCGTAGAACACCCCGTAGAGGCCGAAGAGGCCACTCAGGTACCAGGGCAGCCGGGCACCGCCTTTCATCCAGCGCTTGCGCTGCTGCAAGAGCGCGGCCACGGTGGGCTGGGGCTCCGACACGCCGAGCACGGCCGGCTGGCAGAGGTTGCGGAAGCGCCAGCCCCGGTCCACAATGTGGCGGAAGAGCTGCAAATCTTCGTTGGTGCTGAAGGGCAGGGCCTCGAAGCCGCCCACGTCGGAGTAGGCGGCGCGGACCACGAGCATGTTGTTGCCCACGCTGGAGCCCGGCAGGCCCGCCTCGGCCAGCAAGTGAATCAGGCGCAGGCCAAAGAGCCAGTCCAGCCCTTGCAGGCGCCCAAACAAGCCGCCCCCAGCCGTGGTGATGCCCGTCACGATGCCCACGCCCGGCGTGGCGGCGGCCAGCATGGCCGTCACCCAGTCGGGCCGCAGGGCCATATCGGCATCGGTAAAGAGGAAGTAGTCGGTGGTCGCGGCCCGGCACAGGTAGGCCAGGGCGTTGCTTTTGCCGCGCGCCGAGCCCAGGTCGTGCCGCACCGAAAGCAGCTGAAACTGCGGCTTATCCCGAATAAAGGCCCGCACCACGGCGGCCGTGTGGTCGGTGGAGTGGTCGTCAGCAATAAGAATCTCAAGCTGCCCGGCCGGATAGTTTAGCGCCGCCAGCGAGCGCAGGCAGCGCTCAATGCTGGCTTCCTCGTTGCGGGCCGCCACCAGAATGCTCACCTGGGGGGGCTGCCCCGCCTGGTGCGCCCGCCGCCGCGCCCGCCGCCGGGGCCAGAGCAGAATGCTGATGCAGATGCCAAAAAATAATCCGAAAAAGATAGCAGCCCCAACCATACAAAACCCGAAAGGTGAACAACCAGCATACGCGGACCTGGTTAGCAGCAGTTGGCGGGATTACTACGGAGATTTATGGGGAAGCAACGTGTAAATACGGAGATGAGAACGACAACTAGCTAATCCGGGCCTTGGGAGGGGACAGGAAAAAGCGGGCTCCCGGGGCGGGCCACCGAAAATGAGCAATTCGCGGCGGCCGGTGCATCTTTGGGCGGGCCACCGCTGACCCGTTTTTTCCTCGACCCTCATGCTTCTTTCTCTTCGCGCACGGCTGCTGGCGGCCCTGGCCCTGCTGGCCGGCTGCCAGCCCAACTCCCCTGCCACAACCGGCGCGGCCACAGCCGCCGACGCGGCCCCCGCCGATACCATTATCGCGCCTTCGCCCGCCGATGGCATCACGGCGGCCGGCCTCGCCGGGCACATCAAGGTGCTGGCCGCCGATGAGTTTCAGGGCCGCAAGCCCTTCACGCCGGGCGAGGAGAAAACCACGGCGTATCTGGCCGCGGAGTTCAAGAAATTGGGCCTGAAGCCCGGCCCGGACGGCTCGTATTTCCAGGCCGTGCCGCTGGTCGAAATCACCGGCACGCCCTCGCCTACCCTCCAGATTACGGGCCAGGGCCAGCCGCTGCGCTTCAACTACCGCACGGATTTTGTGGCTTTCACCGAGCAGGAAAAGCCCCGCGTGGCGCTCACCAACTCGCCGCTGGTCTTTGCCGGCTACGGCGTGGTGGCGCCCGAATACGGCTGGGACGACTACGCCGGCCTCGACGTGAAGGGCAAAACCGTGGTCGTGCTCATCAACGACCCCGGCAACGCCGGCCCCGACACCACCCGCTTCCAGGGCCGGGCCATGACCTACTACGGCCGCTGGGGCTACAAATACGAGGAGGCCGCCCGCCACGGCGCGGCCGGCGTGCTCATCGTCCACGATACCAAGCCGGCGTCCTACCCCTGGTCGGTGGTCCAAAGCTCCTACTCCGGCGCCAAGCTCCGCCCCCAAACCGCCGACCACGGCGCCAGCAAGTGCGCCGTTGAGGGCTGGGTGACGCTCGATGCGGCTAAAAAGCTTTTTACCGCCGCCGGCCAGGATTACCAAAAGCTTTACACCGCCGCCAACCAGCCCGGCTTCCGGGGCGTGCCGCTGGGCCTGAACGGGAGCGTGAGCGTGACCAACAAGCTGCGCAGCCGCACTTCTAAAAACGTGGTCGGCGTGCTGCCTGGCGCCAGCCGGCCCGACGAGTACCTCATCTACTCGGCTCACTGGGACCACCTCGGCATCGGCGCGCCCATCAACGGCGACTCCATCCACAACGGCGCCGTTGACAATGCCAGTGGCGTAGCCGGCGTGCTCGCCATCGCCAAGGGCTTTGCCGAAGCGAAGCAGAAACCGGCCCGCAGCATCGTGTTTCTGGCCGTCACCGGTGAGGAGCAGGGGCTGCTCGGCTCGGCTTATTACGCGGCGCACCCACTGTTTCCGCTCCCCAAAACCGTGGCCAATATCAACATCGACGGCCTCGGCACCTTCGGGCCGATGCGCGATTTGACCATCACCGGCTACGGCCAGTCGGACCTCGACGACTACGCCCGCGCCGAAGCCCAGACCCAGGGCCGCTACGTGCAGCCCGACCAGCACGCCGAGCAGGGTCACTTCTACCGCTCCGACCATTTCAGCTTCGCCAAAGTCGGTGTGCCGGCCCTCTATGCCAAGGGCGAGTTCGACTCCCGCGCCCGCGGCAAGGCCTTCGCCGAAACCCAGTTCAAGGACTACGAAGCCCAGCGCTACCACCAGCCCGCCGACGAGTACAACCCCCGCTGGGACCTGCGCGGCGCCGAGCAGGACGCGCGCCTGCTCTTCCACATCGGCCAGAAAATAGCCGGCGAAACCACATTTCCGCAGTGGAAAGCGGGCTCGGAGTTTAGAGCGGTGCGGGAAAGGAGTTTAACAAAAAAATAAGTCTGAACCACGGATTTATCGGATTAAACAGATTAATCGGATTTCGAGGATGATTCAGCAAGGCTCTATTCAATTTCCTACCCCCCTCTAAAACCAAAAGGCCACTCATTGAGTGGCCTTTTGGTTTTGCTGAATCGTCCTCGAAATCCGATAAATCCGTTTAATCCGATAAATCCGTGGTTCAGACTTACAGCCGCGGGTCGGCCGAGGCCAGGTTGTCGTAAGCCAGGTTTTCGGCCGGGTTCATGTTGTTGGGCAGGCGGATGTCGTCGGCATCGTGGACGCGCAGGGTGAGCATGCCGGCCAGAATCATGGAGCCGCCGCCGAGCACGAGTGTGAGCACGGCGTTGTCGTGGAAGAGGTGCTTGGTGAAGAAGCCCAGCGTGACGCTGGCCACCATCTGCGGCAGCACGATAAAGAAGTTGAACACGCCCATGTAGTAGCCCATCTTGCTGGAAGGCAGCGCGCCGGCCAGCATGGCGTAGGGCACGCTCAGGATGCTGGCCCAGGCCAGGCCGATGCCCAGCATGGGCACGAGCAGGGCCAGCTCGGCCACCCGAAACGGGTGATTGCCGAATAAGCTCACGGTGCGCTCAATGGGAATATTGCCGATGAAGTAGATGGACATCAGCCCCAGGCCACCGGCCACCAGGCACAGCATGTGGGTGGCCCGCCGGGAGGTGGCGCGCGCAATGAGGGGTAGGGAAAGCGCAGCCAGGGCCGAGATGCCATTGTAAACGGCCGAGCACACGTTCCACCAGTCGGCGCCGTCGTTGTAGAGCTGCGAGGTTTTGTCGGTGGTGTGGTAGATGTGGCTCGTGATGGCCGGCGTGGCGTAAATCCACATCGAAAACAAGGCCAGCCAGCTGAAAAACTGCACCACCGCCAGCTGCCGCATCGTGCGCGGCATGTCGGCCACGCCCGCAAACGATTCCTTGACGCCGTGCCAGAAGCCGGACGTGCGCGCCTTTTCGGCCTCGAACTCGGCCAGGTTTTCGGGCGGATACTCCTTGGTGGTGAGCACCGTCCAGAGCACGGCCAGGAAGTAGATGAGGCCGCCGGTGTAGAAGGCGTACTTCAGGGAAAGCGGAATCTGCCCGGCCGGGGCCACGTTAGACACGTCGAACAGCTTCGAGTAAATGACGGGCAGTAAGGAACCCACCACGGCGCCGATACCGATAAAAAACGTTTGCATTCCGAAGCCCGCCGTGCGCTGCGTGCTCGGCAGCAGGTCGCCGACCAGGGCCCGAAAGGGCTCCATCGAGATGTTGATGCTCGCGTCCATTATCCAGAGCATTCCGGCCGCCATCCAGAGCGCCGACACGTGGGGCATCGTAATCAGGGCCAGCGAGGCAAACAGGGCGCCAATCAGGAAAAACGGCCGCCGCCGGCCCCAGCGCGGGCTCCAGGTGCGGTCAGAAAGGTAGCCAATGATGGGTTGCACCAGCAGCCCGGTGGCCGGGGCCGCCACCCACAGAAACGAAAGCTCGTCGACTTTGGCGCCCATCGTCTCGAAGATGCGGCTCATGTTGCCATTTTGCAGGGCAAAGCCAAACTGAATGCCCATGAAGCCGAAGCTCATGTTCCAGATTTGCCAGAAGCTCAGGCGGGGCTTGAGGCGGACGTTGGGGCTGGTGCTGGGGACCGCGGCGACGGATGCCATGTGAGAGGGGGGTAGGGAATGCGGGGAATAAGACGAAGAAAGCTGCCCGGCGCCTTTTCGGGGCAGCTGAGCAGCCTTCAAATCTACTGATTTCAGGTTAGATAAATCTAAATTTACCGGGGTTTCAACTCGAAGATGTGAGCGCTGAGGGGTTCCAGCGTCAGGTTCAGGGTTTGGCGGGGCTCACCGCCGTTCAGCATATCGGTGTAGGTGTAGAATCGCTGTGGGTCGAGGCCCATCGCGGTGAGCGCGGCGGGCGGGATGGTGAGCACCGGGCGGTAGCTCTTGGTGTCGCTGAAGTTGACGACCACCAGTACCTGCTGCTTGGCCGTATGGCGCAGGTAGGCATATAGGTGCTTGGTGTTGAACTCCTTGCTCAAATTGTTAGCGTCTTGCAGCTCGTAGAACTTGCCGGCCCGCAGCGCCTCATTCGTGGCCGTGAGCGTGAGCAGCTTCTGGTAGAACGCGCGCAACGCCTTCTGTTCGGCCGAAAGCCTGGCGCCATCCATCTTGCCCTGATTCAGCCATTTCTGGTGCTCGGGCACACCCCAGTAGTCGAAAATGCTGGTGTGGCCATCGTCGGTACCGAAGCCTTCGAGGCCGCGGCCGGGCTCGCCCACTTCCTGGCCCATATACAGCATCACCGGGCCCGTGCCGAGCGTGGCCGAGACGGTCATGGCCGGAATGGCGCGTTTCGCGTCACCGGCGAATTCTTTACTAGCAATGCGCTTCTCGTCGTGGTTTTCCAGAAAGCGCAGCATGTGGGCGCCGATACCGCGGCTGTCGGCGTTCCAGACGCGCGTGATTTCCTCGGTGTGGCCTTCCTGCCGCATGAGCTTGTGCAAGGCATCGTACAGGCCCACTTTGTCATACAAAAAGTCGAAGCCGCCTTTCGTGATGTAGGTGCCGTACTCCTTGGGGTTGTAGGCTTCGGCGATGAACACCATGCCGGGCTTCACCTTCTTCACCTCCGGAATGACGTAGGCCCAGAACTCGACCGGCACCATCTCGGCCACGTCGCAGCGGAAGCCGTCGACGTCTTTCCGGGCCCAGTACACCAGGATGTCCTTCATTTTCACCCACGTATCGGGGACGGGCGAGAAGTACGTTTTGCGGCCGTTCTGGTAATCGACGCCGTAGTTGAGCTTGGTGGTTTCAAACCAGTCGTTTATCGACGGCGTTTCCGAAAAAATATCGTTGCCGGTGGCCTTGGCGGGGCTTTCCTGAAATTTGCCGTCCTCGCCCGGGCCTTTGGCCGCGGCCATCGGGTTGTAGCCGGTGGGCACGACCAGGGTTTTGCCGGGCAAATAATAGAAGTTGTTGTTGACGGCGAAGGCCTTGGTCTTATCATCCTTGGCACCCAAATCGACCACGCCGGCCGGCTTGGCGTCGGACTTGTAGGAGCGCGCCACGTGATTGGGAATGAAGTCCATGATGACTTTCAGGCCGTTGGCGTGGGTGCGCTTGAT
Organism: uncultured Hymenobacter sp.; assembly: GCF_964243305.1. Lineage (GTDB taxonomy): Bacteria > Bacteroidota > Bacteroidia > Cytophagales > Hymenobacteraceae > Hymenobacter. The sequence goes on from NZ_CAXTEF010000025.1 coordinate 54,465, forward strand.
GAGGGCATCGTACTCCAGCAGGCGATTTTTGACGTTCACGGCCAGGTCGGGGTCCACGTCGTAGTAGTCCTTGATGGCGTAGGGCGAGCCGGCGCGGCCCTTCACCACGTCGGCATCGTCGGCGGCGGGACCGGCGTAGGGCGCGGGGGCGGGCTTGCCCTTGACCGGCTTGGCGGCGGGGCCGGCCGGCTTGCTGTAGTCGGTCATTGTGGCGTGCTCAATCACGCCGGTGTACCAGACGTGCGAGGCGCCCAGCTTCTTGATTTCCTGGAGCGCGCGGTCGTTGATGTCGTTAAACTTGCCGCAGCCATTCTCCTGAATGCTGCCCCAGGGCTTGTTCAGGGCTACTTTGTTGCCGAACAGGCGGGGTAGGAGCTGGTAGATGACCAGCTTCTGGTCCTGCGGAATTTCCTCGGTCGTATTGGGGTCGGTAGCGGTCTGGGCCACGGCAGATTGAGCAGGCAAAATGAAGGCCGCCAGGGCCAGCGCGCCGGCAGCCAAAAGGAGAGGTTTTCTCATAAGGGGCGTAAGATAAGCTGCGCTTAATGAGAAATTAAGAATAAAGAATGAGGAATTGCTGGTGTAAAAATTCTTCATTCCTCACTCCTAATTCTTCATTTAAAATCACCACTCCTGCGTCAGCGGATGCAGCATCAGCTCGTCAATCACGACGTGAGGCGGGGCTTCGAGCACGTAGCGCACGGCTTGGGCCACATCGACGGGGCGCAGGTGGGTTTTCTCGTTTTGCGGCTGGCCGGGCGTGGTATCGTTAAAATACGTGTCAACCATGCCGGGATAGATGATGCTGACCTTGATGCCGTGGGAGCGCACTTCCTTTCTCAACGAGGCCAGCATGGCATCCTGCGCGTACTTGCTGGCGCCGTAGACCGTGCCGTGCTCGAAGGCGCGCTTGCTCACGTCGGAGGCGATGCCGACGATGTGGCCTTTCTGCTGGGCCTTGAAGTAGGGCACGGCGTACTTGCAGGGCAGGAAGGTGCCGCGCACGTTGGTGCTGAAGATGCGGTCCCACTCGGTGGCCGTGAAGTCTTCCAGTTCGTTGAACGTGCCGACGCCCGCGTTGCAGATGAGGATGTCGAGGCGGTCGTAGTGGCGGATGGTTTCGGCTATCACGTTGGCCGCGTCATCATCGTTGGCGATGTCGGCTTCGATGCTCAGGCCCTGGGTTTTGTGGGTCAGCTCGTCCAGCTCGTCGGCGCTGCGCGCTACGGCCACGACTTTGGCGCCTTGCAGAGCCAGGAGCAGAGCAATGGCGCGGCCGATGCCGCGGCTTGCGCCGGTGACGATGGCTACTTGGTCGGTGAGGTCGGTCATGGTTCTGGGTCTTTCTTTGGTTTTTAGCCCGCAGAGGACGCAGAAGGTTGCGCAGAAGTCGCAGATTGTTCTTCTAAGCCATTCACTTTGCGGAAGATGCCGCTCTTGATGTAGGGCACGTTGAAGTTAATGAGCAGGCCTAGTTTATGGCCGGAAAGCTTCAGGTAGGTGAGCAGTTGCATGTGGTGCACCTCTAGTAGCGTTTCGACCGACTTTAATTCTACGACCACTTTGTGCTCAACTACCAGGTCCAGCCGAAAGCCATTCTCCAACTGTAGCCCGTCATAAATCACTGGCAAAGCAACCTGAGTCTGTACATGCAGCCCCAACTTACGCAGCTCATGCGCTAGCAGTGTCTCATATACCGACTCCAGCAAGCCTGGCCCCAATGCCATGTGAATGGTATAAGCGGCCTTCCTAACCAGATACGAAACTTCATTCTCGCGCATAGTGCTTCTGCGTCATCTGCGTAAACCTCAGCGCCCTCTGCGGGCTAAAAATCAAAGAACGTAATTATTTGCGCAGCTCCACCACCCACGCCGTGCGCCCCGGTACCCGCAACGATTTCAAATCCAAAATCCCTACCCCCGTCGTCACTTCCAACCCCGACGAGAACCCATTGAGCCGCTCGGCAAACCGCGCCGTGGCCACCACTTTCTCCGACTTATTCGAGTTCATCACCACCATCACCGTGCCCGCGTCGGAGTAGCGGAAGTACACGTACACGCCATCCTCCGGGATGAAGTGCATGAGCTTGCCCGAGTGCAGCGCCGGATGCGTCCGACGATACCCCGCCAGCTTGCTTACGTAGCTAAAGGCTTCTGCTTCAGACCCGGAGCGGGAAACAAACAGGTTCTTCTTATCTCCAGTCCAGCCGCCCGGAAAGTCCTCGCGCACCTTCCCGTCGGGGTCCGAGAAGTTCTTCATCAGCACCTCGGTGCCGTAGTAGAGGTGGGGCGTACCGCGGGTAGTCAGCAGCCAGGCAATGCCCATCTTGTACTTGGCCAGGTCCTCGCCGATGACCGAGAAAAACCGGCTCACGTCGTGGTTGTCCAGGAACACTACGTTGCGCGTCGGGTCCTCGTAGAGCCAGTCGGCTTGCAGGGTATAGTATAATTTGCTGATGCCCTCGGTCCAGCCCGCGTCCTTGGTCAGCGCCTCATTGATGGCGTATTGCAGCTGAAAATCCAGCACGCCGGGCAGTGTCGATTTAAACCCATCGACGGCCGGCAGGATGTTGCGCGCGAAGTAGGCCTGCTGCGCGACGCCCTGCACCCAGGTTTCGCCAAACATGCCCAGCCGCGGGTACTGCCCGGCCAGCGCCGTGCTCCACTGCATCAGAAATTTGGGCTCCGAATACCCATAAGTATCAATTCGATAGGCATCGAGCCCGGTGTATTCGATCCACCACAGGAAGTTCTGAATCAGATAAGTAGCCACCAGCGGGTTGCTCTGGTTCAAGTCGGGCATGGTCGTATCAAACCAGCCCTGATTGAACCGCTTGAAGTCGTAGTCCGAGCCGTGCGGGTCGTTGAAGGCGGCGTCGCGGAAGTTGCTGCGCGTGAAGCCGGGCCACTGGTGAAACCAGTCCGGCGCGGGCTGGTCCAAAAACAGGTAGTTCTGGGAGCCGCAGTGGTTGAGCACCACGTCGTGCACCACTTTCAGGCCCTGCTGATGGGCGTGTTGCACGAAGGCGGCGTACTGCGCCGTGGTGCCATAGCGCGGGTCCACGTTGTAGTAGTCGGTCAGGGCATAGCCGTGGTAGCTGGCCTTGGGCATGTCGTTTTCCACGACGGGGGTAGGCCAGATGGCCGTCACGCCCAGCTCCTTCAAGTACGCAAAGTGATTTTCGATGCCCTGGAGGTCGCCGCCGTGGCGGGCATACATCGAGTCGCGGGCAATATGATTGACACGGGTACCCTTCACCACGTCGTTCTTGGGGTCGCCGTTGGCGAAGCGGTCAGGCATGAGCAAATACACAAAGTCGCTCTGGTCGAGGCCCTGCACGCGGGTTTTATCCTGGGTGTCGCGGGCGCGCAGCTCGTAGGCGTAGGTGAATTTCCTGGCGCCCTTGAATGCCAGCTTTAGCCGACCCGGCCGGGCCTCGGAGCTGATGGTGAGGTTGAGCAGCAAGTAGTTGGGGCTTTCGAGCTTCTGCACGCCATCCAGCGTGACGCCGGCGTAACTCGTCAGGCTCACGGTGCTGCCGGCCACGCCTGGCCCGTGCACGAGCAGCTGGAGCTTCGGGTTTTTCATGCCCACCCACCAGTTCGTGGGGTCGATGCGCACGCCGGGCGCGGCGCGGGCATTGGTGTGGGCCAGCAGGCCGGCAGCATCAGGGGTAGCGGGCGGGGCCGGCCGCCCGCCAGCCCGCGCCGGGCTAAGCAGCGAGGATAGGAAAGCCAGCAGGCCGGCGGCCAGCACTGGGTTGATAGCGCGGGAAAAGAGCTTCATAGAGCGGGAGAATAGGGAAATGAGACATTAGCAGTCGGGCGGGCAAGATACAGCCAGGGGCCACGCCCGACGGGCAAGCCCGGCACGCCACCAGCATTAGCACCTCAACCAGCCGGCGCCGGACGCCGTTAGAAATGAGCCGCTTTAGCGGCCCGGCCCTCAGCTCAGCTTTATTCCCTACCCCCTCCTTTCGCTCCGAACCCCTATGACGACAAGCTTCAAACTCACCAATACGCTCAACGAGCTGACCCTTTTCATCCATGACCGCATTGCGGGCTACCAAACGGCCGCCCGCGAAACCAAAGACGCCGCCAACCAGGCCTATTACCAAAGCCTGATGCAGCAGAGCGAGCAGTTCGTGCAGGAGCTAAATGGCTTTGCCAGCGCGGCCGGCGGCGATGACGAAGACAGCACCACGCTCAAGGGCCGCTTCTACCGCGGCTTCATGGACGCCAAGGCCCTGGTGGTGGCCCGCAACGAGCAAAGCATCCTCGATTCCAATATCTACGGCGAAGAATGGGCCCTGAAAGCCTACCGCGAGGCCCTCGAATCTGATGGTCTTCCGCCCGCCGCCCGCGCGGCCGTTGAGCGGCAGTACGCAGCCTCGCAGCAGACGTATGAGCAGCTCAAGGGCCTGAAAGCGCAAGGATAACCAAGAGCTGTGAGGTGGTCCGGCCGGCGGCTGGCAGGACAGGCAGGAGTTGCTGTTCGAATGGCGTCGGCAACAGCCGCTCAGACCGCCGCTCGGCGCCACCGGCCGGGCAGAGTCCGGGCCGGGCAGAGGCCGGGCTGCCGGGCCGGGCTCTTGTTTAACCTGAATTGCCGAATATTGCGGCTTCGTTTGGCACTGGCTGGTTCGTGCCCTACCCCCCTCTTTTTGCTTCACCTTTCAGCGCCTGCTCTCGCTGGCGCGCTTTTTCATGGCTTTCGCTTTCAATCCCTACCCCCCCGCCGCCAAGTACAAGACGGCCGCCGCGTATTTCTCAATGGAATTTGCGCTCGACCAATCCCTGAAAATCTATTCCGGCGGCCTGGGCTTTCTGGCCGGCTCGCACATGCGCTCGGCTTACGAGCTGAAGCAAAACCTGATTGGCATCGGGATGCTCTGGAGCTTCGGCTACTACGACCAGGGCCGCAACGAGGACCAGACGCTGCGCGTGAACTACACCCGCAAGGAATACTCGTTTCTGCAAGACACCGGCCTGGTTTTCCCCGTCATTATTCACGGCGCCGAGGTGTACGTCAAGGCGCTGTATCTGAACCCGGAGACCTTCGGCACGGCGCCGATGTTTTTCCTGACCACCGACATTCCGCAGAACGACTACGTTTCGCGCACCATCACCCACCACCTCTACGACCCCAACGATGCCGCCCGCGTGGCGCAGAGCATTGTGCTGGGTGTGGGCGGCGGCAAGCTGCTGGACTTGCTGGGCCGCAAAACCGACGTGTACCATTTGAATGAGGGCCACGGCCTGCCGCTGGCCTTTTACCTCTATGCCAAGCACGGCCGCAGCCTGGCCGAAGTGCAGAAGCGCCTGGTTTTCACGACCCACACGCCCGAGCTGGCCGGCAACGAGGAGCGCCCCATGCGGCTGCTCGAAGACATGACCTTCTTCGGCGACGTGCCAACCGACGAAATTCGGCAGGTGGCGCAGATTTACGACGGCAGCTCGCTCAACTACACGCTCACGGCCCTGCGGTTCGCGCGCCGCGCCAACGCCGTGAGCAAGGTGCACGGGCTGGTGAGCAACGAGATGTGGGGCGGCAACGCCGGCATCTGCCCCATCATTCCCATCACCAACTCCCAGAATGGTACCTACTGGCGCGACCCGGAGCTGGCCCGCGCCCTCAAAGCCAAGGACGACAACGCCCTGCTGGCCCGCAAGCGGGCGCTGAAAAAGGAGCTGTTCAAGATTGTAGCCGACCAGACCGGCAACCTCTTCGACCCCGACGTGCTGACTATCGTCTGGGCCCGGCGCTTTGCCGGCTACAAGCGCGCCGACCTGATTTTGCGCCACTTCGACCGGTTCCGGGCGCTGCTCAGCCACGCCGACCGGCCGGTGCAAATCATCTGGGCCGGCAAGCCCTACCCCCTCGATTACGGTGCTATTAACCTGTTCAATAGTCTGATTAACAAGACTCGCGGCTTGAAAAACTGCGCGGTGCTGACCGGCTACGAGCTGGGCTTGTCGGCGGCCCTGAAGAAGGGCTCCGACCTCTGGCTCAACACGCCGCGCTTCCCGCGCGAGGCCTCCGGCACCAGCGGCATGACCGCGGCCATGAACGCCTGCGTCAACCTGAGCATCGCCGACGGCTGGATTCCCGAGTTCACCCGCCCGGGCGAAAACGGTTTCCTCATCCCCCACTCACCCGTCGAGCTGCCGGAGCACGTGAGGGACGATGCCGAAGCCACGGCCCTGCTCGACGTGCTCGAAAACACGATTCTTCCCCTGTACTACAACCGGCCCCAGGACTTTCTGAGAGTAGCCAAAACGGCCCTGAAGGACGTGGAGCCCGCCTTCGAGAGCGGGCGCATGGCGCGCGAATACTACGAGCAGCTGTATGCGGTGAAGTAAGGGGGTAGGGAATCAGGTACTGTCATGCTGAGCTTGCGAAGGACTTTATCACGTTAGAACGATTGTCGTATAAACGAGTCATCCTGACGTGATAAGGTCCTTCGCAAGCTCAGCATGACAGTACCTGATTCCCTACCCCCTATTGCTTCTCTCATGTGCGGCCGCTACACCTTCCTCACCCCTACCCCCTCCGCCGAGCAGCACTTCGGGGCCCGGCCCAAGGACGACGCCCCCGTCCCAACCACCTACAACGCGGCGCCCGCGCAGGCCCTGCCCATCATCACCAACGCCGCCCCCGGCCAGATTCAGCTCGTGCGCTGGGGCCTGGTGCCAATTACGCGGTGACATCTGGCGCGGCCTGCCGACTGGTGGCCAAGCCTCACTTGGCCGCCGCGCTGAAGCCGGCTTGCGTTTGCAGGGCTTCGAGGGCCGCGGCCAGGTAGACCAAGGGCGCGTTCCAGTTAATGGCCACCTCGTTGGACGCGTAGGAGCACACCGTGTCGGTATACGCTAGTGGGGCCAGCGCCGAGGGGTAGAGGCAGCCGTCCTGCCGGCCGGGGTTGGGGCCGCCCACCAGCAGGCCGGGTACGGGGGCGGCTACTCCGTCGGCCTCCGAGAGGCGGTGATGCGGGTGCTGGGGCGCGCGCGTCCCGCTGCCCGTCACGAAGCAGTAGCCCGTGGCATTGCGGCCCAGCAGGTAGTCGAGGTTGGTCAGGGCCGCGCGCAGGTACTTGGCGTCGTTGGTGAGGCGGTAGGCCTGCACCAGGGCAATGCCCTGGTTGGCAGCGTTGGCGTTGCTGCCCCAGTTGTAGTCGCGCGCCGCGCCCATCGCCGTACCGTAGGCGTGGGCGGCGCTGGCCGCGACCAGGCGGTCGGCCAGCCCCAGCAGGCGCTGCCGTAGCAGCGGCAGCGCGGGCCGGGCGGCCGGGGTGAGCTGCTGGCGGAAGCGGGCGAGGGTGTAGTAGCCCAGGCCGCGCACCTGGTCCCAGGCGGGCAGGGCCGGCGCAGTGGCCAGCAGCTGGCTGGCCTGGTAGTACTGGTCCTCTTTCGTAGTGATGTAGAGTTCGGTTGCGGCCCAGGCCACCTCATCGCGCAGGTCCTCGTCGCCGTAGGCGCCGGTCTTGATAGGGGGCTGAAACTGCTGGTTCAGGGCGTCTTGCCGGTAGTAGCGGGCCGGGTTCTGCCGGGCCCAGCGCCAGGCCGTGGTGGCGGCGCGCCGGCACGAGTCGGCCAGGCCGGGCAAGGGCCGGTCGAAGCGGCGCAACACGCGGCTGGCCTGCGCCATCACGGCCGCAAAATCCAACGTGGCGGCCGTGCTCTTCTGCACCACGTAGCGCGGGGTAGCGCAGGCCGCGGGCATCACCATGCCGTCAAAGTCGGCATTGGTGAGCTTGTGGTAGACCCCGCCGTCTTCGGGGTCCTGCATGGTCAGCAGCCAGCGCAGGTTCCAGAGCGCCTCGTCGAGCACGTCGGGCACGGCATTGCGGCTTTCGGGGATGCCCGCGTTGAACTGCGCGCAGTAGGCCGGGAAATCCTCGTAGAGCGAGAGCAGCGTGCCGAGCGTAATGCCCGAGTTGACCACGTACTTGTTGTAGTCGCCGGCATCGTACCACCCCCGCGGGCTCGCCAGCCGGGTGCCGGCCGGCCGCCGGGCGCTGGCGGCGGACGGGTGTACCAGCACGTCGCGGTCGGGGTGGCCCAGCGGCCGGCTCCACGGGCCGGCATAGGCCGGCGGCAGCGGCGTGGCCGCGCGCTGGTAGTAGAAGCCTTTCAGGGCGGCCTGCGCCAGAGCCTCGTGCACCCTTGGCGCAATCCGAAACGGGGCCGAGACGCCCACGCCCGGCACCGATAAGATAAAGGTGCCGGCCGTGTGGCAGGCCGAAAAGTCGGCTGGCCGCAGGAGTTGCTGGGCCAGGCTATCGTAGCGGCCCACGCCGAGTTCGCCAGTGAAAGTGGGCGTCGCCTGTCCGGGCGCGGTCAGGTAAAACGGGCCAGCGCTGGCCCCAACGACAACTGCCACTTTGGGGGCGGTTGGGTAAAAGCCGACCTGGTTGAGCCGAATGGTTCCGGCGGCTGGCGGGGACTGGGCGGGGACTGAGTGGGCGCCGCTGACGAGGCAGTTGGTGGCGAAAAAGACCTTGATAAGCGGATGCATACGGATAAGGGTTGCCAAACAAGCAGGGGTCGCCGACGCTGAGCGCTTCACGTTGGCGGGACGCCCGGCCCTAAAAGTAAGCGAGGGCTCGGTTCCGGGCGGCAAACGGCAGGGCTTTGAGAAGACAGGGCCTGGCGCCGTGCGCTGCTGGCGCAGCAGCTCGTCGATGAGCGGCACAAGCGTCCGCGCATCAAATTCGGGGTCTCTAAAGGCAATGGCCAGCCGCTCAGGCTACTACGCGCGCCCGATTGCGTTAGACGCTCGTCAGGAAAACCGCCGTTTTCCAAGCGCTGCCTGGCTCAGCAGATAAGGCCTGATAAGGTTTATTTTTTAAGTACGCTAGTTAAAGCTATGCCCTTTAGGGGGTGTTCTCAATTGAGATACAGCGTCCAGAGGCGGGCGCAGAGAAAA
>NZ_CAXTEF010000026.1:0-60402 GCF_964243305.1 uncultured Hymenobacter sp.
GTGAAAGTACGCCTTTCTCTACTCCAAACTGGCTTCCTATTTAGGGAAGCGTACAGACCGACCCCGCCGTGGACTGGCGCGCCTACGATGCCGTGGTGCTCAAGTCGCCCTGGGATTATTTCGACCGCATTGAGGAGTTTTACCACTGGCTCGACTTGCTCGAAAAGCAGGGGGTAGGGATTTGGAACCCGCTGGCGATTGTGCGCTGGAACGCCGACAAGCGCTATTTGCGCGACATCGAAGCGGCGGGGTTTCGCATCGTGCCCACGCGCTGGCTCGCGCGGGGCAGCGCATTCGAGGCCGAAGAGCTTTTTGCCGAATTCCAGGCTGAAAAGCTGGTCGTGAAGCCCGCCGTGAGCGGCGGCGCCAAGAACACCTTTGCCCTGACCCGCGTCCAGGCCGCGGCGCAGACGCCGGCCCTGACGGCGCTGCTGGCGGCGGAGGACTTTCTGGCCCAGCCCTTCCTGCCCCAGATTCAGGCGCCGGGCGAGTGGTCGCTGCTGTACTTCGGCGGCGAGTTCAGCCATTGCGTGCTCAAGACGCCCAAGCGCGGCGAATTCCGGGTGCAGCTCTATTTTGGGTCCGACACCAGGGCCGCGTCCCCCCCGCCGGCCCTGCGCGCCACGGCCGATGCGCTGGTGGCGCGCTTCGCGCCCGGCTGTCTCTACGCCCGCGTTGATGGCGTGGAAGTCGAGGGCGAACTTTTGCTTATGGAGTTGGAGCTGATTGAGCCGACGTTGTTTCTGGCCTATGATGAGGGCGCGGCGGGGCGCTACGAAGCGGCCCTGCGCCGGCTGGCGTAGCGTGAGCCTGGCGTAGCATAGAGTTGGCGTGGCGGGTCCGCGTTGTTTTCGGATTGGACTGCCAGTGGTTGCGGGCCAGTGCCGCGCGCTAGTGCTGCCGGTAGTCAAGCTGCTGCCGGTAGTCGGCGAGGGCGCGGCGCAGGTCGTTGAGGCGGGCGGTGGTGGACTCCAGGTAATTATCGGCCGTAGAGTCGCGGGCCGACAGATACCGGACAAGAATAACCAGCGCTTCGAGCTGCTCCTGCACCACGGCGCGCAGGATTTGCCAGCGGGCGGCGCCCAGCTCGGGGTCGCTCAGGCACAGGTGCCGCACGGCAATGGTTTGCCCCATCAGCTCGGCCACCTGGCTCAGGGCCTGCTGCTCGGCGGGGCTGAAGCTACGGGGCTGGCGGTCAATCACGCACAGCGTGCCGATGCTGCGCTGGTCGGGCATCCGCACGGGCGCGCCGGCGTAGAAGCGCAACCCCTTGGCCCAGGCCGCCGCGTAGGCCGCTTCCGTTAGCAGCCCAGGGTCGTCGATGGCCAAATCGGTGATGACCACGGCTTTGTTTTGCTGCACGACCACCGAGCAGATTGCCTCCCCGCGGGGCTGGCCAGCGAGTCCGGGCAGGCCTTGGTTGCCCGGATAAAGCACCTCGTCCTCTTCAACCAGGGCCACGAGGGAGATGGGCGTGCGGAACAAACGAGTTGCCAGGTTGACGAAGGCGTCGAAGACGGGCTCGTTGAGCGACTGCTCGATGTCGTAGCGGCGCAGCGTGCGCAGGCGCTCAAGCTCATCGGGCGGCAGCAGCGAATCGGGAGTGGGCGGCATAAGGAGAAACAAAGGACCGCACCCCGGTCCACGGCGAAAAGTACGGCGGAAAATTACGGATGACAAGCAAGCCGCACAACCTGCCGGGTCAGGTAAGCTGCTTATTCTGAACGCCACCTGTCTTGCCGGCACCCGTCCTGACGGCAGCTCAGGCGCTAAATTACGGTTGAGCTGCTTTCGGCCGGCGCGGGCCCGGCGGGGCGGCGGCCCGTGCCAAACTCCCGACCTTTGCCCCATGCCCTTTCGCTCCTATTCCGTTGGCTTCTGGCTGATGTGCTTGTCGTCGTTTCTGTTTTTTCTAAGCTTCAACCTACTGCTGCCGGCCTTGCCCGACCACCTCACCCAGCTCGGCGGCGCTGATTACAAAGGGTTTATCATCGCCATGTTTACGCTGACGGCGGCCATCTCGCGGCCATTTTCAGGCAAGCTGGCCGACACCGTGGGGCGCATCCCGGTGATGGTGTTTGGCTCGCTGGTCTGCGTGGTGTGCGGGCTGATTTATCCGTGGGCGCTGACGGTGGCCGGGTTTCTGGGGCTGCGGCTGCTGCACGGCTTCAGCACCGGCTTCAAGCCCACCGGCACGGCCGCCTTCATTGCCGACATCGTGCCCGTCGAGCGGCGCGGCGAGGCGATGGGGCTGCTGGGCGTGACGGGCACCATCGGCATGGCGGCCGGGCCGGCGCTGGGCGACTGGGTCGTGTCGCACTTCTCGCTTAATGTGCTGTTTTACTGCTCCTCGGCTTTCGCGCTGGTTTCAGTCTTGGTACAGGGCACGCTCACCGAAACCCTACCCCCCCCGCAGCGCCAACCCTTCCGCTGGAGCCTGCTGCGCCTGCGGCTGGAAGAAATCATTGAGCCGCGGGTGCTGCGCCCGGCCCTGGTGACCTTGCTGTGCCTGTTTCCGTTCGGGGCGGTGCTGACGGTGGTGCCCGACCAAAGCCGGCTGCTGGGGCTGACCAACCGCGGCCTGTTCTACATCGCCTACACCGTTTCTAGCCTGACGGTGCGGCTGCTGGCGGGCCGCGCCTCCGACCGGCTGGGGCGGGTGCGGGTGCTGCGCTGGTCGGCGGCGGTGCTGGCTGGGTCGCTGGCTTTGCTCACGTTCGGGGCCACGCCGGCGGGCTTTCTGGGGGCGGCAGTGGTATTCGGCATCGGCACCGGCCTGAACTCGCCCACGCTCTACGCCTGGACCGTGGATTTGAGCCACCCGCAGTACCGCGGCCGGGCCGTGGCCACCATGTACGTGGCCCTGGAAGTGGGCATCGGGCTGGGCGCGCTGCTGGCGGGCTGGGTGTTCGATAATCAGCCCGCCCGCCTACCCCTCGTGCACGGCCTGAGCCTGGCCGTGGTGCTGGCTGCCGTCGCTTACCTGGCCCTGGTGCCCACCGATACGCCGGGGGCCGCCGCCCGGCAGCCGGCCGAGCAGGAGCCCGCGCCGGCCGCCGAGCAAATAGTATAACGTGGCTGGTATAATGCGGCGCTGAAACAGGCTTTTTCTCCAGCCCGTCGGCTTTGATAGTCAGCAGGTTGCCTTTTTTTAGTCGATAAACAAACAGCAGTTGGTAACTGAGGGTTGAGCCGCCTATCTTGCGGCAAATATCTATTCACCAACTTCTTTTTGTTTTCGCTTATATGGGTGGACGCCTACCCCTATCATTATCGGCCACGGCCGGCGTGCTAATGCTGCCCGCGCTGCTGCTGCGCCCCACCGCCGCCCAGGCCCAACCCGAGCCGATGAAGCTCGGCAAGATTGACCCCAAGGACCTGACGGCCGCCCCCTTCGCCCAGGACAGCGCCGCGGCGGCCGTCGTGCTCTGCGACTACGGCGTGACGCGCTTCGTATACACCAGCGAGGGCTTCAAGCTGGAAAGTGACCGGGTGACGCGCCTCAAGATTCTCCGGAAAGCGGGCTACGACGCGGCCACGGTGCGCGTGCCGCTCTTCCACCGCGGCAGCAGCGAAGAAAAAATCAGCGGCCTGCGCGGCTTCACCTACAATCTGGTGAACGGGCAGGTGGTGAAAACCAAGCTCGAATCGGCCAACACGTTCACCGAGGAGCGCAGCAAAAACCTGCGGGTGCGCAAGTTCACCCTGCCCAACGTGCGCGAAGGTGCCGTGCTTGAATACGCCTACACCGTGACGTCGGACTTTCTGTTCAACTTCCAGGACTGGACCTTTCAGCGCGAGATTCTGGTGCGCTGGAGCGAGTTCCGGGCCAACATCCCGGAGTATTTCGACTACAAGATGCTCATGCAGGGCTACTACGCCCCGGCCATCCAGACCAAGGAGGAGAGCGCCGCGCAGTTCACCCAGAATATGTCGGGCGGCTTTTCGGGCAGCGGCTTCGGCACGCAGCGCGAGGCGCCCAGCAGCGAAACCACCACGGCCCGCGTCATCAGCCACCGCTGGGTAATGAAGGACTTGCCGGCCCTGCCCGACGAGCCCTTCATGACCACGCCGGCCGACTACGTGGCCAAAATCGACTTCGAGATGGCCGGCTTCCGGCTGCCGGGCCAGGGCTACCAGGCCGTGGCCGGCAACTGGGGCAAAATCAACTCGGAGCTGCTGCTCGATGATAATTTCGGGGCCCAGCTGGGGCGCGGCGACTTCCTCAAGGCGCAGATGCAGGCGCTGGCCGCCAAATACCCCGACGCGGCCCAACGCGCGGCGGCCGTGCGCGAAGTCGTCATGCAGAGCGTGCGCTACGACGGGCAGAACCGCCTCTACACCGAGGGCTCGCTCAAGCGGGCCTTCGAGGCGCACCGCGGCACCTCGGCCGACGTGAACCTGCTGCTGCTGGCCGCCCTGCGCGATGCGGGTTTGCCGGCCCAGCCCGTGCTGCTCAGCACCCGCGACCACGGGCAGGTGAGCCGCGACTTTCCGCTGGTCGAGAAATTCAACTACGTGATTGCCTTGGTGGCGCTGGAGGGGGGTAGGGAACTGCTGGTCGACGCCACCGAACCCTTGCTGCCCTGCGGCGTGCTGCCCGCCCGCTGCCTCAACCGCACCGGCCGCCTGATTGCGCCCGCCCCCGACGAAGGCCGCTGGGTTGACCTGACGCCGAGCCAGCGCCACGTGTTTTTTCAGCAGGTGCAGCTCACGCTGGCCGCCAGTGGCGCCCTGAGCGGGCAGGTGCACGAGGAGTACGGCGGCTACGCCGCGGCCGATGAGCGCGACGAGCTGACCCGGCTGGGCGAGAAAAAATACCTGGTCGCCCGCACCGCCGCCCACGCCGGCGGCAGCGTGCCGGCGGCAGCCATCGGCAGCCGCGAGGACCTGAGCAAGCCGCTGCAAGTAAACTACGCCTTCTCGGAGCCGGCCGAAGACGCCGACGCGGGCGCCACCGCCCCGGCCGGGCAGCTCTACCTGAGCCCGTTTGCCGCGCTGAGCCTGGCGTCTAATCCGTTTCCGGCCACCGAGCGCCGCCTGCCCGTTGATTTCGGCGCCGCCCGCGACGAAACCCGCCTGCTCACCCTTACCTTGCCCGCCGGCTACGAGCTGGCCGAAGTGCCCAAAGCCCTGGTCGTGAACCTGCCCGACGAGGGCGGGCGCTTCACGTTCGCGGTCGTCAATACTGGGCCGGCCGTGCAGCTCACCAGCCGCCTGAACCTGCGCAAGACCGTGTACCCGGCCGCCGAATACGCCCACCTGCGCGACCTCTACCGGCTGATGCTGACCAAGCAGGCCGAGAAATTAATTATCAAAAAGAAAGCTTGATGCGCCCCTTTTATACTACCTACCTCGCTACTTTAGGCCTGCTGAGCGGCTCAGTGCTGCTGGCTGCGTCCGGCCCCGGCCTTCATTTATCAGCGGCGAAACAAGCTCTCCAGTCCGCCGTGCCCGCAACCAGCGCGGCCGCAGTCCCTACCCCCCTCGCCCGCGCCAACGCGGGGGCGGCTTGGTTGGAAAAGCGGGGGGTAGGGAATTCGCGGCGGGCGTCGGAACCCAAATACCCGGTCAGCGTCATTCCGGCGGCGCTGCGCGAAAATGCCCACGCCGTGCTGCGCGCCCAGAATGAGCAGGTCGTCATTAAAAACGCCAGCCGCCTCGTGCACACCGTGCACCGCGTGGTGACGGTGCTCGATGGGGCCGGAGCCGATTTCGGCCAGTTTGGCGTGGGCTACGACCAGCTCCGCTCGCTGAGCTACCTGCGCGGGGCCGTGTACGACGAGGCCGGCCGCCTGCTGCACCAGCTGCGGGCCGCGGAAGTGCACGACCAGAGCAGCAGCGACGGCTTCAGCCTGCAAACCGACGACCGCGTGCGCTGGGCCGACCTGCGCCAGCCCACCGGGCCCTACACGGTAGAGTTCGACTACGAAATCGTGTCCGATAACCTGCTGTTCTACCCGGCCTGGCGGCCCCAAAACCAGGCTGGCCTGGCCGTGGAGCAGGCCACGCTGCGCGTGACGACGCCCGCCGGCCTGCCTCTGCGCTACCAGGAGCGGCAGCTGCCAACCGGCGTGACCGCCGCCCGCTCGGATGCCAACAGCCAGCAAACCTACCAGTGGGAGCTGCGCGAGCTGCCCGCCCTCGACGAGGACGAGCCCGCCGCCCCGCCCCTGTCGGTGACGGCGCCCTCGGTGCTGCTGGCCGCCGACGCGTTCGTGGTGCAGGGCCACGCCGGCTCGCAGGCCAGCTGGCAGCGCCTGGGCTTGTGGAACTACGAGCTGAATGCCGGCCGCGACCAGCTGCCGCCGGCCCTGGCCGCCAAGGTGCTGGCCCTGGTCAAAGACGCGCCCGACGCCCGCGCCCGCATCCAACGAGTGTATGAGCTGCTGCAAGGCAGCACCCGCTACGTGAGCGTGCAGCTGGGCCTGGGCGGCTGGCAGACCGGCACCGCGCAGGCTGTGAGTGCTAGCGGCTACGGCGACTGCAAGGCCCTGAGCAACTACACCAAAGCCCTGCTGGCGGCGGCCGGCGTGCCCGCCTACGTGGCCCTGGTGGCCGCCGGCACCGACCAGCCCGACGTGGCGCCCGACTTCCCCGTCAGCCATTTTAATCACGTGATTCTGTGCGCGCCGCTGGCCGCTACCAAGTCGGCGCCCGCCGACACCGTGTGGCTGGAGTGCACAAGCCAGAGCGAGGCGTTCAACTACCTGGGCTCGTTCACCGGCAACCGCCACGCGCTGCTGCTCACGCCGCTGGGCGGGCAGCTGGTATCCACGCCGCGCTACACCGCCCAGCACAACCGCCGCGAGCGCCGCCTGGAGGTGTTTCTGGATGCGACGGGCAACGCCACGGCCAGCGTGCGCACCTTGCGCACCGGCCAGGAGCAGGACCACTACGCCCACCTGCTGCACGAGCTGGCCCCGGCCGAGCAGAAAAAGTACGTGTCCGAGCACCTGAGCCTGCCCACCTTCACGCTCACCAAGTTCAGCCTCGCCGCCGGCCCGCGCCCGGCCGCCTTGGTCGCATCGGCCGGACCGGCCGTGGTCGAGACGCTGGGCCTAAGTTTGCCGGCCTACGCGCCGCCGGCCGGCAAGCGCGTGTTTCTGACGCCCAACCTGCTCAGCCGTCTGCCCGCCCTGCCGCCCGCCGTGGGCGCCCGGCAGGCTCCCCTCTGGCTGCCCACCGCCAGCCTGCACGCCGACACCGTGCGCCTGCACCTGCCGGTCGGGTTCCGGGCCGAAACGCTGCCCGCCGGCCTGAGCTTCAGCACGCCCTACGGCACCTACGCCAGCCAGTTCACGGCCCTGCCCGATGGCACCGTGCAATACGTGCGCCGCCTGGAGCTGCGCCGCGCCCAGCTGCCTGCCTCGGCCTACCCCGCCTACGTGGACTTTCGCCGCAAAATCAGCATCGCCGACAAGGCGCAGGTCGTGCTGGTGAAAACGGATGCGTAATTGAGTTTGTGAGTAAGTTTTGTGAATAAGTCAGCACTGAATTCAGCAGCTACGACGTTGGGCAAAAACGAAGAGCAGCTAGTGGCTTCTTCCTAGTTTTTGCCTCCCAAAACAACCCTTTGACGGATGAGCGATTTAGCGCGCTGCCAGTGGCTGCGGCAGGGGCTGATTTTTCTGCTCAGCGGCCTCGGCTGCCTCGCGGCGCGGAGCCAGTCCCTACCCCCCCGCCCGGCGCCAACCCTGCCGCCCTTGGTTTGCCTGGCCCCGGACGCACCCCGCGACTACGCGCCGCTGCGCAAGGCCATCGGCGGGGCGCGCATCGTGATGCTGGGCGAGCAGACGCACTACGACGGCGCAACGTTCGAGGCCAAGATTGATCTGATTCGCTACCTGCACGACTCGCTGGGCTTTACCACGCTCGCCTTTGAGGGCGACATGTACGCGCTGGATAAGGCAAGTCGGGAAATAGCGGCGGGAAAGCCGGTGCTGCCGGTGCTGCAAAAGTCCGTGTACGAAGGCATCTGGTCGGGCACGGCCGAGTTTGAGGCCCTGGCCGCCTACCTGGGCACGCACCCGAAACTTCAGCTGGCGGGCTTTGATTGTCAGTTCTCCGGCGAGTACACGGCTGAGCAGCTGCTGCCGGAGCTGCGCGGCTTCGTGGCCCTGGACCGGCGCACGAAGTGGAAAGAAGCCGATTTTTACCCGGCGCAGGAACTGCTGGCCGAGCTTTCGGGCGGCGACTTCAAGCAAGAGCTGCTGCACCCCGCCGATACTGTGGCGTTGGCACGCTGGTTTTGGCGCACCCGCGCCTCGCTGGCCTACATCGCGGCTCACCAGCCGGCCCAGGCCGGTCGGGTCCATTTCTGGCAGCAGTGGCTTCAGACCACGGCCCGCTACCAGCAGGATGAGAAATCTGCCGCCCGCGGCCGGAAAGAAGTGGCGCAGAACTCGCGCGATGCGCTCCTGGCCGACAACCTGCTGTTTCTGGCCCGGCAGCCCGAGCACCCCAGGATTATTGTGTGGGCCGCTTCCTACCATTTGGCCAACCGAATCGAGCAAATTGAGTTGGACGATGCCGTGACGGCCACCTACGTGCGCCGCTTGCAGGCCCAGCAGCACGTGGGGGAAGAGGACGAGGACGAGCCGGTGTCAGCGCGCAAGCTGCTGAGCGGAGCCGTGCCGATGGGGCAATTGGTGAAGGACAAGCTGGGCAATCAGGTATATGCGCTGGGCTTCGTGGCTTACGAGGGCACTTACGGCCGAACCAGCGACACAACCTATCTCCATGCGGTGCTTACGCCGCCAC
The DNA here is from genome assembly GCF_964243305.1 of uncultured Hymenobacter sp. Taxonomy (GTDB): domain Bacteria; phylum Bacteroidota; class Bacteroidia; order Cytophagales; family Hymenobacteraceae; genus Hymenobacter. The sequence goes on from NZ_CAXTEF010000026.1 coordinate 8,764, forward strand.
CCGGCAGCATAGAGGCTGCCTTTCAACAGCAGGGCTGCGCCGTGGGGTTTGTGAGTCTGCGCGACAGCCCCGCTGGCAGCACTTACTACGCTTCGCCGCTGGGCTACCTGCCCTTGCGGGCGCCCTGGGGGCAGGTGTTCGATGGCCTGTTCTTTACCCGCACCATGCGGCCCACCACCCGCCTGGCGGCCGGCACCGTGGCGGGCGCACCCGTGACGGGGCGCCAGCTGCGGGGGCAGGTGCGCGACGCCAAAACCGGCACTGCTGTCGCGTTTGCCAGCGTGGGCATCCGGGGCACGGCCACGGGCACGGTCACGAACCTGGCGGGCGAATTTGCCCTGTTCGTGCCCGCGGCACGCGCGCGATACGGTGCAGATTTCCTGCATCGGCTACGGCGCGGTGCGGCGGGCGCTGGCCCGGCAGCCGCCGGGCCAGGCGCTCACTGTTGAATTGGCGCCGCAGGACCACATGCTGGGCGACGTCATCGTGCGGGCGCCGCTGAGCGCCGAGGCCATTTTGCGCAACGCCCGCGAGCACATCCCGGCCAACTACCCGCAGCAGGCCCACAGTATGCAGCTTTACTCGCGGGCGCAGTACCGGCGCGGCGACTCGCTGCGGGCGCAGCAGGAAGCGGCGCTGGACTTCTACGACCAGGAAGGCTACCGCCGCGGCAGCTGGGAGCACGCCAGCAAGCAGCGCTTCCTGCAAATCCGGCAGCAGCGCAAATCCGGCGACCCCACGATAGCGGGGTACCAAGCGCCGCCCGAGTTTTGGCTGCTGTGGAGCGACGACCCCGTCCTGACCACCCGCAACCCGCTGGAAGCCGGCGCCATGCGCAAGTACACGCTGACGCTCAAGGGCCAGACGCAGTACAATAATCGCTCGGTGTACGAGGTCGGGTTCGTGTGCAACCGGCCCAACGCCTTCACCACGCCCTACGGCTACCCGGCGCCTGACTCCTACGAGGGAACCGTCTACGTGGACACCGAGAATTTCGCGGTCGTCAAATACGAGGCCTTCACCACGCGCAGCCCCTATGAGCTGACCAAGGCCAAGCACTTCAAGCGCTTCGGCCTCACGCAGCCCGCTACCCATTACGCCAAGCACCACGACGTATACCAGTACGAAGAAGTAAAGGGCACCTACTTCCTTAAATACGCCCGGCGGGAGTCAACCACGGACCTTGTGCTGCGCGACAGCCAGCAGAAGCACCAGTGGCAGGATACTCACGAGCTGCTCACCACCAGCGTGGAGCTGGCCCGGCCGCAGGTGCTGCAAACGACGCTGATGGAAGTGGATGCCAAGGTGCCTTATCGCGAGGAGTTTTGGAATTCTTACCAGGTACTGCTGCCCGTTGATGGCAAGCAGTGAGCAGCTCAAGGCCGGGGATTTGGGCAAGATGGCGCGTTGATTTTCACAAGGTTTGTGGGTCGATATCTCTTCATACTGCGAAAGCCAGTGGGCCCCTATTCCCTACCCCCTTCCCTGAAAAGAAGGGCAAATAAGTGAGAAAGCAGCCGGACAGGCGGCTATTTTTCGGCGGCGGATGGCCAGTTTCTTCTGCCGGCTGGTTGCCGCCGCCGGCTGAACATTGGCTGTTGCGTAGCGAGAAACCTGAGGCCCGCGGCCTTAATTTGGTCCCGGCTCCGCTCCACTGCTGCTAACTCCCCGCTTTCTCATGCTAAAACGCCTACTGCCCGCGCTGCTCCTGCCGCTCCTGCCGCTGGCCGCCACTGCCCAGCGCGCGCTCTGGGCCGACGACGCGCGCGCGCCGGGCGCCGGCCGCACCCCGGCCAGCGGGGCGCTGCGCCACTTCCGGCCCCTGACGGTGCAGCTGAGTGCCGTGCGCGCGGCCTTGCAGGCCGCGCCGGCCGAAATCCCTACCCCCCCGGCCGCCGCCAACCCTGCCGCAGCCGGGGCGGGCGTCGTCATTGCCCTGCCCCGGCCGGGGGGCGGCACCGAGCGGTTTCGAGTGCGGCAGGTGGCAGTGATGGCGCCGGCGCTGGCGGCGCGCTTTCCGCAGATTAGAACCTACCGGGGCTTCAGCCTCGACACGCCCGGCGCCGTGGCCCGGCTCGACGTGTCGCCGGCCGGCTTCCATGCCCAGGTGCTGCCCGCCACCGGCCGCGCCTGGTACCTCGACCCGGTGGCCGGGGGCGACACGGTGCACCACCGGGTTTTCTACAAAACTGACCAGTTCTCTACCCCCCTCACTGGCTGGCAATGCCAGGCCCGGAGCGCGGCCGGCGCCCAACCCAAAGCAACCGGCGCGGCGCGGCTGGAAACGGCCGACGATGAGCCCGTGGTGCGGCGCACGTTCCGGCTGGCGGTGGCCTGCACGCCCGAGTACGCCCTGACCAAGGGCAACACCGTGGCCGGCGCGCTGGCGGCCATCGTCTCGTCGGTGAACCGGGTGAATGGCGTTTATGAAAAGGAGCTGGCTTTGCGCCTGGTGCTGGTGGCCAACAACGACCAGCTCGTGTTTCTGAGCGGCACCGGCCCCCAGCCCAGCCCGGCCTACACCAACGCCAACGGCGACGCCCTACTCAGCCAGAACCAGCAGAACACCGACCGCCTTATCGGCCCGGCCAACTACGACATCGGCCACGTGTTCAGCACCGGCGGGGCGGGCATTGCCTTCACGCCGGCCGCCTGCAACAATCAAAACAAGGCCAAGGGCGTGAGCGGCCTGCAAAACCCCAGCGGCGACGCCTTCGACATCGACTACGTGGCCCACGAGATGGGCCACCAGTTTGGCGCCCACCACACTTTTCACAGCACCCGGCAGCTCTGCGGCGAGGGCAACCGCAACCCCGACACGGCCTACGAGCCGGGCAGCGGCACCAGCATCATGGCCTACGCCGGCATCTGCGCGCCGGAAAACGTGCAGCTCAACTCCGACCCCTACTTTCTCTCCGTCAGCCGCGACGAAATCCGGGCCTACGTGGACGGCCCCGCCAGCTGCGGCACCAGCACCACGACCGCCAACCGGCCGCCCGTGCCCGTGGCCGGGCCCTACTACTTCATCCCGAAGAGCACGCCCTTCGTGCTCACCGGCACGGCCACCGACCCCGACGGCGACGCGCTGACGTATAGCTGGGAGGAAGTGGACCTGGGGGCCGAAACGCCCATTGCCAGCCCCAGCGGCTCGGCGCCGCTGTTCCGGACGTTTGCGCCGGTGCCCTCGCCCACCCGCTATTTCCCGCAGCTTTTCGACTTGCTCACCAACACCCAGACGCTGGGCGAGCAGCTGCCCGACTACGGCCGGCGCCTGCGCTTCCGCTTCGTCGCCCGCGACAACCGCCCCGATGGCAGCGGCCTGGCCTACGACTCGACCAGCCTGGCGGTGGTGGCCACGGCGGGCCCGTTTCGGGTGCTGGCGCCCGGCGCGGGCGCCCCGGCCTGGCAGGCGGGGATGCCGGCCGCGGTGAGCTGGGACGTGGCCGGCACCACCGCCGCGCCCATCAGCGCGGGCCGCGTGGATATTCTGCTTTCGCTGGACGGCGGCCTGACGTACCCGGTGGTGTTGGCCGCGGCCACGCCCAACGATGGGGCGGCCGACTTTTCCCTACCCCCCTCCCTGCCCGCCACCGACCGCGCGCGGGTGATGGTGCGGGCCACGGGCAACGTGTTCTTCGGCCTCTCCAACGCCGATTTTACCATCATCGGCAAGCTCGCTACCCCCACCCTGACGGCCACCAGCGCCCTGACCTCTGACGGCGCCACGCTGGTCAACCTGACCTGGACCGAAACGTCCGCCGCCACCTTCTACCAGCTTCAGCGCGCCCCGGAGAGCCCCGCCGCCTACGCCGACGTGGCCCCCAGCCAGCCCGCCACCGCGCCCCGCACCTACGACGATGTGCTAACCGCTCCCGGCCGCCACTTCTACCGCCTGCGGGCCTGCAACGCCGCCGGCTGCTCCGACTGGTCGGCCGATGTAGCCGTGGAGGTCAGCGGCCCGAGCCCGCTGAGCGTGGCGCCCAACCCCAGCAGCGGGCAGTTCACGGTGCTGCTGACCGATGCCCAGCGCGGCCCCATCAGCCTGAATCTGTACGACGCGCTGGGCCGCGCGCTGCGCGCCGAAACAGCTCTGAAGGACGCCGACGCCTGGCGGTATCCGCTCGATTTGGGCAGCCTGGCGGGCGGGCTGTACTTGCTGCGCCTGCGCCTGCCCAGCGGCGAAAGCGCGGTATTGCGGCTGGTGAAGCATTGAGCAAGGTTTATTCACTGTTTTACAAGCTGTAAACGGTCGTTTACAACACGCAAAAAGGCTTACGCCTTCTTTACTTGTGTTAAAAACAATGCGCTTATGCCCAACCGACTCTCTAACCGCCTTTTTTGGGCCGCCCACCTCTTGATAGCTTTCTTGCTACCAGGAGCGTTTGTGTTCCTGGTGTCCCGAGGGGGGGACGGAAATTTGCCAATCTACTTGTTCTGGGCGTGGGAATTGCTGACCCTGCTGCTGCTAGCCTGGATAGTAGGGCTGCTAGGGTGGCGGCTTTGGCAGCGGCGGTGGGGTCGGGCGGTCGGGCTGGCCTTGTTAGTAGGAGTCGACGTGCTAATTTTGTGTGGGTACCAGTTCTTGTTTGGCGTCGCTGGTATGGCGGCCGGCCCTAACTAGGCGAGCAACAAAAAGTGCGTGTTGTCTATCTAAAGTACCACGCCGGCCGCGCCTCGGAGGGAAGCCCAAAACCGCACGGATTCCAAGAGCGCGCTTACTAAGACAGATTATGTGAAGGGATAAAATACGGAATCACGCATAAACGTTTTTTATCTCTATCCCCCTAAAACGCTACTTCGTATAGGGCTTCAATCAAGTTTCGCACTAGCGCTACCGCCGGCCCCACCAAGCAAGGCAGCGTCAGCCACCAGCCCGTGCTACTCAAAGCGCACGTAGGGCCGCATCTTGGCCAGATCTTCTTCGCTCAGAATGCGAATTTGCAGCAAGTCCTCGGCCTGCTGGAACGGCGGATGCTGCTTGCGGAAGGCCACGATGACCCGCCCCAGCCGCTTGCCGATGTAGGGATGCAGCGCCATTTCCTCGAAGCTGGCCGTATTGACGTTGAGTTGGGCGGGCTGAAAGCCGGCGGCTACGAACGTGTACTTGCGCAGGCTGTCCTGCAGGTCGGGCGCGTCGCGCAGCACGAACACGTCGGCCAGCTGCGCCTCGCTCACGAAGCCGCCTAGTTCGTCGCGGCGCCGCACTATCCACTTGGCGCCGCCCGCGCCGATGCCGCGAATCTGCATCAGCTGCGTGGTGTCGGCCTGGTTCAGGTCAAACGGCGCCAGGTTGCGCGGCTTGCGCGCGTACTTGCTGGCCGGAAACGGCGGCAAATCCGGGCGGCCACCCGGACCCGTTCGGGCAAAATTAGCGCTATTAGTGCCGTACTCGCGCCGGGGCAGCTCGTCGGGCAGCAGCACGAAGGGCGCCAGCCGCTGATACACTGAGTCGGGCAGGCCGTAGATGCGCTGGAGCTGGCTTTTGGCCCGGAAGCCGCCCGCCGCTTTTCCATATTTCTCGATGCGCCCGGCCACGAAGTGCGGCACGCCGCGGGCTTCCCAGTCCAGGGCCGTGAGCTGGTTGGGGTCGAAGGGTGCCAGCCGCACCTGCGCCACCGGCGCAAAGCGGCTGCCGCGCGGGCCGTAGCGGCCGGCTTCGCCCGCCCGGGGGGGGTAGGGACTGCCCGGCGCCCGGCCGGCTTGCAGCCGCGCCACGAGCTGATTCAGCACCTGCTGGTCGGCCGCGGGCTCATATACTGGCGCGGCGGGCCGCAGCAGGCGCGGCGCCACGGCCGCCCCCAGCATCAGCAGCAGCAAGACGATAAAGCCTCGCGTCTCGCCGCGCGAAAACCCGAAATAGCGCCGCAGCCAGCGCCAGCGCGGCCCCGCCCCAAACGGCTCAGACGGGCGCGGAACGGGCGAAGCAGCCATGCAAGGAATTGGAAGAGGATTTAAACAACAAAAACGCCGCTGGCTTCGCAGTCAGCGGCGCAATGTTAGCAGGTTTGGCGGTATTTGCGAGGAGCGCGGCCCCACTGATTCACCTCAGACGTATCCGGCCAATTCCCTACCCCCCTGCCGGCTGCCAAGCCCTACCCCCGCTGGCTGCGCGAGCGGACGGGCGCCTTGGCCGCTTTGCGCGCCGTGGCCGGGCGCTTCACCGTCACGGGCTGCGGGGCGCCGGGCACCTTGGTTTGTAGCGCCACCCAGTCCTGAATTCTCTTGAGCGCCTCCGCCGAAAACGTGGGCTGCTGCACGCCGTTGACCACCGGCCAGGCCTCCTGGGCGGGCTGAAACAGGTGGTTGACGCCGTCGAGCCGGTGCGCTGCCACCGGCTGGCCCGAACGGTGCAGGGCCCGCGAAAGGGGCGTCATGTTGCGCCGGGCCGAGACCTGCAAATCGGCCGTGCCGTTGAGCAGCAGCACCGCGCACTGCACCTTGTCGAGCTGAATCTGAGGGTCGAAATCAAAGAAGTAGCGCGACCAGGGCGAGGTGAGCTGCACGGCGCGGGCGCGGGCCATCGTGGCATCGATGCCGGTGTTGGCGCTGCTGAGCAGGGCCGCCACCTTGGTGCGGGCCACGGCATTGTCGGGCGTCTGGCGGATGATGCTGATGGTACGCTGATAGACCTCGCTGGCGGCTTTCACCTGGGCGGGGTCGGCCCCAATTAGGCGCATGATTTCGCCCTGCTGGCGCAGCAGCACCTCGTAGCCGGGCTGGCCGTAGCCGGCCAATGACACCACGAAGGCCGGCGCCCGGCCCGGCGCCGCGGCGGCGGCCAGCAGGGCCACGTTGGCGCCCTCGCCGTGGCCGAGCAGGCCCACGCGCTGAGCCGCAATCAGGGGGTTGGTGCGCAGAAACGCCAGCGCGGCGCGGGCGTCGGTGACGAAGTCGGCCGTCGTAGCCTGGGCGTAGGTGCCGCTCGACTTTCCTACCCCCCGGTCGTCGAAGCGCAGCACGGCGATACCGTGGCGGGTGAGGTAGTCGGCGAGCTGCCCGAACATGCGGTAGCCGGGCACCTCCACGTCGCGGCTCTGCGGACCGGAATCGGAGAGCAGCACCACGGCCGGAAACGGCCCTTCGCCGGCCGGCACGGTGAGCGTGCCGCCCAGGCGCTGGCGGCTGACCGGGTTTTGAAACGTGACTTCGCTCTCGCGGTAGGGCGGCGTGGCGCGCAGCTTGGTGGCGGCCTGCACGGCCGCCGCGGCCCGCCGCAGCACCATCGGAGCCGTGAAGCCCGGCTGCTTCCAGGTGCCGGTGAAAGTGGCCCCGTCGGCCGAAACCTTGCCCTCGAAGCTGCTGCCGGCCTGCTCCATGCGCAGGCGCAGGTTGTGCTCGTTCAGCTCCACCTCCACCGGCATCCGGCTGATGCGCTGCTGCGGCGCGTCGAGGGCGGCGTAGTAGGTGCCGTTGGTGAGGGGCACGATGGTGATGAGAATCGTGATTTCACCGCCCATGAGCTTGAGTGGGCCCTTCCACTGACCGTTGAGCAGCGCGGGGGGGGGTAGGGCCCTGGCGGCACTGGGGCACTGAGCAGAGAAAGCCAGCAAGGAAAAAACAGCGAGTATAAATTTTATCATGAAATCAGACTATTTTAACTAAATTTGGGGCTTGATATGCAGAGTTCAGGCTCGAAAAGTACAACATCATCGCCTTCCTGCGAAGCCAGTTAAGGCGGAAATATTCGATATTATCGTTCGGCTGCCATTTTTAGCCGCCGAACGCCCGCACTACTCGCCGCCGGCCGCCGCTGCCCGAGGCGGCTGGGCCGCCGCCCGACAATTACCTTACCTTTTCAGGCCCATGACCTCTGCTGCCCCGTTTGCCCCCGCCCAACGCTTGCGCCGCCTGCTGCCCGGCAGCTTCACGCTGCTGCTGCTCTTGCTGGCCCTGGGCATCTTCGCCCAGACGCCTGCGCGCCCCGACCCCGCGCAGTGGGCCGCCGAGCTGCGCGCCTTTGCCCGCCAGGACAGCCGCACGCCGCCCCCGGCCGCGCCAATTCTGTTCTACGGCAGCTCCTCGATTCGGAAGTGGGAAACCCTGGCCGCCGACTTTCCGGGCCGGCCAGTGCTCAACCGCGGCTTCGGCGGCTCGCGCTTCCCCGACGCAAACTACTTTTTTGAGCAGCTGGTCGTGCGCTACCGCCCGCGGCTGGTGGTGCTCTACGAGGGCGACAATGACATCGCGGCCGGCGCTACGCCCCGGCAGGTCTACGAGTCATTTCAGACGTTCGAGAAGCTCATGCGCCGCCACGAGGCCACGCGGCGCACGCCGCTGGTGTTCATTGCCATCAAGCCTAGTCTCGCGCGCTGGGCCCTCTACCCCAGGATGCAAGAAGCCAACGCCCTCATCCGGCACTACATCGCGGCGCACCCGCAGCTGCTGCGCTTCGCCGACGTGGGCCCGCCCATGCTCGGCGCCGATGGCCGGCCCCGCCCCGAATTATTTGAGGCCGATGGGCTGCACATGACCCGCGCCGGGTATGCCGTCTGGACGCGGGTGGTGGGGCCTTACGTGGGTAAGTAGGGCCAAATAGGCGCAGCTAAATTATCGGTCTGTGGGGGAGTTGTTTGGGTTCAAAAGACCTGACTTAACTCTAGCCAAATGCGTTATCTTCCCCTTGGTCTGATACCGGATTATTCTGGAAATAGGGCCCTCTGGGGCCACTCGCGGGGGTCTTTTTTATTGTGACCTATGCGGCCTTGCCACTCGCTGCTGTTTGGCTATGCTCTTGCGCTTGGGCTTTTTCGCGTCGCTGCTCCAAAATAGTTTTGATTTCTTCGAAGCTCTTGCCTTCCATCTCGCGGGAAAGCTCGTCCTTCACCCGGCGAAAGAAATTAACGGCCTTGAAGCCAGGGATTGGGGTCTTGTCGATGTTCATAGCTCTAGAAATTCCAATGGTGAGCGGATGTCCACGGCCGGGTAGCCATTTTGCAGGTTGATAGCCTGGAAGAACCTGATACGGTCAAGGTTCACGATGTGCTTGAAGTTCCAGCTTACCAGCACGTCGAGCCGGTTGACGGAAGCTAAAGCAATATGCTGCGCGTCGGCCAAGCTACCTTTTCCCAGCGCATTACCGGCGATGTAAGCAGTAGCCAGCGCTTCGGCTTCGGGAGTCAGGGCAAGGTTAATTAAGAAAGCAGTTGGAATTTCAGTGAGCAGCTCGCGCACCCGCGGTGGGGCTGGAGCCAGTTCGCGGCGCGTAACGTCCGACACGTACACCCGGAAGTCGCCGCGCTCGATGCGCTCGAACAAGGCCTGGGTTGGTCCAGCAAATTCCTAGTCGAAAAAACCGCCAATGACGGACGTATCGAGGTAAATACGCAAGGGAGCCATAGCGCAAGGTACGCGCCGGGGCGACCTTTGCGGAAACCTTCCGCCTACCCCCCGCGGTTAGCTTAGCTATGCCTGACAAAAACGCCCTGCACGCCGCCGCCCCGGCCCAAGACCCGATTGATGCCCTCGACCCGCGCCAGTTTATTCTCATCAAGAACGCCCGCGTCCACAACCTCAAGAACCTGAGCGTGGCGTTGCCGCGCAACCAGTTTATCGTCGTCACGGGCCTGTCGGGCTCCGGCAAGTCGAGTCTGGCGTTTGATACGCTTTACGCCGAGGGGCAGCGCATGTACGTGGAGAGCCTCAGCTCCTACGCCCGGCAGTTTCTGGGGCGCATGGACAAGCCCGACGTGGACTACATCCGCGGCATCTCGCCGGCCATTGCCATTGAGCAGAAGGTCAGCATCAAAAACAACCGCTCGACGGTGGGCACGAGCACCGAGATTTACGACTACCTCAAGCTCTTGTTTGCGCGGGTGGGCCGCACGTTTTCGCCCGTCAGCGGGCAGCAGGTGCGCAAGGACACGGTGGCCGACGTGGTGGATTTCCTGGTTTCCCTACCCCCCTCGACGCGGGTAACCATCCTGGCGCCGCTGCTGGCCGATAAGAGCCGGGCAATGAGCAAGGAGCTGGATTTGCTCTTGCAAAAAGGCTACTCGCGGGTTGTCATTAACGACAACGAAACGGCTTTTATCGAGAACCTGATTGGCGAAGGCAAGCCGGAAGTGAAGGGCGAGGTCTTCATTTTGATTGACCGCGCCGTGGTGCAGCCCGATGATGAGGACTTGCAGTTCCGGCTTTCGGACTCGGTGCAAACCGCGTTTTTTGAGGGCCACGGCGCCTGCGTGGTGCGCACCGACGCCGAGACGCGCACCTTCTCGGACAAGTTTGAATTGGATGGCCTCACCTTCGAAGAGCCGAGCGTTAACTTCTTCTCCTTCAACAACCCCTACGGCGCCTGCCAGACCTGCGAGGGCTTCGGCTCGGTGCTGGGCATCGATGAGGATTTGGTGATTCCCGACAAGAGCCTGACGGTGTATGAAGGCGCCATCGCCCCCTGGCGGACCGAGAAGCAGGGCGAATGGCTCAAGCCGCTGCTCAAGCATGGCATTCGCTTCGACTTTCCCATTCACCGGCCTTATTCGGATTTAAGCGAATCGGAGCGGCGGCTTTTGTGGACTGGCAACAAGTACTTTGAGGGCCTCGACGCCTACTTCCGCTGGGTTTCGACGCAGACCCACAAGATTCAGTACCGGGTGCTGCAAAGCCGCTACCGGGGCCGCACGACCTGCCCCGACTGCCGCGGCACGCGCCTGCGCAAAGACGCGCAGTACGTGCGCCTGGCCGAGAAGAACATCGCCGACCTCGTGCTGCTGCCGGTGAGCGAGGCGCTGGCCTTCTTCGAGAACCTGGGCCTGAGCGAGCACGACCAGAAAATCGCCGAGCGACTGAGCACCGAAATCACCAACCGCCTCGGCTACCTCAACCGGGTAGGGCTGGGCTACCTGACTCTCAACCGCCTGAGCAACACGCTCAGCGGCGGCGAGAGCCAGCGGATTTCGCTGGCTACCTCCTTGGGCTCGGCGCTCGTGGGCTCGATGTACGTGCTCGATGAGCCTTCGATTGGTCTTCATCCGAAAGATGCCGAGCAGCTCATTGGCGTGCTGCGCTCGTTGCAGCAGCTCGGCAACACTGTGATTGTGGTTGAGCACGAGGAGAAGATGATGGAAGTGGCCGACCAGATTATCGACATCGGCCCCGAAGCTGGCTCCGGCGGCGGTCATCTGATGTTTCAGGGCTCATTTGATGACCTGCTGAAAGACCGCCAAACCTACACCGGGCGCTACCTCAGCGGCGACCTCAGCGTACCGGTGCCCAAGGTGCGGCGGCCCTGGCGCAACGCGCTGGAAGTGTTTGGCGCCCGCGAAAACAACCTTAAGAACGTCACGGTCAAGTTTCCGCTCGGCGTGATGACGGTCGTCACGGGCGTGTCAGGCTCCGGCAAATCGACGCTGGTCAAGCGCATTCTGGCGCCGGCCGTGCTCAAGCAGCTCGGCGGCGGCGCGGGCGAGGCGACGGGCAAGTTCGACAAGCTCACCGGCGTGCAGGGCCAGGTTTCGCACGTCGAGTTCGTGGACCAGAACCCGATTGGCAAGTCCTCGCGCTCGAACCCGGTGACGTATGTCAAGGCCTACGACGCCATTCGCTCGCTCTTCGCCGAGCAGCCGCTGGCGAAAGCCCGCGGGCTGAAACCCTCGCACTTCTCCTTCAACGTGGAGGGCGGGCGCTGCGAAGTGTGCCAGGGCGAAGGGCAAGTCAAGATTGAGATGCAGTTCATGGCCGACATCTACCTGAGTTGCGAGGGCTGCGGCGGGCGCAAGTTCAAGCAGGATATTCTGGACATTAAATTTCAGGACAAGGGCATCGACGAGGTGCTGGAGCTGACCGTGACCGACGCGGTGGCGTTTTTTAAAAGCCAGCCTAAAGTGGCCGAGCGCCTCAAGCCGCTTGATGACGTGGGCCTAGGCTACATCCGCCTCGGCCAATCGGCTAACACGCTGAGCGGCGGCGAGGCGCAGCGTGTCAAGCTGGCCTCGTTCCTGACCAAGGGCGCCACGCTGCAACAGGATAAAATCCTGTTTATCTTCGATGAGCCCAGCACCGGCCTGCACTTCCACGACATCGCCAAGCTGCTCGCGGCCCTGAACGCGCTGGTCGAGCAGGGCAACTCGGTGCTCATCATTGAGCACAATATGGACATCATCAAGTGCGCCGACTGGCTTATCGACCTGGGCCCGGAAGGCGGCCTCAACGGCGGCCACCTGCTGTTCGAGGGCACGCCGGAGCATATGGTGCAGCAACTGGGCGACCAGAACCCCACGGCGCGGTTTCTGGCTGAAAAGTTGTAGGTACCGGCTTGGTCTTAACTTAAATTTTTCGAGGCCGCGCGCACCCACTGCGCGCGGCCTCAATACTTAATCGCGGCGTCCAGACGTTAAGTAAGGGCGCCGCTGAATATTTTTTTTCAGGGTCATTAGTCCAGTAATCATTATACTTATTGATATGGCAGCTCCCACCCTTGCCCCTACCCCTCCTCCTACCCACCACGCTACTCCCCTCTCATCGGTTGGCCGCCTGTGGCGCTGGCTGGCCGCGCTAAGCGTTGCGGCTACGGTTTATATAAGCTATTACGCCAACACGCACCCCTTCAATGGCCAGACGATGGGCGAGGTGTCGGCCAAATACCCGACCCTGCTCACGCCGGCCGGCTACGCGTTCAGCATCTGGGGAGTTATATTTCTGGGTCTGCTGCTCTACGCCGGCTGGCAGCTGCTGCCGGCGCAGCGCGAATTGGCCTGGCCCGACGCCGTGGCCCGGCCGCTTACGCTGGCCGCAGCAGCCACCGGCGCCTGGGTCGTGCTCTTTGCCTACGAGCAGATTGCCCTGAGCGTGGCCGTGATGCTCGTCATTCTGGGCAGCCTGGTGCTGACTTACGGCCGGGTACGGGCCCTGACCCAGGCCGGGGCGGCCCCGGCCTGGGTCAGCATTCCGCTGGCTCTGTTTCTGGGCTGGATACTAGTGGCCACGGTCATTACCCTGACCCTGGGCCTGCGCGAGCTGACCGGCCCGGTGAGCGCGGCGCTGGAAAATGCGCTGGCGTATGCGTTGCTGGCGGCGGTAGTCGGCCTCGGGCTGGCACTGAGCCGCGTGTTTCAGGAGCGCACGTTTCCGCTGGTGCTGGCCTGGGCCCTGACCGGCATCTGGGTGGCGCGGCTGGCCGCCAACCCGGCCCTGGGCTGGACGGCGCTGGCGGCGGCGGTGCTGGTGCTGGTGCTGGGCCTGGTGCTGGCCGAGCAGGGCCGCAAGCTCCAGCCCTGGCAGGTGACGCAGCGCGCCGCCGAGCGTGAGGTGGCGGCCCTGGCCAGCCGGCGCGATTTGGTGGGCCAGTAAGCTGCGGCTTGCTGCGGCTAAGAGTCTAGGGAAGCAGGAGCGCTACCGGCAAAGGCCGCGCCCGCCGGTGGCGGGCGTGGCCTTTGCCGGTAGCGCCATTAGCTTTGCAGGCTTTATTATCCCTACCCCCCTTCCCTTCGCGTATGCGCCAGAACCTCGTTGCCGGCAACTGGAAAATGAACCTCGACTACCAGGCGGGCCTGGCCCTAGTTTCGGAAATCACCAACATGGTGGCTGATGAGGCTACCGGCCCGCAGGCGCCGCAGGTGGTTATCTGCCCGCCGTTCCCATTTTTGGCGGGGGTAGGCAAGCTGCTGCCGGCCGGCGGGCGCTTCCACCTCGGCGCCCAGAACTGCCACCAGCAAGAAAGCGGCCCCTATACCGGCGAGGTGTCGGCCCGAATGCTACAATCAGTGGGCTGCGAGTACGTGATTCTGGGCCACTCCGAGCGGCGGCAGTACTTCCGCGAGGACGACGCGCTGCTGAGCCAGAAGGTGAAGGCGGCGCTGGCCGCCGGCCTGCAGCCCATCTTCTGCGTGGGCGAAAGCCTCGACACCCGCGAAGCCGATGAAACGTTCGACTTCATTGGCGGGCAGCTGGAAAATGGACTTTTTCACCTCAGCAACGAGGAATTTGACCGCGTAGTCATCGCCTACGAGCCCATCTGGGCCATCGGCACCGGCCGCACGGCCACCAGCCAGCAAGCCCAGGACGTGCACGCCTTCATCCGCGAGCGCCTGGCCCGCGCCTACGACGCGCAGGCGGCCCTGAACACGACCATTCTCTACGGCGGCTCGGCCAACGCCCAGAACGCCCGCGAGCTGTTCGCCCAGCCCGACGTCGATGGCGGCCTCATCGGCGGCGCCTCGCTTAAATCGCGCGACTTTACCGAGATTATCAAGTCGTTTTCGTAGGGTGCGGGGCTTAGCTGCGCTGTCCTTCGGCTGCCCCCGCCCCAATGTTGAACGAACTCCTCAGAACCATTCAGGCGACGCGAACGTCCGGGCGGGGACCAGCCCCGCACCCTACTTACTCCCATGTTCTCCTTCCTACTCACGGCGCTGCTGACGCTAGCCCCTACCCCCCCCGCGGCGCCGAAAGCCTCGCTGGAGTTCTGCCGCATCTACGGCGCGGTATACCTCGAAACTGACCCCAGCCGCCGCTCTTACTGTTTCGGCACGGTGTACGTCGAGCCGGAAGAGGCTTTTGCCAACGTGCTGGTTTTTAAGGAAGACAACAAGCTCTTCGCTGATAAATCCGGCCTCTGGGCCGAGGCGCCCAACCGGGAGTTTGCCGACTATGTGCTCTTCGTGACCACCGAGCGCAACCGGGCCGACTTCACCATTCACTACACCAAAGTGCGCTCGTTTGCGGGCTGCAAAAACTAAAGGAATTATGAGTTGAAAGTTATGAGTTGCCCCGAATTGCCGAATAACAACTCATAACTTTTAACTCATAACTCATAACTAATACAGAAGTGGATTTTATTGAATTGCGCGTCGAGGCGCCCGCCGAGCTGGCCGAGATTCTGATTGCGGAACTGGCCGAAGTAGGCTTCGACACCTTTGAGGACCAGGACTTTGGCTTTTGCGCCTACTGCGCCGAAGATGGTTTCCGGCCCGACGACGTGGCCGAAATCATGAGCCGCTACGAAGGCATCGGCGAGCTGACCTATTCGCACCGCGTGATTACGCGCCAGAACTGGAACGCGGAGTGGGAGAAGAATTTCGAGCAGTTAATTATTGCCGATAAGGTGTCGGTGCGGGCACCGTTTCATCCGAAGCCCGCCGGCATCGAGTATGATATTGTGATTATGCCGCGCATGTCGTTCGGCACCGGCCACCACGAAACCACAGCCCTGATGCTGGAAAATCAGCTTTCGGTGCCCCACGCCGGGCAGCGCGTGCTCGATATGGGCTGCGGCACGGGCATCCTGGCCATCATGGCCGAAAAGCTCGGCGCCCGCGAAATTCTGGCCGTCGACGTGGAGCCCTGGACCGTGGAAAACGCCCGCGACAACGCCCAGGAAAACACCTGCTCCCGCATCGAGTGCCGCCTCGGCGGCGCCGAAACCCTGGCCCAGGAAGCGCCCTTCGACCTCATCCTGGCCAACATCAACCGCAACGTGCTGCTCGAAGACATGCATGAATACAGTCGCCTGCTGCCCACCGGCCGGCCGATTCTGTTTAGCGGCTTTTACGAGGAAGATTTGGCGAAAATCCAGGCCGAAGCCGAGCGGCAGAACTTGGTCTACCAGCGCCATTTGACCTTGCGCAGCTGGGTGTCGGCGCTGTTCGTGAAAGTGTAGCCTTATTCATTTCACGCAGTGTCCCGCAGTGTTAAATCACGCAGTGTTCCGCAGTGCTGTTTAACGCTCGCGCACTGCTCAACACTACGTGATTTAACACTGCGGGACACTGCGTGAAATGATTTACAGCTGCCCACTCAGCCGCCGGCCGGCCAGCTGCTGCCCGGCCGCCACGCACGAATCCAGCCCGCAGCGCTGCATCCAGCTGGTTAAAAAACCGGCCCAGAAAGCATCCCCGGCGCCCGTCGCGTCGTGCACCTGCGCCACGGCCGGCGCTGGCTGGTACTGCCACTCCTCGGCCCCGGCCCGAAACCAGACCCCGCCGCTGCCACAGGTCAGGCACAGGGCGCGGGTGGGCACATCAGCCAGAAAGGCCTTGGCGATTTCAGCTTTGGGCACGACACCGGCAAAGCGAGCCACGTCGTCGAGGCTGACTTTGAGCAAGGGGCAGTGGGCCAGCAGCTGCGCCCACACGGCCTGGCTCTGGTCATGGGGCTGCCAGATGGGCGCGGCGTAGTTCCAATCGACGGACACCGGAATGGCCTGCGCGCTGGCCGCCGCCAGCGCCGCCAGAATATGCTCTTGCGCCGGCGCCCGGCTCAGGGCAAAGGCCGTGGTGTGCACCACAGCGGCGCCGGCCAGCAGGGCCGCCGGCACGGATGCCAGCTGGCAATCGGCGCCGCGGTAGGGAATAAAGCTGGGCGTGGCCGGGCTGCGGCCCACCACAATCAGGCTGGTGGCGTGGCCGGCAAGGCGGGCCACGTGGTCGGTGCTGAGGCCGGCCGCGGCCAGCTCGCGCAGCAGCAGCTCACCGAGGCCATCCTGCCCCACGGCGGCTACCAGCTGCGCCGTGCCGCCGGCGGCCTGCACGAAGCGGCACAGATTGGCCGGGCTGCCGCCGGCTACCGCGCGCAGCGTCGTGGTTTGGGCGAGGTCGGCCACGAAATCGGTGGTCAGCAAATCCACCAGCGCCTCGCCGATAGCCAGCAGGTAGCGGGGTGAGGTCATAATTAATACGCGGGGCTTAGAGCTTGAAGGTTAATGGGTTGACAACTACTGGTTCGGCCGGCGAGCTTTGCTTCCCACTGCCCTTCGGGAAAAAAGAGGGGGTAGGAATCTTAGATTACCAGCCGCTGCCCCCGCCCGTAGGCCTGGGCCAGCAGCTCGCCGGCGGCGCTCCAGGTGCAGTAGGGCACGCCGAGGGGCTGCTGGGTCTGGCCGTGCAGGTTTTCGTAAAACCCCCAATGAGCCGGGTCGGCGGGATTAAGCTGATTGGCGGCGCTGAGGCGGGCGGCAAGCGCAGCGGCCAGGTCGGGCCGCTGGGCCTGGTGCAGGGCCGCGACCAGCCAGCCGTTCCACACCGGCCAGAGGCCACCGTTGTGAAACTCGTGCGCATGGTTGCGGAAGGTATAGGCGTAGTTGTCGGTCAGCTCGGCCAGCAGCGGCTCGGGCGCCTCGATGGCGGGGTCGAAAGCCGGGAGCAGGCCCTCGGCGGCGCGCAGGCGCTGGCTGAGGTGGTGCAGCAAAACCGCGTCCTGCGCCGGCGAACCCACCTTCAGCAGCAAAGCCAGCGCATTGGCCGCTAAATCAAACTGCCGGTAGACCCGCGCCGGGTTGAAGCCCATGAGCCAGAAGCCAGTGGGCGCCGCTTGCAACTGATGAATCAGGTTAGGTGAGTAGAGGCTGGCCGGGTCAGCGCCAGCTTCATGGTCGGGCCAGTAGTTGCGGCCAATGACGGCGCGGATGGCGCCGGCCTTCGCCGGCCATTCCCTACCCCCCCCCTCGGGCCAGAAGCCGGCGGCCAGCTCCAGGGCCCACACGCGCAAGAGCTGGTCGTAGAGCACGTAGCCGTGCTGCACGTACTCGTCGGCCCAGTCGCCGCTTTGCGGCACGTACACCAAGTGCTTGCCGTTGAACTCCCAGGCGTCGAGCACGGCGAAAGCGCGGACTACCTGGGGCCGGTAGGGCTCGGCAAACGCGGCGCCATCGGGCGCGAGCCGGGCGAATTGCAGCAGCCCGATGACGGCCCAGCTCACGTTATCGACGCGGCCACAGTTGCCGCCGTAGCTGGCCTGGCCGCTGGCAGGCGTCACATTCGAGGGAAAAAAACCAGTCGGGTGCTGGTGGGCGAAGATGGTTCTCAGCGTAGCCTGGAAGGTGCCGATTAACTCTTCATCCTGACTGAGCAGCGCGGCCAGGCCGGTGATGACGCCGTCGCGGGTCCAGATGCGCTGGTAGTTGGCCACGTCGTTCACGCTGGCCACGAAGCCGGCGGGGGTACTCGCGGCGCGCAGCAGGGCCAGGGCCTCGAAGGTGGTGGGCATAGCGGGGGTAGGGAATTGAGCTGGCGGCGCGGTTGGGCTTTAGCCCGCAGAGGACGCAGAAGATTGCGCGGAGGTCACAGAAGCGGGCAGCGCGGTCAGGCGTGGCCGGTTTCGGCATCCAGGGATAAGACTTGGTCTTTGCCGGGTCCGCGCACCAGCAGCACGGCCGTGGCCGCCACCAGAAACAGCGCCCCCGCAAACCGGATGACGTTTTCCGGCCGCGAATCAAGTAGGTGCTGGTAGACCCAGGAGAAGGTCAGCGTCTGGAGCAGCATCGGGATGACGATGAACAAGTTAAAGATGCCCATGTAGACGCCCGTGCGGGCTTTGGGGATGCCGCCGGCCAGCAGCGCGTAGGTGGTGCCCATCATGCTGGCCCAGCCGATGCCCAGGCCCAGCATGGGAGCCAGCAGCAGCTTGGGGTCGTGCAGGGCGGGCAGCGCGAGCAAACCCAGACCGGCCAGCGTCAGGCTTAGCATATGCACGGCTTTGGCGCCCAGGCGCCGCACCAGATAAGCCAGCAGAAAGGCGCTGCAAAACGTAACCACATTGTAGGTGCCATTGACTTCGCCCGTGAGCAGCTGGGCCTGCGCAAAGCCGTCGGACTGTTGGTCGGCGGTGTTGTAAATCGTGCGGGCCAGGCAGAGCGTGATGTACTGCCAGTAGCAGAAGATGCCGTACCAGTTGAAGAGCATCATCAAACTCATGCGGCGCATGACGGGTGGCATCTCGCGGATGGCGGCCCCGATTTCGCGCAGCGTGGCCCCTACCCCCCCCGGCTCGGCCCGGATGGCCGCAACGGCCGCCGCATCGAGCGGCTTTTCGCGCACCCTCAAAACCGAGTACAGAATGGCGCCGATGCTGACGGCCGCGCCGATAAAGAAGGCGGCGTAGGTGGTGTGCGGGATATTGTTGGAGCTGCGGGCCGTGGCGCTGAGCAGCCCCAGCGCCACCAGCACCGAGGGCGTGAAGTTGGCCAGCGTGATGCCCAGACCGGTGAAAAAGCTCTGCGTGAGAAAGCCCGTGGCGTGCTGCGGCGCCGGCAGCTGGTCGCTGACGAAGGCGCGGTAAGGCTCCATCGTCACGTTGTTGGCCGCGTCCAGAATCCAGAGCAGGCTGGCGGCCATCCACACCGCCGAACTGAACGGCATGGCCAGTAGACACACGCTGCAAATCAGGGCCCCGACCAGGAAATACGGCGTCCGCCGCCCCCAGCGCGAGGTCGTGCGGTCGCTCATTGCCCCGATAATCGGCTGCACGATAAGCCCCGTCAGCGGCCCGGCCAGCCACAGAAACGGCAGCTTTTCGGGGTCGGCGCCGAGGTAGGAGTAGATGGGGCTCATGTTGGTTTGCTGCAAGCCGAAGCTGTACTGCAAGCCGAAGAAGCCCACGTTCATATTCAGAATGTGCCAGAAGGAAAGCGTGGGCAGGCGCGCGGTGGCGGCACTGGGGGCGGGAGCAGCGGCAGAGACGGCCATCAGGATGAAAGAGGGGGTAGGGAATTAAGAGAACAGTCAAAAACCGTCGGTCTTGCTGAGCCCCGCGAAGCATCTTATCACGCCCCAACGAGCACTAGTCAATAGTTACTGAATTACTGCCTCGTTCTTCAGTGACAGGATGCTTCCTTCGTCAGCATGACAAACGAGTTTTTGTACTTGCAGAAGCATTATCAGCGGCTCACGGAGTACGCTTTGCGCCCAGGCCCTACCCCCGTGATTTTCACCGACTGCCAGCCGGTGGGCAGGGTGGTTTTGGTTTGGGTGATGCCGGCCGGCGTGATGTTCAGCCCGCCGAAGCCCATGAGCACGGCTTGCAGCACGCCGCCGGCGCCGGTGGCGAAGTAGGGGTTGGTGCCGCCCTTGGTTTCGGCGATGACCCGGAAGGGCGGCAGCAGATTGGGCTCGTAAGCGTCCTTGAACCAGAGCCTAGCCTTGTCCGCATTGCCCAGGCGCGAGTAGAGCAGCGCGAAAATAGCCTGCGTCATGGCCGGGGTGCCTTCGGTGGGCACGCGGGTTTCGTAGTAGGTCAGGTCTTTTTTGATTTGGGCGGGGCTGGTGATGACGCCCAGGGGGTAGGCGAGCAGGTTCACGTCGCCCTGCTTGATGCCTTCGCCCTTGTAAGTGGCGTGCTCCTGCGTCACACCGTCGGCCATTTTGAGGATGGGAATGTTCTGGGCCACGTGCAGCCAATCGGCGTTGGCCTTGAGGCCCAAGAGCTTGGCAGCGGCCGTGGCGTTGCGCAGGTTCACTTGGGCGGCGGCGTTGGTGAAGGCGTCGTTGTCCACGTTTTCAGCCCACTCATCGGAGGCCACCACGTTCCTGATGTCGTAGTGGCCAGGGCCGTTGCGCTCGACGCGGCTGGTCCAAAAATCAGCCGTCGCTGATAGGATGGGGTAGCCTTTTTCGCGCAGCCAGTCCCGGTCCTGGGTCACGCAGTAGTACTGCCAGGCGGCCAGCGCCACGCAAGCTGAAATGTGGTGCTCAAACGGGCCGCTCAGGGCCCAGACAGGGGTTTCCTCCACGCCGGAGTCGGCGCTTTCCCAGGGAAACATCGCGCCCTGGTAGCCGTGGGCAAAGGCGTTGCGGCGGGCCGGCGCCAGCCGCTGGAAGCGGTACTCAATCAACGACTTGGCGATTTCGGGGTGCAAGACCAGCAGCGCCGGGAACATCCACACGTCGGTGTCCCAGAACACGTGGCCGTTGTAGCCCAGCCCGGAGAGGCCCATCGGCGAGGGCGAAAAATCGGTGCCCGCCCGCGAAAAGCTGTAGAGGTGATAGAGCATACTGTGCACGTCCTGCTGGGCCTGCGCGTCGCCCTGAATCTGGATATCGCTCTGCCATAGGTCCTGCCAAGCTTTGGCGTGGAAAGCCAGTAGCCGGTCCCGACCCTCCAAGCGGGCGAAGATGGTCAGCCGCTCAGCTTCATTCAGCGGGTCAGCGTGGTGGGCCGAGGTGATGGACGAGCCCGCCACGGCGTAGGCGTAGGTCTGCCCCGCCTTCAGCGCCCGGCTGAATTTCATCAGGTGCATGTTGTTGTCCCACATCTCGTGGATGACCTTGGGCTCCTGCCCGTGCGCTTCGCTGAAGAGAAAGCTGTTGGAGGCGCAGAGCTGAAGCTTGCCCGTCGGGCTGCGCGCCGACGACGTGAGCAGGCTGAGCGTGACGTGGGGCCGGTCGATTTCGTTGTAGTAGTTCTGCGCGTCGCGCAGCGCGTCGGGCGCCTCCATCACGGAGGCGGCGGTCATGGCCAGGTCCTTTTTGGCCGTGATGCTCACGTCGAGCAGCACCGTGAAGGGCAGGTGGCGCAAGGCGTAGTAGGTGTACTTGATAGTGGCCTTGTCGGCGTAGTCGAAGGTCGTCGTGAGCGACGCGCGCTGCATGTCCAACTCCTGCCGGAAGTTGGTGGCGTCTCTGGGGCCCAGGCGCCGGCCGTCCACTTCCAGGTACATATTCAGCAGATTGAAGGAGTTGAGGAAGTTGCTCACCCGGCCCCGGCCGTACTGGTCGTAGGCGCCGGCCAGCACCACGCTCTTCACCTGGAAGGGGGTAGGCGAGGACACGATGCCCAGCATCCCGTTGGCCACAGTCACACCGTAGTAGTTACTGGGGTCCACCTTATCCGCCGTAATGCGCCAAGGGTCGGGCGGCGCGAACGGCGTTTGGGCGGCGAGGGGGGGTAGGGAAATTGAGCAGAGCAGCGCCGCCAGGAGCGCTAACATCATATTTTTCATAACTGGCAGTTGAAAGGTTGAGCCCCACAAAAACAGGCCGTCGGCGACTGCTCAATAGCAGCGACCAACGGCCTGCCTGTGCGTAAGCGGCGGCTTATTAGCGGTTAGTCGCTAGTATCCTGGATTCTGGGTGATGTTTGTGTTTACTGCTATCTGCTGGTTAGGAATGGGGAAGATGAGGTACTTTGGGTCACTAGTCTGCTCCTTCTCCTGGAAAGGGGCTAGGAACTTACCAAACCGGATGAGGTCTTGCCGCCGCCATAGTTCCAGGTACAGTTCCCGGCCGCGTTCATCAAGTAGCGAGTTCAAGTCCAAACTGCTCAGGGCGCTGGCGTTGCGCGAAGGATTCGTGCGAATGGAGTTGACCAGTTCCAGAGGCGTGCTGCCGTAGGTACCGGCTGCGGTAGCGGTGCCACCGCGCAAGATGGCCTCGGCCTTCATCAGCAAAACGTCGGGTAGGCGCAGATGTACCATGTCGTTGTCAATTGTGCCAGCCCCGTTGTTGGTAAAATCCGGCGGGTACTTCATGGGGCGAATGCCGGTGCGCTCCAGAGCAGTAGCATCAGTCTCGATGATTTTTACTTCTGGGGTGAAGGCCAGAGGCGCGCCGGTCCGGTCCTTCAGCGCAACGCCTGTTTGCAGGTCATACTGCTGGCCTACCAGAAAGCCCACGTTCACGTGCTTGCCAGGGTTAGCTGGCCCGTTCTGGTACTCGTAAACCGTACCCTTGCGAATGTCGCGGTCTTCAAACTTGTTGACAAATTCTGACAGTGCCGCCGGTCCGTTGTAGCCGCTAGGCGTCATGTTGTAATGCGAAATAAAGCGCCACAGGTCGAACTGCGCCCCACTGCTTATGCCGCCTTCGTTCAGTTCGGTAAAGATGTTTTCCGTGCCGATAGCCGTGTTAGCGGGCGCGAAATTGTCAAAGTAGTTGGTAGCAAACCGGTAGCGCCCGCTATTAATAATCTCATCGGCCAGGCCAATAACCAGGTTCATGTCGGCCGCGTCAAACGCGGGGGTCGTCCGGTTGGCGTACACTCCCTTGTTGAGGTAGCATTTCATGAGCAAGCCGCGGGCCGCATCCTTATTGGCCCGGCTAGCGGGTCCGTCGGGCAGGTCATTGCGCACAGCCGTTACCTCACTGATGATGTAGGTGAGGGCATCGGTACCCTTGCGTACACGGGGAGTGATGCTCTCATCCTCACCCGGCTCGCGATACGGCGCTTGGTCGTAGAGGTCCAATATCCAATATGTAGCCCAGGCGCGTAGGAATCGGGCCTCGGCGGCTTGTTGCGTACTAGGATTGAAGCGCAGCATATCAGTAGCTGCGAAGACAATGCCGTTCAGGTTGTTGAAGGCATCGCGCACCTGCACGTGGTCCGCATCCCAGTTATGCTGGTGTAGTTGGCGCCACACGCCATTGTCGTCCCAGTCGCCCCCGCGGGTGGGCATAATGCGCTCATCAGTAGTTACTTCCGAAAGGGCAAACACCTGAGTGGCCCCTTGAAAAGGACTGCGCATAGAGAGGTACACGCCATCGAGCAGAGCCGCCGCATTGCCACCGGTGCTGCTTATCTGGCTACCGCGGATAGTTCCCTGAAACTCTTCGTTAATCTGGCAGCTATTCGCTAGCTGAAGCACGGCCAGCATAGCCGCCGCGCTGAGTATCTTCTTCATAGAATGAATAAGCTAAAGGGGTGGGATTACAAGGAGAAATTGACGCCAAATGTGAACGTGCGAGCAGTGGGGTAGCCGGTGTAGTCAATCCCCGCTGACGGCACTCCGTTCACCGCTTTATTAGTGTTGATTTCGGGGTCGAAGCCCGAGTAGTTCGTAAGCACGAACAGATTCTGGCCGATGGCGTAGACGCTGGCCCCCTTAAACGCTTTGCCGATGTCGCCTAGCGCATACGACAGCGTCAGGTTGGTAAGCTTCACGTAGTTGCCGCTTTCCAGGAAGCGCGAGGAAGGCGCAAGACGATTGCTGAGAGATTCCTTCGTGGGGTCCTCAAAGTTGCTCAGGGCGATGTTCTTACCACCCTGAATCTGGCTTACATTGAGCACGCTGTTAAGCGTGTTGTTGTAAATCTTGTTGCCAAACACTCCGTTGAAGTTACCCGTCAGCGACAGCTTCTGGAAGCGGAAAGTGGTGCTCAGGCCCGCCAGCGTGGTGGGATTGGGGTTGCCCAGGTAGCGGGGCGCCCCGAGGTCGGCGTAGGAAGCCTGCCCGGTTTCATCGATGCCCTCAAACTGCTGGGTAAAGTAGGAGTTAATGGGGTAGCCGCTCTGAATCCGTTCTATGGTCACGCCCGACAGACCCTGGCCGTTCAGCGCACCCGTAAAAATGGGAGCGGACAGACCCGACACATTATTGCGAATAAAGGTCGCGTTAGCGGTAAAGCTCAAGCCGAAGCGTGGGTTATCGACCGGCGTGACGCCAGCAATCAGCTCCACGCCTTTGTTTACGATGGTAGCGTCAAGATTATCCCACTGTACTACCGAGCCGGGCGCGGCGGGTTGAGTTGGTGAGAGCGGATACAGCAGGTCCGTAGTTTTCTTGTAGAAATAATCCGCAGTCAGCGTCACACGGTTGTTAAACAATGCTACATCTAGGCCGGCATTGTACTGCTCATCCGACTGCCACTTCAGGTCTGGGCTTGGCGTGTTGACCCGCCGAACCGCGCCGTTGCCGTTGGGTAAGAATATGTATTGGTCTCGCGCCGCGCCCGCCGGAAACTCCTGATTGCCAGTACGGCCGTAGCCGACGCGCGCCTTCAGCTGGTTGATGGCATCTACTTTTAGGAAGTCTTCTTGGCTGATATCCCAGGCTGCCGATAGCGACGGGAAGTAGCCGTACTGGTTGTTGTCGCCAAACTTGGTGCTACCGTCGCGGCGCAGGGTAGCTGTCAGAAGGTAGCGCTCCTTATAGTTGAGGATGGCGCGGCCGAAATACGACTGCAACTCAGAAGCGGGGTCCACGAACGATGAGATATTGCGAGCCGATGTATTGGATATCTGGATGTAGTTGGTGTAGTCCAGTCCGTAATTACCGAAGCCGCCAGCCGCGGGTCCTAGTGCGTTCACGTTCGAGCCCGAATAGCCAAACTTGGTATATTCGTAGCCCAGCAGCGCGGTCACATTCAAGTCGACGCCTAGCCGCTTGTTGAAGTTGAGCGTGTGCGTCATCTGCTGAGTTTGCAGCTCAGTATTGCCGATGGCGGCGTAGCCCCGGCCCTGGTAGTCGTTGATGTTGAGGCGCTGGTCATAGGAGGTGCGGCGGATGCCGGTGCTGTAGTTGGCCGAAATTAGCGCGCGGTACTCCAGCCAATCGGTAAACTTATAATAAGGTGAAATCGACGCTAGGGCAGTCGTAACGCGGGAATTATCGTTGGTGTACTCCAGCGTGGCTACGGGATTGACAGTAGAGGTACCTATTCGGGATATCGGCAGGCCATTGGCGCCATACAGCGAGTCAGTTGGATTCCACTGCAAGGCTTGACCAATGAGGCTGCCCCGGAAGTCGCCGTTGTTGGTGATGGGTGCCAACTGCTCGCGGAACTGACTGGCCGTGATATTCACGTCAAGTCCCAAACGCTTGCTTTCCAGAAATTTCAAATTGGTCGCGAGGTTGGCGCTGTATTTCTTGAAGCCGGATCTTTTGATAATACCATCCTGGTTGAGGTAGCCGAGCGAAAGCCGGTAGCGGCCGTTATCGCTGCCGCCGCTCAGGGCTACATTGTAATTCTGGAGTGGAGCGGTTTGCAGAATAGCTTCCAACGGGTCGTTGCTTTGGCCCCGGTCGTTGGTCGGGGAAGCACCATAATAGGTCAGCGCTTGCCGGAACTGGGCAGCGTCGAGCACCTCAATCCGGCGCATGATGTTCGAGAAGCCACCCGATATGCCTACATCCAGCCGGGGTTCGCCCGACTTGCCCCGCTTAGTGGTGATGAGCACCACGCCATAAGCTGCCCGCGAGCCGTAAATGGCCGTGGCGGAAGCATCCTTTAGGATATCAATTGACTCTATGTCGGACGGATTCAGAAAGTTAAGCGGGTTGCTGTCGGGACTATCACCAAAAGAGGTAGTCAGGCCCGGCCGGGCCGTGCGGCCATCGAGTGGCACGCCGTCAATTACATAAAGCGGCTGACCAGTGCCCGTCACGGCCGAGTTGCCCCGGATGCGGATGGTGGCCGCGCCGCCGGGTTGCCCACTGTTCTGGGTTACCTGTACGCCCGAAGCCCGGCCCTGAATAAGCTGGTCGGGGGAAGTGAAAGTGCCCTTGTTGAAGTCTTTCGGGCCCAGATTGCTCACCGCCCCGGTCAGGTCCTGCTTGCGCACCGAGCCATAGCCGACGACGACGACGTCGCCCAGCGCCTGGGCATCTTCCCGCATTGTGACCTGCACCGATGACTTGCCTGTGATGCTGACCGTCTGCGCGGAATAGCCCACGAACGAGAAGGACAGCGAAGTAGCCGTCTCCGGCACTTGCAGTTCAAAGCCGCCATCGGCGCCAGTGCTGGTACCCACCGTCGTGCCGACCACGAGGACGGTTACGCCCGGCAGGCCGCCGCCCTGCCCGTCGGTCACCTTGCCGGAAATGGCCCGCGTTGCTTGCGCTTGGCTCAGCAGCGGCAGCAGCATGAGCAGCGCACCGAGCGCCAGCAGCTTCAGCAGCGCGAGCCGGTTTCGGCCCGCCTGCGTCGGGGCCGGCAAACCGGCCCGAATCAGTAGAGTGATGGACATAAGAGGAGTGATTGAAAAGATGAGTTGACTTTGTTATGTGGTAAAGATTATCGTTTTACTACTAGTAAGTCAAGTAGCGCCTTTGCGTTTAGGCAGGATTCTGCTCCGAAATCGATTACGTAACCGATTTCGCTTTCTAAAATTTTTTAAGTGGTTGCTTCTCAAACGTAACGCCGGATGCCATTTGGAGCTAAAGAAGGTTTGGTAAGCTCTTACGCTTGGGTTGCAAACGATTGCGACTTGACTGCGCTGGCTGAGCGGCAATACCCCTTTTTTGCCCTTAGCTTTGGCTGCCTCTGCCAGTCCATTCCCTACCCCCGTCCCACCCCGCCAAGCCTTATGAAACGAGCCACGCTACGCGACATTGCCCAAGTTCTCGGCGTGACCGTGGCTACGGTCTCGCGGGCGCTGAAAGATTATCCCGATATCAGCCTGAGCACCAAAAAGCTGGTGATGGCCACCGCCGAGCGCCTGCACTACACCCCGCACCCGCTGGCCGTGAAGCTGCGCCAGAAAGCCTATAAAGTAATTGGCGTGGTCGTGCCCGACATTGTGCACCCGTTTTTCTCTGACGTCATCAGTGGCATCATCGACGTGGCGGAGGCCCAGGGCTACCACGTCATCCTGAGCCAGTCGAACGAGAATTTTGAAAAGGAAATCCGCGTCACGCAGATGCTGCAAGCCACCGGCGTGGACGGCCTGCTGGTGTGTTTGAGCAACGAAACGGCCACCGTGGACCATCTGCGGGCCCTACAGAACTACGACCTGCCCATCGTGCTGTTCGATAAAGTGAGCCGCGACTTTGACGCCAGCAGCGTGGAAACCAACGACTTCCAGGGCGCCTACGACGCCACGACCCACCTGCTGCAACAGGGCCTGACGCGCATTGCCCACCTCAAGGGCCCGCCCCACCCCGAGAACACCCGGCAGCGCTTCGCCGGCTACCAGGCCGCGCTAGCCGCCGCCGGCCGGCCCTTCCGCCCCGAATACGTGGCCGAGTGCACTGAGGTAGTGCACGCCGAGGGCTTTCGGTTTGCCCAGCAGTTTATGGCCTTGCCGGAGCCGCCCGATGGCATCTTTGCCGTCACCGACTCAGTGGCTATTGGTGCGCTCATGGCGCTCAAAGAAGGCGGCTACCGCGTGCCGGAGCAGGTCGCGCTCATTGGCTTTTCCGACTGGGCAGTGTCGGCGCTGATTGAGCCGGCCGTCAGCTCCGTGGCCCAGCCGGGCTACGACATCGGGCGCCGGGCCAGCGAGCTGCTGCTAACGGAAATCCGGCAGCTGCGCGACAATGAGCCCATTACCCATCAGCACCTGTCGCTGGCGGCGACTATCCGGGTGCGGGCCTCGTCCTTGCGAAAATAGCATGGCCTGTGTAAGTCAGCGCGGGCGCCGTTAGATTATAATATAATAGGTGTCGGTTGAGGGTCGTTTCTGCACGGACTTACGAAGCTCGCGCTACGGCCGACTATCCATCTGGCACGGTTTCGGCCGGTTTTGCGTTCTGCGCGGGGCGTATGTGATAATTATTGCCGAAATTGTATTCCGGACGGGCTTGGGTTAGCGGTAAGCCATTTTTATTGTGACTATTCTATGAAGCTTTCGGCTCTTATACCTACTTTCCTCTTTACCGCGGCCAGCCTCCTGGGCGCGCTCGCGCCGGCCCTGGCCCAAACCAAGCGGCCTACCCCCCCTGCTACGGCCAAGCCCGCCGCACCCGCTACGCCGCCCGCAACCGCGCCCAACGCAGCAGCACCCAAAATTGCGCCGCCGCTGCGGGTCAGCGACAAGTTTGTGGGCAAGCTCTCGACCGACCCGGCGCAGTACATTCTCGACGTGCAGACGATGATGGTGAGCACCAACAGCGCCTCGGCGCGCACGGCCGCCGCTAATCTGCGCACACTCTGGGGCTCCAACCGGCTCACGGCCACCCAGCAGGGACGCATCGTGGCCATCTCGCAGCAATTGCTGGCCAAGAAATTCCGGCCCCGGCCGCACTTCGAGGCCTTGTTTACGGCCATCACGGGCGGGGCGGGCGCCGGGCCGGCCAAGCTCAGCGACCAGCAGATGGACCAGTTTCTGGACGTGCTCAGCCAGAGTGTGGACCAGGAGCCGGTGGTGCAGACCGAGAAATTTCTCTTCGGTAGCGCCCGCCTGCTCGGCAGCGGCGTGCTCTACCGCTCCGGCTTCAACAGCCTGAAAATGAAGGGCGGCACGATTTCCTTTGCCTACAATGCTGCCCCGGCCGAGAGCACCGAGGAGTTTGGCGCGCCCGAGCCGGCCAAACCGGCCGCGCCCGCCGCCAAGCTGGCTGCAGCTGCGGCTAAAAAGCCCGCTGCCAAGCCGGTGGCTAAAGCCGCGCCGAAAAAGAAAAAAGCCAGCAGCAGCGGCTGGGACACCTCCGACCTGTGGTCGTCGCCGAGCGGCGGGGGCTGGGGCGACAACGATGGCTGGGGTGCTCCCACGAAGAAGGCGGCTCCGAAAAAAGCTGTGGCCAAGGCGCCGGCCAAAGCTGCCGTGCCCGCCGCCAAAGCCTCATCGGCCCCTACCCCCCCCGCCGCTGCCAAAGCCGACGACTTCGACCAGGGCGCCTTCACCCCGACCCCCGACGCGGCTTATGATACCTACGTGGCGCCACCCGCCCGCGGGGCCGTGTTCGTGATTAAGGACGCTGATGTGCAGCTGGCTACGGCCGGCGACTCGGTGACCTTGCGTAAGGTGAGCGGCACGGCCGTGCCCGGCACCAACCGCTTCATCGCCCAGGGCGGACAGCTGGCCTGGACCATCCGGCAGAACCCGGTGACGGCTGACTTGCAGGGGTTTGACTTCGACATGGGCAAGCCCGAGTTCACGGCCCAGCCTGTCACGCTGACTTACGCCGCCGTGCTGGAAGCGCCCGTGAAGGGCGCCCTGAGCTACAAGGCCACCCGCCGCAAGCCCGGCGCGGCCGATAATTCCTACCCCCGCTTCATCTCCCTGACCAACGACGCGCGCCTCAAGAACGTGGGCCAGAACATCAGCTACCGCGGCGGCCTCTCGTTGGCCGGCGGCCGGCTGCTCAGCGCCGCCCTCGACGGCTCGGCCTCGCGGCTGCTGGTGAGTTTGGCGGGCCAGCCTAAGTTCAAGGCCTCGTCGCGGGCTTACGTGCTGGGCGACTCGGTGATTACGGCTGACCGCGCCGCCGTCACGATCTATCAGGGTACCAAGGACTCGATTACCCATCCGGGCGTGACGCTTAAGTACTTGAAAGGCAAGCAGATGCTGAAGCTGGCCCGCGAACAGGGCATCTACAAAAACACGCCTTACTCCGACTCTTACCACCAGATGGATGTGCGCACTGAGCTGCTGACCTGGCAACTCAACAAGCCCACCATCGACTTTGCCATGCTCACGGCCAAGGACCAGGTGACGGCCGACTTTGAGAGCAAGGAGTTTTTTACCAACACCCGCTACCAGCAGCTCAAGAGCATCAACCATCTGCACCCGCTGCAGATGCTGGTCGGCTACAGCCGCAGCCACGACAACGCCAAGAAGCTGAACGTGAGCACGATGGCCGAGGACCTGAAAATGTCGGAGCCCAACCTGCGCTCAGCCATCGCCGGCCTGGCCCGCGACGGCTACGTGCAGTGGACGGCCCTCACCGGTGAGGTGCTGCTCCTGCCCAAGGGCCTGCATTACGTGGCGGCGGCCCGCGACAAAAAGGATTTCGACCACCTGGCCATCAAGTCGTTGGCTGGCTCGGGCCGCAACGCCACGCTCAACCTGGACAACAACGTGCTGCTGGTGCGCGGCGTCGATAGGTTCAACTTCTCGGACGACTCGGCTTCGGTGTTCGTGCAGCCCGACTCGGGGTTGATTCGGATTGAGCGCAACCGCAACATCAAGTTCAGCGGCCGGGTGGTGGCGTCGTCGTTTACGTTTCGGGGCCGCGAGTTTCAGTTTGACTACGACGGCTTTTTCGTCGATATGCCCAAGCTCGACTCGGTGGTGGTGCGCAGCAAGGTGCGCAAGCCGACTGCGCCCGGTGCGCCCGACCACTCCGATTTCGCCCTCACCAACCGCGGCAAGCAGACCTCGGGCCGCCTCTACATCAACGACCCGCGCAACAAATCGAACCGCAAGAAGGCCGGCGCCTACCCCGCCTTCAACTCAGCTTCGCCCACGACTGTATTTTTCAACAAGTCCGACGTGCTGGGGGGCGCCTACGACACGACCATGCACTTCGACATCCCGCCCTTCCGGCTGGATTCGCTCAACAACGTGGCCCGCTCCACGGCCGGCTTCGAGGGCGTATTCAACAGCGGCGGCATCATGCCACCCATTAAGACCAAGCTCCTGATGCAGGACGATGGCTCGCTGGGCTTTACCCACAGCGTGCCGACAGCGGGCTACCCCCTCTACGGCGGCAAAGGCCAGCTAACGGGCAAGGTGAGGCTCGACGGCAAGGGCCTGCAAGCCGGCGGCAGCGTAAAATATTTGAGTGGCACGTTTGCCTCCGACCAGTTTATTTTCTACAAAGATTCAACCGTGACGCAGGGTAAGTCGGGCGTCATTGCGGGCGTCACGACGGGCGGCGTCGATTTGCCCAAGGTGAATCTGCCCGCCAGCTACCTCATGCGCTGGGCCGCCCGCACCGACTCAATGTTCCTGACCACGCCGCGCTCGGGCGAGCCGCTCAAGCTCTACGCCGGCACGCACAACTTCAAAGGCACGGCCGTGTTCACGCCCCAGGGCCTGGGCGGCGAGGGCCGCTTCGAGGGGCCGCAGTCATTTATCAAGTCGCCGGAGCTGAGCTTCAAAACCAACGGCTACACCGGCAAAAAGGCCACGCTGAGCGTCAAGTCGGCCGAAGCCAACAAGCCCGCGCTCACGGCCAACGATGTGGCGTTCGACTACAACCTGCAGAAAGGCTACGCCGACTTCACCCGCGAAGCCGGCTCCAAGGCCAGCATCGACCTGCCGTATTCGCAGTTTAAAACCACGCTCAGCGGCGGGCGCTGGGACTTCAAGAAGAAGGTGGTGCAGCTGCGCGTGGCGGCCGGTACCGACTCGACGACTTCGTACTTTACCTCCGTCAAGCCCGAGCAGCACGGCCTGCGCTTCCGCGCCGCCCAGGCCACCTATGATTTGGCCAAGTACCAGCTCGAAGCCCGCGGCGTGCCGCATATTGCCTCGGCCGACGCCTGGATTATTCCCGATTCGGGCCGCGTGAGCGTCATGGCCGGCGCCCGCATCAAGCCCCTGCGCAACTCGGAGGTGCTGCTCGACTCGCTGGCCCGGTTCCACAAGCTCTACCAGGGCAACATCACGGTGCTCTCGCGCGATGCGTTCAGCGGCGACGCCATGTACCGCTTCAAAACCGCCGCCTCGGACTCAGTGGCCATCCGCTTTGCTAACTTTCAGTCGGGCGACTCGACGGGGGTAGGCGCGCTGGCCAGCGTGAGCCCCACCAAGAAGCGCGGCCTGCTCGGCAGCCGCAAGTCGGCCCCGGCCGCGCCCAGCGGTACGCGCGGCGCCACCACCGCCGTGGCCGCCGTGCAGCCCACCGACAACTTCGAGGTGGCCCCGCACATCGCCTACCGCGGCGACATTCTGCTGAACTCGCAGCGGCGCGGGCTGGTGTATAACGGGCAGGCGCAGCTGCAGTTTGGCAAAGACAAATACGCCGGCGACTACTTCGTGGTGCGCGACAGCATCGACCCTAAGGCGGTGAGCATCAACCTGCGCGAGCCCAAGACTGAGGACGGCGGCGCACTGTTCACGGGCCTGTATTTGTCGGATAACACCAACATCATCTATCCGCTCTACGCCGGCGTGAAGGGCAGCGAGACGGACCTGAACTTCCTGCCCGTGGACGGGCAGCTGCGCTACGACGCCAAAACCCGCGACTACACCCTCTCGCGCCACGACCTGACCGACCCCAATAAATACGGTGGCGCCGCCCTCACGTATCACGACGCCACCGGCCGCCTCGACTTCCGCGGTCCGCTCACCTTCATCAGCAACAATAAGAACTTCGCCATCAGCGGCAGCGGCGTGGGCAGCGGCCAGCCCGACAGCGCCCGCTATAAAGTGGATGCGCTGCTGGCTTTCGACATCAGTCTGCCGCAAAAAGCCGTGGAAGCGTTAGTCGCCCGCATCGGCAGCGTCACCAAAAACTCGCCCCCCGCCCTGGAAGCCTCGGCCAACGACCTCTACAAGCTGGGCGAATTTGCTGAGCAGCGCGACCTGGAAGGCTACGCCAGCCGCGGCGGCACGGCCCTCTCCAAGATTGCACCCAAGCTTCAGTTGCACACCCTAGTGCTCAACAAGGTCGATTTACGCTGGAACTCCAAGCTCAAGGCCTGGTACTCGGTGGGCAAGCTCGGCTTGGCCGGCGTGGGCAAGCGCGACGTGAACGCACAACTGGATGGCTACGTGGAAATTAAGCGCGAAAACAACGCCGACCTGGTCGAGATGTATCTCGAAGTAGAGCCCCAGACCTGGTACTACTTCAAGTACGCCAACGGCCTGCTGCTCACCAAATCGGCCGATGATGATGGCTACAACTACGCCATCAGCTCGAAGGCCAAATACGACTACAACACGGCCACTGACTACGGCGTGTTCGTCGGCGACCTGGCCGATGTGGACGGCTTCCGGGCGCGCTTCCGCAAAGAGCACCTGGGTCAGACCGGCAAGCTGCCCGCTCGCGTCGAGGCCCCGGCCAAGACCGAGGACTTTGGCGATGACGCCGGCAAGAAGAAAAAGCGTAAGAAGGGCGACGTCTTCGAGCCCGAAACCGGCGCCGCCCCCGGCGCCGAGCCGGCGCCGACTGCTCCCGAGCCGTCGGGCAGCAAGAAAAAGAAGCAGCGCAAGGACGACCCCTTCGGCGACGGCGTACTGGAAGTGCCGCCTACTTCAGCCCCTACCCCCCCCGCCAGCGCCAAGCCCACCGAAGCGGATGCTCCGGCCCCGAAGCCCGCCCAAAAAGCGGAGCCCGCCACGCCCGACGCCGACCCCAACAGCGGCCTGCTTGAATCTCCTACCCCCGCTGAGCCCGCCAATGCCCCCGCCGAGGACGGCAGCAAGCGCCTGCGCAAACAAAAGACGAAGCAGAAAGCCGCCGACGAAGTGCCCACTGACGAGCCGGCCGACCAGCCCACCGAGGAGCCGGTGAAAAAGCGCAAGGAGAAAAAGAAGAAAAACGCGGCCGACGACCCCTTCGGCGATTCGTAGGCGGCGAACCGTCCAGAAGAACGTCAGGTAGCACGCAGCGCAGCATCTTACCAGGGAAGTAACTCAATCGTTATAAGCCGTTGATTACTTCCCCCGGCAAGATGCTGCGCTGCGCTCAGCCTGACGTTCTTTTGTGTCGTTAACTTCCCGCTCGCCTTCCATGCTTTCGCCTTATCTAACCCTGCCCCTGGCTTACCTGCTGGGCTCCATCCCAACGGCGCTCTGGGCCGGACGCTGGCTGTTCGGCCTACCCGACATCCGCGAGCACGGCTCCGGCAATGCCGGCGCCACGAACACCTTTCGGGTGTTGGGCAAGCAAGCCGGCTCCCTGGTTATGGCCGTCGATGTGCTTAAGGGCTTTGTGGCGGCCTCACTGCCCAAATGGCTGGCGAATGACACCATTGCGGACAATCAACTTTTATACTGGCAGCTGGGCTGCGGGGCGCTGGCCGTGCTGGGCCACATCTACCCGGTGTTCGCCGGGTTTCGGGGCGGCAAGGGCGTGGCCACGGTGCTGGGCATGATGCTGGCCATCGCGCCGGCGGCGGTGGGCGTCTGCCTGCTGGTATTTATGGCCATGCTGCTGGCCTTCCGCTACGTCTCGCTGGCCTCGATGACGGCGGGCTTGGCCTTTGCATTCTTGCAGCTCCTACCCCCCTTCCGCCCGGCCAACTCCGTGCTGGTCGGCGTCGGCTTCGTGCTGGCCGGGCTGCTCATTTACACGCACCGGGCCAACATCGGGCGGCTCCGGAGCGGGACCGAGAGCCGGGTACCGCTGTTTGGGCGGCAGTAAGGGCGGGGTTGGTACGCTTTTGTTTTCTATCAAAACTGGTACTTGGCTCCCAGCGTCGGGTAAAGCTGGACGGTGTTATCGGCGCGGAGCAGGTGGTAGAAAATATTCAGGCGAGTGCCGACCGCGAAGCCCTTCCGCACGGTGAGCCACACCTGAGGGTCGCCAAAAAAGGCGAACTTCTTGCCGCGCAGGCCAGCCGTGTACGAGTTGCCCTGGTTCCGGTTTTCAGTCCAGCCCACCAAGCTGCCGCTGACCAGCAGCTTGTAGTTGAAAAAGCCCCGGCCGAGGTAAAGCGTCACCTGCGGGTCGTAGCTGGGCCGGTCGAAGGCGCTGTAGCGGTAGAGCACGTTGGCTGCCAGCCAGGCGCCCTTCCACTGAAAGGGGTAGGAGAAGCCCGCGCCGAGCGTGCTGGCCAAGTAATAGCCATAGCCGTCCGGCGTGACGCCCAGCCCGCCGCTGTAGCTGAGCGCCAGGAACACCTTGGGCTGCCAGAAGCGCAGTGTTTGGGATAGCTGCGCGTAGAGCTGCCCTATATTGCGGCGCCGGCCGGTCAGGTCGGCCTGCATCTTGAGCAGAAATGCGCCGTGGTTGAGCGTGTCCACGTTCTTGAAGTACTCGAAGCTGAGCGACGGAAAGTTGGCCATATTCCGGGCCGGGTCGAGAGTGCGGCGCAGGTCGTAATGGAGTTGCAGGTTTTGCGTTTGGGCGCGGTGAGCCAGCAGCAGGCCCGCGCAGAGCAGTAGGATTTTTACGGTCGCCATGTTTCGTTTTTGCATAGGGCGAAGGTCCGGCCGCGCCCAACAGAAAGACGGAATTGCCCTGGAAACCTCGAGCAATGCCGCGGAAATGTCGTAGAATCAAGCTGTATGCCCAACGAGCGGAACGAAGCGGCTTTTATAAGCCTGTTTAAGGAGACCTGCCGCCGAGGCCTAGGGCATTCCCTGACTACCCCTCTATCGGAGGCCGAGAGCAAGGTGTTGTCGGCCGCCATTTTCGAGCAAACCGGTCTCGTGGTGGGCGGCAAGAGCCTGAAGAACTACTCGCTTTATGTGCTCAAGAGCGCCGAAGGCAAGCAGGAAAACCCGTCGGTCGCCACGCTCGACACGCTGGCGCGCTTTATCCTGGGCGCGCCCTACAGCGACGAAGCGCAGCGCAAAAGCAACGAGGGCCACTACCCCTACTGGTTTCGCTACCGCAGCCAGCACGCGGCAGACGCTTCGGCGACGCCCGAACTATCCGTGCCTACCCCCCCTACTGTGGTCCGACTGCCGGCGCTGAAGCGATTTATCCTGCCGGTCGTGGTGGTCCTGCTTATCGGCCTGGGTCTGTGGTGGGGCCGCCGCTTGCTGCCTGCCGCGCCGGGCGATTTTGCGGAGCCGTTTACCAGCGCCGCCCCGGACTCCTTGCGCGCCCGCGGCTGGACGGTGCAGCACCTCGACACTGCTTGGTGGCGCAAGAGCGCCGCCCGGCCCGGTTACCTGACGCTTTACACGCTGCCCGGCGACAACTGGCCCGCCGCTGCCACTGCTCCGCTCAAAAACCTGCTGGTGCACCGGGTCGCGGCCGGGTGCTTCTCAGCCGAAATCCACTTCCGCAACTTCTTTCCGGCCCACAACTGGCAGCAGGCCGGCCTGCTGCTCTCCGAGAACGAGACTTTCACCGGGAAGGTGATTCGCGTGTCGCTAGCTTATAACAACTACTTCGGCGGTTATGCCCGGCCGCCCGAGATACTCATCCAGGGCATCAGCTCGACCGAGGCGGCGGGCGGCAGCAAACCCGAAGAGTTTGCCCATATTACCTTGTTCACCCTGCGCCAACCCGGCGATAGCCTCGTGGCTAGCAACCTGCGCCAGTCAGCCCTGAAGATTGAAAAACGTGGCCGCCACTTTCGCTTCCTCTACACGGCGGGCGCGCTGGAAAGTTTTGCCTTCAAAGAAGCCGCGCGCGGCGACTTCGCCCTGGAGCCGCGTTACGTGGCTGTATTTGCTACGCAGGGCGCGGCGCCTAGCAGCCATATTTCGCCGGTCCAGGTGGATTTCGTCAGCCTGACCAAGCTGCCCTGTGAGGATGGTGAGTAATAATTCCCTACCCCTCCTCCTACTCGTACAAATCCCTAACATCCGCCGCCGCCAGCTCCGTCAGAAACTGCGCTATGTTGGCCGTCACCGCGGCTAGCAGCGCGGCGCCTTTTTCGGCGGTGGCCTCGGCGGGGTTGCCGGAGCCGGTATCTTCGGTCACCTGGCTCCACTCGCGCTGCGCCCAGGCCCAACCTTCGCGCAGGGCCGCGATGCGAAACTGCTTGGCGTGGCCGGAGCCGGCTTCACCGAGCGGGCGCACCAGACTGGGCGCGATGTGGAGCATGGCGCTGGTTTCGAGGGCGTCGGCGTGGTCGCCGGGGGCGGTGAAGAACTGGCCCCGGTCGGCGGCTCTGAACCAGTTCAACGTGCTCAGAAACACTTGCGGGAATTCGGCTTGCAGCTCGCGCAGGTGCTGGCGGAAGTCGTTGCCGCCGTGGCCGTTGAGCACGACCAGCTTGGGAATGCCCTGGCGGGCCAGCACCTGCACGATGTCGCGCAGGATGGCGAGCTGGGTGCTGGGGTTGAGGTTGATATCGAGCGTGATGTCGAGCTGGCCGGTGTTGACGCCGAACGGAATGGTGGGCAGCACCACGACCTTGGCGCCGGCCTCCCAGGCGAGGCGGGCGGCTTCGGCGGCCACGTAGTCGACCTGGTAGTTGTCGGTGGCGTAGGGCAGGTGGTAGTTGTGGGCTTCGGTGGCGCCCCAGGGCAGCACCACAACTTCGTAGTTGGCATCTTTGACGTGCTGCCAGGTGGTTTCGGCCAGGATATAAGGGCGGGCTTGCATGGGGCGGAGGGGGGTAGGAATTGGGACGGATTAGAAAATTCAGAACGTCATGCTGAATGCAACGAAGCATCTCGCATGGTGAGCTAACTTAATTCGGTAAGCTTCAACAATTACTTCTCCGAGCGAGATGCTTCGCAAGCTCAGCATGACGTTCTTGTTTCTACCATCCAAGCTATTCCTACGGCTCACCCTACTTTTATGGCTGCATTTCCTACCCCCTGCCTCATGCCCGCTCCCGCCTACCTCGCCCAAAACAAAGACCGTTTCCTCGCGGAGCTGCTCGACTGGCTTCGCATCCCCAGCGTCTCGGCCGACCCGAAATTTCACGACGACGTGCTGCGGGCGGCTGATTTTCTGAAAACCCGGCTCGAAGAAGCCGGCGCCCAACACGTGGAGCTGTGCCCGACGGCCGGCAACCCCATCGTCTACGGCGAGTACCGCGCGGGCGAGGACCGGACCACGGTGCTGGTCTACGGCCACTACGACGTGCAGCCCGCCGACCCCTACGAGCTATGGACCTCGCCGCCATTCGAGCCAGTGATTAAGGACGAGAAAATCTACGCCCGCGGCGCCTGCGACGACAAAGGCCAGGTGTACATGCACGTCAAGGCCCTGGAAATGATGCTGCGCGGCCAGGAAAATGGCGCCGAGGACGGCACCGGCGGCGTGCCCTGCAACCTCAAATTCATGTTTGAGGGCGAGGAGGAAATCGGCTCCAACAACCTCGAAATCTTCGTCCGCGCGAACAAGGAGAAACTCAAGGCCGATGTAATTCTGATTTCCGACACCGGCATCATCGCCAACGACGTGCCCAGCATCGAAGTCGGCCTGCGCGGCCTGAGCTACCACGAGGTCACCGTCACGGGACCCAACCGCGACCTGCACTCCGGCCTCTACGGCGGCGCGGTGCTAAACCCGATTAATGCACTTTGCCAGATGATTGCCAGCCTGCACGACGAAAACGGCCGCATCACCATCCCTGGCTTTTATGATAACGTGCTGGCACTGAGCGTCGACGAGCGCGCCGAGATGGCCAAGGCACCTTTTTCAGAAGAAGAATTTAAGCAGAGCATCGGCCTGACCGCCACGGCCGGCGAAGCGGGCTACACGTGCCTGGAGCGCACCGGCGTGCGGCCCACACTCGACGTGAACGGCATCTGGGGCGGCTATACCGGCGAGGGCGCCAAAACTGTGATTCCGAGCCAGGCCCACGCCAAAATCTCGATGCGCCTCGTGCCCCACCAGACCTCGGCCGAAATCGGGCAGAAGTTTCAGGCTCATTTTGAGCGCATTGCGCCGGCCGGCGTCACGGTGAGCGTCCGGCCCCACCACGGCGGCGAGCCCGTGGTAACGCCCACCGACTCGGCCGCTTATAAGGCGGCGGCCGACGCGATGGAAACGACCTTCGGCCGGCGGCCAGTGCCCACGCGCGGCGGCGGCTCCATCCCCATCGTGGCCATGTTCAAGTCGGAGCTGGGCCTGGACACCGTGCTGCTGGGCTTCGGGCTCGATTCGGATGCCATCCACTCGCCCAACGAGCACTACGGCGTCTTCAACTTCCTCAAGGGCATCGAAACCATCCCGCACTTCTACCGCAACTACGCGGTGGCGCAGCAGGGATAGGCCCGGCCGGCCTTAATTGGAACAAAAACAAGCCCCCGGTTTTCGCGCGAAAACCGGGGGCTTGTTTCTTCAAGACGGGTTGCAAATCAATTAAACGAGTACGTGGCATATAGCTGCAATGCGCTATTGCGGATACGCGACTGTCTGGCCAGGCTGCCGGATACGAAGGGCTTGGTAAACTCAGTGAACTCGCCATTGTAGCGCAGCCCGAAGCCCGGACCGTGCTTAAGCTGGTAGCCCAATCCGGCCACATACCCTAAATCAACTGTCTTGTACAGGAATTTATTATCCGCCGAAGAGCTGCCGATATGAAACCTTGACGCGGCCAAAAAACCTATTTGCGGGCCCGCTTCGAGGAAAAAACCGTCGGTATTGACGTGAAAGACCAGCGGCACGTCCACGTAGTGCAGCCGATAGTTTGTCTCGTTATTACCAGCAAGCCCGGCTCCTTTTTGCGAGTAGAGCAGTTCAGGCTGAAAGGCGATAAGCTTGCTGAGACCCAGATTGGCGAATACGCCAGCGTGAAACCGAAACCGGCTACTATAACGCTCCGAATCAGCCCCGGCGAAGGTGCTGAGCGAGCCGCCGGCCTTGAGGCCCAGCGAGACGTTGCCGCCGCGCCCGCGGTACTGCGCCTGCGCCGTTGCGGCCAGCCCCAGCGTGAGGGCCAGCAGCGAAATAATAGTTTTTTTCATGCCCGCAAAGGAAACGGCTGGCCGGGCTTTTTGCCAGCAAGGGGGGTAGGGAAATGCTAACACGATTCCCTACCCCCCTTGCTAGCAAAAAGCCCGGCCCCGCACACGTGGCGGAACCGGGCTTTTCCAGAATTCAGCACAACGGCTTAGCTGCCGCTGCCGGGGAAGGCGAAGCCCAGCTGGAACTGAAATACCGAGTTGCGGACCCGGTTGTTGCTCCCGGCACTGTCTTCGAATAGCGTCCTGACGCCGCCGTTATAGCGAATCCCAACGTTGGGGCCGCTCTCGAGCTGATAGCCCACGCCCACGATATAGCCAACGTCAAACTTTTGCATATTGGTGGTTTCGGCGCCCGTCACCTTGCCCCGGTTGCTGCGCCCAATCAGGTAGCCAAGCTGCGGGCCAACCTCGAAAATCAGCCCGGCCGCATTGATGCGCGCCAGCAGCGGCAGGTCGATGTAGTGCAGGGTTGTCCGTTGCTCTTGACCATTGCGCTTAATCTGAAACCCTTTCTGGGAGTAGAGCAGCTCGGGGTGAAGCTGGAAGAACCCATCGACCCCGAAGGCGGCCGTGGTGGTGATGCCGGCCTGGAAGCCAAAGCGGTTCTGGGTGTTGTCGCCGAAGCGGACATCCGCATCTTTACCCGCAACGTCGGCCGCTACGACGCCGACTTTGAGACCGAAGCGGGTGCCGGGCCCGCTCTGGGCCTGAGCGGCGGCGGTGGCGCCGGCGAGCAGGGTGAGGGAAAGGATTGTCTTTTTCATGGAAAAAAGGAGGGGAGTGAATGGTTGGACAGATGCAGATGTAGGAAAGAACTTATTTGGCAAGTCACTAGCTAGTCGAAGTGAATCGGGCTTATCTGCTCAACTAACTTGACGAGTACGCTCTATACGAAAGCCAGGCTCCTGGTAACCCACTTTAATAAAAATATGAGTTACGCGCAAAAAAGAGCAGAAGCCAAAATCGCGCTTTATACTACTAGTAACCGAGGTAGGGTTGCCTTTTTTCGCATGTTTCTCGCTCCCACGGTCTGGGTACCGGTCGAATAGAAGCCAGCCGTAACTTTGCCCTCCCGCTTCAACTCAACTATGACTTTCCCGCTACTGCCTGATTTTCTGAGCTTCCTCAGGATGTGCGGCGCAGCTTGCCTCCCCCCCCTACTGGCTGCTACCCCGGTTGCCGCGCAGGTGCCGGTCCGGGCCGACTCGTTGCCGGGTGGCCTGGCGCCGCCCGCCCCACTCATCATCGGGGCCTACGCCCAGGGCAGCTTCCTCCTCGACCATACCTACGCCGTGCAGCACCTCGTCCGGGCCCACCCCACGGGCTTCGAGCTGAACGTTCAGCGCCAGACTACCGGCCGGCAGCCCTGGCACGGCTGGTATAAATTCCCGAAAGTGGGGCTGGCCCTGGTCTATTACAATTATCACAACCCGACCCTGGGCCGGAGCTACGCCGCCAGCCTCTACCTGAGCAAGAGCTTCTGGCGCACGGACAGGCACGATTTGAGCTTCCGCCTCGGCACCGGGCTGGCTTATCTGACCAACCCCTACGACCAACAGACCAATCACAAGAACACCATTGCCTCGTCGGCCCTGAACGCGACCTTGCAGCTGCGCCTGGAGTACGACCAGGCCCTGACCGAGCGCCTGGGCCTGCTGCTGGGCCTAGGCCTGAACCACTACTCCAACGGCGCGACCACCAAGCCCAACTTCGGCGCCAACCTGCCGACCTTGGTGCTAGGCCTGAACTACCATCAGCGGCGCCCCGCCCCGCTGGGGGCCGCGCCGGCACCCGCCCCGGCCGACGTGGGGCATTATTTTTTCAATCTGAGCACTAGCCTGGGCTTCAAGCAGCGCAACGAAAGCGACCAGACCAAGTACGCGGTCAACTCCGTGACTGCCGCCGCCGGGCGCCGCCTCAACCGCAAGTCCAATCTCGTGCTGGGCCTGGAAGGCTTTTATGACCGCAGCCTGCAAGCCACGCTGCGCGACACGGCGCAGGACCGGCGCCAACTGCCCGACGTGCGCAAAGCCGGCGCCTTCCTGGGCCACGAGCTGCTGTTTGGGCGGCTGGCCTTCGTCTCGCACCTGGGTTTTTACCTCTACAATCCCTACAAATCGAACAAGTTCTACTACGAGCGGCTGGGCCTGAAATACCACTTCACTTCCCGGCTTTTCGGGTCCGTTGATTTGAAAGTGCACCGCGGCGCGGCCGACGTGATTGAGTTTCGGGCGGGAGTGAAGTGGTAAGGCTTGGGGCGGCGAAGGGGGGTAGGGATTAGTAGCGCGAACGTTATAGTTCGCGCGGGCGCCGTTCGTAGGCTTCGTTCACGCGCGGACTCACGCGGACTTACCAAGTCCGCGCTACTAATCCCTACCCCCCTGCCAACACCAAAGCCCGGTTGATGCGCCGCACCAGCCCCGGCCCTTCGTAGATAAAGCCCGTGTAGAGCTGCACGAGCGTGGCGCCGGCGGCCAGCTTCTCTTGCGCATCGGCGGCGGAGTGAATGCCGCCCGCTCCGATGATGGGCAGATTGCCGGCACTGCCTCTGGCCAGGTAGCGAATCACTTCGGTGGCGCGGGCCCGCAGCGGGCGCCCGCTCAGCCCGCCCGCGCCGAGACCGGTCACGTAGGCCGCGTCGCTGCTCAAATCAGCGCGGCTGATGGTCGTGTTGGTGGCCACGAGGCCCGCCAGACTGGTTTCCCGCGCTATTTCGAGAATGTCGTCGAGCTGCGCGTCGCTCAGGTCGGGCGCGATTTTGAGCAGCAGCGGGCGCGGCTGGGCGCGGCGCTGGTTCTCGTGCTGCACCTGGCTGAGAATATCAATCAGCGGCTTTTTCTCTTGCAGCTCGCGCAGGCCCGGCGTGTTGGGCGAACTCACATTGACCACGAAATAATCGACTACTGCCGCCAGCGCCCGAAACGCCATGAGGTAATCCTGGGCAGCGTCGGCGTTCGGCGTGTCCTTGTTCTTGCCAATGTTGCCGCCGATGATAAGCTGCCGGTTGCGGCGGCCGGCCAGCCGCGCCGCCACGGCTTCGGCGCCCTCATTGTTGAAGCCCATGCGGTTAATCAGCGCGCCATCCTGCGGCAGCCGGAACAGGCGCGGCGCCGGGTTGCCCGGCTGCGGCCGGGGCGTCACGGTCCCAATTTCCACGAAGCCAAAGCCGAGCGCGGCCAGCTCGTCGGTCAGCACCGCGTTCTTATCGAAGCCCGCCGCCAAGCCCACCGGATTCGGAAATTTGAGACCGAAAACCTCGCGCTCCAACCCAGGATGGCGGTAGTCATACAGCCCGCGCAGCAGCGCGCCGGTGCCGGGCACGCGGGCCGCTCGGCGCAGATTGTCGAACACCAGATGGTGCGCCCGCTCGGCGTCGAGCCGGAAGAGCAGCGGCTTGGCGAGACGCTTATACACGGGCGTCGGGGCCGAATTCGCGGTCTAGCTCGGTGAATAAATCCTCCAGCACCGGTATCAGGCCTGGCAACTCGTTACGAGCAATGTGCCAGACTTGCGCGTAATCGGTCCGAAAGTATTCGTGAGCAAGCAGATTACGAAAGTTCTTGATTTTTTTCCAGTCTATCGAAGGCCAAAGCACCTGCGTGGCGGGGGAAATATGCGAGCTGGCTTCGCCGAGAATCTCAAATTGCCGCTCCACCGCTGACCTGAATAGCATATCGGTCAGCAGCTCCTGAAATTCACGTGGCGCCGTGAACTCAACAATTAATTTGGCGGCCTCTACCATATGACGGGCGCGGTCGGGGTCACGCGGCCGTTGCTTGTTCGGGCTCATATATCGTTTTAAGGTCTTTGGCAATGTAGCGAAACATATAGTCTGATACGCCGCTACCTAAATCGACTGCTATTCCAAGTCGCTGGCTTAGGTCTTCGGCATAGCCAAAATATTCCCACCCCACCGGGTGCGCCATTTCCACCAGCAAATCCAAATCTGACTCCGCCGTGGCCTCGCCCCGCGCATACGAGCCAAATACCTGAATTCGCCGCACGGGCTTATCGGCGAAATACTCGGCCAGCACCTGCCGGATATAATCGAGCGAAAGAGGGAGTTGCATAATCAATTAACAATGAGTACCGGATAAGGAGCAATACCTAACTGGCGAATTTAAAGCAATTGTTCATTTTTCATTATTAATTACTCATTGAATTTCTACCCCGCCCAGCCTTCCCGGTCCAGGCTGCGGTACTGAATGGCCTCGGCCAGGTGCTGAATCTCAATATCCTCGGTGCCAGCCAAATCGGCGATGGTGCGGGCTACTTTCAGGATGCGGTCGTAGGCTCTCGCGGATAAACCCAGACGCTCCATCGCCGTTTTGAGCAGCTGGCGGCCGGCTTCGGAAATCAGGCAGATGTCCTTCACCATCTGCGAGGGCATCATGGCGTTGGAGTGAATATCGGGGAATTCCTGGAAGCGCACGGCCTGCACTTGGCGCGCTTTATCAACCCGGATTTGGATGTCCTGGCTGGTTTCGGATTTGCGGGTTTCCGTCATCTGGTCGAAGGTCACGGGCGTGACTTCGACGTGCAAATCGATGCGGTCGAGCAGCGGGCCCGAGACCTTGTTCAGGTATTTCTGCACCACGCCGGGGCCGCAGACGCACTCCTTTTCGGGGTGGTTGTAGTAGCCGCACGGGCACGGGTTCATGCTGGCGATGAGCATAAAGTTGGCC
The DNA here is from genome assembly GCF_964243305.1 of uncultured Hymenobacter sp. GTDB lineage: Bacteria > Bacteroidota > Bacteroidia > Cytophagales > Hymenobacteraceae > Hymenobacter. The sequence goes on from NZ_CAXTEF010000026.1 coordinate 53,034, forward strand.
GGAAACTCGATGCTGACCTTGGCGCGGGCCACGGTCACGCGGCGCTCTTCCAGCGGCTGGCGCATCACCTCCAGCACGCTGCGCTTGAACTCGGGCAGCTCGTCTAAAAACAGCACGCCGTTGTGGGCCAGTGAGATTTCGCCCGGCTGCGGATTGCTACCCCCTCCTACCAGTGCCACGTCCGAAATGGTGTGGTGCGGGCTGCGAAACGGCCGGGCACTAAGCAGGCCCGCGCCCGCGCCGACCTTGCCGGCCACGGAATGAATCTTGGTCGTTTCCAGCGCCTCCTGCATCGTGAGCGGCGGCATGATGCTGGGCAGGCGCTTGGCCAGCATGGTTTTGCCCGCGCCGGGCGGCCCAATCATAATCGCGTTGTGGGAGCCGGCCGCCGCGATTTCCAGCGCCCGCTTGATGTTTTCCTGGCCCTGCACGTCGGCAAAGTCGGCGCTGTACTTGTTGGCCGCGTGCTCGAAAATGTCGCGCGTGTCGATGCGCACGGGCATAATTTCCAAGCGGCCTTCCAGAAAGTCGATGGCTTCCTGCATGGTGCTCACCGGAATCACGTCGAGGTTATTTACAATGGCCGCTTCCTGCGCGTTTTCCTGGGGCAGGATGAAGCCCTTGAAGCCTTCCTTGCGCGCCTGAATGGCAATGGGCAGCACGCCCCGAATGGGCCGCAGCTCGCCGTCGAGCGACATTTCGCCCATGATGATGTACTCATCTAACACCTCGGTTTGCAGCTGCTGCGAGGCGTGCAGGATGCCCAGCGCCAGCGGCAAATCATAGGCGGCGCCCTCCTTGCGGATGTCGGCCGGCGCCATGTTCACCACCACCTTCGTGCGCGGCATCCGGTAGCCGCGCGACTTCAGCGCCGCCTCAATCCGCTGCTGGCTTTCCTTGATAGCATTATCGGGCAGACCCACCACGTAGAAGTTGGTCCCGGCCGTCACCACGACTTCCATCGTGATGGTGTAGGCATTGACGCCCTGCACGGCCGAGCCGAAGGTTTTGGTGAGCATTAGTATGGATGATAAAAGAACGTCATGCTGACGAAGGAAGCATCTCGCGTGGATAACTAATTGAAATAACTGGTAATTGAAATAACTGGACAATTGAGTTACTTGCCCCCGCAAGATGCTTCCTTCGTCAGCATGACGTTCAAGATTACTTAAGAAGCTGATTGAGTTAATCTTTATTTTGTAAACACGGGGTAGAGGCGCAATATTTTGCGCCTTGTCGTTGAACGTCCTGCTGGGCGTCGTTCTGCGTCGTTCAACGATGAGGCGCAAAATATTGCGCCTCTACCCCGTGTTCGCTAACTTCAACAGCTTCTTAGCCCACTACCATCAGCCGCTCAATTAGCAATATCAGCCCGTGTATCACCTTGATGTGCACTTCCTGAATCCGGTCGGCAAAGCCAAAATGCGGCACCCGGATTTCCACGTCGCTGAGCGCGGCGAGCTGGCCGCCATCCTTGCCGGTGAGCGAAACCACACTCATGCCGGCGGCGCGGGCGGCTTCGGCGGCGCGCAGGATGTTGGGCGAGCTGCCGCTCGTGCTGATGGCCAGCAGCACGTCGCCGGGCCGGGCCAGGGCCTGCACGAAGCGCGAAAACACGAACTCGAAGCCGTAGTCATTGGCCACGCAGCTCATGTGCGAGGCTTCCGTAATGGCGATGGCGGCCAGCGCGGGGCGGTCGTGGCGGAAACGGCCGCTCAGCTCTTCGGCGAAGTGCTGGGCGTCGCAGAGCGAGCCGCCGTTGCCGCAGCTCAGGATTTTGCCGCCGCTTTTCAAGGAGGCGGCCATCAGCTCGGCGGCCTGCGCGACGCGGGCGAGGTTGTCAGGGTCGGCCAGGAAGCGGTCGAGGACGGCGCGGGCTTCGGTCAGCTCGGCGCGTAGGATGTCGGTCAGGGCAGCGGCGGGTTCGGGCACGTTGCGGAATATCAGGGGGGTAGGGAATTGGGCGCCACAGCTCCCGGCCGCCTACAGGGCCGGGCGGTCGGCGGGCGGCGTGTTCGACAGGCTGGGGTCGGACTGCGGAAACACCGGGCGCTCGGCGGCCGGATTGGTGCTGCCAGGGCCAGGGTTGTTATAAGGATTGGTGCGCGGAATGGCATCGGGGTTGGCGCTGATGGTGAAGCCGCTGCCGGGGGTAGGGGCCGCCTCGGCGGGGCGCACCGTTTCCACGGGGCGCACCACGGTTTCGACGGGCTGTACCACGGTGGTCGTGGTCGTTTCGACCGGGCGCGGGATGGTGCTGGCCGGGCGTACTACCTGCTGCTGCTGGTCGTAGAGCTTGGCTTTCAGCTCGTTCACCTTGCCCTCGTGCTGGGCCACCTGCCGGCGCAGCATCACGCTATCGGCATTCTCGGTGAGCAGGTGCAGGGCCAAGATGCCCGCCCCAATCGCGGCCAGCCAGTAGAAAAACTGCCGCTCCTGCTCCAGCCCCGACAAGCCCGGCGAGAGGCCCGCCACCGTGGCCCGCACCGAAGGCACCAGGAAAAACAGTAGCGCAAGCAGCAGGTACACCATCACGACGACGGTCACGAAACGTTTGAGAGCAAGCATGGCACAGAGGAGTTGGTTGGGGCCGAAAGATAGGGAAAACGCCGTAGCGTGGACTCTGCGAGTCCGCGCGTGGGTTGTTAGGCTGATGTTCGGGCGTCGTTCCCGCGCGGACTCGCAGAGTCCACGCTACTCTACGCCAGCACGGCGCTGGTTTGCAGCTGGCTCAGGCGCTGATACAGGCCGCCGGACTGGCGCAAAAGCTCCTCATGGGTGCCGCGCTCCACGATGCGGCCCTGCTGGAGCACGATGATTTCGTCGGCGTGCTGCACGGTGCTCAGGCGGTGCGCGATGACCAGCGAGGTGCGCGAGCGCATAAGGCGCGTCAGGGCTTCCTGCACCAGCTTTTCGCTCTCGGTATCGAGGGCCGAGGTGGCTTCATCCAGAATCAGAATCGGCGGATTGCGCAAAATGGCGCGCGCGATGCTCAGGCGCTGCCGCTGCCCGCCCGAAAGCCGCGAGCCGCGGTCGCCAATCAGCGTGCGGTAGCCGTCGGGACTGGCCATGATGAACTCGTGGGCGTTGGCGATGCGGGCCGCTGCCATCACTTCCTCATCCGTGGCCTGGGTGTTGAAGCGAATGTTGCTCAAGATAGTATCATTAAACAAAATGCTCTCCTGCGCCACAATGCCCATCTGGTCGCGCACCGAATGCAGGGTGCAGTCGCGCAGCTCATGGCCGTCGATGAGAATCTGGCCCTGCGTGGGGTCGTAGAAGCGGGGCAGCAGGTCGGCCAGCGTGCTCTTGCCGCTGCCGCTGGGCCCGACCAGCGCCACGGTCTGGCCTTTCTTGATGGTCAGGTTGATATGCTCCAAGACCGGCACGTCGCCGTACTGAAAGCTCAGGCCGCGCAGCTCGATTTCGTGCGCGAAGGGGGGTAGGGATTCGGCGTCGGGCCGGTCGCGGATGGCGGGCTCGGTGTCGATGAGCTGAAGAATTCGCTCGCCCGCCACGAGCCCGCGCTGAATATTGCCGAACGAGGAAGACAAGGCCTTGGCCGGCGTGAGCACCTGCGAAAACAAGACCACGTAGCCAATAAAGGTCTCGCCGGTCAGGCTCGATTCGCCGCCCAGAATGAGCGTGCCGCCAAAATAGAGCAGCCCCGCCACCACGGCCACGCCCGCAAACTCCGAGAACGGCGAGGCCAAATCGCGGGTGTTGTCGATGCGGCGCGAGGTGCGCGCGTACTGCTCGTTCTGTTCCTCAAACTTGCCCTTGATGTACGCCTGCGCATTGGAGCCCTTGATGACGCGGATGCCGCCCAGCGTCTCGTCAATCACCGAGAGCATCGAGCCCAGTGTGCTCTGGCTGAGCTGGGCCTGCCGCCGCAGCCGCTTGGCGATGCTGGCGATGATGCCGCCCGACACGGGCAGCAAGACCAGCGTGAACAAGGTCAGGGGCACCGAAATGTAGAAGAGCAGGGCGAAAAATGCAATGATTTTCAGCGGCTCCTGAATGACGGCCGTCATTGTGTTGACCACGGACGTTTCCACTTCCTGCACGTCGCTGGTGAAGCGCGACATCAGGTCGCCCTTGCGCTGGCCGGCAAAAAAGCCCAGCGGCAGCTCCACGATGCGGTGATACAGCGCCCGGCGCAGATTCTGAATCACGCGCGCCCGCACCCCGGCCAGCAGCCGCATACTCAGGTAGCGAAACACGTTGCTCAAGAGCACCGACCCGACCACAATCACGCACACGAAGGCCAGGGCGCCCATCTTGCCCTGCGCGGCCAGCATGTCGGCAAAGTAGAAATTGAACGTGTTTTTAATCCAGTCCAGGCTGGGCGCAAACGCCGGCAGCTGGGCTGGGGCTTGCAGCCGCACGGTGTCAGTTTTGTCGAAAAGCACCTTCAGCAGCGGGATGATGAGCGTGAAGTTGGCCAGCCCGAAGAAGATGCTCAGCAGCGTGAACAGCAGATACTGCGGCAGAAAGCTGGCCAGCGGCCGGGCGTATTGCAGAACGCGCAGATAAGTTCTCATATTTAATTAAATTTATATATTTAGCTGCGCCCTATTAGTAGCTTTGGAAACGAATAAACCGGCCCGGAGCGGCTCCCATTATATTTTCTGCCTGCTGGCCTCTTCTATTTTTATGGAACGTAAGGAATTTCTACAACTTTTTGGCGTGGGCGCCACGCTGCTCTTCACTGGCTGCCTCGGCGGCTGCGCCACGGCCCTACCCCCCTCTACCTCGGCAACCGCTCCCGACCCCGTCCTGGACCTGAGCCTCAACCTGACCGACCCCGCCCAGGCCGACCTGCACAATCTCAGGCGCGGCTACGTGTACGTGGCCGGCGGCCGGGTCATCGTGGCCAAAACGCTGGCCAACAGCTACCTGGCCGTGGCCGCCGCCTGCCCCCACGAAGGGGAGCAAATCCGCTACTACCGGCCCCAGAATCGCTTCGAGTGCCCGGCCCACTCGTCCCGCTTCCAGGCCGACGGCACCCTTTTGGAAGGTCCCAGCCGCAACGGCCTGCGCCACTTTCGGGTCACGCAAACCGGCAACCTGCTGCATATCTGGGGGTAGGAAATCAGCCGCGCCAACCGCCGGACCGGCCGTGCTATAACGCATCTAAACAAGCAGCGAAATCACGGTTAATCTGCACCATCTGCGATTAAAACTCGTGCAGGCGCTGGGCGATGTTCCAGCGCAGGGCCAGGCTGGCAAACGTTTCGGTGCCGGCTCTGGCGTAAGGGGTAAGCGACTCCAGCTTTTGGTTGCGCGCGACGAGCTTGGCGTCCACGAACAGGTTGAGGCGGGGCTGGTAGGTGGCCGTGAAATCCAGGTGCAGCAGGCGGCTTTGGCTGCCCTGGCCGGTGCGGTTGCCGTACTCGCTCACGCGGGAATTGTATTGCTTGAGCACGTTGCCGCCGTAGTTCTGGCCGGCCAGGTCAGCATTCTCGGTATCGAGGCCCTGCACAGTGTAAAAGGCCTTGCCGACCAGCATCAGGCGGGGCAGCGGCTGGTAGCTGAGGATGCCCAGCAGCTCGGTCAGGTTGGCGCCCATCGGGTGGGCCAGCGGCTGCTGGTAGTGCTGGTAGTTGGTGAAAATATCCTCGTGCTGGTAGGTGAAAGGACGGATGTAGTTGAACTCGACCTGCACATCCAGATTTCGTAACCCGCCCACGTTCAGCAGCTTGCCGCCGAGCTGCACCGACTGCTTGTTGGCCCACCAGCCGCTGCGGGCCCGGATTTCGCTGATTTTAAACTCATCCAGAATCAGCTGCCCATACAGCTGGCCGCGCCGCCGGATGTTCCACTTGAAGTCCAGGCCCAGCAGGGCATTATCGGCCGAGCCGAGCTGCTGCTCGATGGCGCGGTAGAAGATAATCGGGTTCAGGTATTGCAGCTCGAAGCGCCCGCGGTTGCGGCCTAGCACCTCGGCCTCGAACACGCCGATGTTGAAATTCGGCGCCACATCGAAGCTCAGATGGTGCAGCGCCAGGTACTTTTTCGGATAAACCTGGTCGGCATTTTCCTTCTGCGCGGTCAGCTCCGCGAACAGGTTCTGGTAGTTGAATTTCCAGATGCGCGTGTTGAGCTTGAGAAAGAAATATGGCGAGCTGTAGTCCGATAGAATCAGCGAGCGGTAGCCGTTGCCGATGAAGTTGCGGTCGTGGGCCAGCTGCACGTTGATGTGCCTGGTGGCGGCGTAGGTGATGCCGCCGCGGGCCGTGAAAAAGTCGTAGGCCGAGCCGCTGGTCTTGAACGGCTTCCAGTAGCCTTCGTGCGGCACGATGCCGTCGCGCTCAATGCGGTTGAGCACGTAGCGCGGCACCGCCTGCTGATTATCCGCCAGAAAGGTGTAGAAGCCCAGCCGCTGGTCGATGGTGCCTTCCAGCTGCACGCCGCGGGTGTTGACGTAGCGCAGGCCGCTCAAGTCGCTGTCGCGGCCGGCTTGCAGCAGCGCCACCGGGTTCACGCGCAGGGTAAAGTCGGGGTTGTTGACGTGGTAAAAATCGGTCTGGTTGCGGTAGAAATACGTCAGAAAAGGCCGCTCACTCTCGTTGAGCGCCGCCCCGCCGGGCACGCTGGCCCAGTTGTCCTTCACCAGATACTGCGCGTTAAATTGGTCGGCCCGCGAGAGATTCCCTACCCCCCCCGCCAGCGCCGAATCGGGCGAGAGCAGCCGTGAGCCCAGCCGGCCGGCCGCCGCGCGGGTGTAGGGCCGGGTGCTGGTGTGCGGGTCCTGGAGCGAATCGGGCCCCAGCAGGATGGCGTAGCGGTCAATCAGCCGGTAGGTATCGGGGTCGAGCGGCACGTAGAGCGGGCCCTGGCCATAGGTAGTTTGGGCATCGTTTGCGGCGCGCCGGGCAGCGGGCGCCGGCACCGCGACGGGAGCCGGCGGTGCTACGACGGGCGCAGGTGGCGGCACAGTCGCCGGGAGCACCGCCGCTGAATCGGGGCGCTGGGCGGGCTGCGTGGTCAGCGAGGGGGTAGGCGCGGCGCTGGAATCAGGCGCGGCCGGTGCCACAGGGGGTGCCAGCGTTTCGCCCTGCCGCCGGGCGGTGCGGCGCGGCTTTCTGGTCTTGACTTCCGGTGGCTTCACCGGCCCGTCATAAATCAGCCAGGTGCCGTCGGCGGTGCGGGCCGTTTGGGCGGCGGCAGGCCGGGCCGCCAGCGCCAGCAGGCCCGTGAGTGGCAATAGAATAAGCGGATTTCTCATAGAAGAAACAAAGGTATTCCCTTTGGGGAATGAGGAATGGGGAATTAAGAATGGAGAATTAGGAATTAGCAGTCAAAGCCAAGATTCCTCATTCCTCATTCCTCATTCCTCATTCCTCATTCCTCATTCCTCATTCCT
>NZ_CAXTEF010000027.1:0-17696 GCF_964243305.1 uncultured Hymenobacter sp.
TGTTGAGTGAATACCATGCCCGAAAGATACAATCACCCCCGGTTAGACCACCGCCAGCGCAGACGACCGTTTTGGTCAGTTCTATCTAAAGTTGGGGCCCTACCTGTTGCTGGATGAAGTAGGACAGCTGCTTATGAAGCTGGACCGGTTTGTATCGGCAAATCGAATGAATCACATGCAGGATAAAACCGACCTGTTAATCTTATTGCGTCTGATTGGTCAGGCTGGCCGAGCCGATGAGCTGGAAAAATTTTTAGAGAAGTGGAGCTATGATGAGCTGTATCTAAATGCGTTGAACGAATTAATAGCTGAATTGCCTACCCCTTAGCGTATAGTCCAAGCCGGTCCTCTCTGGGAGTGAATCGTTGCCGAGGCACAAAAAGTCAAGTTTAGCCAGAAGCGCGCAGAGGCCCGCTACGCCACCATCTGTTGCTTCGGCAGCCAAGTAGTCCACGGCCAGCCCTACCCCCCTTTGTGTATCGGCCCGCAAAGGTGAGCGCCCCGCGCCAGAACGTGACGTTTTCAATTGAAGGCGTATTTTTATTCGGCAGCTACCGCTTTTCGCCCAACGCCTGACTAGGCCGTTACTTTATCGGCCGGCTACCTGCGCCAAGCGCATCTGCGTTTATCCGCCCCATCTGCAACATCTGCGATTCCATGAAGCTATTTAAATCCTCCGACCTTATCCGCAAGAGCAAGTATATCAGCCGCGACTTGAGCTGGCTGCGCTTTAACTACCGGGTGCTCGACCAGGCGCGCGATGCCGGGCGGAGCTTGTTCGACCGGCTCAAGTTTATGGGCATCACCTCGTCGAACCTGGACGAGTTTTTCATGATTCGGGTCGGCTCGCTCTACAACTACCTCGACTACGGCAAGGAGCGCGTCGACTACTCCGGATTGCGCGAATTGCCGTTTCGGCGTAAGCTGCTAGACTTCGCCCACCGCTTTGTGAATGACCAGAGTCTGACCTATTTGAATGAGCTGAAGCCGCAGTTTGAGCGCAACGGCTTCAACATTCTCAAGATGGATGAGCTGACGGAAACCGAGCTGAAGCGCGCCGAGGGCTACTTCAAAAACACCGTATTTCCGCTGCTCACGCCGATGGTGTACGACTCCTACCACGGCTTTCCGCTGATGGTAAATCAGATTCTGGTGTTCGGCGTCGCCACGCGCATTGGCAACCAGGAAATGGAGCTGGAAAAGGGGCAGGAGCGGCTCACCTTCGTGCAGGTGCCGCAGAATCTGGCGCGCTTCTTTGAGTTGACGCGCAAAGACAAAATTATCTTCGTGCCGATTGAGGAAATCGTGCGAGCCAACTTGCCCAAGCTGTTTCGCAACGTCGATATCGTGTCGGCCAACTTATTTAGAATCACGCGCAACGGCGATTTTACGTTGGAAGAGTCGGACGACATCGACAACGACTTTATCAAGGAAATCCAAGTCGGGCTCAAAACCCGCAAGCGGGGCCGCGTGGTGCGGATGGAAATTGAGCCCGGCGCCTCGGAAGTGCTGATGCAGGTGCTGCGCGAGCGCTGGAATATCGACAACAACAACGTCTTCGTTATCAACTCGCTGCTTGATTTCCGGGGGCTGAATCAGATTCTGCGGCACCCGAATTTTCGGGGCAAGGGCGCCAGATTGCCGGCTTCCATCGCGCCGCTCAGCCTGCCGGAGGGCGCCGAGGACAACCTGTTCGAGTACCTCAAGCACCAGGATGTGCTGCTGCACCACCCCTACAACAGCATCGAGCCGGTGGTGCACCTGCTGGAAATGGCCGCCAACGACCCGCACGTGCTCGGCATCAAGCAGACGATTTATCGGCTGGCTGACGACTCGCGCATCTCGGCGGCGCTGCTCAAGGCGGCCGAGAACGGCAAGCACGTCTCGGTCTTGTTTGAGGTCAAAGCCCGCTTCGATGAGGAGCGCAACATCCGGGAGGGCTCCCGGCTGGAGAAGGCGGGCTGCTTCGTGATTTATGGCGTCAGTAAGTATAAAACGCACACCAAGATGCTGATGATCATTCGGCAGGAAGGCGAGAAAGTGACGCGCTACGTGCACATCGGCTCGGGTAACTACAACGAGACAACCTCGCGCTTCTACACCGATTTGAGTTTGCTCACCACCAACGACACCTATGGGCACGACGTGTCGGAATTCTTCAACGTCATCACCGGCCACTCGCAGCCCGACGACTACGAGTACCTCATCACGGCGCCTAAAGACATGCGCCAGCAGCTGATTCACCTCATCCGCGAGGAGGTAAAAAACGCCAAAAAGGGCCTGCCCAGCGGCATCGTGATGAAGATGAACTCCTTGGAAGACAAGGAGATAATCGATGAGTTTTACAAAGCCGCCAAGGCGGGCGTGCCCATCCGCTTCATCGTGCGCGGCATCTGCTGCCTGCGGCCGGGCCGGCCGGGCCTGAGTGATAATATCGAGGTGCGCAGCATCGTGGGCGAATATTTGGAGCACGCCCGGCTGTTCTATTTCCACCACGGCGGCGAGGCCCGGCTCTATGCCGGCTCGGCCGACATCATGGTGCGCTCCTTTGACCGCCGCATCGAGGCCATCTTCATGATTGCCAATCCGCAGCTCAAGCGCGAGGCCATCAACATCTTGATGCTGAACCTACTGGACAACCAAAACAGCTACCTCATGCGCGAAGACGGCGCCTACGTGCGCCAGCAGCCCGGCGTCGGCGAGCCGGTAGTGAACGTGCACAAGGACTTTTACCGCCGCGACGAAGCCGCGTTGGCCGCCGCCACCCCCGAGGGCCTGCTAGCCCTGTTGCAGGAGCAGGCCGCCCGGCGCCTGGCGCTGGTCGCGCCGGCCGTGGCAGCGGGCGCCGCCAATTCAGCCGGCGGCGCCCCGACGACGCCAGCCGTGGGCAGTGAGGCCGAAGATGCGTTTGCCGCGGCGGACCCGGAGGACGAGGCTTCGGCGGAAACGGAGGGGGTAGGGAACGAGGCGTTCGTCAATGAGGAAGCGTCGATGAAGAATGAGGATTTGGCCGTGAGTCCCAGCGGAGCGACCCATCGGTAGAAGTAAGGGTAGAGAAACGATAAAGCCCCAGCGGGGCGACCCAACTATTCACGCAATTCGCGCGGCTGAATCGGGTCGCCCCGCTGGGGCTTTGGGTTTGCAAAGGGGGTAGGGAATCTACCCTTACTTCTACCTGTGGGTCGCTCCGCTGGGGCTCACGGCCAATTCCTCATTCTTCATTGACGCTTCGCGTTACTCCATCTCCGGCTGGTTTTGCATGTCGGGCACGGGCAATTGCGCCGGGTGGCCGGATTCGGGGCTGATGTCGTCGAAAAAATCTTCAAATAAAGCCTGTAACATGCCGTCTTTGAGGCCGATATCGGGCACGAGCATGTTATTGACGTTGGCCCACTCCATCGCCGAGAGGTAAATCTGGCCGGCGGGAATGATGACATCGGCGCGGTCAGGGTTGAGCAGGGCCACGTTGACGCGCTGCTCCATCGTAAGGCCCGAGAGGCGGGTGAGGATGGTCTCGATGCGGCGCCGGGTGATAGGCTTGTCGGGCGCGGCCGGTGACATGCTGTAGATTTTGTTGATGTTGCCGCCCGTGCCGATGGCGCGCGTGACGTGGTGGCGTCGGGCGTGCTCGCGCACCCAGGCTTCCATGCGCGCCCACAGGTCGGCCTGCGCGGCGGTGTCGGCGGCACCGCTCTCGACCTGCTGCATCCGGCGGATGGAGCCGATTTCGAACGACTGGGAGGCTACCTTGCGGCGGTCGTGGTAGATGTTGAACTCCGTCGAGCCGCCGCCCACGTCGATGTGCAGGTAGTGCTTGTTGTCTTCGAGCAGGTGCTCAATCACGCGGTTGATGTAAGCGGCTTCGGCCTGGCCATCAATCACTTGAACACTCAATCCGAGTTCCTGCTCAATACGCGCGACCAGCGCCGCGCCGTTGCGGGCCGAGCGCATGGCCGACGTGGCGCAAACCAGGTGGTGCGCCACCTCGTGCACTTCCATCAGCAGCTTGAGCGAGTGCAGGAACTTGACGAACTTATCGGCCTTGGGCCCCGAGATTTCGCCCGTGGCAAACACATCTTCGCCCAGCCGCATCGGGAAGCGCACGTACTCGACGCGCTTGAGGCGAAAGCGGCCCTCGTAGAGCAAAACCGCGGAAATCTGGCAGCGGACGGCGTTGGAGCCGATGTCGATAGCGGCCAGTTTCTTAAGCGGAAATTTCATCTAAACCTGATTCAAACGGACTTTAACGGAAAGCCAAAGATAGGCAGCGCCGCATACGTAAGGCTACCGTAACGCGAAATTCCGGTTCGCGGCGCGTGCGGCGCCGTTGGGCGCGGCGCTGGGGTAGGGTGCGGGGCTTGCCCCCGCCCAGCGTATGAACGATATTGGTTGGATGAATCGGAAACACCGTTAATAGGCTTTGAGCTAAACGGCGCGGACGCCGGGCGGGGGCAAGCCCCGCACCCTACTTATCAATCCGGAAACCCAGCCCGAACTGAATCAGGCTCGGCTCCGTGGCTTCGCCCGGAATCTGGTACGAGACCGACAAGGCCAGCGTCTCCACGACCGGCGCGAGGTAGAAGCCGGCGCCGTAGCCCGTGTGCCAGCCGCCGGGCGAGCTTCCCTGGTAGTAAACCCTACCCTGGTCGTAGAAGCCGAACACGCCGTAGTAGAAGGGCAGGAAGCCGTTCTTGACCTGGCCCAGCGCGAGGCGCAGCTCGGAGTTAAAGTAGGCGCTGGCGTCGCCGGTGAAGCGGGTGCGGTAGTAGCCGCGCAGGTTTTCGGCCTGGCCCAGGCTGGTGAACTTATAGAACGGGATGGCGGCGTCGGGGCCGTAGTTGCGGGCGCCGCCGCCCTTGAGCACCAGCGTGACGGGCACCAGCAGCCGGGCCGTGCCGTAGTATTCGGCGAAGCCCTGGGTGAGGCCGAAGTTTTCTTTCTGCCCGTTGAGTTGCCGGTAGGAATCGTGGGCCAGGCGCACCCGCACGCCACGGCGGGCGAAGCGCGGGCGGTCGCGGAAATCAAGGTCGAGCAGCGCGCTTAAACCCAGCAGCTGCTGGTCGTCGGTGTTGGGGCGTATCTGGCCTTCGGGGGGGGTAGGGCCATTGACCAGCTCGCCGAGCAGCGAGCCGGGCGTGAAGTCGCTCTGGTAGCTCTCGAAGCTGGGGCCCACGCGCAGCACGCTTTTTTGGCGGAATACGCGCTCCAGAAAGGCGTTCACGTAGTAGCCTTTGTAGCGGGCGCGGTAGTAGTTCTGCTGGCGCAAATCCTGGCTGAAATCGGTGTTGTTGCCCAGGCCAAAGAAGTTGTAGAACGGGAAATAGTCGCCGTAGCTGGTCTCGGCGCCGATATCCACTTTGTTGAAGGCGTAGCGGTGCCGGGTGTTGAGCGTGACTTGGCGCAGGCCTTCTGTGGCGGCGGTCAGGTCGATGCCGAAGCGGTTTTTGTAGTCCGGCTTGCGGAAGCCCTGCTTGACGATATCAAATCCAATGCTGGCACCGAAGCCATCGTTGCGGCTGTAGAACAGGCCCAGGCGCGGCGAGTAGCCGTCGTACTCGAACTGTTCGCGGTCGTAGGCGTTGACGCCGGGCCGGGCCGAGAGGCGGCGGTCCGTTTCCGGTCCTTCTTTCAGCTCGGTGTCGGGCACATCATACACTTTGGTGAGCGTGCGCAGGCCGGCGGCGCGGCTTTCGTCGCTGATGTTGTCCTTGCCCTCGCCACCGATAAGGCGCAGCAGAATACCATTGGCGCCGTTGTTGCCGCTGACGGTGAAGACGTCGCGCCCGTCGAGGCCGTACACGGCGACTTCCTGGGTTTCGCGGGGCGAGAAGGTGCGGTCGAACAGGGCCGGGCCGTCGGGCGCGTCGCCCTCGCTGGCGCGGTCGAACATGCGCACGCGCAGCGCGCCGCCGGGCAGCCGCTCCATCTGGAACACCTCGCCTTTGTTGGAGCCCACCACATCGACGCGCCTGGCCAGCAGCTTGTAGTACGCATCTACGGCCTTAGGCAGCTCCTGAATGCGGGCCTTGAGCTTGCGGTTCAGGTCTTTACCAGACAATCCCTGAATCTCGGCCGGCAGCTTGGCCGTGGCCTCGTCGATGACGGCGGGGGTGAGTTGGGCTTGCAGGTAGCGGGCGGCGGTCTGCCAGTCCTGACGGCTCAGGCCTTGCAGCAGGAAGCGGTCGAGGTGCCGGGCGGGCCAGTTCAGGCTTTCCATGTCGTGAAATTCACTCTGAAAATCCTCGATGCTCGGTACGGCCCACTCGCGGTTGGCGATGTAGGTCAAAAGGCCATTCCAGAGCGTAAACGACTGGTCCCGGTCGCGCGGAATGGGCCGGTACACGGTGCCCTTGCCCTCTTTGTAGCCGGCCCATTTCCAGTTGTCCTCGTGCTTGCCAAAGTCGGCCACGAGCATATCGAAGGCGCGGGCGCGGGCCAGGGCCGGGGCGTCCACGCGGTTGTCGTGGTCTTTGAAAAGCTTACGGAACAGGCCAAACGAGCGCGTCACTTCCTCCGAGTTGCCGAAGCCGGGCAGGTTCGGCTTGGGGTCCACGGGCCGGTCTTCGAGGGTGCCGAGCAGGCCGGCATATTCCGGCCGGTAGGGGCCGAGCTGCTGGTTGTCGGGCAGGCGGAACAGCCGGGGCCGGGCGTGCAAAATATCGGTGTGATCGAGCAGTGAGCCCGTCACCAAGGCCGAGTAGGGATGGGCCGTGGCCGTGATGTCGCGCAGCACGTCGGCGGCCACGGAGTTGCGCAGCTCCGGCGGCAGGATGCGGGTTACGTCCTTGTCCACGGAGCGGAACACGTACTCGCTGGAGTCGGCCGCGATGAGCTTGAGCGAGGTCGTTTGCCGCCCGCCGCCCTTGCCGAAGGCCCGCAGCCCGCCCTTCTCGGTGCTTAAGTCCAGCGTCGGCACCGTCACGGGCTGCATCCAGGAGGTGCGGTAGAGCGGCCCGAGGAAGAAGCGCTTGCCTGGCCCGCCCCGGTACTCGGCTCCCGCGGCCACGGTAGTAATGGCCTGAAACGGCGCGTCCGGCTTCACCTCGGCGCTGGGTTGGGCCGCGCCGGGGCAGTCGGGGATGAAGGCATTGATGGGAATACCGCTGCGGTCGTCGCCGACGCAGGCTGAGCGGAACAGCGTGGCGGCGTAGCTCTCTTTCGAGCCCTGGCCGTTCTGCTCAAACGTTGTAAATAATGCCTTCACCGTGCCGTCAGCGTAATATTCGAGCCGTGAGTAGCCTTGGGTGCTTTCATTGTACAGCGACTGGCCGTTGGCGCCTACGTGCTGGTCTTCGGCAAATGAGCCGCTCACCAAATGGTAATTCCCTTGGAAGGGCGTAAGCTGCAAGGAATAATCGTGCGCCGAGGCGTACACCACGCCGGGGTTGCTTTGCAGCGTGTTGAGCAGCTCCTTGCGCAGCTCCGCGTAGCCGGGCGCGGCGGCGTCGCGGGGCGTGCCCACGTTCTGGCGATAAGCGGCGTACACCGTGCCGAGCAAGGGGGGTAGGAGATGGCGCGCGAGCGGCTGCGAGCCGCCGTACACGCCGTTGCTGAGCACCGGATGATGACCCAGCAGCAGCACGTTTTTGCCCCTGGTATCGTCGAGAACGTCCTGCACCTGCTCCCGAAACTCCTCCTTGGTCAGCGTCTTGCACTCGGTGTCGGGCGCCTCGGGCCGGTCGAAGGGGTGCGTAAACCAGGGCGAGTTGATAGCCACCAAGCGCACGAGCGGGGCCACGTCCACGACTTCCGGGCCGGGGCAGCCGCCGGTCGGGATGAAGGCATTCTGGCCGGGCAGCTGCTTTTCGATGTATTTTTCCAGCCGCCGCACGGCCTGAAGACCGGCCGGGCCGGAGTTGGCCCAGTCCTTGTCGCCGGGCACGAACACGATGCGGCCCTGCGGCAGGTCCTTGACCAACGCAATCAGGGCGTCGGCGCGGGCTTTTTCGCTTTGTGCCAGCGCGGAATCAGCCTTGTCCGCCAAACCCGTGTTGCCCACGATGTCGCCCAGGTGCACGACGGTGAAGGGGCCGGTTTGCCGCTCCAGCGCCTGACGCAACAGCTTTACGTGGCTGACGGACAGCTCGCCCTGGGCCGTATTACCGAGCAGATAAACCGTGTGGGCAGGCGGTGCGGGCGCGGGAGTTTGGGCGGCAAGGGGGGGGTAGGGCCGCAGCAGGGCCAGTAATAATACTAATAATCGAAGGCGCATGAGAAAAAGGATGAAGCTCTGCTGTACGCAAAGCCAGCGGTTTTGGCTGGTCTGATTGGCTGGATTTTCGGGCAATTCCCTACCCCCCTCGCGCTGCTCAGCCTGGCTGCCCCAACTCGGCCAGCACCTTCGCCACGCCGGTGCTGGCCGGCTCCACCACGTAGCGCACCCCGCGCCGGCCGCTGACTTCGGGCTGGTGCGGGTCGATAACGTAAATCGGGCAGCCCGAGGGCGCGTAGTGCAGCAGGCCCGCCGCCGGATACACCTGCAAGGACGTGCCCACAACCAGCAGCGCATCGGCTGTGGCCGCAATTTCGGTCGCTTCCTCGATGGCCGGCACCATCTCGCCAAACCAGACGATGTGGGGCCGCAATTGCCCGCCGTCGGCGGCGAGGTCGCCCACATGGATGTCGCCGGGGCAGTCGAACACTGCTTGCTCATCCTTCACCGAGCGCATCTGGTTCAGCATTCCGTGCAGGTGCAGCACGTGGCCGGAGCCGGCGCGCTCGTGCAAATCGTCCACGTTCTGGGTGATGATGCTCACGCGCCAGCCGGCGGCTTCCTCGAAGCCGGCCAGGGCGAGGTGCCCGGCATTGGGCTGCACGGTGCGGGCCTGGGCGCGGCGCTGATTATAGAAGTCGAGTACTAGTTTGGGGTTGCGGGCGAAGCCTTCGGGCGAGGCCACGTCCTCGACGCGGTGGTCTTCCCAGAGGCCGTTGGTGTCGCGGAAGGTGCGGATGCCGGACTCGGCCGAGACGCCGGCGCCGGTGAGAACAACGAGGTGTTTGGAGGGCATGAAAAGGGCATTGGCAGGGCCAAAAAGTGGCTTTTAGCCCGCTACCAAAGTTACTTCCGAAAGGCCGAAGCCGGGCGCTCCGGCCAGTAGTATTTGCCGTCTTTAGCGAACGACCAGACGTTGGATACGTCGCGCAGCCGCAGGTCGGTGCGGCCCTGCCGCACGCCCCGCCGCAGCCGCCGGTTGGCCAAGCGCTTGTCCTGCTTTTCAGAAAGGGCCGTGTGGCCGAAGATGGGGTTGGTGCGCTGGCTGCGGGCCATGAGTGAAGCTGATTTTTTATGCCGTTGGTCGGGGCCTACTCATCTGCTAACCCAACTCCTCAGCTGAATCAAACCGGACGCCCTCGCCGCGCTCGGCCTCGTCCATCGCGTCGAACAGGGCACGGGTATTGGCCCGCGAGCCGAGCAGGTGCAGGGTTTCCTGCATCGCGCTCAGTTCGGCGGCGGGCAGCAGGGCCATCGTCTCGCAGCCGGGCCAGCTGATTTCGGCGGCTTCGCGGCTCCGGGCTACTTGCTCCCAAATGGCGCCCAGGTCGGGCTGCATAGGGGTGAAGGTGGTGGATTGCATGAGGTGAAAATACGCGAAAAACTGTTGTCGCCAACCCGGCCGCAGCAGCCCGCCCAATCAGAACTTACTCACCGCCCGCCCCGCCGGTCCGCCCGCCCTACCCCCTCGCCCGGCAGCAGGTCTTCGCCTCGCAGCGCATCCTTCAGCCCGTGCAGGGTAGGGAACTCCGCGCGCAGGGCCTGGGCCAGGCGCAAGACTGGTTCGCGCAGGCGCGGGGCGGCGGCCAGCGCCGCGGCCAGCCAGCGGGCGATGCGCTCGTAAAGCAGGTGGCCGCGGCGGGCGCCGGCCCGGCCGCGCAGGTAGGCGGGCAGGCGGGTTTCCAGCTCCAGCATCAGGGGCGTGGGGTCGGCTTTAGCCAGTAGGGTGAGGGCAACCTTAACCTCGCCGGGCGGACTTACGGCCAGCCATTCCAGGCCCAGCACGAAGTCGCGCAATTCATTGCCTACCCCCTCGCGGGCCAGCAGCCCGGCGGCGAAGGCCACGCCGCGCCCGCCGCGGGCCTTGGTCACAGCGGCTTGCACGAAGCCCAGCCGGCCGGCCGCGTCCAGCAGCGGGCGCAGCAACTCGAAGTCAGCCAAGCTATAATTCGCCAGGGCGCGGTAGCGCAGGGCGTCGCGGTAGAGGCCGGGCGCCTCGGCGGGCGGGAAGGTGCGCAGCACGAAGTCGCCAAAACGGTCGGGCCAGGTGGCGTGGGCAGCCGTGGCGGTGCGCAGCAGGGTCGGGCGGGCGGCCTGGCTGAGGTAGTAGTTGAGCAGCTGTTGGGCCACGGCCGCGTCGTGGGGCAGCAGCTCGGTGGCCGCCGCCACCCAGGCGGGGTCGTCGGCCTGGGTCTGGGCCCGGCGCAGGCGCAGCCGGGCCTGAGTTTCGGGGCCGAAGCCGGCTTGGATGAGGGCGGCGGGCAGCGGCGCGGCGATGGCGGGGTCGTCGGCCAGGGCCAGCAGCAGCGGCAGCCAGTCGGCCTCGAAGCTCGGCCAGCGGGTGGAAGGAGTAATAAGGTGCTTTTTCAACCATTTGAGGGCGGCTTTCACCTCAGCCGGAGCCAGCACGGCGCTGGTCAGCCCGGCGGGCCAGCCGGCGGCGGTCAGGGTTTCGTGCCAGAGGTGCAGCGCATCCTCGCCGTAGGAGCCGAACAGGCCGTACTCGTCGCTGGCCGGCTCTTTCACCGCGTAGATAGCGGCGCTGGCCGTGGCCCAGTAGCGCAGCGCCCCGGTTAGTTGCCCGCCCCGCGCCAGCCGCAGCAGTGCGGCCCCGAACGGCGCCAGGGCCGCGCGCACGGCGTCGTAGGCGTCTTCGAGCATAGATTCGCCCTCGTCGTCGTAGGCGTAGCGCGGGTTGCTTTCCCAGAAATCGTCGCCAAACTCCAGGGCGCTGAGCGTTTCGGTCAGCTCCTCCGCCAGGCTCGCCAGCGGGTCGGCGGGCGCGGCGACCTGATTCGTTGGGCCCGCCGAAGCGGGGCCGCCGTAGCTCAGAAACTGCCGCGCCAGGTCGTCGCTCTTGGTCAGGGCCAGCTCCAGAAAGCGCAGCTTTTCGGCCGCCGGCCGGGCCGCCCAGGCGGCCGCTACGGTCGCGCTGAGGGGGCCGGGCGTCGTATCGGCCACTGCCGCTGCGACTGGCCCGGCTGGCTGGTCGGGGTCGGCGAGGGAGGCGCCGAAGGAATCCAGAATGGCCAGCCCCAGCGCCACGGCGTGCTTGCAAAGGCCCTCAAACTCATAGGCGCAGTCGCAGCTGAACTCGACTTCGCCCGTGGCGGCCCAGGCCGCCACGTGGTAGGAGTGGGTGCCCCGCACGCGGGCGCTGAACCGGGTCGGGGCCGAGCGGCTGAGCTTGGTTACGGCGCCGCTGGCCCACAGCGCCTGCCCGCGGTCGAATACTTTGTCGGTGGCGCGGCGGCGCAGGGTCTGCTGGGTGAACATGCCGATGGAGGGGGGTAGGGAAAACCAAGGCCGACTGAATGCAGCAAGCCAGACCAAAAATCACCGGGCCGACAAGCGGCTGGCAGGCGGCCAACAAAGGGGGTAGGGGCGGGGCTGCCGCGCCCGGCATTCGAAGCAAAGCTATTGTCCCGAAAGCCAGTTCTTCGGCTAGCTGATAGCCAGCGCAAAAACAGTAGTAGCCTGGTTGGCCGGTTAGTTTCCCCACCGCCCCGCCGTATTTGGCGCAAGCAGCAAGCCGTTAAAGCTCAACCATATCCTTTCCTGCCAACAGCCGTTAGGCTTTCAACACGCTTTTTACGCTCCTTTCACCTCTCAACTTTATTCTTTCCAGTATGAACAAGCCCATTTCCCGCGTCGCCCACGGCTTCCTCGACTACTCCGCCGCGCCGCTCGTGGCCACGGCTCCCGCGCTGCTTGGCTTCAAAGAAGAAAAAAGCGCTGCCAACCTGGCCTACGTGGTCGGCACCAGCATCGCGGCCCTGACCGCCTCCACCCGCGCCGAGTGGGGCCTGTTCAAGGCGATTCCCTTCAAAACCCACCTCACCATCGACCTGGTTACCGCCGCGACGGCCCTGACCGCGCCCTGGCTGTTTGGCTTTGCTAAAAACACCAAGGCCCGCAACGCCTTCCTGGGCATCGGCGCCACGCTGCTCCTGACTGGCCTGCTCACCAAGCCGGAGGAAATGCCCAAGTATCGCTAGGCTGCCCTGGCCGGCTACAAAAAGCATCTGAAAAAGCCCGGCTGGCCCTGCGCAGCCGGGCTTTTTCGTTTCTATACCATCGGAGGTGAACTGAGGCGGCGCCCCGCATAGCCGCTGGCGCCGGGACAACCTGCTTTATTTGAGGGAGAATAAGCCGAACCTTTGTCCTACCCCCCTCTTCTTCCCCCAAGCCCCCAACGCCAACCCGATGAACTACCAACCCAGTCCTGCCCGCTACGAATCCATGCCCTACCGCCGCTGTGGCCGGAGCGGCATTCAGCTGCCCGCCGTCTCGCTCGGCCTGTGGCACAACTTCGGCGACGTGGATTCGCTGGCCAACTGCCGCGACATCCTGCGCCTGGCTTTCGATAGCGGCATCACGCACTTCGACTTAGCCAACAACTACGGCCCGCCCCCCGGCTCGGCGGAAACCAATTTCGGCCGCATCCTGCACGAAGATTTCCGGCCCTACCGCGACGAGCTGATTATTTCCAGCAAGGCCGGCTACCACATGTGGGAAGGCCCCTACGGCGAGTGGGGCTCGAAGAAGTACCTGGTTTCCAGTCTCGACCAAAGCCTGAAGCGGATGCGGCTCGACTACGTGGACATTTTCTACAGTCACCGCCCCGACCCCGACACGCCCCTGGAGGAGACGATGGGCGCCCTCGACCTCCTTGTGCGCCAGGGTAAGGCGCTCTACGTGGGTATCTCCAACTACGCGCCCGCCGAAGCTGCCGAAGCCATCCGCATTCTAAAAGAACTGGGCACGCCCTGCCTGATTCACCAGCCCAAATACTCGCTGCTGGTGCGCGACCCGGAGGCGGGCCTGCTCGACTTGCTCGAACAAGAGGGAATAGGGTGCATCCCGTTCTCGCCCCTGGCCCAGGGCCAGCTCACGGATAAGTATTTGAACGGCATTCCCGCCGACTCGCGGGCGGCTAAGCCCACCGGCGCCCTCGAAGAAAGCCAGCTCACGTCCGCGCGCCTGACCCAGCTGCGCGCCCTCAACGACGTGGCCCAGGCCCGCGGCCAGAGTCTGGCCCAACTGGCCCTGGCCTGGCTCCTGAAAGACCCGCGCGTGACCTCCGTGCTCATCGGCGCCAGCAAGCCCGCCCAGCTCACCGACTCGCTGCGCTGCCTGGAGTCGGCGCCCTTCAGCCCCGAGGAGCTGGCGCAGATTGAACAGATTCTGGCCGCCGAGCCCGTGGCGGAGCAGCGCTAGCTAAAAATCCCTACCCCCTCTTAAATCAGTAAAGCCCGCGAGGCTTGGCAGTTTGAGGAGGGGGTAGGGATTTTTCCTAAGCCGGCTCGTGCAGCTGAAGGCCGGTGATGTAGCGAAAGTCCTTGCGGTTGAGGGTGAAGAGCGGCAGGCTATGGTGCAGGGCCGTAGCGGCAATCAGGGCGTCGGGAAATTGCAGCCGATGGCTGAGCGTGTGCGTCGTCAGCAACTCGTTTGCGAGCACTCCAATAGCTGACTCTAAAGGAAGGATTTCCAGCAGCCGCAGGTTTTGCAGAATCTTGCGTAGGTCCGCTTTATTCAGGGCACCCACGATAAGCTCCGCCTGGGTTGTAGCACTGATAATGATGCCATCGGGCACTAAGCTGCGTAAACGCTCTATTATTTGCGGATTATTCCTCCACAATTCAATAATAATGTTAGTGTCGACCAGTACCCGCATTAGGACCGCCGAGTATGGTCGCGTTGCCAGGCCCGGCGGCGCAGTTCCGCCGCGTTGATGTCGCGGCCTTCCCACATCCCCGCCGATTCCAGAAACAGCTGGGCCTTCTGCTCCGGCGACATGGCCCCTATTTCAGCATCGGAGACCGAAGCGAGTTCGCCGGCTACTGCCAACCTGGACTCCTGGCTAACTTCCAGGTAGTCCAACTCCTGCAGTAGCTCCAGCACAAACTCCAACTTGCTGTCATCCTTAACTTTGACAATGAGCGTTTCCATAAGGACTTATTTTCAGAATTAGCTTTTCGTCACCGCCTTTTTCGCGGCGGGCGCTTTCTTTGCCGCAACTGGTTTCGTGGCTGCCGCTCTTTTTGCCGCGGGCTTCTTCGCAGCGGGCTTTTTAGGTGCGGGTTTAGCCGCTGCTTTCTTAGCCGGCGCGTCGGCGTCCTTTTCGGCTTTGGCCGGCTCGGCTTTCTTGCCAAAGCGCCCTTTAGCCGGCTTGTCGGGCGTGGCGGCGGCCAGCTCCAGGCAGCGCGCCAGGGTCAGGTCGGCCGGCTCTTCACCCTTGGGAATCTTCACGTTCTTCTTGCCGACTACGATGTAGGGGCCGAAGCGGCCATTGAGCACCTGCACTTCCGGGTTTTCGACGAAGTCCTTGATCAGGCGCTCGGCGTCGGTTTTACGCTTGGCCTCAATCAGCCCTACCCCCTCCTCAGCCGTAATGGTGTGCGGGTCCTGCTCCTTGGTCAGGGAATAAAACTTACCGTCGTGGCGGACGTAGGGGCCGAAGCGGCCCAGCGCGGCAGTCATGTCCTGGTCTTCAAACTGGCCCACGATGCGCGGCAGCTTGAACAAGTCCAGCGCCTCTTCCAGAGTCAGGCTTTCGATGAACTGGCCCTTGCGCAGGTTGGCGTAGGCCGGCTTCACGTTGGGGTCGTTTGAGTCGCCCAGGGCCACGTAGGGGCCGTACTTGCCCAGCCGGGCGCTGATTCGCTCGCCCGTTTCGGGGTGCACGCCGATTTCGCGGGTGCTGCCCAGCGTGTTGCGGTCGATGTCCTGCCCTTGCTCTACGGTGAGGTGAAACGGCTTGTAGAAGCCGGCCAGCATCTCGCTCCAGTTTTCGTGGCCGTTGGCAATCTGGTCGAACTCGTCCTCAACCTTGGCCGTGAACTGATAATCCACAATCACCGGGAAATGCTCCACGAGAAAGTCGTTCACGACCATCGCCGTGTCGGTCGGAAAGAGCTTGGCCTTGTCGGCGCCGTAAGTCTCCGTTTTGACTTCCGCTTTCACCTGCTCGCCGTCGAGCGTGAGCACGTGAAACTTGCGCTCCCGGCCCTCGCGCGAATCCTTTTCGACGTAGCCCCGCTTCTGCACCGTGCTGATGGTCGGCGCGTAGGTTGAGGGCCGGCCGATGCCCATTTCCTCGAGCTTCTTCACCAGCGAAGCCTCCGTATAGCGGGCCGGCGGCGCCGAAAACCGCTCCGTAGCACTGAGCTTGAGCAGCGGCAAATCCTGCCCGACCGTCAGTGGCGGCAGCCCCCGCGAGAATGACGATTCGGTTTCGGCCGTCGCATCATCGTCCAGGGTTTCCTCGTCCTTGCTCTCGCTGTACACCTTCAGAAAGCCCTCGAAGGTGATGACCTCGCCCGAGGCCGTGAACGTCACACCCGGCTGGGTGCTGATGGCGATGCTGGCCACGGTGCGCTCAATCGTGGCGTCGGCCATCTGCGAGGCCAGCGCCCGCTTGCGAATCAGGTCATACAAACGCTGTTCCTGCGAATCGCTACCCGCCTTGGCGAGCCGGAAGTCGGTGGGCCGGATGGCTTCGTGGGCTTCCTGCGCACTAGCCGACTTGGTTTTAAAATGCCGCTCGTGGGCGTACTCCGGGCCGTAGGCACGGGCAATTTCCTCCTTGGCCGCCGCCAGCGCATCCTGGCTCAGGTTGAGCGAATCCGTCCGCATGTAGCTGATTTTGCCCGCCTCGTAGAGCTTCTGGGCCACGCTCATCGTCTGCGCTACCGAGAAGCTGAGCTTGCGCGAAGCTTCCTGCTGCAACGTCGAAGTAGTGAAAGGCGGGGCGGGCGTGCGCTTGCCGGGCTTCTTCTCCAGATTGTCAATCCGGTAGCTGGCGCCCACGCAGCGCGTCAGGAAAGCTTCGGCCTCTTCGCGGGTTTTGTAGCGGGTAGGCAGGTCGGCTTCGAGCACGGCGCCGCGGCCGGCGTCGAAGCGGGCCACCACCCGGAAGGCCGAGCTGGTTTTGTGCTGGCTGATTTCGCGCTCCCGCTCCACCACCAGGCGCACGGCCACGCTCTGCACCCGGCCGGCTGAGAGGCCTGGCTTGACCTTTTTCCAGAGCACCGGGCTCAGCTCGAAGCCCACGAGGCGGTCGAGCACCCGGCGCGCCTGCTGGGCGTTAACCAGGTCCAGGTTGATTTCGCGGGGCGAGGCAATGGCGTTGAGGATGGCCGACTTCGTAATCTCACGGAACACGATGCGGCGCGTCTTGCCGCTGCCGCTCAGGTTCAGGGTTTCGGCCAGGTGCCAGCTGATGCTTTCGCCCTCGCGGTCATCGTCAGAGGCCAGCCACACGGTTTCGGCTTCCTTGGCCAGCTTCTTTAACTGGCTGATTAGCTCGCGCTTATCGGCATCAACTACGTAGGTTGGTTTAAAGCCGTTGGCAATATCAATGGCGTCGTTGCCCTTGGGCAAATCGCGCACGTGCCCGTAGCTGGAGCGTACCACGAAGTCCGTCCCGAGGTAGCCCTCGATGGTTTTGGCTTTGGCCGGCGACTCGACGATAACTAAATTTTTAACCATATAAAAGGAAAGTGGCAGGGCCGCTAATCAGACTAATAAACCGGGCCGGCATCAGGAAACGACCCTGGCCGGCCAAAAGTTAAACCGGGGCGCAAAGATGTTGGAATATTCCCACCCATCGCGCCTCCCGCAAGAATCTGGCCGCACCAGCCGGCCTTCGCTGGCGAAGGGGGGTAGGAAACAGGCTGCCCTGCCCCGGTGGGCAGGCGTATCTTTTCTTTGCTTATTCGCAGTTAACCTGCGTACTTCGCCACTTCCTTGGGTATTTCCTCCATTCGATTGCTATTTATCCTACTATGGCTTCCCCCAAAAATCCGTCTTCCAAGCCCCGCTCAGCCCCGGCAGAGGCTGCTATGGATAACTCCGCCGTGGCAGCGCGCGAAGCGCGCGATTCCGGGGCCGTCTCGCCCCTCGATATCGTGCGCACCAACAACGACCTGACCCGCAAAAAGGGCGGCTCGCGCGGCTCCATTGATACGCAGGACCCCGGCTACGTCAACGACCAGCTCAACCGGGTGCTCTTTGCCCTCGACGCCTTTAAGAAGGGCGACGTGTCGGTGCGCCTGACCAAGCAGAACGACGACATTTTCGCTGAAATCGCTGAGGCCTACAACTCGATGGTGGAGATGATTGGGGGGGTAGGGGGCGAGGTTTCGCGCATCTCGAAAGTGGCCGGCGTGGAGGGCAACC
This sequence comes from uncultured Hymenobacter sp., assembly GCF_964243305.1. Taxonomy (GTDB): domain Bacteria; phylum Bacteroidota; class Bacteroidia; order Cytophagales; family Hymenobacteraceae; genus Hymenobacter. The sequence goes on from NZ_CAXTEF010000027.1 coordinate 17,396, forward strand.
TCAAGGCCCGCGCCTCGGCCGACGGCGCCGCCGGCTTCTGGCGCGACATGCTTAATAACATCAACGGCTTGGTGGACTCTATCGCCGTGCCGGTGCTCGAAGTGGGCAAGGTGCTCAAGAACATCAGCCGCGGCAACCTCGATGAGAGCTTCCAGATTCCAGTGTCGGGCGACTTCAAGCTGATGGCCGAAACCATCAACAAGACGATTGACAACCTTAACTTGTTTGCCGGGGAGGTAACGCGCGTGGCCCAGGAGGTGGGTACGGAAGGAAAGTTGGGCGGGCAGGCCAGCGTGCCGAA
>NZ_CAXTEF010000027.1:17796-42643 GCF_964243305.1 uncultured Hymenobacter sp.
TGCAATTGAAGCAGAACCTGAACCAGATGGTGGACTCGCTCAACCTGTTTGCCGGGGAGGTGACGCGGGTAGCGCAGGAGGTGGGTACGGAAGGCAAATTGGGCGGGCAGGCCAGCGTGCCGAATGTGGCCGGCGTGTGGAAAGCGCTGACCGACAACGTAAACGACATGGCCGCCGCTCTCACCTCACAGGTGCGCGATATTGCCAACGTGGCCGCGGCCGTGGCCAGCGGCGACCTTAGCCAGAAGATGACGGTGAACGTGAAGGGCGAGATTCTGGAGTTGAAGAACATCCTCAACCAGATGGTGGACTCGCTCAACGTGTTCGGCGACGAAGTAACGCGCGTGGCCCGCGAAGTCGGCACCGAGGGCAAACTCGGCGGCCAGGCCAACGTGCCCAAGGTATCCGGCACGTGGAAGGACCTGACGGAGAATGTGAACAACATGGCCTCAAACCTGACAAGTCAGGTGCGCGACATCGCCAGCGTGGCCACGGCCGTGGCCCGCGGCGACCTGAGCCAGAAGATGACGGTAGAGGTGCAGGGTGAGATTCTCGACCTGAAAAACATCCTTAACCAGATGGTCGACTCGCTCAACATCTTCGCCGGCGAGGTAACGCGCGTGGCCCGCGAAGTGGGTACGGAAGGCATCTTGGGCGGGCAGGCCAACGTGCCCAAGGTGTCGGGCACGTGGAAGGATTTGACCGACAACGTAAACAACATGGCCTCGAACCTGACCAGTCAGGTGCGCGATATTGCCAACGTCGCTACCGCCGTGGCTCGCGGCGACTTGTCGCAGAAAGTAACTGTAAATGTGCGCGGTGAGCTATTACAGCTCAAGGAAAACCTCAACCAGATGGTGGATTCGCTCAACACGTTTGGCGACGAGGTAACCCGCATGGCCCGCGAGGTAGGAACCGAAGGCAAGCTCGGCGGGCAGGCCGTGGTGCCGGGCGTGCGCGGCACGTGGAAGGATTTGACCGACAACGTAAACACGATGGCCTCGAACCTGACGAGTCAGGTGCGCGACATTGCCAACGTGGCCACGGCCGTGGCCCGTGGTGACCTGAGCCAGAAGGTGTCGGTGGACGTCAAAGGCGAACTGCTCGACCTCAAGGACAACATCAACCGCATGGTCGACTCGCTCAACATCTTCGCCGGCGAGGTAACGCGCGTGGCCCTGGAAGTGGGCACTGAGGGCCAACTCGGCGGGCAGGCCAACGTGCCCAACGTGAGCGGCGTGTGGAAGGATTTGACCGACAACGTGAACACGATGGCGGCCAACCTCACTACCCAGGTGCGCGGCATCGTGAAGGTGGTAACGGCCGTCTCGCAGGGCGACCTGACCCAGAAGCTGACCCTGGAAGCCGCCGGCGAAGTAGCCGGCCTGGCCGTCACCATCAACCGCATGGTGGACGACCTCAACCGCCTGGCTTCGGAAGTGAGCCGGGTAGCGAAAGTGGCCGGCGTGGAGGGCAAGCTTACCGAGCGCGCGGCCGTGGGCGGCGTGTCGGGCTCCTGGAAGGATTTGGTGGACACGCTCAATGCTCTGCTTGAGAGTATTGCCCTGCCGGTGCTTGAAGTGAGCCGCGTGGTGCGCGCCATTTCCGAAGGCGATTTGACGCAGTTGGTGGAGATTCAAACCGCTGGTGATATCGAGGCGATGTCGGCCGCCCTGAACCTGGCCGTGGAAAACCTCAACGAGCTGCTGGGCGAAATCAACGATTCGGCCTCGGTGGTGGGTACTTCCTCGGAAGAAATGGTCGAGAAGGGGCAGGACATGAGCCGCGTGACGGTGGATGTGGCCCTGGCCATGCAGCAAATGGCGGAAGGCGCTCAGAATCAAGCCTTGAAAACCGACCAGGCGTTTAAGCTGATTGAGGAAATCATGCAGGCGACCAAGGAAACCGCCGGCAAGGCCGACGTGGTGAACAAGGCCGCCATCCTGGGTGAGCAAACTTCGCAACTCGGCCTGAAAACCGTGGCTGAGGTGGTGAAAAACATGGAGGAAATCTCCAGCGCCGCCGGCCAGACGGCCCGTACTATCGAGGTGCTCAGCACCCGCTCGCAGGAAATCAGCAAGTCGCTGGGCGTCATCACCGATATTGCCTCGCAAACCAACCTGCTGGCTCTGAATGCCGCCATTGAAGCCGCACGCGCGGGCGAGGCCGGCCGCGGCTTCGCCGTGGTAGCCGAAGAAATCCGCAAGCTGGCCGAAGGCTCGCGCAAATCAGCCTCGGAAATTGCTACCCTGGTGGAAGATGTGCGCAAGGACACCACCAGCGCCGCCAGCGCCATTGCCACGATGGAAGGCCGGGTGCTTAAGGGCAAGAACGCTACATTCGAGGCCAGTTCGGCCTTTAAGAATATTGCCACTTCCTCCGGCGAGACGCTGCGCACCTCGCGCGACATTCTTACGGCTACGGAGGTGCAGAAGACCAGCATCGGCGACGTGGTGAAGTACGTGGAGGAAGTGGTGGCCATTGCCGAGCAAACCGCCACCGGCACCCAGCAGGTGGCGGGCACGGCCAAGCAGCTCTCCACAGCCATGCAGGAGCTGACGGCTTCCTCGCAGCGCCTGACCGACATCGCCGACGACTTGCAGGACGGCCTCGAAACCTTCCAGCTCAGTGCCCCCGAGCCGGAGCCGGAGCCCGAGCCGGTTCGTCGCCTGGGAATGCGGCGCCCGGCCGCGCCGGTGGCCCCGGTTGCCAAGCCCGGCTCGAATGGCCACGAGCGCTCCCGCCGGCCGCAGCCGGCGCCGGTCGGCCCGTTGGGTCGCCGCGACCGCAACGGCACATTGGCGGTGGCTACTGCTGCCCGCAGCAATGGCAATGGCACTGCCCCAAGAGACGCGGCGTCCCGGCGCCCCGACCGCCCTACCCCCCCCTTAACCAGCAACGGTGCTAATGACGCGGCGAGTCCGGTGGCACCGGCTGGCCGGACTCGCCGCGCCGCCGCGCCGCCGGCTGCCGCGCCCAAAGCCACCGGCCGTCGGGCCGCCAAAGCCTTGGCGCCCGAGCAGGGGGTAGGCGCCAGTCCCGTGCCCGCCGAGGCGGCTTCTGCCCTCGACAACGGCAAGGCACCGGCCCGGAGCCGAAGCGGCAAAGCCCGGAAATAAGCAAGAAAACCAGGGGGGTAGGGCGGTAAAGTAACGCGCTACCTGCTGCCCCTGGCCCCATGCTTGACATGCCGTTCTGAGATGCCGTTTCGCGCGGCGCTACCTTTCGCCAGCTACTTTATGTCTGAACCTGTCAGCAATACGCCAGTTAAAGCCGCTCGCGCTGCCCCCGAGGCCATCGTGCAGCTCATCGTGTTTCAGCTCGGCGATGAGGAGTATGGAATCCGCATTGGGCAGGTGAAGGAAGTGACGGTGACGCCGGAGATAACCAAGATGCCCAAAACGCCGGGTTTCATCAAGGGCATCGCCAACCTGCGGGGCGACATCATTGCCATCCTGGACCTGGAGGAGCGGTTTCAGCTGCGGCGCTCGGGCCGCGAGCTGCCCACCTCTTCCTTCACCATTGCCGTGGAGGCGCCGGGCTACACCATCGGCCTGCTCGTGCGCGAAGTGCCGCGTCCGCTGAGCCTGCCGCTGAGCCTGCTGGAGCCGGCCCCCGACTTTCTGCAGGACAGCGGTCAGCGCGACAAATACCTCGAAGGCATCGCCAAGCTGCCTGAGGGAGGCGTCATCATCGTGCTTGACCTGCTCAAGCTGCTCACGCCCACCGAAATTCTGCGCCTGCCCGGCAAAGGCGCACCCTCGGCCGCCGCGGCCCGTACAACGGCCTGACCTAACGGCGCCAGGGTGGCGCCCACAGTTGCCCTTTCCTAATCGTATGACCAATAATTCTCCCATGAATAAGCGCATTCTCATCGTCGACGACTCGTTTTATATGCGCACGATGCTCAAGAACATGCTCACCGATGCTGGCTATGAGGTAGTCGGGGAAGCCGCCAACGGCCAGCAGGCCCTGGAAATGGCCGCCGCCACCAAGCCCGACCTCATCACGCTCGACGTGATTCTGCCCGACAACACCGGCCTCGACGTGCTCAAGGGCCTGCGTCAGCAGTCGCCCGATTCCAAAGTAGTGATGTGCTCGGCCGTGGGCCAGGAGGTTATCGTGAACGAGGCCATCGAAAATGGCGCCCTGGCTTACATCGTGAAGCCCTTTTCCGAGGAGAAGGTCCTGGAGATTGTCGGCTCGGCATTGCAGGAAAGCGCCAACAGCTAACTAACCTAAATTTCGCGAAGAAGCCCGTCAGTAACGCTTGCTGACGGCTCCTGGTTATGAGTAGCTGCCGCGTTTAGCCGGGGCCGCCAGCGGTAGCCCGGAGGCTAGCGTTTCATTTGATTGCCCCTTTAACTAAAGGCAGGATGCTCCGACCTGCTCTTCTTCGTCAGACTCTATGCCCGCTGCGGCCGATTCTCTTCCGTTGAGTTCTGTGCTGCTGGGCCGCGTGCCCCTGGCAGTGGCCGGCGAGCTGGTTCGGTTGATAAGCGCCGCGCCGGACCTGCGCTTGGTTGGCCCCGCCGGGGGCGTGGCCGAACTTGCCGCCTATGCCCAGGAGCTGCGCCCGGCGGTCATTGTGGCCTCAATTAGTCAGTTGCCGGCCCTGGCCGCGCTGGCCCGACTGGTGCGTGTGCTGCTCTACGATGCCGCCGCTGGCCTACCCCCACTCTGTTCTGAGGGCCGCTGGGAGCTGAGCGGTAGCATCGAGCCCCTACCTGGCCAGCTGGCCAGACGGACGGCCTGGCGGCAAACCCTGTTGCAGAAGCTGCGGGCCGCGGCTTTTCCGCGCTGGCTGGGACGCACCTCGCTGGTTGGGCTGACTTCGCCCACGGGTTTGGTCATTATCGGCGCCTCCACGGGTGGCCCGGCAGCCGTAGAGGCGGTGCTGACGCAGCTGCGCCCCGGCCTGCGCTGCGCCGTGGTGGTGGCCGTGCACTTGCCCGCCGCCTTCACGGCCTCGCTGGTGGCGCGGCTGCGGCGAACCTCGGCCCTGCCCGTGGCGGCGGCGGAAGCGGGCAGCCGGCTGCTGGCCGGGCAGGTGGTGGTCGTGCCGGGCGGTACTAACATGGTGCTGCGGCGCCTCGCAGCCGGCGGCTGGAGCAGCTGCGTGGCTTCGGAGCCGGCCACGGGGGGCGACGTTCCCTCTGTGGACTTGCTGATGACTTCGGCCGCCGCGACGGGGGGTAGGGTGCTCGGCGTGGTGCTCACGGGCCTAGGCCACGACGGCCGGCGCGGGGCCCGCGCCATCCGGGAGCAGGGCGGGCAGGTGCTGGTGCAGGATGCGGCCTCGGCGGCGGTATTTAGTATGCCGGGCGCCGTGCTGCGGGCCGGCTGGGCGTCGGCAGCGCTGCCCCTGGCGGGGCTGGCCGCCGCCATCAATGAGTTTGGTCGCGAGCCGCAGCCGGCGGCTGGCGTGAGCGCCGGACCGCTAACTTTTCCTACCCCCGCGCAAGTGGCCCGCTAGGCCCAACGTTACGCTATGACCGCACGCGAGCAGGAATACCGGGAAATGTTCATGGCCGAGGCGCTCGAATATTACGACGCCATGAGCCGCCACATCAGCGAGCTGGAGCGCAACCCCACCGACGTAGCCGCCCTCAATGAGCTGTTTCGGCTCATGCACAACCTCAAGTCCAACGCTCGCGCAATGGGCCACCTGCCGATTGGGGAGGTCGCCCATAACATGGAAACTATCTTCGGGCTGATTCGGGACCGGCAAACGACGTTTTCGGGCTCGCTGGTGCCAGTCATCTTCGCCGGCATCGACGCGCTGGGTAACATGATTCGGGCCGTGGGGCAGGACCAACCCCTGCCCGATGTGCAGCTGCTGCTCGACAATCTCGACCGCCTCGTGCGGGGCGAGGAGCCCACGCTGGAAACCGACGCGGCCGAAGATGACGAAGACGCCAACCGCAAGCTGGAGCTATCAGACCTGGTTTATATTCAAGTCAAGAAGCTCGACAACCTGCTCAACCTGGTCGGGGAGTTGGTCATCGACCGCGACCGGATTCTGACCCTTGCCCAGGAGCTGGGCAGCCCGGCCCTGCAAGCCACGGCCCAGCACCTGTTCCGCATCTCCGATGACTTGCAGTACTCGGTGATGGACGCCCGCTTGGTGGGGGTAGGGGTGCTGCTCAACAAGTTTCCGCGCGTGGTGCGCGACGTGGCGACCGCCGAGCACAAGGAAGTTGAGCTGACCCTGAGCGGGCAGGACGTGCAGATTGACCGCAACATCCTGCAAATCATCACCGATGCCCTGCTGCACCTGGTGCGCAACGCCGTGGGCCACGGCCTCGAAACGCCCGCCGAGCGCCAAGCCGCCGGCAAGCCCGCCATCGGGCAGCTCACTCTCTCGGCCCTGACCGAGCGCGATGACGTGCTCATTCAGGTGCAGGACGACGGGCGCGGCATCAACACCGACAGCGTGCGCCGCAAGGCCATTGAGCGCGGCCTGACTTCGGCCGAGGCCGCCGCCCGCCTCTCGGAACCCGAGGTGTGGGCCTTTCTCTTCGAGCCCGGCTTCTCGATGGCCAAGGAAGTGACCGACATCTCCGGGCGGGGGGTAGGGCTCGACGTGGTGAAGCTGGCCATCGATTCCCTGGGCGGGCAGCTGCGCGTCGATTCGGAGCTGGGCCGGGGCACGACCTTTACCCTGGTGCTGCCCACCTCCATTGCCGTCAAGGGCGCGCTGCTCGTGGAGCTGGACGGCCGCGCCTACGCCGTGCCGCTCATGCACACCGACACCGTGCTGGCTCTGCCGCCGGCGCAGCTGCACGTCGTCAATGGCCTGCTCGTGACGCAGTTGCAGGACGAAAGCGTCCCGGTCGTGCCCCTGCGCCAGCTGCTGCACGCCGGGGGCGACGACGCCCTACCCCCCGCCAGCCGCGCCGACCTCGACGGCCCGCAGCAGGTGCTGGTGGTGAGCTACAACGGCCGCCGCCTGGGCCTCATTGTTGACCGGTTTCTGCGCCAGCAGAGCATCGTTATCAAGCCCCTGAGCAAGCCGCTCGACACGATTGACTTGTTTGGCGGCGTCACGCTGCTCGGCAGTGGGCAGGTGTGCCTGGTGCTCGACGTGCCCGCCCTGACCCGGCTGTTTTTAGCTAAACGTCCCTGACCTACGTACACGCCTCGTTCAGGCAGCCCCAGGCTGCCTTTTTCCCCTCATCTTCGCCGCTATGAATGTATCCATGACTGAGCTGGAGCGCGATATTATCCGCGAGATACTCAATATTGGTCTCGCCCGCGCCGCCGACTCGTTCGCCATTATTGCCCAGGAGCGGGTGCTGCTGGAAGTGCCCAGCCTGGACCTGCTCGTCAGCGACGATATCATTCAGAAGGTGCGCGACTATCAGCAGCACCACGTGGCCATGCAGTCCGATATCCGGGGCGATTTCAACGGCACGACCCTCATGTTTTTCTCCGGGCAGCACATTCAGCGCCTCTCGCGGGTCTGCTTGCGGATGAAGACCGATGATTCTCTCCAGATAAACGAGCTGCAAACTTCCCTGCTACTCGAAATCAGCAACATCATCACCGGCGCCTTGGTCACGCAGCTGGCCAACATCCTCAAGGCCAACATCTACGGCGCGCCACCCACGGCGCCCGGCGGCGATGTCGCCGCTTCACTGCAAAGCCTGCTCCCGCACGAGCAGCTCCAACCCCTCATCTTCTCGGTTATCACCCAATTCTCCGACAAAGATAACTCGGTGGAACTACCCCTGATGCTGTTCTTCGACCGGGCCACGTTCGATAAGATTCTGGTCATCATCCGTAGCTACGACTTTATTGGCAGCGGCGCCAAATCGGCCTGACGACTTCTCCGGTTGGATTGACAGGTTCTCAACAGCTTGGCTGATTTAGCGGCTATACTTAATTCAGGAGGCGGCGACTGGCCGTTTCCCCGCTCTGACCGGCCGTTTGCGCCGGTTTCTTTTTTGCCGTTTCTTTTTCGTTTTCTCATGCCCCACGCTGCCGCTTCTTTCGCCCAAAAGCTTGCCTCCTTTGACCCCAACGCGCCCGGCGACGCGGGCGGCGGCTTGTTTGGCCTGCCCTTCACCCCCGATGAGGCCCAACTCGTCGTCGTGCCCGTGCCTTGGGAAGTGACCGTGAGCTACCGCGCCGGCACCGCGCAAGGCCCGCAGGCCATCCACGAGGCTTCGCTGCAAGTGGACCTCTACGACCCCGACCTGCCCGACGCCTGGAAGCTGGGCCTGGCAATGGAGCCCGAGGACGAAACCATCGCCCAAACCAGCCGCGAGCTGCGCCCGCTCGCGGCCGACTACATCGGCTGGCTGGAGGCCGGGCAGCCCGCCGCGCAGGCTGGGGAATTCGGTGCCGTGCCGGGCAGGGTAGGGGCCGAGGGCAAAAAACTGCTTGACTGGCTCAAGGCCAAAACCGGCGCCCTGCTCGACGCGGGCAAGGCTGTGGCCGTACTCGGCGGCGACCACAGCACGCCGCTGGGCTTTCTGCACGCCTTGGCCGAGCGCCACGACGCCTTTGGTATCCTGCAATTTGATGCTCACTGCGACCTGCGCCCCGCCTACGAGGGCTTCGAGTACTCGCACGCTTCCATCATGTATAATGCCCTGCAATTGCCGCAGGTCAAAAAGCTCGTGCAAGTCGGCATCCGCGACCTGTGCCAGCAGGAAGCCGACTTGATTGACCACTCCAGCGGCCGCATTGCCTTGTTCCACAACCGCTTTCTGAGCGAGGAGAAGTTCGCCAAAAAGTCCTGGAAGAAGGTTTGTGGCAAAATCATCGCCCAACTGCCGCCCAAGGTCTACGTCAGCTTCGACATCGACGGCCTCGACCCCAAGCTCTGCCCCGGCACCGGCACGCCCGTGCCCGGCGGCCTGGAGTTCGAGGAAGCTACCTACCTGCTGCGCGCCATCGTGCGCTCCGGCCGCGTCATTATCGGCCTCGACCTCAACGAAGTAGCGCCCGGCGACACCGAATGGAACGGCAGCGTCGGCGCCCGTTTGCTCTACCAGCTCTGCAACTGGATGGCCGTCTCGCAGGGGCGCCTGAGCGCCAAGGGCGAGCGGGTTATTGCCGAAGACTAGCCGGCTGCCGACCGTGGCGGCCTCGCTCCCTACCTCCTCGTCCACTTCTGAACCCTTCCTCTTTACCACCTCCGACTATGAGCCTGCTTCTCAAATTCATCTTCACGGCGCTGCTGGCCTACGGCCTGGCCCAGATTCTGCCCAACGTGCAGCTCAACGGCGTGACCAGCGCCGCCGCGCTGGTGCTGGTGCTGGCCGTGCTCAACGCCACGGTCAAGCCTATCCTCAAGCTGCTGGGCTTCCCCATCACGGTACTCACGCTGGGCCTGTTTCTGCTCGTCATCAACGTCATCATCATCAAGCTGGCCGACTACCTGCTGCCCGGCTTCTCCGTCACGGGCTTCCTGAGCGCCCTGATATTTAGCATTGCTATCTCCCTGGCCACCAGCGTGGTTGATATGCTGGTTGATTAGCCTGAAATTCACCGCGTAGTTTAAGCAAGCCAAGGCCGGGCGCCCGCCGCCCGCATAAGCCACCCTGCCTTGCCGCTATTCCTGACCGCGCGCCGACGCGGCTAGCCGAGCCGACCGGGTTTTGCGGGCGCGCCAGGCTAGCCCGCCCAACGCCCCTAGCAGCAGTAGCGGCCAGATAGCGACGACGCCCACCAGCAGGGCAGTCAGCAGTTGCCAGCCGCCGTAAAACGCTTCCACCACCCGGCTGCCGAGCGAGACCACCGGCGCGTCCGGCAGCGTCTGGGCGATGGGCTGATACAGATTCAGCGTGATGGTGGAGTAGGAAACCTCCTCGTTGAGCGTTTTCAGGCGGCTTTCGGTGGCCTCGATTTCTTCGCGCGTCGCCCCAATCTTCTCCTCTATTTCCAGCACGTCCTTGATGCGCTGGGCCTTGGCCAGCAGCGCCACGTAGCGGGCCTCCACGGCGCGCTTGGTGCGCAAGCGGGCGGCCACGTCGGCGTGCTCGGCGGTTACGTCGTCGGTGCTGAGCTTCTTCTCCTCGACCGTGCCCAGGCCATTGAGGCCCGTCAGCAGAGGCTGAAACCGCGCCGGCGGCACCCGGATAGTTGTTTCACTGCGCCACTCGCCGTTTTCGCGGCTCTCCGTGGCCGCGCTCACGTAGCCGCCGCTGCGCCGCACCAAGCTGTCGAGCCGGGCGCTGGCTTGCGGCAGGCTGCCAGCTTTTACCCGCACTTCGGCGTGGTAGACAAGCAGACGCGCCGCCGGGGCTACCGCCGGAGTGCCGGTCGGGGTCGGCGGTGCAGGCACCGGAGCAGCCTGGTCATCGGCGGCCGCAACTGCCTCCGCCGGCTCTTCGGACGATGGGGGCTCCATCAGCGCCTCTTGTCGGGAAAGGGTAGCGCTTGGCTGGTCGCGCTGCTGGCCGCAGCCGGCGCACAGCAGCGCCAGACTCAAAAAAACTCCTGAGTTAAATTTCATATGCCCGGAAATTAGAGGTGAAATCTCAGGCTGCGCAGCCACACTTTTATGCCAGCGGGCGGCAGGAAGTAACCCGCATAGGCCGCACAAAAAACTTCCGGCGGTGGGGCCGGAAGTTTTTGCGAATTCAGTTAAACCCAACCGTTCGCCTACACCCGGCGGATGTCAGCGCCCAGCGCGTTGAGGCGCTCGTCGATGTGCTGGTAGCCGCGGTCAATCTGCTCCACGTTCTCAATCCGGCTTTTGCCATCGGCGGAAAGGGCGGCGATGAGCAGGGCCACGCCGGCGCGGATGTCGGGCGAAGTCATGGTGATGCCGTGGAGTCGTTTCCGCTGGTCCAGGCCGATGACGGTGGCGCGGTGCGGGTCGCAGAGGATAATCTGGGCGCCCATATCAATGAGCTTATCCACGAAGAACAGGCGCGACTCGAACATTTTCTGGTGAATGAGCACCGTGCCCTTGGCCTGCGCCGCCACCACGAGCACGATGCTGAGCAAATCAGGCGTGAAGCCCGGCCAGGTGTGGTCGCTCACGGTCAGAATGGAGCCGTCGAGGTAGGTGCTGATTTCGTAGTGGTCCTGGGCCGGAATGTAGATGTCGTCGCCGCGAAACTCCAGTTGAATACCCAGCTTGCGGAAGGTGTCCGGTATCAGTCCGAGCTGCGGAATCTGGCAGTCCTTAATCGTGATTTCCGAGCCCGTCATGGCGGCCAGGCCGATGAAGGAGCCGATTTCAATCATGTCGGGCAGCATCCGGTGTTCCGTACCGCCCAGTTTCCCTACCCCCTCAATCGTGAGCAAGTTCGAGCCAATGCCCTGAATGTTGGCGCCCATGCGCACCAGCATCCGGCAGAGCTGCTGCAAGTAGGGCTCGCAGGCAGCATTATAAATGCTGGTGGTGCCTTCGGCCAGCACGGCGGCCATCGCAATGTTAGCCGTGCCCGTCACCGAGGCCTCGTCCAGCAGCATGTGGGTGCCGCGCAGGCCGTTTTCGGCCGTAAGGCGGTAAAAGTCCGGGCCCTCAACTGTGAGGTGGCCGCCGAGCTTTTCCAGCCCCACGAAGTGCGTGTCCAGCGGGCGGCGGCCGATTTTGTCGCCGCCCGGCTTGGGCAGCTGGCAGCGGCCAAAGCGCGAAAGCATGGGCCCCAGAATCATCACCGAGCCGCGCAGCGCGCGGCCCTGCGCCGTAAATTCGGGCGTGTCGAGGTAGTCCAGGTTCACCGCGTCGGCCTGAAAGCGGTAGGTATCCGGGGCCAGCCGCTCCACTTTCACGCCCATGTCGCGCAGCAGCTCAATCAGCTTATTGACGTCGCGGATGTCGGGGATGTTGCTGATCGTGACCGGCTCGGCCGTCAGCAGCACGGCGCAGAGAATCTGCAATGCTTCGTTTTTGGCGCCCTGGGGCACAATTTCGCCTTGCAGGCGCTGCCCGCCGCGTACTTCAAATGCAGCCATCTTATTCAGTTAATAATTATACAGTGAGCAGTTGGTAGCCGGGCAGGGGGGTAGGGGCCCGACGAGCTGCAAAGCTACTGCGGCGGCTGTTGCGGCTCCTGCCGGTTTTTCTTGTTGCGCTTTTTATCGCGCTTGTCCTTGCCACCAAAGCTGCCCTGGCCGCTGGCCTTGTTGCCAAAGGGGCGCCGCTCCTCGCGTGCCTCCGGGCGGGGCTGCGGCACGATGAACGGCGTCGGCCGGCTGCTCCCTACCCCCCCGTTGCCGCCCTGACTGCCGGTACCCGGTACCGCTGTCGTCTCAAACAAGCCCTCGGCCTCCACACGCTGCGCGTCGAGCGTGAGCCGCCCGCCGGAAAGCTCCGTGAGGTGGCGCAGAATGGTCAGGCTTTTGGCGTTTTCCTTGTTGTGCTGTCGGTACAAGAACTTCATGGTGCGCCCAATCTGAATGGCGGCCTGCTCGCGCTCGGCGGCATCTTCGAGGTCAGCGGCTTTGGCAATCAGGCCCTCCACGGCCTGCCCGTAGGGGCGCAGCTTGGGGCCCTGCACCGGATACTGCACCTTCATAGGCGGCGCGCTCCGATTGGCCACGGGCTTCAGGACCACGGGCGCTTCGAGCTGCACATCGTCGCCGGCCAGCGCGTGCACGTGGCTCCAAAGCGTGACCTGAATGTCGGGCTGCTCGCGCAGGCTGGGTTGCAGGCGCAGCATCAGCTGCACGATGCCTTGGGCGCGCTTGCTGCGCTCGGCCACGTCTTCAATGCCCGCCAGACTCTGGATGAGCTGGTAAGTGCTGTTTCCGTATTCGCGCACGAGCAGCTGCAAATGGAAGGGTAGGGAATTACTATCGGTCATCAGTTCTAAAATTATTTAGCGCAGAGTTACGCGAAGTTGGCGGAGTTTCGCAGAGTTGGACGCCTGCCTCTGCGAAACTCCGCCAACTTCGCGTAACTCTGCGCTAAAGCTTCTCTCACAGCACCCGCAGTTTCGCGAAGCTCAGCAGCAGCGTTTTCTCGCCTACCTCATCAAACTTAATCGTGGCCTTAGTCGTGCCCTGCACCGTTTCCAGCGTGCTCACCAGGCCAAACCCAAACTTGGGGTGCTCCACGCGCTGCCCGGCCCGCAAGTTACTCGTATCCGAAGGCTTGAAGTCGGCCGGCGCCACGTAGCTGGTCGGGGCGAGCTTGCGGGCCGGCGCCGGCACCAGGTTCGAGCGCCGCTCAAATACGTGCTGAAACGGCGACTCGCCCGCGCCCGGCCCCGGCCCGGCCGCGAACTTGAAGTTCACGTACTGCGGGTCGATTTCGTCCAGAAAGCGGCTTTTCTCGCACGAGCGCAGGTTGCCCCACTGATAGCGCGACGTGGCGTAGCTCAGGGTCAGCTTCTTCTCGGCCCGCGTGATGGCTACGTAAAACAACCGCCGCTCCTCTTCCAAATCGGCCCGCGAGGTAATCATCATCTGGCTCGGAAACAGGTTTTCCTCCATGCCGACGATGTACACGTTGCGGAATTCCAGCCCTTTAGCCGAGTGAATCGTCATCAAGGTCACGGCGTCGCCGTCCTGCTGCGCGTCCTTGGTGTCGGCGTCGGTCACGAGCGCAATATCCTGCAAAAACGCGCCCAGCGACTTATCCTCGCGCTCCGGGTCGTCCACGTACTCCTTGATGCCGTTGAGCAGCTCCTGAATGTTCTCGTAGCGCGACAAGCCCTCAATGCTCTTGTCCGAGTACAGCTCCTCAATCATGCCTGAGTTCTTGGCGATGAACTTGGCCGCCTCAAACGCATCCTCTTTGCCTGCCACGGCGATATAGCTCTTGATTTTCTCCGAGAAGCCTACCACCGGATTTGAGACCCGCGCCGGCATAAACTGGTCGGCATTGGCCACCACCTCCCACAGCGTGTGGTTGGTTTCGTCGGCCGTCGAAATCAGCTTGCTAATCGTCGTATCGCCGATGCCGCGCTTGGGATAATTAATAACGCGACGCAACGCCTGCTCGTCATTCTGATTTACCGTGAGCCGTAAATAGGCCACCAAATCCTTGATTTCCTTGCGCTGATAAAACGAGAGGCCGCCGACAATTTTGTATTTAATATTCAGCTTGCGCAAGGCCTCTTCCATCGCGCGGCTTTGCGCGTTGGTGCGGTAGAGAATCGCGAAGTCATTGTAAGACAGATGCTGATTCATCTTGTCCTCATAAATCGAGTTTGCCACCAACTTGCCTTCCTCGTTGTCGGAGGCGGCTTTCAGCACCTCGACCAGCGTGCCGTCTTCGTTTTCCGAAAAAACATCCTTGCGCAATTGCGCCTGATTATTTTTTATAACTGAATTTGCGGCCCACACGATATTTTTCGTGGAGCGGTAATTCTGCTCCAGCTTAAATACCTTCAGCTCGGGATAATCTTTCTCGAAATTAAGAATATTGGTAATATCGGCGCCGCGAAACGCATAAATACTCTGCGCATCATCGCCGACTACGCAAATATTGCGCTCTTTGGCCGCTAATTTTCGGGTAATTAAATACTGCGAGTAATTGGTGTCCTGGTACTCGTCCACCATCACGAACTTAAACAGGTTCTGATACTTGTTCAGCACGTCGGTGTGCTCCCGAAACAGCACGTTGGTATTAAATAACAAGTCATCAAAGTCCATCGCGCCGGCCTTGAAGCAGCGCGCCGCGTACTGCTGATATAATACCCCAATTTTAGGCCGCAGCGCCGCCTCGTCGTCCTGCTTGATGACCGGGTCGTTCAAATACTGCTGCACCGAAATCAGCTTGTTCTTGGCCGCCGAAATGCGGCCGAGCACCAGGCTGGGCTTGTAAAGCTTGTCGTCCAGCTCC
This sequence comes from uncultured Hymenobacter sp., assembly GCF_964243305.1. Classification (GTDB taxonomy): domain Bacteria; phylum Bacteroidota; class Bacteroidia; order Cytophagales; family Hymenobacteraceae; genus Hymenobacter. The sequence continues at coordinate 32,555 of NZ_CAXTEF010000027.1, forward strand.
AATTCCTTGATGAGCTGTCCAATCAGCGTCTTGCTATCCTGCGTGTCGTAGATGGTAAACGAGCGCGGGAAACCAATCTTGTCGGCCTCCGAGCGCAAAATCTTGGCGAAAACCGAGTGGAACGTGCCCATCCACAGGCTGCGCGCCTCGGGGCCGACGACCTTCTCAATCCGGGCGCGCATCTCTTTGGCGGCCTTGTTAGTGAAGGTGAGCGCCAGGATGTTAAAGGGCTCCACCCCTTGCTCCAACAAATGCGCGATGCGGTACGTGAGCACCCGCGTCTTGCCCGAGCCGGCGCCGGCGATAATCATGCAGGGCCCGTCGGTTTGCATCACGGCGGCGGCCTGCGAGGGATTCAGCAGCGAATAATAATCAAGAGCCATAAGTAAATACGACCGCTCAGGCGGCCAGACAAAGATACAGCCTGCGCCGCGGGCTGGAAAGCGGCTTGGGCGAGCAGCAGGGGGGTAGGGATTGTATCTTTGTGGGGTTGCTACTGTTGTAAAAAGACTGTCGTGTGCCACGTCTGTCATGCTGACGAAGGAAGCATCTCATCAGGTCAGAACGCGCACTAATCATCAATTACTGCATCGTTTGACGGGGATAAGATGCTTCCTTTGTCAGCATGACGGTCTAACTTATTCTATCGCTCCATCCCAACTTATGATAGTTATCCAAGATACCGTCATCTCCGATGACCTCGCCGCTAACTTCTTCGTCTGCAACCTTGAAGCCTGCAAGGGCGCTTGCTGCGTGGAGGGCGACCTCGGCGCCCCGCTGGAAGAAGCGGAACTACTGATTCTGGAAGCCGAATACGCCAGCATCGAGTCCTACCTCACCAACGCTGGCCGCGCCGCCATCGAAGCGCAGGGCCTCTACATCAAGGATTGGGAAGGCGACTACAGCACGCCCACGATAGATGACCGCGAGTGCGCCTACGCCCTCTACGACGAGCGCGGCATTCTCAAGTGCGGCATCGAGCAGGCCTACCTGGCCGGCGCCACGACCTTCAAAAAGCCCATCAGCTGCCATCTCTACCCGATTCGTATCACCAAGTACGAAGGCTTCGAGGCCCTGAATTACGACCGCTGGAGCATCTGCTCGCCGGCCTGCTCGTTCGGCGCCTCGCTCGGCGTGCGCGTCTATCAGTTTTTGCAGGAGCCGCTGATTCGCAAGTACGGCGCCGAGTGGTATGCGCAGCTCGCGGCGGAGATTGAGAACCCAAACGTGGTTTAGCCGACGCTGTTGGCCAGGCGCAGCGGGGAGGTATCTATTTCCTCGTAGATGTCTTTCAGCGACAAGCGCAGATTAATGGCCGGTACGGGCAGCTCGTCGGTCAGCTGCCGCAAGGTTGTCAGCTCCCAGGTGTTGTGCTTGGTGCGCAGAAAGCTGTCGACCAGGAGTCGACTTTGCGAGACAAGCACGTATTGCCGAAGCGAGGGCAGCTGTTGATACTGCTCGAACTTCCAGCCCCGGTCGCGCGCCTCGGTGCTTTTCGACAGCACCTCAATGATAAGGGTAGGGGCGTGGACTATGCGGGGGTCGTCATCGGCCGGGTCACAGCTTACCACCACGTCGGGGTAATTGTAGTGCTGTCCTAAATCCACGGCCAGCCGCACGTTTTCGGCAAATACGCCGCAGCGCTGCTTCCCTCGCAGTCCCAGGCGCAAGGCAAAGGCGCAGTTCTGGACCAATAGATTATGCCGCTTGGTGCTACCGGCCATATCGGCCGGCAGGTCAAACTCATCCATCGGGGAAATCTCGCCGTGGTAATACTCGTGCCGAATGTCGGACTGCTCTTCCAGGGCGAAATATTCTTCGACGGTGTAGCGGCGCTGGGGTAGGGATTCGGCGTCAGGCATAGTTTTAACTAGCGAGTGGGTCGATGACAATAAGCCCCGCAACACGCCGGAATCCCTGGTCGGCAGTAACCAGATTTAAGCCATGTTCCAACGCTGTGGCCGCGACAATGGCATCGGGTGTTTTCAGGCGAAATTGCTGCCGGATTTTCACTGCCTGGTCAAGCACCGCATCGGATACGGGCAGTTGCGGTATAAAGCGCAGTGCCGTAGCAAGGAACTCAGCATCGGCTTGAGTGAGGCCATGAAAACCTAACACCTCTACGCGGGAAATGGCCGAAATAGCAACGCCGTCCTGTTCAATCCAGTGCCGACAATCCGCAAACCGGGCTTCCGGCTGGCTGGCATAAATCAGCGTATTGCTGTCCAATATGTACTTCACGGCTGTGGAAATGCTAATCGGTCATCCCAGTCGCGTTCTTCCCGCTGCCATGCTAACGGGTCGGGGATGCTTTTGCCGTCGCCGCCGCGTCGGATAATGGCTAGCATTTCCTCGCGGGAAAGCTGACTTACATCGGGCAGGGTAGTCGTGGTATGAATTGCTTTCGACACCAAGCCATCCTCCGCAATGTGCAAGCCGGCGGCGGCAGCTAGCTGCAATAGTTGTTGGTATATGCTGTCGTCGAGGATTGTTAGGATGTGCGGTTGCATAAGGGTGAGAGAATATGACAATTGATTACACTCCCTGCTTAAATCCATCAACAATCCAAAGGACTACTCTAATGATAAGCCAATATGCTGCATAAACTGCAACTATAAACAATCCGATGCTAATGGTTCTCTCGAAAGTATTCTCCCCAAAGTCTGGATTTATGACTTCTCGCCATTCTCCGTTAATTATTTCCTGCCTCACTACTTGAGCAGGAAAAGTTTTAAAAGCGATTCTTAAAGAACCGAGTAGTACCAAAAAGGAGCATACGACCAAGAGCCGTAAAGGTCCAGGATGAACTTTTCTCAATCGTCTAATCATAACTACACCACCGAAAAATCAAACGTCTCCAAAAACTTGGTCGTGAAATTTCCCGCCTGAAACTGCTCATCGTCCATCAGGGCTAGGTGAAACGGAATGGTCGTTTTCACGCCTTCTACGACGAACTCACTGAGCGCACGCTTCATTTTTACGATGCACTCCTCGCGGGTTTGGGCCACGGTGATGAGCTTGGCAATCATGGAGTCGTAGTTGGGCGGAATCTGGTAGCCGGCGTAGACGTGGGTGTCGACCCGTACGCCGTGGCCGCCGGGAATGTGGAGCGTGGTGATGCGGCCGGGGGCGGGGCGGAAGTTGTTGCGCGGGTCTTCGGCGTTGATGCGGCACTCCATGGCGTGCATCTTGGGGAAGTAGTTTTTGCCCGAAATCGGGATGCCCGCCGCCACTTTGATTTGCTCCTTAATCAGGTCGTAGTTCACAATTTCCTCGGTCACGGGGTGCTCGACCTGAATGCGGGTGTTCATCTCCATGAAGTAGAAATCCCGGTTTTTATCCACCAGAAACTCGATGGTCCCTACCCCCTCGTAGCCGATGGCACTGGCCCCGGCGATGGCCGCCGCGCCCATGCGCTCGCGTAGCTCGTCGGTCATAAACGGGGAGGGCGCTTCCTCGACCAGCTTTTGGTGGCGGCGCTGAATGCTGCAATCGCGCTCCGAAAGGTGGCAGACGTGGCCATACTGGTCGCCGACGAGCTGAATCTCGATGTGGTGCGGGTCCACCACGAACTTCTCCAGATACACGCCATCGTTGCCGAAAGCGGCTTTGGCTTCGGTGCGGGCGTCGTCCCAGGCTTTCTGGAACTCGTCTTCGGAGTTGATGATGCGCATTCCGCGCCCGCCGCCGCCGGCCGTCGCCTTTAGAATTACGGGATACTTGATTTTGGCGGCCACTTTTTTGCCCTGCTCCACGGAGTCCAGCAGGCCCACGGAACCGGGAATGCAGGGCACGCCCGCCGCAATCATCGTAGCCTTGGCCGAGGCCTTGTCGCCCATCTGATTAATCATCTCGGGCGAGGCACCGATGAACTTGATGCCGTTTTCCTGGCAGATGCGCGAGAATTCCGCATTCTCCGACAGGAAGCCGTAGCCGGGGTGGATGGCGTCGGCGTTGGTGATTTCGGCGGCCGAAATCAGCGTTGGCATACTCAGGTACGACTGCGCCGAGGGCGGCGGACCGATGCAGACGGCCTCATCGGCGAAGCGCACATGCAGGCTTTCCTTGTCGGCCGTCGAATAAACGGCGACGGTTTTGATGCCCATTTCCTTGCAGGTGCGAATGATGCGCAGCGCGATTTCGCCCCGGTTGGCGATGAGTATTTTTTTGAACACAGTATTTTGAATTATGAGTTAAAAATTAGGAGTTAAAAATTAGGAGCTATGAGCTGCATAAGAACTCATAACTCCTAATTCATAACTCCTAATTCAAACGGACCTACTCAATCAGAAACAGCGGCTGGTCGTACTCCACGGGTGTGGCATTTTCCACGAGCGCCTTGACGATACGGCCGCTCTCCTCGGCTTCAATCTCATTAAATAGCTTCATGGCTTCGATGATGCAAATCACCTGGCCCTTCTCCACTAGGTCACCGACCTGCACGAACGGCGCCGTGTCGGGGCCGTTGCTGCGGTAGAAGGTGCCAATCATGGGCGCCTTGAGCGGCCGGCCGCTGGCGGCGGCAGTAGGGGGGGTAGGGGCGGGCGCGGCGGCATTGGCCGGCGCGGGGGGGGTAGGGGCTGCCGTCGTGGCTGGCGCGGCAGCCGGTACCGGCGCGGCCACGGGCGCGCTCATGCTCACCACGGGCCGGTAGCTGGGCTCACGCTGCACCGATATTTTAAACTCTTCAGTTTCAATATTAACCTTGTTCAGGCCGGACTTGGCGATAAAGTCGAGCAGCTCCTGGAGTTCTTTAGCTTTCATGGCGGCGTCCTTTTTAAGCGAATTTTTATCCTTACTTGACTCTTTCGACATAAGCGTAGGTGCGGGTATCGACCCGGATTTTGGTGTCCGTATCAATGAAGAGCGGCACCTGAATGCGCGCGCCGGTCTCGACCGTAGCCGGTTTGAGGGTGTTAGTGGCCGTGTCGCCGCGCAGGCCGGGCTCGGTGTAGGTCACCATCAGCTCGACGGTGGTGGGCAGCTCGGCGGTCAGGGGCTGCTCGGTCTCGGCGTGGAAAAGGATGGTGGTGGTCTGGCCTTCCTTCATCAAGTCGGCGAAGGGCACCATCGCCTCGGGCAGCACCACCTGCTCGAAGTTCTCGCTGTCCATGAAGGTGTAACCGTAGTCGTCCTTAAACAAGAACTGGTGCGGGCGCTGCTCGACGCGGGCGGTTTCGACCTTCACGCCGGCGTTGAAGGTGTTGTCTATCACCTTGCCGGTCTTGATGTTGCGCATCTTGGTGCGCACGAAGGCCGGTCCCTTGCCGGGCTTGACGTGCTGAAACTCGGTGATGACGTGCAGCTCGTTGTTGTAGTTGAGCACGAGCCCGTTGCGGAAGTCGGCGGTAGAGGCCATGTTTTAGTTATGAGTTAAAAATTATGAGTTATAAGTTGGTTGTTATGAATTACGGACGAGCAGTGGACAAACTCATAATTCATAACTTTTAACTCATAACTCATGAAGTGTAGGCCCACTTCACGTAGAGCGCGCCCCAGGTGAAGCCGCCGCCAAAGGCGGCGAACACGAGGTTGTCGCCGCGGCGAAGCTGGCTTTCATAGTCGGCAAGGCAGAGCGGGATGGTGGCGTTGGTGGTGTTGCCGTAGCGCTGGATGTTGAGCATCACCTTGTCGGGCCCTACCCCCATGCGGTGGGCCGTGGCGTCGATGATGCGCTTGTTGGCCTGGTGGGGCACGAGCCAGGCCACGTCTTCGCGGCTCAGGTGGTTGCGCTCCATCACTTCGGCGGCTACGTCGGCCATCTTTGTGACGGCAAACTTGAACACCGAGGCGCCTTCCTGATAGATGTAGTGCTCGCGGCCAGCCACGGTTTCGGCAGTGGGCGGGCGGCGGCTGCCGCCGGCTTTCTGGTGGAGAAACTGCTCGCCGGTGCCGTCGGCGCGCAATACCTGGTCGATGACGCCGTAGCCGTCGGTGCTGGGCTCCAGCAGCACGGCAGCGGCGCCATCGCCGAAGAGGATGCAGTTGGAGCGGTCGGTATAATCGACGATGGCCGACATCTTGTCGGCCCCGACGACGACGACTTTTTTGTAGGTGCCGGCCTGCACGAACTGCGCCCCCGTGGCCAGCGCGTAGAGAAAGCCCGAGCAGGCCGCGTTCATGTCGTAGCTGAAGGCCCGGCTGGCGCCTACCCCCCCCGAGATGATGTTGGCCGTAGCCGGAAACAGCATGTCGGGCGTCACGGTGGCGCAAATCAGCAGCTCAATGTCCTCGGCGCGGGTGCCGGTTTTCTCCAGCAGCTGCTGCACGGCTTTAATTCCCATTACCGACGTGCCCTGGTTGTCGCCCTTTAGAATGCGGCGCTCCTCGATGCCGGTGCGGGAAACAATCCACTCGCTGGTCGTGTCCACGAGGGTTTCCAGCTCCTTGTTGGTGAGGCGGTAGTCGGGCACGTAGGCCCCGACGCCGGTAATGGCCGCAGTTAACTTCATAAGGCAAAGAAAGGCAGCAATCCAAAAAAGTCCGGCCGGGGCCGGACTTTTCCAATACTATTTTGGTAATCTTTGGTAATCAGCTCCCGCGGCCCCGCGGCAGCACTACGATTTAAACGTATCCCTGATTTGGTTGGCAATACCGGAACGGGCCATCTGGTAGCCTTGCAGCAGCATGTTGGCGATGGCGCGCGGCGTGCTCACCCCGTGGCCGATGATGGCGTTGTCGTTGATGCCGAGAATGGGCGAGCCGCCAATGGCCTCGTAGTTGAACTTGGCGAAGAAGGGGTCGATAACAGCCTGTTTTTCCGCCATAATATCGTACACCGACTCGGCCATCTTCAGCATCACATTGCCCGTAAAGCCGTCGCAGACCAGCACATCGGCTTTGTCATTAAACAAGTCGCGGCCCTCGATATTGCCCACGAAGCGCAGGTGCGGGTTTACTTTCAGAAGCTGATAGGCGGCCTGCGTGGTGGCCGTGCCCTTGCCTTCCTCCTCGCCCAGGCTCATGAGGCCGACTTTGGGGCGGTCGATGCCCAGCACGTACTGCGCGTAGAGCGAGCCCAGCTCGCCGAACTGCTCCAGCATTTCGGGCTTGCACTCGGCGTTGGCGCCCACGTCGAGCAGGATGCCGAAGCCGCCATTCAGCTTGGGAACGAAGTTGGCAATGGCCGGGCGCAGCACGCCCGCCACGGCCTTCACCGTGAACATGGCCCCCACGAGCATGGCGCCGGTGTTGCCGGCCGAGCAAAACGCCTCGATTTCGCCGGCGTGCAGCATCCGGTAGCCCACGGCAATGCTGGAATCCTGCTTCTGCTGGTAGGCTTTGGCCGGGTGCTCGCCCATCTCGATAAGTTGCGAGGCGGCCATAAATTCTACGCTGCCGGCCTCCGGGCCGTGCTCCCGCAGCAGGGGCTGCACGGCCTCGGGCTGGCCAATGAGCACGATTTGGGCTTGGCCGGCCAGCTCGCGGGCGGCCAGCACGGCCCCCGCTACGGCAGCTTGCGGGGCAAAATCGCCCCCCATAGCGTCCAGGGCTATTTTCATGAACTCGAAAGTTTTCAAATGACAACGGGCAGTCAGCCAACCGGCCGGCCGGCCCCCGCTAGAAGGGCCGCGCCGGCCGGTGGGGCCGCGAAGTAACTACTTGGCGGGCTAAGGGCAGCTTACTCGTCGTCGGTGTCGTCAGCGGCAGCAGGGGCCGCGGCGGCTACTTTCGCGTAGTTCTTGATGGCGAGCACGCCATTGCGATAGAGGTCGCCCTCGACGATGTAGGCCTTGTGCTTGAGGTGCAGCTCGCCGGTCGTGGGGCAGATGGTGACCTGCTTGGGCGTGAGCTTGTAGTGGGTGCGGCGCTTGTCGCGGACGGCGGTGGAAGTGCGGCGCTTAGGATGAGCCATCTTGGAAAGGAATTATGAATTATGAATGATGAGTTGGGGGCGACTCAGGGCGCCTGACAGCAATTAATTCAGGTTTTTGAGGGCCGCCCAGCGCGGGTCGTCCGTGTCCTCGTCATCGTCCGGGTCGTTTTGGCGGGTCGAGAAGATGAGCTTGGTGTCGGCCTCGGGGTTGTCATCCGGCTCGTTCTGGAAGCGCGGGTGCAGCTTTTTCATGGGCAGCGCCAAGCCGATGTAGTCGTAGAGGTGCTGGGCCAGGGGTAGGGTTTGGGTGTCGGGCGTGATTTGCAGCACATCATCGTCCAGCTCCTTGGCTTCGTCGCCGTAGCGTACCAGCAACTGATTATCAACCGTCAGCGGCTGGTCAAACTCCTCCAGGGTGCGGTCGCAGGTCAGGCGCACGGTGCCGTCGATGTGGAAGTTAAAGGTCAACAGCCGGTCGGTTTTAATCAGCTCGACATCAGCGTGTAGGTTGCCGTCAGCAATAAGCTCACCTTTGGGATCGAACTCAGCGAAAAAGTCGCGGTCCAGCTCATACTCAAAATGGTGCGTTTTGAGCGCCAGATGGGCGATGGGAAGGTTGAATTGTGCGTCTTTTTTCACGGTCAGCCGGATTGCAGGGGGCAAAAGTACGGAATTTGGGCCGGTTTTCAAAAGGGGGGGTAGGGAAGGTAGGCCGACGGGTCGCGCAAAGAGGCGGTCATGCCTACCTTCCCTGCCCCTCTCTTCCCACCGAAGCCCGCTGCCTGAGCACGTCGCAGGCCAGGTACACCGCCGCCCGGAACGAGCTTTCATCGGCCTTGAACTGCCCGGCTAAGCCGTAGGCCGTGCCGTGGTCGGGCGAGGTGCGCACCACCGGCAGGCCGGCCGTGAAGTTGACACCCCGCTCGAAGGCCAGCAGCTTGAACGGAATCAGGCCCTGGTCGTGGAAGAGCGAGAGCGTGGCATCAAACTGCCGGAACTGCATCGTACCAAAGTAGCCATCAGCGGGGTAGGGGCCATACACCAAGTGACCGTCGTGCTCGAACTGCCGGATGACGGGCAACACCACATCCAGCTCCTCGCGGCCGAGCAGGCCGTTTTCGCCGGCGTGGGGGTTGAGGCCGAGCACGGCCACGCGCGGCTTGAGGATGCCGAAGTCCTGCTGCAAGGACTTAAGCAGGAGCTGAATCTTGGTGCGCAGCAGGTCGGCCGTGAGGCGGGCGGGCACATCCTTGAGCGGCACGTGGCCGGTGGCAGTGGCTATGCGCAGGCCGGCGGCCTCGTCGGCGAGCAGCATCAGGCTTTCGGGCGCGTCGAAGTAGCTGGTCAGAAACTCGGTGTGGCCGGGAAAGCGGAAGTTGTCGGCCTGGGTGTTGTCCTTGCTGATGGGCGCCGTCACGAGGCCATCGAGCCGGCCGGCTTTGAGGTCGCGGCTGGCGGCGAGCAGGCTCTCGCGGGCGGCGCCGCCGCTGGCGGCGCTGGGCTGGCCGGGGCTCAGGTGGTAGTCCTCGTCCCAGCAGGTCACGGCGTTGAGGCGGCCGGGGGCGATGTCAGCCACGTCGCGCAGCTGGCGGAAAGTGAGCGGCTCAGCGTCGGGCGCGGTCGGAAAATCATCAAAGAGCACGGTGGCCGTGCCGTAGATAACGGGCGTGCAAACCTGGAGCAGGCGCTCATCGAGTAGCGTTTTGTAGATGATTTCGGGCCCGATGCCGGCGAGGTCGCCGACGGAGAAGCCTAATCTTGGTGCTTGGTGCTTAGTGCTTGGTGCTTGGTTCATTTAGCGGGGTAGCTAAGCTAGCTGCTGGCGATAGTGATTGATGAAGCCATGCAGCAGCTTTTTGCAGGTTACAAGGTGCGCTTGTAGTGCTTCGGTTTCATCGGTACTTAGGTAGTTCAGGTCGAGGGCTACATATAATTGTGTTTCCAACTCATAAAGCGAACCGCGGGCAATAAACAGAAAATTGATAGTGTCACGTAAGGATTGCCGGCCACACCCCTCCGCGATATTCGACGGAATCGAGACGGCAGCACGTCGAAGCTGATTGGTTAGCCCGAATAATTCATGCTTCGGAAAATTCTGGCTTGCAGCATACACTTCTGCCACGAGTTTGCGGCAATGTTGCCAGACTTGCAAGTCTGTGCAGGATTTGTTTTCCATTCTAATAACTAAGCACCAGGCACTAAGCACCAGGCACCAACTTCAAAAACGCGTACAGCAGCCGCACCCCTACCCCCGTGCCGCCCTTGCCGCGGTA
>NZ_CAXTEF010000027.1:42743-58980 GCF_964243305.1 uncultured Hymenobacter sp.
TCAAAAACGCGTACAGCAGCCGCACCCCTACCCCCGTGCCGCCCTTGCCGCGGTAGTTGTCCGGCGCGGTCAGATACGCCGGGCCGGCGATGTCCAGGTGCAGCCAGGGCGTGCCCTCAATGAAGCGCTCCAGGAACTTGGCGGCCGAAATCTGCCCCGCTTCGGGCTTGCCCAGGTTGCTCAGGTCAGCAATGTCGGACTTGATGTGGTCGGCGTAGTCGTCCCAGAGCGGAAACTCCACGGCGCGCTCGTGCGTGCGGTGGCCGGCGTCGAGCAGCTGGGCGGTGATTTCAGCGGAGGCCGTGCCCATCAGGGCTAGGGCTTCGGTGCCGAGGGCGCGCACGGCCGCGCCGGTAAGCGTGGCCAGGTCAATAACCAGCTCGGGGTCGTATTTCTTGGCGAAGTGCAGCGCGTCGGCTAATAGTAAGCGGCCTTCGGCGTCGGTATTTTTTACTTCCACGGTCAGGCCCGAATGCATCGTAAGCACGTCGCCGGGCGCGAAGGCCAGGCCGCCGGGCCGGTTGTCAGTGGCCGGCACTAGGCCAATGACGTGCAGCGGCACCTGATTTTTGGCTAACGCATACAACACGCCGGCCACGGCCGCGCCGCCGGCCATGTCGCACTTCATCATGTCCATCGCGCCGGGCGTGGGCTTGAGGCTCAGGCCGCCGGTGTCGAACACCACGCCCTTGCCGACCAGCACGTAGGGCCGGGCATTGCGGGCGTTTTCGGGCTTGTACTCCAGAATGCTGAACGTGGGCGGCTCCGGCGAGCCCAGGTTGACGGCCAGCAGACCGCCCATGCGCAGGGCCTGAATCTTGGCCAAATCCAGAATCTCGGTGTGGAAGCCCGCCCGCTCGCCGGCGGCCCGAATCTGCTCGGCCAGCTGCTCGGCGCCCAGCATGTTGAGCGGCGCGTTCACCAGGTCGCGGGCCAGCAGCACGCCTTCGAGCAGGCCTTGCAACTCCGCGACGGCGGTTTCGGTCGCGGCATCGCCCACCAGCGTCAGGGTCGTGAGCGCGGGCGCGGCGCGGGATTTCTCATCGGTCTTGTAGCCCTCAAACTGATAGGCCGTCAGGGCCAGGCCTTCGGCCAGAGCCAGGGCAGCCTGCGTGTTTTCGCTCAGATTATGCAAAAAGACCTCAGTGGTTTTCTCGGCTTTCAGCAAGCCGTGCAGGGCGTGGCCGTGGCGGCGCAGGGCTTCGAGCGTGCGGGGGGGGGTAGGCTTTTCCTCCGCTACTACGAAGTAATGCTGATGCGAGAAGTGATTGATGGCCACCAGCTTGTCCTGCCGGACCAGAGCCGCTTCCACGTAGCGACGGGCCGCTTCGGGTAGGTCGCCGGCCGCGAGGGGGGGTAGGGAAGTAGTAGCGGCGGGCAGAATGAAGACCTGCGTGGCATCCGCCGGGGCGCTGGCGGCGTGGGAAAGCTGGAGAGGCATGAGCGAAGAGCGGGGCCGTAGATTTGGGGCCGCAAGGTAGTTGTTGCGTGATGAGGTCGTTCTGGCTTCGTTTGTCCCTTGATTCCCGTGAGTACCGTCCGCCCCAAAAAGCACCTGGGCCAGCACTTCCTGGCCGACCCCAACATTGCCCGCAACATCGTGGGCGCCCTGCGTCTGCCCGACGGGGTAGGGGAGGTGCTCGAAATCGGTCCCGGCATGGGCGTGCTCACCCAGTATCTGCTGGCCAATAAGGCCTACCAGACCAGCGTCATCGAAATTGACCAGGAGTCGGTTGATTACCTTAATCAGCACTACCCGGCCCTGCACGGGCGCGTTTTGCTGGCTGATTTATTGCGGCAGGATTTGGAAAAGCTCTTTCCAAATACGCCGCTCAGCATCATCGGCAACTTTCCGTATAACATCAGCACCCAGATATTTTTCAAGGTGCTCGACCACCGGCAGCAGGTGCGCGAAGTGGTCGGGATGCTGCAAAAAGAAGTGGCCGAGCGCCTGGCTGAAGGGCCCGGCAGCAAGGCCTACGGCATCCTGAGCGTGCTGCTGCAAGCCTATTACGACGTTGAGTTTTTATTTACGGTGCCGCCGCACGTGTTCGTGCCGCCGCCCAAGGTGCTGTCGGCCGTCATCCGCCTCACCCGCAATGCTACCGAAAAGCTGGACTGCGACGAAGCGCTGTTTTTCAAAGTCGTGAAGCAGGCGTTTTCTACGCGCCGCAAAACGTTGCGTAACGCTCTGCGAATCTTTGGCCTGCCGGATATGACGGCGCCCATTTTTGACCAGCGTGCCGAGCAGCTAGGCGTGGCCGAGTTCGTGGGACTGACGAATCTAATCGCCGCTAACCGATGAGAAAACTGGCGGTTGTAGCGCGATGGCTGCTGGTCTTTGTGGCTGCGGGCAGCCTACAAGGCTGTTTTTGGTTTGATGAAAATTTCCAAACTCAACTAGTAGGTCATTTTTATTTGGAGACCACGCCTGAAGGAGCCAACTTTTTATACTATGACGAACCTCATAAGGACGTTACAGAGCCTTTGCTGACGGATATTAACGAATGGGGGGTGAGCAATAATCATCTAGTTGTCTACCAAAAAGGTAACTACTATCTGTTCTCTACAAACCAAACAAGTGAGGAGCTTGTCCGTCAGACTCGTGTTGGGCCGTTAGCTAAAAAGGATTTTCGCCTAAAGCTCTACGAGCTTACCGGCGACTCTACTGCGCAACTTTCCTCGGCCATCTAATTCGATGTCATTCTGTCTTATTATCGACGATATGCACCCCTCGCTGCTGCCCTTGCTAGCCAGCCGGGGGGTAGGGGCCGACTACCGCCCGGAGCTGCCCGCCGCCGCCGTGCCCGCTGCGCTGGCCGCCCGGCCCTACGTGGGCCTCATCGTGCGCTCGAAGCTGCGTATTACGGCGGCGCTGCTGGCGCTGGCGCCGCAGCTGCGCTTCGTGGCGCGGGCCGGCGCGGGCGTCGATAATATTGATACCGAAGCGCTGGCGGCGGCCGGCGTGCGCTTGCTCAACGCGCCGGAGGGCAACCGCGACGCGGTGGGCGAGTTTGCCGTGGGGCTGCTGCTGGGGCTGCTGCGCCACATCCCGGCGGCCGATGCGGAGGTGCGGCAGGGGCAGTGGCGGCGCGAGGCCAACCGCGGCGAGGAGCTGGGCACCAAAACCGTGGGCCTGCTCGGCTATGGCCACATGGGGCGGGCGCTGGCCCGGCGCCTGCGCGGCTTCGGCTGCGACGTATTGGCTTATGACATCGACCCGAACTGCCCGCCCGACGCCCACGCCCGGCTGGTGCCGCTGGCCGAGCTGCAGGCCCGCGCCGAGGTGCTGAGCATCCACATTCCGTATTCGAGAGCAAATCACCAGACTGTCGATGAGCGGTTTATCGCCGCGTTTGCCCACCCGTTCTGGCTCGTGAACACGGCGCGGGGCGAGGTGCTCGACCAGGCGGCGCTGGTGGCAGCGCTGCGAAGCGGCAAGCTACGCGGGGCGGCGCTCGACGTGCTGGACAACGAGAAGCTGACCACGCTCAGTTCGGCGCAGCAAGCCACGTTCGACTACTTGCGTGCCGCGCCCAACGTGGTGCTCTCGCCCCACATCGGGGGCTGGACGCAGCAGAGCTACCAGCGCATCAACGAGGTGCTGACGACCAAAATCGGGGCGTTACTGAAAATCCCTACCCCCCCCGCCTGACCAAAGCCGGCGCAACCAGCCTCATTTTTGCCTACCTTTGCCCGTACCTACGCACCTTACGGGGGAGAACGGCTGGCCGCGCCAGCCGTTCTCCTTGCTTTTTACCCACCCCGCAATTCCGCGCTACTCCTATGGCTACTATCAATTATTACACCCCCGAAGGCTTGCAGAAACTCAAGGATGAGCTTCAGGACCTTAAAGTGCGCGGCCGGGCCAAGGCCGCCGAAGACCTGCGCGAAGCCCGCGACAAAGGCGACCTGAGCGAAAACGCCGAGTACGACGCCGCCAAGGACGCGCAGGGCCTGCTGGAGCTGAAAATATCCAAGCTGGAAGAAGTCGTGGGCAATGCCCGCGTGATTGACGAAACCAATATGGATTTCAGCAAGGCGCTCATTATGAGCAAGGTGAAGCTGAAAAACCTGAAAAATAACATGGTGCTCGACTATACGCTCGTGGCCGAGGAAGAAGCCAACCTGGCGGCGGGCAAAATCTCGGTGAAATCGCCCATTGGCAAGGGCCTGCTGGGCAAATCCGTCGGCGACACGGCCGAAATCACGGTGCCGGCCGGCAAGCTGCAATTCGAGATTCTGGAAATTTCGCGTTGATAGTGATTAGTAGTTAACGATTAGTGTGAAGGGCAATGTCGGGCGGCATTGCCCTTTACTTTTGAGGGCTTACTACGCTTTACCCAGGCTGTGTGGACGGTAACTAAAAGGGTTGTTGTCCACCCGCTCTAGATAGAACTCATTAATCACTAACCGTTAAAAGAATGCCCTCCATTTTTTCCCGCATCGTGGCCGGCGAGCTGCCGGCTTATAAAGTGGCCGAAGACGCTGACCACCTGGCGTTTCTCGACATCACGCCGCTCGTCGAGGGTCACACGCTCGTGATTCCGAAGCGGGAAGTGGACTACATCTTTGACTTGCCGGCCGCCGAGCTGGCGGCGCTGCACGTGTTCGCGCAGCGCGTAGCGCGAGGGGTGCGGGTGGCCGTGCCCTGCCGGCGCATCGGCGTGGCCGTGATTGGGCTCGAAGTGCCCCACGCCCACATTCACCTGATTCCGATGCAAAAGGTGGGGGATATGAACTTCGCCAACCCCAAAATCAAAGTTCCGGAAGCCCGGATGCAGGAGCTGGCCAGCGCCATTGCCGCGCAGGTGCCGGCCGCCGGAAAGGCCGCGGAGCCAGCAACGGAGCCGGCCGCAATGATGAGCGCGCTGACGGGCCCAGCGGCGGGCACAAGGTCGTTGGCCCCTACCCCCCCCGCCGCTGCCAAAGCCGTTGAAGCCCCTGCTACCCCCGCCGACGACCTTTTCGCGCAGCTGCAAAAGCTGACGGCCGGTCTGGTGTTCGTCAGCGAGTCGGAGGTGCCGCTGGAAGCCGTGCGCTTTCCCGCACCGGCCGGCGCGCTCACGCCGGAGGCCGCGCGGCAGCTGCTGAGCCAGCCGGCCGGCGCAAACGGGACCACCAGCGAGCTAAGCCCGTTTTTGCGGGAGCACACTGCCGACCAGGGCGTGCTCCACGACGCGGCGATGAGCAACCGCTATAAGGCCTTGCAGTCATTCCTGAAGCAGGAGCTGACCGGCACCCAGGTATACCGTTTCGGTAGCGGTCCGCAACTAGTGGCCGTGGCGCTGGGCCAGGCGCCCGGCGGCGAGCTGCTCGGCTTTAAAACGAAGGTGACCCAAACCTGAGGAGCCGCCCGCCGCCTGATGGTACGGCCTTATCCTCAAGACATTAATTACGCCCTAATGAACTGGATTGATTATAGTGCTGGAACTGCTGGCGACGCTGAGGGGCGGCCGTCACTCTTTGTGATAAATCGGTCAGGCCGGGGGTCTGTACCTATGGCTTGGCTGGCATCCGGTGCCAAAAGGAGGAACGTTTCGGCCGTAGCCGCCAGCTGTTAAGTTAGTTGGCCGGCACTAGGTAGGCTGGGCCAGACTGGTTGGTTCGGGGTTATTGCAGGCTCAAAATTCCTCACGCATAGCCAACCGTCCGGTACGTGAGGTAGCCCGCAACTTCGTGCAGCAGGCGGCTCCACTGAGCTAGGGCGTCGGCGCTGGGCACAAGCCAATAATCGGGCGTTGGACTGCGGTCGGTGGTGTAGTAGCCGGCCGGAAAGGGCGTGACGGCCAGCCCTGCCCGCCGAAAGCAGCCCAGCGCCCGCCGCTGATGAAAAGCCGACGTGACCAGCACCAGGGAGTGGATAGTGGGGTGCGCGGCCAGCAGCTGCCGGGTGAAAAGGGCGTTTTCGCGGGTGTTGCGGCTGCGCTCCTCCAGCAGAATAGCGCTGGCCGGCACCCCGGCCAGCCGCAGCAGCGTGGCCAAGTCACGGGCTTCGGTCTGGGTGGCGCCGAGCACGCTGCCCGAGCCGCCCGCGACGATGATGCGCCGAACTTTGCCGGCCCGGTAGAGCCAGAGCGCGTGGGTGAGGCGGTCGGCCCCGGAGCCCAGGTACACCCGGTCGTGGGGCGAGCGGTTGGGCACGGTGATGCCGGTGAGCAGCACGGCCGCATCGTGGGGCACTACTTGGGCGATGGGCACCGGCGGCAGCTCCCAGACCCGAAGGGCCTCGTTGGCCAGCGCCCCGTTAGTGCCGATGAGGGTGAGCAGGGCGCCGGCGCGCAGCCAGCGCCGACGCCCCCCAGGGGTACGGGCCAGCAGCGCTGCCAGCAGTAGCCCGACCAGCCAGACGGCCGGCGAGAGCCCGTACTGAAGCAGCTTCGATAAAAGAAAGAACACGTCCGCAAAGGTAATGACCCTACCCCCCGTTCAGGCGGTCTGGGGCACGAAAGTCCGCAGGCGCTGAAGCTGCGCCCGCGCTGCGGCCTCGCTCGTGCGGGTGTCGTAACTCCAGGAGGCGCCCCTGGCAGTAGCTCACAGAAAACGGGGCAGCTCGCTCGTTCATGAGTTGGCGGGCCAAAATAAGGCAGCGCCGGCCACCGCCGAAACGGGCCGAAAAGCAGCCCTGGCCCTACCTTGCGCCCCCAACCAATGCCCCGCCATGCGCCCGCTTCTGTCTTTGGTTTCGCTGCTGCTGCTGGCCTGCACCCAGACGGCGCCCGACACGTCTACTGCCCGCCCTCCGGCGGCGGGCGCGCCCGCTGGGCCGGCCGCCGCCCCCGCTGCCGCGGCCGCGGCGCTGCTCGAAACCTTCGAGACGGGCAGCAAAGGCGCCTACACCACGGCCGAGGAGGCCCTGGCCACCGGCCGCTGGCGCCTGGTCGATGCCCTGATTGGCGCGGCCCCGCAAGACCACAAGCGCGGCCTGCGTGCCGCCCGCCTGCGCGGCCAGGGCCGCCTGACCATGCTCTTCGACGCGCCGGCCGGCGTGCGCCGCATCCGCATCAGCAGCGCCAGCTACGGGCAGGACGCGCCCAGCACCTGGGAGCTGTGGCTGAGCCGCGACGGCGGGCGCCGCTTCGAGCGCAGCGGCGGGCCCGTCACTACCCAGGGGCCGGCGCTGGTGGTGCGCACGTTTGAAGGCGTGGCGGCCGAGCCGCTGCGGCTGGAGATTCGCAAGACCGATACGGGGTCGGGGCGGCTGAATGTTGATGACATCAGCCTGGAAACGGCGGGCGGTGTGGCAACCGGGCCCGCCGCACCCCTGCCCGCGCCGGCGCCGACTCCGGCCCCTACCCCCCCTCCGGCGCCCAACCCGCCGGCGCCGGCCGAGCGCGACGACAACCTAACCCTGGGCAACCCCAGCGGCGCCACCGCCGACCCCAGCAACCCCACCAACTACCTGCTGCGCCGGCCCCAGTACGTGTGCGGCTACAACGCCCGCCGCGGCACGCCCACCTGGACGAGCTGGCACCTGAGCGGCGCCTGGCTGGGCCAGGCACCCCGCCAGGACGACTTCCGCCCCGACCCGGCCCTGCCGCGCAGCTTCTACGCCGTAACGCCGCTCAGCTACCGCGCCAGCGGCTTCGACCGGGGCCACTGCTGCCCCAGCGGCGACCGCACCACCGATTTGGACGACAACTCGGCGACGTTTTTGATGAGCAATATGCTGCCCCAGGCCCCGCACAACAACCAGCAAACCTGGGCCGGCCTCGAAGAATATACCCGCGCCCAGGTGCGCCGCGGCCAGGAGGTGTACGTCGTCATGGGCGCCTACGGGCAGGGCGGCACCGGCAGCCAGGGCTTCGCCGCGACCCTGGACGAGGGCCGCGTGACCGTGCCGGCCCGCATCTGGAAGGTGCTCGTCATTCTGCCCGAAGGCCATGACGACCTGCGGCGCCTGGCCGCCGGCGGCCCCGCCGTGCGGGTGCTGGCCGTCGATACGCCCAACGACCAGGCCGTGAACCCCGATTGGCGCCAGTACCTGACCAGCGTCGATAAAATTGAAGCCGCCACCGGCCTGGATTTGCTCAGCGCCCTACCCCTGCCCGCGCAGGAAAGCCTGCAAAAGCTCGTGGACAGCGGCCGGGCCGATTAAGATTAAGATTAAGTCAGGTAAGCCAACTGGCGCCGAGGCCAGGAGACCATAGGCAACAAAGCGAGTGGCCGCATCGGCCGCCGCGACAACTCCCAAGCTCTCCTCTACCTTGCCCTTATCAACTCCTTGATTTCTTCTGCCATGCGCATCAACCGGCGTTATTTCCTGCGAACCCTGGGCCTGGCCGCCGCCGGCCTGTCCCTGCCCGGTCGCCCGGTGACCGCCCGCCCGGCCGCCGCCCGCCCGGCCGCCGCCCAACTGGTGAGCCGCCGCCCCGCGCCCAAGGACCGAAAATTCACGAGCGCGGCCGTGGAGGCGGCCATCAAGCGGGTGAAAAAGGACATCAAGAACGAGGAGCTGGCCTGGCTGTTCGAGAACTGCCTGCCCAACACGCTCGACACGACCGTGCAAACCGGCATCCGCGCCGGCAAGCCCGATACGTTCGTCATCACCGGCGACATCGACGCCATGTGGCTGCGCGACTCCTCGGCCCAGGTCTGGCCCTACCTGCCCTTGGCGAAGCAGGACAAGCCCCTGCAAACCTTGCTGCGCGGTGTCATTCACCGGCAGGCGGCCTGCATCCTGCTCGACCCCTACGCCAACGCCTTTTATGCCGACGCCACCAAGGTGAGCGAGTGGAAGGACGATGAAACCACCATGCGCCCCGGCGTGCACGAGCGCAAGTGGGAGGTCGATTCGCTCTGCTACCCCATCCGGCTGGCCTACGGCTACTGGCAGGCCACGGCCGACCCAGCGCCCTTCGACGCCGAGTGGCAGCAGGCTATGCGGCTCGTGCTGCAAACCTTCCGCGAGCAGCAGCGCAAAACCGGCCGCGGCCCCTACAAATTCGGGCGCCGCACCAGCTGGCAGACCGACACGCTGGCCGGCAGCGGCTACGGCCACCCCGCGCGCCCGGTGGGCCTGATTTGCTCGATGTTCCGGCCCTCCGACGACGCCACGCAGTTTGCTTACCTGATTCCGAGCAACCTGTTTGCCGTGGTGAGCCTGCGCCAGGTGGCCGAGCTGTTCACGGCCCTCAAGCTCGACGCGGCCTTTGCCGCCGACTGCCGGGCCCTGGCCCAGGAGGTGGAAGCCGCCGCCGGCCAGTACGCGCTGGCCGAGCGCCCCGGCTACGGCCGCGTGTACGCCTACGAGGCCGACGGCTTCGGCAATCAGCTCTTCATGGATGACGCCAACGTGCCGAGCCTGCTGGCCCTGCCCTACCTGGGCGCGGTGCCCGCCCAGGACGCGGTGTACCAGGCCACGCGCCGCCTTGTGCTCTCGCCCGACAACCCTTATTTCTTTCGCGGCAAAGCGGCCGAGGGCATCGGCGGGCCGCACGTCGGCGCGGGCCAAATCTGGCCGCTGAGCCTCATTATGCGGGCCCTGACCAGCCAGGACGCGGCCGAAATCGGGCAGTGCCTGGCTTGGCTGCGCGCCACCCACGCCGGCACCGGCTTCATGCACGAGAGTTTCGACCAGGACGACCCGGCCACGTTTTCGCGCAAATGGTTTGCCTGGGCCAATACACTGTTCGGCGAGCTGATTCTGAAGGTACACGCCACGCAGCCGCAGCTGCTGCGCGCCTGAGCCAGCCGGGCCGGGGCTGACCAGGTGGTGCGATAAACAAATTCAACCCGCGCCTATTTGATAGGCAATAGCTTTTCCCGACCTCCCCATTCTCTAGTTTCTCCATGAAAAATTCCGCCTTCCGGTTTTCACTCCTGCTCAGCCTGCTCTTCGGCCTGCTGCTTTCCCTACCCTCCCTCGCCCAAAATACCAAGGCGCCGGAGGACAAGTCCAAGCGCCCCAGCCCGCCCGCCACGGCCACGGCCCGCGTTGGTGCGGCCACCATCACCATCAACTATAGCCGACCTTCAGTGAAGGGCCGCAAAATATTCGGCGGGCTGGAGCCCTACGGCCAGGTGTGGCGCACCGGCGCCAACGAGGCTACTACCTTCGAAGTCGATAAGTCCGTGACTATCAATGGTCAGCCACTGCCAGCCGGCAAGTACGCTCTCTTCACCATCCCCACCGCCACGGCCTGGACCGTCATCTTCAACAAAACTGCTGAGCAGTGGGGTGCCTTTAAATACGACCAGCAGCAGGACGCGCTGCGCGTGCAAGTGACACCGACCAAGACGGCCAAGCCTACCGAGCAGTTCCTCATCACCACCGCCAAAAACGGTAAAGTGACCATGATGTGGGAGAATACGGCGGCAGCATTTACGGTTGCGGCGGCCAAGTAGCAGTTCTTTTTAGAAATGAAAAGTGGCCCCGGCGGCGGAAGATTCTTCCGTAGCCGGGGCCGCTTGGTGATAAGTTGTAGTCTGCTGACGCGGAGCTACAGATTCGCTTCTTCAATCAACTTTTGCAGAAGCCGGAGCGGAATATCTGTCTGCTCCGACTTGTCATAAATAGAGAGCAGGGTAAGCTTTTCGGCCACCGCTACCACGCAGGTAATAACCCGTGCCCCGCCCGATTTGCCCTGTTGCTTGCTGGTAATGGCTAGTCGGATTTTATAGCAATTCTGGCCCAGGGCGGTACCCGTCGTCGGATTATTCGTTAGCTCGCTTACCAGCGCTGCCAAGTCCTGCTTCAAGGAAAGGTACTTCTTACTGAGCCGTTTCAACTCGCGCTCAAAGTTGGGCAGGGCCTCAATCTGATAGCTCATCGAGTACTTCCTGAATCGGCTTGGCGTGCAGCTTGCCTTCGCGCTGAAGCTTCAGCTCTTTTAAACCTTGCTTTACATTATTATAACTAGCCTGTTGCTCGGCCGTAAGGCCGGCCTCATTTACCTGCACAAAGGGCAACGACTGCAAAAGCTTCAGCACGAAGCGGTACTGCCGGGATTCGACTTCGAGATGAATGGCTTTAGTTGGCATTGGGGGGGTAGGAAAATCTATGCTAAGATAATAAGTCGCACAGCGGGCGCGAGATTTCACGGAAGTAAATAAAAATACTCTGTGAAATGCTATGTTCTGTGTGCGAGAAATTAAGAAACACCGTTCCTACCCCTGCTCTAGCACCTTATCCACCCAGCCTTTGCCCCACTCGGCCAGCTCCTGCTCGGTCCACAATTGGGGGTAGAAGATGCGGCGCTGGAACATGGGCGGCAGGTATCTCTTCCAGTTGGTGCCGCCAGTGGCGGGCACGTCGGTGGGCTCGCGCTGGAGGTAGCGCACGGCCGATTTGTAGTGCATCAGGGGCCAGTTCACGTTCACGTTGGCGTCCAGCTCGCGCAGCTGGCGCACGAGGCGCGGGTGGCGCTGCTCGATTTCGGGCAAACGCTGGATGACGGCCCACACGTTGCGGGTTTCGTAGTGGCGGGCGTGCTCGATGAGCTGGGCGGTGTACTTGCGCTCGAATTCGAGCAAGGTCAGGGCCTTGGCGCCGGACTCTTCGACCGTGGCGCCGGCCTTCCAGTAGATGCAGCCGATGAGCTGGTCGTAGTCATGGGCGGCGGCCTCGCCCAGGGCTTGGCGTTTGGCCTCGTCGGTCAGGTTTTCGAGGGCCGTGCTGGCCAGCTCAATCTGGCGGTACTGCACGCTCTGAAAGCCGGAGGCGGGCATCAGGGCCATGCGGAATTGCAGAAACTGCTCCCGCTCCATGCCGTCCACCATCACGTCGAACGAATCAATCAGGTTCTCGAAATAGCGGTTGATGCGGCCCAGGCGCAAAACCACTTCCTGCAAGGTCGGGGCTTGCAACTCGCCGATTTGCTTATACTCGAGCAGGCAGAGCTTGAAGTATAACTCCGTGATTTGGTGGTAGATGATGAAGATTTCCTCGTCGGGAATCCGGGTCATCGGGCGCTGAAGGCTGAGCAGCGTTTCGAGCTGAATGTAGTCCCAGTAGTTGACGTAGTCGGCGTAGTAGAGGCCTTCGAGGTAGCCGGCCAGGTCCTGGCCGTCGGCGGCGTACTTGGCTTGCAGGCGCGCGAGCTGGGCCAGAACGGCGGAGGAGAAGTCGGCCGGCGTGGCGGGGGCGGGTTGGTCGGGCACGGGGGGGTAGGGAAATGGGGTGTAATGCCGGGCCGCAAAGAACGATAAAGCCCGGCGTTGGGGCCGGGCTGACAGACCCTGCGCTGGCGTGGGGCTGCGCCCCGTGCCGACTATGCGCGGGGCCTCTGGCCCGCAGCCATTCGCACCGTAAGGATAAGGATGACTGGCCCGCGCCCCGTTCAACGACCGCCGGTCGGAGGCCGGCCAATAGTCGGCACGGGGCACAGCCCCGCGCCATCCTGCCCACCATCCTGCCCGCTTTACCACGAAAACCCGCTACTTTTAGCCCCGAATCCAACCCCCGCGATGGCCGAGAAATCCAGCATCTTCGATATGATAGGGCCGGTGATGATAGGGCCCAGCTCCTCGCACACGGCCGGGGTGGTGCGCATTGCGCGGGCGGCCATCCGCATTCTGGGCGCCGTGCCGACCGAGGCCGTCGTCACGTTTTATAACTCGTTTGCCCGCACTTACGAGGGCCACGGCTCCGACCGCGCCATCGTGGCGGGTTTGCTGGGCTACGCGCCCGACGACATCCGCATCCGCACCGCCTTCGAGCACGCCGAAGCGGCCGGCCTGCGCTACACGTTTCAGAGCGTGGGCAACGCCTCGACCATGCACCCCAACACCATCAGGCTCAACCTCTTGGATGGGGCTACCGGGCACCGCGTCGAGGTGATTGGGCAGAGCCGGGGCGGGGGCGTGATTCGCATTGTGGAGGTGGATGGCTTTTCGGCTGACTTCTCGGCCTCCCTCCACACGCTTATCATCGACGCCGACGACGTGCCGGGCTCCATCGCCTTCATCGCTTCGGTTATTGCCCACGATGATTGCAATATTGCGACAATGTTTGTCTCACGCAAGGGCAAAAACGACGCCGCCCGGCAGTTTATCGAGATAGACAGCTCCACCAAACCGCTGACATTGGAGTACTTGCGCAACCTAAGCTGGGTGCATCGCATCACTTATATCCCGACCTTGGAATAGCAAAGGGGGGGTAGGGAACGAGGACTATGACAGGGGGACACTGCTTTCTGCAACAACGTTTGTGCTATGAAAATCAAGAGTAGAGCTGACGGCCGGCAGCCTGTGCGCCGGCCAATGGGTTGGGCCGCAGCGGGGGGGGTAGGGATGGTGCTGGCGCTGCTGGCCGGTCCGGCCCTGGCCCAAAACCAACCCCCGCCGCCCGCCCAGCCGCCGGGCAGCGCGCTGGCCTCGGCGGCGCCGACCGGGCCCTGGACCCTGCAAGCAGCCATCGACTACGCCCTGACCCACAACCTGACCGTGCGGGCCACCGAGCTGACCGCCCAGCAGCAGGATGCCTCGCAACGCCTCAACCGCGCCGCGCTCTACCCCACGGCCAGCCTCAACGGCAACCAGAACTACAACTTCGGCACCAACCGCGACCCGCTCACGAATCTGTTTCAGTCCGTGAACGTGCGCTCGAATAACTTTTCCGCCAGCGGGCAGGTGACCTTGTTTTCGGGGTTTCAGCTGCGCAACACCATCAAGCAGGGGCAACTCGAGGCGCAGGCCGCCCGCGTGGACACCGACAAGGCCCGCAACGACTTGTCGTTGGACGTGGCCGCGTCGTTTTTGCAGCTGCTGCTGGCCCAGGAGCTGATTCGGGCCTCGGAGGCGCGCCTGGGCTCGGTGCGCGAGCAGGTCACGCGCAGCGAAAAGCTCCTGCGCGCCGGCGCCGTGGCCGAGGGTAACGTGCTCGACAGCCGCGCCCAGCTCGCCAGCGAGGAGCGCACCCTGGTCACGGCCCAGAACCAGCGCGATTTGGCCCAGTTGGCCCTGGTGCAGCAGCTGAACCTGGACCCCAGCGGCGCCCGCGACTTCCAGGTGGTGGTGCCCGCCCTGCCCGACCCCACGGCCTACGCCGCCACGGGTTCCGAGCTGGACCCCAACGCCACCTTCGAGCTGGCCCGCCAGAACCGGCCCGAAATCAAGGCCGCCGACCTGCGCGTGCTCAGCGCCCAGCGCAATTTGAGCATCGCCCGCGGCGCCTACTACCCCCGCCTGACGCTGGGCGGCGGCATTCAGACCGGCTACTCGTCGGTGCGGCCCTTGGTAGTGCGGGGCGAGGAGCAAGTCGTCTCGGTACCGATATTTCAGCCCGACCCCGCCAATCTGGGCAGCTTTATTCCCTCGCAATATGTGTTTCAAACCAGGCAGCGCCCGGTTACTGAGCTGCCCTACAAGTTTCTGGACCAGTTGCGCGACAACCGCGGCCAGTTCGTACAGTTTAGCCTCAGCGTTCCCATCCTCAACGGCTTGCAGAGCCGCGTGGGCGTGCAGCGGGCCCAAATCAACCAGCAGCAAGTTGAGCTGCGCGCCGAGCAGACCCGCCTGCAGCTGCGCCAGACCATCCAGCAGAGCTACGCCGACGCGCTGGCCGCCCAGCGCCGCTTCGACGCCAGCGCCCGCCAGGTCGAGGCGCTGCGCCTGGCGTTTCGCAACGCCGAAATCCGCTTCAACAACGGCCTGCTCAACGGCACCGATTTCAACATCGCCCGCAACAACCTCACTGCCGCTGAGTCGGACATGATTCAGGCCAAGTACGAGTTTTTCTTCCGCCGCAAAGTGCTGGACTTTTACCAAGGCAAGCCGCTGGCGCTGTAGGCCTACCCCCCCTGTCATGCTTCGCAAGCGGACGCCAGATGAAGCATGACAGACGATTTTACAACCTCATTCAACCATGAAAAACAACCGCACTCTTTTCATTCTCCTGGCTTTGCTCGTCGTGCTGATTGGCGGGTTTATGGTGGCCAAAAAAAGCGGGCTCGTGGGCAAGCCGGCGGGCACGGAGGTGCTCGTGGCGAAAGCGGCGCCAGCGACCATCGTGGAGAAAGTCAGCGCCTCGGGCAAGGTGCAGCCCGAGACGGAAGTGAAAATCTCGCCCGACGTGTCGGGCGAAATTACCGAGCTGTTCGTGCAGGAAGGCGACTCGGTGCGCAAGGGGCAGCTCTTGCTGCGCATCCGGCCCGACAACTACCAGGCGATGGTCAATATGCAGTCGGCGCAGGTCGGCACGCAGCGCGCCAACGTGGGACAGGCCCAGGCCCGCTTGCAGGAACTGCTGGCCAACGCCCGCCAGACCGAGCTGAGCTACCGCCGCAATGCCTCGCTCTATAAGCAAAAAGTAATTTCGCAGGCCGAATACGAGGCGGCCAAAGCTGCCTACGAGGCCTCGCAGGAAGGCATCAACAGCGCCCGCCAGCAGATTCGGGCCAGCCAGAGCACCGTGCAGAGCGCCCAGGCCAGCCTGGAAGAGGCCCGCAAGAACCTGAACAAGACCACAATTTACGCGCCCGTGAGCGGCACCGTGAGCAAGCTCAACGTGAAGAAAGGCGAGCGGGTGGTGGGCACGACCCAGATGGCGGGCACCGAAATCATGCGCATCGCCAACCTCAACAACATGGAGGTGCGCGTGAATGTGAATGAGAACGACGTGAGCAACGTCAACATCGGCGACTCGGTGGAAGTGGAAGTGGACGCCTACGCCAGCAAGGACGAGAAATTCCGGGGCCTCGTCACCAACATCGCCAACACCGCCAAGGACGCCCTCACGGCCGAGGCCGTAACCGAGTTTGAGGTCCGCATCCGGCTCTTGCCCGAAAGCTACCGCCACCTCGCGCGCACCGTGGGTAAGCGCACCATCGTGCCGTTTCGCCCCGGCATGACGGCTTCGGTCGACATCATCACCGACCGGCAGGCCGGCGTGCTGAGCGTGCCGCTGGCCGCCGTCACGACCCGCTCCGACTCGGCAAATGCGAAGAAGGAAGAGGGCGGCGCCCGCATCCGCGTCGGCGGCCGGCCCAGTGGCAGCGCCACGGCCGACACCAAAGCCGCGCCCAAGCCCGAAGTCGAGGAAGTGGTGTTCGTGGTGCGCGCCGGTAAGGCCGTGCTGACGCCCGTGAAAACCGGCATCAGCGACTTTCAGAACATTCAGATTACCAAGGGCCTGCAACCCGGCGACGAGGTGGTGAGCGGCCCGTTCCGCGCTGTGGCCAAGGAGCTGAAAGACGGCAAGCTGGTGGTAGTGAAGGACGAAAAAACCCTGAACAAGGCGGCGCTCAAGGATGAGGGTGAGGAGAAGGAGGGGGGGTAGGACGTGACTCCCCTCCTT
>NZ_CAXTEF010000028.1:0-57672 GCF_964243305.1 uncultured Hymenobacter sp.
GTTTTCCAGCCCACGGTGGGCACCATGCTCATGCTTTCGGTGCCGCCGGCAATGATGCACTCGGCCATGCCGGCCGAGATTTTACTCACGGCCATCGCAATGGTTTCGACGCCGGAGCCGCAATAGCGGTTCACGATGAGGCCGGGCACGTTGATGGGCAGCGCGAGCAGCGAAATCAGGCGGCCCATTTGCAGGCCTTGCTCGGCTTCGGGCACGGCGTTGCCCACCATCACGTCGTCCACGCGGCTGGGGTCCAGCGCGGGCACTGACTTGACGAGGTGCTTGATAACGTCCGCCGCGAGGTCGTCGGGGCGGGTGAAGCGGAAGACGCCGCGGGGCGCTTTGCCGACGGCCGTGCGGTAGCCGGCGACGATATAGGCAGTTTGGGTCATGATGTGCTGGCGTTAACCTCACCCCCTAGTTCCCTCTCCAAAAGAGAGGAGGAACTAGTTTCTAGCGCTAGTTAACTAGCTTATAATAAGTTGAAAACCGTATTTCTTTAAAATCTAGTTTCTAGCGCTAGAAACTAGTTCCTCCTCTCTTTTGGAGAGGGAACTAGGGGGTGAGGTTAACGCCAAGCTAATTCCGCAGCGGCTTGCCAGTCGTCAAAATCGACTGAATCCGCTCCAGTGTCTTGCGCTCGCCGCAGAGGCTCAGAAACGCCTCACGTTCCAAGTCCAGCAGGTACTGCTCACTCACCTCCGTGGGTGAGCTCAGGTCGCCGCCGCACATCACGTAGGCCAGCTTGTCGGCAATTTTCTGGTCGTGCTCGGAGATGTAGCGGCCCTGCTGCATGGCGTAGACGCCGGTTTTGAACATGGCCAGCGCGCCCTTGCCGTGCACCTTGATGTTGGTCTTTTGGACCGGCTGCGTGTAGCCAGCATCGGCCAGTTCCAGCGCTGCGTCCTTGGCAGCGGCGATGACGCGGCTGCCATTGACCACGATTTCATCGCCGGAACGCAGGAAGCCCAGGTCAAAGGCCTCGGCCGCAGACGTGGAGACTTTGGCCGTGCTGATAGTCACAAACGTGTTGCGAATCAGGTTCAGCTCCGGCTCGCCTTCCTCATACTTGGCGGCCGTGCGCAAGGTCATTTCCTTGGTGCCGCCGCCGGCCGGAATCAGGCCCACGCCGAATTCCACGAGGCCCATGTAAGTCTCGGAGGCCGCCACCACCCGGTCGCAGTGCAGATTCAGCTCGCAGCCGCCGCCGAGGGCCAGGCCGTGCGGGGCGCCAACTACCGGAACGCTGCTGTAGCGCATCCGCATCATGGCCTGCTGAAACTGCGCAATCATCACATTCAGCTCCTCAAACTCCTGCTCCAGCGCCTGCATGTACACTAGGCCCAGGTTGGCGCCAGCCGAGAACTGCGGCGCATCATTGCCCACCACTAGGCCGCGGTAGCTACTTTCGGCCATCTCTACACCTTTGAGCAAGCCCTGGATAACGTCGGTGCCGAGCGAGTTCATCTTCGAGTGAAACTCGACGTTCAGAATACCGTCGCCCAAATCCACGACCGAGGCGCCGGCGTTTTTCCACAACACCTTGCCCGTGGCGCGCAGGTTGTCGAGAATGACAAAGTTCTCCACGCCCGGAATGGACTGATAGCTTTGGCTCACTACATCGTAGAACTGCCGGACGCCAGCCTCAGTCACTTTATAGAACGAAGTGTGCCCGGCCGCCAGCATCTCCGTCACCCAGGCGGCGGGCTGCTTGCCTTCGGCCGCCATCAGCTCGACGCCTTGTTGCACGCCGATAGCGTCCCAGGTTTCAAACGGACCCATTTCCCAAGCGAAGCCGGCCCGCAGCGCATCGTCAATTCTATACAGCTCATCGGCAATTTCGGGGATGCGGTTGGTGACGTAGGCAAACAGGCCGGCGAACATCTGCCGGTAGAAGTCGCCCGCCTTGTCCCTACCCCCCAGCAACACCGCAAAGCGCGGCGCGAGCTGCTCCATCGTCTTGGTCAGCTCCAAGGTGGGAAACTTCACCTTCTGCGACGGCTTATATTCCAGCGTATTCAGGTCCAGGGCGTGAATCTCGGACTGGCCGCCCTCGCCCTTCACTTTCTTGTAGAAGCCCTGGCCGGTTTTGTCGCCCAACCATTTGTTCTCGGCCATCTTCGCCACGAAGGGGGGTAGGGAAAACGTATCCTTCGCTTCGTCGTTTGGCAGGCTCTGCGCCAGCCCGTTCGTTACGCTAATGGTCGTATCCAGCCCTACCACATCAGAAGTGCGCAGCGTGGCCGACTTGGGGTGCCCAATCACCGGGCCGGTGAGCTTGTCGATTTCCTCGACCGTGAGGCCCAGCTTCTGCATCAGGTGCATCACGTCGAGCAAGGCAAAGACGCCCACGCGGTTGGCGATGAAGCCCGGCGTGTCCTTGGCCAGCACCGTGGTTTTGCCCAGATACAGGTCGCCATAGTGTAAGAGAAAATCCACGATTCCAGGGTCGGTTTCCGGGCCCGGAATCACTTCCAGCAGCTTCAGGTAGCGCGGCGGGTTGAAGAAGTGCGTGCCGCAAAAGTGCCGCTTGAAATCGTCGCTGCGGCCCTCGGCCAGCAGCTGAATCGGGATGCCGCTCGTGTTGCTCGTTATCAGCGTGCCTTTCCTGCGAAACTCTTCGATGCGCTCATAAAGGCTCTTTTTAAGGTCAAGCCGCTCGATGACGACCTCAATGGTCCAGTCACAACCGGCAATTTCCTTAAGATTATCGTCGAAGTTGCCGGTCTTGATGCGCGCGGCATCGGCCTTACGGTAGAGCGGGGCCGGGTTGCTGGCCGTGGCCGCTTGCAGGGCGGCGTTCACGATGCGATTCCTGACAACTGGGTTATCGAGCGTGAGACCTTTTTTCTCCTCCTCGGGCAGCAGCTCCTTGGGCGCGATATCGAGCAGGAGCACCTGCGCACCGATATTGGCGAAGTGGCAGGCAATGCGCGAGCCCATGACGCCGGAGCCGAGCACGGCGACTTTTTTTATCGTCCGATTCACTTTTTGGGGTGATAAGGTGATGGGGGGGTAGGGAAACAGGGCCGCCGCTTACTTGGTCGGCTCGGGCTGCAAGTGCTTGAGCACGAAGCTCTCAAACAGAACCTTGCCCTCAATCATGCCCGTAATCTGGGCGGCCACTTTAAAGAACGTATCGAGCTGGGTTTGCGAGATTTTCTCCCGGATTTTCAGGTTGAAGTGCCGCACCGTCTGGCGCGAAATTTCTTTCTTCTCCAGGCCCAGCGGCGTGAGAAAGATGCGCACCGAACGCTTGTCCACCGAATCAGCCTGCTTGTAAATCAAGCCCTTATCTTCCATCGAGCGCAGAATGCGGGTCAGGCTGCGAGTTTCGAGGCCGAGCAGCGGCGCGATTTTCGTGGCTGGCGTGCCGTTTTCCTGGTCGATGTTGAGCAGCACGAAGCCGATGCTGGTCGTGATGTCATGCCGCGCGGCCTGCGTGTTGTACATCCGCGAAATGGCGTGCCAGGCCACTTTGATGTTGTAGTCGACAGTCTCTTCGGGTTTCATAACGTAGGGAAAGTGCGGTAAACATACGAAGATTTTGTTAGGCTTGCATAACAGTTAGCCAAAAAAAGCCGCCCGAATTCCTTCGGGCGGCTCTTCCTCTTGAAACAGGCGCACTGCTCAGGGCGCGGTAAACGAAACCACTTGGGAGCCAACCGGATTCAACGCCGTCAGGACCTGACGGCCGGTAGCGATTTCGGTATAAGAATTACCATAGTAGTCCGGGGCGCCGTAGGCAATTGCGTAAACCCGGCTTCCGGTAGCAAAGCCAGCTCCGGTAAACGCGGCCTGCGGAACACTTATCGTGCTGGTTGGGCCGTTGCTCCCTTGGTAAACGAAATACTCTCCTAGCAGCGTACCGGTTGCGGAAGTAACTTCTGCACTGGCGCTGGCATACACGGCAACCCGCCGATAACTATTGCTGCTCGTGGGATTGGCTACCGTGGCTGATAGCTGCGCATAGCTTCCATTACTCGAATCGAACTGAGGCGAGACTACCGTCAGGTTGGTCACGGTGGTATTGGAGACTTGACTTAGAAAAGTAGTGCCGACAAAGCTGGGCTGCTCACCCCCCACGTGGCCGAAACCAAACACCTTGTGCAAGCCTAAGCCAGGCCGGGTATAAGTTAAATTGTAAGTACCATTTCGCAGGTTGGCAAACTCGTAGCGCCCGATAGCATCCGTCGTCTGGGTAAGTT
The DNA here is from genome assembly GCF_964243305.1 of uncultured Hymenobacter sp. Taxonomy (GTDB): domain Bacteria; phylum Bacteroidota; class Bacteroidia; order Cytophagales; family Hymenobacteraceae; genus Hymenobacter. The sequence continues at coordinate 4,209 of NZ_CAXTEF010000028.1, forward strand.
GCGGCGTCACATTGGTCACGGTGACGACGACCCCAGCTTTTGACAGTTGGTCGCCGTCTTCGCCCACGGGCCTAACGAAGCCAACCAAGCTGCCCGTTAAGCTCGGACCAGCGGGGCCCACGGGACCCGCAGGGCCCGCGGGGCCCGCAGGACCTGGGTCACCGTCTTTGCTCTGACAACCGCCCAGCAGTGCTCCGGCGGCTAAAGTGGTGAATAACAGTCGTAATAGTTTCATTGTAAAAAACAGTAAAGTGAGTGAATATAAATGCCGTCAAAGGTACTTTTGATTATAGATTATTAATTATTAAATTTTTAGCATAAATTAGAACCCTGGTATGATTCTTCTCGAGTTGGTCTGGAAAGCGGCTTGGCTTGCCTACTATCCCGTGCTGGGTGTAAGAAAAAAGGCTGGACAAGTCCAGCCTTTTTAGCCTAGTATTTATTTTTCCTGCGCAGCCTAGGGGACTATCACAGCAGCTACTGGCGAACTAACCGGATTCAAAGTCGGGAATACAAGCCGGCCAGTGGCGGGGTCCGAATACGAAGCCAGTGAAAAGGTCGAACCGAAAGCCGCCAAATAAACCGTGGTGCCGGAGGCGAAGCCCGCGTTGTTGAGACTACCAGGGGCGGCTAGGCAAGCTTATTTCTATTAAACTTTAACAGCAGCTAGTGATACATTCCCTCAATCAGGCCCTTGTTTTTCTCCGTGATGGCCTTGCGCTTGACCTTCATGGTAGGCGTCATCTCGCCACTCTCCACGGTCCATAGCTCCGGCAGCAGCGCGATGCGCTTGACCTGCTCCCACTGCGCAAAGCTTTGGTTGTGCTTCTTCACCAGGCTTTCGTACAGATTCACTACCTTCTCATTCTTAACGAGTTCCTCATTCGGGCAGTCGGCCACGCCGTTGCGCTTGCACCAGCCTTTCAGGTCGGCGAAGGAGGGAATAACGAGCGCGGAAGCAAACTTCTGGTCGGCGCCCACCACCATTACCTGCTCGATGAGCGGGTCTTCCTTGAGCTTGCCCTCGATGACCTGCGGGGCAATGTACTTGCCGCCGCTGGTCTTGAACATCTCCTTTTTGCGGTCCGTAATCTTAAGAAAGCGGCCGTTGACGAACTCGCCGATGTCGCCGGTGTGAAACCAGCCGTCCTGGTCAATGACTTCGGCCGTCAGCTCCGGCTGGTTGTAGTAGCCTTTCATCACGGAGGCCGATTTGGTCAGAATCTCGCCGTCCTCGGCAATCTTAACCTCTGTATTTGCAATCACGGGCCCGACGGCGCCAATCTTGTTATCCTCGGGCTCGAATCCGCTCACGGCAATCACGGGCGACGTTTCGGTCAGGCCATAGCCTTCCATTACCCGGATGCCGGCCGCCCAGAATACGCGCGCCAGCCGCGGCTGCAAGGCCCCGCCGCCACTCACGATGCAGCGGATGTTGCCGCCCAGCGCCTCCTGCCACTTCGAGAAGATAAGCTTACGAGCCAGCGCCAACTGGGTATTATAGAAAAAACCCTGGTCCTCCTGCGTGTCGTATTTCAGGCCCAAATCCAGGGCCCAGAAAAACAGGTTTTTTTTCACTCCCTCCAGCTCGTGGCCCTTGGCCACAATCTTATCATACACTTTTTCCAGCAGGCGCGGCACGGTGGTGAAGATAGTCGGCTGCACCTCACGCAGGTTGTCGGCAATGACTTCCATGCCCTCGGCGTAGTAGATGCTGGTCCCGTTTATCAGGTACAGATACGTCACCATGCGCTCGAAGATGTGGCACAAGGGCAAGAAACTCAGCGCTTTATCAGCGCGGGTGATGGGCACTATGGGCTGCGAGTTGCGGCAGTTGCTGAGCAGATTATCGTGCGAGAGCATCACGCCCTTGGGCTTGCCGGTGGTGCCGGAGGTGTAGATGAGCGTGAGCAAATCGTCGGGCTGCACGGCGGCCTTCAGGGGCTCCAGGTCGGCCGGGTTGCCCCGGCGGCCCAGCTCCAGCAGCTCGCCGAAGTGGTGGGCGCCGCTGATTTTCTCGAACGTGAAGATGTTTTCAGCCGGGATGCCCAGGCCGGCGGTAGCCTCTTTCACCTTGTCATACAACCCTTGGTCGGACACGAAAACGGCCTTCACGCCGGCATCCTGGAAGATGTATTTGTAGTCTTCCGTGGTGATGGTCGGGTACATGGGTACGCTCACAGCCCCGATTTGGGCGATGCCAAAGTCAGCCAGCAGCCACTCCGGGCGGTTGAGGCTGATGATGGCCACCTTGTCTTCACGGCCCAGGCCGAGCTGTCGCAGCCCCAGGCTGACGTAGTTGGCCTGCTCCTGCACCTGCTGGGTGCTGATGGGCGTCCACTGACCGGCTAGTTTGGCGGCCAGACAGTCGGGCTGCGGAAATTGTTCGAGCTGGTGAGCCAGTACATCGAAGGAGCGACGAATGTCCATGAGGCGGGTGGGAAGGCAGAAGGGTGAGGGGTGAGGGGTGAAATCCAGGTTAAATAAAAGCTAATTTTCACAGATACCCTAATTGCCGCGCCGGCACCTACGGTTCAGGCGGCGGGAGGGGGGTAGGGAATGGCAGCGCGGCCGATGCAAGCTCGTGCGTAGTTTTGCCCGGCCCTTGTTCGGCCCTTGTCCGCCGCGCCCGCATGAACCTGGCCCTGTTTTTCGACCCGCTGCCCGAAAGCCTCACCGCGCCGTCCGCCGCCCCGACCACGCTGGCCGCCTACGCCTCGCGCTTTAGTGACACTTTCCCCGACTGGCGCACCGCCGACCTGGCCCTGATTGGCCTGGATGAGTGGCGCGGCAGCGCCGCCGGCCCGCCCGCAGTTGGCCCCGAAATCCCTACCCCCCTCTGCGGCGCCAACCGCGTCCGGGAGCGGTTTTACCAGCTACAAAAAGGCCACGGTCCGGTGCGGCTGGTCGATTTGGGCAACCTGCGCCCCGGCCTGACTTTGGACGATACCTATCAGCGGCTGCGCGAAATTGTGGGCGCGCTGCTGGAGCACAACACGTTGCCCATCCTGCTCGGCGGCTCCCACGATTTGGATTATGGCCAGTTTCTGGCCTACGAAACCCTGGAGCGGCCCATCAGCTTCGCCGTAGTCGATGCGCGGCTGGACATGGCCGAGCCCGGCGGCGCCCACGCCCGCAACGGCATCGCGGCCGAAGACAGCCACTTGCGCCGCCTGCTGGTGCACGAACCCAATTTTATCTTCAGCTTCGCCCAGCTCGCGCACCAGCAGTACCTGGTGCCGCCCGAAGTGCTGGCCGCCCTCGAAAAGCTGCACTTCGAGACGCTGCGCTTAGGTGAAATTCGCCAGGACTTGCAGCAGGCTGAGCCGCTGCTGCGCCAGGCTGATTTTCTGAGCTTCGACGTGACCGCTCTGCGCTGGCCCGACGCGCCCGGCTACTACCCGCCCAACCCGTTCGGGCTCAGCAACGAGGATGCGGCCCAGCTCTGCTGGTACGCCGGCCACAACGCCCAGCTCAGCTCCCTGGGCCTGTATGGCTACCGCCCCGAGCACGACCCGCACGGGCTGGCCGCCGCCGCGCTGGCCACCATGCTCTGGTATTTTCTCGAAGGCTATTACCACCGCCAGCCCGAAACCGACTTCGCCTCGCGCCGCTTCGTGCGCTACGCCGTGGTCTTGCCCGGCACGCCTGCCGAGCTGGTGTTTTTCAAGAGTAAACGCAGCGGCAAGTGGTGGCTGGAAGTGGAAAGCCTGGCCGACAGTCGGGTGCGCCGGGTGGTGCCGTGCACGTATCAGGACTACCTGCACGCCGCGCAGGGCGACCTGCCCAACCGCTGGATTCGCTTGCAGGCGCTGCTGGGGTAGGAATTTTGTGCAAGAAGACCGTCATGCAGAACGCAGCGCAGCGAAGTGAAGCATCTCGCTCGGAGAAGTAATCTGCGGAGAAACAACGATTGAATTAGTTACCCGCGCGAGATGCTTCACTCCGCTGCGCTGCGTTCTGCATGACGTTATTTTTCAATATGATAGATGAGCTGCCAACCTACACCAAAAATCAGCTGGCGCTGCGCAACGGCCAGGACCGCGACGAAATCTGGACCGCTTACCAGGGCCTGATTTATGACGTAAGCAAGTCGCGGCTCTGGAAGCGCGGTAACCACTACGAGCACTGGGCCGGCCAGGACCTGACGGCGGAGATGGACCAGGACGCGCCGCATCAGGCGGATGTGTTCCTCAAATTTCCGGTAGTCGGCCGGCTGGCGCAGTGATTGCCAGCCCTCCGCGGTCCGGGCTACGCCCTACCCCCTGCTTTTCGCCCAATGTGCCCGCATTGCCGGCGCACCTGACTTACCTATTCATGACGCACTTATATGACCACTGAATCGCCTTCCGAATACGACCATCTCGAAACCCTACCCACGGCCGCCATTCTGGCCGGTATGAATCAGCTCGACCAGACCGTGCCGCTGACGGTGCAAAAATCCCTACCCCAGCTTGAAAAGCTGATTGAGGCAACCGTGGCGCGGCTGCGAGCCGGCGGGCGGCTCTTCTACATCGGGGCGGGCACGAGCGGGCGGCTGGGCGTGGTCGACGCGTCGGAGTGTCCGCCCACGTTTGGCGTGCCGGCCAGCCTGGTGGTGGGCCTGATGGCCGGTGGCGACGGCGCCATCCGGGTGGCCGTGGAAGGCGCCGAGGATGACGCCGAGCAAGCCTGGCGCGACCTGCAGGCCCACAATATTTCGGAGAAAGATGTGCTGGTGGGCATCGCCGCGTCGGGCCGCACACCCTACGTCATCGGGGGGCTGACGGCGGCGCGCGCAGCAGGGCTGGCCACGGGCTGCGTGGTTTGCAATGCCGGCTCGGCGGTGGCGGCGGCCTGCGAGTTTCCGGTCGAGGTTGTGACGGGCCCGGAGTTTCTCACCGGCAGCACCCGGCTGAAAGCGGGTACCGCCCAGAAGCTGGTGCTCAACATGTTGACGACGGCTACGTTTATCCGCCTGGGCTACGTGAAGGGCAACAAGATGGTGGACATGAAGCTGAGCAACGTCAAGCTCGTGGCCCGCGGCGAGCGAATGCTGATAGACGAGCTAGGCATCAGCGAAGCCGAGGCCGCCGCGCTGCTGCAAGCGCACGGCAGCGTGCGGGCGGCTTTAGCGAATTGGGGGGGTAGGGAACGCGGGCGAACGTTTTGAAGCCAGCGGCGTTTTGGCCTTCCTACTTTCGTCCCCGCCCGCGCTGCCCCGCCATGCACACCATCGAGCCGCACTACAATTGGATTGAGCAGTACTCAGCGTCCGAAGATCCGCGCTCGCCGCTCTTCGAGGCCGAGAACAGCCTGGACTCCTACACCAATACGATTTACGGCTACTACATTCATCCCCAGTGGGATAGCCTGGGCTCCGACACGCTGTTCATCAAGATTCTCTTCGTTGATTACGAGCTGAGTATCGCCGTGCTGGAGTTTATCGGCGAGTGGAACGACGCCATCGAAAACGACATCATGGAGCTGAAGCGTAACATCGTGGATGTGCTCGTGCACGAGGGCGTGCGCAAATTCGTGCTCGTGGGCGAAAACGTGTTCAACTTCCACGGCTCCGACGATTCGTACTACGAGGAATGGTTTGAGGATGTGGAAGATGGCTGGATTGCGGGCGTCAACTTCCAGGAGCACGTGCAGCGCGAGATGCGCCAGTACAACCTCGATTCTTACGTCAATTTCGGCGGGCAGCTCGATGAGCTGCCTTGGCGCACTTATGAGCCGCGCCGCCTGTTTGAGGTTGTCGATGGGCTGCTGCGCCGCCGCCTGGGTTAGGTTGAGCCAACAGACCGAAGGTGCACAAAAAAGGCCCTTCCCGCTACGGGAAGGGCCTTTTTTATCGTGTAAAAAGGGCAGACTACTTAGGAGTCTCCGTCGTGGTGGTCGTAGTCGTCGAGTTGGTGCTGTTTGGGTCCATAGCGTCAGCCTTGTCGCCCATAGCCTCGCCGGCTGCGTTAGCCGAGTCGCGCATGGTTTCGGCCTTTTCTTCCATTGCGTCGGCTTTGGCTTCGCCTTCGTTCTTGATTTCAGTGCCCTGGGCTTCCATGTTGTCTTCTCTCTTGCTGTCGCAGGAGGTAAAGGTCAGGGTGCCGGCGGCCAGGGCGAGGAACAATACTTTTTTCATGATTGAGGTTGGTTGGGGGTTAAAACTCGCCCTTTAATGTTGAGGTTGAAAAAAGGTAACCCTACCCCTCACTTCTTCCGAAACACGATGCCAATCGGCACGCCGGTAAAGTCAAAATGCTCGCGCATTCGGTTCTCCAGGTAGCGGGTGTAGCTCTCGGTTACGTACTGCGGCAGGTTGCAGAAAAAGGCAAATACCGGGTTGTGAGTAGGTAATTGGGTCACGTACTTGATGCGCACGATTTTGCCTTTCACGGCCGGCGGGCCATACTTCTCAATCTCCTTGAGCATGGTATCATTGAGTTGCGAGGTCGGGATTTTCTTGCGCTTGTTCTGGTACACCTCAATGGCCGTCTCGATGGCCTTGTGCACCCGCTGCCGGTTCAGCACCGATATAAACACAATGGGGGGGTAGGCAATGGGCTTGATTTTCTCCAGAATCTTGGCCTCGAAATCCCGCGCCGTGTTGGTTTCCTTGTTCTCAATCAAATCCCACTTATTGACCAGAATCACGATGCCCTTGCGGTTGCGGTCGGCCAGGCCGATGATGCTCACGTCCTGCGCCTCGATGCCGCGGCTGGCATCGAGCATCACGATGCACACGTCGGCTGCCTCCATCGCCCGGATGGCGCGCAGGTTGGAGTAGAACTCCACGTCCTCGTTCACCCGCGCCTTGCGCCGCAGGCCGGCCGTGTCGACGAGAATGAATTCGTTGCCAAAGGCCGCGTATTTCGATTCAATTGCGTCGCGGGTGGTACCGGCGATGTCGGTCACGATGCTGCGCTCGGCGCCCAGCAGCAGGTTCACAAAGCTGGATTTGCCGGCGTTGGGCCGGCCGACGATGGCAATTTTGGGAATGCCCGAATCCGGGTCTTCCTCGCCGGCTTCCTCGAAGTGCGCGACCACGGCATCGAGCAGTTCGCCGGTGCCGGCGCCGCTCTGCGAGCTAATGGGAAACACCTCGGCCTGCTCGCCCAAACCCAGCGCGTAAAACTCGCCGCTGGCGTGCGCGCGGGCGTGGGTGTCGGCCTTGTTGGCGACGATGTAGATAGGTTTCTGACCCTGATAGCGGCGCAGCACGGCGGCAAATTCTTCATCCAGCCCGTGCATTCCGGCGTCGGCATCGACCATGAAAAGCACCACGTCGGCCTCTTCGATGGCGAGCTTGACCTGCTTGCGGATTTCTTCCTCGAAGATATCGTCCGAGCCGTGGACGTAGCCGCCAGTGTCGATGACGGTGAAGTTCTTGCCAATCCAGTCGCCGTAGCCGTAGTGCCGGTCGCGCGTCACGCCCGACTGGTTGTCCATGATGGCCTGGCGCTGCCCGACCAACCGATTAAATAGCGTGGATTTGCCCACGTTGGGCCGCCCCACGATGGCGATGGTGTTTCTTGTACTCATGAATGATTGGCCCCAGCCCCCGACTGACCAGCGCCGGCAGTGCCCAAGGTTGGGTGGTTAAAATTGGTCGTATTGCGTTAGCTGGCGGTCATGCAGAGCGCAGCGCAGCATCTCGCGTGCAGCAGTAATTCAATCGTTGGTTGCCGTGGGTTACTGCCCCATGCGAGATGCTGCGCTGCGCTCTGCATGACCGCCTTATTATTAATTCCTTACTGATACCCGAACCGGGCCAGCGCCTTGGGGTCGGCGCGCCAGTTCTCGTTCACTTTCACGTGAATTTCCAGGAACACTTTTTTCAGGAAAAACTTCTCCATCTCCTCCCGCGCCCAGGTGCCGACTTTCTTTAGCGCCTCGCCTTTCTGGCCGATGATGATGCCCTTTTGGGAGCTGCGCTCGACGTAGATAATGGCCCGGATTCGGATGATATCCTCCTCTTCCTTAAACTCTTCGATGCCGACTTCGCAGCTGTAGGGAATTTCCTTTTTGTAGAGTTTGAAGATTTTCTCGCGCACCATTTCGGCGGCAAAAAATCGCTCCGGCTTGTCGGTCAGCTCGTCCTTAGGATAATATTCGGGGTGAATGGGCAGGCGCTCCAGGATCAGCTCCAGCACGCGGTCGGTGCCGTAGGCATTGAGCGCGGAAATGGGTAGGACTTCCGCAGCGTTGGGCAACTGCTCCTGCCAGTAGGCCAGCTTGGCTTCCACTTCATCTTGCTCAGCCTGGTCTATCTTATTGACTAATAGAATGATGGGCGTATCCTGCATCTTGCGCAGGCGCTCTACTACCGGCTCCTCGTCGTGCTTCTCGTAGATGTCGGTTACGAATAGCACGACGTCGGCATCTTCCAGCGACGAGTACACGAACGACATCATGGCGTTGTGCAGCTCGTATTTGGGCTGGATGATGCCGGGCGTGTCGGAGTAAATCAGCTGAAAATCGTCGCCATTCAGAATACCCAGGATGCGATGGCGCGTGGTTTGGGCCTTGCTCGTGACGATGCTGAGCCGCTCGCCGACCAGCGCGTTCATGAGCGTGGACTTGCCCACGTTGGGCTTGCCGATGATGGCGACAAAGCCCGCCCGGTGCGGCTTGGGTTCGGGATTCATGGGCGGGAAATCAGGGAAAGGTTTGAAAATCAGGGCCGCAAAGGTACGATTTTTGGCGCCGAAAAGCTAGTGCCCACCAAACCAGTCGCCGGGTGCCGCGTCTGTTCGGCGGGTTCGCAAACTAAGCCCTACCCCTATTGGTTTGACAGACCTACCCCCCCCTGGGCTGGGCCAACGCGGCGCGAGCCGCGCTGGCCTAAGTGCCGGCTCCGCTCTTGATTTGACTTGTTTTTTAGGACCTTCGCCCGATGATTTCTGCCGCTCTCGCTTCTACCACGGCCCCTACCCCCTCCGCCGCCGCCAGCCCCGCCAAACGCGTCGGGGTGCTGCTCGTCAACCTGGGTACGCCCGACTCGCCCCAGACGCCCGACGTGCGCCGCTACCTAAACGAGTTTCTAACTGATGGCCGCGTAGTAGACATGCCGGCCGCCATCCGCTACCCGCTGTTTCAGGGGCTCGTGGTGCCGCTGCGGGCGCCGAAGTCAGCCAAAATCTACCAGCAGCTCTGGGATGCTGAGCGTGGCTCGCCGCTGCTTTTCCACGGGCTGGACTTGCAGCAAAAAGTGCAGGTTGCGCTGGGAGAAGAATACGTGGTGGCTTTCGGGATGCGCTACCAGAACCCCAGCATCCAAAAGGCGCTGGAAGAGTTGCGCGTGGCGGCCGTGGAGCGCATCATCGTGCTGCCGCTATTTCCGCAGTATGCCTCGGCCAGCACGGGCTCGGTGCAGGAGAAGGTGATGGATATCGTGAAAGACTGGTGGATAGTGCCGAGCATCAACTTCATCAGTCAGTTTGCCACCGAGCCGGGCTTCATCGCCACCATTGCCGCGCGGGGCCGGGCCGAGATGGCCCAGCACGACTACGACCACGTCGTGTTCAGCTACCACGGCATTCCGGAGCGGCACGTCAAGAAGGGCGACCCGACCAACTACTGCCGCTTTGGTGCCTGCTGCGACACGCTCACCGAGCAAAACCGCTACTGCTACCGCGCGCAGTGCTTCGCCACCTCGCGCCTCGTGGCCGCCGAGCTGGGCCTGAGCCCCGACCAATACACGGTCAGCTTCCAGAGCCGCCTGCAAAGCCGCCTGCGCGACCCCTGGCTGCAACCCTACACCGACGAGGCGCTGAAGGAGTTTCCGGCTCGCGGCATCAAGAATGTGCTGGCTTTCTCGCCCGCGTTCGTGGCTGACTGCCTGGAAACGACCATTGAAGTGGGCGAGGAATTCAAGGAGCTGTTTGAGCAGGCTGGCGGCGGCCATTGGCAGCTCGTCCCCTCACTCAACTCGGAGCCGCAGTGGGTTGAGGCCGTGGCGGGGATGATTCGACGGAATTAGAGTTAGGGCGAGGGGGTAGGGCGTCGGGTCACCAGAAAATGCAGCCCGACCTGTCCGATAAAGGGGTTCATATCGTCAAGATAATCCCGGCGCTTTCCCATGAAGAACTGCACTCCCCCGCCCGCTGAGAGCGCCAGCCAGGGGCTTACCCGGTAGCTGGCCTGCATCATGGGCTGCAGGAACGTTGCATTGCGCCCGTCATGGTTTAACGTTCGCGTAAGTATGGTATCGGACCGTAGGTCGGTGCGGTATTGCCGCATTTGATAATAATGAGCCTGGCCGAGTCGCACTCCCAGCCCCAGCGTAAAATCGTCCTGGGTTATCAGTGCTGTGGGCTGCACGTAAGCATAGACATACTGGGTGCGGAAAGTAGAGTTGGGGCCATCGCAGTCAAAGCAGAATCCTCCACCTGATTTACCCCGTCCGTAGGCCAAGCCACCGTGCAGTCCCAGCCGCCAGCGGCCGTCCTTTAAGGGCCAGTAGTAGCCCAGCCCCAGGTCAGCCGAGCGGAAGCTCTTGCCCGTGCTCGGGCGCTCATGACGAAGCAGCGCCGTGTGCAGCACCAACCGGCTCGTAGCCTGATAGCCGAGCTGCAATTCCAACTCACGGCCTGTGGGGCTACTGACGAGGTGAGCTTCCGCTTCTCCCTGGCTGCGCACGATTGGCAAATAAGGAGTGTGCGGGGCCAGCGTGGGCGCGCAGCCGGCCAGCAGAACTAACGCGAAAACAAGGTATAGCGGGTGCTTCATAGTGCCGGGACCTTTATAGAAGCCGAAAGGTTGCAAGGCAACGCTAAGCTACCAGCGCCAACTCGCTTCAGCGGCGGCTGCGATAGAACGCCCCCGCATCGTGGGCCGGCTGCCCATAAAACTCCCCCTCCGGCGGCGCGGGCAGCTGCAAGGCTTGCAGCATGGCCCGCTCGTAGTCGCGCGTGATTTGCAGCTCCACGTAGGGCGGGTAGCGCAGCACGTTTTCGTGGTTAAGAGCGGGCACGAACACGTTGTCGGCTTCCGCATCAAGGGCGGCCACGCCAATGGGCAGCAAAATATGGCGCTCGTGCTCGTTGGGCTGCAAGGCGGCATCCAGAGCCACGTCGAGGTAGCGCACTTGCAGGGCTTCGGGCTCCACAATCAACTCGTACACGGTGCCGAGCGGCCGGCCGTCGCCGCCGCGCACGGTCCAGCCGCGCGGGTCGGGGTCGCGGTCGGCTACTTCAAATTCGGGCAGGTCGCGCAAGCGGCGTAAGACAGAGGAATTCATGGCGAAAAAGCTGATTCAAGCTAAACAATGGCTGCTGAGAGCTAAAGCTACTGCGCGGCAGCCGGTCGGCTTAATGGCTCCAGCAACACGGCCGCCGCGCTCAGAAACCGGCGCACCTGTTGCTGCTCGGCGGCCGTATTAGCGCGCCCCGACAGCTGCCCGGCCAGCTGCTGGAGCTGCGCGGCCGAGGCTTCCTGGTCGGGGTAGGCTTTCTGCTGAACGGTGCGCAGCAAACCAGCTGCCGCTACGAAGCCGGGCCGCAGGCTGGCGCTGGCATCCTCGCCGAGCCGGGCGGTGGCGCTGGTCAGGTTGTTGCGCTGCTCCTGCACGGCGGGGTCTTGCAGGTCGGCGCGGTCGGCCAGGTCTACGAGGGTGGCGGCCAGCTGCTGCAAGCCGCGGCGGGCGTAGCCGGGCACGGCGGCATCGGTGGCGGCGTAGGCAGCCAGCTCGCTGGGCGTCAGGGGGGTAGGCGCGGGCTCGTCGGCGGGGTTAGCGGCCGGAGGGGGGGTAGGCGGCGCAGGTGAGGCCGGCGCAGTAGCAGCTGGCAACTCCCGGGGGGTGGCGGCAGCTGAGGGTTCGGCACTGGCAGCTGGGGCAGCTGGAACTGGAGCTGCGGCAGTGGACGTATCAGCCGGGTCGGGGCGCAGGTAAAAATAAGCGGCCAACGCCAGCAGCGCGCCCACCAGCAGCACCAGCAGCCACGGGCTGGGGGCCGACTTTTTGGGTTGAATATGAATTTCAGCCATTCAGCAGGAAAAAGAAAATAGAGAGCAAGTTGAAGCAGCCCTACTGTGGGCGCCGCCCAGGCTTACGCGTTCCGGGCCCGCGGCGTTAATTCCCTACCCCCCTGCTTTCATCCAAACGCCGCAACCCAAGTGCTGAGCTAGTCTTCTAACCAGCTACGCCGGCTGGTAGAGCTTGGCCAGCTGGGCCACGGCGTAGTCTACTTCGTCACTGGTGTTGAGTTTGCTCATCGAAAAGCGCACCGTGCCGCGCTCAGGGTCACAGCCCAAGGCTTCAAGCACGTGCGAGCCGGCCTGGGCGCCGCTGGTGCAGGCCGAGCCGCCCGACGCGGCGATGCGGTTGATATCCAGATTGAAAAGCAGCATCTCGCTGATGGGCGAAGCCGGCAAGCTCACGCTCAGCACGGTGTAGAGGCTGGCGTCAGGGTCGGCCGAGCAGCCGTTGAAGCGCACGTCGGCGATACCGGCTTGCAGCTTTTCGATGAAGCGGTGCTTGAGCGCCAGCACGTGCTGCCGGTGCGCCGCCATATCGCGGTGTGCGATTTCCAGCGCCTTGGCCAGGCCCACGATGCCGTATACGTTCTCGGTGCCGGAGCGCACGTTGCGCTCCTGCGAGCCGCCGTGAATGAGCGGCTGCACCCGCACGCCGCTGCGCGTGTAGAGAAACCCTACCCCCTTCGGCCCGTGAAACTTGTGCGCCGCGCCCACCAGGAAGTGGTTTTTCAGCTGCTGCACATCCAGCCGATAGTGGCCCACCGTCTGCACCGTATCGGTGTGATAAATGGCATCGTAGCGGGCGCAAAGCTCGCCAATGGCCGCAATATCGTTGAGGTTGCCAATCTCATTGTTGCCGTGCATCAGGCTCACGAAGCTGCGCGGATTATCAGTCAGCAGCTCGTTCAAGTGGGCCGAATCCAGCTGGCCCCGCGCGTCGTGGCGCACGTAGCTGAGCTGGATTTCGCCGGCTTTGGCCAGCGCCTGCAAGGGGTGCAGCACGGCGTGGTGCTCCAGCGGCGAGGTGATGGCGTGGGTCAGCCCCAGCGTGCGGATGCTGCCGAAGACGGCGTAGTTATCGGCCTCGGTGCCGCCCGACGTAAACGAGATTTCGGCCGGCGCCGCGCCCAGCAGGTGCGCCACGGTTTTGCGCGCGTTCTCGATAGCCGCCCGCACCTGCCGCCCCGGCCCATGAATGCTGCTGGGATTGCCAAAGTGCTGCGTCAGAAACGGCAGCATAGCGTCCAGCACCTCCGGGTCCAGCGGCGTCGTGGCGGCGTTGTCGAAGTAGGCGTGCATTTTTAGACAATTAACAATGAGCAATTAACAATAGCGCCCGAACAAATTACTCATCGTCCACTGCTAATTATTCATTGAGTACTAGACTTTCACCGCGATTATCTCCTTGATGTCGGCAATAATTTTCTGGGCCAAGTGCTCGGCCGTAGCATTAGAATCCGATTCCGCATAAATACGAATGATGGGCTCGGTGTTCGATTTGCGCAGGTGCACCCACTCTTTGTCGAACTCTATTTTCACACCATCAATCGTGTTGACGGGCTGCTTGGCGTATTTCTGCTCCATGCGGGCCAGCACGTGGTCGGTGTTGATATCCGGCGTCAGCTCAATCTTGTTTTTCGAGATGTGGTAGCTGGGATAGGACGCCCGCAGCCGCGTCATGGTCAGGCCCGACTTGGCCAGGTGCGTCAGAAACAAAGCAATGCCCACCAGCGCGTCGCGGCCGTAGTGCAGCTCCGGCAGGATGATGCCGCCGTTGCCCTCGCCGCCAATCACGGCGTTGGTTTGCTTCATCATCTTCACCACGTTCACCTCGCCCACCGCGGCGGCGCTGTACTGTCCGCCGGCGCGCTCTGTCACGTCGCGCAGGGCGCGGGTGCTGCTCAGGTTGCTCACGGTGTTGCCGCCGCCGCGCTGCCGAAGCACGTAGTCGGCTACGGCCACCAGCGTATATTCCTCGCCGAACATCTCACCGTTTTCGCACACGAGCGCCAGCCGGTCCACGTCGGGGTCCACCACAATGCCGAGGTCGAAGCTGCCTTTCTCCAGCACCTTAGCTATGTCGCGCAGGTTTTCGGGCAGCGGCTCGGGGTTGTGGGCAAAGTCGCCGGTGGGCTCGCAGTGCAGCTTCTCAATAATCCCTACCCCCAGCATCTCCAGCAGCTGCGGCACGACCACGCCACCCGACGAGTTCACGGCATCGACCACCACCCGGAAATTGCGGGCCCGGATGGCGTCCGCATCCACGAGCGGCAGGGCGAGAATGGCCTTCAGGTGCTTGTTAATAAAGCTCGTATCTAGACTGTACTGCCCCAGCTTGCCGACGGGCGCAAAATCGAAGGCCTCGCTCTCAGCCAGGGCTAGCACCTGCTGCCCTTCTTCCTCCGAAATGAACTCACCTGCGTGGTTGAGTAGTTTGAGGGCGTTCCACTGCTTGGGGTTGTGCGAGGCGGTGAGGATGATGCCGCCGGCCGCTTTTTTGGCGGGCACAGCCATCTCCACGGTAGGCGTGGTCGAGAGGCCCAGGTCTACCACGTCGAGGCCCAGGCCTTGCAGCGTGGCGCTCACCAGGCGGCTCACCATCTCGCCCGAGAGCCGGGCGTCGCGGCCCAGCACAATCAGGCCGCGGCCCGCGTTTTGGGGACTTTGGCTTAGCGCCCAAGTGCCGTAAGCCGCCGCGTAGCGCACCACGTCCAGGGGCGTCAGGCCTTGTCCGACTGGGCCCCCAATGGTGCCCCGAATGCCGGAAATAGATTTTATAAGCGTCACGAGAGCGTAATTGTAGAAAGACAAAAGTAGGCACAATACCGCCTCACCTCTGTATAGCGTGGTCGTTTTAGGCCCGACCAGCCGCCTTAAAAATGCTGGCCGGCGCCGGCCTTATCTTTGAGAGCCGACTTCCCTTCTTATGGAAAATATCCCTACCCCCCCTGCTTTGCTCCAAGCCGCCCGGCGCCCCGCTCAGCTCGCCGCCTTTGGCCGGCTGCTCGATGTGCTCGACCGCCTGCGGCAGGAATGCCCCTGGGATAGGAAACAAACCCTTCAAAGCCTGCGCCACCTCACCATCGAGGAAACCTACGAAATCAGCGACGCCATCCTGCGCGACTCACTGCCCGACCTGCAAAAAGAGCTGGGCGACGTGATGCTGCACCTTGTTTTCTACGCCCGCATCGCCGCCGAGCAGGGCGCCTTCGACATCGCCGACGTGCTCAACGCGCAGTGCGAGAAGCTCATCTTTCGCCACCCCCACATCTACGGCGACGGCAGCGTGCAGGCCGACGACGAAGCGGCCGTGAAGCGCAACTGGGAGCAGCTCAAGCTCCAGGAAAAAGGCAGTACCGGCGGCGTGCTCGGCGGCGTGCCCGTTTCCCTACCCGCCCTGGTGAAAGCCATGCGCATTCAGGAGAAAGCCCGCGGCGCGGGCTTCGACTGGGAAGAGCCGGCTCAAGTCTGGGACAAGGTGCAGGAGGAGCTGGCCGAGTTCGGCGCCGAGTACGGCCACGGCCGTCCTACCCCCCCCGAGCAGGCCGAACGCGCCGCCCAGGAATTTGGCGACCTGCTTTTTTCACTGGTCAACTTCGCCCGCTTCGCTGGCATCAACCCCGAGGAAGCGCTGGAGCGCACCAACCGTAAGTTTATCAGCCGCTTTCAGTATCTGGAAACCGCTGCTGACGCCGCCGGTCAGCGCCTCGCCGACCTCACCCTGAGCCAGATGGATGCCTATTGGGAGCAGGCCAAGCGCGAAGCCGCTACCTCAACAGCTAAACCGGTTGCGAATATTTAACGTTGTTGCGCCTTAAGTGGCAGCTTAGCAGTAAAAACGCGGTTTTATTGATTGCCTTGCCGTTTTTTTGGCTGGCCGCTGGTTTTTGGCTAGGTTTGTCCGGCAACTGAAAGAGTTAGTTTAGCTCAGAGCGGCTGACTGCAACCCCCGGCTTGCCACAAGCCTTGCCGGGCCCCTGTTTTGATATAAACTTTTCCTGAAATTGTCCGGTTTGGCAGCGCCAACCAATTTTTTGCTTTTTCTTTACCCACTCAACTCAACTACTTTTCACCCACACCCCCAAACACTCCGGTACAATGGAACAGAAAAATGCCCTGAATACGAGCCCTCGGCCCGCTGCTTCGGCCCCTCTTACGCCGGTGCCTTCTTCCAAGAACGCCGACGCCCAAAGCAGCGGTGGCGCCTCGCTGTTCTCCGTCCTGGTTATCATCTTAGCCTTTGTTGTCAGCATTATTGTCTATAAATTCGTGCTGGGCGACCCCAGCCACTTTCAGGGCAATGACAGCAAAAACAACCCTAATCCTGGCGACTACCTCGGAATTGTGTACAAAGGCGGGGTTATCGTGCCGATTCTGATGACGATGCTGCTCTGCGTTATTACCTTCTCAATTGAGCGTCTGCTCACCATCAGCAAGGCCAAAGGCTCCAAGAGCATTGAGGCCTTCGTGCGCACCGTGCGCCAGCGCCTGAACCAGAACGATGTCAACGGCGCTATTGCCGCCTGCGACCAGCAGAAAGGCTCGGTGGCGAACGTAGTACGGGCTGGCCTGAACAAGTACCAGGAAATGACCCGTGAGCGTGGCATGAACACCGACCAGAAAGTGCTGGCCATCCAGAAGGAAATCGAAGAGAGCACTGCCCTGGAGCTGCCGATGCTCGAGAAAAACCTGGTTATTATCTCTACCCTGGCTTCAATTGCAACGCTGGTAGGTCTGCTCGGCACGGTGTTCGGCATGATTAACGCCTTCGCTGCCCTAGCCCAGGCCGGCACACCCGATGCCGTCGCCCTGGCCAACGGTATTTCGGAGGCCTTGATTAACACGGCCCTCGGTATTGGCACTTCGGCTCTGGCCATTGTGGCCTACAACTACTTCACCAGCAAAATTGACGAGCTGACGTACAGCATCGACGAAGCTGGCTTCAGCATCATCCAGACGTTCGCGGCCCAGAACCAGAATCAAACGCAGAGCGCCGCTACCACGCAGGTGGTCTAGCTATTAGCTAACTGTTGGGGGTCAGTTAATGGTTTAAGCTGGAGTAACTGGAATGAGTCACTAATATTTATTTCCTACCCCCCTAAACCAACTGCATGACTCTGACCGCTGGCTGCTAGACAAGGATGCACTAAAACACGGGGAGCGTCGTTTAAACGACGTTCCCTTTTTAACCTACCTCGCAATGCCCAAAGTAAAACCGCACCGCACCTCGCCGTCGCTGGACATGACGCCGATGGTGGACCTGGCTTTCCTACTAGTGACTTTCTTTATGCTGACGACTAAGTTCGCCCCGGAAGAGTCAGTGGTAGTTGATACGCCCTCGTCGATCTCCGAGTTGAAGCTGCCGGAGAATAACGTTATCACCCTGACGGTCGACAAGGATAAGCGCGTATTTTTCGGCGTTGATGCCAAGCAGACCAAAATTCAGGCCCTTCAAAAAGTAGGCGCTAAGTATGGCGTCACCTTCACGGCCGAGCAAACCAAGGAATTTGGCAACCTGCCTAATTTCGGAGTGCCCATCAACCAACTGGGCTCCTACCTGAACATGAGCAAAGAAGAGCGGGCCCAAGTTAACAAAACTGCGAAAGGTGTGCCATTCGACTCGCTTAATAACCAAGTAATTGACTGGGTACTAGAATCCCGGCGCGCCAACCAGGCTATCTTTAAAAAGCCTACCTACATTGCCGTCAAAGGCGATGGCAATGCCGATGTACCGACTGTGCAGCAGGTAATCAAGATTTTGCAGGAGAAGGACATCAACCGCTTCAATCTGATTACGGACATGGAAAACAAGCCCGTGGCAGCGCAGTAGAGCGGTGCTGCTGTAATTGGCTTGTTGATCTTTAAAGTTATTTGTCACTTACTAACTGAATAATTCCTATGGCAGAAATTCAACCGAAAGGCGACTCCGGTGGCAAAGGAGGGAAGAAGCGAGCCAAGAAAATGTCAACCAAGATTGACATGACGCCAATGGTCGACTTGGCCTTTTTGCTGCTCACCTTCTTTATGCTTACTACGACCTTTGCTAAGCCCAACGTGATGCAGCTCACGATGCCGGTTAAGAAAACCGACGATGTGGAAGACACCAAAATCAAAGCCTCGCAAGCCATGACCATTATTATGGGCAAGGACAACAAAGTGTACTACTACTTTGGGCTGAACACGCCAAGCGACAAGTCAGTGGCTAAGCCGGAAATCAAGGTGACCAACTATTCGGCGGGTGGTATCCGGCAGGTGGTGCTGGAGCGGCAGCGGCAGGCTGGGGGCGCGGAAGACCGGCTGCCCATCATCCTGATTAAACCAACTGAGGACGCCAAGTACCGCAACATGGTCGACATTCTGGACGAGATGAACATCACGAATCAGAAGAAATACGCGCTGGTTAAGATTGCGAAAGACGACACCGAGCTTATTAAAGAATCTGCATTATGATGGACAACGCGCAAATCGCCGCGGCGAGCCTCAATGACATTGTCTTTGAGGGGCGAAACAAACTGTATGGCGCCTACGTACTCCGGCGGCTCTATCAGCGCCACGTGACGCGGGCGCTGATTATTGCTACGGCCATTTTCTCGCTGCTCGTGTTTTTCCCGCTCATCGCGCAGCTTATTAAGGACAAGCTGCCGAAGGAAAAGCCCAAAATGCTGCAAGAGAACGTGCTGATGGAGGCGCCTCCCCTCGACGATACCAAGCCTCCGCCCCCACCCCCGCCCCCGGAGGCCCCCCCACCCCCGCCGCCCAAGCTCACGACCATCAAGTTTACCCCGCCGGTGGTAAAGAAGGATGAGGAAGTGAAAAAACAGGAGGTGCCTGACCAGGAAGAGCTAAAGGAAAAGACCGTAGCTACGGTGACTGTACAAGGCAACACCGATGCTGTTGACTTGTCCGAGCTGTCCGGTGAAGGTAATAAAGTGGTGGAAGAGGTGGTAGAAAATAAGGTCTACACCTACGTAGAGCAGATGCCGGAACTGCCTGGCGGCGGCGGCAACGCAGCTATCGTAGCGGCTATCCAGAAGGCTACCAAGTATCCGCCGCTCGCCCTGCGCAACCAAGTGGAGGGTCGCATCTTTGTTTCGTTCACGGTAAACTCGCAGGGTGATGTCTCGGATGTTAAAGTGGTAAAAGGCTTGGGTTCCGGACTGGATGAGGAAACGATCCGGGCTGTGAAAACGCTGCCCAAGTTTGTTCCAGGCAAGCAGAATGGCCGTTCAGTAAGCGTGTCATTCACCGTGCCGATTACCTTTAAGATTCAGTAATCATTCCGGCTCACTTTTAGGAACCCCGAATCAAGCACCGTCTTGGTTCGGGGTTTTTCATGACCTAAAGGTTAGTGCCTGCATGGCATTTCGTACTATACCAGCACTGGCCACTAAATAAAAGCACTTGGTCAGCGTTGAGGGGGGTAGGGCTGAAAGCACGGCGCTACTAGCTCATTCTCAGTGGAGGTCAGTTATCTGAACAAATTGACGATGGTTTTTCGTTACAAGGCCAACCCTACAGTTTTGCCATGCTTAATATGCCGACTACTGAAGAACGACTGGGACATTCACCACAGCGACTGGTGCGTTGGTTTGTGCTGTTTATGTCGCTACTCTATATTATCCTTGGAGTGTGGCTCTGGGTAGGCGCTAGTCACCCCAGTGCTGCTGGCGCCCTACTACCCCTCAACTCAACGGCAAGGCAGTTGCTGGGAGCCGTGTTTTTCGGTTATGGGGTGTTGCGCTTTATTCGGACGTATCGCCTCCACTTTCGGAAATCACCAAGTCCACCTAACTCTTCTACCCTGCATGAAGCTCGCTAAGCAAACCTTTTTGAGGGCGTTGAGCTTGGGAGGCGCCATCTTCATGGCTGGCACTTTGCCGGTGGGCTTGGGCAGCTGCCAATCCGATTCTAACGGAGCTACTGATACACCAACGGCTGGTACCGTAGCAATCGGTGTGGACGAAACTTTCGCTCCTATCCTGCAAGCCCAGTCGGACACGTTTCAAAAGCTCTACCCCAACGCGCACTTGCGTATCAGCTATCAGCCCGAGGAAAATGTACTGCTGGACCTGATTAATGATAAAGTCAAACTGGCCATAGCAGCACGGGAGCTAAACGCCGAGGAGCTGGCGGACCTTGCCAAGCAAAGAATTACAGCCCGCACGACGCGCATCGGTATCGATGGCCTAGCCATTGTAGTGAATCGCACTAACCCTGACTCTCTGCTGACGGTAGCCCAGTTGCGCGATATCTACACGGGCAAGACCAGCCAGTGGAGCCAGGTGAGCGGCAAAAAGGCACTAGGTGCCATCAACGTAGTGTTTGATGCCAACCGCAGCAGCACTGCGCGCTTTGTGCGCGACTCGCTTACGCGGGGCGTCCCCCTCACAACCAGGGTGTTTGCGGCCACCTCAAACCCCGCCTTGCTCGACTACGTTGCGACCCACCCGGCAGCCATTGGCATTGTAGGGGTCAACTGGATTTCCGACCAGGATGACCCGGCAGCCATGAAGTTTTTGAGCAAGGTGCGGGTAGCCAGCATCACGGCCCGTCCGAATCCGAAACCAGCCGACTATATTCAACCGTATCAGGCCTATCTGGCGGAGAAAACACCAGCTCAATTGGCTGAACATACTGAATTACAGAACTATCCCCTCCGCCGCAGTCTGTACGTCATTAGCCGGGAAGCGCGGACGGGCTTAGGCACGGGCTTTGCATCTTTCGTAGCTGGAAAGAACGGTCAGCTTATCTTTCAGAAGTCTGGTCTTCTTCCAGCACAAATGCAGGCCCGTATCATTACCACGCCCAAGCTCTAATTAGCGACGGCATTCTCCTTCACTTCGTCTCACCAATCACTTTCTCATGAGTTTCAAGCCCTGGAAAAAGCCGTTGTTAGCCGCCCTAGCTTTGGCGGCCGGCACCTCGACTGCCATCGCCCAAAACGTACCCGCCGCCCAGAAGGCTATCGAACTGGAGCGCTACAATCAGGCGCGCGCTTTGTTGCGCAGTGATTCTTCTCCCGAAGGCTATTACGAAATGGGCCGCCTGTATGAGTTGCGCGATATGCCCGACTCCGCTGCCTTCTACTTCAATCGCGCCGCTGGCTCCTCGCCCGTGGGGCAGGTAGCCGCCGGCCGGGCGCTACTGGCGAAAGGCCAGAAATCGGCGGCGGAAGCGCAGTTTGATGCGGCCATGAAGTCCACCAAGAACAAGGACACGCGCATCCTGACCCTGATTCAGCAGGCGTATGGCGAGTCGGATGTAAAAGATATCTCAAAGGCCGTAGGGTACTACACGGCGGCGCAGGGAGCTTCTAAATCGCCACTGACTGACCCCGCACTGCTGGTAGCCCGCGGCGACGTATATCTGCACTCCGACACCGGCGGTGGCGAAGCTATGTCGAGCTACGACCGTGCCACGGCGGTTAACTCCAACTATACCCGCGCTTTCTTCCGCAAGGGTGTGCTGAGTGTGCGCGCCCGCAACTTCAACGCAGCCCGCGAAAATTTGGAAAAGGCTATTCAGATTGAGCCTACCTACGCGCCCGCGTATCGGGAACTGGCTGACATGTATTTCTACGCCGGCAAATACGATTTGGCACTCACTAACATTAAGAAATTCAGTGAGCTAGCGGAGCCTTCAACTCGTACCGATGCGCAATACGCGTCGTTTCTGTACTTGACCAAAAAGTATCCTGAGGCGCTGGAGGCCATCAGCAAGGCCCTGGCTAAGGAGCCTGGCAACCTGACCATGAACCGCCTGAAGGCTTACACTTTGTATGAAACTGGCGACTATGCAGGGGCAACTACGGCAATGGATGCTTATCTGAAACTGGTGCCGGCCGACAAGGTGCTGCCAGAGGATAAAGTGTATCAGGGCAAAATTCTGATTAAGGCCGGCCGCGCCGATGAGGGTATCGCCTTGATCGAAAAAGCCGTCAGTGGCACCACTGACCCGGCGAAGGCCTGCGACCTGCGTAATGATTTGGCTTCGGCTTACATTGCCAAGAAAGACTATAAGAAGGCTATTTCGACTATTAAAGGGAAGTTCGCCAACGCGGCCTGCAACGCTGACTTGACTGACCAATTCCGTCTGGCTTCGGCTTACAGCAGCGCCAAGCAGCACCCCGCCGCTGACAGCGTGTTCAACATCATTCAGGTGGCCAGGCCCACTTACGGTCCCGGCTATCTGGCTCGCGCCAGTAATATTGCCAACTTGGACCCTGATGCAAAGAAAGGTTTGGCTAAGCCTCACTACGAGAAATATGTTGAGCTTTCAAAAGCAGAAGGCGCTGACCCAGCTAAGTTCAAAGCGGGCCTGGTAGAAGCCTACGGCTACCTGGGCGTCTATAACTTTCAGAAAGGCGACAAGGCGACGGCCCTGACGAACTTTGAGCAGGTGTTGGCGCTTGACCCGGACAACAAGGGCGCCGCCAATAATATTAAGATTCTTAAAGCTCCCGCCCGTGCTGCTCCCAGCAAGGCATCAGCTAAGAAAAATTAAGCGTCTTATTTGCAAAAAAGCCCCGCTGCATCATGCAGCGGGGCTTTTTTATGGAGCCAATCCCTACCCCCCATTTTTCACTTAAGCCGACGCGGCCCAGGCTTCCCAGGCAGCGAGTCCGGCCGCAAAATCAGCGGGCAACTCAGCCTCGAAATGCAGCTGCTCGCCCGTAGTGGGATGCACAAAACCCAGTGAGCGGGCGTGCAGCGCCTGCCGAGGCAAGAGCTGAAAAGCGTTTTCGACGAAGGCCCGGTAAGCGCCGGTTGCCTGACCAAACCGAATTCTGTCGCCGCCATAGGTCGCATCCGAGAACAGCGGGTGCCCGATAAACTGCATGTGGGCCCGAATCTGGTGGGTGCGGCCGGTTTCGAGACGGCACTCCAGCAGCGCTGCGGGCCCGAAGCTGCGCAGCACCTCGTAGTGCGTTACGGCGGGCTTGCCCTGCGAGCCATCCGGGTACACGGCTTGTACCTTGCGGTCGCGCAGGCTGCGGCCAATGTGCCCGGTGATAGTGCCTTTGACTTCCTTGGGGGCGCCCCAGACCAGCGCCAGGTAGCGGCGCCGCACTGTGTGGTGAAAAAACTGCTGCGAGAGGTGCGTCATAGCCAGCTCGGTTTTGCCAATAACCAGCAGGCCCGAGGTGTCTTTATCGATGCGATGAACCAGTCCAGGCCGGATTTCGCCGTTGCGGCCCGTGGGCAGGTTCTGCAGATGATACGCCAGGCCGTTGACCAAAGTACCTTCCCAATTGCCGTAGGCCGGGTGCACCACCAGGCCAGCAGGCTTATTGACGATAAGCAGCTGCTCATCCTCGTACCGGATGTCGAGGTCCATAGCCTGCGGAATGACCTTATCGTCGCGCGGTGGCTCGGGTAGCGTGATGGTAATTAAATCGCCGGGCTTAATGCGATAGTTGGGCTTGACACTGCTCCCATTCACTTGCACCGAGCCGGCGTGAGTAGCAGCCTGAATCTTGGTGCGGGAAGCATTGGGCAGCCGGTTCAGCAGAAACTTATCCAGCCGCAGCAGCTCCTGCCCCTTATCCACCCGGATGCGATGGTGCTCATACAGCTCGTCGCCACCTTCCGACTCGAAGTCATAATCGGGGCTGGCGTCCGGGGGGGGGGTAGGAAATGTTGTCATGGCGCTTCGAGAAGTGATACGAAAAAAGCCGGGACGCAGGTCCCGGCTTAACTTTTAGGCACTAAAGAGTGGCTGCCTTACTTCGACTTGGTTTTGCTCTTCGAAGGGGCGGGGGCCGCCGGCCGCGGAGCCGACGCAGCAGCAGCCGGGGCCGCGTTGCGGGCCGTGGGAGTGATACCCATCTTCTTCAGAATCAAATCCGAGATATCACCGTCTTTGGGCCCATGCAGGAGCAGCGGGCTATCGCCATCGGAGTTGAGCACGTAGGTGTAACCGTTCTCGTTCGCTACGACGTCAATGTTCTTTTGCAGCTTCTCCAGGGCTGGTTTGAGCAGCGTCTGCTGCTTTTGCTGCAACGACTGCTCGGCGTTGCGCTGAAACTCCTGAATGGACTGCTGCTGGCTACTCAGGTCTTTCTCGCGGTCCGCCTTCACTACGTCACTCATCGCTCCGGCCGACGCCTTCTGATAGTCGGCCACATCCGACTGAAACTTGGTGGTCTTGGTCTTGAGTTGCGCTTCGAGCTGCCCGCTGTAGGTTTTCAGCTCAGATTCAATCTGCTTGCTTTCGGGCATCTGGCTGAGCACGTATTGCACGCTAGTATAGGCAATCTTGAGCGGACCAGCCGTGGTAGCAGCCGGGGCTGCAGTCTGCGCCTGCGCGCCCGAGGTGGCCAGCGTTGCAGCAGTTAGGAAGGCGGCAGCCAGTGCCAGGCGGAAAGATTTAGTGGGGTTCATCAAAAAAGAAATAGTCATTCGAGAAAAAGTAACACTGCAAAATTAGTTATTCCTGGTCTTTGCCGGCTTGCGACCCCCGGACTTCGCAGGCTTGGCCGGCTTGGCTCCTGTAGCCGGCTCAGGCTGACCTGAATCCGACTCGAACGCGCCATCAGTGGGTGTCTTGGGGGTAGCGACGGTTTTGACCGACCCTTTAGGTCCAGGCTGATTCTGGTCTTCGGAGGCCAGGCCCAACTCCTCCAGCACAAACTCCGTGTAGTCGTGAGCCGGGTTGGTATAGAGCATCGTCAGGTCCCCGGATTTGTCAAAGATAATACCGAGCTGTTTCTTCTTAGCTACCTTCTCCATAGCCTCAAACACCTGGTCCTGCACCGGCTTGTTCAGCTCCTGCCGCTTCTTGAAAAGCTGCCCCTCGTAACCAAACATCTTGTTCTGGTAGGTTTTGATTTCCTGCTCTTTAAGTAGAATTTCATCCTGCCGCTTCTTCTTCATGGCCTCCGTCAAGACTACCTCTTCGGCCTGGTAGTTCCGATAAAGCTTGTCGCGGTCCTTCTGCTGGACTTCAATTTCCTTCTGCCAGGTCTGCGACAACGTTTCCAACTCCTTCTGCGCCTGCGCGTAGGCTGGCATCTTGGTCATGATAAACTCGGAGTCGACGTAGCCGAACTTTTGCGCCATAGCGGCGAGCGGGCCGGCAAACAGTCCGGCGGCTAAGGCCAATCCGGCAATCAGCTTTCTCATACGCTATATCAAGCAAAAAACGCCGCCCGACAGTTCCGCGCTACCGGATTTGCTGCCCGATGATGAAGTGAAACTTACCAAACTCCTGCTTGTCACCAGTTCCCGGAAACGGCACCACCTTGTCGAAGCCGTACCCATAATCGAAGCCCAGCAGGCCAAATGCGGACATGAAGATGCGGGCCCCTACCCCCGCCGAACGGTAGAGCCTGTATGGATTATACTCCTGGTAGCTGTTTACGGCATTGCCGGCCTCAGCAAAAGCGAGCACATATACCGTGGCCGCCGGATTAAGACTAACCGGATAACGCATTTCCATCACGTATTTATTGTAGGCGATGCCACCAGCCTGCCCTTGCTGGGCAGTAGGAATGGCATACGCCTCATTCGGGTCGGCGTAGCCGCGCAAACCCACGTAGTCGGTGCCAACTATGAAGTTGCCGCCACCGCCGTAGCCCAAGCCCGCGCCGCCCATCTTAAACCGCTCGAAAGGGCCGTAGGCGCGGCCAGGATTATAGCGGCCGATAAAGCCGAAGTGGGCGCGGGTGTTGAGCACCAGTTTGCCCACGATGGGCGTAAACCACGACGCGTCGAACATCCACTTGTGAAACTCAATCAGCTTGTTGGGGTCAGCCTTATCGTTGAAGCGCGAGTAGGGCGGGGTCAGGCTTAGGCTTAGGCTTAGCGACGAGCCCCGGCGGGTATAGGTCGGGTTGTCGATGCTGTTGCGAGCCAGCGTGGTATTGAAAGTAATATTGTTGGCAAAACCCGTGGTAAAACCTGGCAGCAAGGTGTAGTTCTGCGTTTCGTACTGGCTAAACGAAAGCGAGTTGCTGAGCGTGAAGTAGTCGTCCGGCACTCGCAGCTGCCGGCCCAGGCCCAACGTAGCGCTGTTCACCTTGATAAATTGCTGCGAAGCCCGGTTATCACCAAGCGCCGAGCCGCCAAAGCGTGAGACGCTGCGGTTCAGGCTGAACGAGAACGAGTTGGGGCGGCGCCCGCCGAGCCAGGGCTCGGTAAATGAAAGCGAATAAGACTGGTATTGCAAGCCGTTGGCCTGGATGTTAAGGGCCACGCGCTGCCCGTCGCCGCCCGGCACCGGCGTCCAGTTCTTGAAGTTGCCGGCCTTGCGCATAGAGAAGTTGTTGAACACCAGGCCTACCGTACCGATAAAGCCGGCGTAGCCGCCCCAGCCGCCGGAAAGCGTAATCTGGTCCGAGGGCTTCTCGACCACGGTATAGTTGATATCTACGGTGCCATCGACGGGATTTGGCACCGGCACCATCCCGATTTTTTCGGGGTCGAAGTAGCCGAGCGTGGCAATCTCGCGCTGCGAGCGGATGAGCAGCTCGCGGTTGAACTTGTCGCCGGGCAGCGTGCGCAGCGTGCGCCGCAGCACGTGGTCCGAGGTCTTGGTATTGCCAGCGATATTGATATCCTTGATGTGGGCCTGCACGCCTTCTTCCAGACGCATCTCGATGTCAATTGAGTCGCCTTCTACCTTAGTCTCGACCGGCTCGATGCGGAAGAACAAGTAGCCATCGTTCATGTAGAGCGAGGTGATATCCTGGCCCGTAGGATTGTAATTCAGGCGCTTATCCAGCGTTTCTTTGCTGTAAGCGCTACCCGACTTAATACCCAGCACATTGCCCAGGGTGCGGCTGTCGTAGAGGTAGTTGCCGCTCCAGGTGATGTTGCGGAAGAAGTATTTGCGGCCCTCATCTACTTTAATAGCCAAGGTCAAGCCCTGGGCATCGCGCGTGAGCGTATCCGAGACGATGATGGCGTCGCGATAGCCTTCGCCATTATAGAACTCAATCAGCTTTTCCTTGTCCTCTTCAAACTCCGATTTTTGAAATTTGCCGGCGGTCAGGATTTTCCAGGGCTTGCGCTCCTTGGTTTTTTTAAGCTGCCGCTTGAGCTTGCGGTCTGCAAAGGCTGTGTTGCCCTCGAAGGCAATGTCGTGAATCCTCACTTTGCTCCCGCGGTCCACCTTAATAACCAAGGCCACGCTGTTCGATAAGGCCGAATCAGCGCGCTGGGTAATAGCTACTTTCGTGTCCAGAAAACCCTTGTTAACAAAGTAGTTGCGCACCTGCGTACGGGCATTATTGAGCAGCGCATCGGTCACAACCTTACCGCGGATAAGCGTAATCTTCTTGCCGACTTCCTCGGCCTGCCCTTTGCGGATGCCCTCGAAGGTGAACTTGGAGAGCCGGGGGCGCTCCTTAAGGTTGAAATCCAGGAATATCTTGTCGCCCTCAGTGCGGGCAATGCCCACGCTCACATCGCCGAGGATGCCCTGCGTCCAGAGCTTGCGGATGGCTTTGCCGATTTCCTCGCCCGGAATGCTGATGGGGTCGCCCACGCGCAGGCCACTCAGGGCGATGAGCGTGTTGGGGTCGAGGTAGCGGGTGCCGCTCACCGTGACGCCGCCGAGCACGTAACGCTTGGGTTCATCGGCGCCGGGGGGGATAGGGGCTTGTTGAGCCTGCACCGGCGGTGCTAACGCGCCAAGCAGCAACGCTATACCAATCAACCAGTTAAAAATAGAATGACGCACAAAAAACAAGGTAAGAGTTAGGATACCGAGAGCTGCTCACTGGTTTTGCCGAAGCGCCGCTCGCGGCGCTGGTAGGCGCGGATAGCTTCCTCAAAATCGGCCCGCCGGAAGTCAGGCCACAGTAAATCAGTAATGTAAAGTTCCGTGTAGGCCAGCTGCCAGAGCAGAAAGTTGCTGATGCGCTGCTCGCCGCTGGTACGGATAAGCAGCGCCGGGTCGGGAATGCCGGCCGTGGAGAGGTAGCCAGCCAGCGTAGCCTCGGTCACGGCGGCGGGCTGCACCTTGCCGCTGGCTACATCGTAGGCCAAACGCCGGGCCGCCTGCGTTAAATCCCAACGGCCGCTGTAGCTTAAAGCTAATACCAAGGTCATGCGGGTGCCGCTAGCGGTGAGCTGCATGGCTTCGGCCAGCTCGCGCTGGCACGAGGCGGGTAAGCTGGCCGTGTCGCCGATGGCTTGCAGGCGGATGCTGTTCTTGAGCAGCGTGGCCGTTTCCTGGCGGATGGTGTGCACCAGCAGCTGCATCAGGGCGCTGACTTCCAAGGCCGGGCGGTTCCAGTTTTCGGTCGAAAAGGCGTAGAGCGTCAGGTAGCTGACGCCCAACTCGGCGGCGGTTTCCACGGTTTCGCGCACGGCAGTCACGCCGCTCTGGTGGCCGAACACCCGCAGGCCGCCCCGCTGCTTGGCCCAGCGGCCATTGCCATCCATGATGATGGCGACGTGAGCAGGAATATTTTGAGAGTCAATCACAGACCGAGCGGTCATTGCGGCGGGGATGGCTAAAAGAGCCGCAAGTTACGCAAAGGGTTGCAGACGCAACCAACCGTCCTGCCTGCCCTACCCCCCTTGCTGGCCGCCAACCCTGCTACTGCAACAGCTTCGGGTTCTTCTTATAAGGCTCGGGGCAGCGAATCTTATAGAAGGTGTAGGAGAGGCTCACCCCCGTATAGTAGTACCAGTCCTGGTCGTGGCGGTTTACCAGCAGCGCGGTTTGGTCGTGGAGTTGGTCGAGCCGGTCAGTGAACGTCTTGCGGGCACTGGTTTCCAGCCCCAGGTTGATGAACTCGGACAGCGCGTACTTAATCCCTACCCCCACCGGCACGGCCAATCCGAACACGCTGCCGCTGCGGGCGAAGTCAGCGCGCAGGCCCTCATTCTGAGTGCGGGTGCTGGTGCTGGCGAAGAAGCCGGCTAGCCCGATAAAGCCGTAGGGCGTGAAATGGCGGTGGTCGCGGCGGTCGTGGTAGTTCAGAAAATTATACTCCAGCACGGCCGAGGCTTCCAGCAGCGAACCCTTCATATCGACGCGGCGGGCGGCCGGCACGGGGGCAACGCCGCCATTCACACCCCGCACGTTGCCATCGTCGGCCCGCAGCAGGCCGGCCGTGAAGCCGCCGCGCAGCGTAACCGGCGCCGACACGTCGCGGCGGTAGAAGAGGGTCAGCGCCGGCCGGTTGTTTTTAAATTGATACTGGGGTGAAACCTCACCCTTGTAGTTGAGCGCACCGAGGCCGAGGCCCAGCTCACTGGTGTTTTGCGCCCGCGCCGGGCGGCACAAAAACGCACTCCCCACCAGCAAAAAGCCAGCGAGGAGTGCGCGAGGGGAAGCCGAAAAAGTCATTAAGCTGCCTGTAAAGTGAGCCGCACAGCCAGCCTGGCGGGCTTAGCGGAATTTGGGGTTTTTGATACGGGGCGTCAGGATGTAGTTGAGCGAAAGGCCAGTCTGGATGTACCAGTCGGTGCGGCTTTTGCCGTCGTCTCCTTTACTGCCTCTCTTAGCACCTGGGTCGTTAAAGCCGGGAAAGTTGCCATCATCGGTGCGCGTGATACCACCTCCAAAATATCGAGCAGCACCAGGTGCCAAAGCACCTTGGTCACTGAAGTCAACGTACTCATCACTCACGTCATCCAAATAGTCTGTAAAGGTTTTGCGCCAGCCTATTTCCAGCCCAGCGTCAAAATTACGGTTGATACGATACCGAACGCCGCCACCGAACGGAATAGCCACCTGGTACTTGCTGTAGGCGCCCTTGCCACCAGCGGCTTTTTGTCCTTCTGTGCCTAAAGGCTGCAAAGCAATGAAAGTGTTTACAGGTGCATTGGTAATACCTTCCGCTCTCACTTCACCTTTCGGGTTATGGTAGAAGCCAGCCAATCCGGCGAATACATAAGGCACGAAGTCGGGCCGCTTGAGGTAGTTGTTGCGGTTTTCAATTAAATCTACCAGCACCACACCCGACGCCTCAAGCAAATCATTGCGGAAGTTCATATTGCGGTGGTAGCGGAACCGAGCGTCGGGGTCGTTCTGGTTGGCAGCCTTATTATCATCGCCAGAAATACGGCCGTAGCCCAGCGCCAGCCGGCCCGAAATGCGGGGGTAAAAGCGCCGGGTAATGGACACAGACACGTTAGGCCGGGTAGCGCCGGCCCGGAAGCTGGCGAAGTTAGCTTCGGGCACCAAATCGCCAAAATAATTCATGGCGTTTAGGCTGAAGCCCACCGAATTGTACTGTTTGCGCTTGCTGAACTGCTGGGCTTCCGCCTCGGGCGAAGCCAGCAGCGCAATGCCCAGAAACAGGGCTGACGAGGTAAGAAATTGCTTCATAAAACAGCGTGAGGATAGGTTTCGAATGTAAAGTAACGTCTTTGTGGAGGACAATTGTATTTTCCGGCAAAGACAAAAGTAAGAGCAGAATCCAATAAAAAAGGAGTCTATCAGAAAAACGATGTAAAAAAGTTCCTAAATCCTACTTGTCTATTCCGGCCGGGTTTCGGCGGTCAAGTCCCCAGTTCAGCTTGCTGCGCAGGGTGCTCAGAAAATTGACGTGATTGAGCTTGACGAGGCGGGCGTTGAAGGTTTCGCGGCGCACGGCCATCTGCACGGTAGGCTCGACGGGCACGGAGCGGGAATCGAGCGAGAGCATGTAGCTGCTGCCCCGGCCCTCAATCTCAAAGGAAATCACGCTTTGGTCAGATACGATTAAGGGCCGCACGTTCAGATTGTGGGGGCATACGGGCGCAATAATAAAATTGTTGGTTTGCGGCAGCATCACGGGCCCGCCGCAGCTGAGCGAGTAGCCGGTCGAGCCGGTCGGCGTACTCACCACGAGACCATCGGCCCAGTACGAGTTCAAGTACTCGCCATCGATGTAGGTGTGCACCACAATCATGGCCGAGGTTTCGCGCTTGAGAATGCTGAACTCGTTGAGGCCAAAGTTGATGCCGCCGAACACGTCGGGGTCGGTATCGACCCGGATGAGGCTGCGCTCCTCGATGGTGAAGTGGCCTTTGAAGAGCGCGTCGATGGCCTGCGCCATGCGGTCGGGCGTGATGGTGGCCAAAAAGCCGAGCCGGCCGGTGTTGATGCCTAAGATGGGCAGCTGCAACGCCCCAACGTAGGTCACGGTGTCAAGCAGAGTGCCATCGCCGCCGATGCTGAGCACGAACTGCGTGCCGCCGAGCGAGTCGCCACGGCGGAAGGCAGTGGTGCCAGTGGGCAGGCGCAGGCGCTCGGCCAGATGATTGCGGAAAACTTCGGCAATCTGCACCTCCACCTCACGGGCGGCGAGGTCGTCGAGCAAGGCCTGCACGTAGGGCAGGGCCGCCTCGTCAATGGGTTTGCCCAGAATAGCGATTTTCATAACAAGGCGAAGGCCAGTGAGCGGCTAAATGGGAAACGACGTGCGCAGAAAAAAGCCGGTTTCACCCCGGCCGTTGCGGGTATATTCAACCACAAAAACCCGGTCGTAGTACGTAACAAAGTGCAGGCCAAGGCCGGCGGCGCCGAGCAGCGAGTTGGGCAGTTGGTTTTCGGGGGTGGGGGTAGGCGCCGCGACGTAGCCGCCGTCGGCAAAGATATTAAGGTAGAGCGCTAGCGGCAGCTGGCCAAACTTAGAGTCTCGCAGGCCGGGCAGGCGGATGGTGCGGGCACTGAGCAGCTCGTAGCTTAGGCCCTGTTGCGCGAGCAGAAAGTGCTGGCCCTCAATGACGTAGGCGTCGTAGCCGCGCACCAGGGCCTCGTAGCCCAGCGCGCGCCGGTCGGGGTAGGCGAGGCGGCGGCTGATTCGGGTCTGGCCCGTGAGGCCGGTGCTGCTGTAGAAGCCGCGGCCCAGCGGCTGGTAGCGGGCATAGCGCAGCCGCAAGGTGCTGCTGGGCGGCGTGGCGCGGTCCAGAAACCGGCGGTGGCTGAGCTGCAGCTGGACATACTGCCCGCTCAGGGGGTAGGCGAAAGTGCGGCGCTGGTTGCGGGTGCTGGTGAAGATGACTTCTACAAACTCCCGCTGCAAGCGACCATTCAGGTAATAATCAGGATTAAGCCGGCGCACGCTGTCGCTGATTTGCTGGCGCTGATAGGAAAAGTCGAGGGCCGAGGTGAACTGCACGGTGCTGCGCAGGCGCAGGCCGGCCGTGACCAGCAGGCGCTGCACCGGAAAGCTGGTTTCGCTGCGGTAGGCCGCCAGCCGGTCGGCGCGGGTGGTGTAGTCAAGGGTGCGGCTCTGGAAATAGGAAAATCCCATCCCTACCCCCACCCGGCGGCGCAAGCCAAAGCCAGGCGCGTCATAAAAAAGGTCGTAGCGGCGGTTAAAGCCTTGCTGAAGCGTAAGCGAGAGGCGCTCGTTACGGCCCCGAAAGTTGTAGCGCACCAGGCGCAGGCCGTAGTCGAAGCGGCGCCAGCGGTCGGGGCGGTCGAGCCAGGCGTTGAAGTTGCGGTCGGCCAGCGAGAAGATGGGCAGCGGAAACAGGTACCAGCGCTCTTCCAGGCCGAAGAGCACCGTCAGCTGCCCCGCGCGGCAGGTGGCCTGCACCCGCACGTTATGAAAAAGCTGAAGGTTGAAAAGGCGGCTGCGGTTGGCTTCGAGGCGGGCGGCCAAGCCGGCCAGGGTCAGTGAGTCGCCTTCCCGAAAGTCCAGCTCGGCGCGCAGGATTTGCTCGCGGGTGACAGCATTGCCGGCGAAGAGCACGGCCGCCACGCATAGCGGGCGCAGGCTGTCGGTGCCGCAGCCGATGATGCTTATCAGCGTATCGGGCGCGGCGCGCTCGTTGCGGCGCTCACCCGGTAGCGGGCGCCGCACCGGCACCGGGCTGGTAGCAGCAGGGGGGGTAGGGATTACCTGCGCCGGGGCCGCCACGGGGGCGCCCAGCCCCAGGCTTAGCACTAGCAGCAGCTTGCGCACCAGTTCCTACACGCTCAGGTAGCGCAGCAGGGCATCATAACGCTCGTGCTCGTCGTCGCTGACCGGCGCCGAGCCGCTGAACTGCGCCGTCACGGAGTAGCCAAACCGCTCCAGCGTGGCCGTGATGCGGGTTAAATCGTCGGCGTTCAGTTTGAGGGTGAGCCGGATGCGGTAGGGGTCGTGCTCGTCCTGCGCGACGTGGGCACTGATAATCTTGGCGTTGTTCTCCTCGATGTAGCGGCTGATTTGGGTCAGCGAGTAGTCGCGCTCCTCCATGCTCAAGACCAGGATGCTGCCCTGCCCGGACGGGCCCGGCGCCGGCCCGAAGGCGGCCAGCGCGTCGCTCACGGTCACGACGCCCGCGTACTCGTGGCGCTCGTCGAGCACAGGCACGAGCTGAATCTTGTTTTCGACGGCCAGCTCCACGACGCGGTAGAAGTGCTGGTCGTGCTGCACGTGCACGTTGGCGAAGCCCAGGTCCAGGTCGGCCAGCAGGGTTTCGGAGTTTTCGTAGTCGGCCAGGTCGGCCTCCGTGATGAGACCGCGGTAGTTGCGCTCATCGAGCACGGGCAGCTGGCCCACGTGAAATTCCTCGAGCCAACGGGCAGCTTTGCCCGCCGAGTCCGTCGCCTTGAGGGGCGGAATCATGTGGTTGAGAAGGTCTTCGGCAAGCATATGATACGAGGACAAGGCGCGGAAAACGGTAGGAAAGCCGCCGCGCATTCTAAAGACCCGCAACGGGCCGGAAAGGTTGGCAGGCAAGCTACGAAGGCAGCGAAAACACAGATTGCCAGCGGCAAGGGGGGTAGGGCCTGCCGCTGGCGCCGGGTTTCAGGGCGCAGCGTCAGGAGCAAAAATCAGACCGCCGGGGCAAGTACTGCTTTTTAGGCCGCAATAGCAACTACGGGCGCCGGCTGGCTTAAGAATTGGCGCAGGCAGCGGTTGAAGGCGGCGGGGCGCTCCATCATCGGGGCGTGGCCGCAGTGGTCGAGGAAGCGCAGCGTGGCCTGCGGCAGCAGCCGGGCGAACTCGTGGGCGACGGGCGGCGGCGTAATCGTGTCGTTCAGGCCCCAGACCAAGAGCACGGGCACGGCCACGCGGCGCAGCTCGCGGCTCAGGTTGTGGCGCTGGGCCGAGCGGGCAATGGCAATGATGCGCAGGCACTTGGCGTTGGAGTTGGTGACGCTGAACACCTCATCGACCAGCTCCTTGGTGGCAATAGTGGGGTCGTAGAAGGTAAAGCGCACCCGCTCCTGCACGAACTGGTAATTGCCGCGCTTCGGGAATGAGCCGCCCATGCTATCCTCGAACAAGCCGCTGCTGCCCGTGAGCACGAGCCGGGCCACCCGGTCGGGGTTGTGCAACGCATACACTAGGGCCACGTGCCCGCCAAGCGAGTTGCCCAGCACGGTCAGCGAGTCAGGCAGGCCAATGGCGGCCACGAACCCTTCGACGTACTTGACCAGGCCCGGCACGCCGGCCTGCGCCAGCGGCATGTCATAAATGGGCAGCAGCGGAATCACGACCCGGTAGTCGGCCCGAAATTCGTCTACCACATCCTGCCAGTTGCTGAGCGCGCCAAACAGCCCGTGCAGCAGCAGCAGCACCGGCCCCCGGCCTTCGTCAACATACTCATATCCGTGGTGCTGGTGGGTCGTCATCGGTCAGTGATGAGGAGTAAGATAAGAGGGAGGGGGGTAGGGATTTGGGGAAACACTGGCAGAACGAGGCCATAAGCTGCCCGACTGCTTCGTGACTTTATCAGCTCAGCTCCCGCGCACCCGTTTTCACAATGTTACAACTGCGCACCCAATTGGCGAGCATGACCCGCCCGTGCGTGGTGAGCAGCGCTTCGGGGTGAAACTGCACGCCGGCCAGCGGCAGCGTGCGGTGGCGCAGGGCCATCAGCTCCGGTGCGGGGCCCGTGGTGTAGGCCAGCGCTTCGAGCACCGGCGGCAGCTCATCGGCCAGCACCAGGGAGTGGTAGCGCGTGACGGCCAGGCGCCTGGGCAGGCCCGCGAACAGCGGCCCTTCCCCTTCCCACTCCATTTCCGACACCTTGCCGTGCATGGGCCGGGCCGCCCGCCGCAGGGTGGCCCCGAAGTACTGACCCAGCGCCTGATGACCCAGGCAAACCCCCAGCATGGGCACTTGCTGATGATAGGCCGCAATAACGGCCAGCAGCGTACCAGCCTCGCGGGGCGTGCCGGGACCCGGCGAGAGCACTACGGCCTCGAAATCCAGCTGCCGCAGCTCAGCCAGCGGCACGTCGTTGCGCCGCACCAGCACCTCGGCTCCCAGTTGCCGCAGGTAGTCGGCCAGCGTGAAAGTGAAGGAATCGAAATTATCGAGCAGCAGAATTTTCACTAATCTCACGAGTGACCGAATTACGAAGAAGAGATTGACGCTGATCATAATTTGTCATTCACATCGCAGCCTTGAGCCGGGTCAGCAGGCCGCTGGCGAAGGGCAGCACGTAGCTCGTGATTTGCAGGGCCAGCGGGGTAGCGGCCCGTACCAGCGGTAGCACCTGCGAGCCCGCTGCCACGCCCGACGAGAGCAGCTGCACGCCGCTCAGGCTCAGGCCGTGGAGCAGCAGGCTCAGGCCCAGCAGCCACTTCAGGGCGCCGGCAGCCCCGCCCAGCAGGTTGTCGAGCACGCCGAGGGGCGTCAGGTGCACGGCCGTTTTGGCCAGGCCGCCTAGCAGGTGCACGCCCCACATTATCAGCACCAGCACGAGCAGAAACGAGACCAGCGGCAGCAGCCCAAATGCCTCGCCCACGTACTCCCGGACCACGGGCACGGCCGCCGAGAGCAAGCTTAGCCCGCCCACCACGCCCAGCACGAAGGCCAGCAGCGAGACGGCTTCCAGCACCAGCCCGCGGCGGAAACCCTGCACGGTCCCTACCCCCAGCGGCAAGAGCAAAAGCAGGTCAAGGGCAGTCATTTTTTAGTGAACAGTTAGCAGTGAACAGTTGGCAGTTGCTGGAGAATTTGTAAACCTTATCCGCACGAAAGCTTAACTGCTCCCTGCTAACTGTTCACTGCCAACTGATTTAAAAGTTGGTGTTGTTCAGCAACAGGTTCACGACCTGCGAGATGCGGCTGCCATCGGCCTGCCCGCTTAGCTCGCGGGCGGCCACGCCCATCACCTTGCCCAAATCAGAAGGGCCCTGCGCGCCGACGCGCTGAATGATTTCGACCAGCCGGCCTTCCAGCTCTTCCTGCGAAAGCTGCTGGGGCAGGAACTCCTCGATGATGGCCAGCTCAGCCAGCTCGTTTTCCTCCAGCTCGGAGCGAAACTGCTCCTTATAAATAGTGGCCGCGTCGCGGCGCTGCTTGGCGGCCTTGTTGAGCAGCTTCAGCTCAGCGTCGGGGCTGAGGCTGCCGGTGCTGGCGCCCTCGGCGGTTTCGGCCAGCATGATTTGGGACTTGATGCTGCGCAGGGCAGTCAGGCGCACTCGGTCTTTGGCCAGCATGGCTTGCTTGATGGCGGCGTCGATGGTGTCTTTAAGGGGCATTTTGGGAGGGATTAGAGAGTAAATAAATCAACCGCTTTTCAGCTTAGGCCAGCAGTTGGCTTAAGCTGAAAGTGCTTGCTGCAAGGCCGCCGGCTCATCCACATAGATAGCCAGCCGGCTAACGTTGCGACGCAGCCCATAGGGACCCTGCACTACTTGCGGCGCAGCCAGGGTGAGGAGCAGATTGGGGGGCGTCAGGAGTTGCGCGGCGGCATTGAGGCAATCGGCCGCCGGCGTAGGTGCTTCGCTGAGCAGGTCAACAGCCAGAACCTGGGCTCTGGGAATGACAGCCCGCCACATCAGGCCGGTGCGCACCACCAGCGACCGCGCCGACACCGTCACCGGCCGCAGCCGCGCGGCCCAGCCGTGGGCTACCAGAAAGAGCAGCGTGTACAGGCTCGGGAGCGTAAGCAGCCAAGCGCCGCGCGGGTACCAGTGTCCCAGCACTAGATGAGCGGCGGCCGCTTCGATGAGTCCTAATCCGCCCAGCGTGGCGAGCAGCGCCGTAAAGCCCGACCGTTGGTAGTTGCTGAACACCTGTTCGCCGGGCTGCACTTCGGGCTGCGCCCAACCGCCCAGCAAGGCGTAGTAAAACAAGGCGATTTCACTGACCAGCCCCCCGGTCAAGCGGCCCAACACCGGCTGGCAAGCCACGTGCAGATTGTCAATAAAGTCGGTTGAATACTGCCGGGCAGCCTGATAGGCCCGCCGAATACGCCGCAGCCGCACCGCAGCATAGCCTACCGCCACCGCTTCCAGCCCTGCGCTTAGCCGGCCCGCCCAGGCTAGTATTGCCAGGCTGGCCGTTGGCAGCAGCCAGTGGCTCAGGGCCAGCCCGCCGCCAAATGCCGCTGCCAAGGTGCTAAAGGGTAATTTGTAGGGCCGCACCACGCACCAGTAGAACAACGCTGGCAGCACCAGCAGCAAGTCGCAGGCGACGCCAATTGGCAAGGCGGGGTGCTGACTGAAATCGGCACGCCCGACGATAGTGTGCTCAATCCCTACCCCCAGCACCAGCAGCGAACCAAACAGGACCAGCGGACCTAGCCGAGCGAATGAGGAATGAGGGGCAGTCATAAACTGGATGAGAAGGAGCACTGGAAAAGCGCGGCGCAGCGGCAAATGTACCTTGCAGCGCCGGGCAAGCCAGCCAGCTTGCTGGCTCACTCACCGCAACCCGTCTTCTAACTCTCCTACTCCCCGTGGTTAAGCTCAGCGTCAACATCAACAAAATTGCCACCCTGCGCAACGCCCGCGGCCAGCACGCCCGCCCCGATTTGCTGCAAGCCGCCCGCGACATCGAGCGGTTCGGCGCTCAGGGCATCACGGTGCACCCGCGGCCCGACGAGCGTCACATCCGCTACCAGGACGTGTTAGACCTTAAAGCGCTGGTCACCACGGAGCTGAACGTAGAGGGAAACCCTACCCCCGATTTTCTGGACCTGGTGCGCCAGGTGCGCCCGGAGCAGGTCACGCTGGTGCCCGACGCGCCCGACGCCCTCACCTCGAACGCCGGCTGGGACGTGATGGGCCAGCAGGAATATCTGCGCGGCATCGTGGCCGAGCTGAAGGGCCTGGGCTGCCGGGTCAGCATCTTCCTCGACCCCGACCCGGCGCTGGTGCCCGCCGCCGCCAGCACCGGCACCGACCGGATTGAACTGTATACCGAGGCCTATGCCCGCGGCTACCTGGCTGACCGCGAGGCGGCCGTGGCGCCCTACCGCGCCGCCGCCGCCCGCGCCGGCAAGCTGGGCCTGGGCGTCAACGCCGGCCACGACCTCGACCTCGACAATCTAGCCTTTCTCAAGCAGCAGCTCCCGGAACTGGCCGAAGTCAGCATCGGCCACGCCCTCGTTTGCGACGCGCTGTACCTGGGCCTGGAAAACACGGTGCAACTGTATAAGCGGCAGCTTAAGTAGCTTAAGCTGAGCGGCTCGCACCTAAATTCCTACCCCCTCATTTCTTTTATTTCCACTTCAAGCCTACTTAGGGGGGTAGGCCAGCCCGCGCCGGGCCACACGACTACCGCTTGCGCGGGCGCCAAGTGCTCAAATACGCGGCGCGTGTCGGTGCGCACAGCCTCGTAACGGTGGTCGCCGTCGATAATAATCAGGTCGGACGGCTGTCCCAGGCCGGCCAGGCCGAGGGTGGCGGACAGCCCCCGCAGTAGCAGCAGGTCGGTGGGCCGCGAGTCACCCTCCCGAAACGCGAACGGCTGTACGCTGTGCGGGCCGGTGGGGGGTAGGAAATGTGCCAGCGGCACCACCGGCAACCTGACTGCCGACACCTAATTCAGCAACCAAAGATTGCGCGCGAGCTGGGGCAGGGGACGTAGGGCTTTGGGAAAGCGGGCGAACATGAGGGCGGCGGCGGGCTTAGCTAATCGGTACTTTGCGCAGGATGGCCTCAATCAAATCCCGCGACCGGATGCCGTCGGCCTCGGCCTCATAGGTGAGCAAAATACGGTGATTGAGCACGTCCTGGGCCACGTCCTTGATGTCTTCGGGCAGCACGTAGTCGCGGCCATCGAGGAAGGCCACGGCCTTGGAGGCGCGGTGCAGGGCGATGCTGGCGCGAGGGCTGACGCCAAACTGCACGGCCTGGCCGAACTCGGGCAGGTCGTAGTCGGCGGGCCGGCGGGTGGCAAACACCAGTTCAATGATGTACTTCTCCAGCGTATCGGAAATCTGCACCTGATTGATTTGCTGGCGGATACCGAAAATATCATCGCGCGTCAGAATGGGCTGCACGTCGTCGGTGAAGCTCAGGTTGGCCATGCGGCGCATCACCTCCAGCTCGTCGGTTTTCTTTAGATAGTCAACGTGCACTTTCAGCATGAATCTATCGACTTGCGCTTCGGGCAGGGGGTAGGTGCCTTCCTGCTCCACCGGGTTTTGGGTGGCCAGCACCAGAAACGGCAAATCGAGCGGGTAGGTCGTGTCGCCGATGGTGACCTGCTTTTCCTGCATCGCCTCGAGCAAGGCACTTTGCACCTTGGCCGGCGAGCGGTTCACCTCATCGGCCAGCACCAGATTGGCGAAGATGGGGCCTTTCTTCACCTCAAAAACCGACTGGTTCTGGTTGTAAATCATGGTGCCGACCAAATCGGAGGGCAGCAGGTCGGGGGTGAACTGCACGCGCTGAAAGTGCAGGTGCAGCACCCTGGCCAGCGTCGAGATAGTCAGGGTTTTGGCCAGCCCCGGCACGCCCTCCAGCAGCACGTGGCCGCCCGTAAACAGGCCGATGAGCAGGCGGCTGAGCAGCGCCTGCTGGCCCACTACCACCTTGCCCATCTCCTGATAAACCCGCCCGATAAGCGGGCGGTAATCGGCCGCTGGGGCCGGCGTCGCGCCGGCAGCGGAGGCCGAAGATTGCGGAGCAAGCATATATCTAGCGTCAAAAAAGACTTCGTAAGCAAGCCGAAGGTAAGAACAAGAAAAGCGGGCCCGCGCCGTATTTACGCCCGCCGCCGGACCGGACCGGCCGCAGATGGCCGCAGTTGGGTGCTCGATTGCCGGTCAGCCGGCGGCTTGTAATTTAGGCGCGCAGCTCTTTGAACCTGCGTTCGCGGTTAGCTTTGTCATACCTAATCAACATTTTTCTCTTCTTTTCCACTTATTCGCAAGTCGTATGAAGGCATTTCTTCCCGCTAAAGCAGCTCTGACCGCCGCCCTGACCGTAGCCGTGAGCAGTGTGGCCCTGGCCCAAACCCAGCCGCCGAGCGGTGGCCCCGAGCCCTCTACCCCCCCGACCGCCGTGCCAGTTGACGGCGGCGCGGCGCTGCTGCTAGCCGGTGGCGTGGCCTACGGCCTCAAGAAGCTGCGCCGACGGCGCTCGGCGTAGTCCGGCTTCCCCGCCAAAGCGGCTTGCCTGACCGGGCAAACCGCTCTGGCGGGGAAAACTGCTTTCAGGCTCCTGTGATATATTCTTTTAGCTGCTCGCTTTGCTTCCGGCCCCTACCCCACTCTCCTACCCGTCGTCATCGGCCGGACTGGTACGCCGGTTCGTGCTGGTGGCGGCGGCCCTGCTGCTGGTCTGGTTTTTCGGCTACGAGCAGACGTTGGCCGTTGATGGCCGCTTCGACCGGCTCCTTTGCGGGCAGATTGCCGGCAGCGGCGCAGCAGCCCTGCGGCTGCTTGGCTTTTCGGCCGCCGCCTACCCCCCCCAGCCGCAGCTGCTGTATCTGGGGGGGCGGGCGGCCGTGCACGTGGGGCCCGCCTGCAACGGCCTGGTTTTATACTGTCTGTTTGCCGGCTTCGTCATCGCCTACCCCGGCCCGGCGGCCCGCAAGCTGTGGTACATTCCGGTGGGCGTTGGGCTGATTTACCTGTTGAACGTGCTGCGCGTGGCGGGGCTGGCCCTCAATCAGCACTACGCGCCCGGCACGCTCGACTTCAACCACCACTACACGTTCAGCTTCGTGGTGTACGCCGCCATCTTTGGCCTCTGGATGCTGTGGGCGCGGCGGCTGGCCGGACCGCTGGCGCCGGCCGCTACGCAGCCTGCTGGCGTCGGCCGTGCCTGATTCCCTACCCCCCCCCGCGTCGGCAGGCCCGGCCTCCCGCTGGCCACGCCGGGCGGCGGTGCTGGCTTTGTTCGGGGTGCTGCTGGCCATTGGCGTCTATGATGAGCCGGTGCTAGCCCTGCTGAGCGACGCCTGGCAAACCCTGCTCGCCGCCCTGCACCTGGACCCCCAGGCCGCGGCCCTGCAAACCGCGGCCCAGCGCCAAGAGTCCCACCGGCCTTCATTGCCCGGCCTGAGCTACGTAGGCTTCTACCTCGGTGTTTGCCTGCTGCTGCTGCGCCTGCTGCTGCCGCAGGCGGGGCAGTGGCGGCTGGCTCTGCGCCTT
Organism: uncultured Hymenobacter sp.; assembly: GCF_964243305.1. Taxonomy (GTDB): domain Bacteria; phylum Bacteroidota; class Bacteroidia; order Cytophagales; family Hymenobacteraceae; genus Hymenobacter. Next base: position 45,395 of record NZ_CAXTEF010000028.1, read on the forward strand.
TATGGAGGCGTGCTGCTGGGCTACGTGCTCTTGCAGCTCGGCAGCAGGCTGGGGGGCTTGTCGTGGGCTTACCCCCTGAGCCGGCACCTGCTCAGCTTTCTCGTGTCGCCGGTGCCGGTGCTGGCGCTGGTGGCATTGCTGCGCGGCGCGCGGCCGGCCGCGCAGGAGCAAGCCAGCGAGAACTCAGCCTAAAAATCAAGGCGCCGGCTCGGATTACGCAGCAGTAAGCCCCCCCGTACCGGCCATGATGAGGACGCCTGGTGGCTGCTGCTCGAAAAGGGCTGCCCGGCGCTGTTCACTAGCGCAAGCTCGCTCACGTAAACCCCCTTTCTGATTAATGGCCGAGGCTTTTTCATTAAAGCATGAGGCTGCTTCGTCCCTATTTTTTCAGGTGGCACGCGGCACGGCATTTGTATGCCGCCAGACTGGCTTTGCTCAGCCTGTGCAGCCGCAATTCAGGCTGCGATTGCTAGTTGTTCTTTCCTGATTGCAAGCAGTTGAGAGCAGCTAAGCCAACTTCTTTTTCATAGGTCGCCTCATCAATCGAGCATTTCCTCTGTGCTTGTACCTCAGCCACTAGCATACCTCACTCAGTAACTGGTGCGCGGCGCGCAATGCGTCAGTGATACAAATTCATTTACCTCTCCTGGTGGTGTTCAATAAAGCTAATGCGTGGCAGAGCGGTCGGTACTTTTTTTGATTAAAAATATAATTTATATGAAATACTTTTTGTCTAGTTTTTTTAAAACCCTCACATGTCCGCCACAAGCAGGGCAAACCCAGAAACCTACCCCCATGCCAACTTCCAAGCGACTCGAAAGCTTCGACCTGCTTCGGTTATTCTTTGTTCTGCTGGCCCTGACCGCGCACTTCCGGGTTGCGCAAGGCGTTGGCTACGAGTTGTACAAGCCAACCGCAACGCAAGGCCTGAACCTGGTCAAGCTGCCCTACCACATTACGGTCACCCGCACGTCCATGTCGGTGCTGCTCATCGTGTTTGGCTTTATGCTTGAATACGTCTATGCCCGCCTCTGGCGGGCCAAGGGGCCGCTGGTGGTGCTGGAAAAGATGATGACCAGAACCGTCATCTGCTATCTGGCCTTCCTTGCCCTGGCCGGCCTGGCTATCTATACGCAGGGCGGCGGCACCTTCAAGACGTACCTGGGTACCAGCTTGTTTGTTTACAGTGAAGATGGCAAGGCGTTCCTTTTCAAGTACTACACCTTCCTGATTCCGGTCGTCTTTCTGCTGATGTGGACCCGGTTCAAATTTGGCCTGCTCACCGAGCTTAGTGTGATACTAATCTTGGTGCTGCTGGCCGAAGCAGTCAAAGCCTCCGGCATAGCGCTCCCCAACCCGTTTGGGCTCCTGGGGGAAACGTTTTTTGGAATAGGCAACAAGATGGGCCCCAGTATTATTCATTCGCTAGTGCTCGTCACGTTCGGGGGCCTTGCTGCCAGCTACACCGCCACCCGCAAGCTCGACGTTCGGGCCTACCTGCTCATTTTCCTGGCGCTGCTCTCGGTGGCGTCCGTGGGTGCCGAGATTTACCAACTCGGCGCCGACCAGTTCGCCATCCTCATGGCCTCTACCAAAACCTACCGGGCGCACAACAGCCACGTGTATTTCGCCTTCGGGGTTATTTCTTTTCTCTGTTTCTGGGCTGTTTCCTGGCTTATCGTGTGGCCTCTGGGCAGCAAGGTTAAGGAGTGGATAAGCTACTACGGCGGCAACACCTTCATCATTTTCCTCTACGGGAATATGCTGCTTTTCATCTTCCCCCAGGTGCGCACCGATGGCGCGGCCTACTTTGTTGCCCTGGCCATTTTCCTGAGCCTGTCGCTGGCTTGCGTGAATATCTATGACTGGGCCAGCAAAAATCTACGCCTGGTCATGACGTACAACACCTTCATCAGGCTTGTGATACCCAAAGCTATCCACTTTGTCCTGGTGACTTTGCATTTCATGGATTAAGGTTGTCCTTAGCACAGCCCTGAGGCTCCTGACGGCAGTGCGGGCCGCGCCCATTAACCCAAAGTGCCTTTCCTGCGACGCAGGAAAGGCACTTTGGGTTGGCATTCCTTTATACCAGAGACGGGAATACCCAACACATTATGCAATTGTAGAAAATAAACAGTAAAATAGCTTTATACAACTCGTAAGAGCTATTTTCATCAAACAATCAGTATAGTCAGCCTCATACTTTTACGATATTATACGGCAAGTTTGTACCCTATACTGTACCCATAACTTAATTTTTATATATTGTAGCAAATATGATTAATATTTTGCTATGGCAACCGTTTCCTTTCACCTGAAGGAGCCGAAGGCAGATAAGCCGACGGCTATTTTTGTTTGGTTCAATCCGCAGAACGGGCAGGCCCGCATTCAGCTTTACACCGGCGATAAGATTGAGGTGGTCCAGTTACGCTGGACAGTTTAGGGCGTTAAGTTGAAGGAGCTGTTGATGAGTGTGATAGGGCGTCTGGTAGTCAATGCTAGAGTGCAGGCGCTCGTGATTATAGTAATTAACTCAAGTTGCGGAGTAGTGACGGTATAAAAAAAGTTTGCTCGGCAGAGCAGCAGTAGGTTTGGGGTCTCTGACCTCCCTTTCCTACCATCACACCATGCGCGAACAGACCGTTGCAATGTACTGCTTCCTCGATGATTTGCTTACCCTGACTCGTCCCGGCTGACCCGCGCCGGCGCTTGAGCGATGCGCAGGTGCTGACCACGGCGCTGGTGGCGGCCCGCTTCTTCGGGGGCAATCTAGGGCTGGGCCAGCGCTACATGGAGCAGCATTGGAGGCAAAGCAAGCTGGACAAGAGTGGTTTTACCCGCCAACTGCACGCCCTAACTGCTACCTTGCTCGCGCTGTTCGCCACCTGTGGCCAGGTGCTCAAGGACTTGCACACCCAGGCCCGCTACGTCATCGACTCGTTTCCCGTGGCCGTATGCCAAAACATCCGTATTCCCCGCTGCAAGCTCTTGACGGGCAAGGCCTACCGGGGCCGCTCAGCTAGCAAGCGGCAGTGGTTTTATGGCTTCAAAGTCCAGGTCCTCACCACCCGCGACGGCCGGCCGGTTGAGTTTTACATCCACGCGGGCAGCGAAGCCGACATTACCGGCCTGCAAGCTATGAACCTGGACTTACCCGCGGGCAGCACCCTCTACACCGGTGCCGCCTACACCGACTACGCCCTGGAGGACCTGTTTGCCGAGGCCACCGGCGGCCAACAGCAGACCGCCCGCAGGGCCAACAGCAAGCGGCCCCATACGCCGGCTCAACGCTTTCTGATTCAGTACTTTCGCAAAGGCATCGAAACTACTTTCAGCCAGCTCACCGCCCGCTTTCCCAAGCTCATTCACGCGGTGACCGCCGCCGGTTTCGTGCTCGAACTGGCCCTCTTCATCTTTGTCCACACCTTAGACCAGGTTGGGTACTAGTCTGCAACTTGGGTTAATTAAGCATTTCGGCGTCGGGGTGGTGGCCGTAGAGCAAGTCCAGGCTCAGGAAGCGCAACTTGTTGCCAAGCTGAATTTCGGGCGTGCGGGTAGCGCGCAGCTCGTGGGTGAACTCGGCCGACTCGCTCTGCACGATGATGCAGTCGGGGCGGTGCCGGGCAATCTGCTGGGTGCCGAGGATGCTGGCCGCCACGGTGTGCTTGATGGCCGTCACGAAGGCGCGGTCCGTTTGCAGCTGCTCGTTCCAAACCCCGTCTTTGGCGCTGAGCTTGGCCGTGACGTAAATCTCATTCACCGGCGTGTAATAGCGCGCCCAGGGGTAGCGCCGGGCCACGGCCCCGCAGTAGTCGGCGAAGTGCACAGGTCAGTTCGGGGTTCTGGTAGTTGCCCAGCCAGTCGGGTACGCCGAAGTGCATCAGGTCCAGAATCGGGGTGATGCCCAGGCGCTGCATCTCGCCCAGCGCGCGGTCGGCAAAGGTCCAGTCGTAGCGGCCGGGCGCCGTCTGGATTTTGTAGTAGGGCAGGCCGTAGCGCAGCACTCTCAACCCCAGTGCCTGCACCAGCCCCAAATCTTCCTCGCAGCGGTCGTAGTGGCCGCACTCTTCGAGCAGGTCGCGTCGGGTCTGGCCCTGGTCGATGGTGGGGTAGGAGCACTCGATGCCGGTGGCAAACATGAAGTTGCCGGGCGTGCCAGTGGGCAGGCCGGAGCCGTCGTGGCCGCCGGCCCCGCCGTACTCGTCGCCCGCGTAGCCCTGGTCGCCGAAGTGCTGCTTGACATGGATTAGAAAACCTTTGGGCATGGATGCATGAGATAGGGGCGGGGATTGTCCCCGCCCGTCGTGGAAGAATATAGTTAAGCTTCGAGAAAGTTGTCAGGTCACGATGCCGGCGGGACGAACATCCGGGCGGGGATAACCGAAGGACAGCGCAGCTAAGCCCTGCCCCTACCCCTCCCGCCGCCGCTCCACCAGAAACCGGTCGGCCGTGCGCAGGCTCAGGGCCATGATGGTCAGGGCTGGGTTCACGCTCAGGGCGCTGGGGAAAACCGAGTTGTCGCAGATGTAGAGGTTGGGCACATCGTGAGCGCGGCCGTCGGCATCGACCACCGCGTCAGCGGCGCTTGAACCCATGCGGGCCGTGCCGATGACGTGGGCGTTGCGCGGAAACGCCCAGATGTCGCGGGCACCGGCGGCCTCCCAGAGCCGGCGCATGAGCGCGTCGGCGTGGGCCGTCAGGCGAACTTCGTTGGCCTGATTAGTGAAGTAAATGCGGGGCTTGGGCAAGCCGCGGGCGTCGTTTTCGGTGCTCAGCTCCAGGAAGTTATCGGCGTGGGGCAGGCACTCGCCCAGAATGTTGATGCCGGCCACGTGGTTGTAGTTCTTCATGTAGTCGCGCAGCGCGGAGCCCCACAGCCCGCGCCCGCGCGCTGCCTGCCCGGCAAACGTAACCGGCATCACGCCGATGCTTTGCAGCAGGTAGCCACCCACGAAGTCTGCGTCCGCGGGCCGGTGGGTATCCTCCGAAATCAGAGCGCCTGGAATGCCCTTGTAGGGCCGCACAACTTCCTCGAAAGTGCCCCAAATCTGGAGGCCGGTGTGGGCCATAAAGTTGCGGCCGACTTGTCCGCTGCTGAGCGCCAAGTCATTCAGCAGCAGCAGGCGCGGGGTTTCGACGGCGCCCGCGCATAGAAACAGGTAGCGGCAGCGCTGCCGCTTCCGCTCCCCGTTTTGGGCGTAGACCACGCCGGTAATGCGGCCCCGGCTGTCGCGCGCTATCTCCGTCACGAAGCTGCCGGGGCGCACCTCGGCCCCGTGCCGCACGGCCAGCGGCACGAAGGTCACGTCCATGCTGGCCTTGGCTCCCACCGAGCAGCCGGCCTGGCAGAAGCCACGGTTGGTGCAGGCCTCGCGCCAGCCTACCCCTTCCTGGTAGTAGCGGGCCGAGAGCGCCGCGTTGGCCGCCGGTGCGGTGCGCACTCCCAGCTTCTCGCTCCCGCGCTGCATGAGCTGGGCCGCGCCGTTGAGCGGCAGCGGCGGCAGCGGGTAGGCGCGGGCGTGGGGCGGCCCCCAGGGGTAGGCGGCCGGGCCGGAAATGCCCAGGAAGTGCTCCAGCTCGTCGTAGTACGGCGCCAAATCGGCGTAGTCCAGAGGCCAGTCCACGCCCTGCCCGAAGTCCGTGTGCAGGCGCAGGTCGTCGGGCTGAGCGCGCGGGGTGTAGGCCGTGTAGTGCAGCGTTGAGCCCCCGACCCCGATGCCAGAGTTGTTTTTGCCGAAAGACACCGGGTCCCGGCCCGCGCTGAGGCGCTCGTCGTTCCAGAACAGGAAGTTCTGGGCGTGCTCGTCGGTGGCGAAGTCTTTGGCGGGGTTGTGCCAGGCGCCGGCCTCCAGGGCTACCACGCGCAGGCCCGCCTGCGCCAGCCGGGCCAGCAGGGGGGCGCCGCCCGCCCCGGTACCAATCACCACGCAGTCCACTTCTTCGTCAAAAAGGGCTCCGGCGGCGGGCGGGGCAGCGGAGTTTAATTTAGTAAGCATAAAACAGCGCGGCAGTTTCTAAATCAGGAGGCAAGGACGGAGCTTGTCTTTTCGGAGGGGGGTAGGGAATCAGGCTCCTGGCTGGCTTGGCGTTTCCGCCGGCTCGCGGTCTTCGCGCTCGTCGAGGCCGATGGCCGTCCAGCCGGGCTGGTCGGCCAGGCCAGCGTAGCCGATTTCCTCCTGGGCCAGCGGGTGGCAGTAGTACAGCTCGGTCAGTTCGGCCAGCAGTTCCTCGAAAAAGCGGGCGGCGGGCAGCGTTTGCCAGGTGGCGCCGGGGCAGTGGCCGGTTTGCACGGCGCGCAACACGGCGTCCTGGTCCTCGGCGCTCAGGGCTCCAAAAGGACGCTGGTGCAGGGCCTGGGCGGTTTCATTGAGGCCAGCGAGACCCAGGCGCAGCGCCTCGCCGTCGGGGGGCAGGGCGTCGTAGCGCCAGCCATCGCTGCCGTTTTCGGCCAGGCGCTGGTCCAGGCCGGGAGCCAGCTCGATGGGCGTTTCGCGCTCGGGCTGCGGAAACAGCCGGGCCGCCACGGCGCGCAGCAGCGCGTAGGCGGCCGGCTCCAGGAAGCGGGGCGCGTAGGGTGGGGGCGCCAGGCGGGCCTGCACGGCCGCGCGAGTGGCGGGCGTCACGTGCTCGGTGGCGAGCAGGGCCCGCACGGTACCGGAAGGATAGCTCATAAAGAGAACAAGGGGGTAGGCGGGCTATTGTTTCGGCCAGGTCAGGGCGCCCAGACCCCTGCCCTACTCGTCGCTGCTGAGCTTGCCGCCGGTCACGTGCACGAGCGAGCCGGTCATGAACGAGCCGTCTTGCGAGGCCAGCAGCACGTAGGCGGGGGCCAGCTCCTCGGGCTGGCCGGGGCGCTTAAGGGCAACTTCATGGCCGAACTTCTCAATCTCTTCGAGCGGCATGGTGGCCGGGATGTTGGGCGTCCAGACCGGGCCGGGCACCACGCAGTTCACCCGGATGCCCCGCTCGCCCAGGTACAGGGCCAGCGACTTGGTCAGGGCGTGGATGGCGGCCTTGCTGGCCGAATAATCGACTAGAATCGGGATGCCCGTAATGCCCACGATGGAGCCGGTGTTGATGATGCTGTCGCCCTTTTGCAGATGCGGAATGGCGGCCTGCGCCAGCCAGATGTAGCCCAGAATGTTGGTGTCGAAGGTGCGGCGGATTTGCTCCTCGCTGATGTCCTCGAACTTCTCCTGCGCCATCTGGTAGGCGGCGTTATTCACCAGGATGTTGAGCCCGCCCAGCTCGGCCAGGGTGCGGCGCACGGCCTGCTTGCACTGCTCCCGCTCGCGCACGTCGAGTTGCAGGAGCAGGCAGCGGCGCTTTTCCTGCTCCACCAAGCGCTGGGTTTCCTGGGCGTCTTCGACGTTTTCGTTGAAGAGAACGGCCACGTCGGCGCCCTCTTTGGCAAAGGCCAGGGCCACGGCGCGCCCGATGCCGGAGTCGCCGCCCGTGATGAGGGCCACTTTGCCGGTCAGTTTGCCGGCGGCGCGGTAGTTATTCAGCTCCGTAGCGGGCTGAAGCTTCATGTCGGCCTGCCGGGCAGGGTAGGGCAGCCTCTCGGCCGCGGCCTTGAAGTCGGCGGCCGTGGGGCGCTTGGGAGCGGTGGGCGTTTTCTTGGCGGCGGGCATAGGACAAAGGCGTGGGAGGGTGGAAACCAGCTGAGCTGCGTCATGGCATACTGCCAGGGCAGCGCCCAGGTTTTTGCGCCGGGCCGTTGAACGCAACCGTCTCTGGGGGAGTAAAGGGTAAGCCGCACTTTGCTGATGCCCACGCGGAAACAACGCGGCTTATCCGTGCAAGCCCGTCCGTCGCTTCCGCTCACCTTCTCCCTTCACTCCATGTCCTTACGCGCCGAACTGCCGGCGGCCCTGCGGCAGCACTGGCCCCACTACCTGACTGAGGCCGCGGGGCTGGCCGTGTTTGTAGTGTGCGCGGGCCTGTTTTCCATCGCCCTGGAGCATCCCGCTTCGGCGCTGCACCAAGCGCTGGCCGGCCGCGGCGTGGGCGAGGCGCTGCGGCGGGTGCCGCTGGGCATCGGCATGGGACTGGTCATCGCGGGCATCACCTACAGCCCCTGGGGCCAGCGCTCCGGCGCCCACCTCAACCCGGCCCTGACGCTGGCCTTCTGGCAGCTGGGCAAGATAAGCCGGGCCGATGCGCTCTGGTACGGGCTGGCTCAGGCCGGGGGTGGCTTCGGGTCGGTGTGGCTGCTCAAAACCCTGCTGTTTCGCTACTACAGCCACCCCAGCGTCCACTTCGGCACCACCCGGCCCGGCCCCGACGGTTCGCTGCTGGCTTTTGGGGCCGAGTTTGTCATTTCCCTAGTGCTGGTGCTGGTCTTGCTGCTGGCGCTGCATTCGGCGCGGCTGCACAAGGTTGCGGGCGGGCTGGGGGCGGCGTTGGTGGCCATCTACGTTATCTGGGAGTCACCGCTCTCGGGCATGAGCCTGAACCCGCTGCGCAGCCTGGCGTCGGCCGCGGCGGCCCGCGACTACACCGGCCTGTGGGTGTACCTGCTGGCCCCGCCGGCCGCCATGTGGCTGGCGGCGGCTTTGTTCCGGCACTTCCGCCCATACTTGGCCAACCAAGGGGCGAGGTCCGCGGTTACTGCGGAGCCGCCGCACTACCCAGATTCTACGGCCGGTTAAGCCTCCGCCCTGCCTCATGCTACCTGCTATCGTTGCCCTGCACTACTGGGCCGGCTCCGGCCGGGAATTTGAGTTGTTGCGCCCGCTGCTGCCACCCGGTCAGGCCCTGCTGGCGCCCGACCTGCCCGGCTTCGGCGGCCAGGCCGCGCCGGCCGGCTTTGACTACTCGGTAGGCAGCTACGTGGCCTGGCTGATGGGCTATATCGCCGAGCACAAGCTTCCGCATTTCCTGCTGCTGGGCCACAGCATGGGCGGCAAAATCGCACTGGCCGCCGCGCATTCCTTGCCCGGCCTGCGGGGCCTGCTGCTGCTCTCACCCTCGCCGCCCGGCCCGGAGCCGATGACCGACGCCGACCGTGCGGCCAGCCTGACGGCCTGCGGCCAGCCCGCCGCGGCGGCGAAAACCCTGGCCCGCATCACCGCCGCGCCGCTGACCGCCGCTGACCGTGCGTCAATCATCCAGGACAACCTGCGCACCACGCCGGCCGCCTGGGTGGCCTGGCTGACCGGCGGCTCCCGCGAGGACCTGACTGCCCTGATGCCGCCCGGCGTACCCTGCCGCCTGCTGGTCGGCACCGCCGACCAAGCCATTCCGCCCGCCACCCAGCGGCAACATACGCTGCCCCGGCTGCCCGCCGGTACCCAGTTCGAAGAAGTGCCCGGTGCCGGGCACCTGCTGCCGCTGGAGGCACCCGCGCGGGTGGCCGCTGCCCTGGCCGACCTCACCCAATCAGTCGTCTCCTGCTAAACTCCGCCGCCAGCTTTAGCTTTTCCCCACGCGTTTCAACGACAAAGTGGCTTTTTGACGGGCGGCCCCCTCCCCAGCCGCTGAGCCCGTGGCGGCCTGCCTAACCTGACGCGTATGGGCGAAAGCGTGCCCTTGGCCTATACTCACTTGGTGGTCTTTGACAAAAACGAGAACTGCGTCGCCAGCGAGATTCGACAGCTCGGCGTCGTTGTCCTCAGCCACTACGAGGACCTGCGCGTGGCGCTGAATGTGCCGGGTGATATTTACGTGCTAGCCTGCGTAGGCAACGAAAGCGACACAGACCTGTACTTCGATGATGGGGAGTTCCTGCATCGGCCCGGCGTGTGTGCCCTCACGCTCGAGTAGCGCTGGATTATTCGGCTGATTTGGGCAACAGGCGCTGCACGCCCATCGGGTGAAACGTCTTCCCGCGGCGGGTGCGGTAACCGGAATGGAATACCAGCAGCAGGCCCGCAAGCGGCACCAGGAAGTGCAGACCGAAGCTCAGGAGCAGAACCAGCACACTGAGATGCAGCATCACCTACTGCGCATCGGCAAGGTGCTGGGCTGCGACGTGGCGACGGCCATCAATGACCGCAGCCGTCTTTGCCACGGCCAAAAACTCTCGTTTCTCTGCCTCGACCAGCACCCTGATTTGCCGGTGCCGGCCGATGTAGCCGCGACCATTCGGCTGATTGACATTGTGTGGTTAGCGCCCGGCACCAGTCGCGTTGTAGCTGCTTTTGAGGTTGAGAAAAGCACGTAATATTTACTCTGGCATCCTGCGGTTGACGGACCTGGCGTTTTCGATACCGGAGCAACAGACAGCGCTGTACCTGGTGGTGCCTGACGCCCGCGAAAAAGAGGTACAAGCACAGTCATTACGGCCGTCGATTCGGGCAGCGGGGGCAGTCATCCACTACATCCTATTTTCGGAATTGCGCCAGCACTGCGAGGCGCTGTGCAAGTTTGGGGATTCACCGGCGGCCATGCGCAAGATTGCGCGCTCGGTTTCCTAAGCCGAATGCGGATGTTAAACGACCTTTTTCTTCAACTCGCCCTTTGAGTTAATTTTCTCGGTCTGCAACTGCCGGTCGGCGAGCCGGAGCGTCTCCAGGTGCTTGGCATCCGATTCAAAGCTTGCTGATTTAGTCGGGATATCGGAAGTGCCATCAGGCTTCACAGGCGTAACGCCGGACGGCTTTCGCCCGGTACGGAGGCGGGTCTCGTGCTGTGCAGGCGTGACGTGCGCACCGTGTTCGGCGTAAGAATGCCCGTTGCGGTTCGCATCCATCGCCCGCGCTTCGGCGGTTATTCGGGCTTGTTCAGCGTAGTAGATGGGCAAGAAAGTAGGACCACCCAGGTGCACCTTGCGCACCACAGCCAGCAGCGTGACCAGCTCATCTTCTTCACTGGTCAGCGCCCGGTGCTCGCGCTCGGCTTCCAGGTAAGCCAGGCGGGCGCGGTCCTTGTCGGTCGGCACTTGCGAGAGCCGGCCAAAGTCCCACTCCGATTTATAGCCGGGGTCGTCCCGGCTGTTGTTCGACATGAACACCAGGGCCGCCGTCATGGCTGGGGCGCTGGTTAGCACCCGCAGCAGGGCCGCCGCGATGCGAGCCAGCACCGGCGACGGCGGCACCGCAGGCGGAGAGACCGTAGGGGTAGCCGACGGCGTGAGGATGAAAGGATTGTTAAAAAGTCCCTGCTGCGGGCTGCCGTGCGTGCCCGCAACCGGCGGCAGATACCTGGCCGGCCTGCATGGTCAGCTTCGGGGCGGTAATGGTGACGTGGCACACGTAGGCGCCGTCCTCGATGCTGCCGCTCTGAAAGTCTTCCCGGTAGCCGACGCAGTTACCTGCTTCCCAGGAGAGGGTCTCCCGCGCCGTGCGGCCCTGGGTTTCGTAAAACACCACCCGCCCCGGCAGGGGCTTGTAGGGGGTGTTGGCCCAGTCCGGCAGAAAATCATCGTCGGGCACGTCCAGCAGCAGCTGCACCAGCCCGTGCCGGACCTTGGCATTAACCCGACCCCGCGCGTCCGTAGCCTGCGTGAACGAGTAGTCGCAGCGCCGCACCGGGTAGGTGTGGCCCGCCACCTGCAACTCCGCGTAGAAAGAAGCCATACCAGCAAGCCAACCGGAGTAGGGGGTTGGCTCAGCAAGCTACGGCACGAACCGGAATTGCCGCGCTGTATCAGGCGTACTAGCACATTTTCGGTCGTGCTGCGCGAAGCCCCGAGGCCTGCGTTCAGGATATGAGCCAGCCGTTTTGCTATTCCCAAAAAATTCCACTGGCAGTTTGCCAGCGGGCATTTTGATGTTCACGCACGCTGCATAAAAAATGGCTCCACCCGCCCCGAAACGACCTGAGCCCGCCGCTCTACCGCAGCAGCTGGACGCGGGTAAGCTACTGCCACAGCGCCTCCTGAGCCCGGCCCCGGCCAGGTCTCGCCCACTTCTGTCGGGCGCCGCCGCCGGCCATGTCCACCCGCCTCCTGTTTCGTCTGCTCATCCTGCTGCTCGACAGTTGCTACCTCGGCAGCGTGTACGAACTGGACGCTGAGCAATGCCGGCAGAACTTCGCCAAGGAGTGCCACACCTACGTGGGCGCCCGCCCTGAAGTGGATGTGCCGGCCACGCAACCCGCCACCCCGGCCGCCGTGCCGGTCACCCCGCGCAGGCGGGCGCTGCGGGCGGCGGCGCGAATGCGGAAGTCAGGCAGTACCGGTGCTGGCTGCAAGCCCACCCAACTGCCCCAGCCAACACCCCGTAGGGTTAGTCTTCACCGACAGCTAATGAAGACTGGAATAGCTCAACGGGTGATGTCCTGGGGTGGTCTAGTAAAAACGGACAGTACGCTAAGGTAGGTTTTGCAAGAGG